>JAJDUU010000016.1 GCA_022826485.1 Chloroflexota bacterium | reverse complement strand
GCGCCAAGATCGGGCCATGGGGCCGCTCGGTGCCCAAGATACGGCCATGCTCGGCTGACCGATGACGGACATGTGTCGAAATGGCCCACCGCCAAGTCCGCCGACCGAGCCTAACCCGTCCTGCGGCGCGGACTCCTAGGCATTCGACAGGACGCGGGGTGTCCATCGTGAACGCCGGTGACGATCAACGGCGCCTGGCGAGCGATGCCTTCCGGCCCGCGTATCACTTCACCGCGCCGGCGAACTTTCTCGGCGATCCGAATGGGACGATCTATTGGGACGGCGCGTATCACCTCTTCTACCAGCACAACCCCGACGAGGCCTATGACAACCCGCGGCGGATGCATTGGGGCCATGCGGTCAGTCGGGATCTGGTCCATTGGGAAGACTTGCCGATCGCGCTGGCGCCAGAGCCCGGCGGACCCGACCGCCGTGGCTGCTACAGCGGGGGCGCCATCGACCTCGACGGCATGCCGGCCCTGGTCTACTACGGCAATCCCGACGGCATCTGCGTCGCCACGAGCGTCGATGATGGCCTGCGCAGTTGGTTGCGGCATCCATCCAATCCGCTGATCCCGCATCCGACCGATCCGCAGGCCGGGTGGCGCGCTTGGGACCCGTGCGCCTGGCGAGACGGCGACAAGTGGTATCTGATCTGCGGCGGCAAGATCGAAGGCGCCGGGGACACGGCGTTTCTCTTCCGCTCGCAGGATTTCGTGCATTGGGACTACCGCGGTTTGCTCTATGAGCCGGGCGAGGAAAGTGACTGTGCGGTACCGGACCTATTCAGATTGGGCGAGGCGCACGTGCTGCTGTTCGCCAGCCACGAACGCGGTGTGCAGTACTACGTGGGCGGGATGGACGGCGAGCGATTCGTACCGCAACGACATGGGCGCATGAACTTCGCCGGCTTCTCCCTCGAGAGCGGCACGCTCTGTGCCGGCCTCACGCTGCACGACGACGCGGACCGGCGCATCATGTTCGGCTGGGTCACGGAGGGGCGCACGGAGGCCGCCCAACGGGCTTCGGGCTGGTCGGGCGTGATGTGTTTGCCTCGGGTGCTGTCGCTTGGCGGTGACGGCTTGTTGCGCGTCGAGCCGGCGTCTGAACTGCAAGTGCTGCGCGGCGTTCATCGTCGGTTCGACGGTGTGCAGGTGCCAGCGGGCGCACCGACCCGGTTGGATGGTGTGGACGCATCCTGCGCCGAGCTGACCGTGGCCTTCGAGCGAGAGACCGCGGGCGACATCGGCATCGCCGTGAGCCGTTCGCCGGACGGCGCCGAGGAAACACGGATTGTCTATTCGCGAACCGAGGGCCGGATCTCCCTCGATCCGGGGGCTTCGAGCACCGCTCCGGAAGTCGTCGGGCGCGACGTCCAGCATGCGCCGCTTGATCTGGATCGGGATGAGGCGCTGCACCTGCGAATATTCGTCGACCGCTCCATCGTCGAGGTGTTTGCCAACGGACGACAGTGCCTCACCCAGCGGATATACCCATCGCGTCAGGACAGCCGCGGCGTGGCGCTGTTTGCGGACGCGGACGCAACCGTGAGCTCGATCGACGTCTGGCCGATGCGCTCGATCTGGTCGTGACCGCGGGCGATTCGCGATGGCGGCCGCTTCGTGTTCAGGCGCAACCAGCGCCGGCGCCTCGTCTATGCTGATCGTTGCCAGCCGTGACCCGGCGTCTCGGGCACGCAGGCCCGGAGATCAGCGGTCTGCCCAGGTAGCTCAATCGGCAGAGCGGCGGTTTTGTAAACCGCAGGTCGTGGGTTCGAGTCCCACCCTGGGCTCCAGGATGCCGAGTCGCCCAACGGATCGCCATGATCGTTGATCCCGCGGTAGTTCCAGGCTTGCTGCTATTGGCGGCAGAGCTTGTCGTGCTGGCTGCCATCGGGTTTGTGATCGCGCGAGTGGCGCTGGGGCAAACCGACGACCTCTTAGCCCTAGCGCAGGGTCTGGTGGTCGGCGTCGCCCTGTGGGGTCTGGTCACCAACTTCGTGGTGTACCTGTTGCCCGGATTGGCGGGCGCGCTGGTGGGATGGATGGTCGTGCTAGCGCTCGGCGCCGGGATTGTTTGGCGCCGGCGCGAGCGCGTCCGGGTGCAGCCGCGCGTCGCGGCGGGATTCGTGGTGGCAGTCCTGGCGTTGCTTTGGGTCGCGCTGGCCGGCCGTCAGCTGCTCCCGAATCCCGACCCGTATATCCATCACGGGTTCATCGCCGCGATGCGGGCCGGAGGTCCGCACCCGCCGGAACTGCCGTGGAATCCCGGCATGGCTGTGCCGTATCACTATGGGGTTGACCTGCTGATCGCGCTGCTCACGCCGCCGATTGGTCCCGACCCGGCGTTCGTGACGGAGTTGCTGGGCGCGTACATCTGGACAAGCTTCGCGCTGATCGTGGGAACGCTGCTGCTGCGGCGCGGATCGTGGCTCGCGGTGGCAACGCTCGGACCGCTGCTGCTGGCGGCCGGCGCACAGACGCTGCTCTTCGCCTCGCCGGGCGTGCTTCAGGTTCCGGTGCCAGTGGGGTTTCCGGAAGCCGGCCTGCGGGCGGCGCTGGGGACGGTCTACGTCGATGGGCTTGGGGCGAGCGAATCCGTGCCGCCAAACGTCTGGAAGCCGACGTTTCCGCTGGCCTATGCGCTGGCTCTGGTGGTCCTGGAGCGGTCCGCGCAACTCAAGGATTGGCACTGGACGCACCACGGGACTCTGGCGCTGTTGGTCGGGTTTCTGGGGCTGGTGGACGAAGCCGTGGCCCCTATCGTGCTGGCGCTCTGGGGGCTGCACGAGGCCGTCGATCTCTGGCGGAACCGGCGCGAGCGACTCACCGCGGGCGGCGTCTTGCGCGCCGTCGCGGGTCCGGTGCTGGCGGTGCTGCTGTTGGCCGTTGGCGGCGGCATCATCACCGCGGTCCTGTTTGGAGAAGACGCTGGCGCGCTGTCACTCGGCTGGCTTGACGACACGAGCGCCCGGCAACCGCTGGCCAGCGTCACCACGCTTTTCGGCGGTCTGGGCTTGCTGGCCCTGGGACCGCTCGTGGTGGCCGGGGGCGCCGCGCTGCTGGCCGGTCGCGATCGATTCAGCCTGGCGCTGGCCGCCGTCGCCGGCCTATTCGTCCTTGCCGGGCTCACCCTGCACTACGAAATCGGCCAGCAGGACGTCACCAGGCTCGACGGGCACGCGCGCAACTTTGCGCTGCTGGCCGCGCTGCTCGCCCTGAGTCTTCGGCTGCGGGCGTTGCGGCCGCGGTGGCGCTGGGCTGCGGGCGCAGTCGCCGTGGGGCTCGTGACCTGGCCGACCGTGGTGTCGCCCCTGCGGGCCATCGGACCCGGGCTCGACCAGGGCGTGCTGCTCGCCAACGCGACCGGAGAAGCGCGAGAGGCGGAGGCGACGCGCGGCTGGCCCCGAGAGGTGTATCCACGCCTGAGGTCCGCGCGCCTTGCCGACTACATCCAGAGCCACACGGACATCCGCGCCCGCGTCCTTTCGCCTCACGCGACGGCCCTCTCCACCGCCACCGGCCGGCCTAATGCGTCGGGCTTCATCCAGGCCGCCCACCTCCTCTACGAGGGTGGGCCCGAGCACCAGGACGCCGTGCGCTACCTCGATCCCGCCGCCGTGCGGCGGCTCGGGATCAGCTATGTCCACGCCCCGGACGCCTGGGTTGCGGGCTTGCCGGAACGCGCGCGGCGTTGGCTCGACGACCCGCAGTTTTTTGATCTCCTATTCGAGGACGCGGGCGATGCCTTCTATCGTGTGCGGGCTGAGTTTCTGGATCTCGAGGCCGAGCCCGCGCCGGCCTCCTATGAAGCGCTGCGACGGGCCGTGCCGGCGTCCGCCGTCGTGTTCGTGGATCCGGCGATCGAATCGACCTTCGCTCTCCGTGCTGCGTCCACGCTCGCGCATGCGCGGCTCGTGGGGCAGCTGTTCCCGGGTCGCATGCACATGCGCACCGACTTTGGGATCGAGCCGTTTGGCGAGCACAGTCCAGATGTCGTTGTCGTGCCGCACTGGTTCACGCCGTCCATGTTCCCGGCGGCGGCGCGGCAGCCGATCTGGTGGAACGACGGCGTGGTGGTCTACTCGCCGGACGGCGCGATCGCCCCGCTCATGCCGTTTGAGCCCGGGAGTTGGCGGTCCGTCACGGTTCGAGTGTCCGAGGCCGTCGCGGCGAACGGACGAATCAGCTTCTCGCTCGCGCTGAATAACTGGGAGCCGGACCGCTGGACGGGCCAGGACTGGATCGTCGTTGAGACGGGACCGTCCGGCCTGCCGGTGTATCCGGGAATCGGCGGACCCGCGACCGCACGGTGGTTTCCAGGCCAGATTTCCTCGGGGAGCGCCTCCGTCAACGCCTCGTACCGATTGGATCCCCGGGCAGGGAGCCTGGCCGCCGGCGCCGGCGACGGGGCTTTCGCCACCGTGGGCGAGGACGATCCGCTTGGCCCCGGTCGTTGGACGCTCGTGATGCGGCTGATCCGCGCCGTGGATCGCGGTAGCTATGTGGCGCACGAGCACGTGGGGTTCATTCCACTGCTGCAAGTGGACGTCTCGGACGACGGCGGCGTGGCCTATGAGGTCTATGCGGGCGACCTCAATGCGAGGCTGCGGCCCTAGGCGCCGGGCGAGATCCCCGCAGCTGGAGACCCGCGTGCACCCCCTCCATCATTCCGGCGGAAGCCGGAATCCAGTCTGGCCGAATTTGGGGCGCCTGGATGTGTGGCGGAGGGCGGTTCGCGAACCGCCCCTAGATGATTCTTCATGAATCTCCACCTGCGGGAATGACGCGGCCGACGCGACGCACCACGCAGCCCTTGACTGTTTCGCATAAACGTGTACTATGTACGAACTATGACACGTTTTGGCGAGGCGGCCACTGCTACCAGGCAGCGTCTTCGGGAAACCGACCGGCGCTATTCGTTGCGCCAGGTGGCGCGGCGCATTGGTGTCGAGCCCAGCTATCTGAGCAAGGTCGAGCGGGGCCAGGTAGCGCCGCCGTCGGAGGCCACGACCGTGCGATTGGCCAAGGAATTGGGCCAGGATCCGGACGTGTTTCTGGCGATGGCGGGCAAGGTCTCCCGCGACCTCCAGGACATCATCTGCAAACGCCCCGCCCTGTTCGCGGAGCTTATTCGACAACTCAAGGATGCGCCCGACCACGCCATCCTGCACATCGTGCGCGAGGTACGCGACGGTGACTGGTAAGGAGCCAGCGATCGATGATCACGCTTGAACGAGATTCTCTGGTATTTCGCTTTCCCGAGGTTCACGAGGCGGCGCGCTGCTCGCTCGACTTCCAGCGCACCCTGCGGATCCCCGACGACGGGAGTGACTATCCGCTGCCGCCCGGGATGGGCCAATTTCCCTTGCGGCATCTGGACGACTATGCCCGGCAGGCGCCCCAGCAGTGGCTGCGGCGAGGCGGCGTGCTGATGCCCATGCACCAGGCCGAGGCCATGTGGATCAGTTTCGGCTGTGGCGACTACCCCTTCGCCGTGAAGATTGCGGCCGGCAAGACTTGCGCGATCACCGGCGACGCGTGGGCGAATCACCTGAACACGGACCCCCAGGACTACCTGGTGCTGCCGGAGCAGCCGTGGTTGGACGGATTCTGCGTGGCCAAGGGCCTCGTGCGGCAGTTCGTCGCCATGCCGTTGGGCGAGGGCTATTCGGTCGAAGAGCAACTGACCGGCGCGGCTGAGCACGGCGGCGTGCAGATCATCGCCTATCCGATGAAGGCCGAGCGATATGAGGCGATGTTGGCCAAGGCGATGCGGGAAGACGCGCTGGTTGACCATGGGCCGATGTACGCTCCGCCGGGCGCAGTGTCGGCGCCTCTGGACATGGGCCTGGCGCCGGGCGGCCGCATGAGACAGGAGATCTACGAAGACGAATATGGTCTGGATGCCTGGGACCAGCGTCACGCAAGCCGGTGTTTCATCACCATCGCCAACTCCACCCAATGGCTGGCGCTCACCGGCGAGCGGCCGCCGACCGAGCCTCCGACCGCGCGGGACTACACCGATGCCGGGCTTCCGTGGTTTGACTACTACGGTGGCGATCTGAACGCGCTGGAGGAGACGGAGAAGATGCGAGGTCTCGTGAGCGTCGCGCAGCTCGGCGCGCAGAAGGGCCAGTCGCCGCTGCCGGACAACGAGTCGATTGACGCCGCAAACGTCGTCACGCTGCGCGCCGCCGGCGCCACGCAGGTGCGCGAGATGCCGGCCGGGAGCGCCTAGTCCCGGCGGCTCTGCCTAGAGAATTTGATCGAGGAAGAGCTGGGTGCGGTCTTCCTGCGGGTTGTTGAAGATCTGGCTGGGCGGGCCCAGCTCGACCAGCGCGCCTTCGTCGAAGAAGGCCATGCGGTCCGCAACCTCGCGGGCGAATCCCATCTCATGAGTGACGCAGAGCATGGTCATGCCGGAGGCGGCGAGCTCCCGCATCACGTCCAGCACTTCCTTGATCATCTCGGGGTCGAGCGCGGACGTCGGCTCGTCGAACAGCATGATCTGCGGCTGCATGGCCAGGGCGCGGGCGATGGCCACGCGCTGTTGCTGCCCGCCGGATAGCTCGGCGGGATATTTGTTCGCCTGCTCGGGGATGCCCACGCGTTCCAGGAGCTGAAGCGCGCTCTCCTGAGCCTCATCCCTGGGGGTGTGCCGCACCCGCTGCGGCGCCAACATGATGTTGTTGAGGGCGGTCATGTGCGGGAAAAGGTTGAACTGCTGAAACACCATGCCCACCTCGCGGCGAATAGCGTCGAGGTTGCGCACGTCGTTGGTCATCTCGATGCCGTCGACCACGATCCGGCCCTGCTGATGCTCTTCGAGGCGGTTGATCATGCGGATGAAGGTCGACTTGCCGGACCCCGACGGCCCAAAGATGACAAGGACCTCGCCCCGCTTGACGCGCATGCTCACGTCACGCACGGCGCAGAAGTCGCCAAACCACTTGTGGACGCCTTCGCAGACGATGATGTCGTCGCGCTGCTCGAGCGGCAGCTCCAGGATTGCCGCTTTGTCCGCCGGCATGTCGGTGGAACCGTTCGTCTGACTCGTTTCCGCCATGGTCAATCTCCCGCGGGGGCCGCCCTAGCGTCGGCCCACGCCTAGCGCGCGTTCAATGCGCCGGCTGACATACGACATCGAGAAGCAGAAAATCCAGAACACCACGGCAATGAACAGGTAGACCTCCCGGCCGTTGTCGACGAATTCCAGGTTCGACTGAATCGTCACGCGGCCCATCTCGACGAGATCCAACATGCCGATGATGAAGACTAGGCTGGTGTCTTTGAACAGGCTGATGAACTGCCCCACGATTGCCGGAATGATGTTTCGCAGACCCTGCGGCAGCGTGATGAGCAAGGTGGTCTGCCAACCGCGTAGGCCCAGCGCGCGCGCCGCCTCCGTTTGCCCCGGAGCGACCGCGGCCATGCCGCCGCGCACGTTCTCGGCCATATAGGCCGAGCTGAAGAGCATGATGGT
The DNA here is from genome assembly GCA_022826485.1 of Chloroflexota bacterium. Classification (GTDB taxonomy): domain Bacteria; phylum Chloroflexota; class UBA11872; order UBA11872; family UBA11872; genus JAJECS01. The sequence goes on along the minus strand of JAJDUU010000016.1, from coordinate 301,770 downwards.
GATGCCCGTGATGTAGAGCGTGTCGATCTTGATGTTCTCGGGGAACGTCAGCGGCAGGATGTGGCGGGACATGAAGAGCAGAGTGATGAGCGGCACGCCCCGGATGATTTCGATGAACGCGACGCAGGCCCATTTGACGACCGGCAGATTGCTCTGCCGTCCAAGCGCCAACCCAATGCCGATGGGCATCGAGGCGCCGATGCCGAAGAGGGCCAGCAGCAGGTTGAGCAACAGCCCGCCGATGGTGTTGGTATTGACGGGATCCAAGCCGGGAACGCCTTCGATGCCGCGGATCAGCAGCAAGCCGACGAATATGGCCAGGAGCGCAGCGGCGACGACGCGCCTGGGCCGTCCGGCGATTAGGCGCGGCGACACCAGATAGCCCAAGCCGACCGCCGCCGGGATCGCCAGCACCAGGACTCGATTGAGTGGCTGCAATCCATGGGGAATCACGCCGACGATCAGGGCCACGGCGCTCAAGCCGATGGCGAAGCCGCGAGCCGTGCCTCCCCACGAGCGCCAGGAAACTCCCAGCAAAGCGCTGAGCAGCAGCACGGCGACTTGGGGCCGCCAGGTTCCCTCCTGCGGGTAGAGCCCCACCAAATAGAGCTGAACCCGGCTGGTGATGACCTCCCAGTCGGCGGTGACGATCACCCAGCTGATGAGGCCGATTGCCGCCCAGGCCAGCACCGCGGCCAGGACGACGGTCACCAGGCTGTTGATCCATGAGCTGAAAAGGTTCTGGCGCAGCCAACCCACGTAGCCCACGGTCATGGGCGGAGGAGGCGGCGGTCGTCCCATGGCCCCCGTGGCGACAGCGGCGCTCATGTGCCCTTGAACCTGATGGCGCGGTTATAGAGGTTGCCGATCAACGAATAGGTCAAGCTCATGGCCAGATAGGTGAGCATCACCACCAGAATCAGCGAGATGGCCGGCGCGGTTTGGGTCATGGTGCTCGCCACACTCACCAGATCGGGGTAGCCGATGGCGGCTGCCAGGCTCGAGTTCTTGGTGAGATTCAGGTACTGGCTGATCGTCGGCGGGATGATCACCCGCAGGGACTGCGGGAAGGTGACGTGCCGCAGCGTGAGGATGCCCGACATCCCCACCGAGCGCGCTGCCTCCGTCTGCCCTTTGCTGACGGATTGGATGCCGGCCCGGACGATTTCGGCGATGAACGACGAGGTATACATGACCAGCCCGATGAGCAGCGCCGTGAAGCTGCCGCTGAGCTCGGCGCCGCCTTGCAGTCGTCCAAACCTGCCTTCGGGAGTTGGAATCCCCATGGACATTGGCCCGAGGACGAGCAGTGCAATCACGCTCACGCCGATGGCGATCGCGAGCCCCGTAAGGATGGGATAGCTCGGCTTGCCCGTCTCGGTTTCGCGCCAAAGCAGGCGACGGGCCACGACCGCGGCAACGACGATGCCGACGACGGTGACAAGCGCCCAGAGCCAGAAGCCGTCTTGCGGCACCGGCCAGGGCAGGTTGACGCCGCTGTTGCTGAGATAAAAGGCGTCGAAGGCGACGTAGCCCTCGCGCACCGTGGGCAAGCTCAGGACGATGAGGAACCAGAACAGCAGCTGAACCAGCAGCGGAATGTTCCGAAAGACCTCGATGTAGACGAGGGCGATCCGGTTTAGCAGCCAATTTGGCGAGAGCCGCGCCACGCCGACGAGAATGCCGAGCAGGGTGGCGAGAATGACCCCCAGCACCGAGGCCTTGACGGTGTTTAGCGCAGCGACCAGCAGCCCGTACGCGAAGCTGTCGGACGGGTGGTAGCCAATGATCGACTCGCCGATGGGAATCTGGGCTTCGCGGTCGAGGAAGCCATAGCCGAAGGGAATGTCCCGCGCGGCGATTTCCCTTGACACGTTGCCAAAGAACCCCGCGATCACCGCGATGACCAGGATCGCGGAGACGATCTGCACCGCCCAGCGCAACACGACCACGTTGCGCCAGAACGGGACGCCTTGAACGTAGAGCAACCGGTTCACGAGGGCAGCCTACAGGAAGGCGCGATGAGCCGGGGGCCAGCGGCTTCGGAGGCCGGATAGCAACCGGGGGGATGCTCGCGCATCCCCCCGGATTGCATTCCCGTTATTCGCGGGATCGGACTAGCGCAGCGGCGGTGCGTAGATCTGACCGCCCTTCGGGCAATCCGTGCACGGGGCGTTGGCCCACAGCGCGTTCCGACCGCCCTCGCGCGGGAGGTCAATGCCCTCCGGGCCGAGGTTGCGGTTGTAGATCTCGCCGTAGTTGCCCACGCTGCTGATCACGTCCTGCATGAAGGTCTCCCTCAGGCCGAGGGTCTCCTGGCCGAAGCTGCCTTCGGTACCCAGCAGGCGCTTCACCTTCACGTTGTCGCCGGCGGCCATCGCCGAAACGTTGCCGCTGTTCACGCCGTAAGCCTCGGCGTAGATGATCCCAGCGATCACCGTCTTCACCAGGTCGAACCACTGCTCGTCACCGTGGGGGACGACCGGACCAAGCGGCTCCTCGGAGATGGTCTCCGGCAGGATCACGTGGTCGCCCGGGTTCGGCAGCGCGCTGCGAAGCGCGGCCAACTGCGAGCGGTCGTTGGTGAAGACATCGCACTGGCCTTCTTGGTAGGCGTCCAGCACGACGTCGGTGTCCTCGAACACGATCGGGTTGTACTCGAGGTTGTTCTGGCGGAAGAAGTCGGACATGTTCAGCTCAGTGGTCGTACCGCTGGTGACGCAGACCGAGGCGCCGCCCAACTCATAGGCGGAAGTCACCCCAAGGTCCTTGGAGACCATGAAGCCCTGGCCGTCGTAGAACGTGGTGTGGATGTAGTTCCCCCACCCGGCGTCGCGGGAGGTGGTCCAGGTGACGGTGCGGACCAGCAGGTCCACGTCGCCGGACTGGATCGTCGGGCCACGCTCGGCCGCTGTGATCAGCACGATCTCAATGGCTTCGGCGTCACCCAGCACCGCGGCGGCAACCGCACGACACAGGTCGATGTCAAATCCGACGTTGCGACCGTTGGCGTCCAGCGAACCATAACCGGGGACGTCATTGCGGCTGGCGCAGATAACGTTTCCACGCTCCTGTACGGTGGCCAGGCGGCTGATTGCCGGCTCCTCTTCCACCATTTCTTCTTCGGCATCCTCACCGCACGCCGCGATGACGACGGCGAAGACGGCCACCATCATCAGAACCAACGCCAGCTTCCAGCGCATCACCTGCTCCTGAGCCGTAACGGCGGACCTCAGTGCCCACCGTCTGCAAATGTTGCGTGCAAACGCACGCAATTCGGAGATCCAATGTGGAGCCCCGAGGCGAACCGCCAGCATGGTACGGTCTCGAACCGACTACAAGCAAGCTACGGGTAGCTTCTCACCAGTTTTGCGGCCTAGTCGGCGGACGCCGCGACCGCGCTATCCGAGCGCCCGCCGGAACGCACCGTCGACGATCTCGAAGGTGCGATCGAGGTCGGCGTCATCGTGCGCGATGGAGACGTACCACTTCTCGTTGGGGTTGAGCAGCAGCCCGCCGCGAATGCACTCGATGCTCCAGCGATGGCCGAAGTCGCCGTCGTGCTCTTGCAGGTCCATCCACGTCTTGGGCTGGGAGTTTTCCATGAATCGCACGCCGAAGACAGGGTCTTCTCCCAACGCTTGCGTGGGAACGCCGTGCTTGCGGCCCAGATCTTCAATACCCCGGCGCAGGCGCGACCCGGTGGCCTGCAGACGGTCGTAGACCCCGTCACCCGACAGCACATCCAACGCGGCGATGCCGGCGGCGCCGGCGACGGGGTTGCCGCTGAACGTGCCGCTGGCCCAGGCGACGTCGCGCGTGGAGCGCGACTGGCGGGCGTACACGTCCATGACGTCGGCGCGTCCCATGATCGCCGCCAGCGGAAACGCTCCCGCCATCGCCTTGCCGTAGGTGGCCATGTCGGGCACGACGCCATAGCGCTCCTGGGCACCGCCCCAGGCGATCCGAAAGCCGGTGACGATTTCGTCGAAGATCAGCACGATGCCGAGACGAGTGGTGAGCTCGCGCAGGCCTTCGAGGAAGCCGGGTTCGGGCTTGAGCACTCGCTGCAGCGGCTCCACGATCACGGCGGCCAGCTCGTGAGCATGCGCCTCGATGATCTGCTGGGTGACTTCCAGCTCATTGAAGGGCGCCACCAATACCTCGTCGCCGAGAACGCTCGGAATCCCGGCCGAGTCCGGCTCGGCGTGCGGATAGTCGCTGGCCTCGGTCGGCACGGTGCCCCACAGCGCGTAGTCGTGCATGCCGTGCCAGGCGCCCTCGAACTTGAGAATCTTGGAGCGCCCGGTGAAGGCCCGCGCGCCCCGCAGCGCCAGGTGCGTCGCCTCGGTGCCGGTGCTCGTGTAGCGGAGTTGCTCGGCGCAGGGCACGGCGTCGATCAGCCGCTCGGCCAGCTCGATGGCCGGCACGTTGAGGAAGAAGTAGGTCGTGCCGCGACTCAGCTGGGCCTGCACGGCCTCTTCCACCGCCGGATGCGCGTGGCCGAGCAGGACCGGCCCGGAGCCCAGCAGATAGTCGAGGTACTCATCGCCGTCGACCGTGCGGAGACGGCTGCCCGAGCCGGACTCGAACACCACGCTCACCTCGTCCGGAATGCTGAACCGTCCCAACGCTCCCGCCGCGAGTACGCGCTTGGCTCTGCCCAGCAGTTGGTCCGACGAAGACGAGGTGCGGGTGGACATCACAGACTTCTGCCTCTCAAGCCGTCCGGTGGCGCAGGCCGCGCGGCGCCGATGGTAGCGCGCGGCCTGCGCCCGGCCGCAACGCCGTTGAGGTCGCGGATCACGGTCTGGGCGGCGTTGTGGCCGGGCACGCCGCTGACGCCGCCTCCGGGATGACAGCCCGACCCGCACAGATAGAGCCCGCTGAGCGGCGTCCGATACGCCGCGCAGCCGGGCAGCGGACGCGCGCCCAGCATCTGGTCGATGGTCATGTCGACGTGATGCATGTTGCCCCGCGTCATACCGGCCCGGGCCTCGATCTCCGGCGGCCCATGCAGGAACGCGTCGGTCACAATGTCGGGGAAGTTGGGCGCGTAGCGCGCGACCTGGGCGATCAGCGCGTCGGTGATTCGGGCCCGTTGGGACTCCCAGGCTGCCGGTGAGAGTCCCACGGGCGCGTACTCAACCCAAATCGAGATTGTGTGGTGGCCGGCGGGCGCGCCCGAGCGGTCGTAGACGGACGGGCACACCAGCCCGAGAACGGGTTCCGTGGGCATCCGGCCGGCGCGGGCTTGGGTCCACGCCAGGTCGATGTGGTCCAGCGATTCGCAGATGCGCACGTTGGCGCCGTGCTGCGGACCGTCGCCCGGCAGGGCGCGCCAGTCCGGCAGGCGGGTCGTGGCGCAATGGAGCTTCAGGTAGCCCGCGTTCATGCGCAGGCGGCGAACGGAACGCACAAACTGGTCCGGCAAGTGCTCCGATGAAACCAGGTGGGCGAGCGTGCGCTGCGGGTCGGCGTTGGACAGCACGATCCGTGCGGTGATGACCGTGCCGTCGCCGAGAACGACGCCGTCGGCGCGTCCATTGCCCACATGCACGCCTGCGACCGGCGACGAGGTGCGCACCTGCGCCCCGGCACTCTCGGCCGCTTGGCGCAGCAGCCCGGTGACGGCTCCCATTCCGCCCTGGGGGAATCCCACCAGTCCACGCCGGCCCAGTCGCGACGAAAGCGCCGCGGCAAAGGCGAAATAGAGCAGCCCGCCGGCGTGGTCGGTGGTGCCGGCGTCGAAGGTGGTGCCCAGCGACGCCTTGACGCGCGGCGACTCGAAGTAATCGTCGAGGAGCCGGCGCCGGGTGCCGGTGACGAGCGTGTGCGCGATGGAGGCGTGCGGCCCGTCCTCGGCGGCGCGGAGGAATTCACCCAGCGTCGGTGGTGAGGTCAGCAGATAGGGGTCGAAGAGCCCGGCGGCCCGCTGCCAGAACTTGACATAAGCACCATAGGCTTCAGCATCGCGCCGCGAGATGCGCGCAATGGATTCTTTGGTCCGATCCAGGTCGTTCCATGCCAAGAGGTATTCGCCGTCGGAAAATGGGTGGAACTGCGGGGGATCGCGGCGAAACACGCGCAGGCCGAGATCCACGAGCCGCATGTCGTCCAAGATTTTCGGATGGAACAGCACGAAGCTGTGGGCGCAGGTCGAGAAGTGGTAGCCGGGGAAGATCTCGTCGGTGGTGGCCGCGCCGCCGACCTTGGGGCCTTGCTCCAGGGCCAGCACCCGCAACCCGGCCCGTGCCAGGTAGAACGCCGCCACGAGGCCATTGTGGCCGCAGCCGATGATGATCGCGTCGTAGTCCATTCGCACTCTCGGCGTCAGCGGCGGGTTGCGGAGCAGGGTACTCCCGAGGCGTCTGTGCCCCGGCGAGTCCGCGCGGTCGCCCGTGGAGCGGCTAGCTCCAGTAGGCGGCGCACTCGGTGCGCAGCCAGTTCAAGCTGGCCGTTAGCCAGTGCTCCGTGTCGTAGTCGGGCCGCGGGACCACCTCGACGTAGTGGCAGAGGCCGTCGGGGTCCGGCGCCTCGGCCTGCAGGATGTCGAGCATCGCCCGAATCGGGACGCTGCCGAGGCCGATCGGCGTGTGATAGAAGGCGCCGGTCGCAACCTGGGTGATGGGCTGCGCCCGCATATCCCGCAGGTGCGTCGCGATGGTATAGCGGGCCACGTGGCGCACGCCGTCGAGCGGGTCTTCGTTCACTGCCATGGAGTCGGCGAAGTCGAACACGTGCCGCAGCGTCGACGCGCCCAGGCCCTCGTGGACGAGAGCGAGTTCCGAGCAGCGGTAGTCCATGTGGTTTTCGGTTGCCAGCGTCAGCCCCATGTCCTCGGCGATGGGCAGCAGCGTCGTGACGTTGCCAATGATCCGGTCGATCTGCTCCTCGATCGGTGGGTCCTTGGTGTAGTGGTCCGAGCGGCCGGGATGGCCGTGGACCAGACTCAGGACGCCGGCGCCGGCTGCCCGTGCCAGCTCCATGGCTCGGACGGCGATGTCGAAGGGCGCGCCGCCGGTCCAGCCGGTCCGCACCGCGGTCGCCCGCGCCATGTCGAAGGTCGGGACGCGGCGACTTCCCCACGAGGGGTCATAGGTCCCGCTGCCCCAGTCGTCGGGCGCCGCGGCCAGGTCCACCGAAACGGAGGCGAGATAGCTGAGACGGCGATCGGCCATTCGGTCGCGGAACGCGTGAGCACGCTCCACATCCGCAAACCAGCCGCAGTCCATGGCCAGCGACGAAAGACCGTGCGCCGTGACCCGATCGACCATCCAGTCGATGGGCAATTTCCCGGGCGGCGGCGGGTCGATGCCGCGCAGGTAGATGGGCGATTGCATTTCACCAACGAACTCCGGGTCGTCGGAACGCATCCACGGAAATGCGACCCAGCGATAGGTCTCGTGGGAGAGGCCGAGCTTCATTGGACGGAGAGATGGGGCTCGAAGTACTGGCCCTGCTCTTCCAGCAGCCAGCGCTTGCTCTCGAGCACCCAGGTTTCCGGATCGTGCTGCGGCGGCGGTGAAATCTCGATGTTGGCCAGCAGGTTGGCCGGATCCGGCGCCTCGGCCTGGAGCACCGCGAGGATCTCGCCGATGGGCGAGTCGCCGTGCCCCACGGGCGAATAGTGGAAGTGCGGCTCCCACGTCGCGCGCAGCGGTTGGGCGCGAAAGTCCTTGAAGTGCACCGCCACGACGTTTCGCGCGGCAAGGCGCGCGCCCTCCAGCGGGTCTTCGAGACTGGGGAATGGATTGGCGGTGTCGAGGGTGATCCGCAGCCAGGGCGAGTCGATCTCGTCCACCACGCCCGCGACCTCGGCGACCTGGTAGTCCATGTGGTTTTCCCAGGCCATGATCACGCCAAGCTCTTCGGCCACCGGCGTCAGCGTCGGGAGATGCTTGGCCGCGCGCGCCATCTGCTCGTCGATCGGCGGGTCGTTCGAAAAGTGGTTGTGCACGTTGGGCAACCGGTGGGTCATGGTGGCGATGTTGAGGCCGGCCCAGTGGTTGAGCTTGAGCTGACGCACGGCGTTGTCGTACTCGAAGCTCTCCCACTCGTCGTCGGTGGCGGCCATGTTGACGGTGAGTCCGCCGTTCCAGATCAATCTCCGGTCCTCGACTTTGCGGCGCATGGCTTCCGCCCCGGCGCGGTCGTCGACGTACTCGCCGGGATGCGCGTAAAGCCCCTGAAGTCCCAGCTCGGCCGTCTTGTCGACCATCCAGAAGAAGCGATTGTCTTCGGGCGGCGGGGCTTCGAAGGACTGCAAGTAGGCCAGCGGACCGCCGCCCGCGCGGTATTCGGGGCCGTCGCGCCGAATCGAAGGCTGGAAGGCCCAGCGATAGCACGCGATGGAGATGCAGAGCTTCACGATGGGCTCCGGCGCATGTCGGCGGAGACATTATGTCGCACGGCGGCTCGGTGCGTGACGCCTCCGTTACTCAGCGTGAGATTGACGCTTCACGGTCGAGCAGTTTAGGTTCAAACGACAGCGGAGGTCGCCGGGCTGATTGCTTGTGCCCGCTCCGGCCGGCCCTGCTGCCCGTCGACCTGGATGTCCGCGCCGCGGTGCGCATGTGAAACGGGACAGGGAGCGGCCGTTGAGCTTGGAGTCACGAGTGGTGGGCGAGGCGGCCCTCCAGGGCGCCGCGCAGGTCAAGCCGCGCAGCGAATGGTCGCTGGCGTGGGGCCGTCTCTACCGGAACAAGGGCGCCCTCGTCGGCGGCGCCGTGCTGATCGTGATGGCCAGCGGGGCGATCTTTGCCGACGTGATCGCCAGTGAGCGGCTGGACTACTACAACGTTCCGGGTGCGCTGCTGCCGCCGGGCACCGATGGCCACCTGTTCGGCACGGACGACATCGGCCGCGACGTGTTCAGCCGCGTGGTGCGCGGGGCGCGCATCTCCTTGCGCATCGGATTCACGGCGGTTGCAATCGGCGCGGTTGGCGGCTCTATCTTGGGATTGGTCGCGGGCTACTTCGGCCGCTGGCCGGACATGCTGATCAGCCGCGTGCTGGACGTCATGCTGGCATTTCCCAGCCTGCTGTTGGCCATCACCATCGTGGCGGGGCTGGGTCCCGGCCTGAACAACGCCATGATCGCGCTGGGGATCGCCGGGATTCCGGGGTACGCCCGCGTCGTGCGAGGCACCGCGCTGTCGGCGCGCGAGTTCACATATGTGCGGGCGGCGCGGGCCGTCGGCATGCGCGACGGACGGATCATCTTTCGGCACATTCTTCCGAACGTGATCAGCCCCATTCTGATTCTCGCGACGCTCGGTCTGGGCACCAACATGCTGTCGGCCGCCGGCCTCAGCTTTCTCGGTCTGGGGGCCGGTCCACCCGAGCCGGAATGGGGACTCGAGCTCTCACTGAATCGCAACTACTTCCGCACGGCCTGGTGGATCCCGACGTTCAATGGACTGGCGTTGGCGATCACCGTCTTTGCCATCAATCTGTTCGGCGACGGCCTCCGCGAGGCGCTCGATCCGCAGGCGTCGGCCTGGGCCGGCTAGCCTCCGCTCAACGCCGCCGCCACATTGTCACGCGTGAGGGGTAAGGAGTAGGATGATTTGCTGTAGAAAGAATCTGATATCCGAATGTCTGGGGGAGGTAGAGACATGGGTATGAAGTCTTCGCTCTCGCGCCGTCAAGCGTTGCGCGGTGGAGTCCTTGCCTTAGCCGGCGGTGTCGGAGCGGCCGCACTCGCCGCATGCGGCGAAGAGAAGATCGTCACCAAGGAGGTCATCAAGGAAGTCCCGGTCCAGACCATCGTCACCCAAGAGGTGATCAAAGAGGTCGAGGTCGCGACGATCGTGACCCAGGAAGTTATCAAGGAAGTCCCGGTCCAGCAGATCGTCGAGAAGGAAGTCATCCGGGAAGTCATCGTCGAGAAGATCGTTGAGCGAGCCCGTGAGCGCGCTCCCGGCGTCGACGCGCACTTGCTCAGCAAGATTGTGGACATCGGTGGCGAGCCCTGGGACCCGATCGTGGGCGGCGAGGTGAGCTACTTCACGTTCACCAATCCGAACTCGCTGGACCCGCTGTCCTGGATTACGCGCGGACCCGAGGCGACGTCGCCGATGTTCGAGCGCCTGGTGGTGTTCGGGGAGGACAACGTCCTGCAGCCGCACCTGGCGTCGGATCTGCCCCAGGTCTCCGACGATCACATGTCGTGGACGCTGCCGCTGCGCAACGACGTGAAGTTCCACGACGGCACCCCGTTCAATGCCGATGCCGTGGTCTTCAACTTCGAGCGATATCTCGATGAGAGCGCCGTGCGTGGCTCGGTCGCGGGCGAGATCGGCGCGTTTGCCAGCGTGGAGAAGGTCGACGACTTCACGGTCCGGTTCAATACGAACGGACCGCAGCCGTTGTTGCCGGAATTCCTGACCACCCCTTCGCTGGTGATGGGGTCTCCGAAGGCCATCACGGAGATGGGGCAGGACTTCGAGCGCCATCCGGTTGGAACGGGCCCCTACAGCTTCGTGAGCTGGACCGACGACGTGGATCTCCTGTACGAGCGGTTCGACGACTACACGTGGGGCCCGCCGTTTGCGACGAACAAGGGGCCGGGCCTTGCCGACACGGCCAGGATTCTCCAGCTGTCGATGGACTTCGCCGCCCGGGCGCAGGCGTTCGAGGCCGGCGAGATCGACATCTCTCTGCAATTCACGTTCCCGGACGTGCAGCGCGTCTCGGAGAATCCTGCCTTCCACGTCATTGGGCTGCTGTTCAACGACATCCAGTACGTGCCGATGAACACGATCAAGTGGCCGTTGACCGACATCAACGTGCGGAAGGCGCTGATTCACGCGCTCGACCGGCGGACCGCGACCGTGCGCCAGAACGGCGGGCTCGCGCCGACCCTGGTAAGCAATCTGCTTGCGCCGGGCACCATCGGCTTCAGCGAAGAGGCGTCGAAGCTGTATGACTGGAACGTCCCCAAGGCGAACCAGATTCTGGACGAGGCCGGCTACGCGAGGGGCGAGGATGGCTTCCGCTACGACTCGGAGGGCAAGCGGCTCGAGGTGATCTTCCCGAACACCCCGAATCCGATTTGCGAGCTGTTCAAGCTGGACATCGAGTCCAACATCGGCATCTTCGTGGACGTGCCGAACATCGACTTCCCAACGTTCGCCGAGGGGATGAGCCAGGGGCTCTACCACCACGCGTGGAACGGCGTGGGCGGTCGCAACGGCGACGCGCTGTACACGAGGTTCCACACGTCGCTGCTGGGCAAGCCCGGCCGGGCGTGGACGTTCTTCGAGTACTCCGGCGAGCCGGGCGTCCCGAATCCGGATTCGCGTATCGACCCGCTCTTGGACGGTGCGCGCACCGAGTTCGACGCCGAGAAGCGCGTGCAGATGTGGAAGGACGCCGAGTATCTCCTGATGGAGAACGCGGTGGGCGTCCCGCTGGTGCAGTCGCTGCTGGCGTGGCTGACGAATCCGGCGACGGTCGGCGGACGGATGTTCATCGGCAGTGGGGCGTCGCACCCCTACTTCGGTGACCTCTACAGCAAGGACTAGGAGCGCCTACAGCATCGTTGTCGATGAGGACAGCCTCGGTTGCCACCATGCCGCCACGCGGCATAGGTCGAACTGAAGCCGGGCGCGGCGCCCCCAGGCGCCGCGCCCGCTTGGCATAGCCATGGGCGCCTACGTTCTGCGTCGGGTGCTCTACATCGTTCCCGTCACCCTGGGGGCGGTGACGGTGGTGTTTGTGTTGCTGCGCTTGGTTCCCGGAGACCCGATCACCCTCTACTACTTCGGCCAAGATCAGCCGGGGCAAGCCAGCGCATCGGCGGCCGGCCTGGAGTCGGAGGCCACGTTGCAGCGGCTGCGCGAGGCCTACAACCTGGACAAATCGGTGCCGCACCAATACGTGCTGTATGTGGCCGACCTGGCGCGCGGCGACCTTGGGATATCCATCCGCAAGAAGCGGCCGGTCCTGCACATCATTGGGGACCATTGGCCCGCGACCATGCAGATCACGCTGGTGGGCATGTCGGTCGCCATTGTCGTGGGCCTGACCGCCGGGATCCTATCCGCGATCAAGCACCACACCATCATCGACTACGCGGCCCAGATGTTCGCGATCATCGGCGTGTCGGTGCCGCAGTTCCTGGTTGGGCTGGTGCTGATCTTCATCTTCGCCATCACGCTCGGCTGGCTGCCGGCTATCTCAAACGGTCACGGCAAGGAGCTGATCTTGCCGTCGATCACCTTGGGCTTGGCGGCCTCCGCCATCTTGGCTCGCCTGACCCGGTCATCGATGCTGGACGTCATGTCGCGGGACTACATCCGTACCGCGCGCGCCAAGGGCCTCCGTGAGCGGGCCGTGATCTGGCTTCACGCGCTGCGCAATGCGCTGATCCCCGTCGTGACCGTGATCGGGCTGGAGTTCGGCGGACTCTTGGGTGGGGCCGTGGTGGTCGAAGCGGTGTTTACCCGCCAGGGCCTGGGATTCCAGCTCATCAATTCCGTCAACCAGCGCGACTACCCCATTGCTCAGGGTCTCGTCGTCATGGCGGCGGTGGTCTACGCGCTGATGAACCTCGTGGTGGACGTGCTCTACACCTACATCGATCCACGTGTGCGTCTCGAAGGATCCACGGCCACCTAGCGCGCAACGGCGGATTCACACGGAGGCCCCGGTGCTACCGTGACCCCATCACGGCTGCGGGGACCGAACCATGGCTGATCTCGACTCGACCGAGCTGCACATCCGCGACACGCCGCAGTACTTCTTCGACACGGGCATGATCGAGGAGATCCAGAACATCACCCGCACCGTGCACAGCCCGGAGATGTTCGAGGGCAACCCGATCCTGGTCCAGGACAAGCCGTGGGAGCACCACGTCAACCTTCACGCCGACGACTACAAGGTCTGGCGTGACGACGACGGCGTCTTCCACCTCCTCTATAACGACTTCGACATCGACCACGAGAAGTCGCGCCGCACGGGCGGCACCTTGATCGACTACGACATTTCCCGGTTTCGCGTCTGCTACGCGCGCTCGGAGGACGGCGTCACCTGGGAAAAGCCGCCGATGGGGATCACGCACGAGGATGGCCACGACACCAACATCGTGATGGGCGACCGCACGCACGGCAACGTGTGGGGCCTGGCGCCGCTGGACGATCCGCTGGAGACGGACCCGGCGCGCCGGTACAAGGCGTTTTATGAGATCGGACCGCCGGGCTTTCGGGTGGCGGACGAGCTTCCCGGGGCGAACGTGCGACGCGCGTATTCAGCCGACAGCATCCACTGGACGACCTATGACGAGCCGCCCATGTTCGAGGGCCTGGGCGCCAAGCAGGGCGACGGCATTTTTCCCTTCTTCGACCCCGAGACTCGCACGTACTGCATCCTCACGCGCCATCCGTGGATGGAGCTGGCGCCGCGGCCGCGGGCGGGACTGGTGGAGCAGGCCATCGCCGGCGGCTCGACCACCGACCCGGCGCACGGGCTGTCGAACCGGCGGGGGATGCGGCGCATCTTCTTTGCCCAGAGCCGGGACTTCCACCACTGGAGCGAGCCGCGGCTGGCGCTGGCGCCGGACCCGGAGCTGGACAACCTGGACGACTCGTTCTACTGCATGCGGCCCTACCGGCTGGGCAGCCATTGGGTCGGGTTTCTGGGCGTGCTCAACATGACCACGCGCACGATGTTCCCGCAGCTGGCCTACAGCCGGGACGCGCGCCAATGGGACCGCCTGCGGCCGACGCACGCCTGGATTGAGAGCGGGGGGAAGGGCTCGTTCGGCGAGTTCATCGTGGCGGCGCCGCACATGGTGGACGTGGGCGATGAGTCGTGGTTCTACTTCGGGGGCGCCGGCGCCCTATCCGCGCGGGATCGCAGCCCCTACGCGTTAGGACTGGGCAAACTGCGGCGGCATGGCTTCGTGTCGGTCGGGACGAACGACAAGCACGTGGGCATGCTGCTGACGGAGGCCTTCATCGCGCCGGGCGACCGGCTGGTGATCAACGCCGCCTGCGGGCCGCAGGGCTACATCAAAGTGGAGGCCGCCGACGTGACCTACCGGGTGATGGAGGGTCGGTCCGCGGACGACTGCGATGTGTTCACCGGAGATTCGATTTCGCACGTCGTGACCTGGGGCGGCGACGCGACACTGCCGTTGCCCGGGGGGACCGAATCAGGGACGGTGTATACCACCTTCATCCCGCACCGCCGCCTGCGGTTCTACATGCACGACGCGCAGCTCTATTCCTTTCAAATCGACAGCTCGGAGGGCTGACCAAGTCCTGGGAATGGGACGGGATCGCTCAGGCGGCGGCAACGGCGGCGCTGTCCAGGAAGGTCGGTTCCCGACGCTGCGGTAGCGACGGCGTCAACTCCAGATCGAGCGCATCTTCCACGCGTCGGCGCCTTGCGCTCGCATCGAGACCCCAATGCTGTCGGCCCGCTCCGGATAGACGCGAACGGCCGCGCATTGCTTGGTTTTCACGAACACCTCGACGACGCTGTGGTCAACGAAGACCCGTAGCTCGACGGGCTACTCCCATGCGCCGCGCGCGTGGGGGCGGCCCCGCACTTCGCCATGCGACTTGTACTGCCATCGAAGGTGCTACGGTCGCTAGGTCTGAGTCACGGGAGCACACCCATGGCTGACCTCGATTCGACCGAGCTGCACATCCGCGACACGCCGCAGTACTTCTTCGATACCGGGATGATCGAGGAGATCCAGAACATCACCCGCACGGTGCATACGCCGGCGATGTTCGAGGGCAACCCGATCCTGATCCAAGACAAGCCGTGGGAGCACCACGTCAACATGCACGCCGACGACTACAAGCTCTGGCGTGACGACGACGGCGTCTTTCACCTCCTGTACACCGACTTCGACATCGACCACGAGAAGGCGGCCCGCACCGGCGGCACCCTGATCGACTACGACATTTCCCGGTTTCGCGTCTGCTACGCGCGCTCGGACGACGGCCTCAACTGGGAGAAGCCGCCCATGGGGATCGTGCACGAGGACGGACACGACACCAACATCGTGATGGGCGACCGCACCCACGGCAACGTGTGGGGGCTGGCGCCGCTCGACGATCCGCTGGAGACCGACCCGGCGCGCCGCTACAAGGCGATCTACGAGATCGGGCCGCCGGGGTTTCGGGTGGCGGACGAGCTGCCCGGGGCGAACGTGCGGCGGGCCTATTCCGCCGACAGCATCCACTGGACGACCTACGACGAGCCGCCCATGTTCGAGGGTCTGGGCGCGAAGCAGGGCGACAGCATCTATCCCTTCTTCGACCCCGAGACGCGCACCTACAACATCCTGACGCGGCATCCGTGGATGGAGATGACGCCGCGACCGCGGGTGGGGCTGGTGGAAAAGGCCATCGCCGGCGGCTCGACCACGGATCCGGCGCATGGTTTGTCGAACCGGCGCGGGATGCGGCGCATCTTCCAGTCGCAGAGCCGGGACTTCCACCACTGGAGCGAGCCGCGGCTGGCTCTGGCGCCGGACCCGGAGCTGGACAACCTGGACGACTCGTTCTACAGCATGCGGCCCTACCGTCTGGGGAGCCACTGGGTGGCGTTCCTGGGCGTGCTCAGAATGACGGAGTACAAGCTGCATCCGCAGCTGGCCTTCAGCCGCGACGCGCGCAACTGGGACCGCCTGCAACCGACCCACACCTGGATCCCCGGCGGAGGCCCCGGCTCGTTCGACGAGCTGGTCGTGGCCGCGCCGCACATGGTGGAGGTGGGCGACGAGTCGTGGTTCTACTACGGGGGCTCAGGCGCCAAGACCGCGACGGATCGCAATCCTTACGGATTGGGACTGGGCAAACTGCGGCGGCATGGCTTCGTGTCGGTCGGGACGAACGACAAGCACGTGGGCATGCTGCTGACGGAGGCGTTCATCGCGCCGGGCGACCGGCTGGTGATCAACGCTTCCTGCGGGCCGCAGGGCTACATCAAGGTGGAGGCCGCGGACGTGACCTACCGGGTGATGGAGGGACGCTCCGCGGACGACTGTGACGTGTTCACTGGAGACTCGATTTCGCACGTCGTGACCTGGGGCGGAGACGCGACGCTGCCGCTGCCCGAGGGGACCGAATCAGGGACGGTGTATACCACCTTCATCCCGCACCGCCACCTGCGGTTCTACATGCACGACGCGCAGCTCTACTCGTTTCAGATCACCAGCGCGGACGGCTGAGTCGCGGCCGTCCTTGGCGAGCCCGTGACCAGCGAACGGTTCGTCTGGATTGCTTGGGGCTTCGTGGCCGCGGCGATCGCGGTGCTGCTGACGTTTGGCGTGCGGTCGGCCGGCTGGGTGGTGCCCATCTTCCTGATCGTGACCGGGCTGGTGGGGATGATCCTGGCCGTGGGGGTGGCGAGGCGTTTGCGAGCCTCCTGGCCGCTCCATGTGGTGACGGGCTTCCTGGGCGCTGCCCTGGGCCTGGCGCTGCCGTTGGCTCTGTTCGTGACCATCGACACCGACCATCCGGAGCGCACCATCTGGGGGCGCGGCTGGTATCAGAACATCTTCGGGTCGCGGTCCGAATACCTCGTGACGGCCAAGCGCATCCATCCGGACGATGAGGACCTGGGGTGCGTGAGCTATCGCATTTCGCCCGACGAGGAATCGGAGACCTGTTTCCGTCTGCAAGAAGACCTGGCGGGATACGCGGACAACCAGCCGGTGCCCACGGATTTCCTCTCGTGCCATGGCTGGTCGCGGGGCGTATACCTGGGTTCGGTCATGCGACGGCGGAGTACATACGACGCGATCAACGTCGGAGATTCTCTCCCCGACTGCTGGCGGCAGGGCATTGCCGCCGGTCCGTAGGAAAGCGAGCGTGCCATGACCATCACCGACGTCAAGACCTATCTGCCCTGGGGCGGACCGCGCGCCGAGACCATCGTCAAGGTCGAGACCGACAAGGGTCTCGTTGGTTGGGGTTGCTCTGGCATGTCGGCGCGCGAGTGGGCGGTCGAAGGCGCCGTGCGGCACTACCGCGATTTCCTGGTCGGGCGCGACCCGATGCAGATCGGCGCCCTGTGGCAGGAGCTCTATCGCAGCCAGTATTTCGAGGGCGGGCGGGTGCTCACGGCGGCGATCTCGGCGATCGACATTGCGCTCTACGACCTCAAGGGCAAGGCGCTTGGCGTGCCGGTCTATGAACTCCTGGGCGGCAAGCATCGCGATTTCGTCCCGGGCTTCGCCACGGCGTCCGCGCCCTACGGCCCCGAGCTGGTCGAGGACGTGCTTCACCTGCATACGGAGGGTTGGCCGGCGATTCGGTTGGGCCTGGGAACCGCCGACGCCGGTGAGGATGGGCGGCTCTTCGAGCCGCGCGACTCAATCGGCCTGACCGCGGAGTGGGTGATCCGCGTGCGCGAGGCCCTTGGCCAGGCGCCGGTGCTGGGTATCGACTACCACCACCGCTTGACGGTGGCCGAAGCGGCGTCGTTCTGCCAACGGTTGCCTCGCGCCGCGCTCGACTTTCTGGAGGAGCCGATCCGCGACCAGACGCCCGAGGCCTACGAAACGCTGCGGTCGATGACCGAGATCCCGTTTGCGATCGGCGAGGAATTTGAAAGCAAGTGGCAAGCACTGCCGTATATCGAGCGTGGGCTCGCAAACTTCATGCGCATCGACATCTGCAACGTCGGCGGCTTCACGGAAGCGATGAAGGTCGCCGCCTGGTGCGAGGCGCACTACATCGATCTCATGCCGCACAACCCGGTCGGTCCGCTGTGCACCGCCGCGTCGGTGCATTTCCTGGCCGCCATTCCCAACTGCGCCTGGCTGGAGGTGCGCACGCCGCCGCGCGAAGCGTCAAAGGTGGATAACTCCGACACGACGCCCGAGCGCCGCGCCATCTATCCCAAGCAGGTCGAGCTCGACGGGACCTGGTACCCGTTGCCGACCGAGCCGGGATTGGGCATCGAGGTTGACGAGGACCTGGCGGCGAGCCAGGAGCTTCGCCCCTGGAACTCGACGCTGCTCCACCGCCGCGACGGCTCGTATACGAACTTCTAGTTCAGGATCGGCTGTATCGAGGGGCGGCCCGCCAGGGCCGCGGCGTTACCGGAGCTTCCCGCTAGACGGATGCGCGCACGAGCCGCACGCGTGGGTCGATATAGGTGTAGAGGATATCGACGATGAGGTTCATGCCCGCGTAGAGCAGCGCCGCGAGCATCACCAGCCCCTGAACCACCGGATAGTCGCGCTGGGTGATGGCGGAGATGAGTTGAAGGCCAAGTCCCTGCCGGGTGAACACTGTCTCGATGATGACCGTGCCCGTGAGCAGGCCGCCGAAGGCCAGCCCGGCGACCGTGACCACCGGAATCAGCGCGTTGCGCAGCGCGTGCAGCCAGATGACGGCGCGCTCGCGCAGGCCCTTGGCGCGCGCCGTGCGGATGTAGTCGCGCGACAGCACGTCCAGCATGGAGGAACGCATCAAACGGGCGAGAATCGCCGATGCGGCCGTGCCCAGCGTGATCGACGGCAAGATGAGCTCTTTGCCGTGTCCGTTGGAGATCGTCGGCAGCCAGCCGAGCAAGACGCTGAAGATTATGATCAGTATGACGCCGAGGAAGAAGCTCGGGATGGAGACGCCGAGCACGGCGAAGCTCTGCGAGGCGTAGTCGATCCACGTGTGGCTCCGAATTGCCGAAATCACGCCGGCGCCAATGCCAATGACCAGCGCAATGCCCATCCCGGCTACGGTGAGCTGAATCGTGGCGGGCCAGTGATCCCCGATGATCTCGTTGATCGGGCGCTGGGATCGAATCGACTTGCCGAAGTCGAAGCGGATGAAGTCCCATAGGTAAATGAAGAACTGGTGGACGATGTGCTTGTCGAGGTCGAATTCCTTGCGCAGCGCGTCGTAGGCGCCCTGCTGCGAAGGCGTGACGACGAACGACACCGTGCCGGACGGATCCTGGCCACCGAGATAGAACAGATCAACCGGGTCGCCCGGGATCAGGCGCAGGAGGATGAACGTCGTCGCCAGCACTCCCAACACGACCGGAATCGTGTAGAGGAGACGCCGGATGATGTATCCACCCATGCCTGCGCCTGATCCCTTTAGCTACTCGGTTGCGTGCGCCAAGTCCTTTCGGTTAGCCGACTCGCTTGTCGTACCAGTCGCTCCAGATCGGCAGCGCGAAGTTACCGACGAAGAGGTTTCCGCCGACGATGTCGGTGTTGGCGATCCAGCTGAGGAACTCGGTGACGAACGGAATCATCAAGGCGTTGTCCATGATGATGTGGCTCGCCCGCTGCCACAGCTCGATCCGCTTGGCCTCGTCGAACTCGACCCGGGCGCCGTCGAGCAGCGCGTCCAGCTCCACGCCTGGCGTGGCCTCTCCGGGCGGGTCCGTGTACATCCAGCGCGAGTAGGCGCGGCCCGGCAGTCCGTAGACGGACGTGTGGAAGCGGTCCCACAGCACGTCGCCGTCCGGCCCGCCGACACCCACGTACGCCGCGTGGAAGGCGCCGTTCTGCATCTGCTCGTTGAAGGTGCTGCCTTCCATCTTCGGAATCTGCACTGAGATGCCGAGCGACTTCTCGACGTCAAGCTTGAACAGCTCGCGCACGGGGAAGCCGGTGTCCGGGAAGACGATCTCGAGCAACTCGCCGTCCGCGTTGTAGCGGAAGCCGTCGTCGCCCAGCGTCCAGCCGGCGGCGTCGAGCCGCGCCTGCGCCTTCTGTACGTCAAAGGTGTAGAGGTTGTTGACCTCCGGGTTGTAGCCCTTGACGGCCTCCGACGTCAGGCAGTTGCTGACGACCACCGGCGGCACGCCGCCGTTGGCGCGCACGGTGACCGTGCGGCGGTCGATGCCTTCGATCATCGCGCGGCGAACCTCGACGTCATCCGTCGGGAAGAGCTGCGTGTTGATCGGCATGTACTGCGGCATGCCCTCGTTCAAGATTCCCAGAACCCGGAAGCTCGGGTTGGTCGAGATGCGCTGCACGTGCGGGAACACGAAGTGGAGCAGGAAGCTGACCTCGCCTGCCTCCATCGCGTTGATCCGCGCCGTGCTGTCGTTCGACAGGACCTTGCCGACGGCTCGATCCGCATAGGCCGGACCCTGGTTCGCGGAGTACCACGGGGCCCAGGCGTACTTGTCGAACCGGGTGCCGACGAGCTCGACGTTGTCGGTCCAGCTTTCGAACTTGAAGGGTCCGGTCCCGATCGGGTTGAAGTCGAAGTCGTCGCCCATCTCCTTGGCCACCAACGGCCACGGCCTATAGCCGCGGGTGAGCGGCTTGAGGAAGAGCGCGTTCGGAATCTTGGTGAAGAAGTCGACCGTAAAGTCGTCGACCTTCTCGACCCGATCGAGCTCGTTGGCGAAGCCGACGATCCCGCCGCGCACGATGCTCTCGTCGAAAATCTCTTCGAAGTTCGACGCCACCGTGTCCGCGTTGAAGGGCTCATCGTTGTGGAAGACCACGTCGTTGCGCAGGCGAATGCGCCACTGGGTGCGGTCGTCCTGAACCTCGGCGCCCGATGCCAGGAGCGGGGCAAAGTCGTTGCCCGCGCCCAGCACGTAGAGGGGCTCGTGGATCATGTTGCCGATCTCAACCGATGCCCGGCTGGCCGCGCGCAGCGGGTGATAGCTGTTCGCGTTGCCGAACGTCGGGTAGCTCACCTCGCCGCCGACGGTTGGGTTGTAGGGCCCCAGCGGAATGACGTCGGGGTAGCTGAAGATGTTGATGCCAGGCACCAGTTCCTTGGCGCGCTCGACCAACTTCTCCTCGACGACGACCTTCTCGACGAAGACCTCTTTGATGACTTCCTTCTCGACGACCTTTTCGACCTCGACCTCTTTGATCGTCTCGACCGGCACTTCCTTGATGGTTTCGACCGGGACTTCCTTGACGACGACCCGCTCGACCTCGACTTCCTTGGTGACCGGGACTTCGACCGGGACTTCCTTGATCACCTCTTTGACTTCGGTGACCGTGACCGTGACCGTCTTCTCGACGACCTCGGCTTCGCCGCACGCGGCAAGCGCGGCCGCGCCGACACCGCCGGCCAAGGCGGCCAACCCCCCGCGCATAACCTTGCGCCGGGTTACTAATCCTCTACTGCCCATCGAGCACCTCCCTTGAGCACGACACGTCAACTACCGGCTGGGATTCTGCTTCAGGAAAAAACTGTTTCGGTGGCGGCATTTTAGCGCGCCCACGAGCTGGCCTGCGGGTCGAGCGCCTCGCGCAGGCCATCGCCGACCATGTTGACCGAAAGGACCGTGACGGCGATGGCCAGGCCGTTGAACGAGGACACCCACCAGGCGGTACGCAGGTAGGCGCGCGAGAGATTCAACTCGCTGCCCCATTCCGGCGTAGGCGGGTCGGCCGCCAGGCCGAGAAAGCCGAGCGCGGAGGCGGCGAGGATCGCCCCGCCGAGGCCCAAGGTCATCATGATCAGGATCGGGCTGAGCACGTTCGGCAGGATGTGGCGCAGCATGATGCGCGTGTCGGACATGCCCACGGCGCGCGCGGCCTGCACGTAGACGAGCTCGCGCGCGGCCAGCGTGGCGCCGCGAACGACGCGCGCATAGCCGGGAATGCCCGCCAGCCCCAGGGCCACCATGGCGTTCACCAGACTGGGGCCGAGCGCCGCCAGAATCGCAATTGCCAGCAGCAAGTCCGGGAAGGCCAGCATGACGTCGATGATCCGGCTGACCACCTGGTCGACCCACCCGCCGAAGTAGCCCGCGGCGAGACCGATGAGCGTGCCGGCGACGCTGGCGATGCCGACCGCAAAGAATCCGACGCGCAGCGACACGCGAGCGCCGCGGACCACGCGGCTGAACACGTCACGCCCGATGTCGTCCGTGCCCATCAGGTGGCCGTCGGTCAACGGCGGCAGCCACTTCTTGGTTTGCAGCTCATCGAAGCTGTAAAAGGTGGCCTCGGGCTCGATGGCAATCACGTCCGCGAAGATGGCGCCGAGGCTGATGATGATGAGGATGGAGAGGCCAAGAACGGCCGCCTTGTGGCGAAGAAAGCGGCGATAGGACATCTGCCACTCGCTGCGCGGCGGCCGCAGTTCAAGCGGGTCTTGCGCTGTTGCGCTCGTCGACTCTCTTAGGGCGTCCGTCGACACTCCCGCTCCCCCGCCGATCTGCGCGAGATGAAACCTGCCCCGGATGCCGTGAACGGTTCTGGTGGCTCAGGCCGGACGATGCCAGGGGTGCCGCGATCAACGAAACGCACCCGCTCGACTCGCCGGAAGCGAGCCGTCATCTCAAGGTGGAACGTAAGCCGTGGCGCGCCACCGTGTCAATCTGGCCGACGGCAGGCTTGCGTGGTTGGCGTGCGATCTGGGACGCTGCGCCGGTTTGCGCGTTTCGCGGCGAATGTGCGCGGCTCTTCCATAGGCCGGCGACGCCCGCACGCGTCGACCGCATTTGTGGTCGGCCCTGCATGGCTGAAGTGATAGCGTTGGCGGGCGACCGCTGGGTGCGGCCGTAGCGACTGCTGCGGACTAGTCGGAAATTGACTTGTAAGGAGTGAGGTTGGCCAGCGACACGATTGTTGAGGGCAAGACCGGGCTCGAGGCTGCCGCTGCACCGAAACCCCGCAGCGAGTGGACCATGGCGTGGCGCCGGCTGCGACGGAACAAGGCGGCCCTGGCGGGGCTCGCCGTTCTGATCGTGATTTCATTGGCGGCGATCTTTGCCGATGTGATTGCGACCGAACCGGAAAACCACTTCGACATCATGGCGGCCGAGCTGCCTCCGGGGTCGGAAGGCCATCCGCTTGGCACCGACGACATCGGGCGTGACGTCTTCAGCCGCATTGTGCGCGGCTCCCGGATTTCGCTTCGGGTCGGGTTTTCCGCGGTGACGATTTCGGCCATCGCCGGCACGCTGATTGGGTTGTCGGCGGGCTACTTCGGGCGCTGGGTGGACATGGTCATCAGCCGCATCATCGACGTGATGCTGGCGTTTCCGGGCTTGCTGCTGGCGATGACGGTCGTGGCCGCCCTGGGATCGGGCCTCAACAACGCCATGATCGCGCTGGGAGTGGCCGGCATCCCGTTCTATGCGCGCGTCGTGCGTTCCACGACGCTAGCCGCCCGGGAGTTGGTCTACGTGCGGGCGGCACGCGCCGTGGGCATGTCCGACGCGCGCATCATGCTGCGCCACATCCTGCCGAACATCGTCAGCCCGATCCTGATCATGGCCACGCTGGGGCTGGGCGGGGCCATCCTGGCCGCCGCGGGCTTGAGCTTCCTGGGCCTGGGCGCCGAGCGCCCGTCGCCCGAGTGGGGCCTGGAGCTGTCGTCGAGCCGGCACCTGCTGCGGTCGTCATGGTGGATCTCGACGTTCAACGGCCTGGCCATTGCCATCACGGTGCTGTCGATCAATCTGTTGGGGGACGGGCTGCGCGAGGCGCTCGATCCGCAAGCGGGAGCGTGGTCTCACTGAGCGTCCCGAACTCGTGCCGGTAACAGGTAAACGTGTGCCTGATTTACAAGACTCGTGTAGTATGCGCGCCGCGTGCAAGCACGATTCACCCCATATAGGAGGGGAAGTCTATGGGTCCGAGTAAGTCATTGAGTCGTCGCAAGCTGCTCCGTGGTGGGGCGGCGGCGCTGGCGGGCGGTGTTGGAGTAGCCGCTCTGGCCGCGTGCGGCGAGGCCGAAGTCGTCGAGAAGACGGTCACGGTCACGGTCACCGAAGTCAAAGAAGTGGTGAAGGAAGTCCCGGTCGAGACGGTCGTCACCAAAGAGGTGATCAAGGAAGTCCCGGTCGAGACCATCAAAGAGGTCCAGGTCGAGAAGGTCGTCACCCAGGAAGTCATCCGCGAGGTTGAAGTCCAGAAGGTCGTCGAGCGGGTCGTCGAGAAGATCGTCGAGCAGGCCGCCGAGCGCGCGCCGGGCATCGACATCCACAACCTCGACTCGGCGGTGAACATCGGCCTGAAGCCGTGGGACCCCAAGGTTGGCGGCGAGGTCAGCTATATGACCTTCGGCAACCCGACGAACTTCGACCCGGCGACGTGGGGCGGACGCACCGCCGAGCCGGCGAATATGTTCTACGAGCTGCTCTACAACTACGGCCCCGGAAACGCGATCCTGCCGACGCTGGCCTCCGACCTGCCCGAGGTTTCGGATGACAAGCTGAGCTGGACGGTTCCGCTGCGGAACGACGTGGTCTTCCACGACGAGACGCCGTTCGACGCGGACGCCATGATCTTCAATTTCGATCGATTCCTCGACGAAGAGCTGCCGCGCGGCCACGTCGTTCGCGACATCGCCGGCATTTCCAGTGTCGAGAAGGTCAACGACTTCACGGTCCGGTTCCACACCGACCAGCCGCAGGCGTTCTTCCTGAAGTTCATCGCGCACCAGCACGTGGTGTTCGCCTCGCCGAAGGCCATCACGGAGATGGGCGCGGAGCTCGACCGCCATCCGGTCGGCACCGGCCCCTTCAAGATGCTGGAGTGGGAAGACGACGTGAAGATCGTCGGCGAGCGGTTCGACCACTGGGCCTGGGGCCCGTCGTACCTGCCGAACCAGGGTCCGGCCTATCCGGATCGCATGCGGTCGCAGATCTTCGGCTTCAACATGACCGACAACGCCCAGGCCTTCGAGGCGGGCGAGGTCGACATCCTGTTGAACTGGTCATTCGCCGACTACAAGCGCGTGTCCGAGAACCCGAAGTACCACGTCATCGGCTTCGCGGCGCCGGGCATGGGTCAATACATGCCGCTGCACACGCAGCTCTGGCCGCTGGACGACCTGGCCGTGCGCAAGGCGCTGCTGTTTGGCGTCGACCGGCGAACCGTGACGGTGCGCGCCAACGGCGGCACGGCTCCGACCAACATCAGCAACCTGCTGGTGCCGGGCACCGTGGGCCGCAGCGACGCCGCTGGCCAGCTCTACACCTATGACCCGGCCAAGGGCAGCGCGCTGCTTGACGAGGCCGGCTACGCCCTCGGCGAAGACGGCTTCCGCTATGCGCCGGACGGCCGCAAGCTCGAGATCAGCTACCCCGACCGCGGCGACCCCGTGGTCGAGCTGTTCAAGCTTGACGTCGAGCGGAGCCTGGGCATCCAGGTAAACATCCCGAAGATGGACGAGGCCACGCACCGCGAGCAGGCGCAGGACGGCGCCTTCCACACCACGTGGATCGGTGTGGCCGGTCCGAACGGCGATGTGCTCTACGACCGCTTCCACACGTCCTTCTACGGTCGACCGGGCCGCGCCTACTCGTTCTTCGAGTGGGACGGCGTTCCGGCCACCGCGACGGAAGGCGCGAAGATCGACGGTCTGCTGGACTCCGCGCGAGCCAGTTTCGATCCCGACGAGCAGCGAGCTCTTTGGGAGGAAGCCGAGCTCTACCTCATGGAGAACGCGGTCGCGATCCCGTTGGTCCACGACTACCTGCCTTGGCTGTCCAACCCGGACCGCATCGGCGGCGTGCTGCACTTGGGTATTGACTACCTGCCCAGCTACGGGCAGTTCTACAGCACCCAGGAGTAGCGACCCTCGGAATGCCGCAGGCGCCCGACCGTCACGAGGCGGTCGGGCGCCTGCCGTCCGATTTCACCACTAGAATGACGTAGCCATGGCTGGATACATCATCCGTCGCGTTCTCTACATGATCCCCGTGCTCTTTGGCGTGCTGATCGTGGTCTTCGTGCTCATGCGGCTGATTCCGGGCGACCCGATCGAGATCTTCTACCAGTCGGGCGAAATCGGCGGCTCAGGCGCCACCAGCCGCGAGGGCGGCGAAGTCAGCCGCAAGGCTATCGAGACGTTGCGCGAGAGCTACAACCTCGATAAATCGCCGCCGCACCAGTTCGTCCTCTACGTCTGGGACGTGGTGCGCGGCGACCTCGGGACGTCGATTGCCTATCGGCGCCCGGTCGTGGACATGATTGCGAGTCACTGGCCCGCGACATTTGCGCTGACGATGGCGAGTATGGCCGTGGCCATCACCATCGGCGTTGGAGCGGGCGTGGTATCGGCCATCAAACGCCACACGTTCGTCGACTACGGCGCGCAGATGTTCGCCATCCTGGGAATCTCGTTCCCACCCTTCTTCGTCGGCCTGCTCCTGATTCTGGTCTTCGCCATCAAATGGCAGACGGACGACGGCGTGGGCATGCTCCCGGCCGTTTCCAACGGCTATGGCAAAGAGCTGATCCTGCCGGCGCTCACGCTGGGCACCGCCGCATCCGCCATCCTGGCGCGGCTCACCCGCTCATCCATGCTCGACGTGCTTTCGCGCGACTACGTGCGCACGGCGCGGTCGAAAGGACTGCGCGAGCGCGTGGTGGTGATGGGGCACGCCCTGCGCAACGCCCTGATTCCCGTCGTCACCGTCATCGGCCTCGAGTTTGGCGGCTTGCTGGCCGGCGCCGTGATCATCGAGGCCGTGTTCCACCGCCAGGGGCTGGGATTGCGGCTGATCGACGCCATCATCGACCGCGACTATCCGGTGGTGCAGGGGCTGGTCCTGCTGTCCGCGGTCATCTACGCCGTGGCGAACCTGCTCGTCGACGTGCTCTATACGTATATCGACCCGCGAGTGCGTCTCGAAACGACGGGGAACTAGCGCCGAGCGCCGGACCTGGCGGAACTCCGACGATCGCAATCCGCCCCCACGATTGCCGAATGTGCCAGCATGGGCCGCGGCAGATGCCGGGTGGATGGTCCCATGACTGAGCACGAGCGGTATCTCTTCGATCTGCAGGGATATCTGGTGGTGCGAGACGCGCTGAATGCCGCCGAAGTGGCGGCGCTCAACGACGCTCTTGACGAGCAAATTGCGGCGCTGCCGGACCAGGACTGGTCCTCGCACCGCTTCCTGGAATTGTTGACGTGGGGCGCGGCCTACCGTGACCTCATCGACCATCCCAAGCTGCTGCCCTATGTCGTCGACATGGTGGGCGACCACGTGCGCCTGGATCACACCTACCTTGACATAATTCGCGGTGGACTCAGCCCCATCGGCGCCACCCTGCACGGCGGGCGCGTGCCGTACGACTCGGCGCAGTACTTCGAGTTCGCCGACGACCGCTTCTACAACGGCCTGTGCGTCGTAGCCATCAACCTCATGGACGTGAATCCGGGCGACGGCGGGTTTGCCTGCGTGCCCGGCAGCCACAAGAGCAACCTGCCCTTCCCCGCCGATTGGAAGGACCTCGAGGAGGCGCAGCCATTCGTCGAGCGGGTGGTGGGACCCGCGGGAACCGCGGTGCTCTTCACCGAGGCGCTGACGCACGGACCGTTGCCGTGGCACGGTGCGGCCGAACGCCGCACGATCTTCTACAAATACAGTCCGCGACCGCTGGCCTGGTGGATGCCCTATCCCGATGGCGAAGGCGTGGAGGGGCTCACCGAAGCCCAGGAACGGATCCTGCAACCGCCAACGAGAGACCCGCGACGCATGGGGCCGCCGACGCTGTCCTAGAGGCAACTCGCTTCGGACGGCGCGAGGTCCGCGAGCGCCTGTTGGTAGACCTGCAGATCGGCGTCGCTGAAGAGCACGAACCGGACCTCGTGGAAGTCCAACGCCGGCGCGCGGGAGGCGACCGTGGCCATCGCGATGGCCGCGGCGTCTGCTTTCGGGTAGCCGTAGGCGCCGGTGCTGATCGAGGGAAAGGCAACCGATCGCGCGCCGCCTTCCGCGGCCGCCGCGAGGCTCGACGCGTACGCCGAGGCGAGCAGATCGGCTTCGCCGTGCTCGCCGCCGCGCCAGATCGGTCCCACGGCGTGAACGACGTGCGCGGCCGGCAGGTCCCCGGCCCCGGTGCGCACGGCTTCGCCTGTCGGGCAGCCGCCGATCGCGCGGCATTCCTTCATGATGGACGGCCCGCCGGCGCGATGGATGGCGCCGTCCACGCCCCCGCCACCGGCCAGCTGGGCGTTAGCGGCATTGACGATCGCGTCGACGTGCTGCTCGGTAATGTCGCCGCGAACGCACGAAACGGTCGTGCCGCCGAACGTCCGATTCACGCCTCAGCCTCCCGAGTCGCCAGCATCGGCGCGCGCGTGAATGAGCAGGCGGCTCGGCCAGTTGATGTCGTGGAAGATCGACTGGTCGGCAGTCCTGACGCGGCGGGCATGCCCCAGCGGCTCGCCGGTGTTGGGATTGGCGTCGAAGCGCGGGTAGTTGCTCGA
This sequence comes from Chloroflexota bacterium, assembly GCA_022826485.1. GTDB lineage: Bacteria > Chloroflexota > UBA11872 > UBA11872 > UBA11872 > JAJECS01. The sequence goes on along the minus strand of JAJDUU010000016.1, from coordinate 273,631 downwards.
TGAGATATCCACCCGAATGCGATGCCCGCGTGAGAATCGGTTGGCCGTGGGATAGAGGATGATCCGAAACTCGCAGATCTCGCCGGGCGTCATCAGCTCCTCCGCCTCGAAGCCGTTCCGGAATCGGGCCCGGATGATGCTGTCGCAAAGATTCAGCTCGTAGCCGCCCGGGGTGCTTCCGGGCGCATCGCGATCGTGGGGATACACGTCGAGCAGCTTGGCGGTGAAGTCCGTGTCGACCGCGCTGCTCGCGGCGAACAGCCGCACTTCCACGGGACCGGCGATCTCCACGTCGGCCTCCAGCGGCGGCGTCTCGAACGAGACGACGTCCGGGCGTGACGCCAGCGACAGCGTGTCGCGATGTCCGAAGAAGCGGCCGGGCTGCCCACGCTGGTCGAATCCGCCCGACGGCAGCAGATCCTCCGAGGCGCTGATCGACCCGCCGGCCGTCGGCACCGGGTCGCGCGGATCGTAGGTGTACCGGGTCGGCTCGTGCCGGTCGGTCGGCGGCTGTGCCTGGAGCGATCCGTCGGGGTGGAAGTAGAGCGACGATTCCTCATATTCCGGGGGCGGCCCCGTGGCCGCACGCTCCCAGCGACCGCCGTGCCAGAGGGATGCGTCGAGGTCGGTGGGCGGGCGTCCCTCGTGCCCGCCCATCACGAAGTAGCGAACCGGCGGCGCGCCGCGCAGCCCCGTGTCGATTCCCTTCAGATGCTCGTCGAAGAAGCGCAGCCGCATGTCGTCGTAGGCCGGAGCGGCGGCGTCGATGCCAAGCTCGACGTCACCGGCCGTGCTCTCCTCGACCGTCCCCTCGCCGTGCCGCCAGGGACCCATGACCAGGCGCATAGGACTGGACTTGCGCTCGCTGAGCGCGAGGTAGTTGGCGATGGCGCCGCGTGGATAGGTGTCGTACCAGCCGCTCTGGAACAGCACCGGCACGTCGGCGTGCTCGTCCCAATAGCGGTCGATGGTGTAGCCGCGCTGCATCCAGTACTGGTCATAGACGCCGTGGGTCAGGATGTCCCACGCCCACTGCTCGTAGGTTGGCAGCAGGCGCAGCGCCGTCCGTCCGGGGCGGAATCGCAGTGGCGGGCCGAACAGCTCCGGAATCTGGAGATCGGCCGCGTCGAAGGTGCGCTTCAGGTCGGGATCGGCCAGGGCTTCGCGGCTGGTGCGCGCCATGCGGAAGGCGTAGCGAATGAACCGCTGCTCCAGCGCGCCGCCCTGCCGCAGCGACGACACGTGATAGTTGCTGGTGCCCTGCCCGACGACCTGGCAGGCGAGGTGCGGCGGATCCAGGGTGGCCAACGCACTCTGGTCCGAGCCTGCGTAGCTGGCGCCCATGGTTCCCACGCGCCCGTTGCACCACGGCTGCGCGGCCACCCACTCGACCACGTCGTAGCCGTCGGGCGCCTCGAGGGCGAACGGATACCACTCGCCGGCCGATTGGCCGCGCCCACGGACATCGTTGATCACGGTCGCGTAGCCGCGTCGGGCATACCAATGGCCGCGACGGGCGTAGTTCGTGCCGTCCTTGAGATAGGGCGTGCGCTCCACGATTGCCGGAAACGCGCCTTCCACAACCTCGCCGTTGTGCGCGGGAAGATAGATGTCGGCGGCCAACTCCACGCCGTCGCGGGCGGGGATTGGCACGTTCGGACGAACGATCGAGTCGTAGGCGCGATGCGAACCTTGGAAAGGCGGCGGTGCGTCGGGCATGTGCCGGTACCCAGGTCGGCGAGCACGCCGATTGTTGCCCACACAAGCCCTGCCCACCAACGCCCGTCGCACGCCGCCGCGCCAACGGCTCGTTAACCTGGGCCCATGGCTCGCTCGTCCGGCTGCCGCAACGTGATCGCCGTCGGGGGCGTGGTGCGATCAGTCGACGGCATCGTGCTCGTGCGGCTGACCTATAGCCGACACCGCGGCAAGTTCATGTTCCCCGGCGGCAAGGTCGATCCCGGAGAGTCCCTCGAGGCCGCCCTGGTCCGCGAAGTACGGGAGGAGGCGGGAATCGAGGCCGAGCCATTGGGCATCGTGGCCGTGCGCCATCGCGTCGATCCCGACGAGTTGAACACATTCGTGATCTTTGAAATGCGCCACCGGAGCGGCGAGCCTCGGGTGGTCTCGCCGGAGGCCGACGAGGTGCGCGTATTCAGCGCCGACGACCTGCGGCGTGAGTCGAAGACGTTCGTGTCGCTGGTGCCCGAAATCGCGCTCCCCGTGCTCGATGGACGGTATGTCCGCCTGGCGCGAAACGACGCATTCGCGCCGCCGTACGGACCGGAGACATTCCGCATCTACGGACCGGGCGGGCGAGCGATCGCGGAACCGGAGTGATTCGACCAAAGCAACCTGGGCGAATAGCGCATACTTGAGCCGACGGTGGGGTAGGGCGCGGCCGGGACGAAATCGGCAACGCGGAGGGTGCCCAATGGCTCGACAGCAGCGGCTCAGACGCTGGTGTAGCGGCGCTCTGCTGGTACTCGGCATGGCCTGGCTGGCGCTCGCGAACATCTACCCGACGGCAGCCGGCCAGTCGCCGTACGTCGCTGTCGCGACCATCGACGGACCGATCGACATCGTCGCCACGCGCTATCTCGAGCGGGTGATCGACGAGGCCTGGGACACCGACGCCGCATTGTTGGTGGTGCAACTGAACACCCCGGGCGGACTCGCCGACAGCACCCGCGACATGGTGGGGCTGCTGCTCGAATCGCGCGTGCCGGTGGCCGTCTACGTATCGCCGGCCGGCTCGCAGGCGGCGTCTGCCGGCACCTTTGTCGCAGCGGCCGCTCACTTCGCGGTGATGGCGCCCGGCACCAACATCGGCGCCGCCTCGCCGGTCACGGCCAGTGGGGAAGACGTGCCGGAGACCCTGGCGGACAAGGTCAACGAGGACACGCAGGCCTTCATTCGCAGCATCGCGGAGCAGCGCGGTCGAGACGCGGCCGCGCTCGAGGCCACCGTGACCCAGGCGCGGTCGTACTCCGCGGGCGAGGCCCAGGACGCGGGAATCGTCGACTTCATCGCCGACGACCTCAACGAGCTGCTGCGGCAGGTGGACGGCGCGGAAGTCGCGACGGCGTCTGGAATGCGTCAGATCGATGTCGCCGGGCTGCAGGTGCGCCAGCTCGATCCGACCGGCGTGGAGCGATTCCTGGCCGTGCTGGCGAATCCCACCTTGGCGCTGGTCCTCCTGGTTGTCGGTGGATTCGGCTTGTTTATCGAGTTCTCGGCGCCGGGACTCGGCGTGCCGGGCATCGTGGGCGTCGTGGCCTTTGCCCTGGCCTTCACCGGGCTGGGGCAGCTTCCGGTGAACTGGCTGGGCGTGCTGCTCATCGTCGGCGCTTTGGGGTTGGCGCTGCTGGAATTTCAGGCGGTCGGCTTCGGCCTCTTCGGAGCGAGCGCCGTCGCGGCGTTCATTGCGGGGGCGTTTCTCCTCGTCGGCGATGCCTTTCGAGTGCCGGAGATTGACATCCCGGAGATTGAAATCGGCGTAAGCCCGTGGATGATCGGGGTGCTCGGCGGGGTGTTCGCGGCAGTCATCGCCGTCATCGCCTGGGCGCTGCGGTCGGACAGCCGGCGAGCCGCCTCGTCATACGTCAGCCCCACGGCTTCCGCCGCGCTCGTCGGCCAGCTGGCGGAGGTGACGCACACGCTCGATCCTCGCGGCGAAGTTCGGCTCGCGGGCGAGCGGTGGGAAGCCGAGTTGCCGCCGGGCGGCCGCGCGCAGGTGGGCGAGCGCGTTATGGTGCGAGATGTCGAAGGTCTGCGACTGAGGGTCGATATCGTGCAAGCGTCAGCGTCAGAGGCGCCGACAGTGACCGGCTGAAAGGGGCTTCACCATGGCCATCATCAACTTCGTGCGTGACTATCAGCGGATCGCGCGGTTTCGCTTCGGGCGGTTCGAGGGCATGTTGGGGCCCGGCATCGTCTTTGCGATCCCGATCCTGCACCAGATTCGCCGCGTCGAGACGCGCACCGAGGTGCTCGACATTCCGCGCCAGACGAACATCACCAAGGACAACGCGTCGATCGATATCGACTTCCTGGTCTACATGCGCGTGGACATCAATGAGGCGCAGCGGGCCGTGCTGGAGGTCGAGGACTATCGCGCGGCGGTCGTTGGTCTGGCCACCACGACGCTGCGGGCGGTGGTTGGCGATATCGACCTGGACGACGTGCTCTCCCAGCGCGAGCGCATCAATGAGTCGATCAGGGTGAAGCTCGACACCGAGACGTCGCGGTGGGGCATCAAGGTCACCAACGTCGAAATTCGAGAGATCGACCCGCCGCGAGAGATTCAGGAAGCCATGAATCGCCAGATGTCGGCGGAGCGGCTGCGCCGCGCCGTGATCCTGGAAGCCGACGGGACGCGGCAGTCGAACATCACGGTCGCCGAAGGCGAAAAGCAAGCGGCGATTCTGAAAGCCGAGGGCGCCCGACAGGCCGAGATTCTCTCTGCCGAGGGCGACCAGCAGGCGGCGGTGCTGCGTGCGCAGGGCTTCAGCGAGGCGCTCGATCGCATTTTCAGCGTGGCCCAGCGCGTGGACTCGAACACCATGAGCCTGCAGTACTTGGACACGCTCAAGTCGCTCGGCGAGAGCCCGTCCTCGAAATTCATCTTCCCGCTGGAGTTCACCCGGCTGCTCGGCGCAATCGGGGGCAAGGGGGCCGCGGACTCGGACGGCTAGACGCGGCCCGGCCTGAGATCTGGTTGACGCCGGTCCGAGGCTTAGCCTTGGGGCGGGAGAGCGACCGGTGGCAGCTGCCAGGCTTGGAGTTGGCGCTCGGCGCTCACGGCGAATAACCGGTTGAGACCCGGCGCAACCGCGATCCCGCGAATCGGCGCGAGCGTGGTGGCGTCGCCGAGCACGGCACCATCGGAGCGGATGATGGCGATGGTCATGTCATCCACCAGCGCCGCCACGTAGTCGTCCATGGGATAGACGGCGCGGGCGCGCACGCGCGGCGCAAACCAAACCTCGGTGCCGTCGAGCGTGAACGAACCGACGCCGGCCTCGCCCGCGAGAATCAGGATGTCTTCGCGTGGGGTGCGGGCGGCGGCGGTGGCCGGAAAGCGAAGCTGCGAGCGGAGATTGGCGCTCCCGGCTTCGAATACCTGGAGACCGGCGCTCGTGAGGGCGATGACCTGATCCCCTTCCTGCGTGAAGATGACCTGCAGGATGTCGCCGTCGACGCCGAAGCGCTGTTCGAGATTGCCGTCGGGTCGGATCAGCACCACCTGGTTTTCGCCGCGATTGGACGACCCAACGGCCACGGTGCCGCTCCGCTTGTCGAGATCGATCGACGCGGCCGAGATGTAGTCTCTGGTCCCTCTCCCCCCCCACGCCTGTCCCTGCCGATTGAACGCGAACACCCGACCCTGGCCGCTGGCGTTGGTGCTGCGGACTACGAGCCGCGTGCCGTCGTCGTCGAAGAGGGCTTGCTCGAGCAACTGGTTGTCCGGGCGATACGGGGATGGCCATACCTGGTTGCCAACCGCATCGAGCAATTGGACATCGAATCCGTGAACGGCCAATAGATCACCATGCCGCTGCATGGTGACGCGCGCCAGGGCCATGCGCATGTCGCGTTTCCATTGCAGGCCGCCGTCCGCGCCGAATGACGCCACGTTGCCCGCGCGTGCCACCGCCACGACTTGCTGCCCGAGTTCAGAGGCAGCCAAATCAGTCGGATCGAAGTCCAGTCGTTCCAGCCACAGCAGCTCGCGCCACGACTGACGTTCGGGGGCGCGGATCGTGGTGATGTTGAAGCTGAGATCGGAGACGTCTTCCACCTGAACCTGAAAGCCCCCGGCCAGCCAGCGTCCGGCGGCCGCATCGGCGGCGGCCGGGTCGGCGTAGCGGCCGACTTCGACCCATCCGGGAATGCTGCGCGAGAGCCGGATGTCGTCGACGATGTGAGCCAGGGCGGCTCGTGCCGCGGCCTCTCCGTCGTATGGCCCGACAAGCACCGCCCGCTTGCGCACGCGCCACGCTTCGATCGACGACTCGCCGATGGCATCCAGCCGCGCACCCAATCCGTCCTGGGCAAGTCCGGGACCGATGCCCTCGATAAAGGCCTCGAGTTGCTCGCGCGCGGTTCGCTGCAGCGTCACCACGTGCATCAACAGCTCCGGTTGCTCGGTCTCGCGGTAGACCCGGACGGTCGGGCCGAACTCGACCAGCGCGTCGACCATTGCCACGAGCGACGCATGCGTCGACTGGTTATCCGGGTCCGGGACCAGTGGAATGACTCGATGGGCGAGGGCGGCGATCGAGGGCAGCTGGGCTTCGACGCTGTGCAAGAACTGGTCGGTCGAGAGGGAACCGCGGGCGAATGCCCCGGTGTTGATGGAAATCGCCCGCAACACTTCGAGCGATCCGGTCGCAACCTCGATCGCCGGCTCCCAATAGGGGCGCAGGCGCACGGCGAGCGGTTTCGGCTGCGCCTCGCCGCACGCGACGGCGCCGCCGCCGATCGCGATGGCCGCCAGCACTCGCCGCCGCGACAATGCGCGACGCCCGGCCGGTTCGCCCACCGGAGTGCCTAAGCGGGTACCGTGGCCGGCTGCGCGACGCCCCGAAGAGACCAGGGTGTTGCGTCCGCAAGCTGGATGGGCACCGTGTCGCCGGCCGCCAAACCCGCGTGGTCGGGAGTGAACACGAGCTTGTTCGAGCGGGTTCGCCCGCGCCACGTGGGTGGGCGTCCCGGCGCCTTCCCGCTTTCCAGCGATTCCAGTAGCGCGTCCTCGACCGACCCAATCAGGGCGGTGTTAATCTCCCGCGCAATCGGCGTTTGTACACGTTCGATCTCATGCAGGCGCCGCAGCTTCTCGTCCTGGGAGACATCGTCGGCCCATTGGTCGGCCGCCGTCCCCTTGCGCGGGCTGAATGCCGCGACGTGAACCTGGTCGAACTTCAGTTCGGCGACGAGGTCGCGCGAGTTCTCGAACTCCGCGTCAGTCTCGCCGCAGAATCCCACGATGACGTCGGTGGTCACCGCGACCCCAGGCACGATCGACCGCAGCATGTCGATCATGTCGCGGTAGTGCGCCGCGCTGTAGCCGCGCGCCATGCGGCGCAGCACGGCGTCGTCGCCGGACTGCACCGGCAAGTTGATCTCCTCGCAGACGCTGGGCAGATCGCGCATCGCCAGGGCCAGCGGCTCGGTCATGAACTGCGGATGAGCGGTGACGAACCGCACCCGCTCGACACCGGGAAGGGCGTCGACTGCCGCCAGAACGTCGGGCAGACGACGGCCGTCGAGGTCGAATCCATAGGCATTCACGATCTGGCCGACGAGCACAATCTCCCGCGCCCCCTCGTCGACGAACCGCCGAGCTTCGGCCACGATTTCGTCCAACGGGCGGCTGCGCTGCGCGCCGCGTCGAAACGGCACGATGCAGTAGGTGCAGCGCTTGTCGCAGCCGTAGATGATGTTGACATAACGAGAAACGGACCCGGCCCCGGGCAGCGGCGCGGCCTCCACGTCTTCATACGCTTCCGTGCCGGGAATCTGCCGCGCCATGCGGGCGAGCATGGGTTCGATGTTCAGCGAGTCGAACAGCACGTCGACCGGCCGGAGGTGCGGCTCGAGCTCGGTGCGATCGGCGTGCACCGTGCATCCGGTCAGCCCCACCAACAGCTCGGGCCGCTGCCGCTTGGCGCCCTGGAGCAGGCCCAGCATGCCCCAGACCTTGCGGTCGGCGTTCTCACGCACGGCGCAGCCGTTCACGACCACGGCCGTGGCCTCCGCGAGGTTTTCCACGGGGGTGTGCCCGGCGCTCATCAGGTCACGTGACATCCGCTCGCCGTCCGCTTTGTTCATCTGGCAACCGATCGTCCAGACGAAGAACCGATGACCGGTGGTGGTGGAAGGCATAGGTGACCTGGGGGAGAATGTTGCGACAAACCGTCGCCCCAACTCATCCTGCATCATACGCTGACAACGTCGTGACCTCGTGATGATTACCGAGATCAGCCCATGAAGCTTCGCAGCCGGATGTCGCGGCGCCCGCGTCTTGCGGCGTGGGCCGTGCTTTCCGCCGTCTTTGTCGCCCTGGTGCTCATCGTGTCGTTGGGTCGCGAACTCGACCTCTGGCAATACCTCGGTCTGAGCGCCGTCGCGGTTGCCATCGCCGGACTCTGCGTAGCCCTCACGTTCAGCCGGAGTGACGATCCCGAGTTCGATGGCTAGCGGTCCGCCGCGCATCCTCATCACGGGCGGCGGCGGTCAGATTGGCATCGAGCTGGCGCAGCAGTTCGATGAGGCCAACACGTGGGCCTTGGGGCGCAGCGCCCTGGACGTCACCAGCGGCGCGGCCATGGATCGCGCGCTGGCCGAGATCAAGCCCACGGTCGTGATTCATGCCGCCGCCATGACCGATCCCGAGGCCTGCGAGCGCGACCGCGGCGCCGCGCAACGCGTCAACGTCGTGGGCGCCTGGAATGTCGCCCGTGCGGTCGCCCGCGCCGGTGCGGAGATGGTGTATCTGAGCACCAGCTACGTGTTCGCCGGCGACAAGCTGGGTCCCTACCGCGAATATGACGAGCCCGACCCGATCAACGCCTACGGCGTGAGCAAGCTTGGCGGCGAACGAGCCGCCCGACAGGCCCTGGATCGCCTCTATGTCGTGCGCTCGGGCTGGGTCTACAGCCGGTGGAATCGCGGATTCGTGGCTCGCCTCCTCGGGGCGGTGGACGACGCCCGAGAGCTGCGCTACGTGGGCGATCAGGTTGCCAACCCGACGTTTGCGGGCGACCTGGCGGCGGCCATCCTGCGCCTGATCGACACGCAGGCTTACGGCGTGCATCACCTCGTCAACGAGGGGGCGTCCAGCTGGTACGGCTGGGCGACCGCGGTGCTGCGCGCCGCCGGACGCGAAGACGTGACCGTCGAGGAGATCTCGGCGGAGGATTTCCCGCGCGAGGCGCGGCTTCCGGCCAATAGCGAGCTGGCCAACGAGATGGCGCGAGCCGTCGGGATTACTCTCCGGCCCTGGCACGATGCTCTCGAAGAGTTCGTGCGGCGGTGGGTGGCGGATCGTGGCTGAAGTGCGGCGCTGGAGCATCGTCATTCCGACGTGGAACGGACGCCACCTGCTGGCCGAGGCGCTGGACGGGCTGAGTGGGCAAACGCTCCAGGGCTTCGAAGTCATCGTCGTCGACGACGCGTCGGACGACGACACGCGTCGGTGGCTACGGCAGCACAAGCCTGAGGTGGTCGCTGTCGAGCTGGCCCAGCGCCGCGGGCTCGCGCACGCAATCAACCAGGGATTGGCCGTGGCGCAAGGCGATCGCATCGCGTTTCTCAACAATGACGCCGTGCCTGAGCCGGAGTGGCTTGCGGAGCTAGATCGAGCCTTCGATGAGCATCCCGAAGCCAGCATGCTGGCCTCACGCATTCTGCTCTACGCGACGCCGGACCGGCTGCACGCCGCCGGCGACTTCTTCACCGCCAGCGGGTTGCCCGGAAACCGCGGCGTGTGGCAACGGGACGGCGCCGAGTTCGATGAACCGCGCGAAGTCTTTGGCGCCTGTGCGGCCGCCGCGGGCTACCGGAAGTCGCTGTTCGACGCGGTGGGCGGGCTGGATGAAGACCTCATGATGTACTGCGAGGACGTGGACTTGAGTTGGCGGGCGCAGCTCGCCGGCCATCGGTGTCGCTACGTCCCGACGGCCCGCGTGCGGCATCGCCGCGGCGCCAGCGCCACTAGCGAATTCGAGAGCTTTCTGGTTGGGCGAAATCGGCCGATCGTCACCGTGATGAACGTCCCGGGATTCGTGCTGCGCCGTCGCTGGTGGGTCATGCTGCAGGCCCAGGGGCAAATCGCGCTGGATGCGCTGCGCAACTTCCAGGGGCGCGCGGCGCGCGCGACGCTGAACGGCCAGTTGGCGGCCATCCCGCAGCTGGGCCGCGCGCTGCGGAAGCGTCGACGGCGCCAACGCACCCGCACGGTCGACGAGGCGTACGTGTGGTCACTGCTGGATTAGCCGCCGTTTCCCGACGGGCGGCGGCGCCGTGGGCGTGGGCGACGGCGGTGGCACTCGCCGCCGGACTGGCAGGGTGGATGGCCGCGCGCTTGCAGCCGGCCGCCGCTGTTGCCGGCGGGGTGCTGATCGTCGGCGCCCTCGCGGCGGCTCGGCGTCCCCCGCTGGCGCTGGCTGGACTGGTAGCGCTCGCCATCCTGGCGCCGTTTCTGATCGTGCCGGTGCGCATCGGCGCCCAACCGCCCGTCATCGCGGTGCTCTTGGCTCTGCTGATTGCCGCCTCGGCGGTGGCCGTGGTCAGGGGGAGCCGGGCACTGCCCCGCGACCGCATCCTGATCGTTCAGGGCGTCTACCTGCTGCTCATTCTCCTGGCTACGGGAATTGCGCTGCCCGTGAGCGGGGATGTCGAAGCGCTGCAGACCGGACTCAAGTTGTCGATGGCCGCGGCGGTTCCGCTGCTGGTTGTGATGTGGCTGCCGCGGGCGTCGATCGCCCGGCATGGGCAGCTGGTGATCGTCGGTGCCGGCGCGGTCCAGGCCGTGCTCGCCGTGGGGTTGCACCTGGCGGGGGACGCCGGCATCCGGTTCCTGTCCGCGCTGTCTCCGGCCGGCTATCCCGCCTCCGAGATTCAGCGGTATCTGCCGGACCAGGTCACGCCGCGCGCCACGGGGCTGCTCGTCGATCCGAACGTCCTGGGCGTCACGCTGGCCATGGTGCTGCCGTTCGCGATGGTTGGTTGCACCGAATCCGCGCGTCGGTTTGCGCTCCAGGCGGCGGCCATTGGCCTGATCGCGGCCGCACTCATGCTCACGCTGTCGCGCGGCGCCTGGGTGGGCGCCGCGGTGGCGGGAGTCGTCGTCATCGCGAGCACACGCCCGCGACTGGGCGCCGGGCTCGCGCTGGCTGGTGCGTTGGGACTGGTCGTTCCGTGGCCAGGGGGCCTGGGGGAGGCGATTCGTGCGGCGGTGGTGCAACGCGACCTTTCCGACGCCCTGCGGCTGGGCGAGCTTCAGGAGGCGACCCGGGTGATTGGGCGCTATCCGTGGTTCGGCGTCGGCTATGGCGCGTCGCCGGACGCAGATATGTTCGTCGGCGTGTCGAACACGTGGCTGTGGATCGCCGAGCGTGCCGGCGTGCTGGCGGCCGCGACCGCGTTGGGCGTCGTCGTGGCGACGGTGCTCCGTGCGGTTCGGTCAATTGGCAGCGACCCCCTGGCGCGTGCCTGCGTAGCGGGGCTGGCGGCGCTGCTCGCGGCCTCCATGGTCGACCACCACCTGGCGAGCTTCCAGCACCTGGCCGTGCTGGGCGGCGCCCTTCTGGGCGCCACGCTGGTGGTCGTTCGGCGCAGCGCCTGACGTGCGCGTTGCTCTCGACGGACGGATGCTGCATCGCGACCGGGCGGGCATCGGCCGCTATATCTGGGAGCTCCAGCAGGCCATGGCCGACTTGGACGATCCCGGGCACGACGTCATCCTTCTGCTGGATCCGCGCGACCGGCGGCGCCGTGGCGCGGCGCTGCCCGTCCGATCCGCCCCGGTTCCGGCGCGAAATCGTTTGGAGCGGGCCACGCTGGGTTGGGGACTGCGGCCCTTCGAGGCGGCCCACTTTCCCGATCATGCCGTGCCGCCGGGCGTGCGCGTGCCGAGCGTGGTCACGGTGCATGACGTGTCGTTCCTGACGCATCCGTCGGCCTACGAGCCGCGCAGCCTCGACTTCTACCGCGCCGCCAGCCAGCGGCTGTCGCGAGCATCACAGGTCATCACCGTGTCCGCGCACGTCCGCGATCAACTCGTCGAGCGACGGCTCGTGCCCGCCGACCGAATCAGCGTGATTCATGAGGCGCCTTCAACCGCGCTGGATGTGGCCGGGGACTCCACGCCGATCCCCGGCGCATACGCCCTGATGGTCGGAACGCTGCAACCACGCAAGAATCTCGTGCATGCCGCGCGAGCGTGGGTGCGGTCGAAGACCGCACGCCGGATGCCACTGTTGGTCGCGGGCGCCCTTGGCTATCGAGGCGTGGAGATCGTGCGAACCGTGCGGATGCTCGATCGCCAGGCACGAGTGCGATTCGTCGGCTCCGTGACGGACGCCATGCTAGGGCGGCTGCTTCGCCATGCGAGCCTCATGCTGCAGCCGTCGCTTGACGAAGGGTTCGGGTTGCCGGTGCTCGAAGCGATGCGAGCCGGAGCGCCCTGCGTCGCCTCAGACATTGGCGCCCTGCGCGAAGTGGCGGCCGACGCGGCGCTATTCGTCGATCCCAAGGATGCCGAGGCGCTGACGGACGCGATCGACGCGATCGCGGAAGATCCGGCGCTTGCCGGGCGACTCCGGTCAGCGGGCCGTGCGCGAGCCGCCGAGTTTTCCTGGGACCGGGCCGCCGCGGCCACTCTGTCGGTCTACGACCGCCTCGCGTGAGCGTCCTCGTCGTCACGCCCTCGGTCCCGTGGCCGCCGACGCACGGCGCGGCGGTGCGCAACAGCGCATTCGTCACGGCGCTCGCCGAGCAGTACGACGTCGACGTCCTCACCCTTGCCGGCCTGCGCGAGCGGGTGCGCCCGCATCCGGACGCTCGCAGCACAACCGCCATTCGGCTTCGACGGGCGCCGTTGTGGCGGCGTCTGGCCAACGCCGCCTTCGGACCCACGCCGGACCTTGTATTTCGACACCGTACGCCGGAGCTTCGCGTCGCCGTGCAGCAGCGCCTCAGCGCGGGCGGGATCGACGTGGTGCAGGTAGAGGGCTTGCAGCTGGCGCACATCGTGCACGACGTGGCGGCCTGCACCGAAGGCGATCGTGTCCGTCCACTGGTCGTCTATGACGCGCACAACGTCGAATGGCGTCTGCAGAGCCAGCTCGCCAATCTCGCGCGGGGCGCACGCGCCTGGCACTCGGGTCGGCAGGCGGCGCTCCTGTACGACGTCGAACGCTGGGTCGTGGGTGCGGCCGATGCCGTGGTCGCCTCGTCAGCGGCCGACGCCGCATCCCTCGAGACGCTTGGCAATCGCTCAGTCTCGGCCATCGCACATCCGGTGCCGGTCCCGGCGGACCCTCCCGGTGCCGGCCAGGAGGCCGACCAACCGCGCGTGCTCTTGGCCGCCAATTTCGCCTATCGCCCCAACATTCTTGGCGCTGAATGGCTGTTTGGCCGCGTGTGGCCCGCGGTGCTGCGACGCGTACCGGAGGCAGAGTTGCGCGTGGTGGGTCCGGGCTCGCTGAGCCTGGGCGCGATTGCCCCAGCGCGGTGCAGCCTGGGCGGGCTGGTGGATGACTTTGGGGCGGAGCAGCGCGCGGCCTGGCTGAGCACTTCGCCTGCGCCTGTGGGGTCCGGGGCGCCGCTGAAGGTGCTGCAGTCCCTGGCCCAGGCGCGCCCGGTGATAGTCCGTGCCTCCGGCCTGGCCGGGCTGCCGCGCTCTCTCGCAGGCATTGCGGCGGCAGACTCGGTCGAGGCGTTCGCCGACGCCCTCTCCGATCTGCTGCAGGACCATGCGCGGCGCCACGAGATGGGGCGCCGAGGGCACGCCTACGTCGCTGCGCACCACGCGCCATCGGTCGTGGGGCAAGAGCTTCTGGCCGTGCATCATGGCCTGCGAAGCCGGCAGGGCAACGGAGACGGCGAATGACGGTGGCGGTGTGCGCGACGGTGCTCAACGAGGCCGGCGACGCCCTGGGGTTGGCCCAGAGCATTCGGTCGCAGCGCCGACTCCCGGACGAGCTCGTCATCGTCGACGGTGGATCGACCGACGGGACTGCCGAGATCCTGCGCGAAGCTCTCGCCGGCGTGGCGGGCGTCCAGGTCATCGACGCCCCCGGCGCAAACATCTCCACCGGCCGAAATCTCGCGGCGCGCGCGACCCAGGCCGACCTCATTGCCTTCACCGACGCCGGGATCATGCGGTCGCCGGAGTGGCTGGATTCGCTGATCGACGCTGCCGAGCAGGCGCCGCGCGCCGCGGGCGCATTTGGATACATTCTCGCGGCGCCCGGCAACACCGTCGAAACGGCAATCGGCGCGGTGGGACTTCCATCCGCCGGTGAAATCGATCCGGTGCACTATCCCCCGAGCGGCGGGTCGATGCTGCTGCGACGTCAGTGGTTCGACCGCGTCGGCGGCTTTCCCGAGTGGCTCGACTATGGCGAAGACCTCTGGCTCGATCAAAGGGTCTGGGCCGAGGGTGGATGGTTCGTCCACGCACCGGGCGCCGATGTCCGGAATCGTCCGCGATCGAGCCTGCCGGACTTCTTCCGGCAGTACTACCGCTACGCCTGGGGCGATGGCCGGGCCGGCATGCTCGGAAAGCGCCATGCCGCGCGCTTCGCCGCCTACGCGGTGGGTCTGGCGCTGGCCCGGCGGCCAACGTGGCTTCGCGCCGCGCTCCTCATGATTCTTGGATACCGCTACGTTCGGCGCCCGATCGCACGGGCGCGAGGGTTGCCCGGCGGCGGATCGGCCGCCCCGGCGCTCGTCCCGCTCGTACGGGTGGTTGGAGACGCTGCCAAGATGTTGGGATATGCGGCGGGCTCTTGGCGTCGGCTGAGGGACTAGGACGATGACCGTGGACGTCTCGATCATCATCGTCACCTACAACGTGCCCGACCTCTTGCGGCGATGCCTCGCGACGATTCCGGCTGCGCTTGACGGACTCTCGGCCGAGGTATTTGTCGTGGACAACGGCTCCGGCGACGGCACCTGGGACAGCATCGTGTCCCGGGCGGACGTGCAGGCGATTCGTGGCAGCCGGGAGCTGGGGTTTGGCCGGGGCAACAACCTTGCCGCCTCCCGGGCCGCGGGACGCTGGCTGCTGTTCCTCAACCCCGATACGGAGCTTCCGCCGCTCGGCGTTCGGCGCCTGGTGGAGCGCGGCGATACGGACTCCGGGGTGGGAATTCTCGGGCCGCGCCTGGAATTGGCCGATGGCTCGCCGGACCCGGCTGCGTGCCGCAGCTTTCCGACGCCCGCCTCCGCGGCCTTGCGCTTGCTTCGTTGGCCTCGCAACCTTTCGCCGCGCGGTGTGCGGCCCTATAACGTGGACCCGTCCACGAGGCGCGAGGCGGTGGTGGACGCCGTGTCCGGCGCCTGCATGCTCGTGCGCGCCGAGGCCTTTCGCCGCGTCGGCGGCTTCGACCCGCAGTTCTTTACCTACGGCGAAGACCTCGACCTCGCCTATCGGATTCGCCAGGCCGGCTGGCCGACCCTCTTCGTGCCGTCGGTGACGGTGCGTCACCTCAAACGTCAGTCCACGCGGCAGCGTGCCGTCCGGGCGCGGGTGGAATTCTATCGGGCAATTTGGCTTTACTATCGCAAGCACCGGCAGCAAGACGGCCTGTGGCTGCGGGCGGTCGTCACCGCCGCGGTATTCGTGCTGGCGTTTGGCGCGGTCGCTCGCCAAGTCGTCCACCGGCTGCTACCGCCGGGCCGTCACAAGGGGGCATGAGCTGACCTGGTTTCGACGCAACTGGGCGAGTTGCGAGGCCACGGGAACCGTGGCGCTCGATGTCGCGGCGTTGCTCGCGGCGACCGCCATTGCGTACGTGGTGCGGTTTCGGTTGGGGTGGGGCCCGGAGCTGGCGTCGAACCGGTATCTCTTCTTTGTTCCGGTCATTATCACGTTTGCCGCGGCGAGTGTGTTGGCCGGTTTGGCCCTCGGCCTCTACACCCGCCATCGGACGGCCGGCCCACTCGACCGGGTCGTGCGAGCCGCCGGAGCCGTCACCGTCGGCGCACTGCTCACGGTCGCCGCCACGTTTTTCGTGATTCAGGACCGGCTTGAATTCGTGCGCCTGCTGGTCGCATACATGTGGCTCATCGGCATCGTGCTGATCGTCCTAGGACGAACGCTCCTGATCGTCGCGCGCCAGGCGCTCAATCGCTACGGCATAGGTGTCACGCGCGTGATCGTCGTCGGGGCCGGCACCGAAGGAACCGAGGTGCTGGCGCGGCTGGTCGATGAACGCACGCGGCGCTTCCAGGTCATTGGTTTTGTGGACGACTTCGCGACCTCGGTCACAGCGGGCGGCAAACGAGTGCCGGTGCTCGGTCGCGTGGACTCACTCGCGGGCGTGCTCAGTGAGCACCAGGTCGACAAGGTGGTGGTGGCCATCCCGTCGCTATCGCACGAGGCGCTGCTGGGAATCCTCGAGCAGACCGAAGCGTCCTTTACCGACGTGTGGCTGCTGCCGGACCTCTTCCAGCTGATGGTGTCGCCGGTGACGACGGGCGGGATTCGCGGGCTGCCGCTCATGGCCGTCAACGAGGTTCGGCTGCAAGGACTCAGCCGGCTCACCAAGCGCTCGCTGGATCTCGCGGGCGCTATATTCGGGATGGTGATTCTGTCGATTCCCATGCTGTTGGTCGCACTGGCCATCCGCCTGGACACCGCCGGGCCCGTGTTCTACGTGCAGCAGCGCGTGGGCCGCGACCAGCGGCGCTTTCCGATCATCAAGTTTCGGACGATGCACCGCGATGCCGAGCGCAGCGGACAAACCTGGACGATATCGAACGATCCTCGGATTACCCGTGTGGGCCGCTGGCTCCGCCGCTATTGGATCGACGAGCTGCCGCAGCTCATCAATGTGATTCGAGGGGACATGAGCCTGGTTGGGCCAAGGCCCGAGCGAACTTCCTACGTTCGCCAGTTCGAGCGCGAGTATTCTCGCTATATGGTCCGCCACCGAGAGCGCGCCGGAATGACCGGCTGGGCGCAGGTCAACGGGTTGCGCGGCAATTCGTCAATCGACGAGCGCACGCGCTATGACCTCTATTACGTGGAAAACTGGTCTTTGCTGTTCGACCTCCGAATATTGATGCGCACGTTGCGAATCGTGATGCGTGGCGATGTGGCCTAGGACCCGGCACATGCGGCCGCTGACTCGGCGGCAGACGCTCGTGGGCGCACTGGCCGCCATTGCGGCCACGGGCTGCGACTTTGGCCTGCCGGGCGATGGCCAGGGCTCGGCGCAGCCCACCGCGACCGCACCGACGACCCCGGCCGTCGCGAGGCCCTATCTGCCGCTCACCGTGTCGAGCTTGCCGCCGGCGGTTCAACTCCCGCTGGTGGTCATCGATCTGGCGGGCAGCGGTGAGTTCGGCGACGCCGGCGACGGGCAGGCCGCGGCGCTGGCGCAGTTTCGCAGCATCGGCGGCGTGGCGGTCGATCCGCAGGGCCGGGTCTACATCTCGGATCCTCAGGCGAATCGCGTGCGGCGCATCGGCGCCGACGGCGTGATTCAGACGGTGGCCGGCACGGGCATTCGCGGCTCCGCCGGAGACGGCGGTCCGGCGACACAGGCCGAGCTCACGGAGCCCACCCGACTGCTGGTCGATGGCGCCGGCGTGCTTCTGATTGGGGAGTTGCACCGGGTGCGCCGCGTGGCGCCCGACGGCACGATCACCACGGTCATCGGCGACGGCCAGCCGGGAGTCGAGGGCGACGGCGGGCCGGCGAGCTTGGCACGCCTGGCGGCAAACGCCGGGATGGCGCTGGATGGTGAGGGCACCCTGTTCATCGCCGAGCGCGCCGCGCACCGTGTGCGCCGCATCGGCCCCGACGGCATCGTGACGACCATGGCGGGAACCGGCGTTGCCGGAAGCGCGGGTGACGGCGGCGCCGCCGCGAGCGCGCAGTTGAATCAGCCGGTCGACGTGGACGTCGACGCGTTTGCCAACATATTGATTGCCGAGCTTGGGGGAAATCGCATTCGCCGCGTTTCCGGCCAGAGCAGCGTTGCGGCCATTCACACGCTCGCGGGAACCGGAGAACCCGGCAACGGGGGTGATGGCGGCGCGGCGGTGAGCGCCCAGTTGCACGGACCCCAGGCGGTGGCCGTCGACACCGACGGCAACGTCTTCGTCGCGGACTGGAACAATCGACGCATCCGCCGCATTGACTCCAATGGCGGCATCACGACCATCGCCGGCGACCTGCAACAGCCGTCGGCATCCGGGCGCCTCGCCGTAGACACGCGGATGGAGCTCCCGTCCGACGTGACGGTCACCACGCGCGGCGAGCTGCTGGTGGTGGAGCAGGGGACGCGCCGCTTGCGGGCGCTGGTGCCCATTGCGCAGATTCCCGCGGAGCCCGAGGCCCCAGCCGCCCCGCCCTATCGGCCACCGGCTCCCGCCCAAGCGCTCCCGCCGCCAGTTGCGGGAGAGTTGATTGCCGACGTGTTCGCCGGTCGTGGCGAACCGGGCTATGACGGCGAGGGCGGCTTGCGTCAGGACGCGCAGTTCACGACGCCGCGGGGTATCGCCGTGGACGGATTCGGGCGCGTGCTGATTGCCGACACCGGCAACCACCGGGTGCGCCGGATCGAACGTGACGGCGCCGTGCGCACCGTCGCTGGGACGGGCGATCCGGGATTCTCGGGTGACGGTGGCCTGGCCACGGCGGCGCAGTTGAATCGGCCGCACCACGTCACCGTTGATGCGCAAGGCGCCCTCTACATCGCCGACGCCGGCAACTTCCGCGTGCGGCGAGTCTCGCCGGAGGGCGTGATCAGCACAATGGTCGGCGGCAGCGCTCCGGGCTCAGCCGGCGACGGCGGCCCGGCGACGTTCGCCTCACTCACCGAGCCGGTTGGCGTGGCCCTGGATCCGTCTGGGCGCCTGTATGTGGTCGACGCGCCGGATCATCGAGTGCGCCGCGTGGAGCACGATGGAACCATCGTCACGTTTGCCGGCACCGGCAACTTCGGCTCGGGCGGCGACGGCGGGCCAAGCACGGCCGCGGCGGTGGGTTTCCCCCAGCGCGTGGTGGTCGACGCCTCTGGTGGCGTCCTCATTTCCCAACTGCAAGCGGGTGTCGTGCGCCGCGTGCGCGGCGACGGGAGCATCGAGCTTGCCGCGGGCTCGTCGGACACCACCGCGCCCGATGAGGGACCGGCGGGGTCAGTGCGCATCGAGGCTCCAATAGGACTGGCGGCAGACGCCGCCGGTGGGTTCTACGTGGTCGAGAGCGGCGCGGGAACGGTGACGGCTGTCGGCGGCGGCGCCGCGCGCGTGATCGCCGGCGACCCGACGGGTTCGGGACAGCCAGGCGGCCCGGCCGGCGAGATCCCGCTGTTCACCGCCATCGACATTGCGATCGCCCATGACGGCAGCGTCTATTTGCTCGAGGGACGCGGCATCGTGTGGCGCATTGCCCCGCCCGGCCAGCCGCTTCCCACGGAGATCACGCCGTCGCCGACCCCGGAGACGGAAGCCACACCCGAGGCCACCGCGGAGGCCGAGGAGGATGCCACGGCGGAGGCGTCGCCCTCGCCGACCATCCCACCGGCCGCGAACGAGTCGGCCACCATCGAGGCAGTGACGTTGGCGCTCGATCTTGACTCGGCCCAAAACCCGGTCGAGCCGACGCTTCAATTCCATCCGGGCGAGCGGGTCAATGTTTCCGTCGAGTTCACCGACATCGTCCAAGGCACACGCCTCGGGATTCGCTGGAACGCTGGGAATCGGGAGATCGGCAGGTTCTTGACCGACCCGGTCGGCGCCTCGCCACGGGCCACCTACGGCTTCTGGTTCTTCCTTCCGCCTACTGCCGCCACGGGGCAGTGGAGCGTCGAGGTTCTCGTCGGCTCCCAGGTCGTGAGCCGGGCGGATTTCGTGGTCGTGGCGGGTGAAGTCCGGATTCAACGCGACGGTGGCTAGCCAGGCACGGCGCGGGATGAACGGATTCACGTGCGCCCGGCCGGTCGGCGCGGCCATGGATAATGCCTCGGCGGTGGGATCCGCGACGGATGCCGCAATCCACGGCAACTAGAGGAGCAGGAACAAGAATGGCGGAAGCCGAGCCTCGTGAACCGGAGTCGCCGGGCGATCCGGCGCCGCAGGCCGACGACGAGAGCAACCGGCCGACGATTCGCGTAACCGATCGCCGTGCCGCGTCGAGCTCCGACGATCAGTCGGGAGCGGAGGCCGGCCAATCCGAGTCCGGCGAGACGGAAACCGATCTCGAGCGGCGGCATCGAGACGTTCTCAACCGGCTCACCCGGTCCCAAGCGGACTTTGCCAACTACCGGCGGCGCACCGAGGCCGAAGCACGAGAACGAGCCCAGTTCGCCAATATGGCCATCGCCTTTGACATTTTGCGTGTCATCGATGGCCTCGAGCGCGCCTTCCAGACGCTTCCGGGTGAGTTGCGGCTCTTGAGTTGGGTGGATGGAGTTGCTCTCACCCAAGCCCAGCTAGCCGGCGTGCTCGAGGCGCACGGCGTCACGCCCATCGAGTGCAAGCGCGGCGACCCCATCGACACGTCGATTCACGAAGTGGTGATGTCGGACGACGGCGACGGTCCGATGGCGGTGGCGGAGCAGTTGCAGCGCGGCTATCGCATGCACGACCGCGTGTTGCGACCGACACTCATCAAGGCGGCGCCGGCAGCCAGTCTTGCCGCCGAGTCGGACGCATCGGGCTCCGACAACGCGGCATCCGCCGAAAACGACGCAGGCTAGCAGTAAGCGGTGACGCGACAGTGAGCAGCAAGCCCGACTACTACGACGTGCTGGGGGTCGCTCGGAACGCCTCCGAGGCCGAGATTCGACGCGCCTTCCGCAAGCTGGCGCGGCAATACCACCCGGACGTCAGCAAAGCGCCCGACGCCGACGCCAAGTTCAAGCAGATCAACGAGGCCTACGAGGTCTTGCGCGACGCCGAGAAGCGGCAAATGTACGACCGCTTCGGACACGCCGACCCGCGCGGCGGGCTTGGCGCCGGCGTCGACGACTTTGCCGGCGTGGGCGACATCTTCGACGCATTCTTCGGGCGGGGCACGTCGCGCACCCGCAGAGCCGAGCAGCGCGGGGCCGATCGACGCGTGGTGCTGACGCTGGACTTCGTCGAGTCGGTCTTTGGCACGACCAAGGCAATCGACTACGAGCGGCACGAGCCGTGCGGCACCTGCGGCGGCGATGGGGCTGCGCCCGGCACCAAGCCCTCGACCTGCCGGATGTGCCAAGGGGCCGGCCAGGTACAACGGGCGGAGCGCTCGCTCTTCGGCCAGTTTGTGAACGTGGCGACGTGTCCGCGCTGCCACGGTGAGGGGCGCGAGATCACGGAGCCGTGCCCGAGATGCAACGCCATGGGGCTCGAACGCCGCGCGCTGAGTCGAGAGATTGAGATTCCCGCCGGATTGCCGCCCGGAACGGAGCTGCGGCTCTCGGGCGCGGGCGATCACGGGCGAAACCGCGGCACGCCGGGCGACCTGTACGTGGCGATCGAGGTGGAGCCCCACCCGCTGCTCGAGCGCGAGGGCGACGACATCGTGAGCGATCTGGTGCTCAACGTCGCGGAGGCCGCCCTCGGCGTCAGCGTCGACATCCCCACCGTGGATGGCGAGGAATCCGTGGCCGTGCCGGCGGGCACGCAGCCGGGCACCGTGCTCAAGCTGCGCGGCCGCGGCGTGCCGCGGTATCGCGGATCGGGACGGGGCGATCAACGCATTACGGTCAACGTCGTCGTTCCCAAGAAGCTGTCGTCGGACCAGCGGGACCTGCTCGAGCAGCTGCGGGATTCGCTGCCGGCCGGCCGTGACGCCAAGGGTCGAAGCTTCGTCGAAAAGGCGCGCGCCGCGTTCCGGTGAGCCAGCGCTGGCTTGAGATATCAGTCCGGGTGGACCCGTCGGACGTCGACGATGTGCGCGCCGAACTCGGCCGCTGGGTCGGATCGGCGCTGGCCGTCGAGCATCCGGCCGAAGACGTGCGCGGCCAGGCAACCGTGCGGGCCTACATCGCCGACGGTGAGGAATGTACGACGACGCGCCGGGCCGTTGAGCGCGCCCTCTGGCACCTGGGCGCCACCGGCGCGTCGACGCTGCGTGAACCGCACGCACGGTGGGTGCGGCCCGACGAATACCTCAACGAATGGCGCGCGTTCTACCGCCCGTTTCCTCTCGGCCGAGGCTTCATCGTCGCGCCGTCGTGGACGGACGCCCCGGACGGCAACCGCCGGGTCATTCGACTCGATCCGGGAATGGCATTTGGCACGGGGCTGCATCCGACCACGCAGCTGGCGGTCGAGATGCTCGAACGCGCGGTGACGCCCGGACAGACCGTGGTCGACGTAGGCACGGGCTCGGGAATCCTGGCGATCGTCGCCGCGCTGAGCGGCGCCCGCCGGGTGTATGCCATCGACTCCGACGCCGACGCCGTGCGGGCGGCACGCGAGAACCTGGGGCGCAATGCCTGCGAGGGCCGGGTAACCGTGATCCATGGGCAATTGCCGGAAGCGGACGTGGAGTCGTGCGACATCCTGGTGGCCAACATCGTGGCGGACACGCACTTGCAATATCTCGACCACTACCTCATGGCCGTGCGTCCGAGCGGCAGCTTGATACTGGGCGGCATCACGGCAACCCGTGGCGCCGACGTGCGGGCGGCCGCGACCGACCGGCGGTTGAGCATCGACGGCGAGTCGTGCCGGGACGGATGGGAATGCCTTAACCTCGGCGCGCCAGCCATCGCGGGAGCTGCCCCACAATGATGTGCAGTGCCGGGTCGGCAGCGGCTCATCCAGACTGCCTGTTCTGCAAGATCGTGGCCGGGGACATACCGTCGGACCAGGTCTACACGGACGATGCGGTCGTAGCGTTTCGAGATATCGCTCCCCAAGCTCCGGTGCACGTGCTCGTCGTGCCGCGCCGGCACGTGTCGGGTATTGACGACTTGCGGGATGAGCCCGAGTTGGCCGGGCGCCTGCTCGCGGCCGCCGCGAAGGTGGCGCGGATCGAAGGCGTGCATGAGGCCGGGTATCGCGTGGCCGTAAACCACGGGCGGCACGGGGCACAGTCGGTGGGGCATGTGCATCTGCACGTGCTCGGCGGCCGACAGCTGCACGGGGAGCTCGGGTAAACCGGCAAGCGCCCGGCACCGGCCTCGCGACGCTTGACCGCGTTCGGCCACATGCTAGGCTTGAAGCGTCGTGCGGGGATTTTGCGCCCAGCTTGAGCTAGGGCGAATCGAATAGGTCTATCACCCAGGCGGTTTTCAGACCGCTCTGGGTGTTTTGTGCTGTCTTTGAAAGATCCCCATTTTGGGGTGTTCGATTTGCAACTGAGAGGGCGGGACTATTGGCGCGCGCTGGGCCGTCACGTTCGACGTGACACGGGTGGCGTTTCTAGCTCCCAATGCGTGCACAACGCCCGGCACGCGCAGGTTCGTCACGACACAGTCTGTCGCTTCCGCGACAGCGTTCGTCCGGCACGTTTGCCGGAACTGAGAAGCTGAGGCTCCATGGCTAATAACGGTGCGGCATCGCAGGTAGAGGCCCGGTACTACGGCAAGACCCGCAGTCTCATTGACCCGCCGA
Organism: Chloroflexota bacterium; assembly: GCA_022826485.1. Taxonomy (GTDB): domain Bacteria; phylum Chloroflexota; class UBA11872; order UBA11872; family UBA11872; genus JAJECS01. The sequence continues at coordinate 250,333 of JAJDUU010000016.1, read as the reverse complement.
ACCTCATCGATCTGCAAGTCGAGTCGTTCAACCGGTTCAAAGAGGAATACCTGCGCGAGCTCTTCGCCGAGATTTCGCCGATTCAGGACTTCACCGGGCGCAACCTGGAGTTGCACTTCGAAGTGCCCGACGAGCCCTTCGACGAGCCGGCCTACTCCGAAGAGCAGTGCCGCGAGGCGGACCGCACCTATCAGGCGCCGCTGCGCGTCAAGGCGCGGCTGCACAACAAGCAAACCGACGAGATCAAGGAAATGACCGTCTACATGGGCGATTTTCCGCTCATGACGAGCCAGGGAACGTTCATCTACAACGGGGCCGAGCGCGTGGTCGTCAGCCAGCTCGTGCGCTCGCCCGGGGTCTACTTCTCGGCTGAGGACGATCCGGCCACGGGACGGCGTCGCTTCGGCGCCAAGCTCATCCCGAAGCGCGGTGCGTGGCTCGAGTTCGAAACGGCGAACCAGAACTTGATCGGTGTGAAGATCGACCGCAAGCGGCGTCTTCCCGTAACGACTTTCTTGCGCGCCATTTCGCCGGACTGGGGCTCGGACGACGTGCTGCTCAAGCTGTTCGCCGACATCGACACCGACCCGGACCACCAGTTCATTCGGTCCACGATCGGCGACGCCACCACGCGGCGCGACTCGGCCGTCAGTCACGAAGACGGCCTCATCGAGCTCTACCACCGTCTGCGCCCCGGCGATCCGGCGACGGTGGACAACGCCCGCGCCCTCATCGAGCAGACGTTCTTCACGATTCGCCGCTACGACCTCGGCCCGGTTGGGCGATACAAGCTGAATAAGCGGCTGAGCGCCGATCCCGACGACGAGACGCGCACGCTGCGGCCCGAGGACCTGCTGGCAATCGTGCGCGAAATCGTCAGCCTCAATGTCGAGCAGGGACAACCCGACCACATCGACCACCTCGGCAACCGGCGCGTGCGCGCGGTTGGCGAGCTGTTGGCCGAGCAATTTCGGATCGGCCTGCTCCGAATGGAGCGGGTGATCAAGGAACGCATGAGCATTCAGGACGCGGCCGAAGCCACGCCCTCGGGGCTGATCAACACGCGGCCGGTAACCGCCGCGATCAAGGAGTTCTTCGGCGGCAGCCAGCTGTCCCAGTTCATGGACCAGGCCAATCCTCTGGCCGAGCTGGGGCACAAGCGTCGCCTCAGCGCCATGGGGCCGGGCGGACTCTCGCGTGAGCGCGCCGGATTCGACGTCCGCGACGTGCACTACAGCCACTACGGCCGCGTGTGTCCGATCGAGACGCCGGAAGGACCGAGCATCGGCCTGATCAATACCCTGGCGACCTTCGCCAAGGTGAATCCCTACGGATTCATCGAAACGCCCTATCGGCGGGTGGCCCAGAGCGTGCCGGCGTCCGATGCCGCGGCGCTCGAAGGTCGAACCGTCACCGCGCCGATTCAGGCACCGGACGGCGGCGAGGAATTAGTGGCGGCGGGCGAGGCCATCACGCCCGAGGCCGCCGCGACTCTGGCCGCCGCGAACGGCGACGCCGAGATCGCGGTTCGCCCGTGGGTCACCGATGAGATCGAATACATGACCGCTGACGCCGAAGAGCAGTTCACCATCGCCCAGGCGAACGCGGCGTTGAAGCCCAACGGCGAGTTCGCGGCCGACCGCGTGTCGGTGCGCCACGGCGCGCAGATTCACGAGTCGCCGGTGACGGACGTCGAGTTCATCGACGCCTCGCCGCAGCAGATCGTGAGCGTGCCCGCCGCCATGATTCCTTTCCTGGAGCATGACGACGCGAACCGCGCCCTGATGGGGGCCAACATGCAGCGGCAGGCCGTGCCGCTGATCACGCCCGAGGCGCCGCTGGTGGCCACGGGCATGGAGACGCGCGCCGCGCAAGACTCCGGGCACATGGTGAGCGCCGTCGCCGACGGCAGCGTGAGCCAGGTCACCGCGCGCGAGATCGTGGTGGAGCATCCGGACGAGGGCGAGCACACCTATCGGTTGCGCAAGTTCGAGCGCTCCAACACGGCCACGTGCATCAGCCAGCGGCCGGTGGTGCGGGTCGGGGACGACGTCCAGGCCGGAGAGGTCATCGCCGAGAGCATGGCAACCAGCGACACCATGCTCTCTCTCGGGCAGAACATCCTCGTGGCCTTCATGTTCTGGGAAGGCGGCAACTACGAGGACGCCATCGTCGTCAGCGAGCGTTTGGTCAAGGACGACGTCTTCACCTCGATCCACATCGAGCAGTACGAGGTCGAGGCTCGCGACACCAAGCTGGGACCCGAGGAAATCACCCGGGACATTCCCAATCAGAGCGAAGAGGGCCTGCGCAACCTGGACGACACCGGGGTCGTCTATGTGGGCGCCGAGGTTGGGCCCGACGACATCCTGGTCGGCAAGATCACGCCGAAGGGCGAAACCGAGCTCAGCGGCGAGGATCGCCTGTTGCGGGCGATCTTTGGCCGCGATGCGCGCGAGGTCAAGGACACCTCCAAGCACCTGCCCACTGGTGAGTCCGGGCGGGTGATCGACGTGAAGCGGTTTACGGCGGACGACGCCGCCGACCTCCAGGCCGGCGTGACCGAAATGGTGCGGGTGAGCGTGGCGTCCAAGCGCAAGCTGATGGTCGGCGACAAGATGGCCGGACGCCACGGCAACAAAGGCGTGGTCTCAATGATCCTGGCCGAAGAGGACATGCCGCACCTCGAAGACGGCACGCCCATCGACCTCATCCTGAATCCCCTCGGGGTGGCCTCCCGGATGAACGTGGGGCAGTCGCTCGAGAGCCACCTGGGCCGAGCGGCGGCCAAGATGGACTTCCGGGCGATCACGCCCGTCTTCGACAGCGCCGACGAGGCCGACATCATCGCGGCGCTTGCGGAGGCCGACCTGCCCGAGCACGGCAAGGCGCGCCTGATCGACGGTCGCACGGGCGAACCGTTCGACCAGGAAGTCGTCGTGGGCGTGATCTACATGATGAAGCTTGGGCACATGGTGGACGACAAGATTCACGCCCGGTCCACCGGGCCCTACTCGCTCATCACGCAGCAGCCGCTCGGCGGCAAGGCGCAAATGGGCGGCCAGCGCTTTGGTGAGATGGAGGTGTGGGCGCTCGAGGCCTATGGCGCCGCCCACACGTTGCAGGAAATGCTCACCGTGAAGTCCGACGACATCCTCGGTCGCGTCAAGACCTATGAGGCCATCGTGAAGGGCGAAACAATCCTGGAACCCGGCATCCCCGAGTCGTTCCGCGTGCTCGTCAAAGAGCTCCAGAGCTTGGGCGTGGCGGTCGACATTCTCGACGAATACGAAGAAGAGGTCCCGCTGGTGGTGGAGCACTCGCATGACATGTTGCCGGACCTGGACGGCATCAACATTCAAGGCCGCGAATACCGGCTGTAGGAGGCAAAACGAGCGTGCTTGAGGTCAACAAGTTCAACGCAATCCGCATCCGCCTCGCATCGCCGGAGCAGGTTCGGTCGTGGTCCTACGGTGAGGTCATCAAGCCGGAGACCATCAACTATCGAACGCTGAAGCCGGAGCGCGACGGTCTATTCTGCGAGCGCATTTTCGGTCCCACCAAGGACTGGGAGTGCTCCTGCGGCAAGTACAAGAAGATCCGCTATCGCGGCATCATCTGCGACAAGTGCGGCGTCGAGGTCACCCGTTCGCGCGTGCGGCGCGAGCGCATGGGTCACATCGAGCTTGCCGCCCCCGTCACCCACATCTGGTTCCTCAAGGGCACCCCGAGCCGGATTGGCCAGATCCTGGACATCACCCCGCGCGATCTGGAGAAGATCGTCTACTTCGCGTCGTTCATCGTCACGGAGTTCGACGAGGCCGAGCGCGATGCGGCGCTGGCTCGCATCGACGACGACCTGGCGGCGCGCGTGTCCGAGATCGAGGCCGAGATGGCGCAGCGGGCCGAATACCTCGAGGCCGAGACCGCCGAGCAGATCGCGAAGCTCGACGAGCAGCTCGAGGGCGAAATCGCGCGGCTCCAGGAAGAGGCGGAATCGACCGTGGCGCGCCTGACGCCGGTTGCCGAGAGCGGCAGCCAGGCGGAGGACGAGATTCGGCTGAGCTGGCTCGACGCCCCGATCATCGCCGCCGGCGATGCGATCGATGCCGAGTCGCTGTCGGCCATCGAGGCCGCGGCCGAGGCGGCCGTGGCCTCGGCCAACGACCGGTTCGGCGCCACCAAGCTGGCGCGTCGGCGGGAAGCCGACCAGGAAGCCATGGGGCTGGAGGAAGAGCGGGCGTCGCAAATCGCGGGCGCCCGCGAGCACTACCAGCAACGCGCCGACGACCTGACGACCCTCGATCTGCATCAGCTCCTTAGCGAGCCTCGCTATCAGCAGCTGAGCCACACCTGCGGTGAGGTATTCACCGCCGGCATCGGCGCCGAGGCCGTCGTCGAGCTCATCGGCAATGTCGATCTCGACGCGCTGGCCGCCGAGCTGCGCGAGGAGATCGAGTCGCCGTCGATCCAACGGCGAAAGAAGGCCACCAAGCGCCTCAAGGTCGTCGAAGCGTTTCGCCGCTCGGGCAACCGTCCCGAGTGGATGATCCTCTCCGTGCTGCCCGTGTTGCCGCCGGACATCCGGCCCATGGTCCAGCTCGATGGCGGGAGGTTTGCGACTAGCGACCTCAACGACCTCTACCGCCGGGTGATCAACCGCAACAACCGACTCAAGCGGCTGGTGGATCTCGGCGCGCCCGAAATTATCGTGCGCAACGAGAAGCGGATGCTTCAGGAGGCCGTGGACGCGCTGATCGACAACGGTCGCCGCGGCCGCGCCGTCACCGGCTCGTCCAACCACCCCTACAAGTCGCTGAGCGATCAGCTCCGCGGCAAGCAAGGGCGGTTTCGCCAGAACCTGCTGGGGAAGCGGGTGGACTACTCGGGTCGCTCGGTGATCGTGGTCGGTCCGCACTTGAAGTTGAACCAGTGCGGCCTGCCCACCAAAATGGCGCTGGAGCTCTTCAAGCCCTTAGTCATGCGCAAGCTCGTTGACTACGGGCATGCCAGCAATATCAAGAGCGCCAAGCGCATGGTCGAGCACCCCGAGCCCGTGGTGTGGGATGCGCTCGCGGAAGTCACGCAGGACCACCCGGTGCTGCTGAACCGCGCCCCGACGCTGCACCGGCTCGGCATTCAGGCGTTCGACATCGTGCTCGTGACCGGCAGCGCGATCCAGATCCATCCGCTGGTATGCACGGCCTTCAACGCCGACTTCGACGGCGACCAGATGGCCGTTCACGTGCCGCTGAGCCGGGCCGCGCAAGACGAAGCGCGCTACATCATGAAGAGCACGCTCAACGTCCTGTCGCCGGCCGACGGCGCCCCCATCATCGCGCCCACCAAGGACATGGCGCTTGGCGCCTACTACCTGACGGAAATGGTTGAAGGCGCCCTGGGCGAAGACAAGACGTTTGCCGACTTCTCGGACGCCCTGCTGGCGTTCGAGCACGGCACCGTCCATCTGCACGCGAAGGTCAAGCTCCGGGTCACCTCGCAGGACTTTCCGGTGCCCGAGGACCAGCCGGCGTCTCCGGCCTTCATCGAGACTACGCTCGGTCGGATCATCTTCAACATGGCGCTGCCGCGCGATCTGCGCTTCGTCAACGAGCAGCTCGACAAGGGCGGGCTGCGTCGCGTGCTGGCCGGGGCCTTCTTCTCCAGCGGCATCGAGGCGACGGCGGAAGTCGCCGACCGGGTGAAGGACATCGGCATGTACTGGGCCACGCGCTCGGGCGTGACGATGGGCGTGTTCGATCTGGAAATTCCGGCGGTGAAGGACGACGTGCTCGCCGGCGCCGAAGCGGAAGTGGCGGAGATCGAGCGCAGCTTCAACGACGGATTCATCACCGACCGCGAGCGCTACAAGCTGACGGTGCAGAAGTGGACCGAGGCCACCGAGAAGGTGACGGCCGCGGTGCCCTTGGATCTCGATCCGCACGGACCCGTCTACATGATGGGCAACTCCGGCGCGGCCAAGGGCAACTTCGATCAGATCCGTCAGGTCTCCGGCATGCGCGGCCTCATGTCCGACCCAACCGGCAAGATCTACGAGGTGCCGGTGCGCGGGAATTTCCGCGAGGGCCTGACCGTGCTGGAGTACTTCATTTCGACTCACGGCGCGCGCAAGGGCCTGGCCGACACGGCCCTGCGAACCGCCGACAGCGGCTATCTCACGCGCCGCCTCGTCGACGTGGCGCAGGACGTCATCGTCATGGGCGAGGACTGCGGGGCGGACGACGGCGACCACATCGTGACCGCGGACCCCGACCAGGTCGAGGGTTCGGTGGGCGATCGCGCCTTCGGCCGCTTCACGCTGGCGCCGGTGGTCCATCCCGAGACCGGGGAGATCATCGTGCCCGCCGACGTGATGATCGATCGCCATCTCAGCAAGGCTGTCGACGACGCGGGCGTGGACGAAGTCTTCGTCCGCTCGGTGATGCACTGCCGCAACGCACGGGGCGTCTGCCAGCGGTGCTACGGCATGGACCTCGCCCGGCACGAGCTGGTGGAAGAGGGCGCCGCCGTCGGCATCATCGCCGCCCAGTCCATGGGCGAGCCGGCGACGCAGCTCACCATGCGCACCTTCCACCTCGGCGGCGTGGTCATGGGCACGGACATCACGGACCGCGTGCAGGGGCTGCCGCGGGTCGAGGAACTCTTCGAGGCCCGCGTGCCAAAGGGCGTGGCCCAGATGAGCGCCCTCGACGGCACCGCCGAGATCATCGAAGAAGAGGATCGCAAGGTGGTTCGCGTCGTCTCGGCGCACATCCACGAGCAGGTGTATGAGCTGGCCGAGGACATCGTGCCGATCGTGGAGGACGGCGACGAGGTGGCGAAAGACGCCACGCTGGCATTGCCGCGGGAGCAGGCGGAAGATCTGCTCGCGCGCAAGGCCAAGAGCAAGTCAAAGACCATCAGCAAGCGGGCGCTCGCCAGCGTCGCGGGCGCGGGCCCTCGGGCCACGAGCGACGGCGTGGTGAGCGTGCGGGATGGGGAAATCGTCCTGCGGTCGCAAACCGAGGACACCGACGAATATCCGGTGTCGCCGGCGGCGGAGCTCCAGGTTCGGAGCGGACAGCTCGTGTCCAAGGGTCAGCAACTCACCGCCGGCCCGCTGAATCCTCAGGACATCTTGCGCCTGCGGGGTCGCGAGGCGCTGCAGCGCTACGTCGTGCAGCAGGTCCAATCGGTGTACCGCATCGTGGGCGTGGCCGTGAACGACAAGCACATCGAGGTGATCGTGCGGCAGATGCTGCGGCGCGTGCACATCGAGATGCCCGGCGACACCGACATGCTGCCCGGCACGCTGATCGATCGACACGTGTTCGACGAGGTCAACGAGAAGGCCGTTGCCGAGGGTCTCCGTCCGGCGACCGCTCGCTGGGTGCTGCTCGGCGTCACCAAGGCCTCCCTCAACAACGAGAGCTTCCTGGCCGCGGCGTCGTTCCAAGACACGACGCGCGTGCTCACCGAGGCCGTCGTCGAGGGCAAGACCGACCACCTGCACGGTCTCAAGGAGAACGTGATCATCGGCAAGCTGATTCCGGCCGGCACTGGCTGGAAGCGATACCACGAGGGCTCGGTGCTTCCGGCTGGTGAAGGCGATGTCGACGCGCTGGCCGCGGAAGACGTGGACGGCGAGGGTGTGCTGGCGGCCGTGGCTCCCGGCGCCGAAGGGGCGGACGGCGGCGAAAGCCGAGCGATCGACAGTCTGATGCAGGCTCTGGCCGGCGAAAGCGATGATGAGCGAACGCTGCTCGCCGGGATTCCCGAGCGATCCGGGGCCGCCGCCGATCAGTTCGCGGCGTTCCTGAGTCCGGGCGCCGACGAGCCGATCGAAGAGGCCAACGTCCAGGACATTCCCGTGACCGAAGCCGACAACGGCGACGCAGACGTTGACGGCGACCGGGCGCAGTGATAGCGTCCGAGGCGGGCGCCACCGTGCGTCCTGTTTTGTCGTGCCCCTGATTCGATAGACCTTGGTGGTTGTGTGCCAACAATAAATCAGCTCGTTCGCAAGGGCCGGCGCAAGTCACGGCGCAAGGTGACGGCGCCTGCGCTGCACTTCGCTTACAACGGCCTGCGGCGGCGCATGGTCCGCACGCGCGGAGCGCCCCAAAAGCGCGGCGTCTGCACGCTGGTGCGCACCGTCACACCGCGAAAGCCGAACTCCGCGCTGCGCAAGGTGGCGCGTGTTCGTTTGTCGAATGGGATGGAGGTCACGGCCTACATTCCCGGCGAAGGTCATCAACTCCAGGAGCACTCCGTCGTCCTGATTCGCGGCGGACGCGTCAAGGATCTGCCCGGCGTGCGCTATCACGTCGTACGAGGACCGCTGGATGCCACGGGCGTCGAGAATCGCAAGCAGGGGCGGTCGAAATACGGCACCCGGCGCGGCGCGTAGGTTTAGCTCTCTCGTGGAGCAATCGGTAGCCCTCGATGGCATACGGATTGCCCCAACCCACGGCGCCGCACACTAACTAGGAGATTCAGCAACATGCCACGCCGGAAGCGCCCCGAGCGGCGTATGACCGCGCCCGATCCGAAATACAACAACCGGACGGTGGAGCGCTTTATCAACAAGCTGATGCGTCACGGCTACAAGGCCAAGGCGCAGGCGATCGTCTACGGCGCCTTCGACCTCGTGGAAGAGCGAGGCGGCATGCCGGCGCTTGACGCGTTTGAAGAGGCGATTCGCAACGTCATGCCGCAAATCGAAGTCAAGCCGCGCCGCGTCGGCGGCGCAACCTATCAGGTGCCGGTCGAGATTCGCGGAGACCGGCGCTATTCCCTGGCTGTCCGCTGGCTCATCAGCTCGGCGCGGGCGCGGCCTGGTCGCTCGATGCGCGAGCGTCTGGCGTTTGAACTTCTCGATGCAGCCTCCGGCCAGGGCGGCGCGGTGCGCCGGCGTGAGGAAATGCATCGCATGGCCGAGGCGAATCGCGCGTTCGCCATCTACGCGTTTTAGCCCGAGCCCTTCCCACCATGTCCGAAACTGACATCGCGCAAACTCGCAACATCGGCATCATCGCCCACATCGATGCCGGCAAGACCACCACCACCGAGCGCATCCTCTTCTATACGGGGCGGATCCATCGCATCGGCGTCATCGACGACGGCACGACGCAGATGGACTGGATGGCGCAAGAGCGTGAGCGCGGCATCACAATCGTTGCGGCGGCCACCACGTGCTACTGGCGGGACTGCCGCATCAACATCATCGACACGCCCGGGCACGTGGATTTCACCGCAGAGGTCGAACGATCGCTGCGCGTCCTGGATGGCGGACTGGTGGTCTTCGACGCCGTGCATGGCGTGGAGCCGCAGTCCGAGACCGTCTGGCGCCAGGCCGACAAGTACGACGTGCCGCGCGTGGCCTTCATCAACAAGATGGACCGCGTTGGGGCCGATCCCGACGCGGCGGTTCGCTCCATTCGCGAGCGGCTTGGAGCGAACCCGGTGCCGGTTCAACTCCCCATGGGCCGCGAGCAGGAATTCCGGGGAGTGATCGACCTGATCGACATGCAAGCCATCGTGTGGGCCGCTGATGGAGTGTCTCAACCGTCGGTCGAGGCGATCCCGGACGATCTGGCGGACGTGGCGGTCGTTGCGCGGATGCAACTGCTGGAAGCGCTGAGTGAATTCGACGACCACATTGCGGAGCTTTACCTCGACGACCACGACGTGGACTCCGCGTCGATCATCGCCGCGCTGCGACGCGGCACCATTGAATTAGAGCTTGTGCCGGTTCTATTTGGCAGCGCGCTGCGAAACCGCGGCATCGAGCCCGTATTGGATGCGGTGACGCACTACCTGCCCTCGCCGCTGGACGTGCCGCCCGTTCGCGGCATTGATCCCGCGACCGACGAAACGCTCGAGCGAGGGGCGTCCGAAGACACGCCGTTCGCGGCGCTCGCGTTCAAGATGGTGGCTGACCCGCATTCGGGCAAGCTGGCGTACTTCCGGGTCTACTCCGGTCGGATCGAGCCCGGGACGACCGTGCTCAACGTCGGAACCGGTAAGCGGCAGCGCTTGAGCCGCGTGCTGCGCATGCACGCCGACAAGCGCGAGGAAATCAAGGACCCGATCGTTCCCGGCGATATCGTCGCGGCCGTTGGCATGCGCGACGTGAGCACCGGAGACACGCTGGCCGACCCGGCGCATCCCGTGCTGCTGGAAGCCATCACCTTCCCCGATCCCGTCGTGACGATTGCCATCGAACCCAAGAGCCGAGCCGACCAGGACCGGATCATCACGGCGCTGGGCAAGCTCGGCGATGAGGACCCGACCTTCCAGGTTCGAAGCGACGAGGAAACGGGCCAGACGCTGATCGCCGGCATGGGCGAGTTGCACCTCGAGGTCATCGTCGATCGTCTGCTGCGTGAGTTCCGCGTCGGCGCCAACGTGGGCCGCCCGCAGGTGGCCTATCGTGAGCGCCCATTGCGGGCGGTGCAGGCGCCCGGTCGCTTTATCCGCCAGACGGGCGGGCGCGGGCAATATGGCCACGTGGTCGTCGAGCTCGAGCCGCTCGAACCGGGCGCGGGGGTTGAAATCGAGACGCGAATCGTCGGCGGCGCCATCCCGCTCGGCTTTCTGCCCGCGGCTCAGCGCGGGGCGCGGCGCGCGCTGACCGGCGGGCTCCAGGGATTCCCGGTCATTGACGTGCTAGTCCGCATCATCGACGGATCGTCGCACGAGGTCGACTCCTCCGAGATTGCCTTCGAAATCGCCGGAGCGTGGGCGGTGGAAGAAGCCCTGCGGCGGTCGGGGACCGCGGTGCTGGAGCCTGTGATGGCCGTCGATGTGGTGATCCCCGACGAACATGTCGGCGACGTGCTGGCGGGCTTGTTGTCCAAACGCGGCGAGGTCCAGGGGACCGAACCGCGGGGCGGATCGAGCATTATTCGCGCAGAGGTACCGCTGGCCACAATGTTTGGGTACGCTAGTGCGTTACGCTCGGCCACTCAGGGCCGGGGCACGTTCTCGATGGAGTTTTCACACTACGCCGTCCGGCCGGGGGCCGGGACGGGACAGGAAGTTCTCACAGGAGTTTAGGCGCAGGGCCGCTCGGCCGGCGCATCAGGAGCACGCAGCGAATGGGACGAGTCAAGTTCGAACGCACGAAGCCGCATGTCAACGTCGGCACCATCGGCCATGTCGACCATGGCAAAACCACGCTCACGGCAGCCATCACCAAGGTGCTGTCGCTGAAGGACTTGGCGCAGTTTGAGGCGTTCGACGCCATCGACAAGGCGCCCGAGGAGCGCGAGCGTGGGATCACGATTTCGATCGCGCACGTTGAGTACGAGAGCGAATCCCGTCACTACGCGCACATCGACGCGCCCGGCCACCGCGACTACATCAAGAACATGATCACCGGAGCCGCGCAGATGGACGGCGCCATCCTGGTGGTGAGCGCCCCCGACGGCCCCATGCCGCAGACCTTCGAGCACGTGCTGCTGGCACGCCAGGTTGAAGTCGGCGCGATCGTCGTCTACCTCAACAAGGTGGACATGGTGGACGACGAGGAATTGCTGGAGCTGGTCGAGCTCGAGCTGCGGGATCTCCTGAACAAATACGAGTTCCCGGGCGACGACGTGCCGATCGTGCGCGGCAGCGCCCTCCACGCGCTGGAGTCCGAAAGCACCGATCCCGACTCGCCGGAATTCGCACCGATTCTCGAGTTGGTCGATACGATCGACACCTACTTCGAGGAGCCGCAGCGCCCGGTCGACGAGCCGTTCCTGATGCCGATTGAAGACGTGTTCGGCATCAAGGGGCGCGGAACCGTGGTCACGGGCCGTGTCGAGCGCGGCATCATCACGCCGGGCGAGGAAGTGGATATCGTCGGCATGCGCGACCTGGTGGACCGCCGCGTGTGCACCGGCGTCGAAATGTTCCGCAAGACGCTTGATGAAGGCGTCGCCGGCGACAACGTTGGCTGCTTGCTCCGCGGGATCGAGCGGCACGAGGTCGAGCGTGGCATGGTGCTGGCCGCCCCCGGTTCCATCACGCCGCATACGGAGTTCATGGCGAACGTCTACGTCCTGACCAAGGACGAGGGCGGCCGCCACACGCCGTTCTTCAATGGCTATCGCCCGCAGTTCTACATCCACACCACCGACGTCACCGGCGAGGTCAATTTGCCGGAGGGCACCGAGATGTGCGTGCCCGGCGACAACATCGAGATGTCGGTGAAGCTCGGCGCGCCGGTAGCCCTCGAGGACGGCGTTCACTTTGCCATTCGCGAAGGCGGCGTGACGGTTGGCGCCGGCGTCGTGACCAGGATCGTCAACTAGCTGCGATGGCCGAGGCACGCGCAACCGCCGACACTCCGGCCGAACCGTCGGCCGGGCGGCCCGCCAGTGGGCGCGCCCGGCGACAGGCCCCGCGTCAGCGCATTCGCATTCGCCTCAAGGCCTACGATCACAAGGTCCTGGACGATGCGGCCCGCCGCATCATCGAGGCGGCGGACCGAACGGGAGCGGACGTTCGCGGCCCAATCCCGCTGCCGACCCAGAAGAAGAAGTGGACGGTCATCCGATCGCCCTTCATCGACAAAGACTCGCGTGAGCAGTTCGAGATGCGCACGCACAAGCGCCTCATCGACGTCATCGACCCGACGCAGCAGACCATGGACGAGCTGCTGCGGCTGCAGCTGGCGGCAGGCGTCGACATCGAGTTGAAGTCCTAGCGCCGTGGCCACGGGAATCCTGGGACGCAAGCTCGGCATGACGCAGAGCTTCGACGACGCCGGTCGCGCGTTTGGCGTGACATTGATCGAGGCCGGTCCGTGCACCGTCACCGACGTGCGCACGGTGGAGCGCGACGGCTATATCGCGCTGCAGCTCGGCTTCGATGAAACCCGTGATTCAAGGCTTTCGCGGGCGGAGCGCGGACACCTGCAGGATGCGCCTGCCTACCGCGTGCTGCGCGAGTTTCGCCTGGAAAACGCCCCCGATCTCGCGGTCGGCGCCGAAGTGCGGGCGGACATGTTCGCCCCCGGCGACCTGGTCGACGTGACCGGCATCTCGAAGGGCAAGGGCTTTGCCGGCGTCGTGCGTCGGCACAACTTCCGCGGTGGACCGCGCACGCACGGCCAGTCAGACCGGGAGCGGGCCCCAGGCTCCGTGGGCGCGGGTACTACGCCGAGCCGCGTATTCAAGGGCGTCCGCATGGGCGGCCGCATGGGCGGCAAGCGCGTGACCGCCAAGCGCCTGCGCGTCGAGCACGTGGACGCCGAGAAGAATTACATCGCCCTGCGCGGCGCCGTGCCCGGTCCGCGCAACGGCATTCTCGTGGTTCGTCCGACCTCGCGGCATGGGAAACGGGATTGATGGCTGACGGGGACGCCGCGCCGATCACGCCCGTCGGGATCGATGCGTTCGGTGAGCCCGGGGCACGCGCGGAGCTGTTGCGCCGGGCGGCCGTCGTCGGCGCACAGCGTCAACGGCAAAGCACGAGCAGCACGCAGACGCGTGGCGAAGTGACGGCAAGCGCGCAGAAGCTCTATCGCCAGAAAGGCGTGGGTCGCGCGCGCGCCGGCAGCGCATCGGCGGGCCAGCGACGGGGAGGCGCGGTCACCTTCGGGCCCCGCCCGCGCACGGTGCGCCGCCGGCTCGGCCGGCGCGAGCGGCGCGAGGCGCTGCGCAGCCTCCTGGCGCAGATGGCCCAGGCCGAATGCGTGCATCGCGTCGCGGAGTGGGGAGACACGGCCAAGACCAAGGAACGCGCCGCCTGGCTGGCGGACGCCGGATTGGCCGGACGCTTGCTGCTGCTCGATGCCGAGCCCTCCGAATCGCTGCGGCGGTCTTCACGCAATATTCCGGGCGTGACGGTGCAGCGCGCCGACGCGGTGGGATTCATGGACGTGGCCGCGGCCGACCACATCGTGGCGACCGACGCCGCGCTCGACCTTTTGCGGGGCGCCGGCCATGACTGATCCGGGAGACGTCGTGATCCGGCCCGTGGTGACGGAGAAGTCGACCGTGCTTGTGGAGGATCGCAAGTACGTGTTCGAGGTTCATCCCACTGCGTCCAAACACATGATTCGCGAAGCTGTTGAAGCCCTATTCCGTGTGGACGTCACCGACGTCAACGTCATGAACCTGCGCGGCAAGCCGCGGCGGTTCGGACGGTTCACGGGCCATCGGGCGTCCAAGCGCAAGGCCATCGTGACCCTGGCCGAGGGGCACGCCATCGACATCTATCCGGGAACCTAGGCATGGGACTTCGCACCTACGATCCGACCTCGCCGGGGCGCCGGGGTTACGTGTCGGTCGATCACGAAGAGGTGACCGAGTCCAAGCCGCACAAGGCCCTCCTGCGACCGCTCACCGAACGCGCCGGACGCAACAACCAGGGCCGCATCACGGTGCGCCATCGAGGCGGCGGAGCCAAGCGGCGTTACCGGGTCATTGATTGGCGGCGCAACAAGCCCGGCGTGCCGGCAACCGTCACGAGCATCGAATACGACCCGAATCGTTCGGCCCACATCGCGCTGCTGGTATATGCCGACGGCGAGAAGCGGTACATCCTCGCGCCCCAGGGACTTCGAGTCGGCGCGGAGGTCGTCTCCGGTCCAAAGGCCGAGCCGCGCATCGGCAACGCCATGCGCCTGGCGGACATGCCTGCCGGCACCGAGGTGCACGCGGTCGAGATGGTGCCCGGCGGCGGTGCCAAGCTGATTCGCAGCGCCGGCATGGGCGGGCAGCTCATGGCCAAGGATCGTGGGCTGGCCACGCTGCGGCTGCCGTCCGGCGAAATGCGGCAGGTTCCGCTGGCGGGAATGGCCACCGTGGGCCGGGTTGGCAACCAGGATCACAGCAATCAGTCCGCCGGCAAGGCCGGCCGCATCCGCTGGCGACGCCGTCGACCGCAGGTGCGCGGCTCGGCCATGACGCCGCGCGATCACCCGCACGGCGGCGGGGAAGGGAAGGCCCCCGTAGGGCTTCCGGGACCCAAGACGCCCTGGGGCAAGCCTGCCCAGGGTCGCCGCACCCGCCTTGGGCGGCGCCGCAGCGACCGCTATATCATTCGACGCCGCAGGAGATAGCGCAGCATGTCACGAAGCTCCAAAAAAGGCTGGTACATCGACCCCAAGCTCGAGAAGCGCGTGGTCGAAGCTAGTCGCAGCCGTCAGAAGCAGGTCATTCGCACCTGGAGCCGCGCAAGCGTGATCCATCCGGAGATGGTTGGGCTCACGATCGCCGTGCACGACGGTCGCCGCCACGTGCCCGTGTACGTCACGGAGAACATGGTGGGCCATCGCCTGGGCGAATTCGCACCCACGCGCACCTATCGCAGCCACAGCCAGGCCGGCTCACGCGTGGCGGCGCAGCAGCAGCAGCAGGCAGGTCGCTAGCCGCATGCAAGTCTGGGCAACCGCCAAGTACGTTCGCATGGCGCCGCGTCGAGCACGCGTTGTGGCCAATGAGGTGCGGGGATTGCGCCCGGAGATTGCCCTGGCAACGCTGGCGCACCTGCCGCAGCGCGCGGCCTTCGAGATCGCCAAGGTGCTGAAGTCCGCGCTGGCGAATGCCGAGCACAACTATGGTCTGGAGCGGGAAAGCCTGATCGTGCGAGACGTGCGCATCGATCAAGGGCCCTCGCTGAAGCGCTATCGCGCAAAGGCTCGTGGGCGTCCGGGGTTCTATCGCAAGCGGTCCGCCCACATCACCGTCGTCGTGGACGACGAAAGCGAATAGGTATGGGACGCAAGGTTCACCCAATCGCTTATCGCCTTGGTTACACCAAGCGCTGGCTCAGCACGTGGTACGCGGACCGTGACTACACCTCGTTGCTGGCCGAAGACTTTGAGATTCGCAAGATCGTGCGGAAGTTTCTCGACAACCCGCCGGGGCGACGCGATCAGCGTCGCGGCGGACGGCGTCGTGGGTTCGGGGCCGGCGTGTCCCGCATCGAGATCGAGCGCCAGGTCAGCCAGTTGCGGGTCATCATCCACACGGCGAGACCGGGCATCGTGATTGGCCGCGGGGGAAGCAACCGCGAGGAAATCCAACGTCTGCTCGAGCTGCACACCAAGAAGCGCACCGTCGTGGATGTTCAGGAGATCGGCCAGCCCGAGCTCGACGCATTCCTGGTGGCGCGCAATGTGGCCGAGCAGCTGGAGCGTCGCGTCTCATTCCGGCGGGCCATGAAAGTCACCGCCGAGCGCAGCATGCGCGCCGGCGCCCTGGGCGTGAAGGTCATGGTGAGCGGTCGTCTGGGTGGGCGCGAGATGGCGCGCACCGAGTTCGAGTTGAGCGGCACGGTGCCGCTGCAGACGCTTGACGCCGACATCGACTATGGGTTCACCGAAGCCCGAACGGCGCAGGGGCGCATCGGGGTCAAGGCGTGGATCCACCGCCGCGACACGCTGAGCGACACCGCGGATATGCTGGCCGGCCGCGTGGGCCGGACAGGGATGGGCGGCGGCCGACGCGCGCCCCGAGGCAACTAGCGCCATGTTGATGCCCAAGCGCACTAAATTCCGCAAGGCTCACCGGGGCCGACGCCGGGGCCGCGCCGCGCGTGGCAACTCGCTGCAGTTCGGCGAAGTGGGGCTGCAGGCGCTCAGCGCCGGCTGGGTCGACAGCCGCGAGATCGAAGCCGCTCGGCGCGCCATCACGCACGCCATCCACCGCGGCGGTCAAGTGTGGATTCGGTTCTTTCCGGACAAGCCGGTCAGCGCCAAGCCCGCCGAAACGCGGATGGGCAGCGGCAAAGGCAACGTGGACCATTGGGTCGCGGTGGTAAAGCCCGGCCGCGTGCTGTTCGAAATCGCCGGCATCGAGGACGAGCTTGGCCGCGAGGCGATGCGGCTGGCATCGCACAAGATCTCGGTGGCCACTCGCGTCATCACCCGAAATCGCGAGGTGGTCGTTGGCTGATCTGGCAGAGATTCGGGCGCTAGACGCCGAGGCCTTGGAAACCCGTCGGCGCGAGGCGAAGGAAGAGCTGTTCCGTCTGCGCGTGCAGCACGCCACGCTTCAGCTCACCGCGACGTCGCGCTTGCGTGAACTGCGACGCGACATCGCGCAGATGATGACCGTGCAACGCGAGCGCGAGCTCGTGGGAAGCACGTCAATGAGTGAGGGCGAGTAATGGCGGCTGAAGGTCAACTGCGCCAGCGGCGCGTCGGGACGGTGGTGAGCAATCGCTCGGACAAGACCATTGCGGTTCAGGTGGAGGCCATCCGTCGGCATCCGCTCTATCGCAAGCCCGTCCGCATCAGGAGCAAGGTCCTGGCCCACGACGCCGACAATGCATGCGACGTTGGCGATGTGGTGGAAATCGTGTCGTCGCGGCCCTACAGCCGCCGCAAGCGCTGGCGGCTCACGCGCATCGTGAATCGCGCCACGCTCACCGAGGAAGAGCAGGCAGCCGTCGCCGCCGCCAGCGAGGCCGCAAACGTGGTCGACGCCGAGCCTGAAGTAGAAGAGGTCGAGGAGACCATCGACGAGACCACGGTCGCATCGGATGACGCCGGCGCTGCCGTCGCGGTGGATGCAACGGAAGACGAGTCTCGGTAGCGCCATGATTCAACAACAGAGCCGCCTCAAGGTCGCCGACAACAGCGGTGCGCGCGAGATCATGTGCATTCGTGTGCTCGGCGGCTCTGGACGCAAGTACGCGGGCGTGGGCGACGTCGTCGTGGCCAGCGTCAAGCAGGCCGCGCCGAACAGCGCGGTGCCCAAGGGCAGCGTGGTGCAGGCCGTGGTCGTCCGTGTCGCCAAGGAATACCGACGCGTGGACGGATCGAGAATCCGCTTTGATGACAACGCCGCCGTCGTGCTGGACGGCACGGCGCCGCGCGGCACCCGTATCTTCGGTCCCGTGGCGCGCGAGCTCCGCGAACGGCGCTTCATGCGCATCGTGTCGCTTGCGCCGGAAGTGCTGTAGGCATGGCCCGCACCCACCAATTCCGGCTCCGCAAGGGCGACACCGTCGAGGTGCTCAGCGGGCGCGACAAGGGCCTCCAGGGCGCGATCGATCGCGTGGTGCCGGAGACGGGCCAGCTGGTGGTCGAGGGCATCAACGTGCGCAAACGACACACCAAGCCGCGGGCCATGGGTCAGCGGGCCGGTATCATTGAGTTCAACGCCCCGCTCGACGCCTCGAACGTCATGCTGGTCTGCCCGCATTGCGGCACGCGGTCCCGCATCGGCGTCCGTGTGAGTCGACGCGGGGTGCGTACCCGCAACTGCAAGAGCTGCAACGAATCGTTGGACGACTGATGGCACGCCTCCTGGATCGATATCGAGAATCCATTCGCCCCGAATTGCAACGGGATCTCGGGCTGCGCAACCTCCATGAGGTGCCGCGGCTGAAGAAGGTCGTGGTGAACGTGGGCATTGGCGCGGCGCTCTCCAACGACGCGATCGTGGACCACACCGTGCGCGATATCGCCGCGGCCACGGGCCAGCGACCCATCGTGACGCGCGCCCGGCGCAGCGTGGCGGCGTTTCGCCTGCGCGCCGGCCAGCGAGTGGGAGTGAAAACCACCCTGCGCGGCCGGCGGATGTACGAATTCGTCGACCGCTTGATCAACCTGGCGCTCCCGCGGCTGCGTGACTTTCGCGGTCTGTCGCTGCGAGCCTTCGACGGGCGCGGCAACTATTCGATCGGCCTGCCCGAACAGCTTGTGTTTCCCGAGATCGATTACGACTCGATCGACCAAGTTCGCGGGCTGGAAGTGACGCTGGTCACCAGCGCCGCAACCGACGCGCACGCGCGGCGTTTGCTCGAGGCCATCGGCCTCCCGTTCGAACGCGAAGAGGCAATCTAGGAGTTCACATGGCCAAGAAATGCAAAGTCGTCAAATGGGAGCGGGAGCGCAACGCCTTCAACTCGCCAAACTTCGAGGAGCGTTCGCTGCGCGGTCGCAAGCTGCGATACAAAGTTCGCTACCGCAACCGCTGCGTGCTCTGTGGTCGCCCACGGGCCTACATACGCCGGTTTGACCTCTGCCGCATTTGCTTTCGCACCCTCGCGGCGCAGGGCGAGATCCCCGGCGTGACGAAGTCGAGCTGGTAGAGCGCCATGACAGATCCCATCGCCGACATGCTCGCGCGGCTGCGCAACGCCGTGACGGCGCGACACCGCAAGGTGCGTGTGCCGCACTCGGGGCTGAAGGAACGCATTGCCGCGCTGCTTCGCGATGAGGGCTTTATCGCCGGCTTTGCCGTCGTCGAGGGATCGCCGCGGGCTTCGATTGAAATCGACCTGCGATACGACGCCAACGACGAGCCGTTGCTGCGGGGCTCGAAACGCGTGAGCCGTCCCGGCCTGCGCGTCTACACCCGCGCCCGCGAGATCCCGCGGGTGATGGGGGGCATTGGCGTGGCCCTGGTGTCGACATCCAGCGGATTGATGACCGGAAGCGAGGCGCGCCGGCGTCGACTCGGCGGCGAAGTCCTCGCCTTCGTCTGGTAGGCATCGTCATGTCACGTATCGGCCAGCTTCCAGTACCAATCCCCGCCGGAGTCACGGTGAACATCGCCGACGGCAACGCCGTTGAGATCAAGGGACCGCGCGGATCGTTGGCGCGCACGCTGCCGGCGTCGATGACAATCTCCGCCGCCGAGGGCCTGATCCAGGTGGACCGACCGAACAACGATCGCAAGCAGCGAGCCCTTCACGGCCTGACGCGGCAATTGCTGGCGAACATGGTGACGGGAGTCACCGATGGCTTCCAGAAGCGGCTTGAAATCCAAGGGACCGGCTATCGCGCCTCGGTTCAAGGCGGGGCCCTCGATCTGCAACTGGGCTTCTCGCATCCTCAAGTGATCCGAGCGCCGGAAGGCGTGGACATTCAGGTCCCAGACCCGACGCGTATCGTCGTCGAGGGGATCGACAAGGAGGCCGTGGGTCAGATTGCCGCCGAGATTCGCGCGGTGCGTCCGGCCGATCCCTACAAGGGCAAGGGCGTCCGCTATGCGGGCGAGTATGTGCGGCAGAAGCCCGGCAAGACCGCCGCCGGATTGGCAACCGCCTGATGTCCGCGCACGCACGACGCGCCAGCCGGCTGCGGCGACACCGCCGCCTGCGGACGCGAATTCGCGGCACCGCCGAGCGGCCGCGCCTCGCCGTGTTTCGCAGCCTGCAGCACACCTACGCCCAGGTCATTGACGATGCGCGCGGCGTGACGCTGGCCGCCGCCTCGACGCTCGAGGCGGACATCGGCGAGGGATCGAGGCGAGAGCGGGCGAGCGGCGTTGGCCGGGCCATTGCCGAGCGCGCCAAAGCGCTGAAGCTGTCGCGGGTCGTGTTCGATCGCGGTGGGTTTGCCTACGCCGGTCGCGTCAAGGCCGTGGCGGACGCAGCCCGCGCCGACGGTCTGGAGTTTTAGCCGTGCAGTTTGACGGACGTGGACGTGGGCGCGGACAGCCCAGCTTTCTCGACGCCGACGGTGAGCGCCAGCGGTTTGAAGACCGCGTCGTGCGCATCAAGCGTGTATCGAAAGTCGTCCGGGGCGGGCGTCGCTTCGGATTCAACGCCATCGTGGTTGTCGGTGACCGCAACGGTCGCGTTGGCGTCAGCGTGGGCCGAGCCCGCGAGGTGGCCGACGCCATTCAGAAGGGTCAGGAGCGAGCGCGACGCGCCATGTTCCAGGTTCCGTTGACCGAGGATGGGTCCATTCCTCACTACGTGGAAGCACGGTTTCGAGCGTCCAAGGTCATCCTGCGTCCCGCGGGATCGGGAACCGGTGTGATCGCCGGCGGCGCCGTGCGCGCCGTGCTGGAGTTGGCCGGCGTGCGCAACGTGCTGACGAAGATCATCGGCTCCTCGAATGCCATCAACGTGGTCCAGGCGACCGTCGAGGCCCTGCAGGCGCTGAGCGACCCCAGCGAGCAGCGGGAGCTGCGGCTGGCCCAGATCGACTCACCCAGCGATGGCTAGCTCGAAGCTGCATCTGCGTCAGGTGCGGAGCACGATCGGCGCCACGCGTCGCCAGCAAGACACGCTGCGCGCGCTGGGTCTCGGCCGGATCGGCAAGACCGCCGAGCACGAGCAGTCGCCCGCGATCGACGGCATGCTGGTAGTTGTTGGACACCTGGTGGAATGCCGCCGCGAGGCCGCGGAGTAGTCGAATCGTGAAACCGCACGAACTGGTTCGAACCTCGCAGCGGCGCCGCCGCCGGCGCAGAGTCGGTCGTGGCGAAGGCAGCGGACGCGGCAAGACGTCCGGACGCGGCATGCTGGGCCAGGGCGCGCGCAGCGGCCCCGGACCGACGCCGGGCTTCGAGGGCGGCCAAACGCCGCTCCTGCGGCGCTTTCCCGCCCGCCGCGGATTCACCAACGACCGATTCCGGACGGACTACCAGCCGGTAAACCTCGGCCGCCTGGCGCAGTTTGACGAGGGGGCAGTGGTGGGCGCGGATGAGTTGCGCGCTCGGGGCATCATCGATGACGGCTTGTTCAAGATCCTGGCGGGCGGCGACCTGCCGCATCCGCTGACGATTCGCGCACCCAAGTTCTCGGCTGCGGCCAAGCAGAAGATCGAGGAGGCCGGCGGCACCGCCGAGGAAACTCAGGCGTGATCCAGACCGCCATCACCGCATTCCGCTTGCCGGATGTGCGCCGCAAGATCCTGTTCACGATCGGCCTGCTGGTGATCTTTCGACTCGTGGCGCACATTCCGATGCCTGGGGTGGCGACGGATCGGCTGCAGGAGTTCTTCGAAGGCAACCAGCTCCTCGGATTTCTGAACCTGCTGTCGGGCGGTGCGCTCGAGAACTTCTCCATCGTGGCCTTGGGCGTCTATCCCTACGTCACCGCGATGATTGCGTTTCAGGTCCTGACGCCGCTGATTCCGCGGTTGCAGGAGCTCTCCAAGGAAGGCGACTCCGGGCGCAAGAAGATCGCGCAATACACGCGAATCGCCACGGTCCCGTTTGCCATGCTGCAGGGCTTCGGCCAGATCACGCTGCTGCGCAGCTCGCAGGCCGATTTGATCTCGCCGTCGCTCGGGGTTCCCGAGATTGTGGCCATGCTGATCGTCATGGCGGCAGGCTCGATGTTCCTCCTGTGGCTCGGGGAGCTGATCACGGAAAACGGCGTCGGCAACGGCGTTTCAATCATCATCTTCGCGGGCATCGTGGCCGGAGCCCCGCAGGCCGTCGGGCAGGCCCTGTTTGCCGGCGAGAACATCGGCGGGTTCCTGGCCGTGGTGGTGATCGGTCTGGCCATGATCAGCGCGATCGTGTTCGTGCAGGAAGCGCAGCGGCGCATTCCCGTGCACTACGCCAAGCGCGTGCGGGGCAACCGCATGTACGGCGGCCAGAGCACCCACATCCCGCTCAAGGTCAACTCGGCGGGCATGATCCCCCTGATCTTCGCCTTTTCGTTCATGTTGCTGCCGGGAACGATCGCCAGCTATTTCGAGGGCACGGACATCACGTGGCTCGCCAGCCTGGCCAGCGGCATTGCCAACGCCATGAGTCCGGGGAACTTCATCTATTGGGTGGCGACCTTCTTCCTGGTCATCGCCTTCACCTACTTCTACACGCTGGTCATCTTTCAACAGCAGAATCTTGCGGAGAACCTGCAGAAGAACGGCGGCTTCATTCCGGGAATTCGACCGGGCCGTCCCACGCAGGAGTACCTGATGCGCGTGGTGAATCGCCTGACGCTGGCGGGGTCGCTGTTTCTCGGCTTCGTCGCCGTGCTTCCCTTTCTGGCGCAGCTCGTGACCAACGTCAACGCGGTGGCGCTCAGCAGCACGGGATTGCTGATCGTGGTCGGCGTCGTGCTCGATACCATGCGCCAGCTCGAGGCGCAGCTCTTGATGCGCAACTACGAAGGATTCATTCGCTAGGTTTGACGAATCATTCACCGCTAATCGTGGTATTCCTCGGGCCGCCGGGCGCCGGCAAAGGCACCCAGGCGGAAATGCTGGTCGAGCGCCTGCAGATCACGCACGTGTCGACGGGCGGGCTCTTTCGGCAAGCGATCGAGGAAGGCACGCCCGCCGGGACCGAAGTACGCGAGTACGTCGAATCGGGTCGTCTCGTGCCCGACCATCTCGTCACGCAGCTCGTCGAGGGACTCGTCGCCGGGCAGCAAGGCCGCGGCATTTGCTTTGACGGCTTTCCCCGCACCCTGGCGCAGGCGGAGGCGTTGGATCAAGTGCTAACCGGACATTCGGCAAGCGTGCACATGGTGCTCGCCCTCGACCTTCCGGACGAGGTGGCGCTCAGCCGCCTGATGAGTCGTGGCCGGGACGACGACGACTACGCGACGGCGCGCTATCGGCTGGAGGTCTACCAGGCCACGACGGCGCCTCTCATTCGGTACTACAAGGAGCGCGGCCTTTTGGCCCGCGTCGACGGCAACTCCGACATCGACACCGTGGCCCAGCGGATCGACGAGGCCCTGCAGGCGGTGGCCGCGTGAACGCGGGCAAGGTAGTCGCCAAGACGCCCGAGCAGATCGAGGGCATGCGGGCCTCGGGCCGTCTGCTGGCGCGCGCGTTGGCCCTGGTCGTGGAGGCGGTGGAGCCCGGCGTCACGACGAACGCCCTCAACACCGTCGCGGATGAGTTCATTCGCGACCACGGCGGCACGCCGTCGTTTCTGGGCGTGCCCGCGGGCTCGCCCGGGGTTGCGCCGTTTCCCGGCAGCATCTGCGCTTCCACCAACGATGTGATCGTGCACGGAATCCCCAGTGGAAATGCGCTGCAGGAAGGCGATATCATTGGTGTCGATTGCGGAGTGATCCTCGACGGATGGCACTCCGACTCGGCGGTAACCGTTGCCGTCGGCGAAGTCGACGACGAGGCGGAGCGACTAATCGCCGTCACGCGCAACGCGCTTGACGCGGCAGTCGCAGCCGCACAACCGGGAAATCGGCTCGGTGATGTTGGCGCGGCCGTACAAGGCCTCGTTGAACGCGCCGGGTTTTCGGTCGTCAGGAGATTTGTGGGACACGGAATCGGAAGGGCCATGCACGAGCCGCCGCAGGTGCCGAACTTCGGCACGGCGGGAACAGGCGCCGTCCTCGCGGTGGGCACGGCGCTTGCCATCGAACCCATGGTGAACGTGGGAGGGCCCGACGTGCGCTTCGACACGGACGGTTGGACCGCCCGCAGCGCCGACGGCAGTCTGTCGGCGCACTTCGAGCACACGGTGGTTGTCGGAGCATCCGGACCGATGGTCCTCACCAGTCGGGCGGCGAGCTGATGGCCCAGCGCTCGGCACGCGAAGCCCGGACCGCCGACTCCAACGGCAAGAGCAAATCGCCGATGATCGAAGTCGAGGGCGAGGTCGTCGACACCCTCCCCAACACCATGTTTCTCGTGCGACCCATCGGGCCGAACGGCAAGCCGTTGCGGCTGGTGACCGGTTCGGACGAGGACGAGCCGCCGGCAATCTTGGCCCACCTGTCCGGTCGCATGCGGCTGCGGTTCATTCGCGTCGGCGTGGGCGACCGCGTGAAGCTGGAACTCTCGCCCTACGACCTCACGCGCGGACGCATCACCTGGCGGCTGCGCAACGAGCGCGTGGAGTAGCGCCGTCCCATGAAAGTCAGCGCATCGGTAAAGCCGCGTTGCGATAAGTGCCGCATCATTCGCCGGCGCGGCCGGGTCCTCGTGATCTGCGAGAACCCGAAGCACAAGCAGCGACAGGGATAGGCGGGGAAGCTCCATGGCACGAATCGCCGGCGTCGATATTCCACGGGAGAAGCCCGTCGAGATCGCGCTGACCTATATCTACGGAATCGGGCGCACGAGCAGCCAGCGAATTCTGGCCGATGCGGGCGTGACGGGATCGAAGCGGGTCATCGACTTGACGAACGATGATCTTGGGCGCATTCGCGACCAGATCGATCGCCATCTGCGTGTCGAGGGCGAGAAGCGGCGCGAGGTGCAGACCAATCTCGCGCGCCTACGAGAGATTGGGTGCTATCGCGGCCTGCGGCATCGCCTCGGTCTGCCGGCGCGCGGTCAGCGCACGCGGACCAACGCCAGGTCACGCAAGGGGCCACGCCGTGCGGTCGGTATCCGCAAGCGCGTGATCAAGCGGGGCTAGCATGGCCGAACGCACCAGTCGCGCCCGCCGCCGAGACCGCACGCCGGTACCCAAGGGCGCCGCCCACGTCCACGCGACCTTCAACAACACGATCATCACCATCACGGACCTCCAAGGCGAGACCCTGACCAGCGTGAGCGGCGGCACGGTTGGCATCCGGGGATCCCGAAAGAGCACGCCCTTTGCGGCCCAGCAGGCCGCCGATCAAGCGGCGCGCCAGGCCATGGACATGGGCATGCGCGACCTCGACGTCTACGTTCGCGGTCCCGGGTCCGGGCGCGACGCCGCCATTCGCGCCTTGCAAGGCTCCGGCCTCAACATCACCAGCATTTCCGACGTGACGCCGATCCCGCACAATGGCCCGCGGCCTCCGAAGCGCCGACGCGTCTAGGCCGTACTCGAGGAACCAGCGCCAATGGCACGCTACACCGGTCCAGTCTGTCGGCTTTGCCGACGCGAAGGCGAAAAGCTCTTTTTGAAGGGCGACCGCTGTCACACGCCGAAGTGCGCCATCGAGCGACGCGGCGATCGCGGCGGTCCTGGAGCGCGTGGGCTTTCGCGCCGCCGGGCCACCGAGTTTGCGGTGCAGCTGCGGGAGAAGCAAAAGGCCCGGCGGCTCTACGGCGTGCTGGAGCGACAGTTCCGCCGCTATTTCAAGCGCGCGGGCCGAGGCGCCGGGTCGCGCGGCGAACGCCTGCTGCAAGAGCTGGAACTGCGCGCCGACAACGTGGTGTATCGAATGGGCTTCGCGCTCAGCCGGGCGCAGGCCCGCCAGCTCATCACCCACGGTCACATGGTGCTGAACGATCGCAAGCACACCATTCCTTCAGCCACGCTGAAGGTCGGCGACAATGTGCAGGTGCGCGAAAAGAGCCGCCGGATCGAGGCGATTGCCAGCGCGTTGAGCCGGGCCGACGCCATGGGGCGTCCGGAATGGCTGCGCGTGACCCCCGATGAGTTCAGCGGCGTGGTGACGGCGCTGCCTGATCGCGACCACATCGACGCCACTGTGAACGAGCAACTCATCGTTGAGTTCTATTCCCGGTAGGGAAACCGTGCGGCGGCGCGACATGCTGCAGCCGCACTCGAGAGGACGCCTGTGTTACTAGAATCGTTGGAAGCCGCCAGTCCGGTCGAGCCTGCGCCGATCGTCGTCGAGCCCAAGGAGCTTGGCGACGACTACGGCATGTTCCACATCGAGCCGCTGCGGCCCGGATTTGCGCACACGCTCGGCACGCCGCTCCGCCGGACCCTGCTTTCGTCGCTGCCCGGCGCCGCCATCGCCACGGCGCGAATCGACGGGGCCCTGCATGAGTTCAGCACGCTGGACTTCATGCGGGAGGACGTTGTCGAGTTTCTGCTCAACATCAAGCGCGTGCGGCTGCGGTCGTTCAACCGGGAGCCCTCGCTGTGCATGCTCGAGCAGACCGGGCCCGGCATCATCACCGCCGGCCACATCGAGTTGCCCAGCGGAGTCGAGATCGTCAATCCCGACCACTATTTGTGCGAACTGCCCAGCGAGGGCCTGCTGCGCTGCGAGTTCACCGTCGAGCAGGGCGCGGGGTATGTCCCTTCCGAGGGCGCCAAGTCGTTGCCCATCGGCGTCATTCCGCTTGATCGCGTGTTCACGCCGGTGACCAAGGTGGAATACCACGTTGAGCACGCCCAGGTCGGGCAGGACACCGAGCATGACCGGCTCGTGTTTCAGGTGTGGACCGACGGAACCACCGGGCCGCACGACGCCCTGCGCGCGGCGGCGCAGCAGCTGGTGACGTCCTTCGGCATGATCGGCGGCGACGAGGTGGCGGCCGGACCGCCGGTCGACTTGCTGGCCGATCAGGGCACGGCGCCCGGCGAGCCGCTCGAGGACCTCAAGCTCTCGAATCGAGCGGTGAACTGCCTGAAGCGGCATGGGGTCGAGACCATCGAGGAAGTCGCGGCGATGACCGAAGACGACCTCTTCGCCCTGCGTGGCATGGGCGTGCGTCTCGTCGACGAGATTCGTGCTGGACTCTCCCAACGCGGCCTCACGCTGGCCGACGGCGACGGTCCGGAGGAGTCGAGCTAGCCATGCGCCACCGCCGCAAGGGTCGACACCTTGGATGTGATCCGGCCCGTCGCAAGTCACTCGTGCGCGGCCTGGTGCGATCGTTGCTCATGCACGGCCACCTCCAGACGACCGAGGCGCGAGCCAAGGCCATCCGACCCGAGGTGGATCACCTCGTGACGCTGGCCAAGCGCGGCGACCTCCACGCCCGGCGCCAGGCTCTGGCATGGCTGCCGGACCGCGAGGTCGTGAAAGACCTGTTCGACACCGTTCCGGATCGGTTTGCCGATCGCACGAGCGGCTTCACCAGGATGTATCGCCTGGGCCGGCGCCTGGGCGACGGTGCGCCCATGGCGCGCTTGGAGCTCCTGTGACCCAATCCCGCACCATCCGCGTCACGGTCGAGTACGACGGCGCCGGCTTCGCCGGATTTCAGCGCCAGGCCGCTGCACGCACCGTGCAGCAGGAGCTGGAAACCGCGCTGGCATCCGTGGTGGGCCACCAGGTGCACGTCACCGGCGCCGGTCGCACCGACGCCGGCACGCATGCGACCGGTCAGGTTGTCAGCACGCGCGTCGAGACGCGACTCGACGACGCGACCCTTGGGCGCGCCTGGAATGCCCGCTTGTCCAAGGATCTCGTCATCCGCAGCCTGACAACGGCTCCAGAGTGTTTCCACGCTCGACGCGATGCCGTGCAGCGGACCTATGAATATCGGATCGCCCAGACTCCCCATCGTCCGGCAATCGACCGCGGGCGCGCCTGGCACATTCGAGAGCCTCTCGACGTCGCCCGCATGCAGGCTGCCGCGACCGAGTTTGTCGGCACGCACGATTTTCGGGCGTTCACGATCGGCCCCGAGACTCGCACCCGCCGTCACATCACGAATATCGCCGTGTGGCGCGAGGGGGCCACGGTCACCCTCCGCGTGTCCGGCAACGCCTTTCTGCACCGGATGGTGCGGCGCATGGTGGCCGCCCTGGTGCGGGTCGGTCGCGGCGAGTTGACCGCCGCGGACGTGCGGCGCTTGCTGCAGTCGGGCGACCGCGCCTCCGTGGGCGCCACCGCGCCCGCGCATGGCTTGACGCTCGTCGACGTGCACTACCACCGCGTCGCGCACCCGTCCGACCGATCGGCCCCAGCCCTGGAGGTGTTGGCATGAGCGCCCAATCGCCCGGCGCCCGCGACTGGCGGGTGGTCGACGCGCGCGAACGTGTGCTCGGCCGCCTGGCAACCGAGGTCGCCCAGCTGCTGCGGGGCAAGCACAAGCCCGAATTCGCGCCCAATCTCGATTGCGGCGACGGCGTGATCGTCATCAACGCCTCGGAGGTGCGGGTGACGGGCAATAAGCCGACGCAGAAGTACTACTACCGCCACTCGGGATATCCGGGGGGCCTGCGGCAGACGCGGCTCGACCGAATGCTCGAGCAGCGCCCGGAGCGCGTGATCGAGCTTGCCGTTCGCGGCATGCTGCCCAAGAACTCGCTGGGGCGGGCCTGCTTTCGCCGCCTGCGGGTGTATGCGGGCGCGGAGCATCCCCACACCGGCCAACGGCCGAAGGCGGTAACCTAGCACCATGCTCGAAGGCAACTACTACTACGGTCTGGGCCGGCGAAAGTCGGCCATTGCCCAGGTGCGGGTCTTTCCGGGCGGCGGTCCGTTCATCGTGAACGGCAAGCCCATCGAGGAGTTCCTGCCGCTGGCCTTCGACCGCTTCCACGCCCTGGAGCCGCTGCGCGTGCTCGAAGAGGCCAACGTGGGAATCTCCGTGCTGGTGAAGGGCGGCGGGCAGCGCGGTCAATCCGGCGCCATCCGGCTGGGATTGGCGCGGGCGCTCTGCGAGATGGACCGGGAGTTTCGACCGCCGTTGAAGCGCGCCGGCATGCTCACACGCGACGCGCGCGTGAAGGAGCGCAAGAAGCCTGGCCTGGTCGGAGCGCGCAAGGCCAAGCAGTTTACGAAGCGCTAGCTCCGCTCAGTCGTCTCCGGTTGCGCTTGACGTAGCTTCGCCGTGCTCCGGGTCCGGCAGATCGAGTTCCGGCAGTGCGCTCAACGACGCAATGCCGAAGTAAGCCAGAAACAGGTCCGACGTGCCGAACTGCACCGGGCGGCCGGGCGTATCGAGCCGGCCGACTTCTTCCACCAGCCCGCGGGCGAGCAGGGTGGCCAAGGCGCTGTCGGCGTCCACGCCCCTGATGTCCTCGATCTCCGAGCGCGTGACCGGCTGTCGATAGGCAATGATCCCCAAGGTCTCGAGCGCGGCGCGCGAAAGGCGGGCGCGCGTCTCGAGGCCAAGCAATCGGCGGCAGAATGTGGCCGCCCGCGGCGACGAGACCAGCCGATAGCCGTCGGCATGCTGCAAGAGCACGATGCCGCGGTCGGTGTAGACATTCTCGAGGCGTGACATCGAGTCGGACACGTCCGCTGCCGGCGCGCCGGTGATCTCGGCAATCTCGTCAACGGTCAGCGAGCGATCGGCGACGAACAGCAACGCTTCGATGACGACGCCGAGGCCGAGATCGTCGACCAATCGGTCGGCGAACGCAGGCTCCGCGGCGGCCAGGGGCTCGTCATCGGGTGTCGTCGTCACGTCGCCTCCCCATCCCCGCCGGCCGTTGGGGGCGTCCAACGCAACCGCATCTCGCCAAACGGACGGGCCTGCACGACCTGCACGCTGCGCTCGATCACCAGGTGGAGCAAGGCCATGAAGGTCGCGACAAGCTCGTCGCGCCCGCGGCACTCCGCGGCAAGCGCCGAAAACGCCAGGTCGCCGTCGCTGGTCAGTCGCTCTCGAACGAAGCGCACGCGCTCGTCGATGCTGACGCGCCGCTGCGGTACCGGTGGCCCAACGTCAAGCTCGTCGGCACGGACGATGAGCGACTGCATCGCGGCCATCAGCACATCTAGGTCGCCGCTCCCGGACTCCAGCGGCGGCTGGGCGACCAGCGGGGTGGCGACGCGAATGAACGACGACGCGCCAGACTCCCAACGATCGCCAAGCTCGGCGGCGACGGCCTTGAACGCCGCGTAAACCCGCAACCGGGCGGCCAGGTCGTCGGCCGTTTCTTCCTCCGGGTCGTCGGGCTGGGCCGGCAGCAGCGCGCGCGACTTGAGCAGCAGCAACTGGGAGCCGACGAGCAGAAACTCCGAGGCGGCGTCGGCGTATTGGGCCTCGATGTCGTGCGCGTAGGCGAGAAACTGGTCCGTGACCGCCAACACGGAGACGCCCGTGATGTCCAATCCCTGGCGCTCGATGAGCTCCAGCAGCAGGTCCAGCGGCCCATCGAAGCCATCGACCCGGACCTCGAAGCCGGTGAGCGCCGAGTGCTGGCCGACCGCGCGCCAGGGGACTCTCATCGCACCGCGTCCAACTCCGCCAGCAACCGGCCGTGGGCGTGATCGCGGTGGCCGTAGGCGCGAATGGTCGCCACGACGTCCGGCGCCGATCCGGCCAGCTCCGCCAGTTGCGCGCTGGCCTCGGTGTGTCCCGCCAGGCGCGCCACCCGGCCGCGCCGGCTGTTCGGCGAACGCCGTCGCCAGCGGATGAGGAGCCACGGCGCGGACGTCTCCAACACGGTCAACAGCACGCGATCGATGCGTCCCGGGCGGCCTTTGCCAACATCATGCAGCAGCGCGGCCACCCAGAGCGCGTGGTCGTCCGGCTCGGCGTTGCGGGCGGCGGCGTACACCGCCAACGAGTGTCGCTGATCGACCGGTTGCAGTCGCGCGAACAGCCGACGCTCGTTGGCGGTCAGATGCTGCAGGGCCTCGTCCAGTTGCTCGCGCGGCACCGAGCGGATGAAGGTCTGCGCGAGCTGACGCACGCGGTAGCTAAGGGGCAAGGAGAAACTCAAAGATCCACTGGGCGGGCCCCGTAATGATGATCGACCCCTGCGGAATCACCCACAAGAGCAAGAAGACGCCGATGAGCAGATAGGGTCCGTAACGCCGCAGCTCGTTTAACTGGTTGGCCCATGTCTGCGGCACCACACCCACCAGCACGCTGAATCCATCGAGCGGCGGGATGGGCAGCATGTTGAAGGCCGCGATGAGAATGTTGAGCTGCACGATCACCAAGAGCGCGTCGGTGGTGATGTCGTCGGGTGATATTGCAAGAAGCTGGCGTGTGATCGGCGTCAGGGCAACGGCAAGCGCCACGTTCGACAGAGGACCCGCCAGCGCCACCAGCGCCATGCCGCGATTGACGCCGAATCGGAGCCGGTAGGGATTGACAAGCACTGGGCGTCCCCAGCCGAACGGGGCGAAGGCGAGCACGAGCGTGCCCAGGGGATCGAGGTGACGCATGGGGTTCAGCGTCAGGCGACCCTGGAGTCGCGGCAGGTCGTCGCCCAGCCACGTGGCGGCCAGCGCGTGCGCGGCCTCGTGAATGGTGATGGCCACGACGAAGGCAACGATCACCATGATGAGAAACTCGGGGTCGGAGGCGTACCTCAGCAACATGGCGCGGTCCTAAGGCATGAGGTTGACATAATGCTCGGAACGCGCACCAGTCGCGGCATCATGCCGGCCGCAGCCGAACCGGGTCGCCGCGATTCGCGCCCAGGGTCGCTTGGGCGCTGCCGCCGGGCACCGCGATTTCCAACAGGCCGAGGCTGCTCACCACGGCGACTGGATCCGATCCCGATCCGTAGGTCGACTGCACGCCGTCAATACGCAGTCCACCGAGTTCTACGACGCCGTGCGCGATGGCCCGGACGGCGGAGCCGGGAACGCTCGTGATCAGATTGCCGAACCGATCGACGTGCACGATCCGACCTTCCACGATCCCGCCCGACGGCTGCGCCAGGGTGTCCGGTGCGGGGAGGGCGTCATCGATGGACGACGCCATCGCGTCCGGTCGCACGTAACTTGCCAGATGCCCCGCGACCGGGGCGAACACGTCGCGGCCATGGAACGTGGGGTGGGGCTCGTGGCCCCAATACTCGGGTCGGTCGAGATGCCACACGCCCTCAGTCGCCCGTGCGCCCATCAGGAGCCCATTGTCGGGACCGACCAGCCACCGCGACGCCGCCCGCACGATCAACCCGCGCCGTTGGCCGCCCACGCCGGGATCGACCACCGCAACGAGGACTGCGCCCGCGGGCAGACGCTCCAGCGAGGCCGCCACGACGACCGACCCAAACGCAATGTCTTGCGGGGGAATCCCGTGCGTGATCGACACCACGCGAGCGTCCGGGGCGTGGGCCAGCACGGCGGCTTCCATCTGGCCGGCGTATGGGTCGCTCGTCCCAAAGTCGCTGATCAAGGCGACGAGTCGCTGCATCAGGCCTCGAATGCCGTGGCGTCCATGCCGCCCATGGTGGCAGGGATGCCGCGCTCCGGCCGTGGTGACCCAAACAATCGGCCACACCAACGCCTATTTGACATAACGCCATTTTGCGGATGAACCGTCGACAGGCGTGCCGACGCTCTCCGATAGCTGCGCTCGAAGACGCCGCAGGGCGTCGCGAAGCGCCAGCTCCGGATCTATCCCGGCGTCCTTGGCGGCCAGCGCCAGGCCCAGAAATGCGTCGCCGGCGCGGGCATCGTCCGCGGCGATTCCGGCCCGGCGATACCAGTGCAGCGCATCGACGGCGCTCGGCGGCAGACCGTCGGACGCCGCACGCTGATCCAGGGTTCCGGCAAGCTTGGCCGCCTGCGCCAGGGCAGGCAGCGCCCCATCCCGGATCGCCTGGCCGTCACGCGCGGACTCGGCGCGCTTGGCGTCCTGCCAGATGGCGGCGACCTCGGATATCTGCTGGGCCGTCTCCTCGCCGAACACGTGCGGGTGGCGGCGCACCATCTTGGCGGTGATGCCCTGCACGACGTCCGGCCAGGCGAAGGTCTCGGCCTGGCGCGCGATTTCCGCGTGGAGCACGACGTTGGCCAGGAGGTCGCCAAGCTCACCCGCAAGGTCGCCCGGCTCGCCGTCGTCAATGGCGTCGACGACTTCCGCGGCTTCCTCCAGCACATACTTGCGCAGCGAGGCGTGCGTCTGCGCACGGTCCCACGGGCAGCCCTCGGGTCCCCGGAGGGTTTCGAAAACCTCGCGGAGACGGGCGACCGATCGCTCGCGCGAGATCTCGGTGGGTTCGGCGCGCAGCGTGATGGGATAGTCGGACGGTTGCTCGCCGAGCTCATGCCAGGTGGTTGAATTCCACGGCCGCACGCGCAGGTGGACGTCCTGGCCAAACTCCTGCGCCAGCGTGCGGCGCCAGCGCTCAAGCTGGACCCCATCGCGTATGCCCCGCACCACCGCCACCATCGCCGGGTCGGGTCGCCACGCCTCGGCTGCCGGCCCGACTATCGCCGGCCCGGGCGCCTGAGGTCCGTCCAGACCAAGGACCTCGACGTCGACGCCCGAGCTTGCCATCACCTCGTGCACGACGACTGCCCCCGGATCATCGTCCAGTCCATGGCCCGGAGCCAGATATGTCAGGTCGCACGGCCCAAGGCTCCGCAGCGTCGCCTCCCACGATTGGCGCGATGGCGCGTCCAGCAGCGTGACCGGCCCGTTCGCCAGTCCTACCGGCGACCTGATCCACGTGACCAGCACGTCGGCTCGATCGATGGCCCTGCGGGATCGTGACGGCAGCGCGGCGCGGTTGCCGACGCCCACGAACACGACCGAGCATGACCGGGCCAATGTCGCCTGCTTTACACACGCTACCGCGGAGGCTGGGCTATTCTAGGCGTCGGTCTTGCCGCGCACCGTGGCGCGCTCGGTCGACGAAGCGGGCCCACGCGCGCCACACCAGGTAGACGGGATCTCATGAACGTCCCAACCGACGCGCGCTATTCGCGCGAGCATGAATGGGCTCGATTTGACGGCGATGATGTCGTCGTGGGCATCACGCCCTATGCCGCCGATGAGCTGGGCGACGTGGTGTACGTGGAGCTTCCCGCCGAGGGCCTCCACGTGGACGTGATGGACGAGTTCGGCACGGTTGAGTCCGTGAAGGCCGTATCGCCGCTCTACGCACCGGTGGCCGGGGAAGTAATCGCGGTGAATTCAGCGCTCGACGGCGCACCCGAGCTGGTCAACAGCTCGCCCTTTCACGAGGGCTGGATGATCCGTGTGCGCCCGGACGACGCCGCCACGGCCATCGAGGATCTGCTGGACGCCGAGGCCTACGACGCATTCGTGGATGAGCTACTCGCCTAGCACGGACGCCGACCGCGCCCGCA
Source organism: Chloroflexota bacterium (assembly GCA_022826485.1). Lineage (GTDB taxonomy): Bacteria > Chloroflexota > UBA11872 > UBA11872 > UBA11872 > JAJECS01. The sequence goes on along the minus strand of JAJDUU010000016.1, from coordinate 216,058 downwards.
TGCTGCGGACGATCGGCGTGAATTCCACCGACGACCTGTTTGTCGACATCCCCGCCGCTCACCGCGATCCCACGCTCGATTTGCCCGAAGCCCTTCCCGAGGTCGACGTGCTGCGCCTGGTGCGCGGGCTGGCGGATCAAAACCAGATTCCTGAGGGCGTGGCCAGCTTCCTTGGGGCCGGGTTCTACCGCCATTTCGTGCCGGCCCTCGTGGATCAACAGCTGCTGCGCTCGGAGTGGTACACGGGCTATACGCCATATCAGGCGGAGATGACCCAGGGCACGCTGCAGAGCATGTACGAGTTTCAGAGCCTCGTCTGCCGGCTCACGGGCATGGAGGTGGCCAACGCCTCGCTCTACGATGGCGCGACCGCGCTGGCGGAGGCCGTGCTCATGTGCCGGGCCATCACCCGCCGCTCCGGCGTCGTCATGGCCGGCACGGTGCATCCCGCCTACCGGGAAGTTGCGGCCACCTACACCCAGGCCGTCGACGTCGACATTCGCACCGTCGACGGTTGGTCGCGGTCCGACGGCGGCGTGGCCCCGGACGTCGAGGCCGTCGCCGCCGCCATCGACGACACGACGTCCTGCGTGGTACTGCAGCGCCCGGATTTCTTCGGCTGGGTGGTGGACCCGACGCCCGTCGTGGAGGCTGCCGAGCGCCACGGCGCCAAGATCGTCTACGTCGTCACCGACCCGATCTCGCTGGGCCTGCTCACGCCTCCGGGCGACCTGGGCGCCGACGTGGTGGCGGGGGAGCTGCGGGCGCTGGTCGGGCCGCCGGCCTACGGCGGACCCGGCGCGGGGATGCTCGCCACACGGAAGGCGTTCATTCGCCGTCTCCCGGGACGCATTGCCGGCCGCACCACCGACCTCGATGGCCAGCAGGGATTCGTGCTCACCCTGCAGACCCGTGAGCAGCACATCCGTCGCGAACGCGCCACGTCGAATATCACGACCAACCAGGCCCTGGTGGCGCTCGGCGCGGCCATTTCGATCAGCGCGCTCGGACCCGGAGGCGTGCGCTCACTGGCGACGCGCAGTCTGAGCGCGGCGCATCGCTGCGCGGCGGCGCTCAAAGACGTCGGGGCGACCGTCTTCGACGCCGCGCCCTACTTTCACGAGTTCATCCTGCATGCGCCTCGAGGCGGCGAAGCGACGGTCGACGCGCTGGCCGCCCACGGGGTGTTCGGCGGCTATCCGCTGGGCCGCGTCGCCCCCGCGCTCGATGACACCTTGCTGGTGTGCGCGACGGACCTCACCACGCGCGCCGACGTGGAGGCGCTCACTAGTGCCTGGCAGGCGATCCATCGTGGCTAGCGAGCCGTTGATCTTTGAGCTCGCCAGTTCGGGCCGCCCCGGCGTGCGACCGCCGCTGGCGCAGTTCGACGACGTGGATCCGGCATCGGTGCTGCCCGAGGGCCAGGTTCGCGAGTCGCTCGATCTGCCGGAGGTCTCGGAAATCGACGTGATGCGCCACTTCGTGCGGCTCTCCCAGCGCAATCACAGCATCGACACCGCGATCTATCCACTCGGCTCCTGCACCATGAAATACAACCCCAAGATCAACGAGGTGGCGGCGCGACTGCCGGGGCTCTTGGAGCCGCATCCGTATCAGCCCGAAACCTCGGTGCAAGGGCTGCTGGCGCTCATTCACGACCTGGAGGCCGTGCTGGGTGAGATTGCGGGATTCGCCACGGTCACCACGCAACCGGCGGCGGGATCGCAGGGCGAGATGGTGGGTCTGCTGTGCATTCAGGCCTGGCTGCGCAGCCGCGGCGAGCGACGCGCCACCGTGCTGGTGCCCGATTCGGCGCATGGCACGAATCCCGCCACGGCCACGATGACCGGCATGCGCGTGGAGCCTCTGGGTACGGCGCCGGACGGCAACATCGACCTGGACGAGCTGGACGCCAAGCTCAACGACGACGTGGCCGCGCTCATGCTCACCTTGCCGACCACGCTTGGCCTGTTCGAGCAGCGGATCCTCGAGGTCACGCGGCGCGTGCACGCGGCCGGCGGGCAGGTGTATGGCGACGGCGCCAACATGAACGCGATGCTGGGCCGCGTGCGACCGGGCGATTTGGGCATCGACGTGATGCACCTGAATTTACATAAAACATTTACCACGCCCCACGGCGGCGGAGGTCCCGGCGCCGGTGCGCTCGGCGTTCAGGCGCATCTGGCGCCGTTCCTGCCGGGTCCGCAAATCGTCCGGAGAGATTCGGGGTACGCGCTGGAGCCGGCGGGCCCCGACAGCGTCGGCCGGGTGCATGCGCATCTCGGCAACGTCGGCAACCTGATCCGGGGATATACCTATATTCGCAGCCTGGGACGCGAAGGCATGCGCGAAGTCGCCAATGACGCGGTGTTGAACGCGAACTATCTCCGGGCGCGACTGGCGCCGCACTTCGACATTCCCTACAACCGCATCTGCATGCACGAGGTGGTGCTGGCCGGTACGCGGCAGCGGCGGCTCGGTGTGCGCACCACCGACATCGCCAAGCGTCTCATCGACTACGGCGTCCATCCGCCCACGGTCTATTTCCCGCTCATCGTCGACGAGGCGCTGATGATCGAGCCCACCGAGACCGAGTCGATCGAGTCGCTCGACCAGTTTGCGGAGGCCCTGATCAGCGTGGCCGACGAGGCCAAGACCGCTCCGGATCTGCTGCACGCCGCACCGAGCGCCGCGCCCGTTCGCCGCCTGGATGAAGTAACCGCCAACCGCTCGCCGGATGTGAACTGGACCGCCGCCGACTAGCACTGAATCCTCAGTTGGCCTGGGTGCGCTCCCAGGTGACGACGTGCAAATGCGCCTCACGCGGCGTGCGGAATGCCAAGGCCGCGCCGGTGGGGCTGATCCGCCAGTCCAGCACCTCCATGTCGACGTTGTGGAGGTTCGGATCGGTCAGCGCGCCTTCCACATAGAAATTGGGAACCGCCAGCCGCCAGAGGCGGAATGGGCGGCCGGGGCTTCGTCTCAGGGACACCGCCAACAGGCCATTCTCGTCGGGCATCCAGCGCAGACTCATGCGGGACGGCAGGGTCCACCTGCGGCCGCTGAACAGGTCGATGGCGAACTGTCCATTGCGGCCACGCTCGTCCAGGACGACCGCAAACGTCATGTGCCGACCCGACGGCGACACCTGCGTTGTCCGCACGCGCCGGCCGAGCAGCCATTCATGCTCGAGCGCGCCCTCGGGACTGACAACCCGGAGCGTGGTGGCCGCGTCCGGGATGTCGCGTCCAACGACCAGGAGCCGGCCGTCGGCGCGCCATCCGGCGACACCACCCAATACTTGGTCCACGACACGGCGGTCCCCGCCGTCCAACCGGGTGCGAACAACGTCCGCCGGCGTGGTGAACAGCCGTTGGGCGCCCGAGTGCCAGAGATTGCCCGCCAGGTGAGTCTCCGCGGGATTGGGCAGCGGACGACTGCCGATTCGCGGCACTTCCCAAGTGGCCAGCGTGCTGCGATCGTGCACGCGGATGTCCTCGCGCTCTTGGCCCGCGGTCAGGATGTACCGCCGCGACCTCGAGAACTGACCCCACACATGCGTCACGACCCGCTCGTCGCCCGTTTCAATATCCACCGCCCGCGTATAGGGAAGCCCGTCCTCCCCCACATCCAGCATCCAGACCTCGCTGCCGTCTGGCGACCAGATCCATCCGGAGGGCACCGCGCGGGAGACCGCCTCCCGCAGCCGCACGGTGGCGGGGTCTATGCCGGTGGCCACGCCTGCTCGAACTCGTTGAGGTACGGCCCGCCGAAGCGCACGTCCGGCTGGTCATAGATCGACTGCCAGCGGGAGGGATTGTGGAGGTCGATCTCGAATGGTGGCCCGCCGCGCGGCGCGTAGATCGCGGGCCAATCGGCGGCGACCCAGGGCACGGGGTTCGTGCTGGTGCGCATGCCGTCGTACCGCACCTCGAAGTGCAGGTGCGGCGAGCCGCTGCACGCGTGAGTCACCGAGTCGCCGCTCTCGGCAATGACATCGCCGCGGCGAACCCTCTCGCCGATGTTCGACACCACGCTCCGTGACAGATGCCCGTAAACGGTGGTGATGCCAAGCTGGGGATGATCGATGGCTACGTGCAGCGGCCACGCGCGGCGCACGCCGCCGATCTCGCGCACAATACCGTCCGCCGCGGCCAGGATCTCGCCGCCGCAGGCCATGCCGAAGTCGACGCCGAAGTGCAACCCCTGGCCCGCGAAGTAGATGCTGCGGCGCATGCGGTAGGCAAACCTGGTGTTGCCGTACCACTGGTCCAGCCACCAGGTTCGCGGCGACGATTCACCGGGGACCGGCAGCGACAGCGCTTCGACGGCAGGCGCCGGGCGCGCGGTCACGGGCGCGACGGTTGCCAACCCGAGTCCGGCGACATAGGCCAAGACTCGCCGTCGGCCAACCAGCGATGCGGGATGAGGCATGGCGGTGCGACCTCTCCTTGCAGAGGCCAGCGTCGCCGCCGTCGGCGGCGCGCCGAACGAGCGTGCGAGACTGTGGCGCGCCACAGCCATCAGGTGCCGAGATGCGGATCGCGCGGATCGAGCGAATCGTCGTCGACGCTGGTCACACACCCACGGCGGAGCGCCACATGCGGCGGGGGCTGGCGAATTGGGCCCTGTCCGAGCTATGCAAAGTTACCACCGACACCGGGCTCGTGGGGTGGGGCGAGACCCTGCCGCACTACACCTGGGGCGTCGTGACCGACGCCGGCGTGGAGCGCGCCCTGGGGGCGAATCCGGCCGACCTGCTCTGGGATGACTCGCTCGGCGCGGGCTTGCAGCAGGCGCTCTTCGACCTGGTTGGGCAGTCGCTCGGCGTCCCCGTGCACCGGCTCCTGGGCTCCGCCGTGCGCACGCGGTGCCCCCTGGCCTGGTGGTGCTACGACATGCCGCCGCACGACTGGGCGGCGGAGGCTCGCGCCGGCATCGACGCCGGATATACCGCGTTCAAGCTCAAGGCTCGGCCATGGTTCGACATCGTCGAGCAGGTGGAAGCCGTCAGCGCCGCCACGCCCGCGCACGCCAAGCTTGACCTCGACTTCAACGGGCTGCTGGTCGACGCCGGGCACGCCAAGCCGGTGCTGACCACGCTGGCCGGCTATCCCAAGGTCGCGATCTTCGAAACGCCGATCCCCCAGACCGACGTGGGCGGGAACCGCGCCCTGCGGGCGGCCGTGCCGCGACCGATTGCGATGCACTTCGACTCGCCGCCATTCTTGACGGCGGTGAAGGAGGAGGTGTGCGACGGCTTTGTGGTCAGCGGCGGCGCCGCGGCGTGCCTGCACCAGGGAGCCCAAGCCGCCGCCGCCAACATGCCGTTGTGGCTGCAGCTGGTAGGCACGGGCATCACTACCGCGTTCGCCATGCACCTGGGCGCGGTGTTGCCGGCGGCGCGCTGGCCGGCCATCACCTGCCTCAACACCTACGCCTACCACCTGCTCACAGAGCCGCTGCCGGTCGAGCATGGCTATGTGCCGGTGCCCCAGGCGCCCGGGCTCGGCGTGACCGTGGACGAAGACCTCGTCCACCGCCTGCGCCGACCCGACGCCAGCCCGCTCGACCAGCCGCGCACGATCTATACGGTGCGTTGGGCCAATGGGCGCACCGCCGAGTACGTGGACCGGGACGTCTACGAGCCCGACTTTCTGGCCGGCAACCAGCCCGTCTTCGAGCGCGGCGTGACGCTGACCACGAGCGAGGACGACGGCAGCGTGGCCTTCGACCAACGCTTTCGGTCGGTCGAGGCCGCGGGCTGCCTGGTGGGCTCGGCCTAGCCAACGGCGTCTTGGTTTACATAAATCTCAATACGACACTCGAGTATTCAGCCAAAGCCGCGCCTTTGTTTCAGGACGCTTGGTCGAGCATGGCGTCACGTCCGACATCGGGCCTCCGGGACGATCGGTCCCAACCCAGCCAAGATCATGCGCGTGCAAGCCGCAGGTGAATCACCGGTCCAGCGATATCACGGACTCGACGGTCTGCGGGGATTCGCCATGCTGCTGGGCATCGTGCTGCACGCGACGCTGCCATATTTCTCGCGCTTGGCAGGCTTCGAGCACATCTGGCCCGCGGACGATGATCAGTCGGTCTTGCTGTTCGTGGTGTTCGACGTTATCCACCTATGGCGCATGCCGACGTTTTTCCTGATGGCCGGGTTCTTCACCCACCTCGTGCTCGCCCGTCGATCCACGTCCGCGTTCGTCCGCGACCGGCTCAAGCGGATCGCCCTGCCGCTGGTGCTGTTCGGCGCGGTCATGGCCGTCATCGTCCCGCCTATTTGGGTGTACGGCTGGTACGGCATCCTGTCTCCCGAGGCATTCCAAGGCTGGACTTCCGACACGCCAGACCTGGACTCCAGCGGCGAGCTCGTCGCGCATCTGTGGTTTCTCTACTACCTCATGCTGATGTACGCCGCGGTGGCAGCCTTCCGTCCGCTGATCGGGCATTGGCGGCGACGGCCGTTCGTGCGCCGTGACGGCCTGGCAACCCTCGGCAGGATTCTGAACCTCACCATCTACACCCGCATACCGCTGCTACTGGCGGCAAGCGCCGTGCTGCTGCTCATCGTCCGGGCCGGCGACGAGTCGAAGCCCCTGTGGCCCTTGAACTGGCCGGACGTGTTGTACGGCGCGCTCTTCTTCCTTTACGGCTACGGGCTGTACGCGAGGCGAGACTTCATCGAACGGCTCAGGGGGACGACGACGTTGGCCGCGCTGTGGGTCACCGCTCTAGCGGGATATCTCGGGCATCTGGAGCTGCTCGGAACGATCGACGTGATGTCTCAATCTCAGCTGCCCGGCGGCGCCGAGGCTGTGGCGCCGCTGCAACTGGCCGACGTGATTCTCTACGGCGTTTTGTCGGTTCTGTTTAGCCTGGGACTGATCGGACTCTTTGAACGGCTGTTGCGGATTCCCCGCCGGTGGATTCGGTGGCTGGCGGATTCTTCCTATTGGATCTACATCATCCACCTGCCCGTGGTTGCCCTGCTTACGTTCTATCTCGCCCACCTCGACCGGCAAGGCTGGCTGGAGCGCCTCACCGGCGTCAGTTGGAGCGCGGAGGTGAAGTTCCTGATCGTGTGTGTCGTCACCGGACTGGTCGGAATCGTCACGTATCGCTACCTGGTGAGGTACACGCCTATCGGGACCGTGCTGAACGGCAAGCGGGTCCGGGAATAGCGCGAATCGACGGGGACGGCCCCCAAGACTGCTGTGAGTTTCCGGAGGCCGCAGGCTGCCTGGGCGTGGAGCCGCGGATGGCCCACTACTTTACATAAGCAATTCGGTGTGTGATTGGGTGCGGTCGAAGGCTCGGGTGACTGGAGTGGAAATGCAACATGCCGCGGCATGTACCCCGAGGACGGGTGGGAAGATCGAGAGGTTCGCATGTTGCTTCGGTGGCAGCGGTCGAACACGACGGCATGGCGGCCGGGACTCCCAGCAGGCACCGCGATATGCGCATACGCTTAACTCGGCTGGCGCCAAGACCAACGGAACGGCACGTCGATGACGAGGCCGTGACGTAGCGCAACGCCTGCCGCAGACCCCCTGATTTGATTGGCAATAGTAGAACTAATACGCATTAGTTCTACTATCTATCCGAAAGCACCGTCCCATGCCTCGGCGCTCGCGAAGCGGTTTTCACCTGCGGCACACTGAATCGGTCGCCGCTGCGGGAGGAGACGCCATGTCGATCACGGATGCGGATCGCGAGCGAGTCAGGGCCGAGCTGCCGGAAGTCGCTGAGATCGTTGACCCGGACCTGCGCGAGAAGGTCGTCGAGGCGTGGGCTACGGCGCTGGCCGGCAGCAGCTTTAACGCCATCGCTGAGATTCCGGCGTCCGGCAACCCGGGTATGCCGACGCTCATCGACGGCACGCAGGCCGACCACATCCGCGGCGTGACGCAGCTGGCGATTCAGCTTGGCGACTCGATGCAGCGTCAGTTTCCGTCGCTGCCCCTCGACCGCGACCTGCTCATTGCCGGCGCGCTTTGTCACGACGTGGGCAAGCCGTGGGAGTTCGATCCGGTGAATCAGGCGCGCTGGCAAGCAGCCCCGCGCAAGGCGGGACGTCCGTCGATCCGCCATCCGGCCTATGGCGTGCACATCTGCTTGACGGTGGGCCTGCCCGAAGAGGTGGCGCACATGGCGGGCGCCCACTCGGGCGAGGGCGAGCTCGTCGAGCGCAGCCTGGAGAACACGATCGTCCATCACGCCGACTACGCCTTCTGGCGGGTGGCCGAAGCCGGAGGACTGCTCGAGGACGCGTAGTTTGCGGGAGGCGGACTAGGCGTCGGTGCGTCATGCGCCCGCACCGGCGGTAACGAGTACTTGACACGGGTGATCGTGTTATGTAAAGTCAACGCCATGGATCGAACGTTGCACGCCGCCTCCGAGCGCTTCCTAGACAGCCTGCGGGCAAAATCGCCCCGTACCCGCAGCACCTATGCCACCGGTCTGCGCCGCTTCACGTCGTGGGCGCGCGAGGAGGCCGGATCCGACGAGATCACGCTCGACCGGCTGGACGACGGCGCGCTCGAGGGCTTCTATCTGGCGCTGGCCGATGAGCTTGGTCCTGAGCGTGAGGCGACAATCGCCACCTACGTCGCCGCCGCGCGCGCCTTCCTGCGGCACTGCCTCCGCGAGGGGTCGCTGACCACGCTCTCGATCGAGCGGGCCGTGGAGCGACTCCACGGCGTACGGGCCGCGCCCCGCTATCGCACGCCGCGTGTGGATGATGCATTGTCAATCATTGTCGATTATGTCAAGAACGAGCTACCGGCACTCATTCCCGCCGACGCCGGCGAGGAGACGCGGCTGCGCTTCGCCCGCGATCGCGCCCTCTTGCAGGTGCTCTACGGCACGGGCATGCGCCGCGCCGAGGTGGCGCGGCTCGATCGCCGCGACGTCGACGACGGACACGCCCAGCAGGCCTTGATTACCGGCAAGGGCCGGCGCGAGCGCGTGGTCTTCTTCGACGACGACGCGCGCGAGGCGCTGCGCGCCTATCTGGGCCTGCGTCGCGACACCTACGTGCCGCTCTTCATTCGACACCGCGGCGCGCCACGCGATCCGGGGCGCGGCGGCGAACGTCTACGGCTATCACCGCAATCGGTGTGGAAGATCGTGAAGCGCTACGCAACTGCCGTCGGAGTCACCGCGACCACCCACGGTTTCCGCCACCTCAAGGCCACCTCGCTGCTCAATCGAGGCGCCAACCTCTCGCACGTGCAGGACATCCTGGGACACGCCTCGCCGGACACGACCAAGCGCATCTACGCCCACTATGAAACGGCGCACCTGCGCGAGGTCTTTGATCGATTCAGCGTGCCGGTGGACGAGGCGTCGGCCCGCGCGCGCCGCCGACGCCGATCGCCCGAGGAGCTCACGCGCTAAAGAGCTCGGCCAGGGATGCCTGGGCCGCCGCCCGCAGCGCGTCGCCACTCTCTGGCGTCCAGGCCGCCGGCTGCTGGTACCAGGGATGGGCCGTTTCGGCCTCATAGCCGCCGTACGCGGCCACGCGACGGGTGGGCAGGTAGCCCCAGTTGCCGTTGCTCCATCCGGCGACCATCGTGACCGGCGCCGAAGATCCGGCCCGGATGGCCTGCCCATCCGCGGCGAACAGCTCCACCGGCGTGGCGATTACGGCCAGGTCACCGATCCTGAGCGCCTGGAGTTCGACCTCCTGCCGCCCGGTCCACGCCGGATCGTCATGCGCCGCCAGCACACGATCGGCGTGTTCGACTTCGTAGACCTCGTGGTGGCGGCGCATGACGTCGCTGCCGGCAGCTTCGACGTTCGCCTCGCCTGCCGCTCGCAGCGCGTGGGCTTCCGCCGGGCTCGGCAAGTCGGCGTGTACGAGTGTGGCCGTACGGCTGGCGGCCGCCACCGCCGTGGAAGCCGCAGGCCGTCCCGCCTGCAGGGCCCGCACCGCCGTCAGCGCGAGGGCGTTGCCGTAGCCGCGGGCCTCGCCGTAGCCGCGCGCGCGAGGATCCGCGAAGCGCAGGTTCGCGTTGGCGCCGGCTCCGTTGATGAAGAGGCACGGCGCGCCGCTGATCAGCCGCACGCGCCGCCGCAAGTGCCCGGGATAGTCCGCGGAGAAGATCCGTTCGCGGCTGCTCGTCGGATGGCAGCCATAGTTCACCAGCGTGACGACGGGCTGGCCATCGCCGTCGCGCGCCTGCGCCGCAATGAGCGTCGAGTCGATGTCGTCCGGCTCGCCATCGCACGGACCATCCGGGGCCACGGCCCGCGAGCGGCGGTTGACCCCGGCGAACGAGGTTCCGAATCCAATGACGATCTCCGCCCGCGATTGCCGCTCCAGGGCTGCCTGCGCCACGGCAACGGTTGTGGCCGCCAACTGGTCGAGATAGTCGTCATCCGGATCGCCCATGGTCGGGAGCACGCCGGTTTCCGGTCCCCCGTGTCCGTGGGTGCAGGCGTACATCTGGTGGTCGTCCGGTATCCCCGTCGCCGCGCTGACGCGCGCGCGCGTTCGCTGAATCCATGCCGGCGTGAGCCCGACCAGGTCGAATGCCGCCAGCAGCACGGTCGAGCCCGCGCCGGTAGCTGCCAGGACGTGCAGCTCGAGCGGGTCACGCACGCCGAGCGCCGACCCCATGCGGGGACTGAAGCCGGAGAGGTCAATGCCGACCGCGGGCGTGATGTCGCCGCCGGCGACGCCGATCCGGAGTCCGCCGGTCGCGGTCACGGGCGCTCGGCTTCGACGCGGTAGTGGTCATAGCGACCGGCCAACGCCGCCGGCAGCGTGCCTTCGATCCGAGTTCCGTCCGGCTCATGCGCCTCGCGCAACACCGCGCCGCGACGATGAAACAGGCTCACCAGCTCGCTCTCGGCGTAAGGAATGCGCACCGTCACGTTGACGCTCGACGCGCGCGCGGCTTCGCCGAGCCGATCGCGCAGCTCATCCAATCCCTGCCCCGTCAGGGCGGACACGCGCACGGAGTTGGGAAAGTCGGCCACGTCGACGTCAGGGGCGAGGTCGCTCTTGTTGAGGGCCGTGATCAGCGGTCGCGCGCGCACGCCAATCTCGCTGAGCGTGCGTTCCACCTCGCGCACCTGGCGCGGCATGTCGGGCGCCGCCGCGTCCACGACATGCACCAGGAACTGCGCTTCGAGCACCTCTTCGAGCGTGGCGCGAAAGGCATCCACGAGCCGTGGCGGCAGCCGCTGAATGAATCCAACGGTATCCGTGAGCAAGAGCTCCCCGCCCTGCGGCAGGTCCAGTCGCCGGGTGGTTGGATCGAGCGTGGCGAAGAGCCGGTTCTCGGTCAGCACCGAAGCATCGGTGAGCGCATTCAGCAGCGAGCTCTTGCCGGCGTTGGTGTATCCCACGAGCGCCGCCACGTTGAGGCCGGCGTCGCGGCGGCGGCGACGGCGGCTGCCGCGCTGCTCGCGCACGCGCTTCAGCCGGGCGTCGATGTCGCGGATGTGGTCGCGATAGAGCCGCCGGTCGGTCTCGATCTGCGTCTCGCCCGGACCGCGGAAGGGCCCGATGCCGCCCCGCTGCCGGGAAAACTGGACCCATAGCTCCGACAAGCGAGGCAACAGGTATTCGAGCTGCGCCCGCTCCACTTGCAGACGCCCCTCGGCCGTCTGCGCGCGGGCGGCGAAGATGTCGAGAATCACGCCGGTGCGGTCGAGCACCTTGCCCTCGAAGGCCCGCTCGATGTTTCGCTGCTGGCGCGGGAGCAGCTCGGCGTCGATGACCAGCACGTTCGCCGCGGCGGCACGGCTGGCGTCGATCGTCTCCCGCAGCTGACCTTGCCCGATCAGCGTGGCGGGATTGGGCTCTCGGATTCTGACGCAGCGGCGTCCGGCAACCGATGCACCGGCGGTGCCCACCAATCGCGCCAGCTCATCAACCGAGGTTTCCGCCGGCCAGTCGCCCAGCGACGCCAGTCCGTCAATGCCGACGAGGAAGGCTCGCTCGCGAGCCTGAAGCGGGCCGTTCTCAGAAGCTGAGCGCGGCGATTCGATCCAGAGCCTCCTGCAGGCGGTCGTCGGGCGTGGTGAGGGAAATGCGGAAATACCCTTCCCCGCCGGCGCCGAATCCAACGCCCGGCGTGACGATGACCCCGGCCGATTCGATGAGTTGGTGCGCGAAGTCGACCGACGTCATGCCGTCGGGCACCGGGGACCAGAGATACAAGCTTGCCTTGGGCGTCTCAGGTTGGAGTCCCGACGCGCGCAGGGCGTCGAGCACGAGATCCCGCCGCCGTTGCAGGTGGGCATTGCGGCTGTCGATCCAGCGCTGCGAGACGTCCAGCGCGGCGATTCCCGCCAGTTGCACCGCCTGGAAAATCCCCGAATCCACGTTGGTCTTGACCCGCCCAAGCGCCTCGACCACCTCGGCGTTGCCGACCATCCAGCCGATGCGCCAGCCGGTCATGTTGTAAGTCTTCGAGAGGGAGTGGAACTCGACCGCCACGTCGCTCGCGCCCGGCACCTCGAGGATGCTGCGGCAGCGCGTGCCGTCGTAGGTCACCTCGGAGTACGCCGCGTCCTGGGCGAGCACCAGCCCGTGGCGGCGGGCGAAGGCCACCGCCTCCTCGAAGAACTCGAAAGGCGCGATGGCCGCCGTGGGATTGCTGGGATAGCACAGCCACAGCAGCTTGGCCGCCTCCAGCGCCTCGGCCGGGATGGCCTCCAGATCGGGCAGCCAGGAGTTTTCGGCGGTGAGCGGGACCAGGTGCGAGCGTCCGCCGGCCAGCATCGTGCCGATGGCGTAGACGGGGTAGCCGGGATCGGTCATCAGCACCGTGTCACCGGGGTTGATCAGCGCCAGCGGCAGGTGCGCGATGCCCTCCTTGGATCCGATGAGCGGCACGACCTCGCTGGCCGGGTCGAGGGTGACGTCGAACCGCCGCGCATACCAGTCCGAGATGGCGGCGCGGAGCTCGTCCAGGCCGTAGTACTCGGGATAGCGGTGATTGGCCGGGTCGCGCACCGCCCGCTCGAGCTCGGCCACGATCGGCGACGGCGTCGGCAGGTCGGGGTCGCCAATGCCCAGGCTGATGACGTCCACGCCCTCGGCGCGCTTGGCGTCGCGCAGCTTGTCGAGCTCCGCGAAGAGATACGGCGGCAAAGCCGAGATGCGGTCGGCGAATTGGATTCGTGACGCGGACACTAGACGGCCCCCAATGGCATGGGAAGCGACGCCATTATGCGGGCCACTCGCCGGTGAAGACCGTCGCTGCGGGTCCCTGCATGATCACTTCGCTGCCGTCGCCGTCCCAGGTGACGTGCAGCCGCCCGCCGGGCATGTCGAGGGCGACGTTGCCGGGCGCCACGCGCCCCGCGGCAATCGCCGCGGCGGCCGTCGCGGCCGCGCCGGTGCCGCAGGCGAGGGTCAGGCCGGCGCCGCGCTCCCAGACGCGGACCCGCAGCTCACCGGGGGCCGTCACATCGACGATCTCGAAATTCGTCCGCTCGGGAAACGTCGGGTGGTGCTCGACCAGCGGGCCTATGGTGGCAAGGGGAAAGGCGTCCACGTCGTCGTCGATGAAGGCCACGGCGTGCGGATTGCCCACCGAAACGCCCGTAATCTCGATGTCGTGTCCGTCGACGCGCAGCGTCGTCATGTTTGGCGCGGAATCGCCCGGCGCCATAGGCAGCGATGTCGGGTCGAATGACGGCACGCCCATGCCGGTGGTGACGCGGAGCCCGCCGTTCGTTTCCGCGGCCTCGACCCAACGGGGACCGCCCAGGGTTTCGACGACCTCACGCTGATTGCCCAACTCGCCGCGCTCGTACAGCCACTTGGCGAAGCAGCGGATGCCGTTGCCGCACATTTCGGCGCGCGAGCCGTCCGCGTTCCAGATTTCCATTGCGAAGCGGACTTCCCGGCCGTCGCGCACCACGAGCACCTGGTCGCAGCCTACGCCGAAACGCCGGTCGGCAAGCTCGGCGGCCAACGGACCAAGGTCGGCGGGCAGCGCCTCGCGACCGTCGAGCAGCACGAAGTCGTTGCCGGCTCCGTGCATCTTGGTGAATGCCAGGCTCACGTCAGGACGTTCTCACTCAATTCATGCCGCAAAGATGCGCGGCCAGCGATTCCACGATTGTCGCTGAAGAACGCCAGTGTACGGAAAGCTGATGCCGGAACCAGGTGCGCTGGCGGCGAGCGTATTGGCGCGTGCGGCTGACGGTTCGCCGTCGCGCCTCGTCAAGCGTGAGGCTTCCGTCGATCACGGCGGCCGCTTCGCCGTACCCAACACCCGTGAGCGCCGGCGACTTCGGCGGCAGGCCGCGGTCCAGCAGGGCGCGGGTCTCCTCGACCAAGCCGCCGTCATACATGTCGTGCACGCGACGTTCGATGCGGGTCGCCAGGTCGTCCACCGGGATTTCGATGCCGAAGATCGTGCTGGCCGGCGCGGGCCGGGAGCCCTCCACCGCCCCGCCGCGTTCGGCGATTTCGATGGCGCGAATCAGGCGGCGCGGGTTGGCGCGGTCGACGGCGGCCGCGCGCTTGGGATCCGAGCGCTCCAACCGACCCGCCAGGCCGGCCACGCCCTCGCGTTCCTGTAGCGCTTCGAGGTCCCGTCGCAACGTGGCGTCCGGCGGCACTTTCGCCAGCAGGGCGGAGGCGACGAGCGCCTTGATGTAGAAGCCTGTGCCGCCGACCACCACGGGCAAACGTCCGCGGCAGCGAATGTCGTCGAGCGCGCGGCGCGCATCCTGCACGAAGCGGTGAGCGCTATAGGTCTCGTGCGGTTCAATTATGTCAACAAGGTGGTGCGGGAGTCGGGCGCGCTCGGCTGCCGAGGGTTTGGCCGTGCCGACGTCCATGCCGCGATAGACCTGGCGCGAGTCCGCCGAGATGACCTCGATGGGGAATTCGCTGGCGAGCGCGTGCGCCGCTGACGTCTTGCCCGACGCCGTCGGTCCCGTCAGCACGACCAACGACTCGGTCATCTCCCACGCAGCCCGGATCGTTGGACCCCCGCGTTACCATGCAAGACGCACGTCTGCCGGCCGCTGAGATAACCGCTTCCGGTGTCTGATTCACCCACCGTCGACGGCCCCGCGCCGGGGCCGCCATATAGCCATCTGCAGGCCGTGCTCGATGCCGGCCACTTCGCGGTCACCTGCGAGCTTGGGCCGCCGAAGGGACCGGATGCGGCGGACGTCCGGGCGAAGGCGGAGATCCTGCGCGGTTTCGTGGACGCCGCGAGCTGCACGGACAACCAGGGCGCGGCGCTCAAGATGTCGCACTGGGGCGCGGCGCTGCTCTGCATGCAGGGCGGGGTCGAGCCGATCATGCAGCTCTCATGCCGCGACCGGAACCGGCTCGGTATTCAATCGGACGTCATTGCGGCGCAGGCGTTTGGCATTCGGAATTTTATGTCAATCAGCGGGGACTCGCTGGTCCTGGGCGATCATCCCATGGCCAAGCCGGTCTTCGACCTGCAGGGCGTCCAGCTCGTGCGCCTGCTGCAGCGCCTGCGCGATGAGAATCGAAACGCCGCGGGCGACCCCATCAAGGGCGACTTTCGCCTCTTCATCGGCGGCGCGGCCAATCCCTTTGCGCCTCCCTATGGCTTCCGCCCCCTCCGCATGCTCAAGAAGGCCGCCGCCGGTCAGGAGTTTGCATTGACGCAGATGATCTTCAACGTGGACCGATTCGCCGAATGGATGTCGCGAGTTCGCGACGAGGGCATTCACGAGCAGGTGCACATTCTTGCGGGCGTCGGGCCGCTGAAGTCGGCCCGCATGGCCGAGTTCATGAAGTTCAAGGTCGCCGGGATGGAGGTGCCTGACGCCGTGATGCAGCGCATGCGCGGCGCCCGCAAGCCACGGACCGAGGGCATCCGCATCTGCCTGGAGATCATCGAGCAAGTGCGCGAGATCGAGGGCGTGCACGGCGTGCACGTGATGGCGATCGACTGGGAGAAGGCCGTGCCGCGCATCGTCGAAGCCGCCGGTCTGGAGTTGCCGCGGCCGACGCCGGTTCCGGCGCTTGCTCCTGTTGTAGCAGACGTGGAAGGCGCGGTGGCCTAGCGTGAGGGAAGTCGGCGCGGGCGCCACGATTGAGGGATTCGTTGCAGCGCTCGCGTCCGACTCGCCCACGCCCGGCGGCGGCAGCGCGGCAGCGGCGGCCGTGGCGCTGGGCGCCGCGGTTGTGGCCATGAGCGGTCGGCTCACGCTGGCCCGGAAACGCTATCGGTCCGTGCACGCCGAGATGGAGCGGATCGTGGCGGACGCGGACGAGATTCGCGCCGGGGCGCTGGAACTCATCCAGGTGGATGCTGACGCCTACGCCGGGCTGCTGGAGGCCTACCGAGTGCCACGCGCCTCCAAGGCCGCGCGGGCCGAAGCGGTCGCCGCGGCGGCGTGGGAAGCCAGCCGCGTGCCGGCCCTGGTGGGCGACCTGGCGCTCGAGGTCATCGACCTGGCCTTGATCGCGGTGACCCAGGCCAATCCGCACGTGCGGAGCGACGCGGCCGCCGGGGCCGAGCTGGCGCGAGCCGCCATGCGTATCTGCGAGATCAACATCGCCGCCAACATCGGCTCGATCGCCGACGGGGCGGCGCGCGCCGAGCTGGAACGAACCTGCGAGCGCTTTCGCGACGGACTGGCGCGAGCCGACTCCGCCGCGGATGGCGTCCTGGCGGAGCTGCGGTCGTGACTGCATTGACGGGCCGGGAACCGGCTCGCGCGCTGCGCCGGTCAATCGCCGCGGATCTCGCGCAGTTCGCCAGGCTCCCCACCCTGACCTTCGTTCGGAGTGCGAGCCATCCCGCGGGCGCTGCCTATGCCAGGCAGGTCTCGCGGGGCGCGCGGCGGGTTGGCGTTCCGGTCTCCCAGGAGCTGCTCGACGAGACGACGACGACCGCCGAGGCCGTCGGGCTGGTCGAGCGGCTCGCGGCGGACGAGCAGGTGCAGGGAATCATCGTGGCGCTGCCGCTGCCGTCGGCGGTTGACACCGCATCCGTCGTTTCGGCGGTGCCGCCATCAAAGGACGTTGACCGAATCACGCGCGCCGCCATCGGCGCGGTGCTTGCGGGCGCATCCGAGCTGGCGCCGGGCGTGGCCACGGCAGTCTTGCGCCTGTTGGACTTCTACGAAATCCCGCTGGCAGGGCGCCTCGTTGCGGTTGTGGGTCGCAGCCGCGGCGTGGGCAAGCCGGTGGCATCGATGTTGCTGGCGCGCGATGCCACCGTGGTCCTTTGCCACTCGAAGACGCACGACCTCGCCGGCATTGCCTCGCAAGCCGACGTCGTGGTCTCATGCGTGGGACATCCTGGGCTGATCACCCGCGAGCACGTGAAACCGGGTGCGGTGGTCGTCGATGTCGGCGCCACCTACACGGCCGACGGTCTGCGAGGCGACGTGGAGGCGGAAGGCGTGGCCCAGGTCGCCTCGGCCTATACGCCCGTGCCCGGCGGCGTCGGGCCGCTGACGGTCTACTGCCTGCTGGAGAACCTGCTCGTCCTCGCCCGGGAGGCGACGAGCGGATAGCCGAGCAGCGGCCGACATCCTCGTGAACTGCTGGGCTACGATCCGCTCATTAGGTTCCCGTGGGTGCGGGAGAGCCAGGCAAGGTTCCGATTGCTCATGAATATCGTGCTGGTGATTTTCGACACGCTGCGCAAGGACCACCTTGGCGCCTATGGCAACGAGTGGATCTCGACCCCGCACCTGGACGCCTTCGCGCGCGAGTCGGTGCGCTTCACGCGGGCCTATCCGGAGTCCCTACCGACGCTGCCGTTTCGCCGTGCCGTGCACACGGGTCTACGGACCTATCCGTTTCACGGACACCGCGAACTAAAGGGCGACTTCATCGGCGCGCCCGGGTGGGGTCCCATTCCCGAAGAGCAGGACACGGTGGCGGAGCGACTGCGAGAGGCGGGCTATCGCACGGCGCTGCTGACGGATTGCTACCACCAGTTCAAGCCGTCGAAGAATTTCCACCGAGGATTTGACGAGTGGGACTGGATTCGCGGACAGGAGACCGACCGATTCCGCTCGGGACCGGCGCTTCCGCCGGGCGCCATCCGGCATCACGTCCCGGAGCGATTCCCGCCCGTGCACCAGCGCACGGAGTTCTTCCGGCAATACCTGCTAAACAACCAGTTCCGCCAGGACGAGGCCGACTACTACCCCGCGCGACTCTTCCGCAGCGCGAGCCGGTGGATCTACGAGAACCAGGACGCGGAGCGCTTCTTCCTGGTGGTGGACTCGTTCGATCCGCACGAGCCGTGGGAGCCGCCGGTGCACTACCGGCGCATGTACGACCCGGTCGACGACGACACAGCGGACATCATCCAGTCGCTCTATGCGCCGCACGAGGGGATGTACACGGCGCGAGAGTTGGAGCGCTGTCAGGCGAACTACGCCGGGGAAGTGACGCTGTGCGACCGGTGGTTCGGTCACTTCTACGAGGCGCTGACGCTCAGTGGCCGCTTGGACGACACGCTGGTGATCGTGGTCTCGGATCACGGGCACAATCTGGGATTCGATCCGGGCGACAAGGGGCTGGTCAGCAAGCAAGGGCATCCCTTGACCCGCGCCGTGGCCGACCTGGCGCTGCTGATCCGTTCGCCGGACGGCGCGGGAGGCGGGACGACGAGCGACGACCTCGTGATGAATACGGACGTGGCGGCGACGATTCTGGCCGCCGGCGGTCTGGAGCCCGATGTCGACGGAGCGGACCTGGGGCCCGTGCTGACGGGCGACGGGTCGTCCTCCCGGAGCCACGCGACGGTTGCCTGGGGTCCGCTGGTGACCGTGATCGACGACACCTGGTGGTGCAACGCCACGATTTGGGGCGAAGAGCCGCTGCTCTATCGGGTGCAGGACGATCCCGAGCTCACCAACAACCTGGCGGACCAGCACCCGGACGTCGTGGAGCGACTCCTCGGATTGGCGATCGAGGACGCCGGTGGCGAGATTCCGGCGCACTTCGCCGCGTTTCAGGGACAGCCCGGCTGCACGCCCTATCTGTCGCGAACACAACTGGGGATTCGGACGGAGCGATTCTAGGCGGGGGTAGTCCGGCGGGGCTGTGCCAGCGTTCGAGAGCTTGGGATATTGGGGCGGAGCGGTGCAGATGCACCTAGCTCGCCTCGCCTCCCGTCATTCCGGCCGCGAGCCGGAATCCAGGCAGCCTGAGGCGCCGTGCCGTGTGCCGGCGCTTTAGATTCCTCGCTGCGCTCGGAATGACAGATTGGATTCCGCCAGGCCCGGTGAACTCACTCCGAGTACTGGGCCGGCGAATAGTCCAGCGTGGCGCCGCCGTCCACGACCAGCGCGTGGCCGGTGACGAACGACGCATCCGCGCTGGCGAGGAAGAGCGCCGCGCGTCCGATCTCTTCGGCTCGCGCCATCCGCCCCAGCGGATGAATCGCATCCACCGACCGCGCCGCCGCGGCCGGGTCCTCCAGCGTGTTGGCCCATTCCCAAAGCAGCGGCGTGTCGACGCCGGCGGGGCAGATGCAGTTCACGTGCACGCCCTGCGGCGCCAGCTCCACGGCCAGGGCCTTGGTGAGTCCAACCTGTCCGCCCTTCGACGCCGCGTAGGCGGCGGCCAGCGTCTGTCCTACCACACCTACGAGGGAGGCCGTGTTGATGATGTTGCCCTTGGTCCGCCGCAGATGCGGCACGGCGAACTTGCTGCCGAGAAAGGTGCTGGTGAGGTTGAGACTGAGCTGTGACTCGAAGAGCTCGAGGGACGTGTCGTCGATGGTCGTGGCCGGCGGGTGCCAGCCGGCGTTGTTGACCATCACGTCCAGCCGGCCATGCGCCGCGACGGTGCGCTCGACCGTCCGCTCGATGTCGGCGGGCACGCACACGTCCGTGGCTTGAAACTCCGCCAGCCCACCGTCCGCCTGGATCTCGCTCACGGTCTGTTCGGCAGTCTCGGCGTCGATGTCGGCAATGACCACGCGGCAGCCCTCTGCGGCGAATGTCGTCGCGATGCCTCGCCCGATGCCCTTGGCGCCGCCAGTCACGATTGCCACCTTGTCAGCTAGCCGCATGTCGAACTCCCACGCTGGTTGTAGGTCGGGATCTGCCGACGATGCTACGCGACCTTCGCGCGTTGTGGTGCGTGCTACCCGCGGCCGAACTGCCGATCGAGCAGGTCCCGCGTGAGCAGGATCATGGTGGGGCGACCGTGCGGACAGGTGAGGCCGAGGTCGCAGCGCTCCAGACCCTCGACTACCGCCTGCATTTCGTCGATGGCAAGCTGGACGCCTCCCTTCACCGCCGCGTGGCAGGCGGCGGTCCAGCGCAGCTGCTCGGTGACGACGCGCCGTCCGGTGGGCGCCTCACGCGCCTCGTCGACCACCGCCGACAGATAGGCCGCGGCGTCGATGGCCCGTCCGGTCGCCGGTACGCGCCGTACCAGCCACGCGTTCGCGCCGAACGGCTCTACGTCGACTCCAAGCGCCGCGAGATCGTCCAGGTGGTCGCCGACCCACTCGGAGGCCGGGGCCGAGAGCGTGACCGGCACCGGGTCGAGCAAGGCCTGGCTGGCGCCGCCACCGGTTTGGCCCAACTGGTGGTAGAGGATGCGCTCGTGGGCGGCATGTTGGTCGATCAGATACACGCCGCCGGGGCCGACGGCCACGATGTAGGTGTTGTCGATCTGGCCAATGGCGCGGGGAACCGGCGAGCGAAGCTGTCCGCCGCCGTTAGCGTCCGCCTCCGGCTGCGGCTCCTCCGGCGGCTGGCCGGGCAAGTTGCGCGGCGCGGGCGACGTCTGTCCGTCCCAGGGCGTGGCTCCGGTGGGCAGATAGAACTGGTCGAGAATGGGCTCGTCCACCCGCGCGGGGGTCACCGCGCCGCCGGCGGCCAGGGCGCGGCGCACGGTGGCCGAAACGCGGCTGAAGACCTCGCCGCCGCGTCGGAACCGCACCTCGGCCTTGGCGGGGTGCACGTTGACGTCGACATCCTCCGGCGGAATCTCGAGTCGGAGAACGACGACCGGGTAGCGCCGGCTTGGCAGGAACCCTTGATAGGCGTCGCTGATGGCGCCGGCCAGCAGCCGGTCGCCCACCCAGCGGCCGTTGACGAAGAGCGAGATGTCGCGGCGCGTGCTGCGCTGGACGTGCGGTTGCGAGACGAATCCATCGATGCCGAGCGTCTCGCCCGGCGGCAGCTCGATCAGGTCCTTGACCACGGCCTGGCCGTGGATCGACGTCAGCGTTGCGCGCAGGTCGCCGTCTCCCGGCGTGCGCAGCCGTTCGCGTTCGCCGTCGAGCAAGCGGAAGGCGATCGCCGGGTGCCCGATGGCCGCGTGCGTCACGGCGTCCATGACGTGGCCGAGCTCGGTGCGCTCGGCTCGTAGGAACTGGCGCCGCGCCGGAATCGACCGAAACAGCGCCCGCACCGTGACCTGCGTCCCGACCGGCCCGCCGTGCGGCGCCGACTCGATGATCGCGTCGTCGCGGGCCGTCACCCGGTGTCCGGGCGTCCCGGCGTCCGTCACCGATGCGACGGTCAGCTCGGCGACGGCGGCGATGCTGGCGAGCGCTTCACCGCGGAATCCCAGCGTGCGGATGCGCGTCAAATCGTCCACGGTGCGCAGCTTGCTGGTGCTGTGGCGCTGCACCGCGAGCTCCAACTGGTCCGACGCGATGCCGTGGCCGTCATCGGTGACCTGAATCAATTCCAGCCCGCCCGCGTGCACTTCCACGGTCACCCGGCGGGCGCCGGCGTCGATGGCGTTCTCGACCAGCTCCTTCACCACCGACGCCGGACGCTCGATCACCTCGCCGGCGGCGATCTTGCTCGCAATCTCGGGTGAGAGTCGTCGAATGCTCATGCATCGGCCTCGTTGCGCAGCTCATAGATCAGGCTCAGCGCGTCCAGCGGGCTCAGCTGCTCGGGGTCCAGGTTGCGCAACCGCTTTACGACGGGGTGTTCCTCGGGCGTCAGCAGCGTGAGCTGGACGCTTGGGGCAGCCTTGCTTCCCGTCGCCAGCCGCTCGAGCTCGACCAGGATCTCGCGCGCGCGCCGGATCACGGGCGGCGGCAGGCCCGCCAACTGGGCCACCTGCACGCCGTAGCTGCGGTCCGCCGGGCCGTCCACGATGCGCCGCAGAAACAGGACGCGTTCGCCCTGCTCGGCAACGGCGACGTTGGCGTTGTGCACGCGGGGCAGCATGTCGGCCACCGCGGTCAGCTCGTGATAGTGCGTGGCGAAGATCGTCTTGGCGCGCAGCCGCGGATGGTGGTGCAGGTGCTCGACGACCGCCTGCGCCACGGAGATCCCGTCGTAGGTGCTCGTACCGCGGCCGATCTCGTCCAGGATCAGCAGGCTGCGGGGCGTCGCCTGGGACAGAATGGCGGCCAGCTCCAGCATCTCCACCATGAAGGTGCTGGCGCCGGCCGCGAGATCGTCGCGGGCGCCGGCGCGCGTGAAGATGCGGTCCACCAGGCTGATCTCGGCCCGGTCGGCGGGCACGTAGCTGCCGATCTGCGCCAGCAGCACGATCAGCGCCGTTTGGCGCAGATAGGTGGACTTGCCGGCCATATTGGGTCCGGTGAGCACCAGGATCTGTCGATCGTCGGGATCAAGCCGCGTGTCGTTCGGCACGAACGGTTCGGTCTGGCTGGCCTCGACGACCGGATGTCGTCCAGCCTCGATCTCGATGCGGCCGGCGTCGGTGAGCCGTGGTCGCGTGTAGGCCTGGAGCACGGCCACCTCGGCGAGTGACGCGGCAACGTCCAGCCCAGCGATCGCCGCCGACGATCCGAGCATGGCGGGCGCCCAGGCCGCGAGCCGCTCCACCACCTCCTCGAACAGGAGGGACTCGAGTGCCTCGATCTGCTCCTGCGCGTTGAGGACCTCCGCCTCGCGCTCCTTCAGCTCCGGGACCACATAACGCTCGGCGTTGGCGAGGGTCTGCCGGCGCTCGTAGTGGTCCGGCACGCGGTCCGCGTAGGCGCGGCCAAGCTCGATGTAGTAGCCGAACACGCGGTTGAACCGAACCTTGAGCGACTTGATGCCCAGGCGCTCGCGCTCCTGCGACTCCAGCGCGGCGATCCACGCCTTGGCCGAGCCGGCGCCGGCGACCAACCGGTCCAACTCATCGCTGTAGCCGGCACGAATGGTGCGCTCGCCGTCGTCGATGGCGTGCGCAATCAACGCCCGAGCGTCGTCGCAGGTATCGAGACGCTCGCGCGGACCGGCGAGCGCCTCGGCTGCGCCGTCGAGCGTCTCGACAACGGTTTCAAGGCTGTCGAGCGCCGTGGCGACCCGGCGGACGTCGTTGAC
The DNA here is from genome assembly GCA_022826485.1 of Chloroflexota bacterium. Lineage (GTDB taxonomy): Bacteria > Chloroflexota > UBA11872 > UBA11872 > UBA11872 > JAJECS01. The sequence goes on along the minus strand of JAJDUU010000016.1, from coordinate 192,799 downwards.
GCTCGCGGTGCGCCGCAGCACGCGGTTGGCCAGCCGCTCCAGGTCGCCAACGGACCTCAGAACGTCGCGCAGCTCCGCCCGGCGGTCGGCGTCGTCGACGAGCGCCTCCACCAGGTCCAGGCGCCGCTCGATGACGTCGCGCTCGAGCGAGGGACGCGCGATGTGCCGTCGCAAGCGGCGGGCGCCCATCGGCGTGCGCGTGTGATCGAGCACGCCCAGCAAACTGTGGTCGCGGCGGGAGGCGCGACCGCCGGATTCGAGCTCCAGGTTCGCCCGCGTGGCGGGATCGAGCTCCATGTAGGTCGACACGCTGTAGACGTGCAGGCCGGTCAGCACGTGCAGCGCGTGCGCGTCCGTCTCGGTGACATAGGACAACAGCGCCCCCGCGGCGCGCGACGCCTGCGGGCGGTCGGCGAGTCCCAAGCCGTCGAGGCCCTGCACCGTGAAGTGCCGCCGCAGCGCCTCCTCCGCCGTGCCCGGATCGGCCATCCAATCGGCGCCGGTCACCGCGCCCGGCAGATCGATGTCGCCGAAGGCCAGCGTCTCGCGCGGCGACACGCGGCTGAGCTCCGGCCCAAGCTGGTCGTGGCGCACCTCGGTGGCGGCAAACTCGCCGGTGGTCACGTCGGCGTAGGCGAACCCCACGAGGTTGGCCGCGGGGACGACGGCCGCGAGGTAGTTGTTCGCCTGCGGCCGCAGCATGTCCTCGTCGACGACCGTGCCAGGCGTGATTACGCGGGTGACCGCGCGATCCACGAGCCCATTGCCGGCGGCGGTCACCTGGTCGCATACCGCGACGCGGTGCCCGGCCTCGACGAGCCTGGCGATGTAGCCGGCCACGGCGTGGTGCGGCACGCCGCACATGGGGGTGCGCCCGCTGCGACCGAACTCACGGGAGGTCAGCACGATCTGCAGCTCTTCGGCGGCGACCTCGGCGTCGCGGTCGAACAGCTCGTAGATGTCGCCGAGGCGGAAGAACAGGAGCGACTCGGGATGTTGACGTTTTATGTCAAGATATTGGCGCCGCAGCGGTGTCAGCGTCGTCGTGCTCACGCCGCCACTCCCCAGCCTCCCCCGCAACCGCGTCGATTCAGGCCGTACAAAAGCCGAACTGTGACGCGATGGTACTACCCACGCCCGGAGGGCCGTGTTTTTGGACCCACGGCGGCGTAGGCTGCGCTAGGCGTCGCTGGGCATTGCGTTGCGGCATGCCGCCGGGAGAGGTCTGTGGCGGAGCTGTTGGTGCTGGGCGCCGCCCTCTCGTGGGCGGTGAGCATTGTGGTGCTGCGTCCGCTCACCGCGCGGCACGGGGCGCTGTCGATCACCGCCGTGCGCGCCATCGCGCCGGCGGTGGCGTTCGCGCTCATCGTCACCGTCGGCGGCCGCTGGGGCGAGGCGGTGTCCATGCCGCTGGTGAATCTGTTGGCCATCCTCGTGGCGGTGGTGGTTGGGATCGGCGGCGGCGAGGTGCTCATCGTGCGCGCCGTGCCGCGGATTGGAGTCTCGCGAGCCTATGCGCTGGCCTCGACCTATCCCCTGTTCACGGCCCTGATCGCCGTCACGCTGCTGGGCGAGACGCTCACCGTGATGGCCGGCGCGGGTGGCGTGCTCATCGTGGCCGGCGGGCTGCTGCTCGCCATCGAGCCGGCGGCGCGGTCCGGCGCGACGGCGCCGGGACCATGGCGATTGCGCACCTCGGTTGGGGCCCTCCTGGCCTTGCTCGCGTCGCTGCTGTTCGCGCTCGACTTGAATGCGCTCAGGCTCGCCCTCGAGGGTCTGCCGCCGGAGATCGTCAACGCCGTGCGGATGCCGCTGGCGGCGCTGGGCTTGAACCTGGCCGCGCTGGCGGCCGGCGGCCGCTGGGCGCCCGTCAGCCTGGGACGCCGCGACAGCCTGATCGCGCTCGCCAGCGGACTGCTGGCCCTCACGGTGGGCGGCTATATGTTTCTCTCGGGCATTCAAGCGATCGGCGCGGCGCGCGGCGGCGCGCTCACCGCCACGGCGCCCGTCTTCGTGCTCGTGCTGAGCAGCGTCGCCCTGCGCGAGCGGCCCGGACGCGTCGCCATCGTTGGCGTGCTGGTCAGCGCCGCCGGCGTGGCCCTGCTGACGCTTGGCTAGCCGTCGACGTCGAGCAACACCTTGCCGCAGTCGCCCGAGAGCACCAGCCGCATCGCGTCCTCGAAGTCGCGCAGCGGAAACGTGTGGGTGACCAGCGGCTCCAGCAGGTCGCCGTGGATCTGCAGAAAGGCCTCCGTGCGATACCAGGTGTCCCAGATCAAGCGTCCGGTGACGCCGTAGGCCTCCAGACCCTTGAACATGAACTCCTCCGCCAGGTCGATGGTGATCGGCTGGGGCGGAATGCCCAGAAACACGATCTTCCCGGCATTGGCCGATACGCGCAGGGCCTGCCGCAGCGCGGTGGGATGCCCGGACATCTCCAGGCTCACGGTCGGTCGTTCGCCGAGCGCATCCACGATGTCCTGTTCGGCGGTCGAGCTGGCGGCGTCCAGCGTGAGGTGGGCGCCCATCTGCTCGGCCAACGAGCGGCGATAGGCTGAAACGTCCGTGGCCACGATCGGATAGGCCCCGGCCGTGTAGGCCACGGCGATGGCCATGAGACCCATCGGACCGCACCCATAGACCGCCACCGGCTGACCGGAGACGTCGTAGCGCATGGTGGCGTGCACCGCGTTGCCCAGCGGCTCGAAGAGCACCGCCCGCTCCAGGGGAATCGTGGGTGGCACGCGCCAGGCGACTCTCGCGGGCACGACGGCATAGTCCGCGAATCCGCCCGAGATATCGATGCCGAGAATGCGCAGGTTCTCGCAGACGTGGGCGTTGCCCGTGCGGCAGGGGCGGCAGACGCCGTCGAAGACGTGACTCTCGATGGCCACGACGTCGCCCGGGGCGAATCCCCGCACCTGGGCCCCCATCTCCGCAACTTCACCGACGAGCTCGTGGCCGAGGGTGAACGGCGTGGGGTAGTTGCCCGCCGCCCACTCGTCCCAGAGATACAGGTGCTTGTCCGAGCCGCAGATGCCGCTGCGCCGCACCTTGATCAGCAACTCGTCGGCGGCGGGCCGCGGCCGCGGCAACTCGGCCAGCTCGACGCCGCGGGTGGGCGCGGCCTTGCGCACGGCAAGCATCGACGTCATATCGGTTCTACGTTGGAACGCCGGGGACTCTAGTCGGACGAATCGCCATTGGCGACGAACTCGGCCTCCAGCTTGCGGATCTCGTCGGTGAGCACGGGCAGCATGTCCGACTCGTCCACGGTGCGCAGGATTTCGCCTTTACGGAAGATCACGCCACGGCCCTTGCCGCCGGCAATGCCGATATCGGCGTCCATCGCCTCGCCCGGGCCGTTGACCACGCAGCCCATCACCGCAACCTTGAGCGGCTCCTGCACGGTGCCCATCACTTCTTCCACCGCGTCGGACAGGCCGAAGAGGTCGATCTCGCAGCGTCCGCAGGACGGGCACGAGACCATCGTAGGACCGGCTTCCTTGAGGCCGAGCACCTTGAGAATCTCGTTGGCGACGAAGACTTCCTCCACCGGATCGGTCGTCAGCGACACACGCATGGTGTCGCCGTAGCCGTCGTACAGCAGACTGCCCAGCCCCACGGCCGAGCGGATGATGCCGGTTCGCGGCGGACCCGACTCCGTGATGCCGATGTGGAAGGGATACATGGTCTGCTGGGCGATGGCCTTGTAGGCCTCGACGGTCACCTCGACCTCGAACGACTTGAGCGAGATCTTGATCTGGTCGAAGTTGAGGTCTTCGAGGATTTTCACGTGCTCGAGGGCGTCCTCGACCATGGCTTCCACGAGCTCCTGGCCCTCGGGACGCCGGTCGATCTTCTTGGACCAGGCCTCCTGGATCGACCCGGCGTTCACCCCGATGCGAATCGGGATCTCCCGCTCCTTGCAGGCGCGCACCACGGCCTCGACCTTCTCGCGCCCGCCGATATTGCCGGGATTGATGCGCAGGCAGTCCATGCCCGCCTCGGCGGCCATGAGCGCCAGCCGGTGGTCGAAGTGAATGTCGGCCACGAGCGGCGCGTCGGTGCCGGCGCGGATGTCCGGCAGCGCCTCGGCGGCGTACTTGTCGGGTACGGCGATACGCACGATGTCGCAGCCGGCCTCGACGAGCGCATGGATCTGGGCGAGCGTGGCGACGACGTCCTTCGTGTCGGTGATCGTCATCGATTGGACGCTGATCGGCGCGCCACCGCCAATCTCCACGTCGCGGACCTTGATGGGGAATGACCCTCGGCGTCGAATCACCGCAGCTTCACCTCGCCATGCACAAATGCAGACACGAACCTGGGTCGCTCCGAGCGTAGCCGGTTAACCGGTCAGACTCCAGCAACCCCGGGGACTAGAACCCCGCCAGGCGCTGCACGTCGCTGACCGTGACGACGACCGCCAGCGCCATCAGCAGCATGATGCCTACGAAGTGGAAGGCGGCTTCGCGGCGCGGATTCAGCCGCCGACCGGTGAGCCACTCGAAGCCCACGAAGACCAGCCGGCCGCCGTCCAATCCAGGCCAGGGAAAGAGGTTGATCAGCCCGATTTGCGCCGAGAGAATCGCGCCCAGGAAGAGCACCCGTTCGAGACCGAGGCGCGCCGCCTGGTCGACGACCGCGGCAATGCCGACGGGACCGGCGACCTGGACCGGTCCGCCGCCGATCCACTCCCCAATGGCCAACGGAACCAGGGCCAGCGACTCGACGGTGCGCGTCACGCCGCGCACGGCCGCGATGTGCAGCGGGGCGGACTCGCGCACCTGCCCGATGCGAATGCCCAAGGGGCCTTCACCGGGCGGCGGCTCGGCACGCGGCACGGCGCGCACGGTGACGGTGGATGAGCCGCGCTGAATCTCAAAGGTGACCGGTTGCCCAGCCGCGCCGTCAAGGGCGCGGATCAGCCCGCTCACGCTGGAAACCGCGGCGCCGTCGACCGCCATGATTCGGTAGTCGGCCAGCAGGCCCGCGCTTTGCGCCGGCGAGCCCTCGGCGACCTCCACGATGCGCGCTCCGACCTCGTCGGCGATCAGCGAGCCCGCCATGAAGAGGATCGGCGCCAGCAGAAAGTTCATCAGCGGACCGGCCACCAGGATCAGGGCGCGCTGCCAGGGCTGGCGTCGCGCGAAGCCCTGCGGTGCATCGAAGTCGCCGGACTCGCCGGCCAGGCGCACGTATCCGCCCAGCGGCAGGGCGTTGATGGCGAAGCGGGTGCCGCCAAGGTGAATGGACGCCCCAGCCGCATCGAAAGCCGCCTGCGGGCCCCGGCGCAGCTCCGCCTGAAGCTCGCCCTGGCGCAGCCGCGCGGCGATCGCCGTTCCGGTTTCGGCGTCGACGCGGACCACCGGCAGCGCCAGTGCGTCGGCGCCCGACAGGTGCACGGTCAGCTCCGGCGGCACTGCCAAGATAGCGCCCACGGCCCCTTCCGCCTGGGCGGCGCGCAATTCCGCGCGCGTCGGCGGTTCGACGTCGTTGTAGAGCAGGATGCGGTTCCGCAGGCCGGGATCGTCCGGGTCGGCGGCGCCCACGAGCCGCACCGCGCCGTCGACCGGCGACGCCGCCTCCTGCGCCAGCGGCTCGGCCGGGATGGCGTCGTCGCCGCGCAGCCGCGACCACAGGCGCGGCGGTAGCCCAATCGCGAAGGTGTGGACCGCCACGCCAAAGCGGCGCGCGAAGGCGTAGTGCCCCAGCTCGTGCACGAACACGATCAGCGACAGCAGCGCCAGGAATATGGGAATCACGACCACCATGCTCGCGCCCGAGTCCAGCAGGGCCTGGATGGGATTCACGACGTGGCCGGGACGCTCCGTCGAACGTGCTCCATGCCCTGCCGATGGGCGTCGAGGGCCGTGTCGAGCGAGTCCAGTGGCCGCACGGACGTCGCCGCCATGGCGTCCAGCACGGCGTCCACCATCTCGCCGAACCTCAGGTCGCCGCGCAGGAAGATCTCGACCGCGGCGTCGTCGGCGCCGCACAGCGTGGCCGGCGCGGTGCCGCCCGCCCGCCCGGCGTCCATGGCCGCGCGCAGGAGCGGGAAGCGCTCCAGGTCCGGCGTTTCGAATCGCAACTGCCGCAACTCGTCCAACGCCAGGCTGGAGTGGGCGGCGTTCAGCCGCTCGGGGTAGGCCAACGCATATTGGATGGGGTGACGCATATCCGGGGTTCCCAACTGGGCTTTTATGGAGCCGTCGTGGAATTCAACCATCGAATGCACGATGGATTCAGGATGAATGATCACCTCGATGTGGTCGTAGGGAAGATCGAACAGCCAGTGCGCCTCGATGACCTCGAGCCCTTTATTCATCAAGCTGGCCGAATCGGTGGTGATCTTCGGCCCCATGACCCAGTTGGGATGCTTGAGTGCTTCCGCGGCGGTTGCGTCGCGAATGGCGGCGGCGTCGGTTTCGCGGAATGGCCCACCCGACGCCGTGAGAATGAGCCGCCGAATGGATCCGGCGTCTTCGCCCACCAGGCACTGCCACAGAGCACTGTGCTCGCTGTCGATCGGCAGAATCTGGGCGCCCGTGCTGTCGGCGAGGTCGCGGAACAGCCGGCCGCCCATCACCAGCAGCTCCTTGCTCGCCAGGGCCACGGAGTTGCCCGCTCGGAGCGCAGCCTCTGTGGGCCGGAAGCCGACGTCGCCGCCGATCGTCGCCACCACCACGATGTCCACGTCGTCGCGCGCGGCGAGCTGCTCCAGACCTTCCGGATAGGGCAAGCGCTCGCAGTCTTCCGGCCATTCCGCGGATGCCGCCGAGGCATCGCGCAGGCAAGCCGCCGGCACGTTGAATTCCTCGATCTGCTCGATGAGCAGGTCGGCGCTCGAATTGCAGGTCAGGCCGCACACCTCGAAGCGGTCGCGGTGCGCGCGCACGACATCGAGGGTCTGGGTGCCGATGGAACCGGTTGCCCCGAGGATCACAATTCGCTTGGGTGCGGTACTCAAGTGGGCGCTCCGGATGTGCGGGCGGCGGCGTGCTCGCGCCTTGGGATGGCTAGCCGATGAAGTGGGCGGCGGCGAACACGGCCGGCACCACGAACAGCAGGCCGTCCACGCGATCCAACATACCACCGTGGCCGGGGATCAAATGGCCGCTGTCCTTCGCGCCGGCGTCCCGCTTGACCATCGAGGCGACCAGGTCGCCCGTCTGCGCAGCGGCGGCCCACGCCACGCCCAATGGGACGATTTGCCACCCCTCGATCGGCAGAAATGGCATGAAGGCCGCCGTGGCCGCAATGCTGGCGGCCGTACCTCCGGCCACGCCCTCCCAGGTCTTGCGCGGCGAGATGTGCGTCATGAATCCGTGGCGCCCGATGCTCCGTCCGGTGAGAAACGCCAGCGAGTCGTAGGCCCAGGTGACGACCAGCGCCAGCAGCGTCCAGGCGAATCCGTCGGGCATGGCGCGGAGCACCGCGGCCAGCCCCAGCAGCGCCCCGGCGTAGCCGCCGGCGGCCGCCGCGAGCGCCCAGTTGGCAAAGCGGTGTTGTTCGGTCGTCGCCAGTTGGGCAATCAGCCCGGCGGCCAGCAGGGCGGCGGTGAGCGCCCCCAGCCAGACCCGCTCGCCCTCGGACACTGCCGCCAGCGCCACCACCAACGCCGCCAACGCCGGCGCGAGCGCCCGCAGGTGTTGGCGCGGGCTGCGCACCAGCAGCTGCGCCAGCTCCCGCGCGGTGAGGGCCGCCCCGACAATTACGAGCACCGCCAGCGCCGCCGGGTGCCACCAGACGACCGCCACCACGGCCGGAATAAGGACGGCCCCGCTGACGACGCGCGCGCGCAGCGAACGCTATCCGGAGATCAGGTCGCTTACGACGCGCGGCTGGTCCGCCACGCGCCCGAACTTGCGTTCGCGTTGCCGGTAAGTGGCCAGGGCCTTGTCGAACTCGTCGCGGGTGAAGTCGGGCCAGAGCGTGGGCGTGGAGTAGAGCTCGGCGTACGCCGCCTGCCAGATGAGGAAATTGCTCAAGCGCTGCTCCCCGGCCGTGCGAATGACGAGGTCGGGGTCGGGGATGTCGCTGGTGTAGAGGTAGGACGCAAACAGGTCCTCGCTCACGTCTTCCGGGGCGATGCCGTCCCGCATGAGGTTGCGCACGGCGCGCAGGATCTCGGAGCGACCGCCGTAGTTGAACGCAATGTTGAGCGTCAGGGCCTGGTGCTTCACGGTCTGGCGGACGATCGTCCTCACCGCCACCCGGTCCGCCAGCGGCAGCGACTCGATCTCGCCCAGCACGCGAATGCGCACGTCGTTCTTGAAAATGGTGCCGCGTTCGGCGGCGAGGCGCTCGGGGATCAGGGCCATCAGCACGTCCACCTCGTCGTGCGGCCGATCCCAGTTCTCCGTGGAGAAGGCGAAGACCGTCAGGGTGGAAATGCCGACGTCGATGCACGCCTCGGCGATCCCGCGCACCCGCAGAGCGCCCTCGCGGTGCCCTTCGGTGCGAGGCAGGTGGCGGCTGCGCGCCCAGCGACCGTTGCCGTCCATGATGATGGCCACGTGGTCGGGCGTCGCCGTGTCGGGTCCCGTCACGTCGGTGCTGGCGTTCAGACGGTCATCACCTCGGTTTCCTTACGTTCGCCAGCCGCGTCGACCGCCGCGATGTGGCGGTCCGTCAGCTCCTGCAGCCGCTGCGTGCCACGGTGTACATCGTCCTCCGAGGCTTCCTTTTGGCGTGAAAGGTCGCGCAGATCGTCCTGCACATCGCGCCGCACATTGCGCACCGCCACGCGCGCCGCCTCGACCCGCGTGCGCACGATCTTCACCAGGTCGCGCCGGCGATCTTCGCTGAGCGGCGGGATCGGCAGGTGAATCACCGTGCCGTCGTTGGACGGCGTGATGCCGAGATCGGACTTGAGGATCGCGCGCTCGATATCCGGGATGGCCGATTTGTCCCACGGTTGAATCACGAGCAGGCGCACTTCCGGCACCGAGATGCCGGCAATCTGCTTGAGGGACGTCGGCTGGCCGTAGTAGTCGACGCTCAGGTTTTCCACCAGCGCCGGAGAGGCGCGGCCGGTGCGGGTGGCCAGCAACTCGTGCTCGAGGTGCGCCACAGCCTGCTGCATGCGATGGGCCGCGTCGTCCAGGAATTCGTCGATCAGCTCGCTCATGCCGCGATCACTGTACCGACGCGTTCGCCCGTGAGCACGCGCTGCAGGCTGCCCGGATCCTCGAGCCGGAACACGACGATCGGCAGATCGTTGTCCATGCAGAGGCTGAACGCGGTCGCGTCCATGATCCGCAGCCCGCGGTTGAGCGCGTCGAGATAGGTGATCTCGTCGAGCCGCGTGGCGTTGGGATTTACCTCGGGATCGTCGGTATACGCCCCGTCGACCTTGGTGGCCTTGAGCAGGGCTTCGGCGTTTATCTCCATGGCGCGCAGGGCGCCGGCCGTGTCCGTGGTGAAGAAGGGGTTTCCCGTGCCGGCGGCGAAGATCACCACGCGCCCCTGTTCGAGGTGGGCCATGGCCTTGCGCCGGATATAGGGCTCCGCCACCTCTCGCATTTCGATGGCCGTTTGGACGCGTGTCGGCACCCCCACGCTCTCCAGGGCCTCCTGCAAGGCGAGGGCGTTCATCACCGTGCCCAGCATGCCGATGTAGTCGGCCGTCGAGCGGGCCATGGTCGGCATCTCACCGCCGCGCCAGAAGTTGCCGCCGCCGATGACGATGGCGATTTCGACGTTCAGCGCGCGGGCCTCGACGACCCGGTCGGCCACGGCCCGCGCGCGGGTGGGCTCGATGCTGAATCCGTCCTCGCCGGCCAGCGACTCGCCCCCGATCTTCAGGAGCACGCGCTGATAGGTTTGGGCTCGCACCGCTGTCCCCCCTACCGGTGCTAGATCTCGTATCGACTAAACCGCGCGATCTGAATCCGTTCCCCGACCCGGGCCTCGACGTCCTGCACCACCTCGTGCACCTTGCGCGACGTGTCGCGAAACCATGGCTGGTCGAGCAGGGTTTGCCCATCGCCCGTATCGTCGTCGGAAACGCGCTCCGGCGCCATGGCCGCAATGTGCATCACGAGGTCGTGCGCCAGGGCCGTGAACTCCGGCGTGCGGGCGACGAAGTCGGTCTCGCAGCGAAGCTCGAGCAGGGCGCCGAGCGGGCGGCCCGGATGCACGTAGGCCTCGATGATGCCTTCACCGGTCTCGCGGTCGGCGCGCTTGGCCGACAGCTCGAGCCCGCGCTCGCGCAGCACGGCTCGCGCGTCCTCGATCGATCCGTCGGCGTCCTCGAGGGCTCGCTTGACGTCCATGACCCCGGCCCCGGTCTCGGCGCGAAGGGCGCGAATGTTCTCGATGGAGACCTTAGGCATCGGAGGCGTCCTGCGGGGGTGGCGTCGAGCCCGAAGGTGGAGCCGCAGCGCGCGGCTTGCGCCGGCCGCGCGGAGCAGGCCCGGACCGCGACGCCGGCCGGCGTCGAGCCCGAGCTGGACGCGCTGCGGCGGCGGCGCCCTCTGGCTTGGCCGCGGCCGGCGCCGCCGGCTCGGCGGCTTCCGGAGACTCGGTGGAAGACGTCGGCGCTGTCGCCTCGCCGGCCGCTTCGAGCATTGCGGCCTCCATGTCGGCCGTGGACGCGCCCTGTTGCTCGGCGCGTGCCGCGGCGGCCATGGCGGCCTCAGCTTCGCGGGCGGCCCGAAGCGCGCGCTCGGCTTCGCGCCGCTCGTGCTCTTCACGGCCACCCAGGACGGCGTTGGCGATCTGCTCGGAGACGGCCCGGACCGCGCGAATCGAATCGTCGTTGCCGGGGATCACGTAGTCCACGTCGTCGGGATCGCAGTTCGTGTCGGTGAGCGCGATGATCGGGATGCTCAGCCGGCGCGCCTCCTTGACGGCGATCGCCTCGCGCTTCGGATCGATGATGAACAGCGCGGTGGGCAGTCGCGACAGGTTGCGGATGCCCCCCATGCGCTTCTCGAGCCGGGCCGTCTCGATGGCGTGGGCGTGCGCGGCCTTCTTCGACATGCGCTCGAAGTCGCCCGCCTGCTGCCGCGCCTGCAACTCACGCAGACGCTGCACCCGTGTGCGCAGCGTGTCGAAGTTTGTCAGGGTGCCGCCGAGCCAGCGGTGCACCACGTAGTGCGCCCCGCAACGTTCGGCCTCTTCGCGCACCACCTCCTGCGCCTGCTGCTTGGTGCCGACGAAGATGATCTCGCCACCGTCGGCCGCCAGCGATCGAATGAAGGCTTGCGCCGTCATCAGGCCGCGCACGGTGTGCTGCAGGTCCACGATGTGAATACCGCCGCGCGCCCCAAAGATGAATGGCCGCATCTTCGGGTTCCATCGCGGGGTGCGGTGCCCGAAGTGGACCCCGGCTTCCAGCAGGTCGCGCATGGTCGCAACCGCCATGCTGCATCGTCCTTTCGTTCGCCCTTGGCTCATCCGCCGTCGTCGTCTCTACTGCCAACCGCTTGCGCGGCAGGGCGCAGCAGATCGGACGGCGTGTGTATTCGCCCGCACAGCGCGGGCGTGCGCCAAGCATATCGCAGGCCGCTGGATTCACGGACCCGAACCCGCCGGCCCGGTCAGGCGCGTCGCCGCCTGCTTGAGCGCCCGCGGCGACGACCGCCCTGGGCAGCCACCCGCTCGGCGCGCGCCGCCAGCAGGTCCACCGCCTCTGCCAGGGTGATCGAGGACGGATCGCGGTCCTTGGGGATGCTGGCGTTGAGCGTGCCGTCGGTGACGTAGGGTCCGTAGCGACCGTCGCGCACGGTGATGCTCGCTTGCGAGCTCGGATGCGCGCCCAGCTCGGCCAGCGCCGGGGGCGGCTCGCCGCGCCGGCGTGTCTGGCGCGGCGTGCGCAGCACCTCGAGGGCTTCGGCCAGGTCGACGGACGCCAGCTTGTCGTACCGGGCATTACCGCGCCCGGGCAGGCTGCGAGACTCGTCGCCGCATTTCACGTAGGGACCGTACGGCCCGTCCTGCACGGTCACGTCCTCACCCGTTTCGGGGTGCGTGCCCAGTCGCTTCGGATACGCGAGCAAATCGAGCGCCTGGTCAAGGGTGATCGACTCGGGGTCGATCGTGGGCCACACGCTCGTGGTTTTGGGACGCTTCCGGCCGCCGGAGCCGCGCCCGGCTTGTCCTTCGCCAACCTGGAGGTAAGCCCCGCGGCGACCCTGCTTGAGGTAGATGGACAGCCCCGATTCAGGATCGGCGCCGAGCGGCTGATCCCCGCGCGTCGCCTGCGCCAGCAGCTCGGCGGCGGCCTCGGCGGTCAGCTGATCGGGTTCCAGGTCTTCCGGCACCCGCGCTCGCTGCTCGCCCTCCGACGATTCGATGTAGGGGCCGTAACGTCCGATGCGGACCGCCACGCGCGAGCCGCTCGCACCGGCCAGAGGGATCGTGCAGACCGCGCGCGCGTCGATAGCGTCCCAGCTCGAATCGATGCGGTGGTGCAGGCCGTCTCGCAACATAGCTTCCTTGCCATTGGCCGACGCACCGTTGGTCCCGAAATAGAACGCCGAAAGCCAGGGCAGCGGGTCGAGATCACCCGCAGCGACCCGGTCCAACCCGTCCTCCATGCGCGCGGTGAAGCCTGAATCGGCCAGCTCGGGGAAGTGATTGGCCATCAGCTGGATCACGGCGAACGCGTGCCAGCGAGGAACCAGCGCCGAGCCCTTGCGCGCCACGTATTTGTCTTGAATCGTCTCCAGAATGGTGGCGTAGGTGGAGGGACGACCGATGTCCAGCCGCTCCAGCTCGCGAATCAGGCTGGCTTCGGTCCAGCGGTCGGGCGGGCGGGTGGCGTGCTCGGTGGGTTCGATGCCAACCACCGCGAGCGGTTCGCCGTCCGTCAGGTCCGGCAGGATGCGGTCGTCGTCACCTCCGCCGTAGATCCGCAGGAAGCCGTCGAAGACCACGACCTGGCCGTTGGCCTGGAACACCGCGGTTCCGTCGGCAGCCGCGTCAGCCTCGATTCGGACCCGGGTCCGCTCGAAATTGGCGTCGCGCATTTGCGAGGCCAGCGTGCGTTGCCAGATCAGCGTGTAGAGCCGACGTCCATCGGCGTCCACGTCATCGCCCAGGTCATTGGGATGCCGGAAGCGCTCGCCGGACGGCCGAATGGCTTCGTGGGCCTCTTGCGCGCGTGCCGCTCGCGCGCGGTACCGGCGCGGCTTCTCCGGGAGATACTCCTCGCCGGCCCGCTGCCGAACCTCGGCCCGCGCCGCGGCGATGGCCTGCTGGGACAGCGCGGGCGAGTCCGTGCGCATATAGGTGATGTAGCCGCTCTCATAGAGTCGCTGGGCCACCCGCATCGTCTGGCGGGCGCTGAATCGCAATCGCCCTGAGGCGGCCTGCTGCAGCGTCGACGTAATGAATGGCGGCGCCGGGCGGCGCGTCACAGGACGCTTGTCGACATCGACCACCCGAAACGCCGCCTCGGAAAGGGCCGCCGCCAGGCGGCGCGCGTCGGCCGCATCGAGCCGTCGTACCGATCGTCCCGTCAGCAGATCGCCGGTGGCCGGGTCGAAGTCGTCGCCGGTCGCGATGTCCTTGTCCCCGAGACTGATCAGGCGCGCGGAAAACTCGCCGTCGGGGCGGTCCGCCGGCGCCAGCGTGGCCGCTAGGCCCCAGTAAGCCGCGTTGACAAACGCCATCCGTTCGCGCTCGCGGTCGACGATGAGCCGCAGCGCCGGCGTCTGCACGCGACCGGCGGAGAGCCCGCTCTGCACTTTCTTCCAAAGGACCGGTGACACCAGATAGCCGATCAGCCGGTCCAGCACGCGACGCGCTTCCTGCGCGTGCACGAGGTGCGCGTCGATCTCGCGCGTCCGTCCCAGCGCTTCCTCGACGGCTGAGCGCGTGATCTCATGGAAGACCATGCGCCGGATCGGCAGTTTCGGCTTGAGGACTTCCACCAGGTGCCAGGCGATCGCCTCGCCCTCCCGGTCCTCGTCCGTCGCGATCAGCAGCTCTTGGGCGTTCTTCAACTCGCGCCGCAAATCGGCGACGACGCCCTTCCGGTTCGCGGGAATTATGTAAACCGGACGAAAACCCTCGTCCACGTTGACCGCCAGCGTCGACCAGCTCTTGCCCTTGAGGTGCTTGGGAACCTGGGCCGCGCTGGCTGGCAGGTCGCGCACGTGACCCACCGACGCCACCACCTTGTATTGCGATCCGAGAAAGCGCTGCAGAGTGGCGGCCTTGGGCCCCGACTCCACGATGACGAGGTTTTTCGTGCCAGCGGTCTTCGTCGCCTTGGTGGCGGCGCGTTTGCGTGCGGCCATGGTCGTGTCGGTTGTCCTTGCCCTTTGGGTTTCCGGTTCGCTCGGCGTCTCTAGGGTGACGCCGGCGCCAGAGCATCCCAGCGTACGAGGTCGTCAAGCAAGCGCATCAATTTGGCTTGCCATTCTGCATCGCGCGCGAAATCCGGCCACACGAGCCCGGCCTGCCCGCGCTTGACGCCCCATCGGGCCGCCTTGAGCATCACCGTGGGGCTTGGCGCGAACTCCGGCGGCGCCTTGATGAGCAGCTCCCGCCCGTAGGTGGTGACGGCGGAAAACCCCAGCGCCTGCGCCCGCGCCTTGATCCGCAACAGATACGCCAGATTGTCCACGGGCTCCGGCAGCGCGCCAAACCGGTCGCGGATGTCCGTGATCGCCGCCTCGACCTCATCGATGCCCCGCAGCCGCGCCAGCCGCTGGTATTCGCGCACCTTGGTGGCGTAGCTCCCCATGTAGTCGTCGGGGAGAAACGCGTCGAGCGGCAGGTCCACCACCGCGGACGGCAGCTCCGGCTCGGGCACCACGCCCCGCAGCCGGTCCACGGCCTCCGCCAGCATGCGGGAATAGAGATCGAAGCCCACGGCGCTCATGTGGCCGTGCTGCTCGGCTCCGAGCAGATTGCCCGCGCCGCGGATTTCGAGGTCGCGCATCGCGATGCGGAATCCGGCGCCAAGATCCGAGGCTTCCAGGATCGTCTGCAAGCGCTTCTGGGCCTGCTCGGTGAGAGTGTGCCCCTTCTGATACATGAAGTAGGCATAGGCCTGCGCCGCGGCCCGTCCCACGCGCCCCCGCAGCTGATAGAGCTGCGCCAGGCCGAACTGCCACGCGTCGTTGACGATGATGGTGTTGACGTTGGGAATGTCGAGCCCGTTCTCGATGATGGCGGTCGCCACCAGCACCTGGGCGTCGCCGCGGGCAAACCGGTACATCACCTCCTCGAGCTCCGCCGGCGGCATTTGCCCGTGCGCCACCAGCATTTCGACGTCCGGCAGCAACTCCTGGAGGCGCCGCTGCCAGGTGTAGATCGTCTGTACGCGGTTGTGCAGGAAATAGACCTGCCCGCCGCGCCCCAGCTCGGACCGTACGGCGTCCCGCACGATGGCGTCGTCGTAGGTAGTGACGTAGGTCTTGACGGCGAGTCTCTGCTCCGGCGGAGACTCGATGACGCTGATCTCGCGCAGGCTGGCCAGCGCCATATGCAACGTGCGGGGGATCGGGGTGGCCGTGAGCGTGAGCACGTCCACGTTCTTGCGCAGCGCCTTGAGCCGCTCCTTGTGCGCGACGCCGAAGCGCTGCTCCTCGTCGACGACGATCAATCCCAAATCGGCGAAGGTCACGTCGCTCTGCAGCAGCCGGTGGGTTCCGATCACGATGTCGACGTCGCCCGAGGCCAGCCCCGCCATCACGTCCAGCTGCTCCCGGCGGCTGCGGAACCGGCTCAGCAGCTCGACCTTGGCCGGATAGTCGGTGAGGCGCGAGACGAAGGTGTCGAAGTGCTGCTGCGCCAGGATCGTGGTCGGGACCAGCACCGCCACCTGCCGCCCGTCCATGGCGGCCTTGAAGGCCGCCCGCAGCGCCACCTCGGTCTTGCCGTAGCCGACGTCGCCGGCCACGAGGCGATCCATGGGGCGCTCGCGCTCCATATCGGTCTTGGCGTCGGCGATGGCCTGGAGCTGGTCGGGGGTTTCGATAAAGGGAAAAGCCTCCTCGAAGTCCCGCTGCGCCGTGGAGTCGGGACCGAAGGCCATGCCGGTGGCGAGCTCGCGCGCGGCATAGATCTCGATCAGTTCCGCCGCGATCGACTCGGCCGACTTCCGCGCCCGTCGCTTCGCCCGCTGCCAATCGGCGGTGTTGAGCCGGCTGAGCTTGGGCTCGGCGTCGCTCATGCCGACGAATTTCTGCACGCGGGCGACCTGATCCACCGGCACGTAGAGCCGATCGTCGCCGGTGTACTGCAACAGTAGGTACTCGCGCGCGCCGCCGGTGTCCTCCAGCTGCACGATGCCGCTGAACCGGGCCACGCCGTGATCGACGTGCACCACGTAGTCTCCGGGTTGGAGGTCGGCGAGAAAGGTCCGCTCGGCGCCGCGCCGTGATCGGCGACCGCGCCGAACCCGGCGGCGGCCGAACACCTCGGCGTCGGTGACCACGGTCAGCCGCAGGCCGTCGTGACGCAGCCCCTCGCTGAGGGTGCCGCCCAGCACGCTAATCGACCCCGAGGCATCCAGGCTCTCCAGGTCTTCCAATGCCGCGGTTGGCAGGTGCTGATCCAGGAGCAGCCGCTGCAGGCGGCGTCCCTGATAGCTCACGATCACCACGCGCCGTCCGTCGCGGCGCAGCGCCTCCAGGTCGTCTGAAAGGCGCCGCAGCCGGCCGGTATAGGAAGGCACGGGGCCGAACTGCTCGACGACCGTGCGCCGGCCCTCCGCCGCGCCGGGCAGGCTCGGGACGTAGGTCAGGCGCACTGGCGCGTCTTCCACGCGCTCGACCATGGCCGCCGCGGGAAACAGCGGCGAGGCGAATTCGGCCGGGAGCTCGCCATTGGCCGCCAGGCGCTCCCGGTTCTCAGTCGCGGTGCGCTCCGTGTCGCGCAGGGCCAGTCGCAACTGCTCCAGCTCGTCGACGACGCACATCCCGTGCGACGCGTAGTCGAGCAGCGAGACGGCATCGGGCAGCAGGCTGGTGGTGTAGAAGGCGGCGTCGTCGAAGTACTCGCCGCCTTCGAGCCGCTCGAGGTGGCTCGTCCACGTCTGCCGGTCCTCGGTCCGCAGGTCGGACAGGGGCAACTCCCGCAGGCGCCCGGCGACCCGACTCCCCATCCAGATCGGCACCTCCGTGGCGGGGGTGATGATCAACTCGGGCGCCGGACGCAGGGAGCGCTGCGATTCAGGGTCGAAGGTGCGTACGGACTCGATTTCGTTGCCGAAGAAATCGACGCGAACGGGCAACGCGGCGCCGGGCGCAAAGATGTCCACGATGCCGCCGCGGTGAGCGAACTCGCCCGTCCGCTCGACGAGCGGGGTCGATTCATATCCCAGGCTGACGAGGCGTCGGGTCAGGGCATCCAGATCGGCGACGGCGCCCGGCGCCAGCGTCAGATAGTTGTCCGTGAACTCGTGCACCGGCATCAGGCGCCGCATCAGGGCCCGCGCGGACGCGACCACGACGATGGCGTCGCCCTCCCGCGCGTGGGCCAGTCGGCCCATGACCGCCACGCGCCGCGCGAGCAGGTCGTGGTTGATAGCCAGCATGGCGAACGCCGGTTGATCCACGTCGGGAAAGTGGAGCACGGGAACGTCACCGGCCCACATGCCAATGTCATGCGCCAGCTCGCCCGCTCGCGCCTCCTCGGCGGTCACGACCACGAGCGGACGCCGCAAGCGTTCGACCAATTGCGCGACGTACAGGGGCTTGAGGGCGTCGCGCAATTCGACGGTTTGCGCGTCGCCGCGGAGTTCGGCCGCCGCCAACGCCGCGGCCAGCGTCGGCTCGGCGGCGAGTTCAGTCGCGAGGTCGGACAGCCGCATGCTGTTGGTTCACCTCTTGCATTACCTCGGCCGGCGGCCGCGTCAGCAGCGCCCGCACCGCATTCGCCGCGCGATCGAAGGCGTCGTCGATGGCTTCGCGCTCGGACGCGGCGAAGCGCTCCAGCACGTATTGCGCCGGGTCCATGCCCGGCGGCGGGCGGCCAATTCCGACTTTCACGCGCAGGAAGTCTGCCCCGCCCACCGATTGCAGGATGGACTCGATGCCCCGATGTCCGCCCGACGAGCCGCCGTCTCGCACGCGCACGCGCGCAAACGCCAGGTCGAGATCGTCCTGCACCACGACGAGCCGGTCGGTGGAGAGTCCCGCGGCGCTCAAGGCGCGGGCCACCGCCGGCCCCGAGGCATTGACATACGTCCGCGGCTGGAGCAGCGTCACCGTCACGCCGGCCACCTCGCCGTGCCAGGTTCGCGCATCGCGCCGGCGGCGCCAATCCCGCCGTCGCTGGGCTAGGCGATTGCACACCTCGAAGCCCGCGTTGTGGCGCGTGCCGGCGTACTCGGGGCCCGGATTGCCCAGGCCGACGATCAGATACGTCGCTCCCGGCTCATTGGATCCGCGCCGAAAGCGCCGGAGCCAGCTCACGTGGCAGCCGACCCGGCTACGGCGGCGGCCGGCTGAGCGGCGAGCGCATCGGCCACGTCGTCCCACTCCTCCAGCGACAGCGTCTCGGGCCGCCGCTTGGGATCGATGCCGCGCGACTCGAGCGCCCCGTCGATTCCGGCCGGCGAGCCCAGGGCATTGGCCAGCTGCTTGCGCGGCTGCCGGAACGCCCTGCGGGCAGCGGCGATGCGGCGAGACAGTCGCGCGCGATCCCGAGCGTCGAGCGGCCTCGGCCGCAGGTGCAACAGCGTGGACGTGACCTTGGGTCGCGGCCGGAACGCGCCGGGCGGGATGTCGAACAGTCGCCGCGGCTGCGCCCATGACTGCACGATCACGCTCAGCAGCCGCATCTTCCCCGGGGACGCGCACGCGCGGTCGACCACGTCGCGCTGCAACAGCACCGTCAGGCTCTGGGGCGGCGAATCGGATTGCAGCAGTTCGATGAGCAGACGGGTGCCGACGCTGAAGGGCAGGTTTGCGACGACGTGATAGTCGGAGACGCCCAGCGCGGCGATGTCCAACGCCAGGGCGTCGGCGTTGACCACGTGGATCGCCTCGTCCTCGGCGAAGCGCTCGTGCAAACGCTCCGCCAGCTCAGGCTCGACTTCCACCGCGATCACGCGAGACGCGAGCGGGCGGAGCGCTTCGGTGAGCAAGCCGGTGCCCGCGCCGATCTCGAGCACCACCGCCTCGGGCGGCAACTGCGCCGCCTGGGCGATGCGGCGCTGAATGCCGCGGTCCACCAGGAAGTTCTGGCCGCGCCGACGCGAGGGACGAAACGCGGGCCGATCGGAGACACGCATACTCAAGTATCGAGCATGGGCGCGGCCGTGTACGAACTCGACCTAGCCGGCCAGGTATCCGCCGTCGGCCGCCAGCGTCTGCCCGGAGATGGCGCGGGCCTCGTCCGAGAGCAGATGAGCCACGCAGGCCGCGACTTCGGACGGTTCCGCATAGCGTCCCATGGGCAGCCGGGGCAGGCGCAGCGAGAGCGACTCCGGGTCGGCGCGCACCGAGGCCGTCATGCGCGTGGCGACGAGTCCCGGCGCGACGTTGTTGATGCGCACGTTGTGTCGGCCCAGCTCCGGAGCCAACGCCGGCGCCAGCGCGTGCAGCGCGCCCTTGGCGGCGCAGTAGTGCAGCTGGCCCGGCTCCGCCACGATGGCCCGGATGGACGTCATGTTCACGATGGCGCCGGATGCGCCCCGGCGAATCAGGTCGCGCGCCACGGCCTGAATCAGAAACAGCGGTCCGCGCACGTGCACGTCGAGCATGCGGCGCCATTCGGCGGTCTCCAACTGCTCGATGGACCGGCGCTCGGTGTATCCCGCGTTGTTGACCAGCGCATCGACGCCGCCCAGGCGTCGCGCGACATCGTCGACCAGCGACCGGCCGGCAGCGATATCGGCGGCGTCGAGTTCATGCGTCTCAATTCGGCCCTCAACAGCCTGCGCGTGCACCGCGTCGTCGATATCCGTGGACACGACGACGTACCCGTCGCTCGCCAGTCGCGCGGCGCAGGCCCGGCCGATGCCGTGGGCGGCGCCGGTGACGATGGCTACCGGGCGTGCCACTGCCGGGCGTGCCTTTCCGCAACGACCAGGGTCGACCCGGTGACGTAGCTGGCGTCGGACGAAACCGCGAACGCCACCGCGTCGGCAATGGCCGACGGGTTCTCGCGAACGCTGGTCGCGGCGACGCCGGTCACGCGGATTCCGAGCGGGGCAAGCTCCACGCCAGCGGCGCGGGTGAGCATCTCCGCTCCGCCGGCCATGGCGCCGCCGAGCGCGTGGTCGTCGCCGCTGAGCGGGAAGACGTTGACGATGCACCCCGCGCCGGCGGCCCGCATGTGCTCCGCCGCCGCCCGCACCCCGTGCATGAGACCGACCAGCGGCGCATCGAAGGGGTCCGCAAGATCATCCTCGGAAAGCGCCAGAAACGGCGCCGTCGGCGAATCGTCGACCACGTTCACCAGCAGGTCCAGCCCAGACCAGCCATCGCGTGCGGCCTGAACCGCGCGCCGAGTCGACGCCCAATCTCGCAGGTCCATGGCGAATCCCGCCGCGAGTCCTCCGCCGGCGCGGACGGCTTCAGCGGCCGCGCATGCCACGCCGCGATCCGCATCGGCAAACGCGACGGATGCCCCATCCAGCGCCAGGCGGCGCCCGATCGCCTGCCCGGCGAGTGATCCGGCGGCGGTGACGAAGACGGCGCGGGCGTCGGGTGGCACGTGCAACTGGGGGATCGCTGCCGCGGCGGAGCGTAGCAAAGGGGCCGCTATACGAAGCGCCGCTCAGCCGTACGGCATCGCCGCCAGGCGGTGCTCCAGGAAGCGTCGCGCCGCGCGGGCCGCCTGCCCGCGATGGCTCACGCGATTCTTCTCGTCCGCCGTCAGCTCGGCCATGGTCCGGTCGCCCGCGCCCACGACGAACAGCGGGTCATAGCCGAACCCATGCGCGCCCCGCGGCTCGCGCGCGATGCGGCCCTCACAGGCGCGCAGGGCCGTGTACACGATCGACCCGTCCGGCGCGGCCAGCACCACCGCGCAGCGGAAGCGCGCCGTGCGTCGCGCCTTCGGCACGTCGGCCAAAGCGGTGAGCAGCTTGCGATTGCGCATGTCGTCGGTGGCGTTCGGCCCGGCGTATCGCGCCGAGCGCACGCCCGGCGCGCCGCCCAGGCTGTCGACCTCCAGCCCCGAGTCATCGGCCAGACACCACGCCCGGCACGCCTGGGCGTAAGCCACGGCCTTGAGGCGCGCGTTTTGCAGGAACGTGGCGCCAGTCTCATTGACCTCCGGTGGAGTGGCAACATCGGTCGGCGGCCGGATTCGCACCGGCGAGCCACAGAACAATTGCCGAAACTCGGCCAGCTTGTGCGGACTGCCGCTGGCGAGCACGACGGCGGACGCCTGAGCCCAGCGCACGCGACCCTCTCACGAATGTCAGGCAGCCAATCGTGGCACGGCGCCGCGAGACCGTCCGCGACTCGATTGGCGGTCGCGCGAGTCGTTGGTGATGGTACGCTCGCGGCTGGATTGGGTCGGTCCGCGCAATGCGACCAAGAACCCAGCGGTCGACCCGGCAGAAATCCCCCGCAACCCAGGACGTGCAATGGCGGATATCGACATCGACGCGGCGTTCCAGGAATTGAGCGACAGCATCATCAAGGGCGACGCTCCGGGCGTGGATCGCCTGGTCAAGGCTTGCCTCGAAGCGGACGTGCCCCCCGGCGCGATCATCAACGACGGCATGATTCCGGGGATGGACGTCGTCGGCGAGTTGTTCCGCACGAACCAGTACTACGTGCCGGAGGTCCTGATCTCCGCCAGGGCCATGAAAACGGGTATGGCCATTCTGCGACCGCTGCTGACCGAATCCGGGATCGAGCCGCTGGGCCGCGTGGTGATCGGCACGGTCCGCGGCGACCTGCACGACATCGGCAAGAACCTGGTGGCCATGATGCTCGAAGGCGCCGGCTTCGACGTCACCGACACCGGCATCGACACCCACCCCGACGAATACGTCCAGGAAGCGCTGAGCCAGGGCGCGCACATCGTGGGCATGTCGGCGCTGCTGACGACCACGATGACCAACATGCGCAGCACCATCGAAGCCGTCGAGGCGGCGGGCCTCGACGACCAGGTGCAGTGCATCATCGGCGGCGCGCCGGTCACCCAGCGCTACGCCGACGAGATCAACGCCGATGGCTACGCGCCCGACGCGGCCTCCGCGGTCACGCTGACCAAGCGCCTGCTAGGCGTCGGCGTCGAGGAAGAATCGCCGGAAGAGCAGGGGCGCCAGCTCTATCTCCAAGCACGGGACGCGTTGCAGGTGGCCGTGCGCGAAGAGCCTGGATCGGCCCAGCACCGCGAGGGCCTCGATCAGACGCGCCGGCTCGTGGAGCAGGCTGCCGAGGTGGGCTACGACCCATCGCACCTAGCGCGCCTTTCGGCGGAGATCGAACGAGAGCTCGCCCGCTAGCGAACCTGCGCCGCGACCGTCAGGTCAATCTCGGAGCGCCGCCCAGTCCCAGCTTTTGGGCATTGCCGCCCAGCAACGCCGCCATCACCGTCGCATCCAGTCCAGCCGCGCGCACGTGACGCAGCGCCCGGCGCTGGGTCATGAGCGGGAAGTCGCTGCCGAACAGGATCCGCCCCGGGGCCAGCCGCGCCATCACGTCGAAGACGTGGGGCACATACAACAGATGGCTGGCCGCGGAGTCGTAGTAAATCCGGCGCGTCAGATCGCGAACCTCGGGCATCAGCTCGTAGAACGCGGCGCCGCCGCCCCAGTGTGAGAGCACGATGGACACCTCGCCGCCCGCCATCTCGATCAGCGGCCAGATGGCTGCGGGCGTGGTCGAGTCCTTGCCGGGATAGTCGTGGCCGGCGGGCTCGCTCACGTGCAGGTTGAGCACCAGTCCCAGCCCGCGAACCGCGCCGACGAATTCCCGCAGCGCGCCGCGGTCGTGCAGGTTCCATCCCTGGCCTTCCGGAAACAGCTCGCCCACGCCGACAGCTCCGCGCCTCCGGCACCGCTCCATCTCCACGATGCTGAACTCGAGGTCGGACGGCGACACCACGCAATAGGGGACCAGCGATTCGGGATGCGCCGCGGCTTGTTCGAGGATGTAGTCGTTGTTGAGGACGCACAGGCTCGGGTCCCGCCACGCGAAACCGAAGGCAACGGTGGTGGTGACGCCCGAGCGAGCCATTTCGAGCGCCGCGTCGTCGGCGGTGGCGAGGGTGCGTCGGGGATTGGCGTAGAGACGGCGAAACCAGAGATCCGCTTCGAGGAATCGCTCCCGATCGGCCGCCACGTCCGGAGGCACGACGTGGGTGTGGGCGTCGATGATTGGGGACGGATCGTCGTGCATCGGGTCGGTGGTGGACGCTTACTCCGGCGTGGCGCCCGCGGGCAACTGCACCAGGGTCCAGCGCCGCCCGGCCAGCGCCGACGCGAGCACGTCTCGCAGCTCATCGGGCGTCGCGGGCGTAACCACGTCGAGGCCGGGGATTGCGCCCAGCGGCAGCATTCGCTCCGCCGAATCATCCGCCGCATCGGCAAAGGCCACGATGGTCAGGGGCGACGCCGCCTCGGGGGCGTCGGTGAGCAAGGGCGCGATGGTCGCCAGCGCGCGAGAGGCGGCCAGGACGACCACCGGACGCATGCCTTGCCGGCCCAGGCTCGCCGCCAGCGACATGCCGTGCGCTTCGCCGAGCTCGACGTCGAGGAACCGCTCCGGCACGCGTTCGGCGACGGCGTGCAGCGCCGCGCGAGCCGTGCTGCCCGCGCTCACGGTCACGCACAGCTCATCGGATTCCGCGAGGTCCGCGAGGACGGCCGCCGCGGTCCCCAACCAGGCCTCGCGCGCTGCCGCGGCGCCGTTGCGGACGGCGTCCGCCGACGGGCGACGCACGGCCGCGCCTGCGGGAGCCGCCACGTGCAGCAGCACCGGCCGGCGCACTTCCAGAGCCAGCGCCAGCGATTCCGACAGGGCGTCGGCGCTGGCCCCGTCGACCGGTCCCAGATAGGTGAAGCCGAGCAATTCCTCCCAGATTTCGGTTGGAATCAGCAACTCGCGCATGGAGTTTTTGAGTCGCCGGGCCACCTCGACGGCCTGGCCGCCCGCCGGCATCCGGCTCAACGCCTGCTCGATCAGGGCCTTGGCCTCGGCGTAGCGCGGGTGACCGCGCAGGCGGGTGAGATGACGCGAGACGGCGCCGACGCTGCGGGCACGCGTGCTGGGAGCGTCCACCAGCACGAGCACCAACGGGAGCTGCAGGTGCCCCGCGTGATTGACCGCCTCGAACGCCAGTCCGGCGCTCAAGCCCTGTCCGTCGATGACCGCGACGATCGACGTCGCGTCGCCCTGCAACATGCGCGCCACCGCCACGCCCACGGCCTCGGAGACGGCTCGGCCGGGCGCCGGCGGGGCCGCGGTCGATGGTTCGAGGCCCAGGAGGTGCCGGTAGGCCTCGGCATGTCCGCCGGCGTCCCAAAACACCGTGGTCGCCGGATTGGGAACAGTGGTGTGGATCGCCACGGCCAAATCGGCGGCAGCCAGGGTGGCCGCGGATGCCCCGGATTCGGCGCGGCGGATGCGGTCGCGGAGCTGCTCGCCTAGCTCGTGCCGGCGCGCGGTATCCAGCGGCGTCGTTCCGTCGCTGATGAGGACGCCTTCGGCCGCGGCCATGCTTGAACCTCGCGCGTGGGTACGCCCCGAGCCGTGCAGCGGGCGCAGCCAACGATCAGCCCACCCGAGGCGTGAAATTATACTCGCAGCCTATGCGAGCGTTTGTCGCCATTTCCTATCCGCAGGAGCTGCGGGTCGAGCTCGCCAGACGTGCGCGCTCGTTGGTCGGCAACGTGCGCGACGTGCGCTGCATGTCGGCCGATAGTCTGCATCTGACCCTGGCCTTCCTGGGCGAAGTGCCGGCGCACTCGGCCGACAGCATCCGCTCAGGTCTGGAGGCCGCGACGCGTGGGCGCTCGCCCTTCGTGCTGAGGTTCGGCAGCGGCGGCACGTTTCCCACGGGCGGCGAGCCGCGCGTCGCCTGGGTCGGCGTGACCGGCGACCTCGACGCCGTGCGCGATCTCCAGGCGGCCGTCACGCGTGAGATGCAGGGCATCGGACTGCGCATGGGGTCCCGGCCGTTCAGTCCGCACGTCACGCTCGCGCGCATCGGGCGTCAGGCCACCCCGTCCACGCGGATGGGCGTGGCGCGTCGCTTCGAGGCCGCGCGCCTGGAAGCGCTTGGCGCCCACACGGTGGACGCCGTCTGCCTCTTCGAAAGCGACCTGTCGCCGGCCGGCGCGGTTTACCGCGAGGTGTTGGCGGTCGAGTTCGATGCGGACGCTCCGCCGGCCGCGGAGGCCGAGCGGGGCTTTCGCCTGTTCAACCGGCGTCGCTAGCGCCCCAGCCGCCGCCGCCGGGCGTGGAGACCTGCACCAGATCGCCGGCCTCCAGACGATGCGTGCCCTTGCCCGGAACGTCACGCCAGCGTCCGCCGCGGCGGCGGATCCGATCACGCCCGCGCCGGCCCGCGCCGCCGCCGTGCAGTCCCCAGGGGCCAATCCGACGTCGCTCGGCCACGATGGTCACCGACGCCGGGGCCAGCATTTCGACCTCGCGCACCACGCCGTTGCCGCCGCGGTGCGCTCCGGCGCCGCCCGAGCCCGGCCGCAAGGCATAGCGCCGCGCGCGCATCGGATAGGCGAGCTCGAGCGCCTCGACGGGCGTATTCAACGTGTTGGTCATGGCGACGTGGACGCCGCTCGTCCCCGGTCGCCTGGGTCCCGCGCCGGAGCCCCCGGCAATGGTCTCGTAGTAGGTATAGGCACCGCCCGATCGCGGATCGGTTCCGCCGATTACGAGGTTGTTCATGGTTCCCTGGCTGGCGGCCGGCACCTCGTCGGGAAGCGCCTGGGCCAGGGCGCCCCAGAGCAGATCCACGACTCGCTGCGACGTCTCGACGTTGCCCGCCGCCACGGCGTGGGGCGGTTGGGGATTCAGAACCGTTCCCAGCGGCACGCGCACGTCCAGCACCGCCCGCGCGCCGTCGTTGGCCGGCACGTCGGCGCCCGCCAGGCAGCGCACGACATAGAGCGCGGCGGAGTGAGTGATGGCCGACGGCGCGTTGAGCGATCCGGGCACCGACGCCGCCGTGCCCGCAAAGTCGACGATGAGTCGCCCGTCGCGCACGGTGATGGCGACCCGCAGCGGTGTCGAGGGACCGCCTCGCCCGTCATCGTCTAGGAAGTCCTCGAACGCATACGTCCCATTCGGCACGCGGCGCAGCCGCGCCACCACCAGTTGCTCGGTGTAGGCCATGAGATCCCGCGCCATGCGAGTCAACTCGCCCGGTCCGTAGCGTCGCGCAAACGCTTGCAGCCGGGTTTCGCCCACCTGGTGCGAGGCGAGTTGCGCCGCGAGGTCGCCGCGCCGCTCGTCGGGCGTGCGCACGTTACGGCAGATGAGCTCGATCAGCTGCTCGTCAACCTTACCGGCGTCCACCAGCTTGAGGGGCGGGATGACGATGCCTTCGTGGAAGAGCTCCGTGGACATGGGCATCGAGCCGGGCGTCAGGCCGCCCACGTCGGCATGGTGCGCGCGCGTGGCCACCCAGCCCCACATTTCGAGCGGCTCGCCGACGAAAACCGGCGAGACCGTAGTGATGTCGGGAAGGTGCGTGCCGCCCAGATACGGATCGTTGACGATGATCAGATCGCCCGGGGTGGGCGTGCCCTCGGCGTAGAAGTCGATGGCCGCCTGCACCGCCATGGGCATGGCGCCCAGGTGCACCGGAACGTGGGCCGCCTGCGCCACCATCTGGCCCTGGTGGTCGAACACGGCGCAGGAATGATCGCGCCGCTCCTTGATATTGGGAGAGTGCGCGCTGCGCTGCACCGTCACGCCCATCTCTTCGGCAACCGACGCGAAGAGATGGCGAAAGACTTCGAGCTCAAATGCCACGGCAGCCACGATGCGTGGAGCATATCGAAGCCGGTCCGTCGGATACAGCGACCGCGCGGGGAAACGAGGGGTCGGGGGTATACTTGCGGTAGGCAGTGCCGCAGCGACGAGAGCGCGTGACCAAGGACTGGCGCGAGGAAGTTCGGGACATTCTCGAGGAGAGCGACTTCAACTCTCCCACGAGTGGCGAGCCGTCGCAGCCCAACCCCGACCGAGACCAACCGCGTGGGCCTTGGCTGGATGCCTTCGGCGCCTGGCTGCGGCGTCGCTTCGCCACCACCAACGAGATGCTGGTGACGGCCGCCAGCCTGGTCGTCCTGGGTCTCCTGCTGTACGCCACGCCGCTACGGCCCGTGGCCGCCATATTCGCGCTGGCTGGAGGCATCACGTTCGTGCTGGCTATCGGCCGCGGCATCATCGAGCGCCGATCAGGGGCCGGCCCCGCCAGACCATCTAGTCCGCAGATGTGGCGCGGCCAGGTCATCGACCTCAACGATCACCGCCCCGCGTCGTCGGTTGGCGACCGGATTCGCGCGTGGTGGCGCCGCCGTCGATAGGCTCTCGCAGGCGCTGAACGCAATCCCCATCACTCGCCGTCCGGCCGCGCCCTGGGAAGTGCCCCTGCATCCGGCCTGGGTAGGATGGGCCATCCCGTCCCCGGAATGCTGCCCGTGAGGATTGCCGACATTCGGCCCGGCCAGATGGTGTCCGGAACGTTCGTGATCGCCGCGCCCGAGGTGCGGACCAGTCGCGCCGGGGACCCCTACCTTCGGGTGACGCTGCGGGACCAGGAGCGCGACTCGATCGACGCGCTGTTCTTTTCGGTTCCGCCGGAGCTCGCGGCCGCCGTCGACGCGGGCCAGACCTACACCGTCGAGGGCCGCGCCGAGGAGTTTCGCGGGCGGGTAAACGTCAAGCTCGCGCGGATGGAGCGCTCCGAGGTGCAGTGGGACGCCACGGCGCTCCTCCCGCAAAGCGAGTGTGATCCCTCGGCGCTACGCGCGGCTATCGACGGCGCCGCGGAGTCCATTCGGAGCGCCCCGGTGCAAGCCGTGGTCAAGGCCGTGCTGGCCCAGCCGGTAGTTGCCGAGCGGCTGATGACCTGGCCCGCGGCCAAGGGTCGCCACCACGCCTGGGTCGGCGGCCTGGCCGAGCACATGGTCGAGATGCTGCAGCTGGCGGATCGGGTCGCCGAAACGTTCCCCGACCTGGACCGCGACCTGGTGGTGGCGGGGGTGATTCTGCACGACCTGGGCAAGGTCGTGGAGCTCGACGTCACCAGCGAGTTTTCCTATACCGCGGCGGGGAACCTGGAAGGCCACATGGTGCACGGCGCGCAGCTGCTCGATGCCGCCGTTGCCAAGGTCAAATGCGACGCGGAAACGGCCATGCTCCTGCGGCACCTGGTGCTCAGTCATCAGGGCACGCGCGAGTTCGCGGCCGTGGTCGAGCCCATGATTCCCGAGGCCATCGCCCTGCATTTCATCGACCAACTTTCGTCGCAGGTGCGGCCGGCGCTCGAAGACGTGAACGCCGCCAGGGGGCGCGGCATCAGCGGAGCCGCCGTGCGCGGGGCCACCACGCTGCGTCAGCTCTATGTGCGCGCCGCCCAGGACGCGACGGGAGATCCGCGTTAGGACGGAGGCGGCAGCGCCTCGAGACGTTCCTCGATCTGGTCCAGCGCCGAGCGCGCCGCGGCGGCCTTCTGCCGCTCCTTGTCAACCACGGCGGCGGGCGCCCGCTGGGTGAAGGCCTCGTTGCTCAGGAGAGTTTCGGCGCGCTTGAGATCGGCCAGCCGCTCCGCGCGCTCACGCGCCAACCGCTCGTGCTCCACCGCGATGTCGATCATCCCCGCGAGGGGCAGGTTCACCTCGACGCCTGCCGTGCGCACCGTCACCGCCGGGTCGTCGAACCGGGTGCCCATGGGGTGGAATGACAACGGCTCCACCCGCGCCAGCCGTTCCACGAAGGCCCGCTCGCGCTCGATGAATCCGGCCGCGCCGTTCAGGATGATGCGCGCCTCAATCATTCGGCCCGGCTCGACATTCGACTCGTGCCGCGCATTGCGAATGCCCTGGACGATCGCGATCAGGTCCCGAACCTGCCCCACCGCCTCCGCGTTGCCGGGTGGCGGGGACTCGGCAATGGGCGTCGCCATGAGCCACTCCGGGGCGTCCGGCGCCCCGCCGGCGTCCCGGAAGTGGTGCCAGATCTCTTCGGTCAGGGACGGCATGAACGGATGCAGCAGTCGCAGGCTGCCGTCGAGCACCTGAGCCAGCGTCTCGGCTGCCCGCTGCGCTTCGCCCGGGGCGCCCGAATAGAGACGAATCTTGGCCGCCTCGACGTACCAATCGAAAAACTCCGACCACAGAAACTCGTGCAGCCGGCGGCCGGCCTCGCCGAATTGAAAGCCCTCCACGTGGCGCACGACGTCCTCATGCAGTGCGCCAAACTGGGCGGTGATCCATTCGTCGACGATCGTCGGCGCGGCCATCGGCTCGGTTTCGGCCGCTCGGTCCATGGCGCCGATCACAAACTTCGCCCCGTTCCAGAGCTTGTTGGCAAAGTGGGCCGAGGCCTCGATGCGCTTGAGGTTGATCCGCAGATCGGCGCCTTCGGACGTTGAGGTCACGATCATGAAGCGAAAGGCGTCGGCGCCGTAGGGCTCGATGATCTCCGCCGGATCGTCGCCGGGCTGATAGTTCGATTTCTGGACCTTCGATCCGTCGGCGTGCCGCGCCATGCCGTGGAGATAGACGGTGTGGAATGGCAGCCGGTCGGTCAGCTCGATTCCCAGCATGACCATGCGCGCGACCCAGAAGAAGATGATGTCGCTGCCGGTTTCCAGGACGTCGGTGGGATAGAACCGCTCGAAATCGGGCGTCTCGTCCGGCCAGCCGAGCGTCGAAAAGGGCCACAGCCCGGAGCTGAACCAGGTGTCGAGGACATCCGGATCCTGAGCCAGATCGTCGCTGCCGCAGGCCGTGCAGCGCACCGGATCGGTGCGAGCGACCAGGGTCTCGCCGCAGGCGCCGCAGTACCAGACCGGGATGCGGTGCCCTAGCCAGAGCTGACGCGAGATGCACCACGGCTGAATCATCTCCATCCAGCGCAGAAACTCGGCCGCCGCGCGCTGCGGATGGAATTTGAGCGTGCCGTCGTGGACGGCTTGCGCGGCGCGGTCGGCCAGGGGGCGCGCGTTGACGAACCACTGCTGGGAGATTCGCGGCTCCACCACCGCGCCGTCGCGCTGGCAGTGGCCGAGGGCGTACCTGTGCGGCTCCACGCGCTCGAGCAAGCCCTGGGACTCGAGGTACGCCACGAACGCGCGGCGCCCGTCGAAGCGGTCCATGCCGGCCCACTGGCCGGCCGCGTCGTTCAATGAGCCGTCGTCGTTGAGGATGCTGACGACCGGGAGCCCGTGGCGCTGGCCCATGCGCCAGTCGTTGGGGTCGTGGCCGGGCGTGATCTTCACGGCGCCGGTGCCAAACTCGCGGTCCACCTCGGGATCGGTGATGACGGGAATCTCGCGCCCGATGCCCGGCACGACGGCCGTGCCGCCGACCAGATCGCGATACCGCTCATCGTCCGGATGCACCGCCACGGCGGTATCCCCGAGCATCGTCTCGGGGCGTGTGGTGGCGACCACGATGTGGCCGCCGTCCCGCAGCGGATAGCGAATGTGCCAGAGATGCCCATCCACGATCTCGTGCTCGACCTCCAGGTCGCTGATGGCCGAGCGGTCCTCGGGGCACCAGTTCACCAGGTACTCCCCGCGATAGATGAGGCCTTTTTCGTAGAGGCGCACGAAGGCCTCGCGCACGGCCCGCGAGAGCTGCTCGTCCATCGTGAAGCGCTCGCGCGTCCAGTCCGCGGACGTGCCCAGACGGCGGAGCTGCTGGGTAATGCGCGAGCCGAAGGTGTCGCGCCACTGCCAAAAGCGGCGCTCGAAGCTCTCGCGGCCAATCTCGTGCCGCGACGTGCCCTCACGCCGCAGCTCGCGCTCGATCACCGCCTGTGTGGCGATGGCCGCATGGTCCGTGCCCGGAATCCAGAGCGCGGCGCGTCCTCGCATGCGGTGCCAGCGAATCATCAGATCCTGGTAGGCCACGAACATCACGTGGCCGTTGTGCAGCGCGCCGGTGATGTTTGGCGGAGGAATGGCGATGACAAACGGCTCGCGGGCGGGGTCGTCGGACGGGGCAAAGAGACCCGCGGCCTCCCAGCGGTCGTACCAGTGGGTCTCCACGCGCGCGGCGTCGTAGGGGCCCTCCATTCCGGGAATGGCGGGAGGATGGACGGAGTCGCGGTCCACGGGTTTCGCCTGTCAGCACGCCGGATGCGGACGCATTGTAGGCGTGTTGCCGGCGGGCACGGCGACACGCGTGGGTCCGCGCGAGGCGCGCCGAAGCGCTCCAAGGCCCCGCGAGCGCCGCGAGTCTTGACCGCGCGTGACCTGGCCTCAATAATTGCCCCGACGCAGGGTCCGCCCGGGAGGCCGCAGCGGCGGGCGTGGCGCGTCGCACCTTGCGCGAGGCACGCGTGACGGCCGACGACAACACCACGCTGGGTCTAGCTCGCCAGATTTACGAGTTGGGCGGGATCGAATTCGGCAGCTTCACTCTCGGCCGATCCACGGTCGATTCGCCGGTTTATGTAAACCCGAAGCGTCTCATCGCCGTTCCGGCCGCTCTCCGCACCGCCGCCGAGTTGGTGCGCCAGACGGCCGAGCTTGCCGTGGCGCGCCTCCACCATCCCGCCGAGCCATGCGAGCTGGTGGCCGGCGTCCCCATGGGCGGCTTGCATCTGGCAACCGCCTATTCCCTGGCCACCGACATCCCGCTGGTGTATCTCTCTCCGCAGCCATCGTCCGGCGGCCTATTGCTCGAAGGGCGCTTTCTGCCCGGCCAGCAGGCGCTGCTGATCGACGATCTGATCACCACCGGCGGCTCGGTGATCGCCACGGCCAACGCCATGCGCGAGCAGGGCCTCGTGGTGCGCGACGTCATCGTGCTCATCGATCGCGATCTGGGGGCGGCGCGCCGGCTCCAGCACCACGGCCTGCACCTCCTGCCGATCCTCTCGTTGCGCACCATGCTCAACTACTACATGAGCGAGCAGTTGATCCGGGAAGCGGACTACCGCCGCAGCCTCGACTACATCGCGCGGCATCAGGTGGTGTAGCGGGCGATGCCGGCAAGAACCCGCGATCGCCGGACGCGCCGGCCGTTGGACGGTTGGCAACAGGAGGAGATGCTGGACGCCGACGCGACCGGCGTCGTGGTGCCGCCGCCGATCTATCACGCCCAGGTGCGGCACCCACCAAGAGCACCGCGGGTGCGCCGGGTGCAGGCGATGCGCTTTCGGCGCGGCGCCGAGCTGCTGCTCGTCCTGCTGGCCGCGATTGCCGGCGTCTTGCTGCTCACGCGGATCTTCTCGGCGGTGGAAGCGCCGCCGCCGGATATGGGCCGGGTGGTGAACCTGCTCGACCGCGACTGGCTGCGCGCGCAGGCCAACGCGCCAACCCTCGCTCGAGCGGCCAATGCCGCCTTCATCGACGACCCATTCATCCAACCGGTCGAAGCCCCACCCATCACGGCGGCCTCGGCAATGATCGTCGACCTGGGGCAGCGCACGATTCTCTTTGGGCGCGACGTCCATGAGCCGCACGCGCCGGCGAGTCTGGCCAAGCTGGCGACCGCCGTCGTGGCCCTGGAGCAGGCGCCGGCCGATATCCGGATTCAGGTGCCGGAGGCAGCGGCCGAGCAGCCGCCCAACGTCGTCGGCCTGGTCCCCGGCGAGGTGCTCACGCTGCAAGACCTGTTGTTCGCCATGTTGTTGCCGTCGGCGAATGATGCCGCGGTGACCGTCGCCGACGGCATCGGCGGCGAGGCGTACACGGTGGCGCAGATGAACGATCTGGCGCGGCGGCTCGGGCTCAACCACACCACATTTGCCAATTCCGTGGGCTATGACGCACCCGACCATCAGAGCACCGCCTTCGAGATGGCGGTGCTGGCCGCCGACGCCATTGAGCGATTCCCGCTCATCGCGCGCATCGTCTCGACGCGCGCCTACGTGATTCCCGCCGGGCCGGCGCACGGCAGCTACACCGCCTCGAACCTCAACGGCTTGCTGTGGTCCTATCAGGGCGCGCTGGGCGTGAAGA
The DNA here is from genome assembly GCA_022826485.1 of Chloroflexota bacterium. GTDB lineage: Bacteria > Chloroflexota > UBA11872 > UBA11872 > UBA11872 > JAJECS01. Next base: position 159,751 of record JAJDUU010000016.1, on the reverse strand, counting down.
CGGGACGCACCAAAGACGCCGGCGGCAACATCATCGCGGCGGCTGAACGTGACGGCCGGCGGCTCATGGTCGTGATTCTGGGCAGCAGCCAACGCGAGCGAGACGCGGGCGTGCTCCTGGACTTCGGGTTCCAGTTGCTCAACGCGCAAGGCTAGGATTGGGCCTTGGCGATGACATCGGCCGCCGATTCGCGTCCCAGGGGACGGGGAGAAGGTAAAGTGACGTACGGTGTATCGGACACCCGTGGTTGGAAACGTGTTGGCGGCGATGCGTCGAGCGGTCGCACTCGCGGTCGTCGAAAGATCGCCGACAATGAGGACTAGTCCACTAGGGGCAGCGCTCGCGCTGCCGCAGCGAGGGAGACATTAGACGTGTTCACATCACTTGGCCCGCTCGAGTTGCTCATCATCCTGCTCATCGTGATCGCCTTGTTCGGCGCCGGCCGCATCGCCGGCGTGGGCCAGGCGCTCGGCAAGAGCGTGCGCGAGTTCCGCAGCGAGGCGCGCGCGGGCCTCGAGGGCGAGGAAGAGGGAGAAGGCGAAGAGGGTGAGGACGGGGCCGCCGAAGCGCCCGAGGCCCCGGCCACCACGGTCGCCAGCGCCGACGCCCCGGCCGAGAGCGCACCCAAGGCTCCCGCCGAGAAAAAGCCCGAGGCCTAAGCCGACCGCTTCCCACCGTGCCGCAGGCTGAAATTCCCTGCGGTGGTGGAGCCTGAGCGCTTGATGAGCGCGCCGCGCGAGGCAACTCCGCATTGGCGCCTCGCCCTGACGGGTCGTCCAACCGCGCGACTGCGAGCCGCGGTCATAGCCGCCGCGAGTGGCGCTGCGCTGGTGCTCGCGCTGCTCGCCGCGACCGGCGTGGACGCCCAGCAGCGGAATCTGGCGTTGCCCGAGGTCGTTCGGGTCTTGCTCAGCGATTTCGGCCACACGCTCACGCTCGTTCCCGACGGGCCGTCGACGGTGGTCATCGATGGCCGTCCGCAAGACATGGCGCCGGGCGAGCGGATCGTTTTCGGGCGCTCGTCACGATTCTTGGCGTTCACCGCGGAAATCGCGGCGCCCTGGGCGCGGCAGATTCGCGTGGACGGTCCGGTGCGGGAAGCCGAGCCGGGGCTCGCGCATCTGGGTCCCTACGTCGACCTCGCGATGCTCGAGCGCCATCGCCGGTGGCTTCGCCTCGAAGCCGGTGTGGCCGCGCGCGTCCTCCCGCCGCGCCCGACCCTGGCGGTCGGCGACTGGGCGACGTTCGAGCTGCCGCGGCGTCTCGACGTGCAGCCGGATGAGCCTCGCGCCGTCATCTGGCTGAACGGCACGCCCTACCGCGGAGGATTTGACATCCGTCGCGGGGAGACGGGCTTTCTCGTCGTGAACCATGTCGCCATTGCCGACTATCTGGCGTCGGTCGTGGGCGCGGAGATGCCCCGCAATTGGGAGATCGAGGCGCTGAAGGCGCAGGCGGTCGCGGCGCGCACCTATGCCATCCAGCACCTGCAACCGAATGAGATCTACGACATCTGCGACAACCAGAACTGCCAGGCGTATGGCGGCGTGCGCAGCGAGTCCGAGCGGACGCAAGCGGCCGTGGCCGCCACGGCCGGAATCGTCGCCGTGTTCAACAGCGCGCCGATCGAAGCGCTCTACTCGGCGAACGCCGGCGACGTGACGGAGAGCTCCGAGCACGTGTGGGGAACGGCCGTGCCCTACCTCCGGAGCGTGCCGTCACCCGGCGACGCCGCCGCGATGAGCGTGTCGTGGGGCGCCGAGGGCTATCGCTGGACGCGGACGATTCCGCTGCCCGAGCTGGCCGAATACCGCGCCTTCCGCAACGGGGACGTGGGCACGATTGTCGATCTGCGCGTCCTGGAGCACACGCCGGCAGGACGTCCGCTGCGGGTGCTGGTCGTGGGAACCGCGGGCGAGATGGAACTCTACGGTGATCAAGTCCGCACCGCGCTTGGCTTGCCGAGCGCATTCGTCGACCTGGAGCTCGCCCCGGTCACTTCGGTGGAGCTCATCGGCGCCGCGCCGCGCCGCTTCGGCGCGCTGCTGGAAGATGGGCACCGCATCACCTCGGTGCGCCGCAGCATCGCCTTCGCCACGGCGCCGCCCGATATCGAGTTGGTGAACGGGGCGGTGCACGTCGCCGTGTTCGAGCGCCCGCCATCAGTGATCCTCACGGGTCGCGGATTCGGCCACGGCCTCGGCATGAGCCAATGGGGCGCGCAGGGCATGGCGCTGGCCGGGCACACCTACGACGAAATCCTGACCCACTACTACACAGGCATCGAGCTGCGCGCGTTGTCATGACGCTGGACGTTGACGCCCTTGGCCGCCCGCGCCTAAACTCATTGTCACGGCTGAATGGCTGCTCGTGGACGAAAACCTGCATCGACCATGGGTAAGCACCGAGCCACGACCTACGGAGTAACGATTCAAGCAATGCTGGCAGTGCATCGTCCGAGCGACCCACGGGCTCCGGCTGGCGGCGCGAGCCGCGCGCCGTATTGCCAATGAGCAATAGCAACGGCGCGCCCGAACCGCGCATGGAGCTTCCGGAACGAGTCGAAAAGGGCGACCTGCTGTTGTCCGTGCGCAACCTGCGCACGCACTTCCGCGTTCGCGACGGCATCGTTCGAGCCGTCGACGGCGTGTCGTACGCCATCGAGCGCGGTAAGACGCTTGGGCTGGTCGGCGAGTCCGGCTGCGGCAAGAGCGTCAGCGCGCTCAGCGTCATGCGCCTGATTCGTCCGCCGGGCGACATTGTCGAAGGTGAGGTCATGTGGCAGGACCGCGACCTGCGCACGCTCAGCGACCGCGAAATGCGCAGCGTGCGCGGCGACGAGATTTCCATGATCTTCCAGGAGCCGATGACGGCCCTAAACCCCGTCTTCACCACGGGCAATCAGATCGGCGAGGTCCTGCGCGAGCACCGCGACTTCACCCGCAAGCAGCGCTACGAACGAACCATCGAGGTGCTGCGGCTGGTGGGCATTCCGCAACCCGAGCAACGGATCAAGGCCTATCCCCACGAGCTGTCGGGCGGTATGCGCCAGAGGGTGATGATTGCCATGGCGCTGGCGTGCGAACCGCAATTGCTTCTGGCCGACGAGCCCACAACCGCTCTCGACGTGACGATTCAGGCCCAGATTCTCGAGTTGATCCGCGAAATCCGGGCCCGGACGGGCATGGCGCTGTTGCTGATCACGCACGATCTCGGCGTGATTGCGGAAATGGCCGACGACGTGGCGGTGATGTACACCGGCGAAGTGGTCGAATACGCCGACGTTGGATCCCTTTTCGCCGCGCCGAAGCACCCCTATACCCGCGGCTTGATGACGAGCATTCCCAGCCTGATGACCGATCGCGCCGAACGGCTTTCAACCATCCGGGGCTCCGTGCCGCACATGATGCGGCTGCCGCTCGGGTGTCTGTTTCAGTCTCGGTGTCCGGACGCGATGAACATCTGCCGTGACAATCGTCCGCAGCTCCAACGGCTGGAGGATGGGCGCACGGTGCGCTGCCACCTGTATCCCCAGCGACCCTCCGGACACGACGGCGAGCCGCTGCCGCAGGCGCGAGCGACCGCGGGATCGGCGGCAAGCTGATGGCCACCGAGACTGCCGGCTCGGGCAACGGCGTTTCCGACGACGTCCTCGTCTCGGTTCAGAAGCTCACCAAGCACTTTCCGGTGCGCGGCGGCATCCTGCTGCGCACCATCGGCCACGTGCACGCCGCCGACGAAGTTTCCTTCGACATCAAGCGCGGCGAGACGTTCGGCCTGGTGGGCGAGAGCGGCTGCGGCAAGACTACTGTCGGCCGAACCATCCTCCGCGTCTATCCGCCAACCAGCGGCGATATCTACTTCGGCGGCGAGGATGTGTCGAAGCTCGACCGCAAGGTGCTCGCCCGCAACATGCAGATCATCTTCCAGGACCCTTATGGTTCCCTGGACCCGCGAATCACCGTCGGCGGCATCATCGGCGAGGGCCTCGAAGTCCACGGGATTGGCTCTCCGGACGAACGCAACGAACAGATCCGCGAAATCATGGATATCGTCGGCATCAGCAGCCACTACGCGCAGCGGTATCCGCACGAGTTCTCCGGCGGCCAGCGCCAACGCATCGGCATCGCGCGTGCGCTGGTGCTGCGCCCGCAATTCCTCGTTTGCGATGAGCCGGTTTCAGCCCTCGACGTATCGATTCAGTCGCAGATCCTGAACCTCCTGCGCGATCTCCAGGGCGAATTTGGCCTCACCTATCTGTTCATCGCTCACAACCTGGCCGTGGTGCGCTACGTCTGCGACCGCGTGGCCGTGATGTATCTGGGCAAGATCGTGGAGCAGGCCGATACGCCGGAGCTCTTCGGCAACGCCATTCACCCCTACACCCGCGCGCTCATGGACGCGATTCCGGTTCCCGACCCGTCCGAGCAGCGGGAACGACTGATCATTCCGGGCGAGTTGCCGAGTCCGACGAACCCGCCCCAGGGGTGCCGCTTCAACACGCGCTGCGCCGTCGTCCAGGATGTGTGCTTCAACGAGGAACCGCCGCTGCGCGACTTCGGCGACGGCCACCTCGTGGCGTGCCATGTCGCGGAAGACTTCGACCGGCGCGGCACGGCGCTCCCGCAGTTGAGCAGCGAAATGCACGACGCCATCACCGACTCCGTTCGGAGTTCGACGACCGACTAGGGTCGATCGCCGCACACCCGGCCCCAGGGCTAGGGCGCGACCACGACGCGACCGCCCTGCATCACGAATTCCACCCGTTGCAGGGTGTCGAGATCGCGTAACGGGTCTTCGCGCACGGCGACGAGGTCGGCGGCCGCTCCGGGCCGCAGGCTGCCGACGTGGGGATGCAGCCCCATCGCCCGCGCCGCGATCTGCGTGCCCGACAGCAGCGCATCGATGGGCTCCATGGTCTCGGCCATCAGTCTGAACTCGACCGCGTTCTCGTGGCCGTGCGGCATCTCGGCGCCGCCGGTCGTGTCGGTGCCGAGCGCCAGCCGCGCGCCGGCCGCATGGGCCCGTCGCAGCGAACGGACCTGGTCGGCGTAGGTCCGCCGGCCGTCGTCGCTGGTTGAAAACGCCCGCGCGCGGAGCGTAGGCACGAGGTAGACGCCGCGCTCGACAATCAGGCCCAGCGTGTCGTCGGTGATGTTGTAGCCGTGCTCGACGGTGTCGACCCCGCCGAGCACCGCCCGGCGCACCCCCTCGTCGCCCATGGCGTGCGCCGCCACGCGCAGTCCCCAGGCATGCGCCTCCTCCACGACGGCTTGCACCTCGGCCACGGTGTAGGTCGGAATCTCGCCCCAGGCCGCGTCGCCCCGCCCGGTTGAGGTTCCGATCTTGATGACGCTGGAGCCCTCCCGGATGCAGCGGTGCACCGCCTGGCGGCAGGCGTCGACGCCGTCGGCGGGCCGCACCCAGCGCCATGAGGGCTCCATGCCGAACCAGGGACCGCCGGTGCGAGCGATGGCGTAGCCCGCGGCAATCATCCGCGGACCCGGCACGGCGCCATCGTCGATGGCTTGCTTGAGAGCCACGGACGTCTGCGACCCGAGGTCTCGCAGCGTGGTGAATCCGGCCTCGAGCAGCGCCCGAGCCTGCGCCGCCGATCGAATCGCGCGGTATTCGATCGGACCCGGATGCGCATGCGCCGGGTTCTGGCCCATGAGGTGCACGTGCGCGTCGATCAGGCCCGGCAGCACCGTGCACGGCCGGAGGTCGATCACCGCGTCGTCCGGGCGAATCTCGACGTCGCCGGCCGGCCCCGCGGCGACCACCTGACCGCCGGCAACCACGACCACGGCATCGTCGGTGAGCGTTCGGCTCACCCCGTCGAAGAGCTTGCCGGCGCGCACGACGGTGCGTCCCGTCGGCGACAAGCCATGGGACTCGCGGTGATGCGTGTGCATTGGCGGCCGTCCCAATCTCAACCCCGACCGCATTGTGCCTGCGGACGGCGAATCAACCCATCCGCGCCGGGCCCGGTGCTATGGTCCGCCAACCTCACCGGCGACGGCATGCAAAGGAAGGGCTTGGGAGTGAACGACGAGCTCACCCTGTTCGTGGGCACCTACACCGATCTCGGCGCCGAAGGCATCTACACCTGCCGCATGAACGCCGCGACCGGCGCCGTCGAGTGCGTTGACGTCCAACCGGGCATCGAGAACCCGACGTTTCTGGGCGTCGACCCAAGCGGCGAGCATCTGTACGCCGCTTCCGAACGCATGTCCGGCGACGGCGTGGTCACGGCCTACGCGATCGGTCAAAACGGCACGCTCACGTTGCTCAACTCGGAGCACACCGGGGGCGCCGGGCCGTGCCACGTGCAGGTGGATCAAACGGATTCCTACGTCGTCGTGGCGAACTACTTTGGCGGGAGCGTGAGTCTCCTGCCGATCCGGGCGGACGGGTCACTGGGAGCGCGCACCGATTTCATCCAGCATCACGGTTCGTCGATTGACCCGCAGCGCCAGCAGCAGGCCCACGCGCACTGCGTGATGATCGACCGCGCCAACGCCCTGGTGTACGCCTGTGACCTGGGCATGGACGAGATCGTCGTCTACCGCATCGACCACGCGACCGGGCGGCTGATCGAGCAACCGGACTTGACGGTGCGCGCCGAGCCGGGCGATGGGCCGCGGCATTTCGCCTTTCATCCATCAGCCGCCCACGCCTATGCCGTCAACGAATTGAGCTCGACGGTCTCCGCCTACGACTACGACGCGCAGTCTGGGGCGCTCACCTTCGGGCAACGAATCTCCTCGCTTCCCACGACGTGGAGCGGCGACAACACCTGCGCCGACATTCACGCTTCGCCCGACGGTCGATTCGTGTACGCCTCGAACCGGGGGCACAACTCGATCGCGGCTTTCGCGGTCGAGTCCGGCACGGGGCGGCTCACACCGGTTGGTCACACATCGACTCGCGGCGAGATTCCCCGAAACTTCCTCATCACGCCCGACGGTCGGTTCCTGCTCGCCGCCAACCAGAACTCCGGCAACATCGTCACGTTTCGGATCGACGAGGCTTCAGGCGGGCTCGAGTTCTCGGGGCACGAGACCGCCGTGCCCGCGCCCGTATGTCTGAAGCTGGCGCCCGGGCGCGAATAGCCTGACGCTCACCGGCCCATGGGTCGCGCGGTCACACCGGCATGGTGCGGCCGGTGAGCGCCCGTCCGGCGGCGGCGAGGATGGGCCCGTCGCCCGCCGCGATCAGCTTGGCGCCGATCTCGTTGATCAGCAGGTCCGCGCGTTGCTCGGGCGTGAGCGCCGGGTCGTCCCAGGCGCAGAGGAAGTGAATGCCCGCACGGTCGCAGGCGGCCTTCACCTGACGCCAGGCTGCCTCCATCTCCGGGCTGTAGGGGGCGTTCTTCCACTCCGGATGGCCGAAGAACAGGCCCATGTCGCCGGGACCCCATTCGCCGAACGCCACGCCGGGCACGGCCATGCAGGCGTCGGCGTGCGGCAGGCCGAAGCGGTCTTCCACCTTGATGCCGAGGGCCAGCTCGCCCGCCGGATTGAGCGGCCAGGGATCGGCGACGCGTACATAGTCGGACACGTCCAGTCCCCAGATGTCCGCCGGATATCCCTCGGCCCCGTGGCCGCGCGTGCCGATACCCAGATCATCCCCCATGCCCACGGTCTGATGCGGAAAGCGGCAGGCCTCCACGAACACCCGCACGGCTTCCGGGTCGCGCACGTGCGCCAGATACAGCCCGTGAACACCCGCCGAGAGAATGTGCCGGATTTGCCAGGCGTTGAGCCGGACCTCGTCGGCGCTCATGCCCGTGGCCGGCAGGGTGCACATCACCGTCGGCGTGCGATGCCCGCTGCGCGTCGGACCGGCATCGACCATGCCGCGCATGAAGCGCGACAGGGCGATCGCGTCCAGCCCCTGGTGCTCGAACTCGATCCGCAGATAGTCGGCCCAGGTGCCGCTGAGCTCGCGGCCGAGGTCATAGCTGAGCTCGAGCGGGTCGACCCGGTCGTAGTAGACGGGTTGCCCCTGCTCCAACAGCTCAATGCAACGATTGACGCGTGACACGTGGGCTCCCCGGCGGCTGATCTAGGCGGCGAGGCATCGTAGCGTAGCCGGCGGAATTCGCCGCCGAACCGCCGCGCGGCGTTGCCGTGGGCGCGGCGGGCCGCGGATAATCGAATGGAGCCAACGCACGTGCATCTAGATGGGATCTCGCATGTCTGACAGCGACCCGGTATCCGACGCGCTCAACGCCCTCGTCTACGGCCTGGTGGTGGTCGGCTCGAAGTCTGCCGACGGCGAGCCGAACGGCATGACGGCAAACTGGCTGACCCAGGTGTCCTTCGATCCGCGCGTCGTCGCGGTGGGCATACAGGACGGCGCGCACACCCGGCGAAACATCGACGAGACCGGCGTCTTTTCGATATCCATCTTGCCGGACGGGTCCAAGGACCTTTCGCTCAAGTTCACGGCCAAGTCCACCAGCGGCGAGGGCCGGCTGGAGGGCGAGCCAGTCACGACCTACGACACCGGCACGCCGGTCCTGGATGCGGCCGTGGCCTGGTTCGAGTGCCGGGTCGTGGGCAGCAGCCAGCCCGGCGATCACGTGGTGTACTTCGGCGAGGTCGTGGGCGGGTCCGAGCGCGGCGGCGAGCCGCAGATTCTGTCCGCGACGGGGATGAGCTACGGAGGGTAGTCCGATTGGCCGCCTGGCCTGACTGGCGGGGCATGCGCAAGCACCGGCCGCCATTCGAAGTGGCGCCGGGCTGTTACGCCGTGGATCGATTCCTCAGCTCGTGGTGCTACCTGCTCACCGGCGCCGAGACGCTGCTGGTCGACACCGGCATGCCGGGACGGGCCGGCCCGATCCTGCGTGCGGCGGGCCAAATCGGCGTCGAGCCTTCCGACATCGACCGCATCGTGCTCACGCATTTCGACATCGACCACACCGGCAGCGCCGTGGAGTTGCAGCGGCGCACCGGGGCGCCAATCCTGATTCACGAGGCCGACGTGCCGTTTCTGGCGGCGCCCGAGACTTGTCCCGGCCTGCGCGGGCTGCTCTACTGGCCGATCGTTCCCTGGGTCATGCGCTGGCGACTGCCGACTGACGTGACGCCGGTGCGGGAAGGCGACGCAATCGACGATTGGGCGGTACTGCACACACCGGGTCACACGCCCGGCAGCATGTCGCTGCAACGCGGCCGGGTGCTCGTGGCGGGCGACGCCCTGATCCACAGCCGGGGCCGCTTGCACGAGAACGTGCCCTGGCTGGCCACCAGCCGCGCCGAGCAGCGCGCGTCCGCCCGCCGTCTGTCGGCGCGCGGCGCGCGCGCGGTGCTTCCCGGGCACTACAGCCCGTGCACCGACCCTGAAGCCCTGACGAGGCTGGCGCGCCGTCTCGAGCGCCGCTGATCAGACGATCTTGTTGAGCGGGTACTCGATGATGCCCTCGGCGCCCTTGGCGCGAAGCTCCGGGATCAGCTCCCGCACCTCGTGCTCCGACACCACGATCTCGATGGACAGCCAGTCGGTGCCAAAGAGATTGGCGACCGTGGGCGCGGTGATGCTCGGCAGCACGCCGACGATGTCCTCGACCCGTGCCCGCGGCACGTTCATCTTGAGTCCCACCCGTGACTCCGCTTCCAGCGCGCCCTTGAGCAACAGCGCGATCTGATCGATCTTGCGCCGCTTGTCCGGGTCGGCATAGGCGGCGTGATTGGCAATCAACTGCGGATTGGAGGTCGTGAGCGTCTCGATGACGCGCAGCCCGTGGGCGCGAATCGTGGTCTCGGTTTCCGTGACCTCAACGATGGCGTCGGCCAGGCCCTCGGCCGCCTTGAGCTCGGTGGCGCCCCAGGAGAACTCCACGGAAACCTCGATGCCGCGGTCTCGAAAGTACCTGGTGGAAAAGTTGACCAGCTCCGTGGCGATCTTGCCGCCCCGCAGATCCTCGGCGCACTGCGCCGGCGAGTCGTTGGGCACGGCCAGCACCCAGCGAGTCGGCTGAAAGCTGGCCTTGGAATACACCAGGTCCGCGACGACGCGCACGTCGGAGGCGTTCTCGAGCGTCCAGTCCAGCCCGGTGATGCCCGCGTCGAGGCTGCCGTCCTCGACGTAACGCGAGATTTCCTGGGCCCGGACGAGCTTGCAGCGCACATGATGGTCGTCGATCCCCGGCACGTAGTTGCGCGACGACACCGAGACGCTCCAGCCTGCGCGGCGGAGCAACTCAATGGTCGCGTCCTGCAAACTGCCCTTGGGAATTCCCAGCTGCACCGGATCCATGCCTGATGTGCGCTCCCACATAAACGCGCGCCTCCTGGGCGCGCCGGTTGATTGTCGCGCATTCGACGCTGCGCGTGGCGGTCTTGATCTGGCGGCATCCGCGACGCGTGCTTGGCTCTTGCCATCGATCCCTGGTCGTTGACGCATCATCCGTGTCGCTTCAGGCGCCCGCTGCGCAGCGCATAGCGCTCGGCGGTGCGGAACACCAGGATGCCGAGTGGCAGCACGACCGCCGCGATGGCGAGCAGCGGCGGGAATATCCCGGCCACGTCGCCGATTGACGCACCGTCCAGCACGGCCGCTCGCATGCCTTCGAGCACGTAGGTGGCCGGCGAGAGACGCCCAACCACCTGTAGCCAGCCCGGCAGCACCTCGATCGGGTAGAACACGCCCGACACCAGCAACAGCGCCGCGAGGGTGATCATCACCATTTGCTCGCCGCGTTCCAGGAACAGCAGCGGCAGGGCGGCCACCATGACCGCCAGCCCAAGGAATCCCACGCTGCCGACGCAGATCACGGCCAGCGCCGTCAGCCAGTTGGCCTGGAGCAGATCCAGGTCGAAGAACAGCGAAATCACCCCCAGCACCAGCAGGGCGCGGACAAAGGCGTAGGCAATGGCGAAGGCGCTGGTGCCCGCCACCATGGCGAGTCGCCGGGCCGGGGCCATGAACGTGGTCTCGATCGTCCCCTCCCAGCGCTGCCAGGCAATCATGAAGCCGACCGAGTCGAACACCTGCTGCAGATAGGCCCATACCACGGTGCCGATGATCAGAAAGAGCAACAGACGGTCGGTGGCGAAGGCGTCGCCGGTGACCTGCCGTCCGCCGGGCGCGATATACGCCACCGTCAGGGCTTCGACGATGGCGAACGCCAGCCAGACGGCTTCCCAGCCCCAATAGCGCCGGATGGCGCGGAAATTCAACTCGACGAAGGCGTAGGACGCCCGCCAATCGCGCCGGGCGGTGATCATGGCTGCTCCTCTCCGACGCCGGCGGGCTCGCCCCGCTCGCTGCGTTCGTTCGTGGTGTCGCCGAGGGCGTGCCCCGTCAGGCGAATGAAGGCGTCTTCCAACGTCTCGCCCGGCGCGGCCAGCGATGCGGGCGTTCCTTGGGCCACGATTCGTCCGTCGTCGAGCACGGCCATCCGGTCGCACAAACGGGCAATCTCGTCCATGTCGTGCGACATCAGGAGCACCGTGGCGTCGTGGCCGGCGCGTACCTCCTGGATGAACGCCTGCACGTCGCGCTTGGACGCCGGGTCCAGCCCGGTCGTCGGCTCATCCAGCACCAGCAGCACCGGCGCCGTCAGGAAGGCCCGGGCCACCGCCACCTTCTGCTGCATGCCGCGCGACATCTGCTCGACCGGTCGGGTGACGCTAGGTCCGCTGATGCCCAACCGTTGCAGGATTTGCCGCACGCGCGGCTCCGCCGTGCGCGGCGAGAGGTCGTACAGCCGTGCCGAGAAGACGAGATTCTCCAGCGGACTCAGCTTCTTAAAGAAGGACGCGTCGACCGACACACGATTCAGCATGCGGCGCACGTCGGTGGCCTCACGCTCCACGTCGTGGCCGAACACGTGCGCGCGTCCCGCGTCGGGGGTCAACAGCGTGGCCACGATGCGGGCCAGCGTGGATTTGCCGGAGCCGTTCGATCCGACGACGCCGTAGATCTCGCCTCGCGCCACGCGTAGCGTGACCCGTCGCAGGGCGGCAACCTTCGTCGTGGGCCGCCTGACGAGGCGAAGCAGCTCGCCCACGAGACCCGACGGGTCGAAGGATTTTTCCAAATCGACAATGTCAACGGCGGTAGTCATCTCTTATCCTTGCGGTTGGGGCGCGGCGGTTTGGAACAACAAAAAAACCGCGGAGCGTTTAGTGGGCCTGTGCCCGGCGTCCGCGGTCGTGCGTGTGGTGGGTTACGACGTCAGCGTTCGGGGCACATTCCTCCCGGAATCGGCAGCGAGGTGCCGTGGCGGAATCGGCTATGCGTGCCCATCAGGTTCTTCTGCAATCTCAACGTCGTCGCACTCACCAGCATCGTATTCGCTAGCCGCCGAAAGTCAACGCCTCATCGGCCTTGAGCTGGCGATAGGCGCCACGTCCGTAGGCATAGGTCGCCACGGCTTCGACGATCAGGCTAGCGGCCCACGCTCCGGCGCCCACGGCCACGCCGGGCAGGCCGCCGACATTGAGCGCGACCACCACGAAAACGAACAGCGCGGCCAGCCGCCACAGATTCACGTAGAGAATCGGGCGGGTGCGCCGGACCTGCATCAGCGCGGAGGCGAAGACCTGCTCCTGCACCAGAATCAACGGCAGCGGCGCCAGCACGCGCAGCCCCAGCAGCGAGAGATCGGCCAGCCGGTCCCGGGCGCCGGCGATGTCCTCGATGACGAATTGACTCACCGGCGGCAGGAATGCCGCCGCCAGGCACGCGACCAGGACGGCGACGGCGACTCCGTTGGTCAAGACCGTGATCCGGCGCACGCGATCGCCTCGGGCGAGCAGCGCCAGGATCGAGGGTTGGGCGCCCCAGAGCAGGATCGTCAGGAACTGGAAGAGCCCGATGGCGATGGCGAAGGCCGCCAACGACGTTTCGGGCTCGGCCGTGCGCGCCAGTGCCGCGTTGACGATCGGCGTGGTCGCGGATGGAAGCAGAGACGCGAAGATCAGCGGGGCGAAGAACCGCGCCACGGCCCCCAGGCTGGGGTCGAGACTGCGCGGCGAATGCGCGGGCAGCCCGTGCCGCAGCAGGCTGCGCGTGGCCGCCATCAGCATGACGGTCTCCAGGCCGGCGGCCAGCGTGGTGCCCACGCCGGCCGCGGCCGCTCCCTGCATGCCCGCCGCGATGAGCCCGGCGGAGATGGCGACCGCGCCCCCGGCGCCGAGCCCGGTTCCCAGCCAGACCAGTCGCGCCTGCCCGAGCCGCAGCGCCGCGCCGTGGAGATGCGTGCGCGCCACCATGAACACCGGCAGCGGGCATAGCGCCACCAAGGCCGCTCGCGCCTGGGTCAGCAGGTTGCCCTGGGCGGCAAAGATGCCTTCGAGGATCAGCTCGGCCAGCGGGGTGAGCGCCGCGGCGCAGCCGATCGCGCCGACGGCCGCGGCGGTGATCACGACGAAGCGGCGCAGGCTGCGCAGCGCGCGGTGATCGTGCAGGAACACCAGCGTCAGCTGCTGAATGCGGAACTGGGGCAGCGCCACGATAGTGATGACGCCCAGCGCCACGGAGAATCCGGCGATCGACGCCTCGGGGTCGTCGGCCCGCGCCAGCAGGGCGTTCATGGCCGGGGCCAGCAGGCTGGCGATGCCCAGGTTGACCGAGGCCGGGAGCCACAGCGTCAGCCCGCGCCGCGTGAACGCCGCCCAGCCGTCGGACGCCGCCGCCCCGGTCATCGACGCCGCGTCAGCGGGCGAACCAGGTATTCAGCCGCTTCCGAAACTTGGTCGCGTAGGCGTGCAGCGAGCTCCCCGCGTGCACCCAGGCCGGGGCCAATTCCATGTGCAGCTCGGCCTTGCGCAGGTTGTCGAGGAACTCCTCGGGCCCGCTCCAGGGTTTGATCAACTGCCAGCTCACGCCGACCTCGCGGGCCAGATGCGAGTCCGAGCCGACCGACGCCACCAGGCCGTGGTCTCGCGCGTAGTCCTGCGCGGTGCGGTTGTCGCGCTCGCGCAGGGTGCGCCCGTTGAACACCTCCAGGATATCGATGTGCTCGCGAATGTCGTCGGTGGCCTCCCGCAGGGCCGATCGGCGGAGGCTGTCGAACGGGTGCGGCAACAGCACCAGCCCGCCCTGGTCCTTGATGGCTCCCACGGTGTCCCGCGGCGACATGTCGCGTGGGATCTCTTCCTCCAAGAAGAGGCCGATGATGTCGCCGGCGGTACTCTTGATTTCCTCCGCCAAAATGGTCGGCAGCGGCGACACGCGCACCATCTCGAAGGCGCCGGCCATGGTGTTGTGGTCCGTCACCGCCAGCGCCTGAATGCCGCGTTCCTGGAGCAATTCGATCAGACGGGTGGGGCTGAGCCCACAGTCGGGGGACGCGTGCGTATGGGCGTGAAGCTCGAGGCGGAGGCGGCCGTCAGGTGTCGTCATCGGGGGTTGGCCTGAAGGCCGCGCCTGGGGTCGAAACCTAGCCGGCTTCGGCCGCCTGCTGCTCCCGCTGCGCCTTGATCCGGCCCGTGCCCATGATGCCGTCACGCTGGATCTTGCGCTGCAACATCATGATGCCGTCGATGAGCGCTTCGGGTCGCGGCGGGCAGCCGGCAATGTAGACGTCCACGGGCACCACGCGGTCCACGCCCTGCAGCGTGCTGTAGCTACGGAAGGGCCCGCCGCAGGTGGCGCATGCGCCCATGGCAATCACCCACTTGGGGTCGGGCATCTGGTCGTAGAGCCGCTTGACGACGGGCGCCATCTTGTTGGTGACGGTGCCGGACACGACCATGACGTCCGACTGCCGCGGCGAAGAGCGAAAGATGGTGCCGAAGCGGTCGAGGTCGTAGTGCGGCGCGGCGCTCGCCATCATCTCGATCGCGCAACAGGCCAGCCCGAAGCCCATGCCCCACAGCGCATTGGATTGCGCCCAGGAGAAGAGCTTGTCCACGGTGGTCGTCATGGCGTCCAGAACGCCGACGCGGTCCGACAGCTGGCGCAGCGGGATCGTGTCGTCGCCGTAGACCATGGGCGCTTTGCCCCACGGCTGGGCGCCCAGCGGGATATTCTCCAGCCCGAACTCGTGGCGGCGCTCGCCGTTGGGGCCGTTGTCGTCGCTGGTTGCCATGGTGATCGGACCTCCGTCCGCTTGCGTCGTCCCCGCAAACCTCGACAATTGTAGGCGGTTGCGCCGTCGTCTTCACGGACGCTTTCGCGCACAATGGCCCGTTCGACCCCGGAGGTCCGCCCCATCAGCGTCCCCAGCACCGTTTCGTGTCGCTTCCTGCCCGAAGACCGAGCCGTCGAGGCCGAGGTCGGCACGACGATTCTCGACGCCGCTCACGCCAACGACGTACCCGTGGAAACGGTGTGCGCCGGCAAGGGAACCTGCGGCACGTGCCGGGTGCTGGTGCGCGACGCCGCGGTCCCCGAGCCCACGCCGCACGACAAGCGCCGGTTGGCCATCGCGCAGCTCGCCGGCGGCTGGCGCCTGGCCTGCCAGCATCCGGTGGAAGCCGGCGCCGTCTACTCGCATCCGCTGGGGATTCGGGCCGTGCGCGTGGTGGAGAGCGCCGGATTGGGGCGCATCAGCCTCGATCCCAACATTCAGAAGATTTATGTCAAGCCGTCGCCGCCGTCGCTCCACGATCCTCGCGCCGACTGGAGTCTGGTGCAGGACGAGCTGGCAGCCGCCGCCGGCGATCTCGATCCGACGCGGGACGCGCTGAGCCGCCTGGGGGCCATCGGCGAAGAGATCAGTCAGGGCGTCACCGTGGTGATCGCGGGCAACCGGGTGATATCCGTCGAGCGCGGCGACACCACCGGCAAGGCCTATGGCCTGGCCTTCGACATCGGCACCACGACCGTGGTCGGCGCGTTGATGGACCTGACCACCGGGCAAGAGATTGCGGTGGCGTCGGACATCAACGGCCAGCACATCTACGGCGGCGACGTGATCAGCCGCATGAGCGCCACCATGCGCGGGCCGGAGTTCGTCGAGCGGCTGCACCGGGCGATCCTGGACACCGTGCGCGGCATCACCACGCGCTGCCTGGAAGCCGCCGACGTTCGGCCCGACCGCGTCTATGAAGCCACGTTCGTGGGCAACACGGTGATGACGCACTTGTTGCTGGGCATCGACCCATCGCGGATCTCGTATTCGCCGTTTGCGCCCACGACCGTCGATCCAGTGTCCCTCCGGGCGTCGGAGCTCGACCTCCCGATTCTCCCGTCGGCCTGGGTGTGGGTGGCGCCGGCGGTGGCCAGCTACGTCGGCGGCGACATCGTGGGCGTGATGCTCAGCACGAATCTGGGCCGACGTCGCGGCACGACGCTGGTCATCGACGTGGGCACCAACGGCGAGATCGTGCTGGCGCACCAGCGCCGGCTCTTTGCCACCGCGGCGCCGGCCGGACCGGCGTTCGAAGGCGCCGAGATCACGCGCGGCATGCGCGCGGCGCCAGGGGCGATCGAGCGCGTGCGCATCACCTCGACCTCGGTGGGGGTCGACGTGATCGGCGGCGGCGAGCCGCAGGGCATCTGCGGTTCGGGCCTGGTCGACGCCGTGGCCGAGCTGCTGCGCGTGGGCGCGGTGCTGCCCACCGGACGGCTGCTCTCGCGGCACGAGATGGAGCAGGCGCTTCCGGGGCTGGCCGACCGGGTGCGGCCCGACGACACCGGCGGCGAATTCGTGCTCACGGGCGATCCGGCGTTGCCGGAGGAGAGCATCGCGCTGCACGCGCAGGACATCCGTCGCCTGCAGCTGGCCAAGGGCAGCATTCGCTGCGGCACGAACGTGCTGTTGCGTGAGGCCGGCTTGCAGCCGTCCGACGTTGACCGCGTGCTGCTGGCCGGCGCCTTCGGCAGCTACATCGACCCGGCGCAAGCCCTGGCCATCGGCCTGCTGCCGCCGGTGCCCGTGCAGGCGGTGGAGGCCATTGGCAACGCCGCCGGCCACGGCGCGCGCATGTGCCTGCTGTCGCTGACATCACGCGTGCGCGCCACGGACTTACCCGGCCACGTGCATTATGTCGAGCTGTCCGCCGTCCCAGACTTCCAAGACCAGTTCGGCGACGCCATGGGCTTCCCGGCTTCGGAAGTAGTGGCGGGCTAGCACGACTTCGGCAATTAGGCAGGCGCCAACCGGCTAACGTCTTAGGTGGATATCGCGAGCAAGGCTCGCTGACGACCCGACGGGGTCAAGGGCGTCATTGGCGCCCTACCAAACGAAGAAGCTCCTGCGCGAGACCCACAACGTCCGCTTGTACGTTGTCGTCAGGCTCTTGGGTGATGAATTGGGCCGTTTCCACGGGACCAAGCCCATCGTGGTCGGAGAAATCCCTTTCAATGACACGGAGCGCACGATTGATGTAGGCGCTGGGCCGAAGGAGAGTCAGGCTCTCCGCAACTTCAGTGACTCCGACCCCACTCCAAACATAGAAGATGTCGTAGGCGTCTTTTGGCGCCGCCCTGTTCCCGAAGGCAAGCGCCTTGAGGACGGTGAAGGCGCCTGGACCGCATACCGGAATGCTCCGGGTAGCCCATGCGCCGGAGGGAGTGTGATCTGATAGGTCTTTTCGGCGCTGATCTTTGAAGGCCAACTCGAGACCCGGCGTAACTATTGCGGCAAGGTCAGATTCAATGTGGAGAAGTGCACCTGGGGTATCCGTCTCGTCGGTGGCGGGAACCAGGAAATCCACCGTCACGGGATGGGGCGTGAGTCCGGCCCAAGTCTGCAATCGCACATTGCCATGCTCATTGACGTCCGGCTCGAACCCCGCGTCTCTCAGCCTGAATCTGAGTTCTCGATAGCGCTCGCGGTTCAGAATCGCCAACGCCAGGCCTAAGTCGAGGTCCATCGTGCCCGCGTGAGGCTCCAAGTCTGACGGCAGATTTTCTTGGTCGACAAGGAGGTAGGGAACCAGTCCGCCGACCACCACAATCTCATCAAGCAGATCGCCCAGCTTGGTTGCCATATAGAGGCATGTCCGGCGGACGACGCTCAGCTGCTCGATGCCGTACCCATCGACGCTCGATGGCTTAGAGACCATCGTTGTCTCGAAGGATTGTCCGCCGGAGTTCGGCAGCAGCTTCCGTCGACCTTTCGGGATGGTCCTTCAAGTCGAGGTAGGCCTGCACCGGATGGACGCAACGTATGCCGTCGACAAGCTTCGCTCCGTCGAAGACGCCTTCGTCGTTGGGCACCACGAGCCAGGTGTTCGCTCCCCTAGGCTCCTCGCGGAAGCCGAGGTCTTTCTTGATCCTTTCCGTGGGGGGGATTGAGAGATAAACAGTCGCGAGGCGAAAACCGGCATGGCGTGTCCACAACCACGCTGCCGGGAGTGCCGTGAGCGCGTGGGGCGCGCCAGCCTTCGACAAGACTCCGGCGATTGACGTGGTTAGGGACCCGCCCTCTCGGGCTGAAATGTGGCCCCGGATCACGTGATGCCGGTCGAATCTGTACTGTTCCCGCCAAGCATCGAGCAACGTTTCCCGGTCAGGGACGCGAATGCCGTCTTCTGCTCGCTCTACGAGACCGGCTGCGACCAGCTTGGCTACGACCCGGCTCGTATGCCCCTCGTTCAATCCGGCGTTCGCCGCAATTGTGCGCTGCCTTTGCGGCTTGGATGGCTCGATGAGCAGCAGCCTTGCTATCCGAGAGCCCTTTGGTCCAAATGCGCTCTCCGGCCTACCGGGCCTTCGGAATCGGTTGGGATTTCCCAGATTCTGATAGAAGATGCCGGGCACGACGATCCGGGCGTTTCCTGAGAGATCCAGCCAAGGGAGTTCGGCTTGCGCGCAACGCTCCTGCGCTGCTTCTCCCATGTAAGGGACTGCCAGGACCGGAGTCACCTTGTGCGGAAAGTTGCTCTGGGCCGTCCGTAATTGGCGAATGGAGCTAGCAATAGGCCCGAGGGAGCCTGACCGATTCCATTCCAGGACGAAGCAATGGCCTCGATCGGCGAAAACGGCATCCCAAGCGCGACCATCGTCGGTGCGCACGTCAAAGTCGACATGGGCAGCCATGTCCGGGACGCTAAGGATTTCAGCGAGCCGCTCTGCTGTTTGGCGAATAGCCAGGGGTTCGGGCGGGATCTTCATAATTGCTTTTATAGCACCACTTGCGCACTTGCGCAAGCCAAGCTGTTTAAGCAAGTCCCGCAGGCGCTATGCCGTTTCGACCATCTCCCGAATCTGCGCGGCCACAACCGTCGCCGCGGCATCGAGGTACTGGCGGCCCAGCTCGGCCGTACCGTGCGACGCGTCGTCGCTGACGCCGGTTGGATGGTCGCCCAGATATCCGCCGTCGCGCACCTCGGTCACGTTGGCGACGGCGCTGCGCGGCAACTTGGGGCCGCCTACCGGTACGAGATCGGTGTGCACCAACTCTGGGTCCAGGTGGAGCATCAGCGACGTCTCAAACGACCCCGCGTGACCGGGAATGGAAAAATCCCCGTCGTGCGGAATGACCTCCAGCGCCGCGCGGGCGATGTCCCAGTAGCTGCCGGCCACGACATGCAGCTCACGGTGGGCCATCACGTAGTCGCGCGCGGTCTGCTGGATCAGAAACTCGTTGCCCCCGTGGCCGTTCAGCACCAGCACGCGGCGAAAGCCCGTCATCCGCAGGCTGTCGAGTAGCTCGTAGAGCACCGTGCCGAAGGTGTCGCCGGTGAGCGTGAGCACGCCGGGCCACGGCAGGTGATGGTGGGAGCTGCCGAAGTGCAGCGGCGGGCACACGACCACGTTGAGGTCGGGCCCGACGGCCTGGGCGGCGCTCCGCGCCACGGCCATGCAGCACATGGTGTCGAGTCCCACGGGATTGTGCGGCCCGTGCTGCTCGATGGCCGCCGTGGGCAAGATCGCCACCGCCGAGGGCGCCAGCGCGCCGATTTCATCGCGTGTCAACCGTTCGAACGCCAAGTGAGCCATCCGCGCACCTCTCACGGCGATGCCGTGCCGCAAATGGTGGGGCACGGTGCCGCCTCCCGCAACCGCGGAATTTCGTTGCCTTGGCGCGAATCGCGCGGAACAATGCCCATTCCGGTCAACGAGCGGCCCTCGCGCTGGGGAGGCCGTGAGGGCCGTTCCCCGACCGGTGCGCTCTAGGCGTTCGTCGCCGCGGGCTCCGTAGCAACCGCCGACGTGGCGCCGTTGCCGCCTTGGACCGTGGGCGCCACCTGCTGCACGTCGAACGTGAACTCGTCGTCGGCTACGTCCACGTGGACGGTGCAGCCGGAATCGCAGCTCTGGTCGAGCAGCAACCGCGCGATGTGGTTTTCCACCTCGCGCTGCAGGGTGCGGCGCAGCGGCCGCGCGCCGTAGTCCGGATTCCACCCCAGCTCGAGCACGCGGTCCTTGGCGGCGGTGGTGAGCTCGACGCCGATCCCCTGCGCGGCCATGCGCCGACCCAGGTCGGCGGCCATCAGGTCCACGATCTCGCGCAGCTGCGGCTGGGTCAGCGAGTGGAAGATGATGATCTCGTCCACCCGGTTCAAGAACTCGGGCCGGAACGTCTGGCGCAGGTCCTTGAGCAGGCGTCCGCGCATGGCGCGATGCTCGCTCTCCGGCGAGGCCTCCGCTGCCGCCGGTCTGAACCCCAAGGTGTTCTCCCGTCGGATGTGCTGGGCGCCGACGTTGGACGTCATGATGATGATGGTGTGGCTGAAGTCCACCACGCGCCCGTGGCCGTCGGTGAGCCGCCCGTCGTCGAGCACCTGCAGCAGGACGTTGAAGATCTCCGGGTGGGCCTTCTCGACCTCGTCGAACAGCACCACCTGGTAGGGCCGCCGCCGGACCTTTTCCGTCAGTTGGGACGCGTCGTCGTAGCCGACGTATCCCGGAGGCGCCCCGACCAGCCGGCTGACCGCGTGCCGCTCGCCGAACTCCGACATGTCGATGCGCAGCATGGCCGATTCGTCGTCGAACATGAACTCGGCCAGCGCGCGGGCCAGCTCGGTCTTGCCGACGCCGGTGGGTCCCAGGAAGAAGAATGAGCCGATGGGCCGTCGCGGGTCGGCGATGCCGGCGCGCGAACGCCGGATCGCGTCGGCAACCGCGGCCACCGCCTCCTGCTGGTTCACCAGGCGCTGGTGCAGCGCGTCTTCCATGTGGAGCAGGCGCGCGGCTTCCTCCTCGAACATGCGCGCCACGGGAATGCCGGTGATGTTGGAGACCACGTCGGCAATGTCCTCGCGGCTGACGATGTCGTCCAGGTCGCGCTCCGCCAGCCAGCGCTTGCGCCAGTCCTCGAGCTTGGACTTGAGTTGCAGCACGTCCGACTTGACGTTGGCGGCGCGTTCGTAGTCGCGGGCCTGCCAGGCGTTTTCCTCGTCCTCCTGCAGCTCCTCGATGCGCTTTTCGACGTCGCGCAGCTCGGGCGGCGTGTCGAAGATGTCGACCCGCACCTTGGCGGCCGCCTCGTCCATCAGGTCGATGGCCTTGTCGGGCAGGTGGCGCTCGGTGAGGTAGCGGTCGGAGAGGCGGGCGGCGGCGTCGATGGCTTCGTCGTTGATCTTGAGGTCGTGGTGCTGCTCGTATCGCGGGCGCAAGCCCTGGAGCACCGCCATCGTCTCCTCGACCGAGGGCTCCTCCACGTAGACCGGCTGGAACCGCCGCGCCAGCGCCTTGTCACGCTCCACGTGCGTGCGGAACTCGTCGAGCGTGGTGGCGCCGATCGCCTGCAGCTCGCCGCGGGCCAGGGCCGGCTTGAGCATGCTCGACGCGTCGATAGCGCCCTCGGCGGCGCCCGCACCCACGGCCTGGTGCAGCTCGTCGAAGAACAGGATGATCTCGCCGTCGGACGCGCGAACCTCGTTGATCACGGCCTTGAGCCGTTCCTCGAACTCGCCGCGGAACTTGGACCCGGCGACCATGGCGCCCATGTCGATGGCCAGGACCCGGCGGTCGCGCAGGATGCGCGGCACGTCGTTCTGGGCGATGCGCTGGGCCAGGCCCTCGACGATGGCCGTCTTGCCGACGCCCGGCTCGCCGATGAGCGCCGGGTTGTTCTTGGTGCGGCGCGCCAGGACTTGAATCACGCGCTTGATCTCCGGCTCGCGGCCGATGACCGGATCGAGCTTGTCGTGCCGCGCGATTTCGGTGAGGTCAGTGCTGTACTTCTCCAGCACCTCATAGCGGCTTTCGGCCCCAGGACTCGAGGAGCGCTGCGCGCCCCGCACGTCGCGCAGGGCGCTGTAAATGCCCTCTGAATCGACGCCGCTGCGGCGCAGGGCGTGCCCGGCCTCCGAGTCGCGCGAGCGCGCCACGGCTAGCAGCAGGTGCTCGTTGCCCACGAACTCGTCGCTGAGGCGCTCGGCCTCCTCGCGGGCCGCGTTCATCAGCTCCAGGGTCTGGGGCGTCACGAACATCTGCCCCTGGGCCGTGCCGCCGCTGCCGTCCTCGACGGCCACGCGGGGCTTGTCGGCCAGGATCCGCCGCAGCTCGCCCCGGATCAGGTCGGGCGAGACGCGCAGCCGCTGGACGATGCGCACCGCCACGCCATCCGGCGGCTCGATCAGCGCCAGCAGAATGTGCTCGGCGTCGAGTTGATTGTGCGCGTGCTCCAGCATGATCGACTGGGCGCGCTGGACGGTCTCTTGCGCCTTTTCGGTGAATCGGTCGAAGTTCATCATCGTAGTCGTGGCTCCTTGTCCGCCCGCTATCCGACCAGGCGGCGCAGCGCGGCGCGCAGTCGGTCGATCTCGGCCGTCAGGCGCTCGACTTCCAACTGGTGGCGCTCACCCAAGCGTTGCTCTCGGCGTTCGGATTCCTGCCGCTGCCGCTCGTGGGTCTCGCGCATGTTGAGAATCACCTCGACGCCCGCCAGATTCACGCCCAACTCATGGGTCAGGCGCTGGATCAGCCGCACGCGCTCGATGTCCTCTTGGGAGTAGAGGCGAACGTTGCCCCGGGATCGTCCCGGCGTGACCAGGCCAATGCGCTCGTAGTGCCGCAGCGTCTGCGGGTGCACGCGAGTGATCTCGGCCACCACGCCGATGAACACCGCGGGCCGCTCGCGCATGCCGGTGTCCTGGCCGGTGACGGCATCGAGGTCGTCGGGCGTGCGCATTTAGCTTCGTTGGGGCAGCGGCTGCTCGCCGCGCAGCTCGGCGAGCTCGCGGAACAGCGCTTGCTCGCGGTGGGAGAGATCCTGCGGCAGCCGCACGCGAATGCGCACCAGCATGTCGCCGCGCTGATTGGAGCGGGCCGTGGGCAATCCCTGGCCGCGCAATCGCAGACGAGCGCCGTCGCGCGTCTCCGGCGGCACGCGCACCGTCAATGTGCTTCCGCTCACGGTGGAGACGTTGACGTTGGCGCCGAGCATGGCTTCCGACAGTCCGATGGTCGCCGTGGTGTGCAGGTCCGCCTCGTGGCGCTCGAAGCGCGAGTCGGGCGCCACCGCCACGCGCAGATACAAGTCACCGCGTGTGCCGTCCGGCCGGATGCTGCCCTTGCCGGTCACGCGCAGCCGCTGGCCGTCGCGCACCCCTTGGGGAATGCTGACGTCGATGCGCTCCTGGCGCACGTGGCCGTCGGCTTGCGGCGTGCGCAACATCAGCGAGCGCCGGCCGCCCTCGGCGACCTCGCGCAGGGTGATGTCCAGCCGATCCTCGACATCCGCGCTCGGCGGCGGGCCGGGACGCTGGCCGCCGAAGCCCATGCTGCCGAAGAGCGATTCGAAGAAATCGCTGAATCCCGCGCCGCCAAAGCCCCCGGGCGCGGCGCCGCGCGGCGCGCCGGCTCGTCGAAACGCTTCCTCGAACGACCCGGTCTGGCGCCAATTCGAACCAAAGCGGTCGTAGCGCTTGCGCTTGTCCGGGTCGCTGAGAACCTGATAGGCCTCGTTGATTTCCTTGAAACGCGCGTCGGCCTGCGGGTCACCGGGATTGACGTCGGGATGGTAGCGGCGCGCGAGGCGGCGATAGGCCCGCTTAAGCTCCTCGTCGCTGGCCTGCCGGGTGACGCCCAGCGTCTTGTAGTAGTCCCGGTATTCCATGGCGCTGCTAGTCCGCCGGCGCCACCGCCACGCGCACGCGGGCGGCGCGCAGCACGATGTCGCCCCAGAGGTAGCCGCGACTGACCTCGTCCACGATGTGACCCTCGGGCAGGTCCCCGGATTCCACGGTCGCCACGGCCTCGTGCAGGTTTGGGTCAAAGGCGCCGCCGGCGTCCATGCGACGCACGCCGTGGGCCGCCAGCCCGTCGCGCAGCCGCGTGAGCGTCAGGTCCACGCCCTCCGCCAGCGCCGCGCCGTCGTCGAGCGGCGCGGCCAGCGCCCGCTCGAGGTCGTCGGCGAGGTTCAGCAGCTCCATGAACAGCCGGCGCCTGGCGTCGCGGACGAGCTCCTCCGTGGTGCGCTCCAGACGCTTGCAGTAGTTGTCGGTATCGGCGCGGACGCGCAGCAGCTGGCCGTTGAGCGCCTCGACCTGCGCGCGGAGCGCGGCGACTTCCTCCTCCGGCTCGCGGGGCTCGTCCATCGCGTCGTCGGTCATGCCCGACGTGGACTCACGGGGTTCGGTGGCGCTCATGGGCTATTTCTCGTCGGCCGGCTGCGTCTCGGCATCCGCGTCGCTCGTCTTGAATTCCGCGTCCACCACATCGTCGGCGTCCGACGTGGGCGGCGGCTCCGCGGGCGCGGCGCCGTCTCCCTGGGCCTGCTGCGCGGCGTAGAGCTGCTCACCGAGCTTTTGCGACGCCGTTTGCAGCACGGCCACCGTGCTGCGGACCTTGTCCAGGTCCTCGCCCTTGAGCGCCTCCCGCACCTCCTCGATGGCCCGCTCCGCCGCGGCGCTGTCCTCGGCGTTGAGCTTGTCGCCGTTGTCCTTGATCAGCCGCTCGGTCTGATAGGCCAGGCTGTCGGCGGCATTGCGCGTCTCGATCGCCTCGAGCGCCTCGCGGTCCGTCGCGGCGTTCTCCTCGGCTTCCTTGACCAGCGCGTCCACCTGCTCGCGCGAGAGGTTCGTGCTCGCGGAGATGGTGATCCGCTGCTCTTTGCCGGTGGCCAGGTCCTTGGCCGACACGTTGACGATGCCGTTGGCGTCGAGATCGAACGTCACCTCGACCTGCGGCACCCCGCGCGGCGCGGCCGGAATGCCCTCCAGGCGAAACCGACCGAGCGTGGTGTTGTCCCGCGCCATGGGGCGCTCGCCCTGCAGCACGTGAATGTCGACGGCGGTTTGACCGTCCTCCGCGGTGGAGAAGATCTCCGACTTGCTGGTGGGAATCGTCGTGTTGCGCTCGATCAAGCTCGTCATGACGCCGCCGAGGGTCTCGACGCCCAGGGACAGCGGCGTCACGTCCAGCAGCACCACGTCGTCCACCTCGCCGGCCAGCACGCCGCCCTGGATGGCCGCGCCAACCGCGACCACCTCGTCGGGGTTCACGCTCTGGTCGGGTTCCTTGCCGCTCAGGCGCGTGACCAGGTCCACGATGGCCGGCATGCGCGTGGCGCCGCCGACCAGCACCACCTCGTCGATGGCGCCGGCCTCGATGCCGGCGTCGCGCAGCGCCTGCTTGAACGGCGGCACGCAGCGCGCCGTCAGGTCGGCGGTGAGGTCCTCGAACTGGGCCCGGGTCAGCGTGTGATCCAGGTGCTTTGGGCCGTGCTGGTCGGCGGTGATGAACGGCAGGCTGATCTGCGTCTGCGGAACGGTCGACAGCTCCTGCTTGGCCTTCTCCGCGGCCTCGACGAGGCGCTGGAGCGACTGGGCGTCCTGGCGCAGGTCGATGCCCTGCTCGCGCTGGAAGTCATCGGCCACCTGGTCGACGATGCGCCGGTCGTAGTCGTCGCCGCCCAGGTGCGTGTCGCCGCTGGTCGCCTTGACCTCGAACACGCCGTCGCCGGCCTCGAGGATCGACACGTCGAAGGTGCCGCCGCCCAGGTCCCACACCAGGATCGTCTCGGCGCCCTTCTTGTCCAGGCCGTAGGCCAGGGCCGCCGCGGTCGGCTCGTTGATGATGCGGCGGACGTTGAGACCGGCCACTTCGCCGGCGTTGCGCGTGGCCTGCCGCTGCGAGTCGTTGAAATAGGCCGGCGTGGTGATCACGGCGTCGGTGACCGACTCGCCCAGATAGCGCTCGGCCTCCTGCTTGAGCTTCTGCAGCACCATCGATGCGATCTCTTCCGGCGTGATCTCCTGCCCACGCTCGGGAATCTTGATGAGCGCCTCGCCGGCCTTGCCCTGCACCACGTCGAAGGTCACCGCGCTGCGCTCGTCGCCAACCTCGTCGAGGCGGCGGCCGATGAAGCGCTTGGCGGAGTAGATCGTGTTCTCGGGGTTCATCACGGCCTGGCGCCGCGCCAGCTGACCGACCAGCCGTTGGCCGTCCTTGGCGAAGGCCACCACGCTGGGCGTGATGCGCGAGCCCTCGCTGTTGGTCACGACGGTTGGCGCGCCGCCCTCCATCACGGCCACGACGGAGTTCGTCGTTCCCAGGTCGATGCCGATGATCTTGGTCGCCATTCGCTCTGCCTCCTAGGCCGTCGCGCCCGGGGGCGCGGGCCGGCTGGTCGCCGGGGTCATCAAAGCGGCCGTCAAGACCGCGTCCATGTCGTCCACCCACACAAACCGCATCTGTCGTCGGACCTTGGTGGGCACGTCGTCGATATCGGAACGATTCTCGGCCGGCGCCACCACCGTGCGCAGGCCCGCACGGTGCGCCGCCAGCACCTTTTCCTTGAGCCCGCCGATCGGCAGGATGCGACCCCGCAGCGTGACCTCGCCGGTCATCGCGACCTGGCGCCGCACGGGCACGCCGGCGACGGCCGACATGATGGCCGTGCTCATGGTGATGCCCGCCGACGGGCCGTCCTTGGGCACACTGCCCGCGGGCACGTGCACGTGCACGTCCGTCTGGCCGAAATCGGGACGATCGGCGCCAAAGGCGTCGCCCCGCGCCCGCACGTAGGACAGCGCCGCCTGGGCCGACTCGCGCATCACCTCGCCAAGTTGGCCGGTAAGGCGCAGCTTGCCGCTGCCCGGCACGGCCGCGGCCTCCACGTCGAGAACCTCGCCGCCGAACGGGGTGACGGCCAATCCGGTCGCCACGCCCACCAACGGCGAGCGGTCATCGTCTTCGGGTAGAAATCGCGGCGCCCCGAGGAGCGAGCGCACCACGCGCGGCGTGACCCGGCGGGCGATGCGCCGCCGGTCCGCCAGGCGGCGCGCCAGCTTGCGGCACACCGATCCGAGCTCACGTTCGAGGTTGCGCACGCCGGCCTCGCGGGTGTAGTGCCGGATCGCCTCGCGAATGGCCCGGTCCGAGAACTCGATGTCGCGTCCCGCGAGTCCGTGTTGCTTCAGCTGGCGCGGGAGCAGGTGCCCGTCGGCGATGCGCACCTTCTCGTCCTCGGTATAGCCGTGCAGCTCGATGACCTCCATGCGATCGCGCAGCACTGCGGGAATCGCCTCCGCGTCGTTGGCCGTGGTCACGAACAGCACGCGCGACAGGTCCAGCGGCACTTCGAGATAGTGGTCGGTGAAGCTGTGGTTGTGCTCCGGGTCGAGCACTTCCAGCAGGGCCGACGAGGGATCGCCGCGGAAGTCCCGCCCGATCTTGTCGACCTCGTCGAGCAGCAGCACCGGATTGCGGGATCCCGCGCGCCGCATGGCCTGCACGATGCGGCCCGGCAAGGCCCCGACGTAGGTCCGCCGATGCCCACGGATTTCCGCCTCGTCGCGCACGCCGCCGAGCGAGATGCGCACGAACTCCCGCCCCAGCGCCCGCGCCACCGAGCGGCCCAGGCTGGTCTTGCCCACGCCGGGCGGTCCGGCCAGGCACAGGATCGGCGTACGGAAGGCGTCCGACAGCATGCGCACCGCGAGAAACTCCAGCACGCGCTGCTTCACGTGCACCAGCCCGTAGTGGTCGCGCTCCAGCACGCGCCGCGCCCGTCGCAACTCGCGTCGATCGGTGGTCTCCGTGTTCCAGGGCAGGCCGAGCAGCCAGTCGAGGTAGCCGCGGATCACGCCGATCTCGGGTGATGTGGGCGGCGTCGCTTCCAGACGGCTGATTTCGTGCTCGGCCTTCTCGCGCACCACCTCGGGCAGGTCGGCTTCCTCCACCCGGCGGCTGAGCTCGTCGGTGTCGTCGATCTGCGTGTTCGAGATGCCCAGCTCGCGCTGAATCGCCCGCAGCTGCTCGCGCAGGTAAAAGTCGCGCTGGACTTTCTCGATGCCGTCCTGAATCTCGCCTTGAATCTTGTTGCGGATGTCGAGGATTTCCGCCTGGCGCGCGAGATAGCGGGCCACGCGCCGCAGCCGCTCCACGGGCGCAAACGCTTCCAGGACGTCCTGGCGCTCGCGCATCGGCATGTCCGAGGAGAAGCAGATGTAGTCGCACAGCCAGCTCGGATCGGAGACGCGGCGCGTCATGGCCACGACGTCGGGCGGAAAGGTGTTGGTTTCTTCGGCCACCGCCTCGACCTGGGCCACCACCACGCGCCGCAAGGCCTCGAGCTCCAGCGATGACTCCTGGGGGACCTCCACGGGCTCGACGCGGGCCACCAGGTGCCCTTCACGCTCCTCGACGGCTTCGAGCCGGGCGCGCTGCCGGCCCTGCAGCAGGACTTGCTGACTGCCGTCGGGCATGCGCAGCTTGCGAATCACCTCGGCGATGGTGCCGACCTCGAAGAGATCGGACGGGCGCACGTTGGTGCTGGCGCGGCGCTGGGCCACCAGCACCACGCGCCCGCCACGCGTTTCGGCGGCCGCCACGGCGGCCAGCGACGCGTCCCGGCTGGCCTGCAAGGGCATGGCCATCTCGGGAAACGCGACCCAATCGAGCAGCGGCACGAGGGGCATGACGGCCAGCTCCGACCGCGTCTCGGCCGCCGTCGCCCCCGCCGGCGCCTCGTCGACGGACGCCGCCAGATCACCCGGCACGCTTGGCTCCACGATGTGATCGTTCGAGGTCAATGCTAAACGTTGAGTCCTTGCGTGTCAAGAATTCTCAGTGTTGAATTGTATGTTTTGTCTCAATCGGTCACCCCGCACGGCATCGAGCCGCCTGGGGCTCGCGCCGGGCTACACTCCCACGCTATGCGAAACGTCCAACCCCCGGCCCGGTCTGGGCGCGGCCACATCTCCCGCCGTCGTTTCCTCGGGATGGGCCTGGGAGCGGCCCTCACGCTCGCGGCCTGCGGCGACGCGGCGCCCGACGCACCGCCGGCGCCAACCGCCATCTCCACCGCCAGGCCGACCGCGCCACCCAGCGCGCCGCCGGCTCCGGCGCAGTTGCGCCTCTTGGGCTGGCCGTTTCGGCCCGACCTGGTGCGGCAACGGCTGGACGACTTCGAACGCTACCGCGGCGACCTTCGCGTGCTGCACGAGCAGGCCCAGCAGGACTATCCGGCCAGGGCCCTCGAGGCGCTGACGCGCCGGCCATCGGTCGACGTGGTGCAGGCGCGCGACGGACTGGTCGGCGCCTGGTGGTCGGGCCGCGCCCTGCAATCCCTGGGCGCCGAGGACACCTGGCGCGTGGTGCTGGATGCCATGTGGCCCCATGCCCGCCAGGCCGTCACGCTCGGCGGGCAGGTGGTCGGCCTGCCGTACTACGCCGACGTCATGCTGCTGGCGTACAACCGGCGGCTGCTGGACCGCGTGGGCGCGCCGGTGCCCGACACGCTGGAGGCGCTCACCGAGCTTTGCCGCAACGCGGCCCGCCGCCAGATCGTCGAGTTCGGAATATCTCTCAACCTCGCACCCAAAGTCTTCACCAACCTTCCCTGGTGGGGCCTGGTGTATGCCTCGGGCGGGCGCCTGGCGGCGGCGGACGGCCCGGACCCCGCCGCGGTGGCGGTGCTGGAGTGGCTGCGCGACGCCACCGCGGTGTCGAACGTGGTCGATCCGGACTTCGGCTCGGCGACCTACGACGCGCTGGCCCGCGAGCAGCACATCTTCGGCATCGTCGGCGCCCACGTGCTGCGCCGGCTCAATCAGGCGTTGCCCGGCGCCTTCGGCGTGGCGCCGATCCCGGGCATCGCCGCGCCGCTGGGCACCGTTGCCTGGACGCCCCTCTACGCGGTGGCCGCCAACGCGCCGCGCCCGGCGGACGCCGTGGACCTGGTGAGCTACCTCGGCGGGCCGGGCCCGGCCGGCGACTATGCCTCGTCGGCCTTTTGGCTGCGGCAGGAGGGATTGATACCCGCCTACCGCCCGGTGCTCGAGCGGGCGGAAGTCTCGGACGACCTGGCCGGCTGGGTCGACCCGAGCGCCCTGACGTCCATCCTGGCCGCCGCCCGCCCCGTGGAGCGCGTGTGGGAGCGCTGGTTCTTGACCTGGGAGCACGAGCTCCAGGCGCAGGTGCAGGCCGCCATCTTCGGCCGGCAGTCGGCCGAGGGGGCGCTGGCCGCGGCGGAGACCGTCGCTCGTCAACTGGCCCTGGACACCACCGGCTAGCGCGGCGGAGCGTGCGCTCCGCGCCGTCGCCCGACCCTACGCAATCTCCGCCCGGCCGGCGGCGGCGGAACCCGCAACGTCCGACGCGGTGGCCGTGACCGCACCCTCCGACCGGACGCACCGGGCCATGGGGCAAGCCGCGCAGCGCTTGTCGCGGCACCAGCGGCGGTGGAGCCGCAGAAGCCCCTGCTGCGCCTCCGCCCCGCCGAGGCCGCGGCGCTCGATGCCCAGCGTCTGCGTCATGTAGCGCGAGTCTTGATTCCACGTGCCGCCCGGCAGCGCGGCCAGGACCGCGGCGCTCGCCCGCGGCAGGTCGGACTGCCCCCGGCCATGCCCCACGGCCGCGGCAAAGGGAAGCACGGCGTTGACCAGGATCTCGCGCGCCCGAGCGGCGCCGACCAGCGCCGGGGACGGGCGCCGCGTGGCTCGCCCAAAGTCGAAGTGCCGCGCCCAGTAGGCGTCCGGCGCCTCGGCGACCTGAAACCGGGCCAGGAGCCGGCGCGGGTCCGATTCGTCGGCTGCGCGGCGCACCTCCGCCAGCACCGTCTCCACCAGGGTCATGCCCGGATCCGGCGCGCGCGACAGCAGCCGCGCCGCCGCGGCAATGCGCCGGGTGGGCCGATTGGCCGGGCGCACCGACTGCAACGTCCAGTCGGCCGCCCGCAGGCAGGTGAGGCTTCCATAGGATTGCCAGATGCGCTGCAGCAGGCGCGCGTAGCCGTCGGCCGGCGCCCCGCGGCGCTGCATGGGCAGCAACCCGGCGGCGCCCATGAGCACGGCCTCGAGCGCGCCCAGACCGGCGACCTCGCCGTTGCTCGCCAGCGCCTCGCTCAGGGCGCTCGTGACGCAGCCGCCCAGGGCTTCGAAGG
Source organism: Chloroflexota bacterium (assembly GCA_022826485.1). Classification (GTDB taxonomy): domain Bacteria; phylum Chloroflexota; class UBA11872; order UBA11872; family UBA11872; genus JAJECS01. Next base: position 128,559 of record JAJDUU010000016.1, on the reverse strand, counting down.
CCGCGGCGTTCGGCCGATAGCCGAGCGCGCGCAAGATCGCCTGGTGCAGGGCCTGGTCGGGCCCCAGCGCGGCAATCTGGCTTTCCATCACCGCCGCCTGTTCGGCGTGGCGCCGCCGCCCCTGCGCCTCGATGGCCGCCACGATCACCCGGCGGGACTTCGCATCGAGCGGCGCGGGCCGCGCGCAGGGCAACGAGTGGCCGTCCGGCAACGGATCGGGGGCGACCGGGTCGGCCGCCGCGGCCAGCGCCGGCGCCAGGGCAAGCTGCGGCGGCCCGGCCTCGGGCGCGCGGGCGCCCACGTCCCACACCAGGTGCAGGCCGACGCCGGCATAGGCCGGGTCGCGGTGGTGGCCGTGACGCCGCCAATCGGCGGCGTCGAGGTGCACCTCCAGATCGAGGCGGCGCGCCGGCCCGCCGTCGATGCTCACCACGGCGTCGCGCAAGTCGGGGCCCGGCAGGCCGGTCCAACGCCCGGGATAGATCACCTCGACGCCCCGACCGGCGCTGTCGCGCCAGGGGCCGCGCCGGGTCGCCTGCCGCAGCCAGGCCGCCACCAGCTCGGCCTCGGACGCCGGCCGCCAGTCGCCGCTCAGCGTCTGCGCCACGTTGCCCCGCCTGCCCGCACTCCTGCACCATGGTCGCACGCCGCTTCCAGTGTTCCCGAGCGCGCTCCCCGGCGGTCGAATCGGCGGCGCCGGACGGGCGATGCGACCAACCGACCGCGATCGCCCCAGCTTGAACGTTGACGGATCGCCGCCTCGCGCGCACACTCGCGCCGCACAGAGACGGCGCGGGCTCACGCATGCCAAGCTTCAGCCAGGTCGAGCGGTATACCTACGCGTTTACGCGGCCGGCGCGGCTGGGTGTGCACGCCATGTAGCTCCCACGATCGAAGACGCGCCGGCGGCAGAGGTCACGACCTCTGCTTTTTTGTTGCCCGGATTCCACCGAAGGAGAACCCGCCCATGATTGTCGTCCTGGCCAAGCAGGCCTCCAGTGACCAGATTGAAGCCGTCGCCGGGCGCATTCGCGCCGAAGGCTTGGAAACGCGGATGCTCTATGGCGTCGAGAAGACCGTGATCGCGGTGATCGGCCACCGCCCACCCGAGCTGCTGCAGCAGATCCAGCGCATGCCGGGCGTCGAAACCGCCATGCCGGTCGGCGCGCCCTACAAGCTGGCGGCGCAGCGCGAGGGACAGGATCGCACGAGCATCACCGTCGGCGGAGCCACGATCGGCGACGGCTCGGTCGCCGTCATGGCGGGACCGTGCACGGTGGAGAGCCGCGAGCAGCTGCTGACCACGGCCCAGCATGTCGCGGCGCAGGGCGCGCACATCCTGCGCGGCGGCGCCTTCAAGCCGCGCAGCTCGCCCTACAGCTTCCAGGGGATGGGCGCCGAGGGCCTGCGGCTGCTCGAGGAAGCCAGGGCGCTCACCGGCTTGCCGGTCATCACCGAGATTCTCGATCCGCGGCAGGTCGAGGAGGTCGCCGGCATCGCCGACATCCTCCAAATCGGCACCCGCAACGCCCAGAACTACCCGCTGCTCAACGAGGTGGGACAGATCGAGACGCCGGTGCTGCTCAAGCGCGGCATGGGGAACACCATCGAAGAGTGGATCATGTGCGCCGAGTACATCCTGGCGGCGGGCAATCCCAACGTGCTGCTGTGCGAGCGCGGCATTCGGACCTTTGAAACCGAGTCGCGCTTCACGCTCGATCTCAACGCGGTGCCGCTGCTGCGCCGCGCCACCCACCTGCCCATCGTCGTCGATCCGTCCCAGGGCACCGGCAAGTGGCACATGGTGGAAGCCATGACCCTGGCCGCGGTCGCGGCCGGCGCCGACGGCGTGCTGCTCGAGGTGCACCCCTCGCCGGACACGGCGCTCATCGACGGGGCGCAGAGCCTCAGCCTGGAGCACTTCTCGCAGCTCATGGGCAAGCTCGTGCCGATGGCGGAGGCGCTGGGCCGCCCCGTGCCGGCCGCCGCTGCGGCGAGCTGATGCCGCCGGCGCGCCCCCGCGTCGTCCATCCCGCGCGCCGCCTGCGCGGCGAGCTGCGCGTGCCGGGCGACAAGTCCATCACCCATCGGGCGTATCTGCTGGGAGCGATCGGACACGGGGACTCGCGCTTCCGACGACCGGGGCTCGGCGCCGACACGCAGGCCACGGCCGGTGTCGTCGCGGCCCTGGGCGTGGCGCACGGCGTGCACGGTGACGAGCTGGTGGTTCGCGGCCGCGGGCTTTCGGGCCTGCGCGAGCCGGCCGACGTGCTGTGGTGCGGCAACAGCGGCACCACCCTGCGCCTGGTCAGCGGCATCCTTGCCGGCCGGCCCTTTCATTCGTTCGTCACCGGCGACGACTCGCTGCGCCGCCGCCCGATGCGGCGGGTGATCGAGCCGCTGCGAGCCGTGGGCGCCCACGTCCACGCCCGCGCCAACGACACCCGCGCCCCCATGGCCTTCGCGCCGGCCGGCTTGCGCGGCGCCTGTCTGCGATCACCGGTGGCCAGCGCGCAGGTGAAGTCGGCGGTGCTGCTCGCCGCGCTGCAAGCCGAGGGACCGACGTCGCTCGAGCAGCCGGCGCCGTCGCGCGACCACACGGAGCGCCTGCTGCGCGGGCAAGGCGCGGCCGTCGCCACCGACGGCGCCACGGTCACCTGTGAACCTAACGAGGCTCTCGCGCCGCTGGATTTCGACATCCCCGGTGATTTTTCGTCGGCGGCGTTCTGGATCGCGGCGGCCGTGGTGCATCCCGACGCCGCCATCACGATCCGGGACGTGGGCCTCAACCCCCTGCGAACCGGCCTGCTGGACGTCCTGCACGCCATGCGGGCCGACGTCACGGTTGAGGTCGAGCGCCCCGAGCCCGAGCCGGTGGGAACCGTGGTGGCCCGCTCGTCGTCCCTGCGCGCCGCCGACGCGGGCGGCGACCTCATCCCGCGGCTCATCGACGAGGCGCCGCTCGTGGCGCTGCTGGCGGCGCACGCCGACGGCGAGTCCCGGCTCGGCGACGCCGCCGAGCTGGCTGCCAAGGAATCGAACCGGCTGCGCACCACCGCCGCCGCCCTCGCCGCGCTCGGAGTCGAGGTCGACGAGCAGCCCGACGGCTTCGTGACCGCCGGCGGGCAGCGCGTCGGCGCCGGCCGCGTCGACGCGGCCGGCGACCACCGCATCGCCATGTTGGCGGCCGCCGCCGCCCTGACGGGCGGCGGACCCGTGACCATTGATGACGCCGACAGCGCCGCCGTGTCCTATCCCGGCTTCTGGGACGATCTGGCGGCTCTCAGCAAATGAGCCGGCCCCTCCGCTTCGGCGTGATCGGCTGGCCCCTGGGGCACACCCTCTCACCCGTGTTTCAGCAGGCGGCGCTGGACGACCTGGGCGTTGCGGCGGTCTATGACGCCCTCCCGACGCCGCCGGAGGACCTCGACGATCGACTGCGCGCCGCCCGTCGGGGCGAATGGCGCGGTCTCAACATCACCATCCCACACAAGCTGCGCGTGGCGGAGCTGGTCGATCAACGCACGCCGGCCGCCGAGCGTCTGGGGGCCGTGAACACGGTCGACGCGCGCGACGGCCGGCTCATTGGCGACAACACCGACGTGGAGGGATTTGCGCGCGCGCTCACCGAGCACGGCGGATTCGACCCGGCCGGCGCACGCGCCGTGCTGCTGGGCGCCGGCGGCGCCGGAAGGGCCGTGGCCTGGGCGCTGGCCGACCTTGGGGTGGCGCATCTCACGCTGGCCAACCGGCGCCGCGACCGCGCCGACGCGTTGGCGGACGCCCTGGACGGGCAGTCCCTCGGAATTGCCAGCCGCGGCCTCGACGATCCCGCGCTGCGGCAGGAGCTGCGCCGCGCCGCCCTGCTCGTCAACGCCACCAGCCTCGGCATGGCCGGCGGACCCGACCCACAGGCCTCGCCGCTGCCGCCCGCGTGGCTGCACGATGGGCTATTCGTCTGCGACATCGTCTACCGCCCCGCGGAAACACCCCTGCTGGCGCAGGCGCGGTCCACCGGCTGCCGCGTGCTCGGCGGACTCGAGATGTTGGTCCTGCAGGGCGCCGCCAGCCTCGAGCGGTGGCTGGGTCGGCCCGCGCCCGTGGGCACTATGATGGAAGCCGCCCGCCACGCGCTGGCCGCGCCAGGGGCCTAGCATCATGGGACGCCTTCGTTTTCTCACCGCCGGCGAGTCGCACGGCCCCGGACTGACGGTCATCGTCGAGGGGCTGCCGTTCGGCCTGGCCCTCTCGGCGGACGACATCAATCCCGATCTGGCGCGCCGGCAGGGCGGCTACGGTCGCGGCGGGCGCATGCAGATCGAGCGCGACCAGGTCACCATCCGCAGCGGCGTGCGTCACGGCCGCACCCTCGGCAGTCCGGTGGCCCTGCTCATCGAGAACCGCGACTGGGCCAACTGGCGCGAGAAGATGTCGGTGGAGCCGATCGACGGCGTGATCCCGCCCGTCACCAAGCCCCGGCCGGGCCACGCGGACCTGGCAGGCATGGTCAAGTACGGCACCGACGACCTGCGCAACATCCTGGAGCGCTCCAGCGCGCGCGAGACGACCTCGCGGGTCGCCGCCGGCGCGGTGGCGCGGCGGCTGCTGGCCGCCGCCGGCATCGAGATCCGCAGCCGCGCGGCGCGCGTCGGTCCCGTGGACGACACGCCCGATCTCGACCCGCTGCAGCCGGACACCTGGCCCTGGGACGAGGTCGAGGACTCACCGGTTCGCGCCGTCACCCCCGCGCGCGCCGACGCCATGATCGAGGCCATCGACGCGGCGCGGGAGGCCGGCTCGACGCTCGGCGGCGTCTTCGAGGTCGTGGCCTGGGGCCTGCCCATCGGCCTTGGCAGCCATGTGCACTGGGACCGCAAGCTCGACGGGCGCCTGGCGCAGGCGATCCTGAGCATCAATGCCGTGAAGGGCGTGGAGATCGGCAGCGCCTTCGACAACACCGCCCGCCGCGGCCACGACGTCCACGACGAGATCGATCGCACGCAGGCGCGCGGCTGGACGCGCCTGAGCAATCGCGCCGGGGGCACCGAGGGCGGCATGACCAACGGACAGCCGCTGATCGTGCGCGGCGCCCTAAAGCCCATCTCGACCATGCGCACGCCGCTGCAAACCGTCGACGTCAAGACCCTGGAGCGCACTCAGGCCCATTTCGAACGCTCGGACGTCTGCGTCGTGCCGGCGGCCGGCGTGATCGGCGAGGCCATGGTGGCGCTGGTGCTGGCCGACGCCCTGCTGGAGAAGTTTGGCGGCGACAACATGCCCGACATCGCGGCCGCGGTGCGCGCGCAGCGGGCGGCCTCTCGGGCAGCCCCTGCCGCCACGTGAGCGGTCGCCGGCCCGTCGACCGTCTGTTCCTCGTGGGCATGAGCGGCGCCGGCAAATCGTCGGTCGCCGCGGCCGCGGCGGCTCGACTCGGCTGGACGGCCTGGGACAGCGACAGCGAGATCACGGCGCGCGACGGCCGGTCGATCCCGCAAATCTTCGCCCAGGAGGGCGAGCCGGCGTTTCGCGCCCTGGAGCGGGACGTGGTGGATGCCTTGAGCCAACAGTCCTGCGCCGTCGGGGCGCTTGGCGGCGGGGCCATGGCCGACGCGGCGACCCGCAAGCGGCTGCTCGCGCGCGGGCTCGTTGCCTGGCTAAAAGTCAGCCCGGACGTTGCATTGGACCGTCTGCAGGCCGGGCTGGCGGATGAGCCGCGGCCCATGCTCGGCGACGATCCGCGGCGCCGCCTCGCCGACCTGATCGCGGCGCGCGCGGCCGCCTACCGGCAGGCCCACGTGCACCTCGACACCGACCGGCGCTCGGTGGCCGACGTCGCCGACGCGCTGGCCGCCGAGGTGCGCGCGGCGAAAACCTCGAGCCCGGCCTGATGGACACCATGGCGCACATCCAGATCGAGCGCGGCGCCAGCGGCCGGCTGGCGCGGGTGCTCGACCGGGAAGGCTTGCCGCCGCGGGCCTGGGTGATCGCCGACGCCACCGTGATGCGGCTGCACGGCGAACGCATCGTGGCGGGCCTGGCGCGGGACGGCGTGTCCGTCAGGAGGCGAGCCGTTCCACCTGGCGAGCCCAGCAAATCGGTCGCCGTGGCCGCCGAGCTGTGGGTCTGGCTGGCGGCACAGGGTGCCGAGCGCCGCGACCCGATCATCGCCCTCGGCGGCGGCGTGGTGGGGGACATCGCCGGATTCGTGGCCGCCACCTATCTGCGGGGGGTCCCGTTGATCCAGGTGCCGACGACGCTGCTGGCCCAGATCGACAGCAGCGTCGGCGGCAAGGTGGGCGTGGACCTGGCAGCCGGCAAGAACCTCGTGGGCGCGTTCTACCCGGCGCGGCGGAGCGTGATCGATCCGAACCTGCTAGCCACCCTGCCGCGGGCGCAGCTGGTGGCCGATTACGCCGAAGTCATCAAGACGGCCGTGATCTTCGACGCCGACATGTTCGAGCGGATCGAAGCGAACGCCGACGCGCTCGACGACCCCGCGCTGCTCGAAGACCTGATCACGCGCTGCGTGCGCTGGAAGGCGCGGGTCGTGGACGAGGACCCCCACGACCGCGGCGCGCGCGCCGTGCTCAACTACGGGCACACCATCGCCCACGCCCTCGAGGCCGTCTGCGGCTACGGCGCCTACCGGCACGGCGAGGCGGTGGCCATCGGCATGCGCGGCGCGGCGGCCATTGGGGTCCGCGCCGGCACGTTGGCGCCGGGCGACGCCGACCGGCAGCACGCGCTGCTCCGGCGCGTCGGCCTGCCGCAAACGTACGCAAATGCCGCGCCCGACGACGTGGTGCAGGCGATGCAGCGCGACAAGAAAGTGCGCGGTGGGCGCATCCAATGGGTGCTGGCCGAGCGCATCGGCGCGGCCAGTCCGGGACACCACGTGGACCCCACGATCGTGCGTGAGGTGCTGCACGAGATTCGCGCGCCGGCCGCATGAGCCGGCCGCCTCTACAATCGGGTATGCCTCGCCGGTCCAGGACAACCTAGCGTGGAGCCGCTCGGCCGCGGGATTACCGTGGCGCTGGCGCTGGCCGCCGCCTTCGCCGCAGCGGCCTGGGTGGCCGGCGCCATCTGGGCGCACTACGACATCGGCCGGCGCACCCAGGACCTCTACGTGCGGATGTTCGCCACCCTCATGGTGCTGCTCCTCGGGCCGTTCGGCGCCGTGCTCTATCTGATCCTGCGTCCCCGCGAGACCCTCGACGACGCCTATCTGCGCGCGCTGCAAGAAGAGGTGCTGCTGCGGGATATGGCCCCAGCGCCGTCGGCGGCGACCGCCCCGAGTCTGCTGGCGATCAACGGGCGGTCCCCCACCATCGGCCGCGGGGCCTTCGTCGCGCCCGGGGCCAAGCTCATCGGTGACGTGCGCCTCGGGGACGGCGCCAGCGTGTGGTTCAACACGGTGATCCGCGCCGACATTGCGCCGGTCTTCATCGGCGCGGGAACCAATATCCAGGACGGCTGCGTGCTGCACGTCGACCCGGGCGTGCCCTTGCGCATCGGCGCCAACGTCACCGTGGGACACATGGCCGTGCTGCACGCCTGTCTCATTGAGGATGAATGCCTCATCGGCATTCAATCCACGGTGCTCAGCGGGGCGCACCTGCGCCGCCACTCGGTCGTCGGCGCCGCCGCGCTGGTGCCGGAGAACAAGGAATTCCCCGAGCGATCCCTGTTGGTCGGCGTGCCGGCGCGGCCGATGCGCGAGGTCAGCGAGCAGGAAGTCCAGCACCTGATCATCGAGCGGGCGGCCGAATACCGCGCGCTGGCGGCCGACGAGCGCGACGCCGGCCACGACACCGCGGCGGGCTGATCCGCCGGATGGACGCCCGGCCCGACGACCCGCGGCCCGGATACAGCGTTCGCATTCGCGACATGGCGGCTTCGAGCCGCCCGCGCGAGCGGCTGGCCCAAGACGGCCCCGGGGCGCTGAGCGAGGCCGAGCTGCTGGCCATCATCCTGCGCGTCGGGTCCGACCGCGGCAGCGCCGTCGAGCTGGCCCAGTCGCTTCTCGCCGCCATGGGCGACCTGGCGGCGCTCGAAAACGCCAGCGTGGCCGAGCTTTGCACGCACCACGGCATCGGCCGCGCCAAGGCGGTGCAGATCAAGGCGGCGCTGGAGCTCGGGCGCCGCTTGCAGCGCGAGCCGGTGGATGCGCGCCCCGAGATTCGCAGTCCCGCGGACGCCGCGCGCATCCTCGCGCCGCGCATGGCTACGCTCCCGCGCGAGACCCTCCAGGTCATCCTGCTCGACGGACGGCACCGGGTGGTCGACGTGACCCGCATCGCCGAAGGCCGGGTCAACAGCGTGGGCGCGCGCATGGCCGACGTCTTTCGCGACGCCGTGCGCCAGGACTGCCCCGCGGTGATCCTGGCCCATAACCATCCCTCGGGCGATCCCTCGCCGTCCGACGATGACGCCAAGCTCACGCGCACGGCCGCCGAGGCCGGCAAGATCCTCGGCGTCGAGGTACTGGATCACCTGGTGATCGCCCGCGGCCCGTCCTCCAACTACGTGAGCCTGCGCGAGCACGGGATGGAGTGGTAGCGGTGGTCCGGTGCATGTGTCGCGGCTGCTGGGGGCTGGCGCTCCGGTGAGGGTCACATCAGTCGAGCCGCTGCAATGCGACGCCGGCTGGACGGCCTGGACGTTCGTGAAGGTCACCACCGACGCCGGCATCACCGGCTACGGCGAGTGCACCGACTGGCGCGGGGCGCACGCGCTGGCCGGCGGCGTTCGCGACCTGGCCCCGCTGGTCGTCGGGCGCGATCCGGGCGCCATCCGCGCCATCGTGCGCGACCTCAGCCGCCACACGCAGCAAAACCTGGGCGGGCTGCTGACCAAGAGCATCGCCGGCATCGAGCTGGCGCTGTGGGACATCCAGGGCAAGGCGCTGGGCGTGCCGGTGCACCGGCTGTTCGGCGGTCCCACCCGCGACCGGGTGCGGCTCTATTGGTCGCACTTCGGCAGCTACCGCGCCCGCAGCCCGGAGATTCTGGGCACCCCGCCGCTGCGGACCTGGGACGACGTCGCGGCGCTGGGACGCGAGGCGGTGCGCCGCGGCTACACCGCGCTCAAGACCAACATCTTTACGCCGGGTGAGCCGGCGAACTTCTGGACGCGGGGGGACGCCAACCTCGACCGCGAGACGCTCGACACCGCGGTGCGGCTGATCGGCACGCTGCGCGAGGCGGTCGGGCCCCTCGTCGACATCTGCCTCGATCTGAACTTCCGCTTTCGCCCCGAGGCCTGCATCAAGCTCGTGCGGGCGCTCGAGCCGTTCGACCTGCGCTGGATCGAGATCGACATGTACGACCCCGCCGCGCTGCGCGACATCCGCGACGCCGCGCCCATGCCGCTGGCCTCACTCGAGAGCCTCAACACCATGCGCGACTTCCTGCCGTTCCTGGAGGGGCACGCCGTGGACGTGGCCGTGATCGACGTGCCGTGGAACGGCCTGGCGCAGTCGGTGGAGATCGCCGCGCTCGCCGCGACGTACGAGACCAACGTGGCGCCCCACAACTACTACAGCCACCTCGCGACCTTCATCGCCGCGCAGTGGAGCGCCTGCGTGTCCAACCTGGCGATGATGGAGGTCGACGTGGACTCAGCGCCCTGGCGCGACGAGATCGTGACCGAGCTGCCCAAGATCGCCGACGGCCACATGCGCATCCCCACGGCGCCGGGCTGGGGCACGGACCTCAACGAAGCGGCGATCGCCGAGCATCCCTGGCCGCGACCCGAATAGCCGCGGCAACGTCAGCGGGGCTTGCGGCGCGTGAACCGCAGGCCCGACCAGGTCCGGTCGATGGACGCGATCTTGTAGTCCACCAGGCCCGTCGCCAACCCAGTTTCCCGCACCACACGCTCGGAAAGGTCGGACACCACGCCGGAGGCCTTCTTCGGCCAACAGATCCAGAGCCCGCCCGCGCCCGCCTTGGCGCCATAGCGCGCGACGCGCCGCTCCAGGTCGCGGCGCGAGCCGACGAACCACACGATCAGGTCGCAGCGACCCTGCGCGCGGCGGCGCAAGGTCACCTCGGGCGGCAGCTCGCCCAGGGTGTGCTCGAAGTCTTCCGGCGCGCCCACCAGCGCCACCGCGTAGCCGGACTTGATGCCGAGCTTGCGCGGCAGCGGCGTGCCCGAGTAGCCGGCCAGGGTCGATTCCGGCGCCACCGGCTCCGTCGGCGGATGGGCCATCGCCCGTCGCAACGCTTCATGAATCCCCGCCCACTCGGTGTAGACGGCGTCCGGCAACAGCTCGCGCACGCGGGTGACCTTTTCTGGTTCACCGCCCACGAACACCAGCAGAATTCCCCGCGTGGTCTTGGCCTGCCGCAGCGCCGCGCCCAGATCCCGCCCGTGCGACGGCAGCCGGCTCAAATCGATGACGACGGCAGCCGGCGGATCGGCCCGCAGCGCCCGCAGCCCGGCCGGATCCAGTGGCGCGTGTTCGACCTCCAAGGCGCCCTGCCCCAATCGCGCCGCTCGCTCGGCGGCCTCAGCGGCGTTCCAATGAATCAGGCGAATGCGCGGCATCGCGGGCGAATCAGGACGCTTCGACCAGCTCCTTGAGCGCGCGCAGGTGCTTGCGGCCCAGCGAGCGCGTGAGCCAGCCGAACAGCAATCCCATGAGTCGCACGAACCACGAGTTCGAACCAACGTCCACCACCGTGATCACCGTGGTGCCGCCGTCGACCGGCGTGAGCCGGTACTCGACCACCATGGCGTAGGAGCCGCCGACCGTGCGCGAGCCCCAGCACGCACCGGGATCGAAGGTCGTGATCTCGCCCTGGTACTCGGTGACCCGCCAGCCTTCGCGGATGCGCTGGGTGAAGGTGGCGCCCACGGCGTCGTTCGGGTCGAAATCGAACGCGTAGTCGAACGTCTCGACGCCCTCCTGCCACTCACCGCGGCGGTCGGTGTCCGCCAGCAGCGCAAACACGTCGTCGGGCGAGGCGTCGATGTGGATGCGGGCGATCTCTTGCATGGGTGCCTCTCGGGTGCCGTTGCCCGCCATTGTGGCGCACAGCAGGCACCGTTCGGGGATTCGCGTTGCCTCCGGTGACGGAAGCCGGAAACGCCCCACGAAGGCGTCGCGCTCAGCCAAGGTCGGCTGCAAGCTCTGCCCTCAGCATGGCTGCCCGCCGCGCCCGTTCGTCCGGCGGCGCGCGAAAGCGTTCGGCCGTGCGCTCGTACAGGCGGTCGTTGCGCCAACGCGGCAACACGTGGAGGTGGTAGTGCCAGACGTCCTGGCCGCCCGCAGGGCCGTTGTGCTGACGCGTGGAGACGCCCTCGCAGCGATAGACGCTGGTCATGGCCACAGCGACACGCTGCGCCACCGCGTGGATCTGCGCGGCAGCCTCGGCCGGCAGGTCGAAGATTGACTCGTAGTGGACGTTGGGGATCACGATCACCGATCCCTCGTTCCTCGGCCACCAGTGGGAGCCGACAAACGCCGTCACGTCAGGCGTGCGCAGCACGTCGGCCTCGGCGCCGCCGAGCACCGCACCGCCAAACGTCCCGCGCGCGATGCGGCAGAACGGGCAGTCGTAGTCTGCGGGCGCGTAGGTCAAGTCAGTGCTCATGCTCCAGTATCGCCATGACGCCACACGGCATCGAGCTGTAGCGACACATCGCCAATTGATGGGTCACCGAACGGCCTGTGTGCAACGAGCGATACGTAATCACATACTGAATCACGCATGCTACAATTAGCGTATTCCAGTATAACTACGCGAAGACGAGCAGCGCCGTGCACCACTCGTTCTCCGACGACATTGTCAGCGTCACCAACCTCCGCAAGGACCTTCCGGCGATGCTGACCCGCGTTCGCAATGGCATCCCGGTCACGATCATGCAGGGCGACCAGGCCGACCTGGTCATCGTGAAGCGGGCGGACCTTGCCGCCATGGCCCACGAGACCGAGACGCTTCGCGACCGGATCGCCGATCTGTCCAGCGAGATCGAAACGCTCGAGATCCTGAGCGACCCCCGGCTGCTCGAGTCCGTCCAAGAGGGCCTTGGTGCGATGCGCGACGGCCGCGTCGTGGCGCTCGATGACCTCAGCGACGAGGAGTGAGCTCGAGCGGCGGGTACACGGTCTACGTCACGGAGAACGTGCAGCGCCGGGATCTCCCGGCGCTCGATGCTCCGGACAGGGCTCGCGCCCGCGCCAAGATGGCAACCCTGTCGGTTCAGCCCAAGCGGCACCCGACGCTGCGCGGCGCCCTGGCCGGTCTGCGCAGCGTCCGCGCCGGCCAACTGCGGATCATCTTCGCGGTGGACGACGAGCGCCGGGCCGTCACGGTTATCGCCATCGGCCGCCGTCGCGCCCATGAGCGCGGGGACATTTACGCAAGTGCCGCTCGACGCTTCGACCGAGCCGGTCGTTCCGACCGCGCGCGGATGGGCCGCCGCGAGGGAGACGCCTAGACTGCCCCTCGAACATGCCGCTGACCGGTCGCAGCAGGAGTTCGCCATCCCGGAATCGGAATCCCGGACCGCGCTTCGGCCGGGCCGGCTCGTCACCGTCCGCAAGCTGCCGTGGAACGCCGACACGCCCAAGTGGGAGTGCCGGGCGCCCGTGCATGGGGTGACGACCAACGGATTTACGCTCTCGATTGCCGCTGGCACTGAATTTCGGATGGCGGACGGGTCCTCATGGACGGGTCAAGATGACAGCCTGGACCGCTACCGGCACGGCGCGTGGCGGCAGGTGATGGAGCTTCCGACGCCGGGCCTGCACTGGTACGTCAACGTCATCCGGCCGGTGGAGGTGAGCGGCGACGTCGTCACCTGGCGCGACCTGATCTTGGACGTCGAGGCCTACCCCGACGGCGGCTATCACATCGCCGACATTCCGGAGCTGGTGACCGCTCGCTCGGCGTTGCCGGCGGCGGACGTCGAGCGCATACGACGGGAGGTCGATGCGATCGTGGACGACGTGAAGGCCGCGCGCCCGCCGTTTCACCGGTCCGCTTCAGCAGCGCGTTATGGCTCGGAGGAATCGCGCTTCTGGCTGATCCCGGGCGCAGGCGACGGCCTGGCGGTGATCGGCCACGTCGCCGGCGCGGGGCGTGCGTCGGTCGAGCGCATGCTGGATCGCCTGAACCCGGTCTCGGTGCACGCGGCGTCCGCGAACCCGCTGATGGTGTTACCGGAGAGCGCGCCGCCGCGGGACGGAGTGCTCATCGCCGGAGCGACCGGCGAGCTGGACTGCCTGGCGCCGCACGCCCGCGCCGCGCTGGGAATCTACGGCGGACGGACGCCGGTCACCCTCGCGTTGGCGCTCGAACACGAGGCGGACCCGCTGGCCGAGTTCCACGCGGCGCTGGATGGGTCCGACCAGACGCCGACCATGCGCCTGGACGAGGTCCTTCGGCGGTCGGGCATCGCCCCGCGAGGCGTCGTCACCGCCACGCGGTTCGTGGCCGCGTCCTGGTTCTAGGACGTGCCGATCCGTCGCTGCGGTCAGCGCGGCTCAGACTGCCACTTGCCAACCGTCCTGGATTCCGGCCTTCGCCGGAATGACGGGATTGGAGGCTGCGGCGCCTATGTGTTCGCTCGACGCGGGTCGTGGCACCGCTCTCTTGCAATCAGCGGCTTACTAGCTCCGTTCGTGGTGAGCCTGTCGAACCACGCCCTTCGACTGGCTCAGCGCTTGCCCCCTACCCGATACGGGGGCGAACGGGCGGCAGCGCCAGCCGAATCGACGCCTACCGCGGCGGCGGATTGGCCTCGAGCGCGGCGCGGTAGTCCGTGATGATCCGGTCCACGTCGGCCTGATCGGCGCCCGGCAACTCGCCGCCGGCGACCTGGCGAAACGTGTCGCTGAGGCTCCACGCCACCGCGTCGTTCGGCATCTGGGCATAGCGGGGCGCCAGGTGGGCGTGCATGTGGGGCACGCTTTCGCCGAACGCGACGACGTAGATCCGCAGCGCACCCGTCACCTGCTCGAGCGTGCGCGTGAGATGCCGCAGCACCGGGCCGAAGTTTTCGGTCTCCTCGTCGGTGAAGTGCGCCGGTCCCTGCACGTGCCGCTGGGGATGCAGCATCATCCAGCCGGCCAGCGGCGCCGGCGGGGGCGTGTGGCGCACGAACCACAAATCGTTGGCAAAGATGACGCCGCCCGGGCTCGGCGCCTCGCCGGCGTTGGCATGGCACACGTCGCAGGCCGGGTCGTAGGTGGGATGTCTCATGAGCGCCGGCGCTCCTCGCACGATGGTCCGGTCGTCACGCGCCGCATCATGCCACGGCGCTAGGGTTCGAGCGCCTGGCTGGGGTCGTAGGCCTCCCGTTGCCGGATGGCCGCCAGGCCGGTGCGCACCACCAACGCCTCGCCGCTGCGGCCCACCGGAAAGAGGTCCATCGGGCGCTCGGCGGGTCCCGTCAGGCGCTCACCGGTGAGGGCGAAGCGCGAAAAGTGGCAGCGACACTCGAACACGCCGTCGCGCGGCGGCGGAATCGGACAGCCCAGGTGCGGACAGCGCTCGTAGAGCGCCAGGAAGCCATCGGGCACCCGCACCAGGTGGAACTGGCCCTCGGGCCAATGGCGCGCCTCGCCGACCTGGTAGTCGTCGGGTCGGCCGGCGCGAATGGTGCCGCCGAAGCGCCTCGCGGCCGGCGTCCACGCCAGACGCCAGGCGGCGCCGATGCCGATGGCGCCCAACGCCGCGACCAGCGGCGGCACAAGGCTCCGCCGCAACCACCACCGGCGCGAGCGACGCTCCTCGGGTGCGTCACGCACGGCAGCCGGATCATCACCTGGGGGCGGGTTCACGCATGACCCTCGGGGCCGTGCGTCCGCGGCGGTCACGGCCGATCATCGCGGCGCAAGTGTAGGCGTTGGCCCGGGGCAGGCGGCACGCCCCGCGGCCGCCGGGAGGTGCTAGCGTGCCGGGGCGAGGTTGCCCGCGGACATCTCATGCGCCAGGTGGTGCTTGCTGCGATGCTGGCGGCAGCCGCCGCGTTGATCGCCGCCTGGCGACGCCTGCGTCCGCCCAACGAACCCACGCCGGCCGGTCCCGCGGCCGACGGGGCCGGATTCATCGAGGTCGATGGCGCGTCGTTTCACGCGCGAATCGCGGGCGACGGCCCGCCGATTGTGTTCTTGCATGGGTTTCTCAGCACGGCCGGCGTATGGGATCCGGTGATCGACCGACTCGGGCCGGGCTTCCGCTGCGTGGCCGTGGACCTGCCGGGGTTCGGTCGCTCGGCCAAGGGCGCGTCCGTACCCGCCGGCGTCTGGGGGCGCGCGGAGTGGCTGCGCGCCCTGCTCGACACCGCGGGACTCGACGCCGTGACGCTGGTCGGCGCCTCCATGGGCGGGCAGACGGCCCTGGCCTTCGCCAACCGCTATCCGGCACGCGTCAAGAATCTGGTCCTGGTCGCGCCGTTCGCTCGCGAGCCGGACCCATACCCCGCGCGCGACGCGTGGACCTGGCCCCTGGTGGTGTGGCTCTTCGAGCGCAGCATGTTCAGCCGGCGGTGGCTCGCATGGCGACAGCGGCAGCAGATGACCCGCGCCCATCGCTTGCCGCGCGGCCGCATCGACGACCTCTTCCGCCAGACCCAGACGCCCGGCTTTCTGCAAGGGATCCACGACGGCTACATCCAGCCGCCGGTCGACGACCTGCGCGGACATCTCGCGGGTGTGCGCGCGCCCGTGGTGGTCCTTTGGGGCGCCGGCGATCACACGCTGTCCGTCGAGCTGAGCCGCGAGGTAGCGGACCGCGTGCCCAACGGGCGCCTACGAGTGATCGCCGGCGCGGGCCATTCCGTCCAGCTCGACGAACCTGAAATCGTGGCGCGAACGATTCAGTCCGCAATCGGCGAGGTTGAAGCGAGGTCGCACACCGAGAAGTCGTCCGCATGAAGACGTAGGGGCGACGCATGCGTCGCCCTTACTACACCCCGACGATCCCCAACGCAGCGCGATGGGCCCGCCACTCCACATCGTCGTCGAGCGGCGACAGCGAGTACTCCGGGGCCACGCGCCGCAGCGCCGTGGCCAGCAGGTGGTCGGCCAGGTGCGGGTTCTTGGGTAGCAGCGATCCATGCATATACGTGCCAATGGCCGTTCCCGCCACCGCGCCTTCGCCGCCGTCTGTGCCGTTGTTGCCGAACCCCTTCACGACCTCGGCCAGCGGACGCGCGCCGGCGCCCAGGTACGTGCGGCCGCCGTGATTCTCGAAGCCGATCAGATGCGCGTCCCGCCAGCGGCAGGCGATGTTGCCGATGCAGCGCGCCACCTCGGCCCCTGGGTGCACGGTCTCCATGTCGAAGATGCCGAGCCCGTGCATCACCGTGCCGTCCGCATCCCGGTAGGACCGCCCCATGAGCTGATAGCCGCCGCACACGGCTAGCATGGCGGCGCCGTCGGCCACATCGCGACCGATGCGGTCGGCATGCCGCCGAGTGAGGCCGTCGCTGGCGGCTCGCTGCTGGCGGTCCTGCCCGCCGCCGATGACGTAGATGTCGTGCGGCTCATCGATCGAATCGCCCCACGCCACGGTGCTAACCCGCAGCTCGATCCCGCGCCAGGCGCAGCGCCGCTCCAGGCAGGTCACGTTGCCTCGGTCGGCGTAGAGGTTCATCAGGTCCGGGTAGAGGTAGGCCAGACGCAGCAACGGCCCGCCGGTGGTCACGCGTTGCTCCAGTAGGGCGTCGTCCAGCCCCGCGCGACGCACACGTCGCGCACGGCCAGCATCGCGGTGTAGGTGGCGATGACCGCCAGCCGGCCGTCGGCGCGGCTCAACGCCCGATCGAGGGGATCGGCGATGCCCGGCGCGACGTCCACGTCCCCTTCCGAGGGTCGGACGCCCGCGTACTTCACCCGCACCTCGAGATCAAGGGCCCGTCGACCGCCCAGCGTGAGCCGCCGCGGTCGCAGCCGCTCAAACTCCACGTCCCAGATCCACGAGACGTCCTCGCCGTCGGCGACGCCGTCGTTCAGCAGCACCAGCGTATCGAGCGGCTCCGGCTCGCCGGCCAGCAGGTCCAGGACCTGATTCGCGCTGGTGGGATTTTTGGTCAGGAGAATCACCACCTCAGCCTGCGGGCTGCTGATCACCTCGGCCCGGCCGAACGCCGGGCCGGTTGCCACGACCGCGTCCAGCGCCGCGTCCGAGCCGATGCCCAGGACCCGCGCCGCGGCAACGGCGGCGGCGACGTTGTAGGCGCTGTAGACCCCCGGCAGCGGCGCCTCCACCCGGGAATGTCGACCATCGGTCGCCAACGTAAGCTCCAATCCGTCGATCCCGCGGGGTTGCGCCGCCGTGATGGCCACGTCGGGTTGGGAACGCACCAGATCTCCCGTCGGACAGCGCCAGCGCCCGAGGTGCGCGAAGGTGACGGCGTCGTAGATCAACGGTTCGCCGCAACCGGGACAGCCGCGCACGTCAGCCCAGGGATCGAGCACCGCCGCCTCGCCAAGACCGTCGCTGCCGAACCAATCGACGCGGCCGGAATGTACCTGCGCCACGGACGTCACCAGCGGATCGTCGGCGTTGGCGAGGACGGTCGCGGAGTCTGGCAGCCCGGCCATGACCTTGCGCCAGGCCCGAGCCGTCGTGTCGATTTCACCGTAGCGATCGAGCTGATCGCGAAACAGATTCAACAGCACCACGAGGGTCGGCGTCACACGCGGCAGCAGCGACGCCAGCGCCCATTCGTCCATTTCGAACACGCCGACCGCCGACCGTTCGCGGCGCTGTCCGCCGTGCCACGCGGCGCGTCGCACCAGGGCCGCCGCGATGCCGCGCTCGAGGTTCGACCCCGTGGGATTGGTCCAGACCTCGTGGCCCGCGGCACGCAGCGCCGCCACAATCAGCGCGGTGGTCGTGGTCTTGCCGTTGGTGCCGCTGACGAGCACCAGGCTCGACAGGCGATTGAGGGCGTCGGGCACGTACTGCGGCGCGATGGCCTGGGCCGCGAGTCCGCTGATGGCGGTGCCCCCGCCGCGGCGCGTCCAGCGCGACACCGCCGCGGCGGCGCGTCCGGCGGCGGTGGCCGCCGCGCGTTGCAGCCGTCGCCTCACGCCGACCCTGCCAGGCGCCGCCGCCAGTTTCGCGAACTCATCACTCCCGATTCTGGGCTGTGCACGGCCCTCGCGCTACCCTTTGCCCGCATGCGCCATCCGCCCGCCGACCTGACGCCGCCCACCATAGCCGCGCTGGGCGCCGCGCTGGCCGAGGCCCGCCAAGCTCGCATCGTGGGCACGCAGAGCCTGGCGTTACGCACGCCGCCCCCGCCGCCCAACGCGCTGGTGATTTCGACCGCCGCGCTCACCGAATGCCAGATCGAGCCGCTCGACCTGATCGCGCGCGTCGAGGCCGGCGTGAGGCTGGCCGAGCTGCGAGAGCGCCTCGCTGCGCACGGTCTGGCGTGGCCGGTGGAGCGGCTCGAGCCCGGCGGCACCGTGGGCGGGCTGATCGCCTCCGGACGCGGCTCGGCGGTGCGCGCGGCCGATGCTCCGGCGCGCCGTTGGATTCTCGGCGCCACGGTCGTGTTGGCCTCCGGCGAGGCCATTCAGGTCGGCGGAGCCACGGTCAAGTTTTCGGCCGGATACGGCCTCACGCATGCCACGTGGGGGTCCGGCGGGCAGCTCGGCGCCCTGGCCGCGGTGACGCTGCGCCTGCGCCATGCCGTCGCGGCCGACGCGGCCTGCGCCGACGCACGACCTCAACTGGCCCACGTGCTAGCGTCGCCGCACGAGGTGCGCGCGGACGAATTGGCCGCCGGATGGCGCGATCCTGACTGGGAAACAGTCGCGGCCGGGCTGCCGCGAGTCGTCAGCGGCGACGGCCACCGCGCCCTCGTCGGCTGCCCAGACCGAATCGCGGCGGAAGCCGTGGTGGCCGCCATACGGAGTCGTGGCGGCTGGGCAGAAATCGATCGGCCACCGGCCGAGTCGCCCCCACGATCCGACGCCTGGCAGCCGCTTCTTGACGCCCTGGACCCCGAAGGGCGGCTCGTCTAGCCGCCCTTGGCCGGCGCTCGCCTATACTGGTAGCCATCGGGGCGTGGCGCAGCCAGGTAGCGCGCATCGTTCGGGACGATGAGGTCGGAGGTTCAAATCCTCTCGCCCCGACCTCCCGGGCCGCAAAGCGGCCCGCTTGCTTTCCGAATGCACGCCGGCGGCCTGTCCGACTGGCACCGTAACTCGGGCGTGGCGAAACCCCTCGTCATTCCGGCGGAAGCCGGAATCCAGACCCCCTCGAACTGAATGCGCAAGGGACATGCCGCGCACGTAGGTGGCCGCATGGGGCAAGCAACTTCCCGGTGGCAGTCGGCGTCGAAGGCCCGGTCGTCGCGATCGACCAACGGCACAGTCCCACCACATCCGCAACCGGCCGCGGGTGTGCAGGGACGTAGTCAATAGTCGACCAGCTACTGGCTAGGCTGGACGCCGTTCGCAATCTGCTCGACCAGTTTCGGATCGGAATAGGCCTAGAGCTTGTGAACGTGCTCACAAGGCTATTAACTTATGTTAATGAATTGCCGCACGAAAACTCACAATTTCTATGAGTGCAACTAACGTAGACATTAGATATAAGTCATCCCCAATGGTGGTGGACGATGAACGAGCGAATGCGCCAACACGCGCGCAAGTTCCGGCATCGGCTGTGTGGTCTGTCCGTGCGCTGCATGACGGTGGCCGCCCTTCTCGCTCTGGTGGCGACGGTGACTCCGTGGCCGACGGTTCGTCCAGCCCACGCCGACCATACGGGGATGTACGTGGTGTGCCCGGATCCGATCCTGGAGGGGAATTCGGGGCAGATGCAGGTTCGCTGGAGGCGGCACCATTCGATCTGCGCCACGATTTTCACCTACTCCGGGTCCTACACCGCGGACCGCGACGACTATGCCTGGTTCGACGGCGTATGGATGATCGGCGACGACGACAGCGACTCCCTGTGGGTCCCCATAACCACGAAGGAAGACTCCAAACCCGAACGCGACGAGACCTTTTCGATCGGCTATTGGGATGGCGGCATCTGGCACGGCTGCGTGATCACGATCATCGACGACGATTCCCCCGAAATCACCGACGTCGAGATCTCCTCGAAGCCGATCGAGGGCGACCGGCTGCCTAACGGCTGGACCAACAAGCCGAACGACTGGGACACCTACCGCGCCAGCGAAAGCATCGACGTGACGGTCACCTTCGACGGTCCGGTCGAGGTGGACGGCAGCCCCGTGATCAGCCTGTTCCTGGGCGACGGCGACAACAACTGGCGCGGCGCGCGTTACCACAGCGGCTCGGGAACCGATCACCTCACGTTCCGATATCAGGTGCGGCCCTCCGACCGGGACACTGATGGGGTCAGCGTGGGGTCGGCGGACGTGGACGACAATCGCGAGCCCACCCACGGTTTCAGCGGCACGATCCGAGCCAAGGGAACCGATGCTCCGGCGCACCTGATCCACGACGGATTGGCTTCATCGCCGGACCACAAGGTCGACGGTCGGCCCTACGCGAAGCGCGTGCGGGTGACCTCGACGCCGCCCGACGGGTGGAGCGCCTATCGCGCCAACCAGATCATCGAGTTCTCGATGGATTTTGACATCGACGTCGAAGTGAACGGCGAGATCACGATGGGCTTTTATGTCGGCAACGGCACGGACGGATGGCGCGACGCCACCTACGTCCGCGGCTCGGGCACCGACACGCTGGTGTTCGAGTACACGGTGCTCCCTGGCGACACGGACATCGACGGGGTCAGCATCGCCCTCGGAGTTCCTGAGCACGCGTTTGGCGGCAGCGGAACGATCACGGCTCGAGGAACAGACGTGGAGGCCATGCCCTACTACGTGGGCACCGGCCCCCTGGCCGATCAGCGGATCGATACGACCGTTCCGTCCATCACCTCGGTCGGCATTCAGTCGCGCCCCAGGGATGGGACGGCGTACCGGGCGGGCGAAGTCATCGAAGTTGCCGTGACGTTCAGCGAGGCCGTGCGGATCGATGGCGCGCCGCAGGTCGAGCTGGACGTCGGCGGCGAGGCTCGGCAGGCGTCGTTGGCATCCAGCCAAGCGTCGAGCGAAACCGTGGTCTTTCGCTACACCGTGGCGCCAGGCGATGCGGACAGCGACGGCATTGGCATCGGCGCCAACAGCCTGCGGCTCAATGGCGGCGGCTTCCACGACAGCGCCGGCAACGCCGCCGGACTGTCGCACGCCGCCGTGGCGGCTGACGACGCACAGCGGGTGGATACCTCTCCTCCCCAGGGTTAAACACCCGCTGTCTGCCGGCGTAACGGGGCGCCGCGACCCACACAAGGTCGCGGCGCTCTCGCTTTGGGCGTGACGAGCCGGCGCCGCGAGCATTGGCCCAAGCGCGTTACACGGGCACTTGCTTGGGGCGGGACGGAGATCCGCTCCGCCAGCTCCGGCCCTTCAATCGCACGACTGCACAGCCCTCAGCGACCGCGATTGGCAGCGGGCGCGTTACAACCGCGCCAGTCAAGCCTTGCCTATTGCTCATGCCGAAGCCGCCTGCGCCTTGGCCGATCATTGGCAGACTAAGAATACCGACGGTCATTGTGCATATGTGTACAAGAAGATTAAGTTGAGTTAATGAATCATTGTTGGAGAAATCACATTTTACATATAAGCAACAAGCTATCGTACTTCATGTGATTCATCCACAAAGGTGCGGGCGATGAACGAGCGATTGCGCGAGGCACTGCACAAGATTCGACGTCAACTGTGCGGTACGGTGATGCGATGCGCGACGGCAGCCGCCCCCCTGTCAATCACGAATCAGGTGCAGCACACCGACTGCGCCGGCAACGGCGCCGGACTGTCGCACGCGGCCCTGACGGCGGCCAGCGGGTGAGAGCCTCTCCTCCCCAACTGTTAGCCACGCGCTGACCGCCGACGAAACGGAGCGCCGCGACCCAAAACGAGGTCGCGGCGCTCCCCGCGCTTAGTGACCCAAACGTTCCAATACCACGTGCGCCGCGTTGTGGCCGGGCGCGCCGGTCACCTCGCCGCCCGGATGCGTGCCGGCCCCGCAGAGGTAGAGGCCCTCGATCGGCGTGCGGTAGTCCGACCAGCCCGGCAGCGGCCGGCGCGACATCATCTGCTGCGGAATGAGGTCGATGTGCCGGATGTTGCCGTCGGTGAGGCCGATGCGCTCCTCGATGTCCTCCGGCGTCAGCAGCGTCCAATCGATGATCGAGTCCCTGAAGTTCGGCGCGTAGGCGGTCAACACGTCGATCAGCCACTCGCCGAAGGGCCGGCGCATCTCCGACCACGAGCCGTCCCGGATGTGCGGCGGCACGAAGAAGATCCACATCGACAGGACGTGGCCGCCTTCCGGGGCAACGGTGGGGTCGTACACGGTCGGGATCTGGACCTGGATGATTGGATGGTCGGGCACGCGGCCTTGCTGGGCGTCTCTCCAACTCCGCTGCGCGTTCTCGACCGAGGGGCAGAGGCTCATCATCGCCAGGTGCTCCGGGTTGAATCCGTCACCCAGGTGTCCGGAGAAGTCGGGCAACTCCCGCACGGCACAGAGGAACTTGGCCGAGGCCGAGTTCGTCTTCAGCGCTCTCACCGCCGCGGTGAACTCACCGCCAAGGTCGGCCTCGTCGAGCAGCTTGAGGAAGGTCCGCTTGGGGTCCGCGTTCGACAGCACGATGTCGGCCTCGATGACCTCGCCATCGGCAAGCCGGACGCCGACCGCTTGCCCGCGATCCACCAGGATGCGGTCCACTTCGGCGCCGGTCCTGATCGACACGCCGGCCGCCTCGGCGGAGCGCGCCAGCGACTGGGTGATGCCGCCCATGCCGCCGCGGACGATGCCGTAGTTCTCGGTGTCCTCCCGAAAGGCGCTGAACCGGTAGAGCGCCGTGATGTAGGCGCTGCCCGGTGCGCCGATATCCCCCATGTCCCATGTGCTGGTGCTCACCGCCGCCCTGACCTCGTCCGAGACGAAGAACTGCTCGATCAGGTCCTTGAACGGGACGGTCAGCAGCGTCTCCAGCAGCTCTTCTTCGCCCTCCGCGCGGAATCTTTCGGTCAACTCGGCCAGCGCGGGAGGCCGGCGGAGGTAGTAGTCGCTGAGGATGCCGACGGCGCGGTGCCACATATCGGCCCAGTCCATCCAGGCGTCGGCATCCTCCGGCGAGACCTTGCGCAGATCGTCGACGGTCTTCTCGTCGTCGTGCCAGAACGTCACCACCTTGCCGTTGGGGAAAGGATGGACGCGCGATGGGTCGATGGGATGGACATGGAAACCGTGGCTGCGCAGCTCGAGCTCGTCGATCACCTTCTGCTGCAAGATGTGGCAGACATAGGAGCAAGTGGAGATGTGGAAGCCGGGAAACCACTCCTCGGTCACCGCCGCGCCGCCGACCACGTCTCGGCGCTCCAGCACCTGGACGTTCAGCCCGGCCCGCCCGAGATACCCCGCGGCAACGAGGCCGTTGTGGCCCGCGCCGATGATGACGACCCGCGTGCTCTCAGCCATGGCCATCCCCTTTCACTGCGTCACCAAGGATAAGTGGTGCGACCCGGCGCCGACTCGCCTTCGCGATCACGGTCCCACATTCGCGCTCGGCCGCAACGGTTGCCACTCGCGATAGCATGGTCGGCCACCCACTCGGGAACGTTATGTGAAGTACACCTGCGAGCTCGTGATCAATCTGCCGCGCGAGCGGATGGTCAAGCTGTTCGACGACCCCGAGAACATGGTCAAGTGGATGGACGGCCTACAGCGCTTCGAGCACGTCAGCGGCGTCGAGGGTCAGCCCGGCGCGCAGTCACGCCTGGTGTTCGAGCGCGACAACGGCGAGACCTTCGACATGATCGAAACGCTCACGCGCTACAACCTGCCGGACGAGATCAGCGGGACCTACGAGACCGAGGGCGTGCAGAACGTCATCGAGAATTGGTTCGTCGAAGAGGGCCCCAACGCCACCCGGTGGGTGGCCCACAACGTCTTCGAGTTCGGCGGCTTCATGCGCATCGCGTCGTGGTTCATGCGGCCGCTGTTCAAACGCCAGTCGCTCAAGATCATGCATGCGTTCAAGGTTTTTGCGGAGAGTGCGGGCTTGGAGCCGGAGGATTCGTCGGACGGTGACGAGTAGGCGCTGCGGAGAACCCGAGTCACCCCACGCCGCGCGGTGTGCGAGCGCCGCCACGCCTATAGTGGTCGGGAGACTGGTTTCGGCGTTTGCGGCGGGCGGCTAGACGGTGAGTGCGTAGCGAGATGACGACGGATCAAGCACAGGCGCTCGAACGCGCTATACAGGCTCTCGAGCCGCTGAAGCAACTAGCGCACGAGCAACGACTCGAATTCGATGCGCTCGATTTTGTGGGGCAAATGCGGTGGGGGTCAGGCAAGCGCGTCTGGGGCCCGGAGGACCTGCACTCGAATCTCCTGGCGTGGTTGCTCGATCCAAAACAAAGCCACGGCCTTGGCACGCATTTCCTCATACCGTTTCTTGGCAGCGCCGGAGCGCCGCCAGCAATTGCCACCGCCGATTTGACAGCCACGGAATCAATCCGCGAGTGGGAGAACCAAGTCGATGAACGATGGGGATATTTGGACATTCTGATTGTCAACGAACCGGCCCGGATGCTATGCGCCATCGAGAACAAGACGTTTTCCCATGAACACAGTCAACAGCTCACGCGTTATCGGCAAGCATTGGAGACTGCGTATCCGGACTATGAGAAAACCTATGTGTTCTTGACTCCTCGGGGAACCAAGCCGTTCCGTAGGGAAGAGCAAGAACACTGGTCGTGTGTTACGTACACTGACATATATGAGATCATTCAACGTCTCGACGAAGACCGCGAATACTGTATAGCTGACGACATCCGTATATTCCTGCGTCAATACGCAACCACACTGAGGAGGAATCTCGTGCCCGACACCAGCATTGCCCAACAGGCCCGGAGGATCTATCTGGAGAACCGAGAGTCGGTGGAGTTATTGATCGCCAACCGCCCAAACTGGCCGAAGGAGATAAAGCCGCTACTCAAGGATGCAATAGACCAACAACCAGGATGGGAATTCGGACGGGAATCTTCGGATAGACTGCGAGTGTTCCCTACCGATTGGCGTCGTTTGGTGTTTCTTAGGTTTGTTATCCCCGCTAGCGGGCGTCTATATTTCCAACTCCGGATTGGGGCGCGCAGTGAAGAAAACGACCGCGTGAGAACGACTCTATTCGAGTCTGTTCGGGAACGCCCGAATCTATTCAGGCTCAAGGCCACCGCGCTCACTGAGAGTTGGATGTCTCTGCATGAAGAGAAGATTCTGGGCGACGATGACTTGGGAGTAGCCTGGGACGACGGTACCACTCGCGCCAAGATCGAGGCGTGGTTGGAGGACTTTTTTGACAAGATATTTCCCGCCATGAACGAGGTCATCGTGAACTGTTTCCGAAAATATGAGGCCGAGGAGCAAGACGCATAAGTCATATGGTCATCCCCTCATTGGCAACGTCAGACAGGCGACGCGAGCTAGATGAAGTGAGACTCGCGGGTCGAAGACTTTGGGATTACCGCGAATGGGCGGTCTGCGATCGGCCCGTACGTCGACCATCCAGCGCGCATCAAGGTTCGATTGGCCTGGCAATGACATTCTCGGCAATACGAATGCAGCATCCAACGCCGCGCGCGGTGCGGGCGCGACGATGGCTATAGTGGTCAGGAGTCGGGTCTGGGCTTCGGTGGTAGCCGGCTGAACGGCGAATGCGTAGCGAGATGACGATGACAACGAACCAGGCGTCGGTGCTGGAAAGCGCCATCCCTGCGCTGGCGCAACTCGAACGCCTCATTGCGGATCGACAAGCCGTGCAGAGGTCGGCACTACTCAACGTCCTGTCCGAGTTGAAGCACCTGGAACTCGCGCTTGCCGAGGACCGTTCCCGGCAGGAGACGCTCCTCAAGACGCTCGAAGCGGATGAGCGTCTGAAGCGGCTGGCGACGCTTGCCGCGGAGCAACGATCCGAGTTCGATGCACTCGACGTAATCGGCCAGTTCCGGTTCGGATCAGGCGGATATCTCTGGGGCTTCGAGGAATTTCACTCAAATGCGCTCGCCTGGCTTCTCGACCCAAGCGAGCGTCACGGCTTTGGCGACTGTTTCCTCAAACGCTTTCTTCGCCGCGCCGGAGTGCCACAGGCAGCCGAAGCCTTTGATTGGTCGGCGACCGACGTAATCCGGGAATGGCCACACGAGGTCGATGGGCAGGGGGGATTCTTGGACCTCTTGATCGTTAACGAATCGGAGCAAGTCCTCTGCGCGATCGAGAATAAGACATTTTCCGAAGAACACGATGAGCAGCTGACCCGTTACCGGCAGGCGCTTGAGGTCTCCTATTCGACGTTTACCAAGTCCTACGTGTTCTTGACACCTTGGGGAACCCACCCGTTTCGCGAGAAAGAAAGAAAACACTGGAAGCCTCTCACGTACGCCGTCGTCTACGATACCGTTCAACAGATTGCCGAGAACGACAAAAGCTCGACTAATGCGGATGTCCGCGCATTCTTGCGTCAATACGCAACCACGCTAAGGAGAAATCTCATGTCGGATACGAGCATTCCGGAACTGGCTCGAAGAATCTATCAGGAGCACCGGGTAGCGATCGAGCTAATAATTGCCCATCGACCATCCAGGACAGACGAAACGAAGCCTCTACTCAAGGAAGTCATTGAACGTCAATCTGGGTGGATATTAGATATGGAAAGTAACACGTTGGTTCGATTCCGCTCGGCCGATTGGGAAAAGCATGAGGCGACGCAGACAGGGACTAGTTGGGCCCCAGAATCCAATGCCTTGTTGCTCTTCGAATTCTCGTTCGCAACTAGCGGACGACCTTGGCTCAAACTCACGCTTGGTCGTGGCGACGAGACTAACGACCGGCTGAGGGCTAAGATCTTTGAGAGTATCAAGACGAATCCGAAGCTTTTCAGACTCAAGCACACCTCGTTGAAGGATGATTGGACCGTTTTGCACGAAGATAAGGACTATATGTTAGATGAATCTGACTTTGGGGTTGGGTGGGACGAATGCGCCACGCGTGCCAAGCTGGAAGCGTGGGTGGCGGACTTCGCGGACACGAGATTCTGCGAAATGAACAAGGTGATCGTGGATTGCCTCCGCGAGTACGAGGCCGATCAGAAAGCCTCGGAATCCGGCTGATCACTCCCTAGTCCGGCGACAGCAACCCTAGCCCGAGGTGTCGGAGCAGGGCCTTCACGCGCGGCTGGAGCGCATCCTGTCAAGGTCACCATTCCAACCGCTGCCTCTAAGCGTGCGCGCTTCGTCAAGCGACAGCGGGTCGGCCGCCAGCGTTCGCAGGGCGTAGTTGATCGCCTCGCCTTTAGTCGCGAGTCGATAGCGCCGCATCACCTCGGCGCAGGCGCGGTCGTCGATGTCGACGGTGGTTCGTGACATGCAGCGACGGTACACGAAGGCGCGACGGGCCCTGGATTTCGGCCTCCGCCGGAATGACGAAAAGGTCAAGCGAGCTGTTCGTCAGAGTGGATTGCGCCAGCGGAGGCCGGGAAAACGGCTGAAGTCGGTGTCGGTGGAGTGCAATTCGGCTTGGTATTCCATCGCCAGGGCCGCCAGGTGCGCGTCGGTCACCAGGTTGGCGCCCACGCCGGCGGCGGCGAGGCATTGTCGAAACAGCGCGAGATGATCCCGACCGGGATTCAGGGGGATGACGTTGGGCAGGCGGAACCACTCGTCGACGTAGCCCGCGGCCGTCGCCGGCGTTGCGGGATCCACGAGCACCAGCGGATGCGTCATCAGCCGCACGAATCCGGTGGCCACGGCCCAGGGCACGCCAACGCGCTCCGTCCCATTCACCGACGCTTCCCACCAGCGCCGGGCCGCATCGTGGAAGTGCGCGCCGTCGTTGTGGGCGTAGAGCAGCAGGTTCAGGTCGGGGACGATCACTCGGCGTCCCGGCCCACGAACTCCTGCGTTTCCAGCTCATCGTTGAGCTGATTGAGCTTGAGCGGATCCACGCCCGGTCGGAACCCGCCGCGGAGCGGCCTGACCCGATACGCGGGCCCCTCCTCGCGGACCGCCGGCGACATCCCCCGGCGCAGCGTGTCGTTCACGACCTGCTTGAATGGCCGGTCTTGCAGGCGGGCCTGCTCGCGTAGGAAGTCGGCCACGTCTTCGTCAAGCGTCAGCGTGGTTCGCATTGAGACATCATGATGTCTGATCTATTTGATGTCAAGATGTCGAGAATTCCTGCGCTAGCCTGTCGTGCGAACGCCATCGAGCGTGGGCGCCTTGTTTGACGCGGCATAATCAGCCCTCGTTACGCGTGGAAGAGGACCATGGGGACGTGATGGTCAGCAGCTCGAGGGTGCTGGCGGCGCTCGCGGTCCTCGTCGCCGTCTTGTGGATTCCGGCCACGCCACAGCCGGCTGCGGCCCAGAGCGGCGACCCCCCGAACGTTAACCCCTTTGTCAAGTACTTTACCGTCACTGCGCCGGATGCCAGCGACCCAGGCTCAGCCACTTCGATCACCATCTGGCGCGGCGAGTCGCTCAAGCTGCACTGGGACATTGACTGCGACGACGACTGCACCGGTATCACGGTGTTGATCGACGATCCGAGCGTTTCGGTGTCCAGCACCGAAGAGGACGACCACCTCATCGGCAGCGTCGTCACCACCACACCACCGAATTGGGGCCAATTTCGCTACAGGCTTGCCCTGCGGAAGCGGACTGGGATCCACATCTACGCCTACGTCTCGATCACCGTCCTGAGCCGGGCCAAGATCCACCGTTTCTCCATCCAGCCGGCGACCGCCAATGCCCCATCCATTTCCCCGTCCCTCACCATCGATAGCGGTGAATCGGTCAAGCTGTTCTGGAGCGCCAGCTGTGGCGGCGAACCCTGCGCCGATCTCACACTCGAGATCAAGTGGGGCGACGGCACCGTGATCACCGTCGATTCGGGTCTCAACAGGTTCGGACGTGCTGTGGTAACCCCCTCGGAATCGACGACCTTCACGTTTACGCTAAAGCGCGGGTCCGAAGTCCGTGGCACCAGGGAGGTTTCGGTCACGGTGCGTCCCGCGCCACCACCTCCTCCGCCGCCGCCTCCTCCGCCTCCTCCGACTCCTCCTCCCGGCCCGCCCGGTCCGCCGGGGCCGCCCGGTCCGCCGGGGCCGCCGGGGCCGCCGGGTCCTGCTGGTCCAAGTGGGTCTTCAACTCCCACGTCGACACCCGAACCCGCCCCGCAACCATCACAGCCGCCGGCGCCCGATCCGCTCCCGATTCCGGCCGAAGGGCAAGCCATCGGCAGCACGGCGGTGGCCCAGGCCATCGCGCTGGCCGGCGACCGGGTGCTGATTCAACGCCTCGACCAGCCGGAGACCTCCTTCGTGATGGGCATTGGCCGCGTCGGCGCCTACGGCGGACTGGACATCGCCGGTCCCGATGGGGTCATTCGCCGCGGCGTCATCCGCGACCAAACCCTGGGGCAGACCTATCTGGTCGTGCGGCGGACGGACGGCCACATCGTGCGCCGCTGGGTGGCTCCCGACAGCCCGTTCGTCTCCCAGATTGATTGGACGCTCGTCCTTGCCTGGTTCAACGTGCCGGTGGAGGTGGTGGGTTCCATTCCGCTGGATGACCAATGGGCCGTCCACAGCCAGCTCGTGCGCCGCTTCGACGGCGGCGACGACCGCATCTTCAGCTTCGACGCGGGACTTGGACAGTGGCGCCACGTGCCGGACGTCGCCACCCTCCAGGCATTGGGCTTCTATTGGTGCAACGTCACGGCGGCGGACGCGGCCTTCTTCGCACGTATTTCCATCGGCTCGCCGCACTCTCCCAGCAACACTCCGGAAAAGGCGGACTACCCCCCGTGCGGGGTGTAGGAGCGGCGCCTGCCGGCAACCTCCGTGGGGCGCGCCAAGCCCACAATTGTTGATTAACACAACTTTGCTATTGCGAAGGTTGATTCACTGACTTAGCCCATGTAATCATTGGCCGCGCCGCCACCCGCGGGGATATCGCCCCTGCTGTCCAGAGCTGTTCACGCATTGACGGCCCGTGCCCGGTTGGCCGGCCTCACGGCAGCCGTCCTGCTGCTGGCCGCCTGCAACGGCGGCGCCGCCGTGTCGCATGATGCTGAAGAGCGTCCTCTCCACATCGTGGCCACGATCGGGCAGATCGCCGACGCCGTGCGCCGGGTCGGCGGCGATGGCGTGCAGGTGCACGCCCTCATGGGGCCGGGCGTCGATCCCCATCTCTACCGGGCCAGCGAGAGCGACATCACGCGGCTCGAATCGGCCGACGTCGTGTTCTGGAACGGCCTGCACCTCGAGGCGGGCATGACCGGCGTCCTGGAGCGCATGCAGGACCTCGGGGTGCGCTCCTTGCGCGTGACCGACGGCATCGACCGTGCCCAGCTGCTCGCGCCGCCCGAGTTCGAGGGCGCCTACGACCCGCACGTGTGGTTCGATCTCGACCTCTGGACCGTCGTGGTCGCAAGCATCCGCGACGCGTTGGTCGAGATGGACCCCGATCGAGCGGCGACCTACCGCGCCAACGCCGAGGCGTACATCGCGGAAATCGAAGCGCTTGACGTTTATGTCAAGACGCAGGCCGACACGTTGGATGCGGGCATTCGCGCCCTGGTCACCGCCCACGACGCGTTCAACTACTTCGCCCAGCGATATGGGTTCGAGGTGCGGGGCTTGCAGGGCATCAGCACCGAGAGCGAAGCAAGCACCGCCGACGTGCAAGACCTGGCGCGTTTCATCAGCGACCGTGGCATTCGCGCCGTCTTCATCGAGTCCTCGGTGCCCGACCAGGGCGTCCAAGCGGTCATCGAGGCCGCGGGCGCGCGCGGACACACCGTGGTCGTCGGCGGCGAAATCTACTCCGACGCCATGGGCGCGGAGGGCACGCCGGAAGGCGCCTACCTGGGCATGATTCGCCACAACATCGACACCATCGTCAGCGGGCTGACCGGCGAATGACGCTCGCCGCGGCGGACACGCCCGTCACCGGTCACCGCGAGGCCGAGGCGCCGCTCGCCGTCGAGGCCACCGACGTCACGCTGGCCTATCAGCAACGCCCCGCCCTCTGGGACGTGGATCTCGAGGTGCCGCGCGGCGTGCTGATGGCCATCGTGGGACCCAACGGCGCCGGCAAGACCACCCTGTTGCGAACCATCCTCGGGCTGCTCCGGCCGGCCGCCGGGCGCGTGCGCATCCTGGGACGCCCCTATCGCGAGCAACGCCGGTTGGTGGCCTATGTGCCGCAGCGCAGCAGCGTGGACTGGGACTTCCCCACCACGGCGCTCGACATCGTCACCATGGGCACCTACGGGCGCCTGGGCTGGGTCCGCCGCCCGGGCGCCGCCCAGCGCGAACGATCGCAGGCCGCCCTGCGGCAGGTGGGCATGGAGGCCTACGCCGACCGGCAGATCAGCCAGCTCTCCGGCGGTCAGCAGCAGCGCGTCTTCCTGGCGCGCGCGCTGGTGCAGGACGCCGAGGTGTACCTGATGGACGAGCCCTTCCAGGGCGTGGACGCCACCACCGAGCGGGCGATCGTGAGCCTGCTGCGAACCCTGCGGGCCGAGGGCAAGACGGTGGTGGCAGTGCATCACGACCTGCAAACCGTAACGGAGTACTTCGACTGGGTGACGCTGCTCAACGTCCGCCGCATAGCGGCCGGGCCCGTCGCGGACGTGTTCACCGAGGAGAACCTGCGGCAGACCTACGGCGGGCGAATCTCCGGCATCGCCGGAGGCCACGCCAACGGCGTGAGCGCGGGATCGGCCTCGTGAACGAGCCGCACCGGCCGGGCTGACGGGCGCTGCCGTGGACGTTCTCGGCGACCTGCTCTTCGATTACACGCTGCGCACCGTGGCGCTCGGCTCGGCGGTGCTCGGCATCGTCAGCGGCGCGGTGGGCGCCTTCGCCGTGCTGCGGCGGCAGGCGCTGCTGGGTGACGCCATGTCGCACGCTGCGCTGCCGGGCGTTGCGCTCGCCTTTCTGATCACCGGCAGCCGCACGCCGCTGGTGCTCATGATCGGCGCGGCGTTGGCCGGATGGGTGGCCGCGCTGGCCATTCTCGGCATCATTCGCGCATCGCGGGTAAAGGCCGACGCCGCCATGGCGCTGATTCTCAGCGTGTTCTTCGGTGCCGGACTCGTGGTCCTCACCTTCATTCAACGTCAGCCGGCGGCCGGCAAAGCCGGGCTGGATCGATACCTCTTCGGCCAGGCGGCGGCCCTGCTCGAAGTCGACGTGATCACCATGGCCGCCGTCGGCGCCATTGCGGTGCTGGCCCTGCTGGTGCTGTGGAAGGAGTTCAAGCTGTTGAGCTTCAACCCCGACTTCGCCGCCTCGCTCGGATTCCCCGTGCGACGGTTGGACGTGCTGCTGACGAGTCTGCTGGTCATCGCCATCGTGGTGGGGCTCAAGACCGTCGGCGTGGTGCTGATGAGCGCCATGGTGGTGGCCCCCGGCGCCGCCGCGCGCCAGTGGACCGACCGGCTCGGCGTCATGGTGATTCTCTCGGCCGCGCTTGGCGCGTTCGCCGGTGTGGCCGGGTCGGTCATCAGCACCACCGCGCATACCGCCACCGGGCCGACGATCGTGCTGGTCGCGACCGGCATCGTCGCGGTTTCGCTGCTGTTCGCCCCGCGTCGCGGACTCGCGTGGGCGCGCCTTCGCGCCTGGCGCCGCCGACGCCTGCTGGCCCTGGAGACCGTGTTGGCGGATCTGGCGGCGCTCTCGGCGCAGCACGCGCGCGAGCCCGACCGTGCGCACCACGTGGCCGCGCTCTACGCGGTGCGAGGCCGATCGATCGTCGACCGCGCCCTGGCGGCGCTTGCCGCGCAGGGCCTCGCGCGCCGCGGGGCGGGCGACACCTGGACGCTGACCGAGCGCGGCCACGACCGGGCCTCCCGAGCGGCGCGCCTGCGCGAAGCCGACGAAGGCGCGCCGTGACTCCCGCGCAGCTCGAGGTCCAGATCGTCGCCGTCGTCGTGGCCGCGGCGTGCGCGATTCCCGGCGCCTTCCTGATGCTGCGGCGCATGTCCATGATGAGCGACGCCATCAGCCACCCGGTCCTGCTGGGCATCGTGCTGGCGTTCTTCGTCGTCGCGGATCTGCGGTCGCCGCTGCTGATCGGCGGCGCCGCCGTTGTCGGGTTGGCGACGGTCGTCCTGGTGGAGATGGTCAACCGGACGGGGCTGGTTCGCGAGGACACGGCGATTGGGCTGGTGTTTCCGGCCCTCTTTTCCATTGCGGTGATTCTGATCTCGGCTGCCGCGGGTGACGTCCATCTGGACAGCGACGCCGTGCTGCTGGGAGAGCTTGCGTTTGCCCCGTTCAACCGCTTCGCCCCGTTTGGCGTCGATCTCGGACCCGTGGCGCTCTGGGTCATGGGCGGCATCCTGCTCATCAACGTGATCGTCGGCGGCGTGTTCTACAAGGAGCTCAAGCTCGCCACTTTCGACGCCGGGCTGGCGACGGCCCTCGGATTCTCGCCGGCGTTGATCCACTACGGATTGATGGGCATGGTGTCGGTGACCGCGGTGGGCGCGTTCGACGCGGTGGGCAGCATCCTGGTGGTGGCGCTGATGATCGGACCACCCGCGGCCGCGCACCTGCTGACCGATCGACTGCCGCGCATGCTGGGGCTCAGCGTGGTCATTGGGGCCGCCTGCGCCATCGGCGGCTACTGGCTCGCGCGTGCGCTCGACGCCAACATCGCCGGCGCCATGGCCACCGTCGTCGGCGTGGCGTTCGCGGCCGCGTTGCTGCTGGCGCCCGAGCGCGGCCTGCTGGTGACGGGTCGTCGCCGTCGACGCCAGCGCTGGGCGTTTGCCCGGCAGATGCTGTTGATTCACCTGGCGACCCATGAGGGCACGCCGGCAGCCGCCGCCGAGAGCCGCATCGACCACATGCAGCGGCACATGCGCTGGCAGCCCGAATTCGCCCAACGCGTGGTGCAGTCGGCCGCGGAGCGCGGGCTGGTCACGCACGATGCGGATCGCCTGTATCTGACCGAATCCGGGCGCAACGCCGCGCGCCTTGCGTCCGTCGCGTAGCGCGTACCCTTCCCTTAGCCGACGAGCAGCACGCCGCGCCGCCATTCAGCCATGCCCCCACGCCATGATCGCGATCCAACCGGCGCCGGCCAGGCGCCCGCCTACGCCGCGCAGCAAGCCGACGTCGTCGTGCTCGGGGCGACGCCAGGCGGCACTGCCGCGGCCGTCGCCGCCGCGCGCCTGGGACGGTCGGTCCTGCTGATCGAGTATCACCGGCACATCGGCGGCATGGCGGCCAGCGGTCTGGGCAAGAGCGACATCGAGCATCGCGATCTCATCGGCGGCCTGTTTCGAGAGTTCACGGAGCGAGTGCTGGCGGCCTACGTGGCCCGCCACGGTGCGAACTCGGATCACGTGCGCCTCTGCGACGCCGGCTACTACTACGAGCCGTCGGTGGCCGAAGCAGTCTTCGAGGCCATGGTCGGCGAACAGCCGACGATCAGCGTGCTCTGGGGCGTGCGGCTGGCGTCCGTGGAGCGCTCGGGCCCGGCCGTGACCGCGATTACCGTCGTCGATCGAGCCAGCGGACACCCGTCCACCATCCACGGACGCGTATTCGTCGACGCCACCTACGAAGGCGACCTGTACGCGGCGGCGGGCGCCGACTACCGGCTCGGACGCGAGTCGCGCGACGCCTTCCAAGAACCGCACGCCGGCGTCGTCTACTTCGACTACCAGGAGGGCGTCTTTCTGCCGGGCACGACGGGCGCCGCCGACTACCGGCTGCCGGCCTACACCTACCGGCTGTGCCTAACGACGAATCCGGCCAACGCCCACCGACTCACCGAGCCGCCCGCCGGCTACGACCGCATGGAGTACGCCGGCTATTTCAACGATCTCGCCGCCGGACGGCTCAGCGGGCCCAAGACGCTGAAGCCCGGGCGCGGCTACCACCCCGCCCACTTCGACACGCTCGTGCGCGCGCTCTCCGTGACCGACATCCCCAACCAAAAGACCGACGTCAACGTCAACCCGCGTCCGCTCGGGTTCCCATTTCCGGAGGAGAACCGCGGCTATGTCGAGGGCGACGATGCGACCCGGCAGCGCATCCGCCGGCGACATCGCAACCTGACATTGGGCCTGCTGTGGTTTCTCCAGAACGACGAGCAGATTCCGCCGGAGCACCGGCGAATCGCCAACGGCTATCACCTGCCGCTCGACGAGTTCGCCGACAACGGGCACTTTCCCTTCCAGCTCTACGTGCGCGAGGGCCGCCGTCTCGTCGGCGAGTACACCCTGACCGAGCACGACATGACCACCGGCTCGCGACGGCACGACGACGCCATCGCGGTGGGCGAATTCCCCATCGACAGCTTTCCGTGCCGCAAACGCCAGCCGACGGACACGCAGGTGCTGGAGGGCTATCTGGGCATGCTGGACGCGCTCACGCGGCCTTACGAGATACCGTTTCGCATCATGATTCCGGTGGAAATCGAGAACCTCATCGTCCCAGTGGCGGCGTCCACCACCCACGTGGCCTACTCATCGATCCGCATGGAGCCCACCTGGATGGCGCTGGGTCAGGCGGCCGGCACGGCGGCGCACCTCGCCCTGCGCCGCGGCGTCACGCCGCGGCGCGTCCCGGTGGGTGAGCTGCAACGCCTCCTGTCCGCCGAGGGTCAGGTTGTGACGCGCCCACGATCACTGAGCACATGACGCAAATCGATCCGGCGCGCATGCTCGCGGGCCCGTGGGTGCCGGACGATCCGCACCGGATCGACTTCGCCGCGCTGCCGCGGGTGCCGTCGGAGCATGTCGTCGTCAGCGACGTGCGCGCCGAGGCGCGCCACGGCAGCGACCTCGACCGCGACCGCGGCGGCGTCAACCAGCACAACTACCTGGCGCGTCACGACGGGAAGTTCTGGGTCATGTGGAGCGACGGGCCCGGCATCGAAGACCGCGTAGGGCAGCGGGTGAAGTTCGCCACAAGTCGCGACGGGCTCCGCTGGTCGACGCCCCGATTCCTCACGCCCGAGCCTCCCGGGTCAGGACCGACATCCCCGCTCTATGGCCAGCGCAGCGATCGAGGCTTGCGCTATATCTCACGCGGATTCTGGCGCCGCGACGGCGAGCTGTTGGCCCTGGCGTCGCTTGACGAGGCCGCCGGATTCTTCGGTCCGAGCCTGGCGCTGCACGCGTTCCGGCTGGACCCGACCGATGACTCGTGGGCGCCCCTGGGCGTCGTCTGCCGCGACGCCATCAACAACTTCCCACCGGAGAAACTCCCCAACGGTAAATGGCTGATGTCCCGGCGTCGCCACAACTATCGCGACATCGGTGTCGACTTCCTGGTCGGCGGCGTGGAGGCGATCGATCGGTGGACGTCGGTTCCAGTGCTGGGTTCCAGCACCGAGCTCTCGGCGGAGGAGCCGCATTGGTGGGCGCTGCCCGACGGGCGGTTGGCGGCGCTGTTTCGGGACGGTCGCCGCAGTGGTTTCCTCTATCGCTCGGTATCAACGGACAGCGGTCGCACCTGGAGCCGCCCGGTGCGGACGAACTTCCCTGACGCCACGTCCAAGTTCAGCGGCCTGCGGCTGGCCGACGGTCGCTACGTGCTGGTTTCGAACCCCAATCCCGCGAAGCGCGACCCGCTGGCGATTTCGATCAGCGATGACGGCCTGGTCTTCCACACGATGGCCTATCTGGTGGGCGGGCGCTGGGTGGACTACCCCCACGTCATCGAGCACGACGGGCATCTGTTCATTGCCTTCGCCGGCGGCAAGCAGACGGTGGAGGTGCTGCGGGTGCGGCTGGCCGATCTCGACGGCCTGCGCCATCCGCGGCAGGCATCGGCTTCGT
The DNA here is from genome assembly GCA_022826485.1 of Chloroflexota bacterium. Taxonomy (GTDB): domain Bacteria; phylum Chloroflexota; class UBA11872; order UBA11872; family UBA11872; genus JAJECS01. The sequence goes on along the minus strand of JAJDUU010000016.1, from coordinate 91,677 downwards.
GAAGCCAGACTCGGCCGCGCCCGGTTTGGGAGCGGGCCTGGGATCCAGGTTTGCCGAGCACGTGATCGACGTTCCCGGCGCCACCATCGCGTACCACGTTCGCGACGGCCGGTCGCCGCCGCTGGCCCTGATTCCCGGCAGCTTCAACGCCGCCGGTGCGCTCAAGGGCATCGTCGAGCACCTGGACCCGGCGCTGCACGTGGTCGTCGTCGATCTCCGGGGACACGGTGGCAGCTGGCCGCCGCCGGTCGACGGATCGATCGAGTCGTTCGCCGAGGACGTGCTGCACGTCCTGGACTGCCTGAAGCTGCGCCCGTGCTTCGTCGGCGGTCACAGCATCGGCGGCATGATCGCGCTGGAAATCGCGCGCGTGCGCCCCGAGGCCCTGCACGGCGTGATTTCGATCGAGGGTTGGACCAACCACCATGCGCAGCACGATGCCTTCAATGACGACACCATGAGCACGCTGTCGGATGTCCAAGTGGCGGAGCGCGAGGCACTGCGCCAGGAGGTCTTGCACCGCTGGACCGACCGGCAACGGCACGAATTCGCCGCGATCTGGAGAACCTGGGACGGGTTCGACGTCCTGCAGCACACCGACCTGCCGATCCTCGAGCTCTATGGCGACCGCGGACGCCAGCCGGCGACGCACGAGCAGCTGCACATCCCGCGGCGCGACAACATCGAGCTTCGGTGGCTGGCGGGCGCCTCGCACTCGCTGCCGCTGGAGTGCCCGCGCGAGGTCGCGCAGATGATCGCCGACTTCATGCAGCGCTCGTGATCCGGTCGCCGATGTCCGAGGTTTCGCACCGGCGCACCGCTTAGCGATAGGCTGCGGCGCAATGTTGGTCCCTGGCGCTCCGGCTGACCGGCCGCGCCTCGAGCGGCCAATACGAGAAGGGGCACCACGATGACGGGCAAGGTGGCATTTGTGAGCGGCGGCGCGGGCGGCTTGGGCGCTGCGATCTGCCGTCGCTTCGTTCGCGAGGGCGCCGCCGTCGCGATCGCCGACATCGACCGCGGCCGGAGCGAGGCGCTCACGAACGAGATCGAGGAGAGCGGCGGTCGGGCCCTGCCGGTGGACCTCGATTCCGCCTCGGGCGCCTCGGTTCAGCAGGCCGTCGACGAGGTCGTCGACCACTTCGGCCGCTGCGACTTTCTCGTCCACGGCGCGGGCAACACCGCCATCGCCCCGCTGCTCGAGCTGGCGGAGGAGGACTGGCGCTCGGTCCTCGACACCCATCTCACCGGCGGATTCCTGCTCTGCCAGGCCATTGGCCGGCAGCTGGTGCGCCAGGGCGAGGGCGGCCGCGTGGTGCTGATCTCGTCGGTCGGAGCCATGGTTCCGGTGCCCGACCGCGGGGCCTACAGTCCCGCCAAGGCGGGGTTGATCGCCCTGGCGCAGATGCTCTCCATCGAATGGGCGCCCTACGACATCAATGTCAACGCCATCTGTCCCGGCGTGACGCAAACGCCGATGGTGCAGGAGATCTACCGGCGCCGCCCGGAGCTGCGCGATCAGCGCATTCGACGCTTCCCCATGAAGCGTGAGGCCGTGCCGGAGGAGATCGCGGACCTCACGGTGTTTCTCTGCGGCGACGGATCGACCTACATCAGCGGCACCGCCATCACCATCGACGGTGGATTCATCAACGCCGGCTTCATGCCCGAGGATGACTAGCCCGTGACCGGCCGCAACGCGGCCATCGTGCAGCGCCTGGCCGATGAGGCGTTCAATGGGCGCAACTGGGGAGTCTTCGACGAGCTGCACGATCCGGACGGCCTCGTCCACCGCGCCGGTGCGAGCGTGACGCCGGCCGCGATCAAGGCCGTTCATCGCGATCGCTTGGAGGCGTTTCCCGATCTTCGCTGGACCATCGAGCGGCATCTCGAGGATGGCGAGTTCGTCACCACGCACGCCACCTGGCGCGGCACCCACCGGGGCGCCTACCAGGGCATACCGGCCACGGGGCAAACGGTCTGCGGCGAGGTCATCGCCATCCGACGCGTCGTGGACGGTCGCATCGTCGAAACCTGGGCGGTGGCCGATACCCTTCGCGTGCTGGAGCAAATCGGCGGTCGGGTCTCGCCGCGATAGACGCGAAACCGGCGGTGAGTCCAATCGGGCCGGCACCGGCATGGCGCGGCGCTAGCGCTCGCGCGCAGCCTCCCACTCGCGGCGCAGGATGCTGCACATGACCTGGTCGGTGGCCGCGCCGTGCATGACGACGTATTGGCGCAGCAGCCCCTCGGCGGTCATTCCGGCCTTCTGCATCACCCGCAGCGAGGCCGGATTCTCGGGATTGGCGTCGGCCTGCACGCGGTTGACGCCCCGGTGCGCCGTGAAGGCGGCATCGATGGCGGCTCGCACGGCCTCCGTCATGTAGCCCATGCCCCAGCGCGCCGGCGCGAGGCCGTAGTAGAGATCGACGCGCCCGTGACCGGCGTACAGGGTCATGCCCACGTGCCCGATGGCGTCGCCCTCGGGTCCACGGCCCACATGGCCGACCGCGACCAGTCGCAGAGCATCCGCGACGCAACGCTGCGCTCGGCATCCCGTCGCCGGTATGGCCGCGGCACGCCGAGGAACTTCCCGTAGGCCGCGTCTGACTCATACCCCAGCACGGCGTCCACGTCCGCCAGCGTGAACGGCCGCAGCGCGAGCCGCTGCGTGCGGATCACGCGCGGAAACTCACGCCCGCCCGACGGCCTCGTCACCCCGCCCACTCGCCGGCGACCGCGCCGAGGCGCCTAGGGGTTGGGGACCTCGAACTGGAAGCCCTCGATGTCGATGAGCAAGTCGAGCAAGGCCGGATCGACGTCGAACACCACGGCGACCGTGGCCGTCTTGCCATTTGGCACGCTCTCGACCAGGAACAGCGGTCGGCCTTCCGTTGCCGTCGTCGCCATGCCGATAAGCGCGTTGACGCCCGGCGAGTCCACGGCGATTTCATTGCCGTCCGGCTCGATCATCACGATGTTCGCCTTGGAGACGACAATGTTTCCGCTGTCGTTGGTGTTGTTGAACGTGATGGTCACGATCTGGAACTGGCCGTTCTTGGGCCTGAACGGCGAGCCGTGAACCTGCGTCAGCTGGTCGAACCGCTGCACCGATTCCAGCGTCACTTCGAGGCCGTCCTCGCCAAGCTGCGTGTCGCCCACCGTGGGAAGTCCGGTGCGCGATTCGGCAATTTGCTCCACGGCTTCGATGCGCGCCCGGCCACGGTTCACGGCGGTGTCCAGCGAGGCCCCGGCACGGGTGTCGCGAACGTCGCCTTCCGGTGCGGCCTCGGCAGTGGCCGCGGCCTCAGCCGTGGCCTCGGCCTCCGCTACGGCGCCGGCATCGATATTGACCGCAGGCATGGCGAATTCCAGGCCCTCGACGTCGATCATCGTGACCTCGTCGGTTTCCCTGACGTCGAACGTCACCGACACCACGATCGACTTGTCCACCGCCACCGATTCCGCCAGGAACAGCGGCCGGCTCTCGAAGGCGAGCGGGGGTGCGCTGATAAGCGCGTCAAGTGAGTTCGCATCCACGACGATGCGGGAGCCGTCCGCCTTCACCAACCAGATGTTGGTGTTCTGCACGGTGGCCGGGTCGGAGCCGTTGTTTTCGAACTCGATGGTGATGATCCGGAAATAGTCCTTGCGGGGGTCGACCGGATCGCCCACGAGTTGCGCCAACTCCGAAAGATCCTCAACCGCCAGTAGCGTGACCGTCAGGTCGTCCATCGATATCAGGCTATCGCCGACGCCTGGCAGGCCGCTCGTCTCAGCCTCGCTTGCGGCCGACCCGGCCCCCGTCTCCGTGGTCGTTGTCGCCGCGCGCGTGCGGACCTGAACCGCCTCGCGCTGCGGTCGCGCCGCCTCGGCGCTGGCCCGCATCGCCTCTTCGGTCGGGTTGAGCGCGACCCGAAGGATCAGCAGCGTCATGGCAACGAAAATGAGGGACGCGATCAGGGCCAGAATCGGACCCGGCAAGCGGCGAACGTTGGTTGCTCTGGCAGCCACGGTGTGCGGCTCCTATCCCTTGATATGGCGGCTCGCGAGGTCGGACGCGCGCATGCTGCAGACCGACCTAATCGGCATTCTATCGTGACGGCCGCCGCCATGCCGGTCAAGTGAAACGCCTGACCACCGCAAGGTTGCCGACATCCGATTAGCCGACGGACGCCGCCGGTTCGGTGACCGCGGGCGCGACCTGGGCAATAACCGGACGCAACTCGCACAGCACGTCCGTCAAGGCGTCTTCGAGCGCCCGGATTTCATCCGTGGTGGTTGCCGTGGACACGGTCATCATGGAAGCGGCCTTGAACCCGCGGTTCAGCAGTTCGAGGACGATCAGGTCCAGAATCTCCGCCGCGAACGCGCCGCCCCGCGGGACCTCGACGCCGACCACCGACGCGACCTGGGTCACGTGAAGCGCGACGCCGGCCCGCCGCGAGGCCGCCCGCAGGCCCTCGCCAAGCGCCTCGCCGAGCTCCGCCAGACGCTCGAAGGCCGGCGCGTCGAGCAGCTGCATGGCGGCGATGCCCGCGGCCATGGTGGCTGGGTTGCCGTTGAAGGTGCCCGCGTGCGGCAGGACCGGCGGCTGCCGGTCGGCAAAGATCTCCATCACCTCCGCCGGGCCGCCGAAGCCGCCAACGGGCAACCCTCCGCCGATGATCTTGCCCATGGCCGTCAGGTCCGGCAGCACGCCGAAGAGCTCCTGGCCGCCGCCGCGCGCCAGCCGCAGCGTGATGACTTCGTCGAACACCAGCAGGGTGCCGTGCGCATCCGCGGCGTCGCGCAGGGCGCGCAGGTAGCCGGGCGACGGCGCACGCAGGCCGCCCTGCGTCTGCGCCGGATTGACCACGATGGCGGCCACCTGCCCGGGATGGGTTTCGAGCAGCCAGTCCACGATCTCCGCGTCGTCGAAGGGGGCAATCAGCACGTTGTCGACGGCGTTGCTGGGCACGCCCCGCGACACCGGCGCTCCCGGACCGCCCCAACCGTCGGCCCCCTGGTGAATCTCCACGCCCTCATAGGTGCCGTGGTAGGCCAGGTCCATCTTGATGATCAGATCGCGGTTGGTGAACGCGCGCGCGGCCTTGATCACCTGCATGTTGGCCTCGGTGCCGGAGGCGCAGAAGCGCACCTGGTCGAGTGACGGCACCCGCCCGCAGAGAATCTCGGCCAGCTCCACCTGTCCCGCGTTGGGCGCGTTCCAGGCCGTGCCCTCGGCCACGCGGCGCTGCACGGCCGCCACGATGTCGGGGTGCGCATGCCCATGGATGACGGACGTGGAGTTGAAGGTGAAATCCACCAGTGCATTGCCGTCCACATCGGTCAGGGTCGAGCCCAGACCGGTGGCGATGTAGGTGGGATAGGGCGCAAACCAGGTCGCCGTGCGCGACTCGCCCCCCGGCAGCGTCTGCGACGCCCGTTCATGCAGCGCCCGCGATTCGGGCGTGCGCGCCCGATACCGGGCTTCTATGCTGCGGCGGGCATTCACTAGGGCTTCGACCGGAGGCATCGCATGCTCCCTACGCATCGTCGGGCGGTATCGAGTTCGGCGGCAGGTGATCCGACCGCGAATCAGCCCGGATTATGGCAGCCGGAGGCCGCCCATGATTGACGTGCTGGCCACCGGCTTGGTCTATCGCAATCCCGAGCCGGAGCGCCGCGCCATCCACGCCTGGCACCCCTCGATCATCGTGCTCGACGACGGCGAGATGTTCGCCAGCTTCGATCTCGCCTCCGGCGTGGAAGCGCTCGACTACCAAACCTACAAGGCCCGCTCGTCCGACGGCGGCGTGACCTGGACCGCGCCGGAGCTGCTGATCGACCACCCCACACCGAGACCGACAACCGGCGGCACACGCGTGAGCCTGCTGCGCGACGGCACGCTGGTCGGCATCGGGGGCCGCACCTATCGCGACGTCCACGGCGGACAACTGGTCAACCGCGAAAACCTCGGCCACGCGCCCATGGACCTCGTCACGGTGCGCAGCGCCGACCGCGGTTACACCTGGACCGAGCCTGAAGTGCTCAATCCGCCGGTGCACAGTCCCGCTTGGGAGGTGTGCCACCACATCGTGGAGCTGGCCGACGGTCGCTGGCTGGCGCCCATGGCCCCCTGGCGCGGCTGGGACGGCGAGGAACCGATCGGCGTCATGGCCCTGGCCTTCGTGTCGCACGACCGCGGCCGCACCTGGCCCGAGCACCTGGTGCTGATCGACGAAACCCAGCGCGGCGTCTTCTCGTGGGAGGTCTCGCTGCGGCAGCTGAGCGACGGGCGGCTCCTGGCAACCGCCTGGGCCTTCGACTCCGCCACCGGCGGCACCGAGCCCAATCCCTATGCCATTTCGACCGACGGCCGCACGTTTTCCGCACCGCGATCCACCGGCATCCACGGCCAGACGGGCAAGCTGCTGGCGCTCCCGGACGACCGCATCCTGTTCGTCTACCGCCACGACCGATTGCCGGGCCTCTGGGCCAACCTGTCGCAGCTGGACGGCGACGACTGGGTCAACCTGGCCGAGGCGCCGCTCTGGGAGGGCGCATCGTCCAGCATGACCGGCACGACCGAGAGCAGCGGGCAGGAGCTCGTCGATCTTCCGTTCGGTTTTCCGAGTCTCGCGCTGCTGCCCGACGGGGATGTCTACGTGGCGTTCTGGTGCGAAGAGGACGAGGTCTACAACATCCGGTGGTATCGACTGCGCGTGGCGTGAGCGCCGGCTGACGGCGCGGTAGTCACTACAGCTAGCGGGCGGCTGCCTCCGGCGCGGCGACGAACTCGGGCATCACGTCCTGCGCAAACCACTCGATATCGGCCCGCATGGCCGACGGCGGCACGCCCAACGATCCGGTCTGGATGAACACCCGGCGCAGGCCGGGCAGCCGTTCGATCAGGCCGCGCAAGTGGTCGCGCACGTGTTCCGGAGTCCCGCACACCCAGGTTCCCTCGGCGTCCAGGTCGTGAATGGTGGGCAGGTCCGCGTCATAGGCCGCCTCGCCCTGGGCTGTGGCCCGAATCTGGGCGTCGCTGAGCTGCGGATAGCGGCCCAGCGGCGCCAGTCCCTTCAGATGCTCCTCGCACCACGGCGTCGCCTCGCGCAGCGCGGCCTCGCGGCTGTCGGCGATATGAATCTGGAATCCGACCGCCAGGCCCTCGCCGAGCTGCGTCTCCTGGCCGGCCCGCGCAAGCGCGTCGCGATAGACCGCCGCCGCCTGCTCCGCGCGACCGCCGGGCGCCGTGCCTCCCGCGATCACGCCCTTGATGCCGTGTCGCGCCATGAAGTCCAGGCCGCGTCGTTTGGTGCTCGTGATGGGTTGCCAGATCTCAACCGGCAGATGCGCCGGCCGGGGAACGAGTGTTATGTCAACAAGGTCGTCGAACATATGCGACACGTCGGCGGGCACCCGATAGGCCGCGCCCGCGTGTGAGAACTCCGGCTCGTGCCAGGCCCGCAGCATGATCTCCACCTGCTCCTCGAACAGGTCACGGTTGGCGGCGTCGTCCAGCAGCGGGCCGCCCAGGGTCTCCACCTCGCGGGCCACGTAGCCGCGCCCGATGCCGAAGCGCAGCCGCCCGCCGGTGAGCACGTCCACCGTCGCGTAGTCCTCGGCCAGCCGCAGCGGATGCCAGGCGGTGACCGTGTTGAAGAACGCGCCGAACTTGAGCCGCTGGGTGTAATGCGCCAGGTGCAAGCTCAGCAACGGCACGTTGCCGATGCAGCCGTAGCCCTCGCGCTGGAAGTGGTGTTCGGCCAGCCAAAGAGTGTCGTAGCCCGTCCGCTCCATCAGCTCAGCGAAGCGCAGGGCCTCGTCGTAGACCGTCGCCAAGTGCGCGTCGCTCTGCCGCCGCCGGTGGGCCGGCGGCCCCCGAAATCCGGGATTCGGCATCTCCACGTGGCCGCCGTAAAAGGCGTCGATGGCCAGCGTCATGCGGGTGGCCTTTGCATTCGGCAGCACATTCCGCTTCGGGTAGTGGGAGCCTTCCGACCGTAGCGCGACCGGCCGGCCGCTGTCGACGCATCGAGCCTGAGGCTAAGCTGGCCGCCTGTGACCACCAGCACCATTTCGACCGATATGCGCTCTCACCTGGAGTCATACACCGCCACCAAGCGACGCGGCGTCGAGTGGCTGCTGCGCCACACGCACGCCGACGGTTCCATCGGCGATCCGGCGCACGGATTCAGGTTCTACCGCGTGCCGTGGACGTTCACCGTCGCCGGCGAGACCGCGGCGGCCACGGCGATCTGCGGCTGGGTCCGCGAGCACATGTTCACCCCCGAGGGCGATTTCGATGGCGGGCGACGGGTGCTGACCGATGCTTACGCCTATCGCAACGCCACCCTCGTCTACGGCGCGCATATGGCGCGGCAGTTCGACTTGAGCAGCCGAGGGATTGAGTTCGTTCTCACGATGCAGGACCCGAAGTCCGGCGGATTCACGAACGACCTGAACGCCGACGGCACGCCCGGCGACGTGATGGACGTTCCCTACGCCTGCGGCTGCGGCCTGGCCTGCATTGCGCTTGGTCGCATGGAGGAAGCACGGGCCGTGCATACCTTCCTGGAACGGATCTGGCGAGCGCAGCGGGAGCTGCCCGAACGCCTGCACTACGCCTGGTCGCGTGAGCGGCAGGCGCTCGTCACTGCCGCGGCCGGCCAGGAGTCCTGGTTCACGGTCGAGGCCCAAGTCGCCCGCAAGCAGCGCTGGACGGTGGGCGGCATCGCCGCGGCGTTTCTCTGCCGGCTGCACCTGGTCGACCCACAACCCGACTATCTGGCGCTCGCGCGCGACTACATGGCGTTCTCGATGCAATGCACGCCGCGGCAATTCGACTACGCCCAGGTCTGCAAGAGCGGCTGGGGCTCGGCGCTGCTCTATCAGTTGACCGGCGAAGCCGCCTACCACGATTGGACGGTGAGGGTGGGCGACTGGTTCGCCGACACGCAGCAGGCGGATGGCTCCTGGTCGTGGGACCCGCAGGCCACGCTCGGCGAGTCCATCGAGCTCACCGCCGAGTTCGTGGCACACGTGGACACCATCATCGGCTGCCTGGCAAGCCGCGCATGACCACCAATGGCGAGGCCGCCCAATCCGTCAGTCTCACCCGATCTGTCATTCCGAGCGGAGCGAGGAATCTAAAGAGCCGGGGAACGAGCACAACGCCTGTCAACTCCTCAGGGCCATCGCATACCTGCCATTTCGGCGAGTTCCGGAAACCGGTCCGGACGACCCACCTGACCACAATCCCCTTCGCCATCCCATCCGTCATTCCGGCGAAGGCCGGAATCCAGTCCGGTCAATACCACGGGCGCGCTGGACACTTCGGTTGGGGCGGTTTTCGGACCCGCCCGAACAGAGAAACGCAACCGACGCCTCGTCCGTCATCCCGGCGGAAGCCGGAATCCAGTCCGGTGCTCCCTCAGTGACCTCAAGCCGAGGCGCCGTGCTCGTGGCGCACCACCGCATCGAGCCACGCGACTTCCCGCTCCCCGACATCGGCGACGACGACGGCCTGCTGCGCGTCGAACTCGCCGGCATCTGCGGCAGCGACATCCACCACTGGGACGGCCACTCGGCCGTCATCCGCAATGTGCCCGCGCTCCTGGGCCACGAGATCGTCGGCCGCATCGAGCGAGTGGGTGCGGCGTCCGCCAAACGCTGGCAGGCAGCCGTCGGCGACCGCGTCGTCGTCGAGGCCAGCTTTGGTTGCGGCCGCTGCGAGTGGTGCCGCCGCGGCGCATACCAGATGTGCGCGGACGAGCAGGGCTACGGCGGGCGCCTCTCCGCCGCCGACCCGCCACACCTCTGGGGCGCCTACGGCCAATTCCTCTACCTGCCGCCGCGCGCCCGCGTGCACCGCGTGTCCGAGCGGATCACGCCCGCGGTCGGCGTCGTGATCGGCGCGGTGCTGGCCAACGGCATTCGCTGGGTGCGAACGCTGGGCAACGCCGCCATCGGCGACACGGTCGTCGTCTTCGGACCAGGACCGCAGGGACTGGCCTGCACCATCGCGGCGCACGCCGCCGGCGCGAGCCGGATCATCGTGGTGGGCCTGGCCCGCGATCGCGCCCGCTTAAGTCTTGCCCACGATTTCGGCGCCACCGAGACGCTGATCGCCTCGGACTCAACCGTGGCCGACATCGCCGACCTCACGCAAGGCCGCATGGCCGACGTCGCCATCGACGTGACGGCCAGCCCCGGGGCGGCCGGCCAGGCGGCCTCCGTCGTGCGGCCGCTCGGCACGTTCGTCATGGCCGGGTCGAAAGGCGGCGCGCCGGTCGAGCTGCCCTGGGACCAGTTAGTGGCCCGCGAGGTCCGCGTGCTTGGCGTCAACAGCCACGAGACGCAGGCCGTCCGGGCCGCCGTCCAACTGGCCGAAACCGGACGCTATCCGCTCGACCGCATGCTCACCCACCGCCTGCCCCTGGCCCAAGCCGCCGAGGGCATCGAGCTCGTCCGCACGGCCGGTGCATCCGACGGCGTGGTCAAAGTCGCCCTCGATCCGTGGACCTGAGCGAGTAGTGGCTAAGGCAGTCGAGCGCGTAGAACTAGACCGCCGACGGTTCTTGCAACTCTCAGTTACAAGCCTCGCGGCTGGCGGGCTGCATGTAGCCCTTGGGCAGCCTGCTCTCGCCCAAAACCCCGATCCCGCCGGCGAAGTGCCGGAACTGATCATCATCGACGGCCTGACCGAGGCCGCCAACGATCCAGACGTGCAGCAATACATCCGTACTGGCGCTTCGCCACTCTGGGTCGCGGGAAGGTTTATGAACGTTTGGCGTACGAACCTTGCCTTCACGTCCCTGCCACCAGAATTGGTCAGGTATTACCGCACGGCGGGAGGAGGTGTATACCGTGACCTGGCGGGCGCGCGTTCGATTTGGGAGACGATTCCACGTGCAACTCGCATGGCTGGGCCGCAAGCGTTGCGAGATTTCCACAGTACACGGGACTGGAGCCACTTTTTTCCGCGCAGCCAAGGCGGCGGCAACAGCGCCAGTTATGGCATCTTCGAGGACTCGCTGCTGAATCAAATCAGAGGCGGGAAGCAAATGACTCTTGACGAGATTATATCGGCGCGAAATGCACTCCGTACGGATGCACTGGTACGTTCAGTCAGGATGACTGCTACGGTCATGGTGTCTGCGGCGCTTGTTGGGGCCGTGGTCTCTGGGGTGTTCGCCGTCATGGAGTACGGCTTGCATTACCACGAGGGGGAGATTACCCGGGCGCAGCTCTTTGATCTGGTTTGGAAACAAGTGAGCGTGCAAACAGCAGTCGGAGTCTGTATTGCAGGAATCATTGCCGGATTGGCAATACTCTTCCCTCCGCTGATGGCGGTGCTGAGCGCCATTGCATTGCCATTGGCTTTTGTCAGCTTTGCCTTCGTGGGATACCAATTCTACGCTGCAACCAAGAGCTGGAAGGAAGCCGGCTTTGATCCGCTGCTGGGAGCCTGGGACACGTCTAAGGCGATCACCAGGGAGGGCTGGGAGAGATCGGCGGCGCTCTTCGAGAAGTTCCAGGACGCCGCAGAGCAAGCGTGGGTGGAAACAAAGGAGACCGCCCAAGAAGCCTGGGACCGTACAAAGACTGGCGCCGGCGGCATAACGGTAGGCGCCGGCTCCGTGCTCCAGCGGGGAATCAATTGGTTGAAAAGCAAGATCTCGTCAGGCGATATCTGTGACTACTCGCTAGTCGAGATCGATGACTACTCGGTAGCCGAGATCTACGCCTTCTCGCCAGTCGAGATCTGTGACTAATGACAAGGGATGCCGGAGTGAAGTCAGCCGGTAAAGATTCCCGCCGCGCACCGACAACACACATGCGTCTCGTTGGCCGATGAACGGACCGAATAGCATCAAGATCGTCTCGTGGAACATTGCCCACCGCCACGAACCTTGGCGCTGTCTGCTCAACATGGATGCCGACGTTGCGCTCTTGCAGGAGGCCGGCAAGCCGCCGCCGGACGTCGCGGCGCGGATTGAGTTTGACCCAGCGCCTTGGCGCACGGCTCGTTTTCAGCTGCCATGGCGAACGGCGGTGGTCGAGCTCTCGGACAGAGTCCACGTGGATTGGATCGAGATCAAGGCGATCGACCAGGCGCGATCCGGAGAACTCCCGGTCAGTCAGCTCGGCACCCTTGCCGCCGCGACCGTGACGCCGCCGCGCGGTGAGCCCTTTGTGGTGGTCTCGATGTACGCCCAATGGGAGAGACCTCGCGACGCTGACTGGATCTACGCGGATGCCTCGGCCCACCGGGTTGTTTCAGACTTGTCCGCCCTTTTGGCGAGCGATCGCGACCACCGCGTCATCGCCGCGGGTGATCTCAACATCCTTCACGGCCATGGAGAACACGGCAACGCTCACTGGGCGGCCCGCTATCAAACGGTGTTTACGCGAATGGAAGCCTTGGGGCTGCCCTTCGTCGGACCCCAGGCCCCGCATGGCCGGCAGGCCGACCCGTGGCCGGATGAGCTGCCCAGGGAGAGCAGGAACGTGCCCACCTACCACACGGCGAAGCAGGGACCCGCTGCCGCCCGACGTCAGCTGGACTTTGTCTTCGCGTCCCGCGGCTTGGCTGGGTCGGTGCGCGTGCGCGCTCTGAACGACCCGGACCAATGGGGTCCGAGCGACCACTGCCGCCTGCTCATCGAGGTTTCGTAGCGCTACTTCTGAATGCCGCCTGGATTCCCGCCTCCGGAGACCCTTGCGTAACCCTGAACGGGCGGGCCTGAGACCCGACCCTACTCCGAGCGCTCCGTGCGCCCAGATTCGACCGGACTGGATTCCGGCCTTCGCCGGAATGACGAATCCCGACCAGGACAGCCGCTACCTCGCGGCTTGGACTGACTCCCTCAACGCCTCCACGAACCCGTGGGCGTGGTCGGCGTCGCGGTAGGGGTGGAGTGAGAGGCGGATGCGGGCGTGGCCGTTCATGTGGCCGAAGGTGCTGCCCCAGCCGCGTCCTGACAGCTCGTTGAACACCTGCTCCATGTCCACCGTGTCCGAGGTGAAGTTGATGACACTGATCAACGGTTTCACCATCAGCCGCAGCTCGTCGATGGATTCGATGCCCTCGACCACGATGCGCACCGACTCCAGCAGCCGCGCGGTGGAGGCGCGGTAGCCGGCGCGTCCTAGGTGCCGCATGACGGCCCAGGCGGTTGCGGCGTGGTCGCCGGGCTTGGTGGCGGTGAGCGTGTGGATGAACGTCCAATCCAGCGGCACCGCCTCCAGCAGGCTCGCGTCGCGGATCAGGAAAAACCCCGTCGCCACCGGCAGCTGGCCCAGCTTGTGTCCGTCGGTCATGAACGAGCTGACCCCCGGCACGCTGAGATCGAAGTCGCACAGGTCATGGCCCAGCTCGCGCATGAACGGCAGGATGAAGCCGCCGAACGCGCCGTCGACGTGCAGATACAGGTCGTGCTCCAGCGCCAGCTTGGCGAACTCGGGAATGGGATCCAGCTGACCGAAATTGCCCTCGGGCGCGGAGCAGATCAGCCCGACGGTGTTGGGCGTGATGGCGCGCCTGACCGCGTCCACGTCGGGAGCCATCTGCTCGTCGACGGGAGTCTCGATCAGATCGATTCCCAACAGCTCGGCGCCCAACCGGAAGCTGTAGTGCGCCGAGGTGGGCATCACGATTTCCGGGTTCGATTTGCCCCCGAGATTCCGCGCCAGCCGCATGGCCGACATGTTCGACTCGGTGCCGCCGCTGGTGATAAAGCCGGTGGCCTCGGGCCGCCCGAGCAGGCTGGCCATCATGCGGATGGCTTCCTTCTCGAAGGCGTAGGCGCCGGGGTTCATCTGCCGCGCCCACTCCACGAAATAGGTGCCCCGCGTCAGCGTCGCCACGCGCTCCGCCATGGGGTGCGGCGGCCCGACGTAGGTGATCCCGAAGTTGCGCTCCACGGAGAACGGGTCCTCCGCGATCCGCGCGTGCACGTCGCTCAAGACCTCGGATTCGTCCGCGCCCTCCTCCGGAAAGTCCATCGGCGGCGGCATGGGCAGCGGGTCTCGGGGCGTGTGTCGCTCGAACTCCTGGGCCACGGGCCTACTCCTTCCGGCGAGACTCGCCCGCCATCGCGATGACTCCCGGATTGGCCGACGGATCGGCCAGGGGCTCCGGCGACGCGAACCGCCGCACGACGTTCTCGGTCACGCGTGAAACCGTGTTGTCGTAGTCGTTGTAGGACAGGCACGAGCGCCAGGCGATCGAGCCCACCGAGAACACGCCGCCGCCGTTCGGCGTCTCGAAATAGGTCATGTCGGCTCGAATGAAGGGGTGGTATTCGCCGGGCGTCGTCGGATCCCCCACCGACACGCCGTCGATGCCGCGCGTGTACCAGAGCGCCTCGTCCGCCAGCCCGACGTATTTGTCCGAGTGCCCCATCGACGAGGCCAGCAGCAGCGTGTGTGGCGGCGTGCCGAGGCTAAAGTCGAGCCGGTCCATCTCGTAGCCCGCGGCGCCGTGATTGACCACCAGCGAGGGAATGTCGCCAATGGGCTCGTCGTCGCCGATGCCCTCGAAGATGAAGGCCGCGCGTGGATCGTGGCTGTCGGGCTGCCGGAAGTAGGGCGACCCCTTGTCGAAGCCCGCCGAGCCGCAGCCGACGCCCACCAGGGCCTGCGGCGGACGGCCGCGATTGCGCCAGGCGCCGCCCGGCTCGCCGGTGGTGGCCAGCACCCGTTCGGCCGGCGGGTGCTCGAAGGGCCAGCTCGTGCCCCAGCGCCGCACCTCGACCACGTGCGGCCGGTTCGGATCGACGGCGGCGACGCCGAAGAAGCCGTTGCCGCCCAGGTACATCATTCGCCCGCCGTCGTTCAGGTAGGTCTCCAGCCCCTCGATCATCGGCGAGGTCCAGTACTCCGGATGCGAGGCCGAGATGATGACGCGGTGTCGCTTGAGCAAATCGACGCCCTGGTGGTGAACGTCGTGGTCGGTGATGACGTCGTACTCCAGGCCACGGGCTTCGAGCCAGTCGATCACGTAGGGATCCGCCGGGAAGCGCGACGGCGCCGACCAGACGCGGTAGCGGTAGGTCGCGCGCATGTTCAGGATCGGCCGCTTCCACGAGCAAAGAGCCGCACCCGTCCCGTCGGAGTGGAAGTCGTAGAGCCCCGGCAGCGGGTTCGCCCGCAGGAACTCGTGCGCCGCCGGATTCAGGCTGGGATCCGCGTTGGGTACCCGCTCGGGACTCCAGAATCCGCCGTCCACGTCGCGGAAGTTGGCGTAGGTAACGTAGGACACCGTGGACATCAGCACGCCGATCGGCGCCGTCTCGGCATCGTCGGCGGGCCGCACGAAGAACGTGATGTAGTCCTCGTCGTCGCCCGAGCGCACCCAGGCGGCGTAGACGCCGCTGCGCAGGTCGTCCGGCACGGTCAGCTCGAAGTCCATTTCCCAGCCGGCGTCCTCGAGATCGTCGTCGTGGAAATGGATGGCGCCGTATTCGTCTTGCGCCAGCCGGAAGCTCGTCTCGCGCCCGGTGTAGTTGTGGCCGGTGACGCCGCGGGTGGGCATCTGCACGACGCGACCGTGGAGGCCGTGCGGTCCGACGTCGGTCACGTGGTCGGTGCCGATGTTCTTACTGAAGTCCCAGGCGGCAACCAGCCCCTCGACCGCCAGCGAGTCTCCGCCGCGCGCCAGGGCCTCGATCTCGTCGCTTGAAAGCGCGCGGTCGAATACCCGCGGCGCGTCGATCTTGCCGTTGAAGTGGGAGTGCGTGAGCACCGTGTCGCCGTCGCGGGACTCGACCGCGGCGGCCATCACCAGCGGCGCGCCCACCGAAGGTTGGGAGCCTGGCGCCGTAGTCTCCGCGACGCCGCGTCCGCGCTCGACCGGCCACGGGTGCTTGGGAAGCTGATAAACCGCCAGCCGCCGCGAGTCCGCGTCGTAGGTCATCGCCGCGAGGGTCCATTGATGCTCGACCAGCGACGCTGCGGGACCTGCAACCGTCATGCCGCCCGCGCCGTCGCCAATCTGCCCGACGAGTTGGCCGTTGACTCCAACGAACAGTCCGTATCCGGCGCATTCAGGTGCTTCGAGGCCGTGCGTGACGATTCCTTGCATGCCCTTGTCCGGCGTTGTGGGCATGATCCAGGCCGTCACCGTGAAGCTGTCGAGCCGGCCCAGTTCGTCGGCATACGGAATCTGCACGCTTGAGCCGGTCCGGATTGCCTGCTCACGGCCGGCGTAGTCGCCGCTGATGCCGGATTCGACCATCGGCGCCTTGAATCCGGGCCCGCGAGGATTGTTGTCGCAGTGCACCACCCGGACGAGATCGGCGCGGTAGCTCGGGTGGGCGCTGCTGACCATGAAGCGCACCGTGTCGCCGGGGGCGACATGCAGGGGATCGCAATAACCGACGATCTTCATGGCTTACCGGTCCTTTGCCGCAAGGTGCACCAGGTTTTCCGCCGACCGCGACGCCAAGCATGCCGCAGAACGCCCGAACGCGCGTTCATGGGCGGCGGTACGGACGGGCTACGCCAACGTCTCCGGCCGGCCGTTGGCGGCTGAAGCATACGCCGCGTGCACCGCGCGCAGCGCCGCCAGGCCGTCGGCGGCCGTCAGCGGCGGCTCGATCTCGCCCAGGCAGGCGCGCAGCGTCTCGGCCACCCAGCCGGTATAGGGCGCGCCGCGGTCCTCGTAAAGCGTGCGCCGCACCTTGGCGTCGTCGCCGCGGCCCGAGCACCAGACGAGGCGAGGCGACGCGGCGGCATCGGTTTGGAGCCAGCCCCGCGAGCCGTAGATCGTCAAGCCCTGGTGCCCCTTCTCCTCCATGAGGTAGCCGGAGAACAGCGACACCATCGCACCGCCGGACAACCGCATGTTGACGAGCGCCAGGTCCTCGACGTCGATCGGCGCGCCGCCCACGACGCCCGTGAGCGCCTGCACCTGCTCGATATCACAGCCGGTGACGTAGCGGATCACGTCGACGAAGTGAATTCCCAACCAGACGAGGTGGCCGCCGCCACCCCGGTCGCGCTCGAACGTCCAATCGGGCTCGGTGAGCTCCTGGATGCGGGTCTGATCCGCCACCTGCACGGCCCGGACGGCGTACAGCTCGCCGATGCCGCCCTCGGCGATGATGCGCCGGACGTCGCCCATGTCGGGGCGCATCCGGTTCGCCAGCGCCAGCATCAGCGGCACGCCCTTCTCGTCGGCCAGCCGCGCCAACGGCGCAAAGTCTTCGGGGTCCACGCAGGCCGGCTTCTCCGCCATGATCGGCACGCCGGCGTTCAGCAGGGCCTCGATCACCGGCGGCGAATTGGACGCCACCAGCGACACGATCGCCATGTCCGGGCGCACTGCCGCGAGCAATCCGTCGACGGTTTCGTGACGACCCACCAGCTTCGAGCCGACGACGCCCAGCAGCCCGTCGTCGCCGTCGTCGACCACGTGGGCGGCCTCGATCCGCGCCACGTCCCGGATAGCCTCGGCATAGGGCATTCGATGCTTGGCTTCGGACTCGGTGATGTACGCAACGGTGGCCACGAAGCTATCCCTTCACTCAGCGCACGCGGCGTGCACGGACGACAGTCTATGACCGCGCACCCTGGTCAAGCACCAGGGGCCGCGATGGCGTGAACCATGGGCGTCCTTGCCAATCGGATCACTCGTGCGATTTCGCGTGATGCGCTGCGCTAATTCGCACCGAGCAGCTCACGCCTGACCTCGTCCCAGTCGAGTACGGGGTCCGCGGAATCACGCAACCGGTCCATCCCGACGGACAGGTCGTCGAAGTCTTCCAGGTATTGCTCCAGCGCCTGACGGACGACCGCGGCGCGGCTGCGCTTCAGGGCAGCGGCAGCCGCGTCGAGCGATTCCACCAATTCGTCCGGCACGCGTAGGGTGATTTGGGTCATGTCTGTCTCTTCGAATCTCGGCGCATCAACAGTACCGCCAATTCACCCGAATCTACGTCATCGGCACTCGATGAACTCGAAAACGTCCGCAGCGCCGCCCGTCTAGTCCTCGGGCACGGTCAGCGGCGCGAGCATCTCGTCGGTGATGTAGCGCCCGAGGCCGAACAGCTTGCGGTCGGAGTACCAGAGGATGCGCTCGCCTTCGCGCTCCGTCAGGCTCGAATACATCGACAGCCACGGTCGGTAGTGCGGCGCGATTCCCACGCCGTCGGTGTCGAACAGCAGCAGCGGCTCGCTGAACCAGAGGGGCTGGTGGGCGTTCGGGCGGAACTCGCCGACCGCGAGGAACTGCGGCCGCCGGCTGTCGCTGTTCAGCGGTCCGAAGCCGTTGTAGCCCCAGCCGTCATGGTTCTGGAGCAGCTGGATGTAACGCCCATCGTGCAGCCGATAGAGCGGCGTGGGCGAGACCGGGTTCTCCATCGGCGCGCCGCCGTCGCGAAACCGCAGCATCTCGCTCGGCCGCCACGAGTGCCCGTCGTCGGCGGACACCGTGTACCAGATCTGCCCGTTGGGCGTGCGCATGCTGGCGAACAGGCGGCCGTCGGGCAGCAGCACCAAGCCCGGCTCCTGGCAAAAGGAGTAGCCGGCGGTGTACTCGGTATCGAACATGACCGGTGACGAAACCAGATCGTCGCTGTCGGGCAGCCAGGTCAGCTCCAGATCGCGCGGGTCCGGCTCGTCGTCGATGTTCTCGAAGCGCAAGAACTCGACGTGGCAGTCGCCGACGCCGCGCGGCGCGTTGGCGGAGGCCGGCGTGCGGCGTCGCACGCGCTCCGAGGTCCAGCGGGTAATGCCGACAATGTGCTTGTTGTTGCGATCGCGAATCGGCTTCTGCCAGACGATGCACGAAGGGCCGGCCTTGGGATCGGGCAGGTCGAAGCGGGTGTGCCGGAAGGGAATCTGCACGCCGCCGTCCACCCAGGTGCGGCCATCGTCGTCGGAGACCTTGCATTCCAGGAACGCGTTGGTGTAGGCGTCGCCCAGGCCGGTGCTGCGGTTGTAGAAGCAATAGATGCGCCCGTTCTGGCTCATGACCGGAAATCCGAACGACGCGACCTGGCCGGGGTAGCGCCCGGGTCCCGCCAGCACGTCGGGGCCGGTCCAGGTGCGGCCGCCGTCCTCACTGCGACGCACCATGATCGACTCGTCGGCGGCGTGCTCCTGGGTGCAGTAGGTCCAGATGGCCAGCAGCGCGCCCTCGCGCGTGAGGCTGACCAGCACGTGATCCACCGACTCCTGCCACTCCGGCGGCGCCGGCGGCAGGAAAAACACCAGATCGGGGTTGGTGCGCCGCCAATCGTCCGAATAGGTCTGGTGCTGGCTCTCGTCAATCATCACCGCGCGCCTCCTTTGTCCGGGCGCCGTCCCCGACGTCTGAGGTAGCGCTCCGGTCCAGCGGCGAGTGCGGGATCATAGCCCACGCGCGAAGAGGCGGCGGCCGTCCCGTCGCTACGCCGTGCCGAGCTCACGCGCGGCGCGCCGCTCGCGCGCCTGCCGCACCTGCAAGTCCTTGCGCGCGATCCGTTCCTGCGTCGCCACCTCGGCCTGCCGCCGCTCCCGCCACACTTCGGCGAGCCCGCCGTAGAACAACAGGTAGGTGATCCCGTGGAGCAGCACAAACCACTGCTGCACCGAGAGGAATCGGCGAAAGCCGGTGAAATTGAGCACGACGAGGGCGGACAGGCCCGTGGGTACGCCGTAGGCAATTCGCACCAGGCCGCTCACGATGATGAACAGCAGCGGCATCTGCGCACCTTCGATGCGGCGCAGCGGAATGGCGATGGCGGCGTGCAGCAGGCCGCTCAGGAAGGCCCAGGTTCCCGCGAGCCCGACGTAAGCCGCGGCTGGGACCACTGATTCGGACCACACCACCAGCCACAGCAGGAATCCGGCAATGCCCGCGGCGGCTCCCAGCGCGGCGTCCGCCAGGACCAGGCCACGCGCCGGACGAAACTCACGCACGCTCAGCGCCACGAGCAGCGCCAGTGCGCCGTCCGCCAGCGCAAAGACGCCGAACACAATGGCCGGCGGCGCCTTCAGGTCCTCGGGCCACAGCAGTCCGATCTGCACGTTGGCGTAGAGCAGCGGCACCACGGCGCGCACCAGGAGGATCCACCACCGGGATCGTGGCACGGCGACCGCCCGCACCTGGGTGGCGACCGCTTGCGCCGTCATCGGGACTGCCGGCGATTCCATGGGCGGTAGACTTCAGGGTCGCTGCCAGAGGTGCGCGCATGGAAACGCTGACGCAGGATCAGGTCGACGCCTACAACGAGCACGGCTACTTGCGGCTGGAAAATGTCTTCGACGCCGATACCGTCGCCCGTCAGTCGGAAGAGCTGGAGCGGCTCATGCAAGAGTGGGCCACGCAAGGTCCGGGGTGGAAAGGGCCATGGCGTCAAGCTTATATGACGGCCGAAGAAGACCAACGTGCGAGATTAGACATTCTTTCCGACCTCCCCGGGTATTCCGAGGAGTTCTTCCGCGCCATCACCGATGACAAACTCGTGGGCGCGGTGGCGGACCTGCTCGGCACCAGCGTCGAGTATCACCACACCATGCTGCACGCCAAGGGGCCGGAGATGGGCACGCCGTTTCCCATGCACCAGGACTACCCGTTCTACGCGCACGAGGGGCCCGCCTACATCGACGCGCTGCTGCATATCGACGACGCCACCGAGGCCAACGGCTGCTTGAAGTTCATCCCGGGCAGCCACAAGCTCGGTCCGCTGCCGCACATCGGGCGCGTCGACTCGAAGGACACCCGCCCCCACCTGCCGGTGGACGAATACCGGCTGGCGGACGCGGTGCCGGTGCCGGCCAACGCCGGCGACGTGGTCTTCATGAGCTACCTGACGATTCACGGCTCGGATCCGAACCGCACCAATCAGTGGCGGCGCCTAGTTCGCACCGGCTACCGCGACCCGCAAAACGTGCAGATCGAAGGGCACAACCGGGGAGTCA
The DNA here is from genome assembly GCA_022826485.1 of Chloroflexota bacterium. Classification (GTDB taxonomy): domain Bacteria; phylum Chloroflexota; class UBA11872; order UBA11872; family UBA11872; genus JAJECS01. Next base: position 70,776 of record JAJDUU010000016.1, on the reverse strand, counting down.
ACGGCCTGATTCTGCGCGGCCAGAAGCGGAATTTGGCGTTCGTGTAGCGGTCAGCCTGTCTCAGGCTGCTCCTGGCCTGGGCCGTCGGGCGGCTTGCGATGTCTCGATCTTCCGTCCGACTTCCACCAGGCGGTCGACCACATCGGCAACCACCGCGTCGTACTCGACGCCCACGGGCAAGTGAATCGGAACGGAGTCCTCGTCGCTCGACAGCCCCAGCGCGCGGCAGAACTGGCTGTGGCTGATCGTGGCCCCCACCATGCCTTTGCTGAAGTAAATCCACAGAGGTGTATCGCCGCGCTTGGCCCAGCGATTGAAGTCGACTCCAAACCACACGCTGGCGCCGCACAGCAGGATTCGCCGCCCGAAACCGCCCAGATACGCCCTGTAATTGCCCGAGCGGCTCACGCACCCGGCCGCCTTGGCGCCGGCAGTCGCGTCGCGAATCAGACGCCGTAAGCCGCGCATCCGGCGTGGGAATTCGGGCGCGAATTCTTCGGATTGCAGCGGCAGGAACGCGTCTTCGTCCATCCGGTTGGCGAGCCCACGCAGCTGGCGAATGTCCGATTCCACGGCCGACTCGCCGGCTTCGGCCGCCCGGGCGGCCATGCGGCCGAGCAGCGCCGCCCAACTGGTGAGCATCAGTCGGCATTCACTGCCGCCGACGACGGCGCTTTGCCGATCCGGCGATTCCGACAAGTCGAACTTGTCCCGCGCCCGCCGCCGCACCTCGGCCCACAACGTCTCGAGCCGAGCCCCGGGGGCGACGAACAGCAGTGCCGAGGGGCCGGTCGCATTGCTCTGGATCAATCGCTTGAGGTACGCATTCGGCTGCCCGGGCTGGAGTCCAGCCCAGAACTTCACCTCGATGAGCAGGCGCTCCTTTCCGTGCTCATCAAAGCCGGCGAGGTCTGGACGACCGCCCTCTTCGCCGCTGACCTCGGTCGCCACCTGCGCGATCGGACCGATATCGGAGCCGCCGGACCGGAGCACATCTAGCAGGGCGCCTCTGCATGCCGCCGACTGGGACAGGATGTATCCGAGGGCTTCGATCGCGGTGTTTTCGGTGCTGTGTGTAACCCGCGGAACAAGGTACGCGAGCAATGTCGGATCAGCAGCCATGACTAGCGCCCTCTCATTGGCTCAGATTCGTCCTACTCGACCGTCGCGCTCCCAAACACCTCGATCAGCTTGTCCCGGACCTTGTCGACGACGTCGGGTTCCGGGTGCGGGTAGGCGTGTCCCAGCAGGTTGTTGGGGTAGAGCCCTTGCAGGTGAATCGCCGCCTTGATCGACGCCAGCCAGTTCTGGCTTGCGGCCCAGTGGAGCCACGGATCTTCGTACTTGAAGATGAACTCCCAGGCCTCGCCGGTGCGGTCGGCCGCCACGTGGTCGTAGAACTCGTTGGCCAGGCGGGGCCGAAGCGGCGCGATGGGGCATAGATAGGCCGGCGAGCCCAGCGGGTAGCCGAACATGAAGTTGCGCATCTGCCCGCCGCTGATGACGCCAAAGTCCTCATCCGCGGTGCCGCGCATCAGCTCGTAGTAGTCGTAGAACGGATGCCCGTCGTTCTTGATGCCGATCATGTTGGGCCGCGAGGCCAGCTCGATGGCCGCGTCCAGCGGGAAGTTGGGACCCGACAGCAGCAGCAGCGGCACGTCCGCGGCGTCCTGCACCAGGTCGAAATAGCGCACCACCACCTCGCGGCTCAGCGTGAGCCAGCTGCTGAACTGCAGCTTGACGGCGTCGGCGCCGACCCGGTCGGCGTGGACCAGGAACTCGCGCGTGACGGACGGCTTCCACAGTCCCGACGAGGCGATGAACACCGCCCGCCCGTTGTTGGCTTCCGCCACGACCGCGGTGAGTCGCCAGATCTCGTCGTCGCTCAGGCTGGCGAACTCGCTGCTTCCGGCCGTGAGCATGAGAATCGGCGTGCCCTCGTCGGCCAGCCAATCCACGTACCGCGCAATCGACGGATAGTCCGGGGTGCCGTCGAAGTTGAAGCACAAGTTGATTGGAACGACCGGGCCCTTCATCCGCGCGAGCACTTCTTGTCCGCGACTCATGCCTGCCCCCGAATACCTTCACGCGACATCCGGCGCGCAGTGTGACACCGGCATGCCGCCCCGACCAATGGCCTCAGGTGCGCGCGGAGCGCCCCGCCGCTTCGAACTCGGATCTCGGCCACTCGCGCAACACGTTCCCCAACAGCACGTAGAGCATGGCCGTCAGCACCACGACCGCCATGAGAATCACGCTCTGCGTATTGGCCAACCGAACGATTTCGGGGGCGGCGGCGGCTTCGACGCCGTAGACGAGCCGCGTCACGGCGATGAGGATCGTGTAGAGAATCACGAGGTGCGCCGAATCGCCGTGCCGCATTGTGAAGGCCACCGCAAACTGCGCCCCGGCCGTGAGCAGCGCCCAGACGGCAACCAGCCCGTAAAACAGCTCGAGCGGCATGGGGCGGCCCAGGCCGAACGCGATGCCGGCGGCGATGAGCCCGATCACGATTGATGCAGCCGCTTCGAGGCGCAGCTGGCGACGCGCGGGCGCGAAGGCGCGGCTCTTGTCGGCGAGCACCAGCAGCAGCGCGCCGTCGGCCAGCGCGAACATGCCGAACATGAACGCGGCGTCGGCTCGCTCGGCGGGCTCGATCCACAGTTGCGTCAGAACCGCCGTGCCGTACGCCAGGATCAGCACCGCGCGTCCATAGACCGTCTGCCAGGCCCGCGCCGCCTCGGGAAGGCGACGCTGGGCGCGCGCCGACGCGACGTCTCGCCGAAGCGGCTCGGAGCGTCGCCGAGGGTTGAGGTAGTCGTGCCAGAACTGAGGCAGCCCATCCACGAGCCGCGGGAACACACGCCCGGCCCAGGGCTCGGTCACGCGCCGCAGCGTGGTCGCGCCGATAAGAGCCGCGGCCATCGCGAAGACAAACACGAACGCGGCGCTGGCGAAAGCCCACAGCGTGCCGGCGAGGATGGCCAGTCCAAATCCCTGCGGACGAGCCTCTGCGGGCACGAGCAGGGCACGCTCCCCGATCTGCCAATCGACACCCCAGCCGACGAAGGTATCGAGCCACGCCACGAGCCCGGTCACGAAGCCGATCGTCACCGCCAGCCCGGCCGCCCAGGAAAAGCCGGCGCGAAGACGGAAGAGCAGCCCCCAGATCCAGCCCGCGAACAGCAGTCCAAAGACAATGGTCTGCAGGCCGATGCCCAATGCAAAGGTGTCACCCGCCAGCACGGCCGCCACCAGGTCGACCTGATGGATCCAAGCGAAGGCGATCACGATCCCGGCAGCCGCGCCGATTCGGAATCCCGGCCAGCCTCTCAGGCGGTCGGTGAGGTCGTAGTTCTCGGCTAAGTCGTAGCCCATGACCGACGCTCGTCGCGCTTCGTCATCGTCAGCGTACCCAAGTCTCGCAATCCGGACGCCCCCGCATGCAAGAATGCCGCCCCGATTGCTCGAGGCCGCCAATGTCCCGCCGCGCTCCCACCGTCGGCCACGTTGGCCTTGTGGTTCAAGACATGGACCGCATGCGCGACTTCTACGCGCGCGTGGTCGGATTGCGTCAGACCCGCACCGCGATGATCGAGGGGCAACACATCGACGAGCTGACCGGGTTGGTTGACGTCAAGCTCGAAGCCGTGTTCCTGGGCACCGCGGATCGCCCCGAAGCCCTGGAGCTCCTCAAGTACCACCACCACCCCGACTCGAGTCCCGCCCGCGGCCCATCCGGCAGCGGCCCGAATCACGTGCAGTTCGTGGTGGACGAGTTGGACCCGATCGTCGAGTCGCTGCGCGAGGAGGGGCTCGACGTGTGGGGCGGGCCGGTGGACTGGCCCCGCCTCTGGCGCCGCGTGCTCTACGCCAAAGACCCGGAGGGCAACGTGGTGGAGTTCAACGAGCGGCTACCCGACGTTCGGCACCCCGGCGACAGCTAGGTGGATCCGGGCAGCCGCCAGGGCTGCCCCAAAAGCACCCAACTCCGTGTCCGGTGGCCCACGCTGCGCGCAGCGTGGGACCGCCCCCGCTCGGGCTGAGTCACGCGACCCGTTCATGGTTCGACAAGCTCACCACGAACGGGTACTCACCAGGTTTCGGGTAAACGGGTAGAGCCGCCGCTATCTCGCCCGGCGCAGCGCCTCCCAGAGCATGCGTTGCGTCGCGAGGATGTCCTGGTCGCCCATCGCCTCACGGAATGACGAGTCGTCCAGGGCGTCCAGCACCCGCAGCATGAAGTGGATGTTGTGGACCTGCTGGGCCGCGTTCAGCGCCGAGTCGACCTGCCACCAGAAGCAGTCGATGCCCAGGAAGCCGGCGTAGTCGGCCTCGCGCAGCCAGTGGAGCAGCTCCAGGCACTCCCAAAAGTGGTGGCTGGCGAATATCGTGCCAATGTCGATCGGCAGCTGCGTGTCGTTCAGGTGCAGATGGTGCAGCCGCCCCAGGCGCGCGGCGTCCCAGGCGGCCTGACCGAGGTTCTCGTGGCTGAGCAGGGTGTGCGCCACCTCGAGCTGCGCGCCGAGGTTCGGCCGCCCGACCTCGTGGGCCAGGTCCAGCGTGGCGGCCATCGAGCCGATGTTGGACCAGCCCTTCGGCGTATGGATGCGGTACTCCAGCGCCACGAGCAGGTCGTCGGCGGCGTCGCATATCTCCCGCAGCGCCTCCACGGTGAACCGACGCGCGCGGCGAAAGTCCTGCTGGAAGGGATAGTCGGGTCCATCCAGGGCGGTGAACAGGTAGATGCCCCGCGCATCGAGCGCCCGCGCCACCTCGATCGAGTACAACGCCATGTCGATGGCTTCGCGCCGGTCGGCCGCTTCGGGCGACGTCCAGAGCGCCTTCGGAAACCCGCGCGCGACCGTCTCGCCGTGCGACACCATGGCGCACACCAGCCCGCGCTCGTCGAGACGCCGCTTGACGTGCGCCGCGTTCTCCAGCGTGACGGTCGTGCGGCTGAAGCACTCCACCCCCTCGACGTCCGGAACCCCGTCCATATGCCGAAAGGCCGCGTCGATCTCCGCGTTCGACGGCCCGTCGACGTGGCGCGTTTCGAAGTGGCGGTAGAGGCCGTCGGAGAATCGCGGCCGCCACGCGCGGTTGCTCACCGCGGGAGCCAGGTGTCGTCGAGCATCACGTCCGTCAGCCGCCGACCGAGCAGATACTGCATGCGGTCGCCGTACCAGAGGACGACCTCGTCGGCGAAGTCGGTCAGGCTACCGTAGGCGGCGATGCCGCCCGGACGCCCGCGAGTCACCGAAGTTGCCCAGTCGTTGTCGACGATGAGATGCGGCCGCCCAAAGACCAGCGGCTGGCCGCCGGGATTGTCGATCTCGCGCCCGACGCTGACGAATATCGGCCGCCGGGACTCGCCGCTGCCGGGTCCGGTGCCGCCGTTGGCGGTGCCGTCGTTGTTGTGGAAGAAGAGCAGGTAGCGGCCGTCACGCAGCTTGTAGAGGGGACACGGCGCCGACGGGTGGGGAATTGGCGGGCCGCCCGGCTGGAAGCGCAGCATCTCGGCCTCGGACCACGACTGCCCGTCGTCGCTCGACACCGAATACCAGATGTAGCCGGTCATGGTCCGCAGCACGCAGACGATGCGCCCGTCGCTCAGGGGCTGGATGCTCGGTTCCATCGCGGTGCTCATGCGCGGATCGCGCAGCTGCGGCACGCGGATGCCGTGGTCGGCATCCGGCCAGGTGGTCACCGTCAAGTCCGCCGGGTCGTCCACCGTCATCACGTTGTCGAAGCGCAGGAACCAGGCCTCGTGGTGCCGCTCGTTGAATCCGATGTCGGGCGTGACGGTCTCGAATTGGCCCTGGAAGGCATTGCCCGCCCACCGCGTGATCGGGCACAGCACGCTGCCGCGCCGCGTGACGATCGGCGCCTGCCAGCCAGAGGTGACCCAGCTGCTGAGCATGGCCGGATCGGGATCGTCGATGGCTCCGCGGCCGATCGGCGTGTCGTTCCGCTCGCCCCACGTGTGCCCGTCGTCGTCCGACACGCGCCACGACAGCACGCCCGTCATGCCGCGGTCGAAGTCCACTGGGCCGGTGTTGCGGTGATAGAAGATCCACACACGGCCCGAGTGCGGCACGACCACCGGCACCGACCACACCGCCGTCTGCTCCGTGCCTTCCGGCGGGCCGTCGAGCACCGTCGGCCGGCTCCAGGTGCGCCCGCGATCCTCACTGCGCGCCACGACCACGCGCGCGTTCGGGCCGTGAAAGCTGTTGGCGTCGGCCTGGGTCCAGGTGCCCAGCAGCGCGCCGGTCGTCGTGGCCGTGACCACGAAGTGCACGTTGCCCGCGTCCCAAGGCCCGTTCTCGGATGCCACCCGGTGCGCCGGCGTGTCGCCGTCTTGCGGGATGTAGACCACGAAGTCCGGGTCGCTCACGTGGGCGTCGGCCCAACGATCGGCGGCGGTCGATGCGGGAGCCATGGGGCGTCCTTTCAGCTCAGGCGCGGACCGCCTGGAGTTCCTGCGACGCGACCTGGGCCAGCATGCGCAGATCGCTGGAGACATCGATGAACGTGAATCCCTGGGCGATGAATTGCCGCGCGAGCGCGACCGTCGGGGCGGGCGTCCCCGCGGGCTTGCCGTTGGCCTGCGCGCCGGCGAGGATCTGGGCCATGGCTTCCAGGTGCTCCGGCACGCGATAGGCGTCGGCGCGCGTGTAGCCCATCTCGACGACGAGATCGTTGGGACCGATGAATGCGACGTCCATGCCGTCGACGGCCATGATCTCGGCGATGTTGTCGACGCCCTCGCGGTCCTCGATCTGCGGGCACACCAGCAGGTTGTCGTCGACGTGTGACACGTAATCGGCGGAGATTGCGGCGCGCGAGTTGCCGCCCGACCGATGCCCGCGCGGCGCGTAGCGCACGGCGTCGGCAATCGCCTCGGCCTGCTCCACCGTGCTCACGTGCGGGACGATCAGGCCCATCACCCCGGTGTCCAGGATGCGTCCGAGTCCTTCGGGCTCGTGCGACCAGGCGCGAGCCATCGGCACCGCGCCCCGCGCCTCGATGGCCCGCACGGCGTGCGTGATCTCGGCCAGGTCCCAGGCCGTGTGCTCGGTGTCGATGGCCAGCCATTCGTAGCCGGCCTCCGCCAGCACCTCCGCCGCCAGCGGCGACGCGAGGTTCAGCCAGGAGCCGATCGACACCTCGTCCCGCGCGAGCTTCTCTTTGACCGGATTGGGGAAGATCACCGCGTTCGCTTTTGGCGGAGCCGTGCCGACCGGAGCATACTGCGGCACCGTGGCGGCCGCCTCTCGCGGCCGAAGGCCCCGCGCGTTTGCCGCAAAGGTGGTTCCGAATGTCCGCATCAGGCATCGCACACATCGGCGATCTCGGTCTCTCCCAGCCGCCGATCTATCTCACCAATCTCGACCGGTGCCAGCCGGCGGAGGCCTTGTCCAGCGAACCGAAAACGGGCCGCTGGCGAGCGTTCGCCTATTCCACGGCCGATATGAGCGGCACGTTGCTCTACGCCGGCGACAACACGGCGGCGCCGGAGGTGACGCTGCCGCTCGGCGTGAGCGGCTGGCACGCAATCTCGATCGGCCAGATGGTGCACGACCACGAGCTGTACGAGTGGAGCGGCGACCTGCTGGCGAAGCTCAGCGGCGAGCGCGGCTTCTCCCAGTTGCATCTGCCGTCGCGCATCAACCCGCAGCCCGGCGGCGGCGTGCTGCTGACGGAGACCTTCTTCAAGATCGCCGACCTCACCGGTCAGGACTTGAAGTTCAAGCAAATCGCAGTTTCGGCCGACGTCAATCAGCCGGATGGCATCTGCGATTGCCTGCCGGCCCGCCCCGCCTACGTCAAGCTGGTGCCGCTCACCGACGGCGAGGTGGCGGCGCTCAAGGCCGATCGCGCCCGCACGGACACCAAGCGCCTCTACGCCCACGACGACAACCACGGCTGGATGGGCCATATCCGCGCGCACACGCCGGAGGACGTTCAGGGTCACCTCGAGCCGTACCGCAACACCGACTTCGAGCGGATTTACCTGGAAACCGGCGGCGGCGACCTCCTGAACTACTTCACCAAGATCGCCCGCGATCACACGCTCGACGCTCACGAGGACTTCTCACACGTCGGCTACCGGAAGCAGTCGGAGGCCTGGCGGATCTTTCGGGACCAGGGCGTCGATCCCTACGACGTCGCCATCGAGCACGCCCACGACATGGGCATGGAGATCCACGCCTCGTGGCGCGTGACGGGCTTCCACTACCCGCCGCCCAACGACCACTTCAACTCCGGCGCCGGGGTGTTCGAGGCGCATCCCGAGTGGCGCAGCGTGGATCGAGACGGGCGGATCACGCCGCGGCTCTCCTACGCCTATCCGGGCTTCCGCGCCTTTGCCATCTCCCTGCTGCGCGAGATGGCCGAGAAGCCGGTCGACGGCGTGTGCCTGCTCTACAACCGCCGCCCGCCGTTCACGGAATATGAGCCGCATATCGTCGAGGCGTTCAAGGCCGCCTCCGGCCACGACCCTCGCGAGCTCGACGAGCACGACCCGGACTGGCTGCGATTCAGGGCGCGCGTGATGACCGACTTCATGCGTGAGTTGCGCGCCGGGCTGGCGGAGGTCGCCGCGGCCACCGGGCGCGACAAGCCGATCAACGTCTCCGCGATCGTGATGAAGGACGAAGCCGAGAACCTGCACCGCGCCCTGGACCTGCAAGCCTGGGTGGCCGAGGGCCTGATCGACACGATCATTCCCTACACCTCAGCGCCGGAGCTCAACAGCCGGGTGCCCGCCTGGGACGAGCCCGAGCGGCAGCTCGAGTTCTTCTTGGACCTGGTGCGTGATACGCCGGTCGAGCTGGCCGCCAGCGTGCTGCCACGGTCCATGACACCGGAGGAATACCAGCACGCCGCCGCGCGCATCTATCGCACCGGCGTCGAGCGGCTGTTCTTCTGGGACTGCACCACGGCACACGATTCCTTTAAGGGACTGCGCTCACTGGGGCATCGCGAGAACATCGAGGCCTGGCATCAGGCCGGCGAACCGGACCTCTCGGCGCCGCAGCACACGCTGACGACGCTCGGCGACTGGGACTTCTCCTACGACACGCCCGGGTAGGGCGCGGCGACCGCGCTAGTCGGTCGACTCGCGCGGACCTCGACGCCAGACGTCGCCGTCCAGCGTGCCCGCGAACACGGCCTCGGCGCCTGAGGCTTCGATGGCCGCCGTGACGCAGGTCACGTTCGCGGGCGCGTCGCGGCCGCCGGTGGGGCTCCAGGTGTGCCCCTTGTCCCGCGAGTAGAACAGCCCCAGGCCCGTGCCGGCGTAGAACCTGCCGGTGCGCCCGAAGTTCGGCGAGGCCACCAGGCTGGTGACCGCGGCCAACCGATCCACGCTAACCCGGCCCTCGACCCACGAGGCCATGCGCGGGCCGTTGGGCGTGAACACGTCGCGCCCGGCAACCACGCCCACGAAGGCTCGGGCATCGCGGTAGTTGGATGGCACGGCGATCGGGGCCAGTTGCCCGCGCGCGCCCTTCTCGAACACCCGCACCCAGGTCACCCCGGCGTCGCGCGTGTGGTAGAGGCGAATGCGCCCATCGGCGACGGAGGTGACGAAGATCGTCCCGTCGTCGGCCACCCGCGGCGAAAAGGCGATCGCCACAATGCGCCCGTTGCCGAATCGCTCGGCAACCTGGCGCCAGGTCGCCCCGCCGTCATCGGAAAGGCGCAGCTCTCCGGCCGCGCCGCCAATCGCGAGTCGTCCCCCGGCGCCAATCGTCAGGCTTGCCGGGGAAAGCGCCTCCGGCAGGCCGGCCAACGCTTCCCAGTGCCGGCCGGCGTCCGTGCTCTGGTGCACCTCGTCCCCGGCGATGGCAAGCGCGCGTTTGTCATTGCCGAAGTCGGGCGAAAGGGCCAGCGTGGAGATCGTTGGCTCGTCGGGCGCGGCAGCCGGCGCCGACCAGGTGTGGCCAGCGTCATGCGAGTACAGCAACCCCTCGTCGGCCGTGCCGGCAATGAGTGTGGGGTCCTCCGCAAAGGCCGGCGACGCGGCCAGGGTCAGCAGCGGCCGGCTCGCGAGCCCTTCGTCGCTGCGTCGCCACGTCTCGCCATGATCGTCGGAGCGGCAGACGCCGCCTTCGTAGAGTCCGGCGAGCAGCGACCAGCCCGCGCCGGTCGCGGCGATGGCCAGGGTCAGAATCGCGCGGGCGTCAATGTCGCCGACCTGCTCCCAGGTCTCCCCGCGGTCGCGCGACCGCAGCAAGCCGCGCTCGGCGGTGGCGATGAAGACCATGCCGTCCGTGCCGTAGGTGGGAGAAATCGCCAGCGCGTTCACCGTCGTCGACGTGCCGACCTCGGGTATCTGCTGCCACGTGAGCCCGTTGGTCGTGGTGCGGTAGAGACCGGCGCCCTCGGTGGCGGCATAGGCCGTGTAGGCGTCGGGATGCGCCACGAACTCGAGCGCCTGAATGGGATAGCCCTTGGCGCAATCGTCGGCCAGGCTCCAGGCGCTCGCGCCCCGGGCGCGCATGTACAGGCCGCTCTCGGTTCCGGCCAGCACGCGCTCCTGGTGCGGGGGTCCCGGCGACACGGCCACGGCGAGGACCTGTTGGTCGTCCAGGCCATCGTTTTGTGCATTCCACGTCCGACCGAGGTTGGCTGACACGTACACGCCGCTGTCCGCCGTGCCCACCAGCGCCAGCCGGTCCTGGGCGTACTGCGGCGAAAACGCGGCGGAGGTGACGCTGGCCGTGGCGCCCCAGAAGAACGTGTCGCGCCAGGTGGCCCCGCCGTCAATGGATACGAACGCCGACGCGTCGACAGTGCCGACCAGCAGCGTGTGGTCCGTGGCAAACGCCGGCGAGACCGCCGCGGACTGAACGTAGGGCGCGCCGATGCCGCCGGCCGCGCGCGCCCAGGTCTGTCCACCGTCCGGCGACAGGAACAGCCCGCTCAACGTCCCCGCCAGCACGGCCGACGATCCCGAGCCGATGGGCGCGGCCGCCAGGCTCGTGACCGTGCCGCCGCTTCCTTGGCGGAGTCGTGACCAGACGGGGCGTCGGCGAGGTGCAGCCATCAGGTGGTCGCGCTAGCCAGCGGCCCGGCAGGCCATGTCGGGCAGATGCACTGGCCGCGTCACGCGGGATCCGGCAGATGAAGGACCGCGCGGCCCCACGGCTCGATCTCGACATCGAAGGCGCCGTCGGTCACCGAGAGGTCGGTGTGGGTGATGAGATCGTGAGCCGCGACCGCGATCTCGCGCGGACGCAGCCGGCAGCGCGCCGCGGTGCGCTCGACGTTGAACACGAAGAGCAGACGCCCCCCGAGCTTCGAGCGCCGTACGACTGGCACGACGCGGTCCCCCGTGACTTCGACCGGTGCGGTCACTCCGGCGTCTCGCGCCAGCCCCAGCACCACGTCCGGCGACCCCACGTCGCCGAAGCCCGCCGACGTGGTGAGACCGAACCAGGTGAAGCGGGCATCCGCCGTCTGCACCGCGACCGACTCCCCCTCCAGCGTGGCCACGGTGCTGGTCTCGCCGAGCGGTTCCAGCACGGCATAGCCGCACTCGCTCGTGATCGAAAGATCGCCGTAGGCCGTGGTCAGTTGATTGCGGCCCTCGCGAATATCGAATTCGGTTACTCCAGAAAAGTCGGCCACGCGCACGCCAAACCGCTCGGCAAATCCCTGCGGGGGCGCGTAGCTCGATTGGCCGTCGGCAGAGTACATGCCGAAACTGCCCTCGGCGACGATGCGTGTCTCGGGCGAATCTTCCAGGGTCGTTTCGATCCGACGTTGCAGCGCTTCCGTCATCAGTGCCGCGTTGGGCATGATCACCAGCTTGTAGCCGGACCAATCCATGTTGGGCGAGAGCACGTCGGCGGGAATGCCGTTGGCCCACAACGTGCGGTAGACGCCGCGCACGTCGGCCACGAAGCGATCGCCCTCCTCGTTGTAGTTGAACAGCTCCTGGGATTCCGGGTGGTAGATCACGGCCACGTCGGCCGGCGGGCACTCCAGCGGCAGGTGCTCGCGCAAGCCCTGGATCTGGGAGACCGCTTCCTCGGCGGATGTGAGCCTTGGCGTGTCCCGCCCGTCGAGCGCCGTCAGGCTGTACCCGGGCGACTCGAAGCTGAGGTATTCGGGGCGGTATTGCCAGAACATCGCGCCGGCGGCGCCGTGGGCCAGGGTCATCCAGAGCAGCGTGGTCGTCTCTTGCGGGTCGGATTGCTTGGTCCAGGTCACCCCGCCCGGCGACATCCCGGCGTAGATCTCCTCGTTCCACCAGCGACCGTTCTTGCCGACGCTTCGCGACCAGTCGAACGCGAACGCGCGCTCGCCGATCTTGTATGGATCCTCCGAGGTGAGCAGGTTGTTGGAGGGCATGGACATGCCCCAGCTGTCCGCGTAGGGCGCGCAGATCTCATCCCAGGGACGCGGAAACCACGCGCCGTGCGCTCGTTTCTCGTGGTGGGGATCGATGGCGTTCGCCGTGTCCGCCATCCACTTCAGGTGGCCGGCCAGGTTTTCGTAGTGGAATTTGCGGTAGACCAGCATCTCGACGACGTTGTTGTGGGAGCGTGGCGGCTCGACGTCCTCCCAGCGCCGATAGCGGCGCAGAAAGCGGTCGTTCAGCTCATCCAAGGTGTATCGCTCGCGCAGCCAGGTCTTGTATTTCGCGAGGGTGTGCGCGCAGTAGCACGGGTATCCGCCGCCTTGCGGGCTCCAGGCGGCCGAGTAGTTGACGCCGTCCCAGAGGCCCCAGATGAGCAGGCTCGGCCTGTCCTTATATCTATTGATGACGTGCCGCAGCAGCGCGCCGCCGTATTCGCGCCAGGCCGGGTGGTCGTAGCAGTGGATCACGCCGCCCTGCGGATAGGCCCCGCTCGCATGCGAGGACACCGTTTGCCCCAGGTAGTTCACCACCCGCATGTCGGGGTGCTCACGGGTCAGCCATTCCGGGCAGGCGCCGTGGGTGCCCAGCATGATGTCGAGCCACACGTAGAGCCCATGCTTCTCCGCCAGGTCGAACATGCGGTCGAAGTCGTCCAACTCGTATTGCCCCGGCCGCGGCTCCATGTGGTTCCAATAGGAGTGGCTGCGCACGATGCGCATACCCGCGGCCCGGATGCGGGCGTAGTCGCCGTCCCAGACGTCGAGCTTGGGAATCGGCCCGCGGTAGTGCTCCGTGCCGACGGGAAACGGGTGGTCGGGAATGCTGACGAAGGCTGGCTCAGACATGCGGCAAGCCACGATGCGGGAAAAGGCGATACCGCGGCATGCTACTCGTCCAGGCGCGGCGGCGCGAGTGCCCGTTGGTGGTTGAGTCGCAGGGCCGGGGCGCGGGACATGCCGGAATCTGTGGCGGCGTCCTGACCCGTTGACATGCGAATTCGCTAAGGGGTATCGTCAGCACCCGAACCGCCGTTAGACCGGTTGGGCCACTGCGTAGCAGCACACGCTGTGCACGCGAGGGAGGCTAGTCCAGCAGGTGGAGTTCGACGGGAGTGCGCTCGTGCCATGGGCGCACGAGTGGGGGGCAGACAGCGCCGATTGCTTATGGCAGAATCCGGCGTGACGTTCGCGACGCCATCCATTCATACTGTGGCAAGTTCGCGTTTCTCTAGATTCGGCGCGCGTGAGAGCAGAGGACATGCGTGCGTCAGTCGTTTGTTGGCGCCACGCTGAGCGCCGAATCGGCGACCGGAGTGTCGCCAAGGGACCGTAGAGACCAGAAGGGGGAGAGGATGACGAAGGACCTGTTGCTTAGTCGACGGCGAATGCTCGCCGTCACCGCGGGTGCCGCCGCCGTTGGCGTGCTGGCCGCTTGTGGTGAAGCTGAAGAAGATGTCGCAGAGGCAACTCCGGCAGCGGCGATGACGGAAGCGCCGACGGCGGCGCCGACGGCCGCGCCGACCGCCGCCCCGACAGCAGCGCCGACGGCTGCTCCGACGGCGGCAATGACGGAAGCGCCGAGCATGATGATGCCCGAGCACGACCGCAACACGGGCATGACGTATGACCTCGGCAAGGACTACAAGGAAGCACCGGCGCTGGCCGACATGGTGGCCGCGGGCGAGCTTCCGCCGGTTGAAGAGCGCCTACCCGACGAGCCGCTGGTCTGGCAGCCGTGGGAAGCGATCGGCAACTACGGTGGCCGCACCAACTGGGCCAGCGTGGCGATTTCGGTGGACATTGGCAACGCCAACCGCACCGACGCCGTGGCCTACAACATGGAGGGCACCGCGCTGGTCAACGACGCCGTCAAGAGCCACCACGTGAGCTCCGACGGCACCACCGTTGTCTACGAGTTGCGCAAGGGCCACAAGTGGTCGGACGGGGCTCCGTTCACGTCCGCCAACTTCCAGTGGCACTTCGACAACTACATGGTCAATGAGGAGCTGTCGCCGTCCGGGCCGGGGCCGAAGATCAACGGCAAGCCGCCGAAGGTCGAGACCCCGGACGAGCTGACGGTCGAGATCTCCTATCCGGACCCGGTGCCGATCCTCCTGGACCGGCTTGGCCGCGGTGGTAGCGAGCGCGGGTTCTACCTGTCGTCGCACTACATGGAGCAGTACCACGCCGACTTCAACGCGGACGCCCCGAAGATGGCGTCTGACGAGGGATTCGACGACTGGACGCAGCTCTTCAAGGCCAAGATGCGCTGGGGCGCGCACCAGACCTGGTTTACCGAGCATGCGGTGAACCGTCCGGTGCTGGCGCCGTGGACCCTCACGGCCCACTCGGCGGACCGAGCCTCGCTCGACCGCAACCCGTACTACCACATCGTCGACACCGAGGGGCACCAGCTTCCTTACGTGGACGGTCTGAACTACGAGTTGCTCTCGGACAAAGAGGTCTACCAGATCCGCATCACGGCGGGGTCGTTGGACTTCGGGCAGTTTGAGCTCGACTTCAACAACATGCCGCTGTACCGCGACAACGAGACCTCGGGCAACTACCGGACGCTGATCAGCAAGGCGCTCCGCAGTTCGGCCTTGGCGCTCCAGCCCAACTGGACGTACAAGGACGCGGCGGTCGCCGAGATCTTCCAGGAGCTCGACTTCCGTATCGCGCTCTCCGTGGCCATCGACCGCGACGCCATCAATGACGCCGTGTTCTTCGGTCTGGCGACGCCGTTCCAGGGGACCATCCTCCCGAGCTACACGTTCTACGAGGACCACTGGGGCACGATCCACACCGAGTTCGACCCGGCCAAGGCGAACGAGCTGCTCGACGGCATCGGCCTCGACCAGCGCGACGGCGAAGGCTGGCGCCTGCGACCGGACGGCGAGCGCCTGACGCTGATCTTCGAGATCGGTGACCAGGAAGGCCCGAAGGACGCGATCGCCGAGCTGGTGGCCGAGAACTGGCGTGACGTCGGTCTCGACACCCAGTGGAACCAGATGGAGCGCCCGCTGTACGAGGAGCGCTTGGACCAGCTCACCGAGATCATGATCGGTACCGAGCACACGGAAGCCGCCGGGTACTTCACCCGTTGGGTCCCGTGGGTCTGGGGCTACAAGGGCAAGCGAGCCGTCTGGGCAGGCGGTTGGACGCGGTGGTTCGCCACCGACGGCGCCGAGGGCGCCGAGCCGCCGGCCGAGATCAAGGCCAACGCCGACTTGAAGTTCGCCTGGCAGCTGGCAGCGCCCGGCACCGCGGAGTACGACGACCTTGGTCGGCAGTACTTCGGGTGGCAGGCGGAGCAGTTGACGGTGATCGGCACCGTGGGGCTTGCCCCGCAGCCGGTGATCATCAACAACCGGGTGAAGAACTTCCCGGACGACGAGGAGAACCTGTGGTTCGGCGCTGGGGCCAACTTCACGAAGCCCTACCGCGCGTTCCAGTGGTTCATCCCGGACGCATAGTCGCGACCTAAAGGTCGCCGGGAGCCGCCGGCCATCCGGTCGGCGGCTCCCGGTGGCAACGGTCGTGGAGTTTGCGCTACGGTAGCGAGTACCACGGCCCGATCGAACCGACGGTAACGCTGGCGATTTGAGGTTGGGCGTCAGAGAGGGACGCAAGGCATGAGGGCATATCTGGTCCGACGGTTCATATTCATGGTCGTCGGCTGGTGGCTGCTGAGCGTGGTGGTCTTCATCGTCATCCAGCTCCCGCCTGGCGACTTCCTCACCAACTACATCGCCGGCCAGGAACAGGCCGGAACCTTCCTCGAGCGCGAGGAAATCGAATCCCTCAAGCTCTACTACGGCCTCGACCGCACGCCCATTGAGCAGTACTTCTACTGGGCCGGGCGTTTCGTGGTCGGCGACCTGGGTCGCTCATTCGGCAGTTGGCGCGCCGCCGAGCAGCCGGTCACCAAGATCCTCGCCGAGGTCCTGCCCTTCACGATCATTCTGTCCACGTTGGCGCTCATCTTCACCTTTGCGGTGGCCATCCCGATCGGCATCTATTCCGCCACGCATCAGTATCGTCCCGGCGACTATTTCTTCACCGCCGTGGGCTTCATCGGGTTGGCGGTTCCAAACTTCATGCTGGCATTGCTCATGATGTACATGCTGTTCAAATACTTCGACATCACGGCTGGAGGGCTGTTCTCGCCCGAATACGCGCTTGCCGACTGGTCGATTGAAAAAGTGATTGACATGTTGCAACACCTCATCGTGCCCGTCGTGGTGTTAGGCACCGCAGGCACGGCGGGGACCATGCGGGTGATGCGCGGGGTGCTGCTCGACGAGCTCGGCAAGCAGTATGTGATCACCGCGCGCGCGCGTGGCGTGTCCGAGCGCAAGCTGCTGTTCAAGTACCCGGTGCGGCTGGCGCTCAACCCCATCGTGAGCAGCACCGCCTACATCCTGCCGGGCATCTTCGGTGGCAACGCCATCGTCGCCATCGTGCTCAGCCTCCCGATGACCGGACCCGTCCTGCTGACGGCCCTCCGGGCTCAGGACATGTTCCTCGCCGGGAGTATCGTCATGGTTGAAGGCGCGCTCGTCATCTTCGGAACGTTCCTTTCCGACATCCTATTGGCGCTGGTGGATCCGCGGATTCGCCAAGAACGCGCCGCGGCGGCCTAGCTCATGGCTACAACTTCACTCGAACCGACGACAGGATCGGGCGTATCAGTCCGAGAGTTCACCGAAGAAGAGCAGTATTACGTCGCCTCGCAGTGGCAGCTCATGTGGCGGAAGTTCCGCCGCCACCGCCTGGGCTACGCGAGCGGCATTCTGTTGCTCCTCGGCTACTTCTTTGCCATCACCTACGACTTCTGGATCCCCTACGACTTCACGGATCGGCACGACAAGCTGTCCTCACCGCCGACCCGCATTCATGTGATCGACGCCAACGGCACCTGGCAAATGCCGTTCATCTACGGCACGCAATCCGTGGTCGATCCGCAGTCGTTCAAACGAACCTTCATTGAGGATCCGGAGCGGATCCATCCCATCGGACTCTTCACACAGAGCGCGCCTTACAAGTTCTGGGGCCTCTTCGAGTGGGATCGGCACTTCTTCGGCGTCGAGGGCGCGACCATCCACCTCTTCGGCACGGATGAGCTGGGACGCGATGTGTTCTCACGCACACTCTCCGCAGCCCGCATCAGCCTTTCAATCGGACTGGTGGGTGTGATCCTCAGCTTTGTGCTGGGCGTCATCATCGGAGGCATCTCGGGCTACTTCGGTGGCACCGTCGACCTGTTGATTCAGCGGTTCATCGAGTTCGTGATTTCGGTCCCGACCATTCCGCTCTGGATGTCGCTGAGTGCCGCGGTGCCCATCACCTGGTCGCCGCTGCAAACCTACTTCGCCATCACCATCGTGCTCTCGGTGGTCGGCTGGGCCGGCCTGGCACGCGTCGTGCGCGGCAAGATCCTCGAGCTGCGCGAGAACGATTATGTGATGGCGGCCCGAGTGGCCGGCGCCGGCAACATGCGCGTGCTGTTCGACCACCTGGTGCCCGGCTTCATGAGCTACCTGATCGTCCACCTGACCTTGCAGGTGCCGAGCATGATCCTGGCTGAAACGACGTTGAGCTTCCTGCGCCTGGGCATCCGCGCTCCCGCCGTGAGTTGGGGCACGCTCATGCAGGACGCTCAGAACGTGAGCGTGATCGCGGTCTTCCCCTGGCTCATGATTCCGGGGCTCTTCGTGATCATCGCCGTGATGCTCTTCAACTTCCTGGGTGACGGACTGCGGGATGCCGCAGACCCGTATCGATAGGCGAGCCATGACAGAAGAACAAGCAACTGTCGTCGCGCCCGAGTCATCGGCGCCCACGGACGAGGACGTCATTCTTGAGTTGAACGACGTCCGAACCTATTTCGAGTTGGATGAGGGGACGCTGAAGGCCGTCGACGGGGTGTCCTTCAACATCCGGCGCAACGAAACGCTCGGAATCGTCGGCGAGTCCGGCTGCGGCAAGAGCGTCACCGGCCAGTCGATTCTCCGCATCGTGCCCAAGCCCGGCGACACGCAGGGCAACATCTGGCTGCGGCGCAACGGCGAAACGGTCGATCTCGCGTCGCTCGATCCATCCGGCAGGGAAATCCGCGACGTGCGCGGGCGAGACATCGCCATGATCTTCCAGGAGCCGATGACGGCCTTCTCGCCGGTGCACAGCGTCGGCAACCAGATCATGGAAGCCATCCTGGTGCACGAGAACGTGCCGAAACAGGCCGCGCGAGACCGCGCCATCGAGGTTCTGAGCCAGGTGGGCATCCCGGAAGCCGAGCGGCGCGTCGACGCGCTGCCGCACGAGCTGTCCGGCGGCATGCGGCAGCGAGCCATGATCGCCATGGCGCTGGTGCTCCGGCCCAAGCTGCTCATCGCCGACGAGCCCACGACCGCGCTGGACGTGACGATCCAGGCCCAGATTCTGCGCCTGATGCAGGACCTGCAGAAGGAAATGGGCATGTCGATCATGTTCATCACGCACAACCTGGGCGTGATTGCGAACATGGCCGACCAGATGGTGGTCATGTACCTCGGGCGCGTGGTGGAGCAGGGCTCGGTCGAGGCCATCTTCGGCGACCCGCAGCACCCCTACACGCAGGCGCTCATGGAATCGATTCCACGGATCGGCTTGACGCGGGGCGAACGCCTCACCTCGATCGCCGGCACCGTGCCGGTGCCGCTGAATCCGCCGGAAGAATGTGGCTTTTCCTCACGTTGTCCCAAGTTCATCCCCGGCCGCTGCGACGCCAAGGTGCCGGACATGCTCGAAACGTCGCCGGGCCACCACGTACGGTGTGTGCTCTATGAGTAGCGAGCAAGGCATGCAGGCCGACGCGCCCGAGGCCATGCCGGAAGAGGCATCCAACGGCCAGGGTGACGGCTTGGTTCTCGAGATTGAAGGGCTGAAGAAGTACTTCCCCATCGAGAAGGGCCTGTTGCGGCGAGTCGTCGGCTATGTTCGCGCCGTTGACGATGTCAGCCTGTCGATAGCCGAGGGGAAGACCCTCGGGCTCGTGGGCGAATCGGGATGCGGCAAGACCACGCTTGGCCGCTGCGTGGTGCGCGCAATCGAGCCCACCGACGGCAGCGTGCGTATGCACGTCGACAACCAGGACACCGAGTTGACGGAGCTCGGCTCGCGCGAGTTGCGTGAATACCGACGCAACTTGCAGATGGTCTTCCAGGATCCCTACTCCAGCCTCGATCCCCGCAAGACGGTGCTCGACATCGTGGGCGAGCCCCTGCGGATTCACAACGTGGCGCGCGGCCGCGAGCTCGAGACTCGCGTGAGCGAGCTGCTCGAAGTTGTGGGGCTCGACATTCGCTACCTCAAGCGCTACCCACACGCATTCAGCGGCGGGCAGCGCCAGCGCATCGGCATCGCTCGCGCCCTGGCCTTGAATCCGAAGGTCATCATCTGCGACGAAGCCGTCTCGGCGCTCGACGTCTCGGTGCAGGCGCAGATCATCAACCTGTTGGAAGAGTTGCAGCAAGAGTTCGGCATCGCCTATCTGTTCATCGCGCACGACCTGAGCGTCGTCGAGCACATATCCGACGAAGTCGCGGTGATGTACGTCGGCAAGGTCGTCGAGCACGCCTCGACGGAAGAGCTCTTCAGCAATCCGAAGCACCCATACACCGAGGCCCTCATGTCGGCGGTGCCGCTCCCGGACCCCAAGCGGAAGCTCCAAGAGATCACGCTGGAGGGTGAGGTCGCGGACCCGGCGGATCCGCCAAGCGGCTGCTACTTCCATCCGCGCTGCCGCTACGCTCAGGACCGCTGCCGCGAGGAGACTCCAGAGTTGCGCGTGGTTGGCGAATCCCACGAAGCCGCCTGTCACTTTGCCGAGGAGCTTGAGCTTCGCGGCGTGACCGCGTGAGTCCGGCTGCCCGGGCGCCCGGCGCCCCGGGTCGGCGGGGCGAGTTGGGCAGGCGACAGGCCTAGTCGGTATCGATGCTTCAGTTGGTCATCCCGCTCACGTTGCTCATTGCCCTCGTCTCCACGGGCGTGGTCCTCTGGGCCCTGTGGATGGTGCGGCGGGCGGCAAGACAAATCGAAGAGCGCCACCGTTTCGCCGAGCTCATCGTGAACGAGGGTGAGGTGCCGCTCCCATGGATCGAGAAGTATCGAAAACGCGCGGCAAAGCTGCGCCAGTCGCCCGACACCCCGGCTGCAATCGAAGCCGCGACTGATCTGGCCCGTTCATCCGTCGGCCGCGAGCTCGACCGCCTCGTGCGCTACGTAGAAACTACGCGCCTGGTCGCCGACGAATTCACGCGCGAAACCCTCATCGAGGGCATCAACGAGCGCCGGCGTGAGTGGGAAGACAGCGGCTGGCGCGAGTTCGTGGACGCGGCGCGCCGGCCGCTGAACAACCACACCGCCTCCTGATGCGAGGATTACCGGCGTCAATCCGGAAGACAACCAGCCAACATCGCTGCCTTCGATTTGAAGGCGACAGCAGCCGCCGGGCCACCTGCCCAGTCACATGGAGCTCTAGCGCATGAAGATCGCCTACGGAACCTACGCCATGCCGAAGCACACGCTCGAAGACGCCATCCCGATCCTGGCGAATATCGGCTATGACGGCGTCGAAATCTGCGCCGGGCCGCGCCACGTCGGTTCGCTGCCGGACGCCATGACGTCGAGCCGACGCGCGGCCATCCGGAGCTTGCTGGCCGATCACGACATGGGCGTGCCGGCTACGTTCGCCACGGCCCTTCACGTGCATGAGACAGAAGCCGCCAAGCACGCCGAGAATTTCGAAGTGGCTCGGGCGCTCAACGGCCTGGCGCGAGACTTCGTTCCCGATCGCGAGCCGGTTCTGGCATTCGGCATCGGCGGCAGGGACTACGAATGGCTCAAGATCCGGGACTCGCTGGCCGCGGCAGGCCGGGAGTACGGCGAACTCGCCGAGCGTGAGGGCTTCCACCTCGCGATTGAGGCCCATTCCGGGGCGGCCGTCGACCGGACGAGCCGGGCGCTCTGGCTGATCGACCAGATTGGCAGCGACCGGGTCAAGCTGCACTTCGACATGGTGCACTTCTTTCTCGCCGGCGAGACGGCCGAGGAGGCGGTGCCGGCGTTGGTGCCGATCACCGGTCACACCCACGTCACGGACGCACGCGTCCACGACGACGGCAGCCGCGACCTGCTGCTGCTTGGCCAGGGCGAGCTGGACACAATCGGCTATGTGCGGGCCATGCACGAGGCCGGCTGGGACGACTTCATAACCCTTGAAGTGAGTGGAATGGTCTGGAACAAGCCGGACTACCTCCCCGTGGCCGCCGCGGAGTTCGCCTACGCAACCTTGGACGGCGCGTTCCGCGAAGCCGGGGTGCCGCGTGGCTAGGAGCACGACATGACGCCATCCGACGAACTCGCGATCGCCATCATCGGCGCCGGCAGCATCGGCACGCGCCACTACTCGAATCTGGAGTTCATTCCCGGCAATCGCGTGGTCGCCGTGTGCGACGCCGACGATGCCCAGGCCACCAAGCTGGCGAGCCGCGCCGGCGCCCGCACCCATGCGTCGGTCGACGCCATGTTCGACGCCGAGCCCGGGCTGGACGCTGTGCTCATCTGCGTGCCGCCCGGCATTCGGCGCCAGGTGTTCGAGCGCGCGGCGGAGCGGGACGTGGCCGTGTTCTGCGAGAAGCCGCCGGCGGACACGCTCGAGCACGCCCAGGCCGTGGCCCACATCGTGCGCGACAGCGGCATCGTGTGCATGGCCGGGTTCAACATGCGCTACCTGCCGCCGGTCCAGCACATGCGCGAAGTCCTTGCCGGCCGGACGGTCAACCTCGTCCTCAGCACCTATCTCAGCTGTCCGGCGCTCACCGGCGGATTCCGGCCCTGGTTCTTTGAAAAAGCCCGCTCCGGCGGCCCCTTTGTCGACCAGGGGATCCACTACATCGACCTCATGCGCTACCTCGTAGGTGAGATCACGAGCGTCAACGCGTTCGGCAGCAACGTGGCGCGCCCCAAGGGTCCCGGCTTTACGATCGAGGACACCGCCGTCAGCACGCTCCAGTTCGAATCCGGCGCGGTTGGCCATCACGTCCATTCATGGGCGACGCCATGGGGAAAGACCACGTTCGAGTTCAACGGTCCGGATTTCCACCTGGCGCTGGAACCCGCCGGAAACGAACCGGGCGTGTTCGGCACCGTCGGCGATCCGAACGGTGAGGGAACCGTCGTCCACGACGCGTTTCCCCGTGCCGCCAGCTTGGGCCGCGACGGCACGCGCAAGCCCGACGCGCCACTCGACGCGCCGCCCGATTTCATGCACTACCAGGAGATGACCACGTTCCTGAATGCGGTACGCACCGGCGACACGTCGGGCATCCTGAGCACATATGCCGACGGCATGCGCAGCCTGGCGGTGGTGCTGGCCATGAACCGTTCAATCGAGTCTGGCCAGGTCGAGCCCGTGGTGGTGCCCGCCGTCTAGCGCCGCGGCCCCACAGGCGTCAACGAAGCGTGCGGCGGAAGGCCTTCACGCGCCGTGCGTTACTCGATCGGCCAAATGATCTCGGTCAGATACTCCGACGCGTCCTGCACCTCGAAGGGGTCGTTGAGATAGATCTCAATCGGACCGCCCGCCGGCGTGAGGCCCCGATCTCGAATCCAATCCACCATCGAATTGTGCGCCTCCATCAGGTTCTCGTACGGCCCTGTGTGGACCATGCGAGCCACGCGACCGGCGGGAAGCTGGCTGGCCACGACCAGGTCGCCGCCTTCGATCGCCCACTCCACGGGGAATCCCGTCTCGGCGCGCTTGACCTCGTCCGTCATCGCCAGGTAGCGGGTGAAGGGCGGGCCGCAGGGCGGAACCTGAGCACGAGTCAAGAACTCCTGCACCGCATCCAGGGCGTGGCCCATCAGCTCGCCCATGTCGCGCCCGCCAAAGTTGAATCGCACCACCACCGTTGGCTGCGCGGAGACGTGCTGCAGCGTGATGTCGCTGGTGGTTGAGCCGTTGGATGTCATTCAGGTAGCAGGTGTGTTCGGCGGCAGAATGCGCCTGGGATGATCGCACAGAATGCGGTGCGCGCCAGCACGGTGAGCGAATCCGGCACTACTCGGATACGCTGACGGCGACGGCTCCGCTCACCTCGGAGGTTCCTCGATGACGCCAGAGCAAATCCTCTCCCATCCGGCGCGCGTGCTCACCCAGGCTCAGCGCGAGTCGTACTTCGAGAAGGGCTACGTTCTCGTGGAAAACGTGGTGCCCGACGAGTGGATCGAGCGGTTGCGCGACGTCACCAACGAGTTCGTCGAGCGCAGCCGTGAAATCTCGGAATCCGACGCCGTGTGGGATCTGGAGCCCGACCATACCCCCGAGCAGCCGCGGCTGCGCCGCCTCACGAGCCCCGTCGAGCAGCACCCGGCCTATTGGGAGTTCGCGTCGGACTCTCTCGTGGCCGACGTGGCGGCCGACATCGTGGGGCCGAACGTCAAATTCCACCACTCCAAGCTGAACTTCAAGTGGGCGGAAGGCGGCGAAGAGGTCAAGTGGCATCAGGACATTCAGTTCTGGCCGCACACGAACTACTCGCCGGCCACGATCGGCACCCTGCTCTACGACTGCGGGCCGGATCAGGGGCCGCTCGGCGGGCTGCCGGGCAGCCACAACGGCCCGCTCTACGACCTCTACAACGACGACGGGACGTGGAACGGCGCGCTATCCGACGCCGACGCGGCCTCCCTGAATCTCGAGGACGTCGAGTACATGACCGGACCCGCAGGCTCGCTGACCATCCACAACTGCCGCACGGTCCACGGATCGCCGCCCAACCAATCGGACACCGGGCGACCGCTGCTGCTCTATGCCTACTCCGCGGCCGATGCGTTCACGTACACCTACAACCCGATTATGTCGAGCTACTTCGGCGCCATCGTGCGCGGCCAGCCCGCCCGCTACGCCCATCACGATCCGCGTCCGTGCCAGATTCCTCCGGACTGGTCGGGGGGCTATCAATCCCTCTTCGCCACGCAGCAAGGTGAGGACGAAGCCGCGGCCCCCGGCATGTAGGTCGCGAGCGACGCTGAATTCCGCGGCGGGTCCCGGCAGCTAGGCGGCTGCGTCCCAGCTGGCGATGAACTCGTCGACGCCAAATCCCGCCGGCATGTCGTTGAAGGAGTAGCCCGCCGGACCGTCTTGAAAGCCGGGCACGAAGTGGTCGGCCGGTGCGCGCAGCGCGGCGTCGAGCACAGCGAATCGGCGTCCGATCGCTGCGATCTCGCCGGCAGTGAAGGCGTCGGCAATGTCCTTGCGCAGGTCGTATCCGGCATGTTCGGCCTGGGCGAGGCTGGCGAGCCGCATGACGAGCTTGGACAGCAGCACCAGAGCCACGATTCTTCCCTCGACGCCGGGATGCAGGATCGCAAGCGCGCGCACAAATCCGTCGGCGTCCCGCCGCAAGGCGGCGCGCAGCACCGCCTCGATCACCCGCCGCTCGTCGGCATGCAGCTCGAAAAACCGCTCGAATTGGCGGCGCGTGTCCGCGGAAAGCCGGCCGGTGAAGCCAAGGTCCCAGTTGAACGCGTGGGCATGCGGATAGATGTCGGCGCCGAACGCTCGATAGCCCAGATGGACCGTGCGGCGCAGCCTGGCGCTGTAGTCGCTGCCCCAGTGCAACATCGTGTTGAGATAGACCACGGCGTCGCCCGCGCTCAACTCCACGGGAATCCCGCCGGGCAAGGGCGCCGAAGAGTTTCGCGCAAGGGCCTGGTTCTCCTCGTCCGTATTCACGCGCCAGTGGCTACCGGGCACCACCCACAGCACCCCGTCGTCGTAGAGCGGAATGTTCCACTGCACGTACGCCGGGCCGTTAGCGCGCGCGTCGTGTTGCAGTCCGGCTAAGGGGGCGAGCGCCGCCGGCCGGATATCCCGGTGCCATCGATCCGGCCCGTGGTCCTCCGAGGGGTTGCACATCAGCGACATCAGCGTGGGCGCGGCATGCGGCGTGTGCATCAGCCGGCGGCTCATGCCCAAGGTTCCGTCGTCGAGGCAGAGCTCGACCGCTTTCGCCGTTCGCGCGTCGACCACGCTCTGAATCAGGACTCTTGGTTGGCGGGCAAAAAAGCTATCCGGCCAACGGCCCGCGGCATCACGCTCGCGCCGCCACCGGTCGAACTGCCGCCGGACCAGCACCTCGAACGTCGCCCGGAGCCCGTCCAGTCGCTCCGAGGGAATGGTCCGCGGGATGATCACATAGCCCTGGTCGAGCAGTTGACCCCGGAAGTCAGACATGCCCTTGACCTCTAGTCATCGGTTCGGGCGCCTCCGAATCCGCAGGGCAGGGCGGGTTCCCTTCCCATCCCTTGCCGACTAAGGAGTCTAGTCGCCGAATAGCGATCGCTGCGTATCCACGTCTTGCGATGGCTGCGACTCCGGTGCGGCAACCGGCTCGATCAACTCCGGTCCGTTGTTGGCGACGGCGTTCACGGCGCGACTGACCGGATGGCTGCAAAGCACGTCCTCAGCCGCCGGCCGCAACAGGGCGGCCTGCCAGCCCGGGTCGTCGTCGTCCGCCGAGAGCCACGCATCCCAGTCGCCCGGCTCGAGGATTGCCGGCATGCGCTGGTGGATGGCCGACATCCAGGCGCTCGGCCCGGTGGTGATGATCGTGAACGAACGGCCAAACTCACGGTGCCGCTCCCACAGCCCGGCCAACGCCAACGGGTGGCCGTCGGCCCGCCGAATGTAGAGGGGTCGCCGGCACTTGCGTGGCCCGGTCCACTCGTAGAAGCCGTCGGCCGGTACCAGGCAGCGGCGCGCGCGAAACGCGGCGCGAAACGCGGGCTTCTCGGCCACCGTCTCGGCGCGCGCGTTGATGGTGCGCGCGCCGAACCGCGCCTCCTTGGCCCACGCGGGGATGAGTCCCCAGCGCATGACGTCCAGGCGTCGCGGGCCATCCACCACCACCAGCGACTGCTGCGTGGGCGCAACGTTGAAGCTGGGCAGCGGCACGTCGGTCGCATCGACCGGCGCACTCTGAAAGAAGTCCGCCAGGACCTGCGGGTCCGAATGGCGGCTATACCTGGCGCACACGAGCGGCGGCGCCTCCAGTCGAGGCCGGCGTCATTGCCATGCTGACACGCCTAGCGGACGAGGCCGCGCATGGCCCGGCGATAGAAGGGCGACGGGACTGGTCCGTCCAGCAGCGGATCGCCGGTCTCGCGCATCCAGCTCGCCACCCTGGCCTCCAGCTCCGCCTCCACGCTCGCGTGCTCCGTGCGCCCCGCGAGATTCGTCCACTCGATGGGATCGGCCCTGAGGTCATAGAGCTCGACCGGCGCGTGCACCGACGGCTCCAGTCGTCCCGCCAGGTCACGATTGGCCCCGCCGCCGGCGATATCCGCTGGAATCTCAACGCCCAATCCGGCTTCGAAATTGCGGATGTACTTCCAGGAGTCCGTCCGGACGCCGCGCATGGGGTCGTAGTAGCTGTGATAGGTCTTTTCCACAAACAGCTCGGCGTGCCCCGGCGACTCGCCGGCGGCCAGCGGCAGCAGCGACCGGCTGTGCAGCCCGCACGGAGCCTCGGCGCCCGTGAGGTCGATAAGGGTTGGCACGATGTCCATGATGCTTGCCATGCCGGACGGAGCAGCCCCGCCGCTGAGCGCGGTGCCCGGCAGGCGGGCGATCAGCGAGATCTCGATGCCGGGGTCGTAGAGCGTGCACTTGGCTCGGGGAAACGCGATGCCGTGGTCGCTCACGAAAAGCACCAGGGTCTCATCGAGCAGACCGCGATCTTCGAGCGCCTCGATGATCAGGCCGACGCTTGCGTCGGCTCGATTGACACAGCCCTGAAAGTCCGCCAGATCGGCGCGTGTGTCCGGGGCGTCGACCAGGTGGGCGGGCACGGTGATCCCCTTGGCGTCGTACGGCTTGCCGCCGAAGCCGTGGTCGTCCACCCGGTGGGTTTCCGTGAGCCCAATCTGCACCACAAAGCGTCGCCCGGGGTCGGCATCGATGAACGCGCCAACCCCCGCGACGATCGATTCTATGTCGCGACCCTCGTCGTAGACGTCATTGCCCATGCGCAGCGGATCGCGCGCGGCGTGTTCAACGCCCCAGTGGCCACTGCGATAGCCCGCCGTGCGCAATATCTGCGGAATGGTGCGCTCATTGGGGTGCAGATCCCAGCGATGCTCGCCGTGCGTGAGCCCCAAGGTTCCGTTGGCATGGGGATAGCGGCCGGTCGTGAGGCTCGCGCGGCTCGGCGAGCACTGCGGCGCGGTGGTGTACGCGTTGAATCGCGCGCCATCCGCCGCCAGGCGGTTCAGATTGGGCGTGGACACGCTGCCAACGCCGTACGGCTCGATGAACCGGCCCGTGTCGTGCGTCGTGATGATCAGGACGTTCGGCGGCGCCATGGCCCCAATGTAGGAGGCGGTGCACCCGGGTGTATATCGCGCACGTCAGGACGCTGATGTCAGAGGGCTATTCCAGCGCGCCGCCCGGGCGATCAGCCCTGGGACCGGTGCCATAATCGCTCCGTAGCATAAGCCTTGGACGGGAGACGCGATCGATGCAGACATTCATTGGCCTGATCAGCCTTCAGGCCGACTCCGGGTCAGCCGCAGGCGCCTACCGCGACGCGCTGGGCGAAGGCGCGTCGGAGACGCGCAAGGTCATCGAGGACCACGGCGGCAAGCTGGTGGAGATCTACTTGACCATGGGCCAATACGACAGCGTCGCCGTCATGCAGTTCCCCGACGCGGTCGCCTGCGCCCAGGGCATCCTGGCGCTGCGCGAGCAATTCGGCTTGGGCACCCAAACACTCCAGGCGTTCCCCGAAAGCCAGTGGCCCGAGGTGGCCGAGGGAATCTAGCGACGCCCTGCCGAGCCTTCGTTTGCCCCAAAGCTTGCTGACGGAGCCGGCGGCGGATCGCAGGAAGCCGCGGACTCGTCGCAATCGCATCGAGCCGTCCCGTTCACCCTTCGACACGCTCAGGGCGAACGGGGCAACTGCATAAACTCACAACCAGAATCACCGCCGGTGCTTGGCGGCAACTGCTGCGGCGACAGCGGCCTTCGCATCTCGGGCCGCGGCTACAGCGTATCCGCCTGGTCCGAGTTCGAGTCGCCGATACACCTCGTACGGTGACGCTGCGGCGTCATCAAGCGATGCAGCCGCATAGGCATGCAGTCCGCGCCTGAGCACCTCCGATATCGTCAGCCCCGTACGCTTGCGCACCTCGGCCAACGTTCGTTCAGCCTCGTCGTCGAGCCGCACGGTTCTAACGCCCATCCAGGAGTCCCTGATAGTCCGGCACTACACAGAGTACGGGCAGCCCGGTACATCTCGCCCGCGACCCGCGACTCCCACGGCCAGCGCAGGGCACCGCCAATGGGTGCCGCCGTGCACCACTCGGTTGTGCACCGCTACTCCTTAGCCTCCATCCGCGCCAGGATGTCGCGAATCTCCGTGAGCAGCTCGGTGGCGTTGCCAGTGGGGGTAGGGGCGTCTTCATCGGGCTCGGCGCCCAGCACTCGTTGCCGCTGCATGAGAATGGCGTTGCGGAACTCCTCCGCGTCCACCACTCCGATCAGATCACCCTCGCTGCTGGCGTTCTGTCCCGACTGGCCTGCGGTCTCCACCAGCAAGCCGCGCACCTTGAAGTGACGCATGATCGGCCCGTCGTGCAGGCGCAGGTCGGTGACGCGGTTGAGCGGGATGGTGGATTCGCGGCGGTTGAAGACGCCCTTGCGAAGCTCAATGGCCTGCGCGGTCAGCCGGGCGGACAAGCGCCGGTAATACTCCGGCCCGTACCAAAGGCTGAAGATCAGCCAAAATGGGATCAGAGGAATTCCAACAACGGTGATGGTCAGGTAGATGGAGACCAGCACCCGGTAGTAGGCGACGACTCCGCGGTCGAACTCGGCGTTGCGGAGCGTCTTGCCGGTGGCTCCAGATTGGTCAAACGGGGCTGATCGCATCGCCACACTCTCCCTGGTATTCATGTCGCAAGTGCCCTGAGTGACTGGGACCACATGTGCCCAGGCCGATCAGGCATGCAGGCGGCTTGTCACTGTATACGGCCGATTCGGTAACGGGCCATGCGACACCGCTAGACTCCTTCGAGCCGCAGACGCTTTGGAGCCCGCGCCATGTCGCCCGAGGAACGCCTCGCCGCTTTGGGAATCGAATTGCCGGACCTGCCGCCGCCGCTGCCCGACGCGCCCTACGTTCCGGCCGTCATCACCGGCGATCTGTTGTGGGTCTCGGGCCACTCCCCCGGCGGGGCCTGGCGTCCGGGCCAGGTTGGCACGGACTACACGGTCGCCGAGGCCAAGCAGGCCGCGCGGGCGGCCGGGATCGGACTGCTGGCCGCCGCGCGCTCGGCGGTCGGCTCGCTCGATCGCATCGAGCGCGTCGTTCGCATGCTGGGCCACGTGAACGCCGCGCCGGGGATGGACCAGGCCGGCGAGGTCGTCAACGGCTGCTCAGAGCTGATGCTCGAGGTGTTCGGACCCGAGGGCCGCGGCGTTCGCTCGGCGGTGGGCGTTGGCACCATGCCGCGCAACGTCCCGCTGTCCGTCGAGGCGGTGTTTCAACTCAGGGATTGAATCTGCCCGTACCGCAAGCGCTTCGTCGCGCGGCCGAACCTGGTCGGCTCCACGGCGATGTCGGCCCGGCAACCAGGATTTATGTCAACCCATCGACCGGCAGGCGGCTTATGTGAACGGCCAACCGGTCGCCCCTTGACGGCCCGCGCCGGCCGCACCACCATGCTGACCGGGCGCTTGCACGCGTGGCTCGCCCACTGGCGAACGCGCCGCCCGGCAGGGGGTTGACGTGCCCAGTGAGAACCAATTCGGCATTCCCGGCGTTCCGTTCCCGGTGGGCGTGGAGTACTACCGCGCGCCGGTTCCCAAATCCGAGCTGTGGGACGAGGACTTTGCACGCATCCGCGCCGGCGGCATGCGCCTCATCCGCACCTTCAACTATTGGAACCACCTGGAGCCGCGGCCCGGCATCTACGAGACCGACGACATCGACCTGCTCTTCGACCTGGCGCACAAGCACGATCTGCGCGTCTGGCTTGATCTTCCCCTGGCCACGCACGGCGCCTGTCCCGAGTGGCTCACCCGCGAGCACCCCGACATGCGCGTGGTCAGCTACCAGGGCCATGTTTCGCTGACCAGCGCCAGCCCCGCCTATCCCCAGGGCAGCCAGATCCATTGCTACGACCATCCAGCCTGGCGGGAGTACGGCGAGAAGCTGCTGCGCTACATGATTGGCCGATACAAGGATCACCCAGCCCTGCTGGTGTGGGGTCTGTGGGACGGCATCGCGCTGTCGGCAGCCTGGAGCAAGACCTCCGACGGCCTGCCCTGCTATTGCCCCAGCACGCTCGCACGCTACGACGCCTGGTTGAAAGAGCGCTACACCCTCGACGATCTCAACGCTCGCGTGCACCGTCGCTATCGCCGCTGGGAAGACGTGCAGCCGCCGCGCTCGAATCAAAACGTCGTCGAGATGCTGCTGTACAAGCAGTTCCACTACGAGAACCTGGCGGACCATCTGCAGTGGGTCATGGACGTCGCCAATGACGTGGACCCGGTGCACGAAAAGCGCTCGCACGGCGCCTGGTATCCGCGCCCGCAGGACACCGCCTGCGCGCCGGTCGCCGACAGTTGGGGCATGTCCATGTCGTCCAACAACCTGCTCACGTCCGAAGACCCCTACAAGCTGTCGGAGCGGGCCTTCGGCTACGACTGGTCACGCAGCATCGGCAAGAACAATCGCTGGTGGAACGAAGAGATCTACTCGGGCATGTCGCGGGGCGGCGTCACCTGGCGCAAGCAGTCGGCGCCCGAGGAGCCCACCATGCTGCTCTGGATGTGCCTGGCGTCGGGCGGCGCGGGCGCCATGTATTGGCAGTATCGCCCCGAGTACTTCAGCTTCGAGTCTCCGGGCTACAACCTCATTGCCCTGGACGGTCAGCCCACCGCCCGCTGGCAAGCCACCACCGAGGCCTTGTGCCAGATGGCCGGCATGGAGGATCACCTGCCGCTCGCCTTTGACACGGCCGACGTGGCCGTGGTCTATCACGGCGAGTCCCAGGAGCTCTTCAGCTACAACGACGAAGACGACCGCTATCTCGACGACGTGCGCGGCGTCTATCGCACGCTCTGGGCCAACGGCATTCCGGTCGACATCGTGTCACCCGGCATGGACTGGTCGCCGTATCGCCTGATCTATCTGACCAACGCGGCGATCATGACCGACGAGCTGCGCCGGCGCATCGAGCAAACCCTCAGCGACAACCCGGACGTGCAGCTCGTAGCCGACGGGAGCTTTGGGCTGTACTCGGCCGACGGCCAGTCGTCCTATGGCCCTCCGGAGGGCTTCTCGGAACGCTTCGGGGTGCGCGTGGCGGATTTCAACGCCATCACCGAGCGCGACATCGCCACGGGCCGCAACCGGCTCCAGGTGGGAGATGCGACGTTGCCAATCAGCACCCCGTGCGGTTACGCCGTCCTCGAGCCAAAAGGTGGGGCAACCGCCATCGCCTCGCTGGAGGGCGAGACCGTGGCCGTGCGCAGTGCCGACGGTCGCTTCACCTGGTGGGGACTGTCGCTGTCGGCCGGATTCGGCAATGCCGGACACCCGGACCTGGTGCTCCCGCACGTACGAACGGCCGGCATCGAGGCGCCGCTGGCGATCGACGGATCGGGCGTGGTGCCGGCCGTCCGTGGATCGGCCCAGGGCGGCGACGTGGCCTTTCTGTTCAACCTGGAGCGCTCCCCGGCCAAGGTCACCGTTCGCCCGCGTCGTCCCGTAGAGTCGGCGCGTGACCTGCTCGCCAAGGCCGACCTGCCCATCAGCGACGGCGGGTTCGAGATCTCGATCCCGGCCTGGAAGCACGCGGTGGTGCACCTGGCCTAGCGGACGCCCGCGCGGTCCGTCGTGGGTGAGTCGTCGAGGGATGGGCGCGGCGGCCGCCATGGCCCCGGCGCCTCCGACCTATGTCACGCGAATGCGGAACCAGCGAATGTTGCGGATGTCGTCTTCCTGGCACCAGAAGACGGCGAACACGTCCCCGTTCGGCAGCGAGAGCATCTGCGGAAAGCCGAATTGCAGGTCCACCAGCTCGTCAGCACCGGCGCCTTCGCCGGCCATTCCCGACGGCGCGCCCTGCCAGACGGCGACCTCTTCCAAATTGACCCACATCTCGCCGTCGATGCGGGCACGCTGGGCCCACAGACCCGGGCGGTTGTCGCGGCGGTAGAGCGCCAGCACGGTCCCATCGGCCAGGACGTGCAACTTGGTCGTTTGCCCTCGCAGGCCCGTAGGCCGAGGCTCCGAGAACTTCCAGCCGTCGGCCGAAATCACGTACGGCGTCGGTTCGCTGTGCCCCGAGACTTCGTCGTACGCCCAGGCAACCTGCAGCAGCCGGGCATCGGGAAGCTCCACCACGGACTGCTCCCACGAGAGCACGTCGCGGTCGTATTGGTCCAGGACGTCCAGATAGGTTGGCCAAGACGCCCCGCGATCGAATGAGACCAGCGCGATGGCCTTCATGCCGTTTGGAGCCTCGCCGTCCCAGCCCTTCCAGGTGGCGGTGGGCCACAGCCAGCGGCCGTCCCGCAGCACGATCACCGAGTGGCAAATCTCGAACGACGGTCCTTCCAGCGGCGGCCTGATGGTCTCCGGACCGCTCCACGAATGCCCATCGTCATCGCTGCGCAGCACGATCAGGTCAACCGGCACGAAGCCCAACGTGTCGCGGTTCACCAGGCTGTCGTCGTCGGGCTGCCGGTGTGCCCGAGCGCCGGTCGCGATCAACTCATTTGGCCCCACGCGGGCAATGCGCGCGAAGCTCGTCACCCGTCCATGAACGGAGTCCTGAAACATCCGCGTCGGCTCGGACCACGTGCGGCCCTCGTCGGACGAACGCGCGATATAGGTGGCGTAGTCCAGGCTCTCGGCATGATCCGCGATGTCGAAGGCGGCCAGCAGCTCCCCGGACTCCAGCAGGACAACGGTCGGGTGCCAGGTGTGCAACGGCGGCGACTGGGACTCCGGGCTGCGGTAGACGAGACCGGACGCCATGACCTCGATCATATGCCGCCTCCGGGAGTCGCCCACACCGAGTATAGGCGGCTGCGGCGGCGCCGGGTCACCCCTACAATCGCCTCTCACCAGATCGCACGACGGGCAGCGGATTGACGCGCGTTGGAATCGACATCGGCGGCACCTTCACGGACCTCTTTGCCGTCGCGGACAGCGGGCGCACATGGTCCGCCAAGGTCTTGACCACCCCGGCCAACCCGGCTGATGGACTGCTGGAGGTGCTCGACCGCTGGCAAGCCGCCTCGGGTGAGCCCGAGGTCCGCGAGATCGTCCACGCCACCACCGTCGCCACCAACGCCGTGCTCGAAGGCAAGACCGCGCAGCTGGGGCTGGTCACGACTGCCAGGTTTCGCGACGTGCTCGAGATCGGGCGGCACCAGCGGCGCGATCTCTACAACCTGTTCCTCGAAAAACCGCCGGTCCTAGTGCCCCGAGAGCGGCGGCTGGAGGTGCGTGAGCGCATCGGCGCCGACGGCTCGATCATCGAACCCCTACAAGTCACCGACGTGGTGCAGGCCGCGCATCGGCTGAAGGCCCTGGGGACCGAGGCCGTGGTCGTGGCGTTTCTGCATAGCTACGCACATCCCCAGCACGAGCGAGAAGCCGCCGACGTCATCACGCGCGAGACCGGCCTGCCAGTCGTCGCCAGCCACGCCGTGTGCCGCGAATATCGCGAGTACGAGCGATTCAGCACGGCGGCGGTGCATGCGGCGGTCCTGCCGCGCGTCGCGACCTACGTGAGCGAAATCGGGTCCAAGCTCACCGCGCGCGGCGTGACGGCCCCGCTGTCGGTGATGCAATCGAGCGGCGGCATGGCGCCGGCCGCCACCGTCGCGCGCGAGCCGGCGTCGATCGTGGAATCGGGTCCGGCGGCCGGAGTCATCGCCGCCGCCGAGGTTGGACGACGGTTAGGCGTGTCCAACGTCATCTCGTTCGACATGGGCGGCACCAGCACCAAGGCCACGCTGATCCGCGACGGTCACGTCACCATCAACAACGACTACGAGATCGGCGGGGGCGTGCACGGCGGCTTCGGCACGGGCTACCCGCTCCGCACCCCGGTGATCGACCTGGTCGAGATCGGCACCGGCGGCGGGTCCATTGCCGGAGTGGACGCCGCCGGCTCGCTCGTGGTTGGGCCGGGCAGCGCGGGCGCGGAGCCGGGACCGGCGTGCTACGGCCGGGGCGGCGTCCGTCCCACGACGACCGATGCCAACGCGGTGCTCGGCCGCCTGAGGTCCGACCGGTTCGCCGGCGGCCATATCCGGCTGGACGTCGATGCGGCCCGCCGAGCGGTCGCCGAACACGTGGCCGCGCCGCTGGGAATGAGCGTCGAACGCGCGGCGGAGGGCATCCTCGCGCTGGCGGGAGCGCAAATGGGGCGGGCGCTCGAGCTCGTGTCCGTCGCCCGCGGGCACGATCCGCGCCAGTTCGTGATGGTGGCGTTCGGCGGCGCGGGACCCATGCACGCCGCCGACCTGGCGCGCGAGCTCGGCTGCCGCCGGGTGGTGATTCCGCCGGAAGCCGGCGTGCAGTCGGCGCGCGGCCTGCTCGTGGCGGAAGCGCGCCGCGACTCCTCGTCGGCCATGCTGAGCGCCGAGGTCGATCTGGACCTTGCTGCGGCCGGCCGGCGCTACGCGGACTTGCGCGACCAGGGCGTGCGTGAGCTACGCGCGGCCGGCTTCAGCGCCGACGCCATCAGCGCGCGCCTCGGCGTCGATGTCCGATACCAGGGCCAGGCATATGAAGTCGCGGTGTGGCTGGATGAACCCGCAGCGTTCGACGATACGCTGCGGCAGGCGGTGAATCAGGAGTTCCATCGAGAGCACGCGCGACTGCACGGCCACCGCGACGAAGCCGCCGCGATCGAGTGGGTCACGCTGCGAGCCAGCGTCACCGCCCGGACCACCCGGCCACGCCCGACCGAGCTGGCGCCGGCGGCGGAGCCCCTGATTGATCGCCGGCTTGCCGTCCAGCCGATGATCTGGGCGGGCGAGAGCCTCGAGGCGCCGGTATTCGCCCGCGAGCGACTGGGCCGGGACGACCGCGTCCACGGTCCAGCCCTCGTCATCCAGGACCAGACGACGCTGGTGGTGCCGCCCGCCGCGTTGGCCCACGTGCAGGCGACGGGCGACATCGTGCTCGAGGTCTCCGCAGCATGAGCGCCGCCGTCGATCCGATCACGCTCGCGCTGATCCGCAACCGGCTGGTGGCCGGCGCGGAGCAGATGGCCGTCACGCTCTGGAAGAGCTCGTTCTCGACGGTGATCCGCGAGGTTCTCGACTACTCCACCGCCATCTTCGACGCCAAGGGCCGCATGGTGGCCCAGTCATCGCAGATCCCGTTCCAGATGATGACCATGTCGGCGCCGATGGGATATCTCATTCGCACCGGCTACGACTGGGCGCCGGGCGACGTGGTGCTCGTGAACGATCCCTATGCCAGCGAGGCCCAGCACCTGCCGGACTACACGGTGTTTCGGCCCGCGTTCAGCGGTGGCGAGCTCATCGGATTCGCCGGCGCGATTGGGCACATGCTGGACACGGGCGGCGGCGCGGCGGGCGGCTATCTGGCCTCGGCCACCGAGATCTTCCACGAAGGTCTGCGCATACCGCCCAGCAAGATCGTCCGCGCGGGCGAGATCAACCACGAGCTGCTGCGGCTCATCGAGCTCAACGTGCGCGAGCCCGAGAAGCTGCGCGGCGATCTGACCGCCATGTGGGCGTGCACCTCGCTCGGAGAGGCGACCCTGCAAGCGCTCGCCGAGGAGCACGGTCTCGACACCGCCCGGGACGCCATGGCCGCGATTCTTGACAGCACCGAGCGCCAGGTGCGGCAACGTCTGACGCTGATTCCCGAAGGCGTCTACCGCGGCGTCGACCACGTCGACGACGACGGCATCACGGACGACCCGCTGCGCATCGAGGTCGCCGTCACCCGTCGCGGCGATGCGCTGGAGGTGGACTTTGCCGGCACCTCGCCACAGCCCGCGGGGCCGGTGAACGCCACGATGGAGATGACGCGCAGCAGCGTCATGTACGTCGCCATGGCGACCATCGGCATGGACATTCCCAAGAACGACGGCTGGCGACGCGCGATCACAGTGCGGGCGCCCGAGCGGTCCCTGGTCAACGCCGGTCCACCGGCCCCGGTGGCCAGCCGCGTCACCACCTGCCATCGCATCGTGGACGCCATGATGCAGGCGCTGGTGCAGGCGATTCCCGACCGCGTCACCGCCGGCTACTACGGCGCGAGCAACATCTGCAACATCGGCGGCTTCGATCCCGACACCGGCACGCC
This sequence comes from Chloroflexota bacterium, assembly GCA_022826485.1. GTDB lineage: Bacteria > Chloroflexota > UBA11872 > UBA11872 > UBA11872 > JAJECS01. Next base: position 33,976 of record JAJDUU010000016.1, on the reverse strand, counting down.
CTGGGTGCACTTCGAGATCGAGGTGGGCGGCTGGGGCGCTCGGCCCACGTCGGACGGATTGGATGCCTACAGCGCCCACGTCCACAACCTGGCGACCACGCCGATCGAGGTCGTCGAGTCCAATCCGCGCCTGCGCGTCGAGCGCTATTCGCTCCTGCCGGGCACCGGCGGCGCGGGCAAGTTTCGCGGCGGATTGGGCCTGCGCCGGGACATTCGCGTGCTCGTCGAGGGCGCCCGCCTGAACCTGCTGGGCGACCACTACAAGTTTGCGCCGCTCGGCATGCTGGGCGGCGAGCCCGGCGTGTCGGGTCGCTACGTGCTCAACCCCGGTACCGAGCGCGAGCAGCGGCTGCCCAACAAGGTCTCCAACATGCCGATGGCCGCCGGCGACGTGATCTCCATGCAGACCTCGGGCGGCGGCGGCTACGGCAACCCGAACGAGCGTGATCCGGAACTCATCAAGCGCGACCGCCGCGAGGGCAAGGTCTAGGGCACATTCCGGTGGCCCAGGCTGCGTGCAGCCTGGGAATTGGCGCCGCGCACGGACGTGTGGAGGTCTTGAGCTTCACTCCGACTCCCAACCTGTCATTTCGAGCGGAGCGAGAAATCTAAGGGGCAAGGAGACGGCGCCGCGTCTTTAGATTCCTCACTGCGTTCGGAACGACAGATCCGGCGTTCGGAATGAAATCCCCGGCTGCCGGAGCAAGCCGCAATTTGTCGCCCGCCGTCTACAGCCCCGCGCCCTCGTCCAGCGGCCAGATCGGCCGTCGCAAGCGCTTGAACGGCAGCTTGCGAGCGTCGTGTGGCTGGCAGCTGGGGAACTCGACCCGGTGGATGCTGTCGGAGACCCGTGAGAACGCCGCGCGGAAGTGATTGATGGACTTGAGGCCGATCCAGCGCAGCGCGGCCGGGTCGAATCCCATCCGGCGAATCGGCTCCAGGTCGTAGATCTGGCTGCGCTCGGTCATCACCGCCACATGCACGCCGCCCTGACGCAGCACGGCCGTGGGCCCGTAGTCCTCGACCGCGCCTGCGTGCATCGGCCCCTCGATCGTGAACTTGCCGTCCCACAGATGCTCGACCGTCGCCGTCAGGGGAACCGGCGCGCCCTGCGTGGCGATGGACTTGCCGCCCACCTCCACGGTTAGCTCCGCTCCGACCCCTGCGGCCGTCGCCGCGGCCGCCACCTCTGGGTCCCACACGCAGGCCAGTAACGCGTTCTGCAGGTCGGCCTGCAGGAACGCCCGCAGCATGCCGGTGGAGTCGCCGGGAGTGCCGGCGCCGGGATTGTCCTGCGGGTCCGTGATCACCGCTGGCCAGCTATCCCTGGCGCGTGCCGCCTGCAGCGCCTCGTCGAAGCTCACCATGTGGGCGTCGAAGTGCTCGCGTTGGGCAAACACCCACTCGCCGAGCGCCCGCGACTCGCGGTCGGCCAGCGCCTGGTCGCCGTCCGCGATGACGATCACCGACGACCCCGCGTGCTCGATATCCGCCCAAGTGAACCCCGGCGCCACCGACGCCGTGAGGATGCCCGGCTGGGCCTCCAACTCGTGGGCCCGACCGATGATCGACTTGAACGGCTCCAATCCCGTGAACTGCCCGGCCACCCACAGCTGCGGCAGCTGCGTCCAACTCATCGTCGGATGGATCTCACCGCGCAGGGTGCGCACGATGAGGTCCGCGGCCTCGCGCCCGCGCTCGCGCAGGTCGGTGTGCGGGAAGTTGTCGCACGGGATGATCACGTCGGCCTTCTCGACCATCTGCGGCGTGATGTTGCAGTGCAGATCGAGCGTCACGAAGATCGGTCGATCGGGTCCCATGACCTCGCGGATCGCTTCGAGCAAATCGCCTTCGGCGTCCTCCACGCCCTCGGCGACCATGGCGCCGTGCAGGTCGAAGAGCCCGCCGTCGACCGGCATGGCCGCCTGCAAGCGCTCGACCAACTCGCCCTTCAGCCGGCTCCACGCCGACGCCTCGATCGGACCCGACGGCTGCGTCGCGGTCCACAGCAACCCCACCAGCTCGAACCCGTGCTCCTCCGCGCTATCCAGATACCCGGCCGGCTCGCGATTCGTGCCGCGGTGCGCCTCGAGGATCTCCTGGCCGCGGACGATCCCGAGGGCCGATCCCTCGGAGAACGACTCGTAGGTCGTCGGAATCGGCGTGAAGGTGCTGGATTCGTGGGCAATGGTGCCGGTGGCGATGCGCATGGCGCCTCAGTCGAGTCCGGTTGACAGACCGATGGTACGCAAGTGGGCGGCAAGGGGCCGCCAAGACCGCCGCCGCCCAGATCTTCGGCCTATTCCGCCGCCTCTTCCATCAGCGCCTGGTAGCGCTCCACCGCCTCCGGCACGAGGTTGCCGAGCCCCAAGCCCGGACCCTGCGGCAGGACCACGTGCCCGTCCACCAGCTTCGGCGGCGTCTCGACGATTTCGTAATTCGACATCGCCGTGGCCCGCTGCGTGATGAGACCCTCACCTCGATAGCTGACGAGCGCCGGGTACTCGATCATCGGCTCCAGGCCCGCCACGCTCAGGATCTGCGTGTGGCACGTGACGGTGAAGACCGTCCACGGGCCGTGCGGCACGCACATGATCCCCACCTGCTCCGCCTCGTGCGCCACCTCAAACGTCTGCGTCACGCCCATCTGCGCCGCGTCGGGCTGCACGATGTCGAGGGCGCATGGCTCGATAAACCGGTCGAACTCCTCGGTCGTGGTCAGGCTCTCGCCCGTCGCGATGTGGAGGGACGTGGCCGCGGTCAGCTCGGCGAAGCCGTTCACGTCCAGCGGGTGCAGCGCCTCCTCGAAGAAGTACACGCCGTACTCCTCGAGCTTGTGAGCGGCGTCGATGGCTTCCAGGACGGTCCACTCGGGATCGAAGTAGGCGGGACATCCGAAATCTACGCTCAACCGGGTGTCGGGTCCCAGCGCCTCACGCGCCGCGGCGAGCTTGGCCATCCCCTCGGCTTCGAAATCGTTGCCCCAGCCGAACTTGACCGCCTTGAACCCCTGCTCGCGCAGGGTGGTGCACTCGCGCGCGATCTCCTCCGGCGACTTGTGTCGCAGCTGCCGCTCCCGCTCGGTCTCGTCGCTCCGCTTGCTCGCCGCGTAGTACATCGTCGACGCCGATCCATAGGCCAGCACGCGATCCACGCGCGCGCCGCCGAGCAACTGGTGCACCGGCATTCCCCTGGCCTTGCCGGCGATGTCCCACACCGCCATGTCGATGGCGCCTATGGCGTTCGCCTGGAGGCCGCCGCGATCGGCGCGCCCGCGCTGGGCCGGCCATCGCTCGGCCATCTGATACCAAAGTTCCACCGGCTCGGTCGGGTCCTGACCCACGAGAATCGTTCGCAGGCCGTCGCTGGGGTCGTCGATGATCGGCTCGATCATGCCCGGCGGGGATCCGGTGGACCCGAGTCCCACGATCCCCTCGTCCGTGTGAACCTCGATCAGCGTCAGCCGCGCGGGATGATGTAGCAGCGAGCGAATGTCGGTTATGCGCATGGTCGTCGCTCCAGAAAATCAATCTCTGTCTGACTCACGATTCTCTCCGAACCAGCATCACGTGATCGAGCATCAGGCGCGGCCGGTCCCCGACCTCATTGTTGACGATTTCAAGTTGCAGTTGCTGACCCGCAACGTGGTTCAGCGGATAAATCACCAACTCGAAGGCACTCCATTTGTTGCCGCGCCACATGGCGACTTCTTCCCCATTGGCCAGCAGGCGCATACCCACGTGGTCATGCGTCTCTCCGGCAATGAGGAACATGAGGTATTGATCGTCCCTCGCCGTGAATGTCGGAGACGTCGCCCGTCCCGTCCGTTCCCATTTGCCGGGGAAATAGGTCGTCAGAAACCCGGAGCCCACATGACCGCGAATGGGATAGACGCGATCAAAGTATGGCGCCAGGGCGTTGTTGGTGACCGCCCTGCCCTCGCGATGCCAGCCATCCAGATCCGAGCCATCGAAGCGTCCCAGGAACTGCTCGCCCACATAGCGCACGCCATCTTTGGTAAAGCGGTTGCCGGCCGGATCGGTCTGCGAAAAGCGATTGTTAGCTCGCACGTCATGTCCGGCAAAGCGCTCGTTCGCCCAAACGTGATCGACAACGTTGAACGGCATCCAGATTCCCGGACCAACCTTGAGCGCGTAATTCGCCCGAGCCAGCGCTTCGGCTTCGGTTGCCGCCGCGGGATACGGGCTGAAGTTCACGCCTCGCTGCTGCAGGTAGCCCGGCGGCGGATTGCGGTCGTGAGCAATGACGCGCTGGCTAGCAGATCTTGTGACCGGATTCCGGGCCACGGCTGCGTCCGTGAGCCCCAGCGTGTCGATGACCGTCAATCCGGGAGCGAAGTAGGGGCCAATTCCAATGGCGCCGGTAGCCACAACGGCATCGCCGGGAATAGCTTCGCGAGCGACAGACTCGTATGGCTTCCATCCGGCTATGCGACTGACAGCATCGGCATGGTGTGCCTGGATTCGTCGACCCACCAGTTGGGGTTCAGCCTGCAAGCGCAAATCGTTGGAGACGGCAGCCAGCGCGGGCATAGCGGGCGCGGCCAACAACCATGCGGCGTTTTCCTCATCAAGCTCGACTTGAGGCGGTGCGCCGGCTTCGAGCTTCGCCATCGACGTGCCCTCGAATAGCAGAGCCGCCTGAATTGCGCTGGCATAGAAGACGAGCGGGACGAAGATGACAACCGCCAGCGTCGGCCCGCCGACCCACCGCAGGCGCGGGATCACGCGCCGCAGGACAGTGCCCAATCCCATGCCCACCCGCACAACGCCCTCGGCGGCCGGCACCGCCAGCAACGGCCAGTAGTAGTCCAAGGGCCGGTATTCGAAGTGATCCCCGCCGATCTCGAACAGATAGGCCATGTGAGTCACGACCAAGAGCAGCACGAGGGCGTAGGTCCCATCTCGGCGCTCCCGCCAGCGTCCGCGCAGCGCCACGTACGCCAGCGGAAGCAGCAGATAAAGGCCGGTCTCGATTGCCGCGGCCCACAAATATCGAAAGCCGGACTCATACCACGGGCCCACGTGCTTGGCGTAGTAGGTATTCGGCAGCCACTCGCCGTAGTACCGAAACCGCGCCAGGAAGTGGCCGCCGATCAGGATCACAAAGGGACCAGCTAAAGCCAGAATCTCGCGCCACAGCCCAATACCCCCCCCCCCCATTATGTTAACCTGAGGAATTCCAGCCGGCCTGCCTGGCCCTTCATCAGACCGCTGCACGAGCAGCCGCGCGGTGACCAAGCGCTGCACCACAAACCAGCCGATGCAGCAGGCGGCCACCAGCAGACCCTCGGGCCGCGTCAGCGCGGCGGCAGCCAGGCTCAACGACGCCGCGATCAGGCCCCAGCGATTGGCCCCGAGCACGCTCAGACAGACCACCGCGACCAGAGCGAAGAAGGTGAACTGCCGCGTCTCCAGCCCACCGCCCGAGGTCCACACGGCAAAGGTCGCGCTGCTGCAGATCAACCCCAGCGCCATCCAGGCGACCAGGCCTCGCTGGCGCAGGCACGGCATTCGCGCCACCCACCACAGCATCACGGCAATCGTGCCGACGGTGTAGATCACCGACAACCAGTTGGCGACGTCCTCCGGCCGGAGGCCCAGCACGCGCCAGATCGCCGCCAGTTCGAGCACCCACAGGAAGTTGGTGTAGCCCTCCACGTACTCGCCGGGATTGAAGACCAGTCCATGCCCGTCGAGCAGGTTGCGCACGTAGCGAAAGCTGATGAAGGCGTCGTCGGTGATGAACCACGCCACGCTCGTCAGCCAGCCCAGCAATGCCAACCACGGAAGCAACAGCAGCACGGTGACGACCTGGCCGGGCCGCGGCGCCCGTATTGGCCGTCGCAGCGCCGTCAAGGGCGCGTCATATGCGAGCCGGCAGCCGCCGACATCAGGCCAGATTCAGCGCCCGCAGCGCGTCACGCAGCTCGGCGATCTCCTCGTCGTTGAGGTTCGGCGCCGGGGAGCGCCGCCAGCGCGGGCTTACGCCGTGCGCTTCGCCCATCGAGGCGAAGAATCCGTTGCCGCCGACGCGGCACGCCGCCACCAACGGCCCGATCGCCAACTCGGAGCGCTCGATCGTCGCCCAAGCCGTGGCATTGTCGCCTCGCTGCACCGCGTCCCAGTAGGTCATCGCCGGCTCGGGATAGGAGCGCACGAACACGTCCAACCATGAGCGGCATCCGTGCGGCCACAGCAGATGATGCCGCTTCATGCACCCGCCGCCGGTCATTGGCCAGCGGTCGCCCCAGCGCATCAGGACCTCATGGGCGTAGGCGAGGTCGATGTCCTCCTTGAACGCCAGGAGATTCGGCTCGTCCTCGACCAGCTCGCAGGTGCGCAGCGGCACGTCGCCCACGAACATCACGCGTGTTTGCTGCGCCACGCCGCGATACCAGTCCGCCAGCGACTCCGGCGTGCCGCGCGCCCACTCGGCCGGACGGGCCATGTACAGGTCGAACCCCAGCTCGTCCACGTGAGCCGCGAATTCACGCGCCTTGCTGAGCCCCCACATGGCGTCGCAGGCGATGGTGACGGCGCGCCGCCCGACGTGGTCGATCACGATGCGGTGAATCTCCGCAACCTCGTCGTCGGTGAGGAGGGACACCAGACCCTCGCCCCACGTGAGCATGATGACCTCGACGCCCGCGTCGAGCGATATGTCGATGGTGGCCCGCATGCCGTCCGGATCGATCTCGCCGTCAGGCGTGAACTTGGTCGGCAGAGGGTTCACCGGCCCTCGCAGCCGGGCCTGGATTTCGTCCGGACCGCGCCAGTGACTCAACGTGCCGCGCCGCCGGCCCTCATACCATCAGCTCCCCGCCCGTTATGTCAACCGCCGCGCCGGTCATATAGCCGGCACGCTCGGACGCGAGGAACGCCACAAGCTCCGCGACTTCTGAAGGCTGACCGAGGCGCTGCAGCGGAATCGAGGGAATATAGGCTTCGATGCGTTCTCGGGGCCACGCCTCATTGATCATTTGCGTGTCGATCATGCCCGGGCACACTGCATTCACGGTGATTCCGTGCGCCGCAAGCTCCAGGGCCGACGCGCGCGTGATGCCCAGCACCGCCGCCTTGGACGCGGTGTAGTGGGCGCCCGCCACGGTGCTGACGTTCTTGCCCGCCGTCGACGAGAAGTTGACGATGCGCCCGTAGCCATTGGCGGACATGGGGCCCATCGCGGCCTGGATGAACGTGAACACCGCCTGCACGTTGACGGCGAATACCAGCGACCATTCCTCGTCGGTGATCTCGTCGATCTTGCGGTGAAAGGCGACGCCCGCGTTGTTGACCAGCACGTCCAGCCGGCCGTAGTGGTCGGCCACCTCGGCCACAATGGCGCGCACCCGGTCTCGATCGGAGACGTCGCCGGGCACCGCCAGCGATTCGGCGCCGCAGGCCTCGGCCGTCGCAGCCGTCGCCTTCGGGTCCAGGTCGTTGACGGCTACCCGCGCGCCGCGCGCCGTAAAGAGCTCGGCAATCGCTCGTCCCATGCCGCGAGCCGCGCCGGTAACCAGGGCCACGCGACCGTCAAATTCACCTGCCACACTTGGCCTCCATTCCGTCACCTCGCGCGATTGTGCCTCATGACCGTGGCGCCGAAATCCATCAGTCGGACCAGAACACGCGCTCGGCCGTGCCGTGCAAGAGCAGGGCCAGATCGCTCTCGTCGAGGAAGTCCGCGTGCTCGGCCAGCAGGCCGACCGACGTCTCATAGCTGTGCGGAGCCACCGTTTGCAAGGGGCTGTCGCTCGCCCACATGCACCGCTCCGGTCCGAACGCGTCCAGCACCCCGCGAACAATGGGCAGCATGTCCAGATACGGCGGACCGTCCTGGCTCAGCGCGGCGAAGGCGCTCACCTTCACCATCGTCCGCGGGTGGCGGGCCAGGGCGCACAACGCGTCCACGTCATCCGGCGTCGCCCCCGTGGCCGGCCCGAGCCGGGCCAGGTGATCCACGATCACCGGCGCATCGCCGTGCCGAGCGCACATGCGATCGATCTCCGGCAGATCATTCGCGCCGCACAGGAAGCTCAGCGGCAGATCCTCAGCCGCCGACATGCGAAACATCGCCTCATACGCCGAATGATCGAGCCATCGGTCGCCGCCGGGAACCTCCGGGCGCGTCGATTGCCCGCGCACCCGAAACGCCCGAATGCCCTGCTCGGCCAGCGCCTGCATCGCGCGGTCCGGCTCGGGCAGCCCAACATCCGAAATCGCCGGCACGATTCCGGTGCCCACAAAGCGCCGCGGATCACGCTGGATGAGGTCCGCGATGTAGGAGTGATCGAGGCCGTACCAGGTCATTTGCACCAGATTGAAGCGGCCCACGCCCGCCGGCTGCGCTCGGGCCACGAGCTCCGCCCCGTCGAAGCTTGGAAACCACAGATCCTCGGGCCCGTATCCCGGCGCAAACGGAAACCGCGCCGTCTCGGCGCTCCACACGTGGACGTGCGCGTCGATGATTTCGGATTCGGGCATGCGCGTTCGTGAGCCCCGGCGTGCGATGGCAACCAGCATGGCAGGAAACGCCGGTAATTCGCCACAAGCTCAGAAACCGTCCAGACTTGCGCGACGTAGTCAGTTGCAATTGGCACGGCTGCAACAGAGGGGCGCCTGAGATTCCGCCGCGTACTCCCAACACAATCCGCGCCTGCCGTCCGATCAGTCGCCGGCGCCTGCTCCTCGGCGCCATGGGCGCTTCGGCGACCCTGGCGCTGGCGGCGTGCGACGACGTTCCCGCCGCCCCGGAAATCCGAACGCCCGCGACGACCACACCCGAACCTCAGCCCGTGGCGACCCCGACCCCGGAGGTCACGCCTGCGGCCGCTCCACCGACGGCCACGCCCACCCCGGAAACCGCGCCTCGCCCGCGCGTGACCGTCGCTCCCACGCCGCTCACCGAGGCCCCGATCCCCGAGCCGCCGTTTGACGACGCCGAGGTGGAGGTGCTCCTCGTCGGGCTGTTGCAGCGTCGCAACATGTCCCGCACCCAGGCAATCGTCGATGCCGTGGTGGCGGCCGGCGATCGACGTTTCGTCGCCGTGTTCATCGAGCTCATGCGGTTGAATGAAATCGCCATCATCCGCGGCCCCGGCGTACCGGGCGTGCAAGCCGCCCTCACGGAACTCACCGGCTTCAGCTCCGTCTTCACCTCGGAGTGGGCCAAGTGGTACGCGCGAAGCGACCTGCAGGCGCCACCGGGATTCACCCAATGGAAGGGCTGGCTGCTGGGCGCCATCGACCCCGTCATGACCCAGTTCTTCCAGGGCGAGGACCCGGGCAAGATTCGCGCGGAAGAGGTGCTCTGGGGCGGCGTGCGGGTGGACGGCATCCCACCCTTGGAAAACCCGGCCTTTCGCCCCGCGGCGGAGATCGACTACCTCGAGCCCGACGACCTGCTGTTTGGCGTGTCCATCAACGGCGACCACCGGGCGTATCCCCAGCGAATCCTGGATTGGCACGAGATGGCGAACGACGTCGTCGGCGGCGTCCCCGTGTCGCTGGCCTACTGCACGCTGTGCGGCGCCGGGGTGCTGTTCGACGGCAGGTTCGACGACACCGTGTTCACGTTTGGCACCTCCGGCTTGCTCATGCGCAGCAACAAGCTGATGTACGACCGCAACACCAGATCACTGTGGAATCAGCTGAGCGGCGAGCCCGTGCTCGGGCCCCTCGCGACCAGCGATATCCGGCTCGACATCCTGCCCGTCGTCGTCTCGACCTGGGCGGATTGGACGGCGCAACATCCCGACACGTTGGCTCTTGACATCGAAACCGGATATTCGCGGGCATATACGCCCGGCGCCGCGTACGGCGCCTATTTCGCCAGCCTCGAGACGCGGTTTCCGGTGCCGTTCGATAGCCCCGAGCTCCGCACCAAGGATCGAGTCTTCGGCCTCGCCATCAACGGCGTCCGACGCGCCTATCCCACGGAACTCCTCACCGAGCGCATGGTCGTGAACGACGAGCTGGCGGGCCGGCGTGTGGTGATCGTGGCACCGCGCGGCGATCTGAAAGGCCAGGGTCGGGACCGGTCGCTGGGCGCCCCGGCGATCTGGAAGGCCGGCGCCGAGGTACGCGCCTACGACGGAGGAAGCTTCGAGTTCACCGCCGGCGACGATCCGCAGGCGCTGGTGGACGAAAGCGGCGCGACCTGGCAGGTCACCGAGGACGCCCTGCTCGGACCAGGCGGCCAGCGACTCGAACGCCTGCCCGGTCACCTGGCCTATTGGTTCGGCTGGTTCAACTTCTTCCCCGACTCCACGGTGTATCCGGTCGAGCCATAGGGCGCCCACTCAGGGCTCCGCCTATGCGTACGGCAAGGAGCGGGCCCTTGGGTGGAGCCGGACGTGGAGCCGGCGTGAGTGATTCCGCAACGCCAGCTGATTTGGGTGCTGCTGGAGGAGCGCGTAATCGCGCTGCGGTAGACCGACGGGTCGACAACAGCCTTACACTGGGACTCGGCGGCTGCGGCAGTGAGTGAGATTCGCATGGAATACGTCCCCCTCGGGCCCACCGACGAATTGATCCCGAGCATCGGGTTCGGCACGGCCCGCTACCACGGCAAGCCGGGAGTGCTCGGTCGCGCAATCGAGCTCGGCGCCAACCTCATCGACACGGCCGAGTCGTACAACGCCGTTGGCGACGAGCCGGGCGCCGCCGAGCGCATCGTCTGCCGCGAGTTGCGGGAAGCCGGCGCACCCGCGTTCGTGGCCACCAAGGTGAGCGCGCAGAACCTGCGGTACGACTGCGTGATTTCCCACGCCCTCGCCAGCCGCGAACGGCTGGGAATCGACGCCATCGATCTCTACCAGATCCACTCGCCCAGTGCGACGATTCCCATCACCGAGACCATGCGCGCCATGGAACAGCTCGTCGCCGACGGCGTCATTCGCTATATCGGCGTGAGCAATTTCAACGTTCAGCAAATGGCCGACGCCCAGGACGCCCTCGAATCCTCGCCGCTGGTCGCCAACCAGGTGCCCTACAGCGTGCTCGATCGGCGCATCGAGGCCGAGGTGCTGCCCTACTGCCAGGCCCACGACATCACCGTCATCGCTTTTGCGCCGCTGGCGCTGGGGCGAGTCGTGACCGGACCCGACGCAGAGGTAGTCCGGCAGGTTGCGGCGGAGTCCGGCAGGACGCCGGCACAGGTCGCGATCCGCTGGCTGCTGGATCATGACCGGGTCATGGCGATCCCCAAGACCGAGCGGCCCGAGCGGGTCGACGAGCTATGCGGAGCCACGGGATGGACGCTGACCGCCGCGCAGCGACAAGCGCTGGACGCCATCGGCGCATGACAGCTTCAGCCGGCACAGACGAGTCGCCACCCGACGGTCCCCGCACCGACGTCGGCATCCTCTCCGACGAAATGATCTTGGAGGCCGCCCGTCGGCCGCAGCATCCCAGCCGCAAGGCCCGCCTCGGCTTTATCGGGGCGGGCTGGTGGGCCACCACCAACCACATGCCGCTCCTGGCCGCCAGGAACGATGTCGAGATGGTGGCCGTGTGCGGCCTCGACGCCGCCGTGCTCGCGCGGGTGCAACGGCACTTTGGCTTCACGCATGCGACGCCGGACGTCGATGACCTCCTCAGCCACAACCTCGACGCAGTCGTGGTCGCCTCGCCCCATCGTCACCACTTCGCGCATGCCGCGGCGGCGCTGAACGCCGGCTGTCACGTGCTCGTCGAAAAGCCCATGTGCACCCGCGCCGCCGACGCGCGCCGCCTCGTCGCGCTGGCGCGCGACGCCGGACGCCATCTGCTCGTGTCCTATGGCTGGCACCACCGCCCGCTCACCGTCCGCGCCAAGCAGCTGATGGACAGCGGCGTGATCGGAACCGTCGAGCATGTGGCCTGTCACATGGGGTCGCCGTCCAAGGAATTCTTCATGGGCACCGCCTTCCGCTTCGGCGTGCCGCCGCTGGTCGCGCCGGAGTTCGACAACTACACAGACCCCGAGCTTTCGCAGGGCGGCTACGGGCAGGCGCAGCTCAGCCACGCGCTCGGTCTGCTCACCTGGCTGACCGAGCTGGAACCCGAGGCGGTCTATGCGGCCATGGGCGACGGCGGCGCTCGCATCGACCTGCACAACGCCCTCACGGTGCACTTCCGCGGCGGCGCCCTGGCGTCGGTTTCGGGAACGGCCGGCATTCCCGTGGGCGCGCGCTTCCAGCTCGATCTGCGCATCATCGGCAGCGAGGGCGCGCTGCTCTACGACATTGACCGAGCGCGGCTCGCCGTATTCCGGGATGACGGCGACAACCATGAGTTGGCTGTCGGCGAGGACGACGGCGCCTATCGCTGCGACGGACCTCCGCACGAGCTGGTCGAGCTGACGCTCGGTCTCACGGACCGCAACTCATCCCCGGGTGACGTCGGACGCCGCGCGGTTGAGATCGTGCATGCCGCCTACGAGTCGCACGCCGGCGGCCGGCGGGTCGCGATCGGCGAGCTGGAGCGTTAGCCGCTAGCCCACGGACGGTCGAACGGAGCTGACGCGCGGTCGAAGCCGGATCTCCGGCTTGGGCTCCACGCTCTCGCTGACCAACCGGGGCACGATCCAGAATCCGGTTCGATTGGCGCACTCGCGCGCCAACCGGTCGATGAATGCGGCGAGACCGGCAGGCCGCAGCCCACGCAGGACCTCGATCCAGACGAATGCGTCTTCACCGTCCACGGAGTCCACGTCAAGCGTGACGCGCAGGTCGGGATACTCGGCCTCGATCGTGCGCACCATGCGCATGGCGCTGTCCCGCACGCGCCGCCTTCGTTGATACGACATCCGCATCGCGGGGTCTGGACTCATGCGAGGCATCAGTGCCTGACCTGTCCCTCAAGTCGCCTGTGCATGCTAGCACTCCGACACATTGCAAATGCCAAGTAGTTCATGACGGGCCGGCTTCGCCTAAACTGAATGCCGAGGCATAGCAGGCGAGGAGCGCGGTGCGGTTTCGGCTTCGGATACATGACGCCGTGGCGCGGCAACTGCGCGTCAATCGGGACGAATCGGGCACGCTCGTCGAGATCCTTCGGACCGATTGGCCCGACATCTACGATGCGAACTCGCGGGCATTCGCCCAAACGTACTACTCGGTCACCCCCGCCGGACTGGCCCGCGACGAAGACGAGTGGCACATCCATCGACACCAGGAAGACCGTTTCATCGTCGCGGCCGGTTCCATCGTGCTTGCCCTGTGGGACGGACGGCCGGAATCGCCAACCCGGGGAACGCTCGACCTGCTCCCGCTCGGCGAGGTCGTGGGCGACGATGCCCAACACTGCGTCTTGATTCCCCGGCTCGTCCACCACGGCTTCATGGTCAGTGGCGACAAGCCCGCCGTCCTGCTCAACTCGCCCACGCAGCTCTACAACCCCGCCGACGAAGGGCGCGACGCGTTTGCCGACGTCGGGGCGGTCTTTGACGATGGCCGCCCGTTTTCGTGGCAGGCCGTGAGGGACGGCGCAACCAACTAGATCGGGCGCGGCGCTCCTACGGGTAGACGCCCCGCAGCCGCGTGGCTTCGGCCACGCGGGCGATGGCCAGCATATGGGCTGCCTGGCGCAAGGTGACGCCCGAATCCTCGGCGGTGGCGGCAACGCTGGCAAGCGCGTCTCGCATCTGGCGGCCCAGCCGCGCGTTGATCTCGGCTTCCGTCCAGAAGAATTGCTGCAGGTCTTGCACCCACTCGAAATAGGACACCGTCACGCCACCGGCGTTGGCCAGAATGTCCGGGATCACGGTGATTCCGCGATCGGCAAACTCGGCATCCGCCTCCGGCGTCGTCGGACCGTTCGCTCCCTCGACAATCATGGACGCCTTGACCCGCGCGGCGTTGGCGGCGGTCAACTGCCCCTCGATGGCCGCCGGCGCCAGAATGTCCACGGGAAGCTCGAGCAGCTCGCGATTGCTGATCCGGTCGGCGTCCGGCAGGTCCTTCATCAGTCCGCCGGCGGCGCCGTGACGCGCGACGGCCGCGGCGTCGAGCCCGCTTTCGCGAATCGCGCCGCCCTCGCTGTCGCTCACGGCCACGATGGTGAAGCCCGCTTCATCGAACAGGCGCACGGCGCCCATTCCAACGTTCCCCGCGCCCTGCACCGCCACCCGCAGGCCCTGCGGATCGCGCCTCTCACGCTTCAGCATCGCCAGTGTCACTTCCAGCATTCCCCGAGACGTGGCGGAGGCCCGTCCCTCCGACCCGCCGACCGCCACCGGCTTGCCGGTGACCACCGCGGGGATCGAGTGCCCCGCGTGCATGGAAATCGTGTCCATGATCCAGGCCATGACCTGGGCGTTGGTGCCCATGTCCGGCGCCGGGATATCGAACTCCGGACCGATCAGCACGGCGATTTCGCTGGCGTACCGTCGCGTCAGGTTCTCCAGCTCCGCCAGGCTGAGCCGGTGTGGATCGACCTCCACGCCGCCCTTCGCGCCGCCGTAGGGCAGATTCATCACGGCGCACTTCCAGGTCATCCACATGGCCAGCGCGCGCACCTCGTCAAGGTCGGCCTGGGGGTGATAGCGAATGCCGCCCTTGGCGGGGCCTCGCGTGATGTTGTGATGGACGCGATATCCGCGAAACATGTGGATCCCGCCGTCGTCCATCTCCACGGGAAAGTTGACCACCAACTCGCGCTTGGGTCGGCGCAGAATCTCACGCATGTCGGCGTCCAGATTGAGAATCTCCGCCGCCTCATCGAACTGGCGCAGCGCGGTTTCGTAGGCGTTGGGTTCGGGGCTGGTCGCTTCGGTCGAGCTCATCATGCCCATCCCCAGCTCACGCGCCGCCGTTCCCGCCCAGCTCGACGCGCAGCAACTCGGTCACCTTGCCCGGATTGGCCTGGCCGCGCGTGCGACGCATGACCTGGCCCATCAAGAACTGGATCGCGCGATCCTTCCCCGCATGGTAGTCCGCGACCGCCTGGGGATTGGCGGCCATGACCTCCCGAGCAATCTCGACCAGCGCATCGGTATCGCTGATCTGCCGGCCGCGGGCGGCCACGATCTCTTCCGGTGACTTGCCGGTGGCGAACATCTCTTCGAGCACCGTACCGGCCATGGTGGTGCTGAGATCGCCCTTGGCCCTGAGCCCCAACAGACGCGCCATCGACGCGGCGTCAATCGGGATGTCCGCCACGTCCAGTTCCCGTGCATTGAGCAACCGCCGCACGTCTTGGAGCACCCACGTCACCACTTCCGCCGCCGGCCCGCCATGGCGCTCGATGACGTCGAGGGTATAGGCGGTCAGATCACGATCTTCGATCAGCTCATCGGCGTCCGTCGCAGCCACGCCAAGCTCTCCGACGAGCCGCTGTCGCACCGCATCCGGCAGCTCGGGCATTCGCGCCGCCAGTCCCTGCACGCGCTCCCGCGTGATGCTCAGCGGCGGCAAGTCGGGCTCGGGGAAATAGCGATAGTCGTGGGCGTATTCCTTCGTGCGTTGAGGCACCGTGCGGGCGGCGGCTTCATCCCAGCCGCGCGTTTCCTGCACCAGCCGCTCGCCGCGTTCGTAGAGCGCAATCTGGCGTTCGATCTCGTAGTCCAGCGCCTGACCCAGCGCTCGGAACGAGTTCATGTTTTTGACCTCGACCTTAGCGTTGCCGACCTCCGCGCCGCTCGGCCACACCGAGACGTTGGCGTCGATCCGCAGCGCACCGTCCTGCATGTTGGCCGTTGACACCCCAAGCCAGCGCAGGATGTTGCGCAGCTTGAGGCCGTAGGCCATCGCTTCCGCCGCACTGGTGATGTCCGGCTCGCTCACGATCTCCATCAGCGGCACGCCGGAGCGGTTCACATCAATCAGGCTCGCCGGCTGGCCGTCGTCGCCCACCACGTGGGTCAGCTTGGCCGTGTCCTCTTCCAGGTGGACGCGGGTGATGTCGATTCGCCGGGTCTCGCCGTCCGCGTTGATCTCCAACCAGCCGCCGACGCAGAGCGGCAGGTCGTATTGCGAAATCTGGTACCACTTCATCAGGTCCGGATAGGCGTAGTTCTTGCGGTCGAATTTCGCGTGCGGCGGAATCTCGCTGTGCAGCGCCAGGCCCGTCATGATCGTCAAGTCCACCGCCGCGGCGTTGATGACGGGCAGCACCCCGGGCATCCCCAGGCAAATCGGGCATACCAGCGTGTTCGGCGGCGCGGACGCATAGGCCGCGCTGGTGCGGCAGAACATCTTGCTGGCCGTCTTGAGCTGCACGTGCGTCTCGAGGCCGATGACCACGCGGTACCCGGGATCGATGGTCATGCCTCGACCGCCTGCCGCGGCGCCGGCGCCGCTGGTCGGAGCCGTTCGTAGGCGTCGGCTGCCCGCAGCAGGCGCGCTTCTTGCAGCGGCGGCGCCATGAGCTGAAGACCCACCGGCAATCCGTCCACGAAGCCGCACGGCACGCTGATGGCCGCCAGGCCGGCCAGCGACGCCGGCAGGGTGAGCACGTCGGCCCGATACATTGCCAGCGGATCGGCGGTGCGCCCGCCAAGCTCGAACGCCGTCGTGGGCGAGGTCGGCGCGGCAATCACGTCCACCGACTCGAAGGCCGCGTCGAAATCCTGCTTGATGAGGGTGCGCACCTTCTGGGCGCGCAGGTAATAGGCGTCGTAGTAGCCCGAGGACAACGCGAACGTCCCGAGCATGATGCGCCGCTTGACCTCGGCGCCAAAGCCGCGCGCGCGCACCGTGGCCATCATCTCGTCCACGTCAACCGCCTGCGGGTCCGAGAGGCCGTACTTCACACCGTTGTAGCGAGCCAGGTTTGCGCTGGCCTCCGAGGGGGCGATGACGTAGTAGACCGGCAACGCGTACTCGGTGTGGGGCAGCGCGATCTCACGAATCTCGGCGCCGTTGGCCTCGAGGAGCTCAATCGCATTGCGTACCGCCGAGGCCACACCGGCGTCGATGCCCTCCGCGAAGTACTCGGGCGCCACGCCGATTCGCAGGCCCTCGACCGATCCGTCCAGCGCCGCGGCATAGTCCGGCACCGGCTCCGGCAGCGACGTGGCGTCTCGCGAGTCGTGCCCGGAAATGGCTGAGAGCAGCACGGCGGCGTCGCGTACCGATTTGGTCAGCGGACCGACCTGGTCGAGCGATGACGCGAAGGCCACCAGCCCGTACCGCGACACGCGTCCGTAGGTCGGCTTCAAGCCCACGCAGCCGCACAGCGCCGCCGGTTGCCGCACGCTCCCGCCGGTGTCCGAGCCCAGCGCCGCCAGGCACTCATCCGCCGCCACCGCCGCCGCCGATCCGCCGCTCGATCCGCCCGGCACGCGCGACAGGTCCCATGGATTGCGCACTGGGTGATAGCCGGAGTTCTCGTTCGACGACCCCATGGCGAATTCGTCCATGTTGGTCTTGCCGACCAGCACGGCGCCGGCAGCCTTGAGCCGCGCGACGACGGTGGCGTCGTAGGGCGGCACGAAGCCTTCCAGGATGCGTGAAGCGCAGGTGGTCGCCACGCCGTCGGTACAGAGCACGTCCTTGATCGCCAGCGGAATGCCCAGCAGCGGACCCGCGTCGCCCCGCGAGCGCCGAGCATCCGCCTCCCGCGCCTGCTCCAGCGCCGCCTCGGCGGTCACCAGCAGGAACGCGCCCGTGCTCGCGTCGACTGCGTCGATGCGGTCCAGCACGCTGCCGGTGAGATCGACGGACGAGATGTCGCCCGCTGACAGCGCGCCCTCGGCCTCGGTGACGGTGAGGCGAAAGAGGTCGTCAGGCACGCAGGGCTCTCGAACGCGCCGGCCCGTCAGGCACGCCGGCTAATCCTCCGTCAGCACGGCGGGAACGCGAATCTGGTCCCGCTCGACTCGCGGGGCGTTGCGCATCACGTCGTCGCGCGAGAGCGGCGCTTCGGTTGTGTCGGGCCGCTCCACGGTCGCCAGGGGTATCACCTGTGCCGTGGGCGCAACGTCGGACACGTCGAGCGCGTTGAGCGCCTCGAACGCCTGCAGGATTTGCTGCAGGTCGGCCTGCATGCGGTCGATTTCAGCGTCCGAGAGCGCCAGTCGCGCCAGGGCCGCGACGTGCACCACTTGCTCGCGGTCGATCATGGGGTTTTCGGTGGGGCGAACCGAGCCGAATTATAGGCGCTGGACCGCCTAGAGCTTGTAGACGCGACCACCCGAGACCGGAAGCACGGCGCCCGTGATGAAGCTGGCGGCGTCCGAAGCCAGGAAGACGGCCGCGCCCGCCACGTCGCGTGGTTGGCCGATGCGCCGCAAGTGCGTTTGGCTCAGGAAGCGTTCGAGTCTTTCGGGATCCTGCTCCAGGGACGCCGTGGCGTCGGTGCTGATGAGACCCGGCTGGATGGCCACCACGCGAATGCCGTCGGGTCCCCACGCGCGGGCCAGACCCGCCGTGAACGACTCGAGACCGGCCTTCACCGCGCCGTAGACCCCCAGGCCACGCACGGCGGCGGTGGAGCCAATGTTGATGATCACGCCCCCGCCCGCCGCGCGCATATACCCTCCCGCCCGCTGGGCGGCGAAGACGGGCGCCCGCAGATTCACGTTCACGAGGCGCTCGAACTCCTCAATGGAAGTGTCGCTGCCGGCATCTCCACCGTGGACAGCCGCGTTATTGACCAGCACGTCGGGCCCGCCCATCGCCGCGTGGGATTGGTCAACCATGTCCAGCACCGCATCAACGTCCGTGAGATCAACGGTTAGCTCGTGTGCGGCGACTCCACGCCGCCGCGCCTCGGCGGCGACATCGCCGAGCTTCTGGGAGTCGGTCGCCGCAACCGTTACGTCGGCGCCGGCCTCGGCGAACGCCAGGGCAATGCCCCGTCCGATGCCGCGGCTCGCGCCGGTGATCAGCGCGCGGCGACCGGCAAGTGAGAAGGCGTCCTGCATGACTAGTAGTGCGCGCTGCGGCCGCCGTCCACATCAAGCACGGTTCCGCTGACGAAGTCGGCCGCCTGGGAGGCTAGAAACACGGCCGCGGCTGCCACCTCGATGGGCTGGGCCACGCGGCGGCGGGCGGTGGTGGCGATGATCGGATCGATGCGCGCCGGGTCGGCCAGGAACTCGGCCTCCATGTCCGTGTCGATCATCCCCGGCGCGATCGCCACGCAGCGGATGTTCTCCGTGGCCCAGTCACGATCGGCGCTGCGAGTGAAGCTCTCCAGCGCCGCCTTGCTGGCGCCGTAGACATTGGGACTGCCCTTGTCCGCGGCGACCGAGCTGATGTTGATCACCACCCCGCCGCCGCACGCCCGCATCAGCGGTCGCGCCGCCTGCATGGCGAACACGGCGGCGCGCAGGTTCACGTCCAGCACGAGTTGAAACTGATCCGGCGTCAGGTCGTCGACGGTGGTGTGGAAGTAGACCCCCGCGTTGTTCACCAGGATGTCGAGCCCTCCAAGCGCTTCGCCGGCCTTGGCGACCGCGCCCTCGACGGCCGCCACGTCGCGCACGTCCAGCGGCAGCACCACTGCGCGCCGCCCGCGCGACTCGACCGCGGCGGCCACGGTCTCGAGGTCGGTCACGGTTCGCGCGACCAGCGCCACGTCCGCGCCCGCGTCGGCGAACGCCTCGGCGATGGCTCGCCCGATCCCACGGCTGGCGCCGGTGACCAGCGCGCGGCGGCCGTCGAGCCGCAAGCTGTCTGAAAAAGACATCTGCCGTTCCACAACCCCGTGCGGCTCCAGCCTAGCTTGAACCGCACGCGGGTCGCGCCGACGGGCGCCCCGCCGTCGGGCAAGATGGACGCGAGGTCGGAAGATTCGGAGAAATGCGGATGTTCATTGGGGTCCATTCACTGATCTTCACCAAGGATGCCGAGGCCGCGCGGGCGTTCTTTCGCGACGTGCTCGAGTTTCCCTGGGTCAACGCCGGCGACGGCTGGCTCGTCTTCGCGCTGCCGCCCAACGAGGTCGGCCTGCATCCGGAGGACGGCGATCGCGACCACGAGTTGCATCTGCTCTGCGACGACATTCACGCCACGGTGGCCCGGCTGCAAGCCAAGGGCGTCAGGCTGATCGAGCCGATCCACGAAGAAGAGTGGGGCATCGCAACCAGGATTGAGGTCCCCGGCGACGCCTGGATCGGCATCTACCAACCCAAGCACCCACTCGTAATCGAGCCGGCGACGCCGGCGGAGCGGTAGCCGGTAGGCCAGCGGCGGGTCGCCTCCGCTCCGTCATTCCCGCGGAGGCGGGAATCCACCCCGGCTCTCGCGACCCCTTCTGGTCATTCGCGCCCCCGTCCTGTCATTCCGAGCGGAGCGAGGAATCTAAGGTGCCGCGGACAAGGCACAACGCCCTTAGATTCCTCACTACGTTCGGAATGACTCGTCAATTGCCGTGCGGCGTTTCGAATCAACGGGCCAGTGCCACGGCCCCTATTCAGCCCCCGCCGCCCTTCCCCGTCTGCTGCTCGAACATGGCCCGGGCCTCGGCGACCGTGGTGGCGTCGGTGGGGTCCTTGTCATCGCGCACGAAGTTCAGCACCCGCGGAAAGCGCAACGCCATGCCCTGCTCGGTCTCGCTCCGTCCGGCGGTGTGCGTGGGGCTGAGCGTGATCTCGTCGGCCAGCACCTCCACCACATAGGTGGGCGCGCTCCACACGTCCGGCGTCACGTGCGAGTCAACCGACGCCGGTTGCTCGGGCACGGCGTGCGCGTCGAGCATCTCGCGAATGCGCACCCACTCCTCATCCGAATACCCGGTGCCGATGCGCGCAATGGTCTTGAAGGTCTCACTGTCCGGGTCCCACACTGCGCTCAGCAGCGCCCCGATGCCCCAGGCCGCGCGTTTGCCGCGACCGCGCCAATAGCCGATCAGCACGCAGTCGAGGGTGTCGTTCAGCGCCGCCGAGTAGCTGCGCTTGAGCTTGATCCAGTTGAAGTTGCGCTTGCCCGCCTCGTAAGGCGCGTCCAGCCGTTTCGCCAGCACGCCTTCCAGGCCCTCGTCGACCTGCACGCCGAAGAAGCGATCGATGGCGTCCGGATCCTCGGTTTCGATCACCTTCGACACCACGATGCCGCTACCTGGCCCGATCAGCGCCTCGAGGCGATCCCGCCGCTCGCTGAACGAGAGCGTGGTCACGTCGTCGCCGTCGTAGAGCACGTCGAACGCCTGCACGGTCAGGGGCATCTTGGCCGCCGCTTCCTCGATGCCGTGCTTGCGCTTGCGCGACACGGTGACCTGAAACGGCAGGAACTCGCCGCTGTCGGGATCGATGCCCATCGCCTCGCCCTCGAAGATCGCCTGCTCGGCGCGCACCTGCGCCAGCACGGATTCGGTGACCTCGGGAAACATGCCCGTCATATCTTCGAGGTTGCGGCTGAAGATCCTCACGCTCGACCCATCGCGGTGAATCTGCACCCGGAAGCCGTCGTATTTAGCCTCGACCGCCGCGCGCCCGATCTTCTCGACAATCTCGGCGCCGCTGGAGAGGCGCTCGGCCTGAGCCATGCGCACGGGATACCCCACCCGCACGGCGACGGCCTCCATGGCGGCGCGACCCTCGGCCACATAGTCGTGCGCGACCAGTCCCAGGTCGCTGGTGAGGTTGTAGGCGCGCTCGACCACCTTGCGCTCGGACTTGTCGCCGACCTTCGCGACCGAGAGCGCGTCCATCACCGTGGGGTCGCCCACACCCAGCCGCAGGCGGCCCAACGGAACGCGGGGCAGGTAGCGATTCGAGCGCGCGTCCAGCTCCCGGAGAATCGCGGCAATGCCCTGCACCTTGCGTTCCTGGGAGCCCGGGCCCTCGGCCTCGGCCACCTCGCGCAGCCGCGCAAACACCTCGCCGACCGAGAGATCGGTACCCTCGTGAGTCGTCAGCCGCTCCGCCGTCGTGCCCAGATCGCCGGTCTCACGCGACACGGCTTCGACTTCCGCGGGCTCACGGTCGAATGCCTGCGCCAGCGCCTCGATCATGAGCCGACCGGCCACGCCGAACTCGAGGTCCACGAACTTGGGAACCAATCGACCCTGAATCAGGTAGGTCACCTGCGCTGCTTCCTCCGGACCAACCGCGCCGTAGACCTCCGCCAGGATGTCGATCATCGCGTTCCGGGCGGAGATCTCGTCCAGGCGCTCGAAGATGACGGCAAGCTCGCGGAAGGTCATGTCAGCGGCAGCCTTCGCCGATCGGCGTTTGGCGTGTCACCCAGTCCTGAACGTCGGCAAGACTCTCGAACGCGTGGTAGGGAATGTCATTTGCCTCGCAGTGGACCGCCAGGCTGTCCTTGGCAAACACCACGTCAGCCTCCCCAACGGCACATCGGTCCGAGTATCCGTCGCCGACGTAGACGGCGCGCCGCCCCCGCGCCTTTGCCTGCCGCACCGGCAGAGCCTTGCACATGCCGCAGTACCCACAGCCGTCCTGTTCGTACGGAAAGTCGAGCACGATGGCGCCGCCGCGCACGTCGAGGCGATTCGAGTCCACCGGCAGATCGGCCAGACCGGCTGCCGCAAGCATGCGGCTGATGTAGAAGCCGAAACCGTCGCTGGCGATGCGCACGTCGGCCCCGGCACGCTGAAGGCCGCGCGCCAACGCGGGAAACGCCGGATCGACCGCCTGCCCGTCGATCAGCCGGTGCATGGCCCCGAGATCGGGATCCACCAGATCGAACTGCGCGCGGGCCCGCACGCTGGTCGGGATTTCACGCCGAATCCAGCGGTCGTCGATGACGCGCCATTCCGGGGTCGCCAGCGCATCGAAGATGACGTGGCCCATGTCCGCCGGGCTCACCGTGCCGTCGAAATCGAAGATGAAAGACCACCCGGCGTAGGCGCCGCTCAGTTGAGGGCCTCCAGGTTGGCCATGTTGACCGCCAGGTGCTTGAGGCCCGCCGTGTCGAACATCACCGTCACCTCTTCGTCGAAGCGCGTGATCTTCCCAGCCACGACCAGCCCGTCGCCGAACACTCGGTGCCGCACCTTCTGGCCGTCCCGAAAGGTGCGCTCGGTCGGCGTCGGCGTCTGCGGCTCAGCCTGGGACGTCGCCGACGCGACGGACGGGAGGCCGGGTTGCTCGGTCAAGCGCCGCTCATACACCAGGTGCTCCGGCGGGATGTCGTTGAGAAACCGCGACGGAAAGCGCACCGGCGTGCCCCAGCCGGACCGAAACCGCGCATAGGACAAGTAGAGCCGGTCCTCTGCCCTGGTGATGCCCACGTAGGCGAGGCGTCGCTCTTCCTCCATCTGGTCCGGGTCGTCCTGCGATCGGATGTGGGGGAACAGCTCCTCCTCCATTCCCGTCATGAACACCACGCCGAACTCCAGCCCCTTCGCGGCGTGGTAGGTGAGCATGGTGATTGCTTCGGATTGCTCCGCCAGGTTGTCGACCTCGGACACGAGCGCCGCTTCATAGAGAAATCGCTGCAAGCCTTCGCGGGGATCGAATTCGTCGTACTTGCTCGCCGCGGCGGCCAGCTCCACCACGTTCTCCCAGCGCTCTTCGGGACGATCCGGGTCGTTGTCCAGCAGGTCGTCATATCCGGTCTCCTGCACCACCGCGTTGATCAGGCTCCCCGTCGGGAGCTCGGCGGCCAGCATGTCGAGCTTGCGCATCACCCGGCCCAGCTTGGTCAGCGCCCGGCGCGCGCGGCCGGCCAGCGGCGCCTCCGGCTCCACGGCATCCGGCGACTCGGCCTTTTCGGCCAGCCAGCGCACCAACTCCCCCGGAGCCAGCCCCGTTTGCTCGGCCCACGCGCGGAGATTCTTCAACGTGGTGGCGCCGATCCCGCGCCGAGGCACGTTGGCGATGCGCTCGAAGCTGAGCAGGTCGCGCGGATTGGCAACCGCGCGCAGGTAGGCCAAAACGTCGCGCACCTCCTTGCGGTTGTAGAACTCCGTGGCGCCGACGAGCTGGTAGGGAACGCCCAGCCGCACGAACAGCTCCTCGAACGCCCGCGATTGCGCGTTCGTGCGGTACATGATGGCGATATCCCGCCGAGGCACCTGGTGATCCGCGCTGAGCCTTCGAACGACCTCCAGAACCTGGCGCGCCTCGTCTTCCTCATCAAGCGCTTCGATGAGGCCCAACGCGTCGCCGGCATCCCGATCGGTCCACAGCGTCTTGGGGGCGCGTCTATCGAGCTTCGAGATCACCTCGTTCGCGGCCTCGAGAATGCGCTTCGTCGAGCGATAGTTGCGCTCCAGCCGAACGACCGACGCGGCGGGAAACTGCTGCTCGAACTCCAGGATGTTGCGGATGTCGGCCCCTCGCCACGAGTAGATGCTCTGGTCGTCGTCCCCCACCACGCACACGTTGCCGTGGCCGGCGGCGAGCTCGCGGATGATGTAGTACTGCGCGCGGTTCGTGTCCTGGTATTCGTCGACCAGGATGAAGCGGAACCGGTCGTGGTACGCCGTCCGCGCCTCGGGCGACTCGCGCAATATGCGGACGGCGTAGGCAATCATGTCGCCGAAGTCCACCGCCTGCGCATCGCGCAATATCCGCTGGTAGCGGTGATAGATGGTGGCTGTGGTTTCCTGGAAGAAGCCCTCCGCGCGCTCCGCATATTCGTGCGGCGTCGCCAGCTCGTCCTTCGCCCGGGAGATCTCATTGCGCACGGCCTGCGGGCTGACGGTCGTCAGCGGCATGTCGAGGTCGGCCATGGCCTGCTTCACCGCTCGCAGCTGGTCCGTGGCGTCGTAGATCGAGAAATCCGACTCCCAGCCAATGCGGTGAAAGTCGCGACGCAGGATCCGCAGACTCTGGCTGTGGAACGTGCCGACGTTGACGCCGCCCGCCGCGGGTCCAACCAGTTGGATGATGCGCTCGCGCATCTCGTTCGCCGCCTTGTTGGTGAAGGTGACGGCGAGGATGTGCCACGGGGCCACGCCGTGCTCGATGAGCTTGGCCACGCGATGCGTGATGACGCGCGTCTTGCCGGTCCCGGCGCCGGCAAAAACGAGCAACGGCCCGAGGAGGTGCTCAACCGCCGTCCGCTGCTGCGGATTCAATCCGTCAGTCGACCGGTCGTCGCGCTCGAGACGCTCGTCGGATTGGGGCCGCCGCTGCATGTCCAATTCTACGAGCCACGCGCCGGGACTCCGATCAGGCGCGCAACTTCCGTTCGGCCCTGGTCAGCCCGGCTGATGGGGACGGATCCGCACCTCGACCGCGATCTGGCTCTGTCCGCCGCCGCGGAAGATGCCGCTGGTCGGGGCCACGTCGCGATAGTCCCGCCCAACCGCCAGCCGCAGGTGTTCCGGACCGGCGAGACTGTCGTTAGTCGCGTCGAAGCCGACCCAGCCCAAATCGGCCAGCAGGCACTCGACCCAGGCGTGGCTGGCGGACTGCGGCGCCGGGCCGTCGGCCCCGTCCGCGTCCGCGACGTAGAGGTAGCCGGACACATAGCGCGTCGGCACGCCCCAGGACCGTGCAATAGCGATCATGGCGTGGGCGTAGTCCTGGCAGACGCCGCGGCCGGTTTCCAGGATGTGATCCACCGGCGAAACCGCCGAGGTGCTTCCCGGCACGTAGTCAAAGCTGCGGTAGAGCACGTTCGAGAGCCGCTGAACGGCGTGCAGCGGATCGCCCGCCGGCTCGATGCCCAGTCGAGCCGTAATGGCCGCAAGTGCCCGCGAGGGCTCGGTCAGCGCGCTGGGCCGGATGAAATCCCAGAGCTCGAACGCGTTTTGCCATTGACGAATCTCGTCCCAGGCATCGGCGCGACAGGACGCCTGCAGCGGGGCCGGCAACGCCGGCGCCACGGTGGAGCGAGCGGTGATGGTGAGGGACCGATGCTCGCGGTGGACGTTCAGCACGTGCTTCGTGTTGCCGAAGCTGTCCCGCTCCTCGTTCACCGGGGCTGGCGGGTCGGTTTCGATCTCAAATTCCAGGACCCTCTGGCCGGCGTCGTCACGCGGCTTGAGGCACAGCGACATCACGCAGCCAATGACGGGCGACGAATAGCTGTAGCGCGTGATGTGCTCGATCGCGAACGAAGCCGGGTCACTCATCCGGTCAGCGCAAGGGGGCGTCTTCGATCGCATAGTCGAAGTACCCGGCCTCCACCCGATCGTGCAGCTCATAGCAGTGGGCGCGCACCTGATCGAGGAGCGCGTGGCGGTCCTCATGGTCGGGCCACTGGTAGTGGATGACGCTGCCGATGCGACCGGCCAGGCGTTGCAGCGCGCCGGTGGAGTCCGGGTCGGGACCCGGGCCGATTGCGTCGATCTCCTCCGCGGCCCGGTCAATGGATCGGCCCAGCGAGTCCGGCAGACGCGGGTCCGTGACCAGCAAGTCCAGCACCTGGCGCGGCTGCACCGCCACGCTATAGCGGCGGTTGTAGACCTCGACCGCGTGGCAGAGACGCAGCAAGCCGGTCCAATCCGCGTCCGAAGCCTCTTCGACCTGCTGTTCCGCGGTGAGCTGCGCCAGGAGCACCGCGGCCAGCAACTGCGCCCGCTCGATGAAGCGCCCGAGCTGCATGAAACGCCAGCCTTCGCCACGGTACATCGTGGCGGCCGCCACTCCCTCGAACGTGTCGATCTGCGCCACCGTGTCGGCATAGAAGCTCTCGGGTGAGATCGCCCAAATGTCCGGCATCTCCAGCTCCTGCAGGCGCAGATAGGCCAGGTTCAATTGGGTCCACATCGGCGTGCTGATGGACTGGCGGATCTGCCGGGCGTTTTCCCGGCCCTGGTCGAAACAGCTCCACACCGAGTCAGGATTGGAGCGTTCGAAGGTCAGGTCGCCGGCCAGGGTGTAGGAGTCGGCCAGGGTGTAGTCGTCGCTGCCGAGCAGCTCGATGCGCCCGGCCGGCGGATGCCGGTTGACGCTCGCGTAGATCCGGCTCCAGCCGAAGTGAATCTCCCGAGCGGGTCGGTCGACCAGGGATTCCGTCTGCAGTTGCAGCAGCCGGCAGAGCCGCCGGGCGCGCTCCAGGTAGCGGCTCATCCAGTAGAGACCCTGAGCGCTGCGCACCAGCATGTGACTCAGACCCGACGACTCGCGACGCTGACGCCGCGTGCGGCCGGCGCCCGCCGCTGCGATCGGCGGGCGCCCAACCCGACTAGTCCTCGTCGAACTCCTCTGGCATCAGGACGAATTCGGGGTAGGCCTCGATTCCCAGCTCCCCGGCGTCCTGGCCCAGTTGCTCGACCTGGCGCGACACGCGGGCCTTGATCGTCAGGTCGATGAGGCGCCAGACGAGGTAGGAGACCACGAACACGAAGGCGCCGACGGCCAACACGCCGACCACCTGCACGTGAAACATCGCGCCGCCGGCAATCGCTGCGGCCAGGGTTCCCCAAATGCCGGCGAAGAGGTGGGCGGGGACGGCCCCGACCACATCGTCCAGCTTCAACTTTTCCAGCAGCTTGAGCCCGAGGGTGCACAGAACCGCGCCAATGGCGCCGATGATGATGGCCCAGTAGTGATCCACGATATCAGGGCCCGCGGTAATCGAAACCAGACCGGCGATGGCGCCGTTCAGACCGACGAAGAGATCCGTGCGC
Source organism: Chloroflexota bacterium (assembly GCA_022826485.1). GTDB lineage: Bacteria > Chloroflexota > UBA11872 > UBA11872 > UBA11872 > JAJECS01. The sequence continues at coordinate 6,533 of JAJDUU010000016.1, read as the reverse complement.
CCCATGATTGAGCGTGAGATCGCGATCGCGGCCACGACGCCTGCCGCCGCCGCCAGGTTGGTGTTGACCAGCACGTGGCTCATGGCGACCGCGTCGAAGGCGCTGCCCAGCGCCAGCTGCGAGCCGCCATTGAATCCAAACCACCCGAGCCAGAGGATGAACACGCCCAATGTCACGATCAGGATGTTCGAGGGCGGAGTAGCTCGCGCGCTGCCGTCATTGCGGAACTTGCCCAGCCGCGGACCCACCACCAGGATCCCGGCCAGGGCCGCCCAGCCGCCCACGCTGTGGACGATGGTCGAGCCGGCGAAGTCCTGGAAACCCATCTCGGACAACCAGCCGCCGCCCCACGTCCAAGCGCCCACGATGGGGTAGATGAAAGCCGTCAGCAGCAGGGTGAACAGGAAGAACGACCACATCTTGACCCGTTCGGCCAGCGCGCCGGACACGATCGACGCGGCGGTGGCCACAAACACCATCTGGAAGAACCAGTCGGACATCGAGGAGTAGCCGTTGGCAACGACGCTGGAAACCGCACCGTCATCGCCGCCAAGCAGATCGAGCTCCGCGCTCGAGGGTCCGTAGAGGAAGTTGAACGAACCGATGACCGAGCCGACGTCCACGTACATCAGGTTGTAGCCGATGATGAAATACGCGAGTCCGGCAATGGAGTAGATGCCGATGTTCTTGAGACAGATCATCGAGGCGTTCTTGGTGCGCACCGACCCGGACTCGAGCATGGTGAAGCCCGCGCACATGAACATCACCAGCGCGCCCCAAATCAGAAACGCGAACGTGTTGAAGACAAACGTTGCCTCTTCCGACACCGCGGCGCGCGCCATATTCGGGATCAGCAGCGGAATGGCAAGCGCCAGGAGCAGGATGAGCACGAGGCGCCTCGGAAACGGCCGGGCTAGGGAGCTCACGAGAACACGCATGGCGGTCCATTCGGCTGGGGACGGTTGGCGGGGCGAGTGTAGATATTGCTACGAAATATTTCTAACGGCGCCTTCCGGCCGGGACCTCGGTTTCCTCAGTCGTTGAGAACCCAGAGGTCTTTGCCGCCGCCGCCCTGACTGGAGTTCACCACCAGGCTTCCCCGACGCAGCGCCACGCGGCAGAAGGCCCCCGGGACCATCCGCGTCCGCCGGCCACGGAGCACGAAGGGCCGCAGATCCACGTGCCGCGGCTCGAACCGCCCCTCGATGAGACACGGGGCGCGCGAAAGCGCGAGAGTCGGCTGCGCGATGAAATCCGAGGGATTCGCCCGCACCTGCTCGGCGTACGCCGCGCGCTCCGCGGGCGTGGCGTGGGGCCCCACCAGCATGCCGTAGCCCCCGGATTCCCCCACGCGCTTGACCACCAGGTTCTCCAGGTTGTCCAGCGTGTACTCGAGGCCTTCGGGACGTCGGCACAGGTGCGTTTCGACGTTCGCCAGGATCGGATCTTCGCTCAAGTAGTAGCGAATCATGTCCGGCACGAAGGCGTAGACGCTCTTGTCATCGGCGACGCCCGTGCCGGGGGCGTTCACCACGGAAACGTTGCCTCGCCGGCACGCATGCAGCAGTCCGGGCACGCCAAGCAATGAATCCGGCCGAAAGACCAGGGGATCGAGGAAGTCATCGTCGATGCGCCGATAGATCACATCCACGCGGCGCAGGCCGGCGGTCGTGCGCATATAGACAAAGCCGTCGTTCACCACCAGGTCGCGGCCTTCCACCAGCTCCGCCCCGATCTCGCCGGCAAGAAACATGTGCTCGTAGAAGGCGGAGTTGAAGACGCCGGGCGTCAGAAGGGCAATGCAGGGATCTGATCGCCCGGCCGGCGCCAGCTCGCGCAGGGTGGCCTGCAGCAGGCGCCCGTAGTGCTCCACCTCACGCACCCGCGCGGCGCGGTAGATGCGGCGCAAGCCAGCCTTGATCACCTTCCGGTTCGCAATCATGTAGGAAACGCCGGACGGCACGCGCAGGTTGTCCTCCAGCACCAGAAAGCCGTCGTTGGTGCGCACGATGTCGGTGCCGCAGACCGCTACCCACACGCCATGCGGCGGGGAGAAGCCCCGCATGTCGATGCGGAACTGCGGACAGCCTCGGATCAGGTCCGTCGGGATCACACCGTCCGCGACGATGCGGGCTTCGTTGTAGACGTCGTCCAGAAAGCGATTGAGCGCGGTGAGCCGCTGCGTGAGCCCCGACTCGATCAGCCGCCAGTCCGCGCTGGAGAGTAGGCGAGGCAGACAATCGATCGGAATGATTCGCTCCTGGGCTTCGGCCTCGCCGTAGACCGTGAACGAAATGCCCTCGTGCGAAAACGACCGCGTGGCGCGTTCCTGGACGCCGCTCAGCTCCTCGGACGACATGCGGCGCAGCGCCTCATGCAGCGGCCGGCAGTGCTCCCGCGGCGTGCCGTCGGACAAGAGCATCTCGTCGTAGACCCGCGGGTCGAGTTCGTAAGTGTCGAAGTCCACGCCGGCGCCTCAACCGTCCACGCGGCGCACCCGGTCCGCATACGCCGCGAATCCTATTCCGCACCTCAATCTTGCCACTCGGCATGCGGCCGGCGCTCGTCGCTTCGCGCCTACCAGGCCAAACCCACGGCGGTGGTGAGGAATTGCATCAGCGGCGCAGCCCGACGGCACGCGTCCGCATACATGTCGACGAACTCGGGCGACGTGGCTTCCACTTGCGTGAACTCCGTCGCCGCCACGAAGTCCTTGCGCTTCAGGTCGTCGATGAGCGGATGGTCGGCGTCATAGCCGCGAGGCGGCCGCTTGAGCGCCTCACCCTCCAGCGCAAAGGCCTCGGCAAACTCCTTGTCGGAGATCGCCCCTGTCCACGCGGAAGGGCGGGCCACGATGGCGTCCCGAATCTTCGCCAGCGTCTCCGAGGCCGGGCGCCAAATGCCCACGCCGGCATACACCTCGCCCGGCGCCAGGTGCAGATAGAAACCCGGGCCGTGAACCTTGCGGCCCGTTTCGTGGCGAAAGTGCATCGCGGCATGGGTCTTGTAGGGGCTCTTGTCTTTCGCAAAGCGAACGTCGCGGTAGATGCGGAATATCGAGCCGCCGTGGGCGCGCGGATCCGCCACGAAATGGCCGCTAATGCTCGGGAGGCGCACACCGAAATCCGCAACGAAGTCCATCATCGGTTCCAGCACCACGGCCTGATATCGCGGCTTGTTCGCCTGAAACCAGTCTCGATTGTTGTTCAGTTGCAGCTCGTGCAGGAACTCGAACAGGTCGTCGCTGAAGTGCGCTTGTGGCATCAAGACTCACCCTCCCACCTCGGCCAGCGGACGCACCGATCCCGGACGGTCGGTTGCGGCCGGCCTCCGCCGCAGGCTGACCGGCAATGCCCCGCGCGTGTCGGCGGGCCTATACGGACGTCGCCCCGGTCGCGGCGCCGTCTCCCTCGCCCGCCCCGGCCAGGGCCGCCGCCGGGGGCTCCAGCGGCAACTCGATGATCATCTCGGTGCCCTCGCCCGGCTCGGATTCAACCCGGATGTTGCCGCCGTGCTGCCGCACGATGTCGCTGGAGATGGCGAGCCCGAGCCCGGTGCCCTGGTCGGTGGGCTTGGTGGTGAAGAACGGGTTGAAGATCTTGTCGATGATGTCGTCCGGCATGCCCATGCCGTTGTCCTTGATTCGGACCTCGATGTGCTCATCGCCGCGCCGGGACTTGAGCCACAGCGTGGGGAAGTAGCGCTCGCCGTCGGCGTCGGCGCCGCTGCGGCGCTTTTCGTCGGTGGCGTAGCAGGCATTGCTCACCATGTTGAGGAACACCCGGCCCAGGTCCTGCGGCACGACCTCGAGCTCGCCAACCTCCGGGTCCATTTCTTGCTTCAAGTCAAGCTGGAATTCGGTATCCGTCGCCCGCGCGCTGTGATAGGCGAGCCGCGCGTGCTCGTCGAGCAGCCGGTTGATATCCGTGGCCTGCCGATCGCCTGAGCCCCGGCCCATCATCAGCATGTCGTGGACGATGTGGTTGGCCCGCTCGCCGTGGGTCCGGATGCGGCCAAGATTGTCGGTGAGGTCGCCGGAGATCTCGTTGATGTATTCGCGTTGGTCCTCGCTGATGCTCTCCGCTTCTTCTTCGAGGACCTCCTTCAACTCCTCGATGAGCTCCTCGGACACCTCGGAGAAGTTCTTGACGAAGTTCAGCGGATTCTTGATCTCGTGGGCCACCCCGGCGGTCAGCTCACCCAAAGCGGCCAGCTTCTGCTGCGAGACGATCTGGTCCTGCGCGCGCTGCAGGTCGGCGAGCGCGGTCTCCAACTGATCGTTCTTGCTCTGGAGCTCGTTGGCCAGCTTTTCGACCAGGTTCAGCCGCTGAATCTCCAGCGCGTGTTGCCGGAAGACTTCGAGGGCGGCCGCCATCTCGGCGATCTCGTCGCGACCGCTCAGTTCCACCGTCGTTTCCAGGTCTCCGCCGGCCAGGCGGCGCATCCAATCGGAAAGCTGCTGCAGGCGGCTGGAAATGAAGCGACCAACGAAGAGCCACGCGATGAGGACGGCTCCGGTGACGCTGACGGCGCTAATCGCGAGCAGCAGCACGCGGCCGGTGAATATCGCCTGGGTCGAGGCGCCGGTGGCCTCCTCGACGCTGGCTTCAGCCGCGCTGACTAGGCCGTTGACCTCCGCGATCAGGTCCACGGTTATTTCTTGGTTGCTCGCCAGCAAGTCGCGTTGCCGAGCCACCAGCTCGAGCTCCGCGGCGAGGAGATCGAAACCGGTTTCCTCGCCGATTCCGAGATCGAGGAGCTGGTCGAAGACCGGGGCGACTTCGGCCCGCAATTCATCGGATTCGAGCGCCGCCAGGTTGCGCTGAATCCGGCGGGCGGCAGCCTCGAAGCGCTCCCGCAGAGCCTCCAGCAACGCGGGCTCCGACAGGATCGACGCGGAAGCCAGCAGCTGCTCGGCGATGCTGGCGTCCGCTTGCATCTCGGCCAGGCGGCGATAGCTGCTGAATTCGGTTTCCGAGAAGTGCTCATTGCGGGGCGCGGGCGGTTCGCCGAGGGTGCGATAGCCCGTCATGGCGTAGAAGAACTGATCGTCGATGGCCGGAATGACGACGCTGTCGAGACGAAAGCGCAGACCGGCTAGCTCCACACGCAGCGCCGCGCTGCGCTCGGTCAGGTCAAAGAAGTAGGCCATATCCGCCTCGATCGACTCGATGTTGGCGATCAGCGAATCGGCGTGAGCGCGGATGCGCTGCACGCGCTCGTCTTCCGCCGCGCCCCGCTCGAGTACCGCGAGCTGCGCCTCGAGCGCGGCATGGGCCTCGTCGATGCTGACGGCCACACGGGCGACGTCGTCGAGCGTGGGCGCCGTGGTGAGCCGCGGGGCGGCGGCGACCAGCGTGCTGCTGTAGTCGGCAACGCCGAACGCGGCGGCCAGCTCCGGCACGCTGCCCTCGTTGACCCGGCTCTGCTCGTCACCAACGCGGTTGAAGGAGAACCAGCCGACCAATCCCGCCGCGACCGTGAGCAGAACGGCGCCCCAGATTCCGAGGAGCAACTGGGTGGAGATTCGATAGCGGCTTGCGAGCCGGCGCTGGATCCACGCGGTCATCCGGGCACGTCCCGCATGGTCTCGGCCGGGTGATAGTTCGCGTCGGGACCGAGGACCGTCAGAAACACCTGGTCGGAGCCCTGATTGTCACCGGCGCCATAGCTCAGACGAAACCCCTCGATGTCGTACGGCTCGGCACTGCGAAAGCTCTCGAACAGGCAGGCGCGACTCACCTCGCGCCCGCAGCGCTCGAGACCCGCAATCGCCAGCCGTCCCGCCAGATAGCCCTCGAAGGAGACGAATCCCGGAACCGCGTTCGGATCATGGTTGGCGAGCGCGCGGTGATAGGCCCTGACAACCGGCAGGGAATCGTCGGTGGGGAAGGGGACGACCTGGGTAACGAAGACGCCGACGCCGCCCGACCCAAGCTCTTCGGCCAGCGCATTGCTGCCGACGAACGAGACGGTCATGAAGATGGGGTCGATGCCGGTGTAACGCGCCCAGGCAATCAGAGCGGCAACGGGCTGGTACGCGCCAATCATAATGATCGCTTCGGGGTTCCCCGCGCGCATGTCGAGCAGCGCAGTCTTCACGGCTACGGTGTTGCGCGGATACACGCCCAGCGCAGCGAGGTGCATCCCCCGCCGCTCCAGTGCAAGTAGCACGCCCCTGTACCCTGCGCGCCCGAACGAGTCATCCTGGTACATCACGGCGATGCGCTGCACGCCAAGATCGGTCGTAAGCCGCTCGACCATCTCCTCCGTTTCCTGGTAGTAGGAAGCGCGCAGGTTGAGAACGTTGTCTAGCGTCTGTGCGTCTCGCAAGAACTCGGCTCCGGTGAACGGCGCCAGGTAAGGAACGTCTGCTTCCGCCGCTACGGGCGTCGCGGAACGCGAGGTCGGCGTACCAACTGCGCCTATCAGCGCGAATATGTCCTCGCCGATGAGCGCATGCGTGTTGACGATGGCTGCTTCTGGCTCGTAGGCATCATCGCGCGAGTTGAGAAGCAGCTGGCGGCCGTGGA
>JAJDUU010000030.1 GCA_022826485.1 Chloroflexota bacterium | reverse complement strand
CGCAAATCACTCACTCGTCGCTCCGCAAACGGCACATCCCGATCCTCCAGTGCATGTCCAGATGTGTAAACCATGTCTCCGAACACGTGTAAATGATGTCTCCGGTCTGCACACAGGGAGAGGGCAGGGTGAGGGTCCGGGCGCGAGGACTCCGCCAGTGGTCTCCCGGCACGCCATGCCCCGTCCTGGCCCGGGTCCCCGCATTCCCGTATCGAGTACGGGGCAGGCTCTGTCCTTCTCCCCTGGGGGACCCTTGCGCATCCCTTCGTCATTCCCGCGAAGGCGGGAATCCACCCCTCATTGAACCTGGGGGCGGAGAGGATGCGCCCGGTCACCCCCAAGCCCGGCTGGATTTTGCAAAGGTCTCCCTGGGGAGAAGGAACCCAACTCCGCACGCCAAGTCCGGGAAGTCCCCCCTACCGATACCCCACGTGGATCTCCAACTTCTCCAACGTCAGCCGCTCGGCGTTCGCCTCCGGCGGGTTCACCCACACCCCCACCAGGTTTTCCCCGTGCGCCAGCCACGCCGGCTGGGCCTCGAACACCAACCAGCCGTCCTCGACAATCGGCGGCGGCAGCAGGATGTTGTTCACCCGCAGCTCGATGCGCTCGACCACGTCCGAGAGCGGCGGTCGGTTGTAGAGGTCGCGGTACTTCGTCGCCAGCAGCACCGAATCGAGCCGCTCGCCGTCCGACCCGTCCTCGTCGGACAGCACCGCGCGCACCGTGATCGAGCGCACGGCCTCCGCCTCCGCGTTCACGTCGTCGCCCACCCACACGCGCACGAACGTGTCCACCTTGCCGTCGCGGTAGTCGCTCGACTGCTTGGGCGGCCCGGGCCAGTCCTCCTTCGGCTGCGGCGTGCCGGTGGGGATGTTGGGCAGCAGCGCCGGCAGCGGCGCCAGCAGGTTGGTGTTGAGGAACATCGACCGCGGCGTGCTCCAGTCCTCGGGCGGCGGGATCATGAAGTGCCCGCCGCCGCGCCGCTCGGCGAAGAACACCTTGTCGGTGCGCCGCAGCGTCTCCGGCGAGCCCAGCTCGCGCTGCGCCTGCATGCAGCCGCGCCAGTAGTCGGTGTCCATCAGCTCGATGTAGGTGCCGGCGCGCCGGGCCGATTCCGGCGTGCGGTCGGGGTAATTGAACGTGCACACGCCGTCGGCGCCCTGGTGCAGCCAGTTGGCCGCCGCGCCGCGCTGCACCTCCAGCGACGGGTGGAAATAGCCGTCGCTCGAATGATGCGCATCGATGCACGGGAACAGCTTCACCGGATACCCCGCGGCCAGGCGGCGGAAGTCGCGCACGTCCACGTCGAACGTGCGGCAGCCGAGGATCAGCAGGTCCACCAGCCCCTCGCGCACCCAGGTCTCGATGTCGATGCCGGTGGCGTGGCAGCTCACCACGTCGGGCGGAATCTGCACGCTCAGCAGATAAGGCCGCCCGCGCACCCGCTCCCGCTCCAGCAGCACTGCGCGCACCGTGCGCATCAGGTCGTTCAGATGCTCGCGCAGCTCCCACTGCTGCCCCTGCGGCAACAGCACGTCCAGCCGCGCGAAATCGAGGTTGATGCCGTCGTGGTCGAAGCGCCAGGCCACCTCGCGCACGATCTCGGTCACGTAGTCCCGCACCCCCGGCTCGGCGTAGTTCATATAGCCGCCTTCGACAGGGCCGTAGGGCCACATCAGCCACTCGGGATGCGCCGCCTTCATCGGAATCGACATGGGCACGATCTTGGTCCCGTCCCAGCCCACGTCGTAACCGTTCATGGCGAGCTGATAGAACGACTCGATGCCGCGGCGCTGCGCCTGCTCCAGGGCCAGCGACGGAATCTCCACGCCCGCCGCGACCCAGTTCTTGATCCACTCCCCGACTGGACGCACGTCGCTCTCGAACGAGGCCTCCAGGCCGCCCTCCGACCACCAGATGATCGTGTCGATCTGCGTGCCCGGCATGTCCTGCAGGCTCAGCTGCGCGTCCCACCACTTCGCCAGCTGCTCCGGCGGAGGCGGCTCGCCCACGAACTCCTTGGGATCGCCCGTGATGTCATACCGCACCACAATCCGCCGCCGCCGCTCCACCGCGGCCAAATGCTCCGCCGAGAGCTCGAATGGCTGCATGGGGTGTTGTCTTTCTCTCGCCTATCGCCGTGCTGGAACTATAGGCGGCAGGCGAAACCGCGGCGGCGGGTAGTGCCCTACTTTGAATTCCTCCGGTCCTTGTGCCGCGGCGCCCGGTCGTCGGCCACGGCTTCGCGGTAGGAGCACGTGCGGTGGTCAAGTGGCGGCGACACGGACCGTGGACAGGATTGACACAGTCCGCAGAGTGGTTACGGTGATAGAGTCGACTTTGGAAGGCTGGTGACCGCAAGAGCGGAAAGACTCTGGTGGAGCGCCTCAGTACCGAGCGTCGGCAAGCGACTGCTCGGCAGGAGGCTAGCGCCCATTAGCAATCAAATAGCTGACCACTCGCTGGCGGTAAGAGTCAAGAAGCCTCGTCTCAGGACTGGGCTGAGCGATCCAGTTCGTCTCGGCAAGCGGTACACCGCAGGCGAAGCTGCCAGGATTTCGGGCGTCAACACTCGGACGCTGCGCCGATGGCTGGTCGGTGAATATGGATCGATTCGCACAAGCGAACCGGTGCTTCAGGCTGAAAGCCAAAAGCCTGAAACACCCCTCCGTCTCTCGTTCGTCGAACTGATTGAGGTCGTGGTCGCGGCGGAATTCCGCAGCAGACGCATCAAGATTGAGCGAATTCGGCGCGCGAGAGACTTCATGCAGCGTGAGTGGAGTCTGAAGTACCCGTTCGCCCATGTAGAACTTGATAGCGCGGGCGGTGAGATTCTGCACCACTTTGATGAGCAGGACCCTGATGCCCCCGCTCTCGCCGTAAGCACTGACGGCAGGCAGTGGACTCTGCCAGGTCTAGTAAGGCGGCGAGTCCAAGAATTCGTGCATCTTGCGGACGACGGATTTGCTATTCGGTGGTATCCGCGCGGTCCGAACGTGCCAATCATGGTCGACCCGCGCTTCGCCGCTGGACGGCCTGCGGTTGCTGATCGTGGAGTGACGGTTGACATCATCAAGCGCAGATCACTGAATGCCGGACAGAGCGTAGAGGAAATCGCGCGAGATTTGCGCGTGGCGGAGACAGCGGTCGAGGCGGCGCTGAGTTTCGACATTGCCGCGTGAAGCTGTTCTTCGATGAGAATCTGGGCACCGCGCTGCCGGAATCCGTCCAGGCCCTGGGAGTCTGCAGGGCCACCTGTGTAGCGCACATCTGGCGCGATCTCATCGCGAATGAAGGAAGAAGCGTTGACGATCACACATGGATGCGCTTCGCGGCCAAGAACTCGTATATCGCGATTTCAGCAGACTCCGCGATTCTTGATTCGGAAACTGAACGTCAGACGCTGATTGATGCACGTCTCGGGGTCGTTTTCCTGACTAGTGGGACGGAGTACGCCGCAGACGTTATGGCGTGGATCCTTAGGCGACGTGAATGGCTAGAGACGTTGTATGACTCAGAGCCGCGGCCATTCGCCTGGCGCACAAGCCTCAGAGGTCGAGCCCGACGAGATCCGCGCGTATGAGCGCAAACCATGGATACAGAACAGACTTGCCCACTACCAGGCGGCCCGAAGCCTTGACCCACCCCTATTCGCCATAGACACTCTCCCCTGAAGAACCATCGGCGTTGACGGAGACACGTCGCGGCGATCGGACCGCCGAGCGAGCCTGGGTGGGTGTGAGCCGGGCGCGGGGCCGACGCCGTTGGCATCCCTCCCGAGCTGCCGGCCGAACGCTCGCCCCGGCGAGCTAGTAGACCCGGTCGGGGTAGCGCCCCGTTAGCGGCGCGGTCGCCTGCCACGGCGGGCGGCGGTTGAGTGGTCCGGCCTTGGCCGGACAATCGCGGGTGGCACCGCGGGTCATGAGCCCGTCCCGGAGGGGACGGGTTTTTTGTTGCGGCGCCGCGCCCAGAGGAGCACGACAGGACGGCGAGTGAGGATGGCGACCGAGGATCTCTACAGCACCGACAGCTATCTGCGGACCTTCGAGGCCGTGGTGCAGCGGGCCGGTCCGGACGGCGTGGTGCTTGACCGCACCGCCTTCTATCCGCGCGGCGGCGGGCAGCCCGGCGACACCGGTGAGCTGCGCGCCGGGAACGAGGTCTGGCCGGTGACGCGCGTCCAACGGCGCGCCGGGGACATCGCGCATGCGGTCGAGGGCGACCCGCCCGAGCCCGGCACGCAAGTCCGGGGCAGCCTGGATTGGGAGCGGCGCTTCCGCTTCATGCGGCTGCACACGGCGCTGCACGCCCTCTCGGGCATCGTCTGGACCGGCTGGAACGCCGACGTCACCGGCAGCAACATCTCCGACAACGGCGAGCGCGCCCGTATGGACTTCTCTCTGGAGGGCATCCGCATCAACGAAATCAAGCAGGAGATCGAGGACCGGCTCAACGAGTCGCTTGCCGCCGGGCGCGAGGTCAACGTCTACGAGCTGCCCCGCGAAGAGGCCTTCCAGCTGCCGGACCTGATCCGCACCCACGTCAACCTGGTCCCCGAGCACATCCGCCGGATTCGGATCGTGGAGATCGTGGACCTGGACCGCCAGGCGGACGGCGGCACCCACGTGGCCAACACCACCGAGGTTGGGCCGGTGCGCATCGTCAACGCCGTCAACAAGGGACGCATCAACCGGCGTCTCGAAATCGCCCTGGCAGACTGACGTGCATCGAGATCAATCGCCCGGCGCTGCCTCGACTCTGATGGATTCCCGCCTCCGCGGGAATGACGGACGGGGCGGGAATGACGGACCGGTGCTTTTGGAACCCCTCACCCCAACCCTCTCCCGCAAGGGGAGAGGGAGCCGGGCCGACGTGCACGGCGCATCGGACCCCTCACCCCAGCCCTCTCCCCTTGGAGACCACTGCGTAACCCTTCGTCATTCCCGCGTAGGCGGGAATCCACCCTTCATTGAACCTGGGAGCGGATGGGGTTCGCCCGGTCATCCTCAAGCTTGGCCGGGGTTTGCAAGGGTCTCCCTTGGGAGAGGGAGCCGGAACTGGCGCGTGCGGCGTGATCTCTGGGCAGGTCCTGGATGCTCGGGGAAGACGACATGAGATCCCCCTTCCAACCGCTGCCGGACGAGCTGGACTTCCCCTCCATGGAGCGGCGCATCCTGGACTTCTGGGCGGAGCAGGGCGCGTTCGACAAGCTGCGAGCCAAGAACGCCGACGGCCCGCGCTGGTCGTTCATCGACGGCCCCATCACGGCCAACAACCCCATGGGCGTGCACCACGCCTGGGGCCGCACCTACAAAGACGTCTACCAGCGCTACCGCGCCATGCGCGGCTATCACCAGCGCTATCAGAACGGCTTCGACTGCCAGGGCCTCTGGCTCGAGGTCGAGGTCGAGAAGGAGCTCGGCTTCGAGACCAAGCGCGACATCGAAGCCTTCGGACTGGAGGCCTTCGCCGACGCCTGCCGCGAGCGCGTCGACACCTACTCCGCCATTCAGACCTCGCAGTCGGTCCGCCTGGGCCAGTGGATGGACTGGGACGACTCCTACTACACCCACTCCGACAGCAACATCGAGCACATCTGGAGCTTTCTGCGGCGCTGTCACGAGCGCGGCTGGATCGAGGTGGCCCAGCGCGCCATGCCCTGGTGCGCGCGCTGCGGCACGGCGCTCTCGCAGCACGAGTTGATCGACACCTATCAGGAGATCACCCACGACGCGCTCTACGTGCGGCTGCGGCTGCACGGGCGCGAGAACGCCTGGCTCCTCGTCTGGACCACCACGCCCTGGACCCTGGCCGCCAACGTCGCCGCCGCCGTCGATCCCGACTTGACCTATGTCGAGGTCGAGATGGCCGACGGCGCGCGCTACTTCCTCGCCGAAGCCACGCTGCAAGAGGCGCTCGGCGACGACGCCCACGAGGTCGTGGCCCGGATCACCGGCGCCGACATGCTGGGCTGGACCTACGACGGGCCGTTCGACCACCTGCCCGCCGTCGCCGGCACCGAGCACCGCGTCATCCCCTGGAAGGACGTCGGCGCCGACGAGGGCACCGGCATCGTGCACATCGCCCCCGGCGCCGGTGAGGACGACTTCCGCCTCAGCCAGGAGCTCGACCTGCCGGTGCTGGTCCCCATCGACGAAAACGGCGTCTACGTGGAGGGCTACGACAAGCTCACCGGGCGCGACGCGCGGCAGGTCGCGGACGACGTGATCGACGACCTGCGCGGGCGCGGGCTGCTCTACCGGGCGCACCGCTTCGAGCACCGCTATCCCCACTGCTGGCGCTGCCAGGAGGAGCTGGTCTTCCGCGTGGACGACGAGTGGTTCATCCGCGCCGACGAGGTGCGTCAGCCGATGCTGGACGCCGCCGCCACCGTCCACTGGGTGCCGGACTACGCCGGCGCGCGCATGGCCGACTGGCTGCGCAACATGGGCGACTGGAACATCTCGCGGCGGCGATTCTGGGGCCTGCCGCTGCCGTTCTATCCCTGCTCGGCGTGCGGCCACCTCACCGTCATCGGCTCCAAGGCCCACCTGGAGGAGCGGGCAATCTCGGGCCTGGACCAGCTGCGCGAGCTGCACCGCCCGTGGATCGACGAGGTGGTCATCCGCTGCGAGGCCTGCGAGGCGCCGACACGCCGCATCGACGCCGTCGGCGACGCCTGGCTCGACGCCGGCATCGTGCCGTTCTCCACGCTGGGATACCTGGAGGGCAGCGAGGAGTTCCAGCGCTGGTATCCCGCCGACTTCATAACCGAGATGCGCGAGCAGATCCGGCTCTGGTTCTACTCCATGCTCTTCATGAGCGTCACCCTCGAGAACCGCTCGCCCTATCAATCCGTGTTCGTCTACGAGAAACTCAACGACGAGACCGGCCGCGCCATGCACAAGAGCTGGGGCAACGCCATCGAGTTCGGCGAGGCCGCCGAGCGCATGGGCGCCGACGTCATGCGCTGGCTCTACGCCGGCCAGAACCCGCTCTACAACATCAATTTCGGCTACGGCCCGGCGGGCGAGGTCAAGCGGCGCATGCTGACCCTGTGGAACGTCTACGCGTTCTTCGTCACCTACGCCCGCCTGGATGAGTTCGACCCGACGCAGCCGCCGGTGCCGCTGGACGAGCGCGCCGACCTGGACCGCTGGGTGCTGTCGCAGTTGCAGACGCTGATCGACACCATGACCGACGCCCTGAACACCTTCCACGTGCACCGCGGTCAGCGGGCCGCGCGCCGGTTCATCGAGGACGTGTCGAACTGGTACGTGCGGCGCGGGCGGCGGCGGTATTGGAAGTCCGAGGATGACGTCGACAAGCGCGCCGCCTATCAGACCCTCTACGAGGTGCTGACCACGCTGGTGCGCCTGCTGGCCCCGGTGATGCCCTTCTGGACCGAGGACATCTTTCAGAATCTGGTGCGCGGCGTGGACCCGAGCGCCCCGGTGAGCGTGCACCTGACCGACTGGCCCGAGGCGCAAGACGACCGCCGAGACCCGGGGCTGGACGCCGCCATGGCCGAGGTGCAGCGGGTGGTGCGCGCCGGCCGCGCCGCGCGAAACGCCGCCAACGTCAAGCTGCGCCAGCCGCTGCGGTCGGCGCTGATCCAGGTCCCCGACGACGCGGCCTGGGACGCGGTGCAGGCGCTCGAGTCCCACGTCTTCGACGAGCTGAACGTCAAGACCCTGGAGCGCATGGCGTCCGAGCACGAGCTGGTCGAATTCCAGATCCAGCCCAACTACCGGCGCCTCGGCCCGCGCTTCGGACCGCGCGTCAAGCAGGTCGCCGCCGCCCTGGCCGCCCGCGACGCCGCCGACGCCGTACGCGAGTTGGACGAGCGCGGCGAGTTGACCCTAGACCTGGACGGCGTCGTCGAGACGCTCACTCCCGATGACCTCAACGTGCGCCGCACGCCGCGCGAGGGCTTCGGCGTGGCCGAACAGGACGGGGTGATCGTGGCCGTCGCGACGGATGTCGACGACGAACTAGCCCGCGAGGGCCTGGCCCGCGAGCTGGTCCACGCCACCCAGGGCCTCCGCCGCGACGCCGGCCTCGAAGTCTCAGACCGGATTCGGCTATGGGTTGGCGGCGACGACGGGGTGGATCGAACGCTCGCCGAGCACCAAGCCTGGATCGCCGGCGAGGTCCTGGCCGTGGCCGTCAACGACGGCCACCCTCCACCCGACGCCGCCCACGCCGAGCACACACTCGACGGCCTCCCGGTCGAAATCCACCTGAGCCGTGCCTAGCCAGCCATCGGTTGTCATTCCGAGCGCAGCGAGGAATCTAAGGGACCGGCGATGGGGCACAACGCCTGTCAACACCTAACGGCCTCGCCCCTCCCGTCATTCCGGCGGAGCCTGTCCCCGCGCAGGCGGGGAGCCGGAATCCAGTCCGGGTCTCGGCCGCGTCGGGTAACCCTGGACCCCGGCTCCGTATCGAGTAAGGGCAGGCGTTTCGCCGGGGTGACGGAAGTGCGCCAGTGCGACTCGGAAACCCCTGACGCCAATCACAGCTACTCCGAATGCAGTGAAGAACCTCGACCCTCGACCGCCGCGTCGGGGATGAAGCACCGGACGTCCGGATCGAGATGCCGGCTCGAGACCGGCACGACGACGGGGTAGCCGCGACGACCTTAGATTCCTCGCCTCCGGCTCGGAATGACAGGTGCCGGAGGCCCGCGCTGCGCGCAGCCCAGGCCACCGAGCCCGTGCCGAGTAGTCCGGCCCCTTCTCCCCTGGCGGGAGAAGGCTGGGATGAGGGGGAATCCGGGCAAGGGGGCGGTCCCGCCCGCCCTAGCTCTGCTCCCGCGCCGCCAACTCGACCTGACCCTCGCGCACGCGCACCTCGTAGGACTGGATGCGCTGGCCCCACGGGGGCCTGATCAGCCAGCCATCCGTCACGTCGTAGGTCCAGCCATGGAGGGGGCAGGTGAGCTGGCAGCCCACCAGGTAGCCCGCGCCCAGCGGCCCACCCGCGTGCTCGCACACGCCCTGGATGGCGTGGTACTCGCCGTCGACGTTGGCGATCACCACCTCCGACCAATCCACCATCACCGTCACCATCCCGCCGGGCGGCGGCAGGATGTTCTCGTCGCCGACGGCGTGGTACTTCATCGCAGCCGCGACTACGCCAGATCGCGCCGCAGCACCGTCACGTCGACGGCGCGGTCGCCGCACCGCAGGTGGCGCGAGAGGGTCGACTCGGTCGAGAAGCCCACCCTGGCCAGCGCGGCGCCGCGGCTCTCGCCCGAGGCATAGGCGCGCACGGTGCGCACCCCGGCCTCGCGGCCCTCGGCCAGCACCGCGCCCACGAACGACGACAGCTCGCGGCTGTAGGCCGGATGGCACAGCACCTCCAGGGTCGCGCTGCCGTCCAGCGGCGCGGCGGTCGCGGTGAAGAGGCCGGCGGCGGCCACGAGGCGATCGCGGCGGGTCACCAGCACCTTGAAGCGGTTGGCCGGGTGCGTCTCCCGCCGCAGCATCGAGCTGACGAACGGCCGCAGGCACGACCCCGACTGCACCTCCGGCGGGTCGTAGAAGATGGCCTCGGTGAAGTCGCGGATGCGCCAGTCCCGCGGCTCCGGCGACAGCATCAGCGCCGGATAGCCGCCGATATCGCCCCATCCCGCGTCGCGCGCCAGCGGCGCCGAGCCGTCATGGGCGAAGTACTCGTCGTCGAATCCCTCCGGGTCGCTCCCGGGGCGCAGCGCCCGCATGGCGATGCCGTTGTAGCGCCGGTAGCCGTGCTTCTCGTAGACGTGGGCCGCGTCCGGCGCCACCGTGCCCAGGTAGATCACGAGGCCCCCGTCGTCCCAGAACCGCTCGACCGAGAGCCTCGTCAGCGTCTGCGCCACGCCCTTGCCGCGATGGGCCGGGTCGGTGCGCACGAAGCCGTAGCCGCCGACCTCGCGCGTGTTGCGGCTCGTGCCGTGCCACACCGTGCCCACGATCTCGCCGTCGATGCGCCCCACGATCAGGACGTCGTGCAGGGAGTCGTCGGTCGCGCCGCGCAGGGCGCGCGCCACGAGCTCGTTCTCACCTGGCGACGTCCACGGGTCAAAGGGCTGCACGATGAACCACCACAGCTCGCGATTCGCGGCAGTGTCGCCGCGGCCCTCACCGGGACCGAGCGTGGTGACGTCGAGCCGCTCGCCCGTCTTGAGGATGTGCGTGGATTCCATGTCGGCGGCCCGGTCCCGATCTCTCCGAGAGCGATGCCACAATAGCGCCTTTACTGGTCACCAGTTGGAGGGGCGCATGTCGATCGAAGGTCGGGCGGCAATCATCACCGGCGGCGGGACGGGCGTGGGCCGCGCCACCGCGCTCGGCCTGGCGCGGCTGGGCGTCAGCGTCGCCGTCAACTACTCCCGCTCGGCGGACGAGGCCGCCGCCACCGCCCGGGACTGCGAGGCCGAAGGGGTCGAGGCGGTGGCGCTGCAGGCCGACGTGGCGTCCAACGCCTCCGTCGTCGCCATGGTCGAGCAGGCCGCGGCCGCGCTGGGCCGTGTCGACTACCTGGTCAACAGCGCCGGGACCACCGTGTTCGTGGACCACCCGGATCTCGACGCGCTCACCGAGGCGGCCTGGCAGCGCGTGATGGGCGTGAACCTGGTGGGCGCCTTCTACGCCACCCGCGCCTGCGCGCCGCACATGCGTGCCGCCGGCGCGGGCGCCGTGGTCAACGTGTCATCGGTGGCGGGAATCACCGGCGCCGGCAGCTCGATTCCCTACGCCGCCTCCAAGGGCGCGCTCAACACCATGACCAGGTCGCTGGCGCGCGCGCTCGCGCCCGAGGTGCGCGTCAACGCCGTGGCGCCGGGGATCATCGACACGCGCTGGGTCGACGACCGGCGCGAGTTTCTGGACGCAGCGGTTGAGAAGACGCCCCTGCGGCGCGCCGCCGTCGCCGAGGACATCGCCGAGTCGGTGATCCACCTGCTGCAATCCACCTTCACCACCGGCGAAGTGCTGGTGATCGACGGCGGAATCTCGCTCTAGGAAACCTCTGATTAAGCCTCCTTCCGGTTCCTTCCCCCTTGGGGGGAAGTGAGGATGGGGGGATTGAAGCGCGGCCTACAGATTTATTCAGAGCTTCCCTAGGAGTCCGCGCCGCAGGACGGGTTAGGCTCGGTCGGCGGACTTGGCGGTGGGCCATTTCGACACATGTCCGTCATCGGTCAGCCGAGCATGGCCGTATCTTGGGCACCGAGCGGCCCCATGGC
>JAJDUU010000021.1 GCA_022826485.1 Chloroflexota bacterium | reverse complement strand
GAGAGCGCCAACGGCCCCGAGCAATACACCGTGCTCCCGGGCGACACGGTCACTGTGGCCGCCGAGCTGGAGGCCGAGAGGCACCTGACCGACGTGATCGTCGGGTGCGCGCTCCACCGCAGCGACGGGTTGCTGGTTGCCGAGTCGACCACCGAGGCCACCGTCGGCCCGCTGGACATGCCGCCCGGCCGCACCATCGTCACCTGCCGCCTCGGGCCGGTGCCGCTCGGCGTCGGCGCCTACAACATTTCGCTTCGCGCCTGGCCCGAGCACAAGCGCCACCGGCCCTACCATCGATGGGACAACGCCCTGACGTTCTTCGTGGGCAAGGTCGCCGGCTTTCAGCGGGGCGCGGTCGTCGTGCCCGCCCAGTGGCGCGCCCGCGTCTCGCGCGATCACCCGCCGCTCGAGCGCAGCGATTCCCCGGTGGCCCAGCCGGACATGATCAGCGAGTCGCCGAGTCAGATCTGGCGCAACCCGCCCGCCGAGCTCCGGCTGGGCGACGGCGACGACGACTGGCTGGGCGAAGGTTGGCACCCGGCCGAGGAGTGGCCGCCGCGTCTCCGCTGGACCACGGATCGCGCGGTGGCCTATGTCACGCAATCGGTTGGGCAGGGGACGTTGCGGCTGTCGGTGTGCCGCCCGTTTCACGATGTCGATGGCGCGAGCGTGCAGCTGCGTCTCAATCGCCGGCACGTGGCGACCTTCACGGTGCGGCACATGGACTTCGAGGACGTCATCGTGCCGCTCGATCCGGTGACCGCCCCCACGACCCTGCGGCTCGAAATTGCGGTTGACGAACCGCTCGTGCCCGCCGCCGCGGGCATCGAAGACGACACCCGCGTCCTCGGGCTGGCCGTGCGCTCGATCAGCGTGGAATGACCGGCGCCATCGCGGCCGAGGCGCCGCGGCAGCCGGCTCCGACAACTGGCGGCGCGGACGCCGACCTGCCGCGCGTCCACGTCGTCGTGCTCACCTACAACCCCGGCGCGTTCATCGACCGGTGTTTGAGCGCCGTCCTCGCCACGGACTATCCGACCTTCGAGGTCACCGTCGCCGACAACGCCTCCACGGATGACTCCGTGCGCCGTGTGCGCCGTGACTTTCCCGACGTTGCGCTGGTGGAAACCGGGGCCAACCTTGGGTTCTCCCGCGGCAACAACCTGGCCATGCGCGAGGCGACCGCTCCACTCATCGCGCTTCTGAACCCCGACACGGAGGTCGATCCGGGATGGCTCCGGCCCCTCGTTGAGCGTTTGAACCGGGACCCCGTGGCCGGGGGCGCCGCGCCGAAGATTCTGTACCAGCACGACCGCATTCCCGTGGACCTGCGCGCACCGACCTTCGTCCCCGACGGCGGCGACTCGCGCGAGCTTGGCGTGCGTCTCTATGAGGATGCGTCTGAAGCCGCGCCGGCCGTCATCAACCGGGGGGCGTTCGGCCCGGAAGTCGACGACCGAGGCGCCACATTTCGCTGGACCGAAGCTTCGGCCACTCTGGCCCTTCCCGTCGTCGACGGCAGGGCTCGGCTCACGCTCGACGTTACCGCCGGCCCCGGGCGCGAGGCCGTCGCGCTAGCCGTGACGGTCGGCGGTCGCGCGCTTGCGGAGTTGCCCATCACCTCTGAGCGCACGCGATTCGAGCTCGAAATCCCCGCAGACGCCGTCCATGAGCTTGCGCGCCCGGTGATCGAGAACGCCGGCATCAAACCGCTTCCTGACGGTTCCATGCGCGATCGCGGCACCTTCGTGACCAATGGCAACGTCTGGCAAGCATGGGACGGACCGGACTACGCCGAGCCCCGCGAGGTGTTTGCCGTCAAGGGCGGTGCGGCGCTCTACCGCCGCGCGATGCTCGAATCGCTGGACTTTCTCGACCCCGGCATCTTCATGTACTACGAGGACGCGGACCTTGCCTGGCGCGCGCGCCGTCGCGGCTGGCGCTTCTGGTACGAGCCGGAGTCGGTCGTCCGCCACGCGCACGCGGCGTCCAGCCGCGAGTGGTCCCCCGCATTCGTCTGCAATGTCGAGTTCGGCAAGCTGCGCATGCTGGCCAAGAACGCGCCCTGGCGCTTCGCCGGCCACCACGCGGCGCTCGCGGCGGTCCACGGCGGACGCGAGATACGCCGCGGGCTGTCCCTGGGAGACGCGCAGGCGCTGGCGCGGGGGCGAGCCCGGGCCTCGGCGCTCAGCGCGTCGCTGCGCGCGCTGCCGACCACGCTGCGGCTGCGGCGCGTTGAAGCGCGCCTGGGGCCGCTGGACGCGCGCGAGCTGCACCCCTTCTACGAGCCCGAGTGAAGGCCGCCGTCTACAACCGCTGGCTGCATCAGCGCGGCGGCGGCGAGCGTCACGCCGCCATGGCCGCTGCCGTATTGGCCCAGCGCTTCGACGACACGCGGCTGGTGACGCACCGCGGCATTGCCCGCGAGGACCTGGAATCCGCCCTCAACATCGACCTGTCGAACGTCCAAATCGAGGTCATCCCGGCCCTGCCGCCCAACCGATTCGCCGAGTACACCTCGCAGTTCGACCTCTTCGTCAATGCCTCGTTCATGACCTCGCAGCCATCGGCGGCGCATCGCAGTCTCATGCTCGTGCTCTTCCCGTCGCCCATCGAGCGCGGCTGGTCCGCCCGTCTGCGTCGCAGGGTCGGCGAGGTGCTCATTCGGCAGCTGCTCCTGCCGGAATGGTTGGACGGGTTCTACGACGTGCACCCGCTGGGCCGGGGCTGGTTCAGGTACACCACGGATCGCGCCGTCGTGCGCATTCCCTGGCCGCCGGGCCGCACGTCGGCGACCGTCGAAATCATCGCCGGCAACTTCCGCGCCGACGAGCCGCTGCCCGTCCGCTGCTTCGTCGACGGCGACCTGCTGGTCGAGCGCACGTTCGAGCCGCGCCCCGGAGAGTTCGAGCGCTGGCCGCTGCACGTCCACCGCCCGCGCGGGGCGAGCGACTCCGTGGAGCTCACCCTCGAATCGCCGGTGTTCAACCCCGCGAAGACCCTTGACGAGGCGGATAACCGCGAGGTGGGCTTGGCCGTCACCGACGTGCGCGTGCGCAGCCCCCGCCGACTGATCTACGAGCTCTTGTTCCGCCGGCTCCTGCCTGAAGCCGGCATCCGGCTGGAGGGTCTGCCGACCTATGGGTCGCTCGACTTTCTGGATTCCTACGATCTCATCGCGCCCATCTCCGAGTTCAGCCGGCGCTGGATGCGCCACTACTGGGACCGGGACGGTCCGTTGCTCTTCCCACCGGTCGACACCTCGTGGGCGACGCCCGGGCGGCGTGGCAAATCTATCCTGGGTGTGGGCCGGTTCTTTCGCGGCACGCACGAGAAGAAGCATCGGGTGATGATCGACCAGTTCATTCGCATGCGTCGCGAGGGCCTCGACGACTGGACGCTGCATCTGGCGGGCCAACAGAGCGAGCGCGATATCGACCTCGACTACACCCGCGGCCTCCAGCGTCGCGCCGCCGGGCACCCCATCGAGTTTCACGTCGGTGCGCCGTTCGCCGACCTGCAACGGTTGTACGGTGAAGCGCAGATCTATTGGCACGCCGCCGGCCATGGCGAGCGCGAGTCGCGCCATCCGGTCAGATTCGAGCACTTCGGCATCACGGTGGTCGAGGCCATGGCCAGCGGTGCGGTTCCGGTGGTGCTTGACCGAGGGGGGTTGCCCGAGATCATCAGCCATGGGATCGACGGATTTCGCTGGTCTACGACGCGTGAGCTGCGCGAGCACACCTGGACCCTCGTGCGCGACGACGATCTTCGCCGCCGCATGTCCGAGGCCGCCCAGGCCGCGAGTCAGCGATTCAACGTCGCGGCGTTTACCGAGCGTCTCAATTCGCTCGTTGACGAGCTTGGATTTCCCGCTGCGCCCGCCGCTTAGCGAATGCGGCGTGCGGCGTCTCGATTTGGCGCGCGTCTAGTGCGGCTGCACATGCCGGCCTGGATCGTCCATCGTCCGGCGCTGGTGCTGTTCGTGCTCGCCGCCAGCGTTTATCTGCTCACCGCCGGCGTGAGCCGCAACGGCGTCGGCTACAGCGCCGACGGCACCTTCGCCTTCGAGATGGCCAAGAGCGTGGTCGTGGATCCCGACCACAAGTACTTGCGAGAACACGGCGGGAACTTTTCGCGCTGGGGCGTGGGTTTGCCGCTCGCGTTCATGCCGGCGGTTGCCGTCGCCGAGCCCTTCGCGCACATCGCGCCACAGCGCGACCGGCTGCCGATCGGTGACGGCGAGCACGAAATGCTGCTGGTCAACTACGCGCCGCTTGGCGGCATGCCGCAGCCCAATAGCACCGGGGTGCTCGAGCTTGGCCTCGAACCCGGACGCTATGACCGGTTGGCGCTGCTCACCCACGCCGGCCTGAGCGCCGCCTTTCCCCAGGGCCTTGAAATCGCCCAGCTTATCGTCACGGCAGCAGACGGGACCGAGATCGTGCGTCCGATCCGCGTGGGCATCGAGACCGCGGAGTGGGCCTACGACCGCGGCGACGTTCGGGCCCGGATCCAGCATGAGCGCCCCCCGCCCGCCGGGCGCCAGATCGGCAACGCGCGGGCCTACTACTACCTGGCGACCTGGGACTTTCCCCAGTCCATCGACCTGGAATCCGCCCGGCTGAAATACCGCCAGCCGGAGGGCAACCTCTACGTCGACGGCGTGGCCGCGCGGCTCGTCGACGGCACGTGGGTCGACGGGCCGGGCATCGGCCGGTTGTGGTCCGAGCGGCAGACAGTCGATTTCTTCCGGCGGATATGGGTGCCGCTCGTCAACGCGCTGATCACCGCGTTCGGCGCCGTTGTCGTATTTCGCATCGTGCGGCGCTTGGACTACGGCGTTGACATCGCCCTCGCCATCGGCCTCGTCTATACGCTCGGCACGATGGTCTGGCCTTACGCGGTCGTCGATTTCGCGGAACCGTTGGTGACCGCGCTCGTGCTCGTGTGCGTCTGGCTGCTCTTGATCTACGACCAGACCCAGCTGCGGCGGTATCTGCTGCTCGCGGGTCTCGTGGCGCTCGCCGCGGCCGTCACCAAATACGTCACCGTCATCGTCATGCCGCTGCTCGTGGCGGCGATCTTCCTGAGCCACAAACCCGGGCGCACCTGGCGCCAGGCCGGGCGCCGCGGCTTGATGCCGGCGCTGGCGTTCTCCGCGCCCATCATCGCCGTGGTGCCCGTGGGCCTGGTGGCGGCCGCCTTCCTGTTCGACGTGCGGCTGCTCTACGTCCATGAGCTCTGGGGCGGCATCAGCCGCGGCTGGCTGGGCCTGCCCATCGAGCTCGGGGTTCACGGGCTGATTTCAAGTTGGGGCAAGGGCCTGCTCTGGTACAACCCGGTGCTCCTCGTCGCGATCCCCGCCATTCCCTGGTTTATCCGGCGCCACGGATGGCGCGCGTTCATCTTCGTCGCCATCCCCATCGGCTACGTGCTGCTCTACAGCAAGAAAGAGGTGTGGTACGGCGGCAACGCGTGGGGCCCGCGCTATCTCGTGCCCGCCGTGCCGTTGCTCGTCATCATGGCCGCGCCGGTGGTCGAGTGGCTGGCGCGCAGGGGACGCCACGCGCTGCCGCGGGCGGCCTTCGCCCTGGTGCTCTTGGCCAGCGCAGCCGTGCAGGTGATGGGCGTGAGCAAGGACTTCGGTTCCTACCTCGACCTCTATCAGCAGCAGGTAGTGCGGGAGCTTCCCGAGGACGGCGCGGTGTATGGCGGGGCGGCGTATCAGCCCTGGTCGGCCAAGCAGCCGGAAGGCGACTTCGTGGCCGTGCTTTACGCGCACCAGTTCTCCCCGCTGCTCGCACATGCCTGGCTCCTGCGCGCCGATGCCACGAACCTGGTGGCGCCGGATCGGACCGACCTGCTCGAAGACGCCCTGGCGCGCTCGCCCTGGTCCCGCTTCGGGATCGACGTGCGTCCGCCGCATCCCGAGAACGGCCTCGGCCTGGACTTCTGGTCCACCACGCTCATCGAGTACTACCTGGCCTATCCGGTCGTCCTGGCGTTGGTGGCACTGGTGCTCGTGGCGCTGCAGGTGACCTCCGTCGTCGCGCTCGCCGCGGCGACTCACCAACTCTGGCCGGACGGGACACATGCCGTACGCTGGCGACTCGCCATCGTTGGCGTCTACGGGGCCGTTCTACTCGCCTTTGACACGCTCCACTTCATGCTCTAGCGTCGAACCGAGGCAACCTGATGTCCGACTCCTCAAACGCCGATCTGATCCCCGCCGACTTCCTCGCCATTCTGCGCTGTGTGAACGACGCGCATCCGCGCGATGACGGGGTGCTTTGCATTCGGGGTAATACCCTTGTGTGCACCGTGTGCGGCTACGCCTACAAGGTCGAGGACGGCATCCCCAACATGCTCTGGGACGAAGCCATTCCGCCGCCCGACGTAGCCACGGCCAGCCCATGAACTCGGTCACGCAGGCCAAGGACCTCATCCTCAACTTCCGCCGCCACAAGGCGGTGGCGCACCCGCGCCTGGCGCGTTTCGCCTACCACTGGATGCGCGGCAGCTCCGAGTTGCCCTATGGGCCGCTCAAGATGCACGTGGAGCCCACCAGCTTCTGCAACCTGCGCTGCCCCATGTGCCCGCAGAGCGTCGGCGCCAACGCCACCAACGGGTTCATGGAGATGGACCTGTTCAACAAGATCATCGACGAGGCCCGGCACTTCACGCGCGAGATCAATCTGTTCTTCCGCGGCGAATCGCTGATGCACAAGGGCATCTACGAGATGATCGAGACCTGCGAGCGCGCCGGAATCGCGGCCCACATCAACACCAATGCCACGCTCTGGCGCGACGACGCCATCGCCAATCTGCTGGAGGCGCGCCCCTCGAAAGTGACCATCAGCTTCGATTCCGGCGAGCCCGAGATCTACGAGCAGATGCGCAAGGGCGCCACCTTCGATCGCGTGCTGGAGCGCGTCCTGCGGTTTCTCGAGGCCCGCAAGCGCCTCGCCGGCCCGAAGCCCTACGTGGTCATGCAGGTGATCCAGCTCTGGGAGAAGTCGATGGGCGTCGGCGCGCGTCCGGTGATCCCGGACCACTTCACGGAGCGCTTCGCCGAGCTTCCCGTTGACGAATGGGACACCTTCTGGGCCCACGGTTGGGCGGGCACGCTCACCGACTCCGATTTCTACACGGCGCGCCCCCACGGCCCGGTCTATTACCCCTGCAACTGGCTGTGGAAGTCCATGGCGGTCTACTGGGACGGCCGCGTGCCGTCGTGCTGCGCCGACTTCGCCGAAGACCAGATCATGGGCGACCTCACCACCCAGTCGATCCGGGAGGTCTGGAACAGCGACGCCTATCGGGCCATCCGCGAGGCGCACACCCAGGGCCAGCTGGCCGACTACCCGCTGTGCGCCGGCTGCGACGCCAAGTGGCAGGAAGACACCCCGCTCTGGCGCGCGTTTTCCGGCGCGCGGTCGGTCGCCACCGCCGAGCCGCTGCCGGTGCTGCAGAACGGTCGCGCGAACGGCCACGCCGGCTAGCGGTTCGCGCAGGCGGGAGGCGCTGGGCATGCCCGGTTGTGGCGCCCAACGGTCGGTGCTAGCGTCGCGAGCATGCGCCTAACGCTGGTGTCGAACATCTTTCCGCCCGCTGTCGGCGGCCCCGCCACGCACGTCTATCACCTGGCCGCGTCGCTGCATCAGCGCGGCCACGAGGTGCGCGTGATCGCCGGCACCGACGATCCCGAGGGAGTGGTCAAGGTTCCCTATCCCCTGGTCCGCGTGTCGTGGAGCATGCCGGTGCCGATCCGCTATCTGCGGGTCATGTGGCACACGTGGCGCGCGGCCCTGCGGTCCGACGTCGTGTACATCAACGGCATCGAGCTCCCCGCCAGCCTCGGGGCGCTGCTGGCCGGTCGGCCCCGCGTGCTCAAGGTCGTCGGCGACTGGGCCTGGGAGTCGGCCATTCGGCGCGGACTCACCACGCTGGGCATCGAGCCGTTTCAGAGCGCCGACCACGGGATCAAGACGCGCCTGTTTCGAGCCATCCAACGGTTCTACTGCCGCCTCGCCAGCGTCGTCGTCGTGCCCAGCGCCTACGTGGGTTCCCTGGTCGCCGGATGGGGCGTGGATGCACGCAAGACCCGGGTCATTCAGAACGCCCTCACCAGCGCGCCGCGTCCCGACGAGGAGCCTGAGTACGTGCTCCGGGCGCTCGGCCTGGACGCCCCGGTGGTCTGCAACGTCTCGCGGCTCTACGCCTGGAAGCACGTCGACGCGCTGATTCGCATGGTGCCGCGGTTCGAACAGGGCGCCGCCCTGCTCATCGTCGGCGGCGGACCGGAGCAGTCGCGATTGGAGCAGCTAGCTCGGGAGATCGGGGTCGCTGAGCGGGTGGTCTTCACCGGCGACGTGCCCCACGACCGGGTGGCCACCTACCTGCGGGCGTCGCAGATCTGCGTACTCAACACGCAATACGAGGGTCTTTCGCACACGCTGGTGGAGGCGCGCCACGTCGGCACGCCGATCGTGACCACCGACATCGGCGGCAACCGCGAGATTCTGCGCCACGGACATTCCGCGGTGCTGGTGCCGTTCGGCGATGCGGACGCCTTCGTGCAAGCCGTGAACCGCCTGCTCGTTGACCCGGCGTACGGCGCGCGGCTGGCCCAAGCCGCGCAGACCGACTTGGAGCACTTTCGCTGGGACCGGCTGGTGGACCAGACGCTCGAGGTGCTGCACGACGCCATTGACCGCCGGCCCGGAGCCGCCCGCGCCGTCGCATGAAACCCAGCCTGCTGATGCTCAGCGGCGATCGCGACGTAGCGGCGGGGCGGCGAGGCCCGTTCTACTACACGCTGGAGGGACTGTCGCGGGAGTTCGACCGGATCGACGTGCTGACACCGAATGCTGCAAACGGCCAACCGCGCACCCTCCACGGCGGCGTGCACGTCCACCCGTCACCCGGCGGGCGGCTCTGGCACGCGCGCTGGCTCATCCGCCGGGGGCGCGCCCTGGCCGCCGAACGGCGCTACCACCTCATCGTGAGCCACGACTACGGCATCTTTTCGAACGGCATCGCCGCCGCGCGTCTCAGCCCGCGGCTTGGCGCGCCCTATGTCAGCGAAATCCACCACATCCCGGCACACCCGCGCCGGGCGCAGTGGTGGGAATCCGCGGCCAAGCTCGGATATCGCGCCTACGTCCGATTCGCGGCCAGGCGCGCCCGCGCCATCCGTGTGGTCAATCGCTGCCAGGTGCCCGAGCTCCTGCGACGTTGGGGCGTTCCGTCGGAGAAGATTCTGGTGCTGCCGTCGGCGCACGTTGATCGGGAGGTGTTCCGTCCCGGGCACGAGCCACGGCCCTACGCGCTGGGCTACGTCGGGCGCTTGGTCGCCAACAAGGGGCTCGACTATCTGGTCAACGTCTTTGCGACCGTGGCGGCTGACGCTCCTGAGTCACGATTCCTCGTCGTGGGCGACGGTCCCGAAGCCAACGCCTTGCAGCGGCGCCTTTCCGCGGCCGGAATCGAAGATCGAGTCGAGCGCATCCGCTGGGTCGACGGTCCGGACGATCTGGCGGCGCTGTACCGCCAGATGGACGCCCTGGTCTGCACGTCGCGCAGTGAGGGGGGTCCCCGCGTGTGCCTGGAGGCCATGGCCTGCGAAACTTCCGTGTTCAGCACGCCGGTGGGCCTGATGCCGGAGGTCATCGAGCCCGGCGTGAATGGCTGGCTGCTCCCGTGGGACGAGACGACCGGCGCCGATCTCGTCGCGCGGGTGCTCGGCGACCGCGACGCCCTGGCCGGCGCCGGCGCGGCCGCACGCCGGGCCACCGAGCCCTTCACCCGCGACCACGTGCTCGACGCCTACGCCCGCGCCTATCGCGACCTGGCGTTGGAGTCGCCGGAGTGAGCGAGGGCGAACGCGGGCTGCGGCTGCTGCTGATCACCCAGGAGCTCGCGGCCGACAGCTCCAATATGGGCGTGGCCCATCTCTGGGCGAACGAGTTGGCGCCGCTGGTCAAGCGGCTGCATGTCATCGCCGCGACAACCGGCGCCATGGACCTGCCCCACAACGTGACCGTGCACGCGCTCGGCAAGGAGCAGGGGCGCGGACGCGTGAGCCGCTGGCCGTCGCTGCTCGCGCGGTGCCACCGGCTGATCGGGCGAGGTCGCGTCGATGGCGTGCTGGCGCACATGGTCCCGGCCTACGCCATCGCCGCCGCGCCATGGTGCCTGGCCAGGCGGATTCCCCTGGTGCTTTGGTACACGAGCCACGGCCGCACCCGAGCCTTGCGGGTCGGCGCCGGGCTGGCTGGCGCGGCCATCACCGCGTCGCCCGAGAGCTTTCCGCTCACAACGCCGCGCGCCTTCGTCGTTGGCCACGGCATCGACACGGACCGGCTGGCGGCTGCACCCATTCGTGCGGCGGTTGGCGAGTCTCCCGTCATTGGCGTCGCTGGGCGTATCACGCCCCTGAAGGGACTGGCGACCGTGGTCGAGGCCGTCGCCCAGTTGCGCGACGAGGGCGCGCCTGTCGAGCTGCGCATCGCCGGCGAGCCCTTCTATCCCTCGGATCATGACTACTTCGGCGGCATTCAGAAGCGCGTCCGTGAGCTCGAGCTTACGGACCACGTCACCTATATGGGCGCGCTCCCCAGCGCGTCCATGCCGGACTTTTACGCTGATCTCGACACATTCATCGCCTGGCGCAGTCTCCCCGCGCTCGACAAGACCGGATTGGAAGCCCTGGCGGCCGGCACGTTGCTCGTGACCAACAACGTCGCCTATCGCAGCGCCCTTGGCCCATTTGCCGGTGACTTTCTCGTTGCATCTTCGGCGGAGGCCTTGGCCGATGGTCTGCGGCGGGCGTTGGCGCTTCATCCAAGCCGGCGCACGTCGACCATCTCACAGCTACGGCAGGCGGTCCTCGACGACCACGCGGCAAGCAGCCTTGCGGGTCGGCTCGTCGAGGTGTTCACGGCCTTGCGCGAGCGGCGCGAGCCGCCGTTCCCACGGGCCGCGCCCGCCGCGAAGGTGGGCGAGCGTGACTAGCGTGACGACTACCGAGCCGGCGACGGCGCGCCTCACGCCCCGCGCTCGATGGGCCATCGAGCGGGCCTCCGACGCCTTCGAGCGCCTGTTGGGCAGTGAGGGCTTCGCTCCTTGCCCCGAGCACGGCGTGGATTATACGGGCAAAACCGCGCGCGCCATCGTGCTCAACTGCGCCCTGGCCTCTGACGACGCCGACGACCCCTACATCGACCGTGCGGTGCGCGTGGCACGCACGATCATCGGCCGCCTGGGTCAAGACGACTCCCGGGGCGGGGCCTGGGTGTTCTTTCCCAACCGCTACCAACCGCATCACGTTGCGACGCAACTTGAGGCGTGCGGCGAAAGCGTCGACGCTCTGGCGACGCTGCTCGAAGTCGCCGGCGACCGCCTTCCCGACATCGATCGCGCGCGCATCGAGGAAGCGATCCGCCTATGCGCCGCGACCTACCTGGCACCGGCCGTCTCGGATGCACCGATCATCAGCGAGCATCTTTGCGGCGCGATGGGTCTGGCGAGCGCCGCCGCAGCGCTCGACGAGCCCGGCTGGACCGACACCGTGCGAGAAGCGATCGCCGGCGCGCTTGGCGAGATGCGTCCCGATGGCTCCTTTCCCTATGTCACCGACGCCGCGGCCATTGCCGGGCACGAGGGCGTTTCCGACCTCACCGTCTGCGACCACGGCCGTATCCTCGCCCTGGCTCGCTACGCCCTGACGCGAATCGGCGACGGCGAGTCTCACGCCGATGACCTGCGACGCGGCGTGGACTTCCTGATCGACATCCTGCGGCCCGACGGCGTGAAACCGCTGGCCCTTGACGGCCGGCGCTGGTGCTGGGACGCGGATTCCGAGGCCGGCTCGGCCCCGTACGACGCCTATGCCCTGGCGACCGACGGACGTCCGGCGGCGCTCCGGCTGGCGGGAATCGTCGCCGCCCGCTCGGCTCAAACCCTGGGCCCCGACGGGCTGGTCGATGCCTGCCCGAGTGGCGCAACGGCCATTTCCCGCGTCGCGCATACCGCCGATCTTGCCTGGCTGGCGCGCGCGCACGCGTCGAGAGAGCTGGACGACCTGCCCACCAATCCCCCGCCCCCCAAGCCGGCGCCGCCGATTCACCACGCCGATGCCGGCGTCGTGCGCCTGCAGACCCGTCGCGCCTGCGCCATCCTGCGCGTCCGCAAGCAGCCGGCGAACGGCCTCGTCGGCGGTCGAATTGGCGGCGGCGGGCTCGTTTACGTCGGCGACGCGGAGCGCGGCTGGGCCAATGCGCTCGAGCACGTCTGCGAGCCGTGGATGCCCGAGGGCGCATGGTTCATCGACTCCACGACCCGGCCGGGGCCGGCCCCGCTCGACGCTGACGCGTGGATTCGCCTTCGCGTCGCGCGCATGCACTGGCGCGCCGGCCGCCGTCGTCACGCCCTGCGGATGCTCTACCG
Source organism: Chloroflexota bacterium (assembly GCA_022826485.1). Classification (GTDB taxonomy): domain Bacteria; phylum Chloroflexota; class UBA11872; order UBA11872; family UBA11872; genus JAJECS01. Next base: position 236,562 of record JAJDUU010000021.1, on the reverse strand, counting down.
CTTCCTCGGACCACCCGCGTGGGCGGCCGATGGTCAATTCGCCTCCATCCACGCGCTCGACGGCGAGGTGACGCTCGATGACGACGGCGTGCAGGTTGCGTCGTGCCTGGCGCGTGCGGATGGGCAGCCGCATCCGGCCCTGCGCACCGAGCGCGGCTATTGCTGGAACGGCGACCGCCTGCTGGTCGCAGACGCCGTGAGCGTCGCCCAGCCAATCACGGGTCTTGCCTATCGCTACCCCAAGGCCATCGAATGGTTCGAGGTCGAGGCCCCGACCAGTTGGCGCGTGCACGACCACCGGGTGCGATTTGGACCGCTCGGCGCCGGCGTCTCGGCGTCGATCCGCTACGAGATCTGAGGTCGATCGCCGTGCGCCTGATCTTCCTCGCCAACGCGCGCATCCCCAGCGAAAAGGCCCACCCGCTGCAGATCATGCACATGGCCGAGGCGTTCGCGGCGCGGGGTCTGGAGGTGGTGTTGCTTCATGCTCGCCGGGCCAACACCGACGCCATGCTGCGTGTCGATAACCCGTTTGCCTACTTCGGCGTCGCGCCTGCCTTCGCGCTCATCGGCCTGCCCTGCGTCGATCTGATCAAACGCGTCACGGTTGATTGGACCGCCCTCAACCGCGGGCCCATCCCGCTGATGGCTCACTTGATCCAGCTCGTGACCTTCACGCTCAGCGCGCTGGCGCTCATGCGCCGCCTTCGCGGACATGTCGTCTACAGCCGCGATCTGTTTCCGCTGACGCTGACGACGTTGCGCCGGCGCGCCGGTGTCCGCACCTGCTTCGAGGGCCACACGCTGCCGCGGTCCGCGCCGTCGCAGCGTTTGCACCTGTGGGCCGCGCGCCGGGTGGACCGCATCGTGGTCATCTCGTCCGCGCTGCGCCGGTGGTACCTGGACCGCGGCCTGCCGCCCGAGCGCGTGCTCGTGGCCCATGACGCCGCCCCGGCCGCCGCGTTCGACCTCGAGCCGCGGGCTGCCGCGCGCCAGGCGCTCGACCTCGCGCCGGACACCCCGCTCGTCTGCTACGTGGGCCATCTCTACGCCTGGAAGGGCGTCGACACGCTCGTCGCGGCGGCCGCGAAGCTGCCCGAGACCGTGCAGGTCGCCATCGTCGGGGGCGTACCGCCGGACCTCGACCGAATCCGCCGGCTCGCCGGAACCAGGCGCAACGTGCGGACCACGGGCCATCGCTCACCCGCCGAGGCGCGGTGCTACCTGGCCGCGGCCGACGTGGCGGTGATCCCCTTCAGCGGCGCAACGATCATTGCGCGCGAGCACACCTCGCCGCTCAAGATGTTCGAGTACATGGCGGCCGGCGTCCCCATCGTGGCCAGCGATCTGCCGTCGTTGCGCGAGGTCCTGCGTCACGAGCACAACGCCCTGCTCGTGCCACCGGACGATAATGAGTCACTCGCGGCCGCGATCGAGCGCCTGTTGAGCGACCATGAGCTCGCCGCACGCCTGGCGCGCACGGCCCGGAATGAGGTAGCGGACTGCACGTGGAATCGACGCGCGGCCAGGATCGTGGAATTCCTCGACCTGCCGCAGCCGGCCTGACGCGCGCCGCCGCCCGGTTGGGGCAAGCGGCCGAGCGCCTGGAGCACGCCGGCGCCGGCTGGCACCGGCTGCTCGTGGCTATCGGTCTCGTCGCTCCCCTGCTGATCCTGCATCGCGGCACGCTGATCGCGGGCGAGGCGTGGCTCGACTTCGACGTGCTCCTGACCTTCCAGCCGCGCTACCGCTTGCTGGCCGAGGGTCTCGCGGAGGGCCGGATTCCGCTCTGGATGGATGGAGTCCTCGGTGGATTCCCCGTGCCGTTTTCGGAGTTTGGCTGGTTCTATCCGCTGACCTGGGGACTCCTGCGCGTGTTCGATCCGCTGCGGGCGTACTTCATCGAGCTGTCCCTCGGTCTGATGCTGGCGGCGGCCGCCGCCTATGGCCTGGGTCGCGTGTGGGGCCTGTCGCGGCGCGCGGCGTTTATCGCCGCCTTCCTCTACGCGTACAGCCCGTTCGTGTTCGCCACGTCCCGTCTCCTCAACTGGGCCGACATCTTCTTTGTTCTGCCCGCCGGGCTGATCGCCATCGAACGCATTGCGCAGGGTCGCCGGGCGTGGGCCGCCGGCCTGGCGGTCGTCACCGGCATCGCGGGCCTGGGTGGGTCCCCGCAGATTGTCCTGCTCTTCGTCTCGGTCTGGCTGATGTATGCCGTGTTTCGGCTCACCTGGACGTGGCGCGAGGCCGGGCGGGCGCCCGCGCTTGAGCTCGGCGCCTGGCTGCTGGCGTCGGTCGCCCTCGGCGTTGTCCTGGGCGCCGTGCGATTCCTGCCGACGTTTGAAACCACCGCGCTCTCGGGCCGCGCCGGCGGCCTCGAATACACCGCCGCGGCCGTCGGCTCGATTCCGCCCTGGAACCTGGTGCTCGGCTATCTCTACCCGTCCTTCGAGTTCCCGCGCGTGCTCGATGAGACGCTCAACGCCGAAGAGCTGCTCTATCTCGGGATTCTCACGCCCGTGCTCGCCCTGCTGGCGCTGGTGGCCGCGCGCCGGCACCGCGTCGTGCGATTCCTCGCCGTGCTCGTCGTGGTGGGCTGGGTGCTGGCCATGGGCGCCTACAGCCTGGGATTTCCCCTCTTGCACAAGCTGCCGCTGTTCAGCTACTTCCGAGATCCCTCGCGGTTCGGGATTCCGGCGACCTTCGGCGTGGCCTTCCTCGCGGCCTTCGGCTTCGAGTTGCTGCCCCGGCCCGACCTGGCCGCCGCGCGGGCCGTTGGCTGGCTCGTGCGCGCCTGGACGTGGCTAGCCGGCCTCATCGCGGTGGGCACCGTCGCCGCCACGATCACGCTCACAGGCTTCGCCTTCTTGATCGTGCCCTATGGCTACGACTACATCGACCGCGTGATCGTCGGGTCCGAGGGCCGGTTCCTCACCGCCGAGCGTTACTACCGCACGTTCGACCAACTCTATGCGCAGCTCGAATCGGCCTTCAGCATGGCGGGACCCACGCCCCGGCTGCTGCTGGTCGCCGCCGTTCTGGGCGCGCTGCTGATCTGGGCCTACCGGCGCGGTGCGCTGCGAGGGGTGCACGCGCAATTGGGTATCGGCGCCGTGCTCGCGGCCGACCTGCTCTTGGCGCCCGGCCACGCCATACCCACGGTGCCGGCCGAGTGGCACGACCGCCCCTCGCCGCTGCTGGAAGTCTCCGCCGACGACCGCGACGGCCGGTTTATTTCCTATCGTCCACTCGCGCAGAAGTTCGAGCTGTCGACGGCCACCGGCGATCGTCTGTCACGCGACCAGCGCGACCTGCTCGAGTGGGTGTTTCTCACCGCGACTCGCGCCCCCAACCTGGCGCTGGACGGCGGGACGAGGACGATCGACGGCTACGAAAACCTGATGCCGCGCAGCACGGCGGAGTTTCTGGCGTTTGTGGGAAGCGAACGCGCCATCGTGCCGGGCTTCGCCACCGACTCCTCGCTCGACGCCGCCGCGCGCCTCGACATCTTGGAGTCTCGTCTCGGCGCGCTCGCCGCGACCAACGTCCGCTACATCACGTCGGGAGTGCCGCTGCCGATCGAAGGGCTACGCGAAGTGCACGCGGACACGATTCCTCTGCCCGAATGGGCCGGCGTCGAGCAGCCGTTGTACATCTATGAAATCCGGGATTGGCGACCCGAGGCGTGGATCGCGCGGCAATGGTCCGTTGCCGACGACACCGCGTCTCTGCTCGAACGCCTCGTAGCGGATCCCGACCATGCGTTTGTGTCGCGCGACCCGGGCATCGAGCCGGGGCAGGCCACCAGTGGAGCGGACATCGTTGGCCCAATTGTTCGCGGCCCGGAGCGCATCGCACTCAGCGTCGATCTGGCCGCGCCGGGTCTCCTGGTGCTCAATCACGCGCCGAATCCCGGCTGGAGCGCCCAGGTGAACGGACGCCCGGCGGAGATCCTGACCGTCAACCTGGTGTCGCGCGGTCTCGCGCTCCCGGCGGGCGCGCACCAGATCACCATGCGCTTCGAGCCGCCCGGATTCTCGATGGGCGTGACCGCGTCGCTGGTCGCCACGGGCCTTCTGGTTCCCCTGCTGGCGGCGGGCGTTTGGAGGCAGCGGCGGTGAAGCTGGCCATCGTGGCTGACGAGTTGGACCCCAGCAACGGGTGGGGGCGCTACGCGGGTGAGCTGGCGCGGGGGCTTATCGCGGCCGGCGTCGACGTGCGCCTGGTGACGCCGGGCGGCGCCATGCCCGACGACTTGCGCGCGCATCCCGACCACGCGCCGATCCCCTCGTTTCGCCAGGGCACGCCGCACTTCGCGCGCTTGCTCGCACGGACCATCCGGCCCCTCTGGCGCGCCCTGCGGGGCGTGGATGCCGTCCACTGCATGGTCGAGCCCTATGCCCCGGCCGTTGCGCTCGCCGCCGGGCGTCGCCCCCTGTTCGTGTCGCTGGTGGGCACCTATTCGGTGCCGTCGAGCCGCGACTGGTTGGAATCGCGCCTGTTGCGCTGGGCCATGCACCGGGCGCGGCGCCTGATCGCCATCAGTCGCTATACCGAGCAGCGGGTGCGGCGGGACACGGGATTCACGCACACCACCGTCGTGCCGCTGGCCGTGCGGGCGGCTGAGTTCGCCGCGCCCGACCCACCGGTGGCGCCCGAGCCGGGGCTGGTGCTCGCGGTCGGCGAGCCCAAGCCGCGCAAGGGGTTCGACGTGGCCTTGGAGGCCTTTGCCGCGGTGCGCGCGCGAGTGCCTCGGTCACGCTTCGTCATCGTGGGGCCGTACGCCCGAAGCTCATCGTTCGTTGCCCGGCTCCATGAACGCATCCACGCCTTGGGCCTCGAAGACGACGTGATCCTCACTGGCGCCGTGAGCCACGACGAGCTGGTCGGCTGGTACGCCCGCGCATCCGTGGTCGTCATGCCCTACCGCTCGGTTGGACGCGACTTCGAGGGATTCGGCCTGGTGCTGCTCGAGGCCGGCGCCTGCGGCGCGCCCGTGATCAGCTCACGCGACTCTCCCGCGGAGGAGATCGTGGCGCACGGCGAGAGTGGGCTGCTGGTCCCGCCGGGCGATGTGACGGCGCTCGAGTCGGCCATCGTCCGCGTCCTCACCTCCCCGGACGATCGCCGGCGGCTGGCCAATGGCAACCGGGCCCGAGCCGCGGACATGACCTGGGAGCGATCGACGGCCCAACTCATCGACGTTTACGAGCAATCGCTCGACCGTCCCATTCGGCCAGGGTCGCGGCGTGACGGCTGAAACCCCGGATCGCGCCGCCGAACGCGAGTCGTCCGGAAGCCTCGGCGAGCGAGCCGTGCGCGGAGTGGTCGCGTTGGGCGTGCGCGAGGGCGGCATGAAGCTCGTGTCGTTCACCGGCGACATTGCGCTGTACCGCCTGCTCGTGCCCGCGGATTTCGGCGTGGTCGTGCCGATAGCCTTCCTCGCCGGCATCATCAAGCAGTTCACGGATGTCGGGCTGCATCCGAGCGTGATCCAGCGCAAGGAGAGCCCGAGCCGCGCCGACCTGCGCGCCGTGTTCACCTTGCACCTCGGGCTGGTGACGGTTGCCACCGCCATCGTGGTGTTCGCCGGTCCGCCGATGCTCACGGAGTGGGTCGGCGTCGACGCCGATCCCTGGATGATCCGCGTCTTCGGCATCTCCATCTGGCTCTCGGCGTTTCGCCTAGTGCCGGCGGCCCTGCTCGAGCGTCACCTGCGGTTCGGCCGCCTGGCGGCGGCCGATATCGCCGGCACAGTCTGGTACTTCAGCGCCGGCATCGGGTTCGCCATCGGCGCGTTCGAGGCCTGGAGCCTGATCATCGCTCACGTCGGGGCGAGCATCGTCTCGACGCTGGCCGTGCTGGTCGCACGGCCCTGGGCGCCGATTCCGTCCTGGCGGCCCGCGGGGCTGCGGCACTACCTTCGATTCGGCGCGCAGTTCCAGGGCGCACGCCTCGCCTTGATGGCCAAGGATTCGCTGATTCCGCTCCTATCGCCGCGCACGATCGGCGTCGATGGCACCGGCCTGTTGAGCTGGGCGGACAAAATCTCGTCGCAACCCCTCACGCTGACCCAACTGGTGTCTAGGGTCACCCTGCCCACGTTTTCGCGCATGCAGGACGACCTGGACCGCGTGCGGCGCGGCGCTGAGCTGACGCTCAAGTGGAACGGCATCGTCACGCTTCCGGCGTTTGCGGCGGTGATCGCCTTCGCGCCCGAAATCGCCGTGTACATCTACGGCGAGCAGTGGCTGCCGGCGATCCCGGCGCTCTACGCGCTGGCCGCCAGCGCCATCCTGGTGCCGATCAACGGTCTGCTCACGCCCATCCTCGCCGCCCTCGGCCGCACGCGCGTCATTCTGGTGATCGCGATCGTCTGGGCGGTGGCGGCCTGGGCGCTGGCCATTGGCCTCAGCGCGGCCGGACTCGGCATCCTCGCCATTCCCATCGTCCTCGCCGTCACACAGTTCGCCGCCGCGCTGATGCTGCTCCCGCTGGCGCGGGATGTGTTTGACTTCCGCCTGCTGCGGCATCTGGTGCGTCCGCTCGCCGCGGCTGTCCTGGCGGGCGCCTTTGGACGCCTGATCCTGCTGCCGCTGCTGACCGACTGGGTGCTGCTGATCCAGGGCGGCATCGTGGTCGTTCTGCTCTACGCGGGTCTCGTCTACCTGATGGACCGCGAGACCATCCGGCGCGAGGCGGGCCTGCTCTTCCGGCGTCGCGAGCCCGATCCGGGCAACGGCCCCTGATGCGCGCCGCCGTCAACCTCCGCACCGCCAACCTCATGGTCACTGACGGGCATGGGGAAAGCATGCGCAGCCTCGCGCGCGCCCTCGTGGAATCCGCGGATCCTCACCGGCTCGACTTGCTCATGGACGCCCCGTCACGCTATCGCGGCTTCGAGGGACCCAACGCGGAGATTCGCGTGCTGCGTCCCTTCCGGCGCGGCAACCGCCTCTTGACCCAAGCCTGCGGCGGCGACCCCTGGTACCGTGCCCGCGTGCCGCTCTCCCGAGCCTGGCGCGCCGCCGACGTGTATCTCCAGAGCGCCCATGAACCGCCGCCGTTCATCAGCGGGCCGCGCCAGGTCTCGATGGTCTACGACGTCGCCTTCATGCGGCCCGGCGCGGAGGCGTTCTACGAGCCGGAATCCCGCGCCTATCTCGATCGTTGGACGGCGAGCAACGTGCATCGCGCCGACCGCGTGCTCGTGATCTCCGAGTGGGTGCGGGATGAGGTCGTGCGGATCTACGGCTATCCGCCGGAGCGCGTGGACGTGATGCCGCTTGGCGTCGACCGGCATCGCTTTCGAGACGGCGTCGACCCGTCGTCGATCGCCGCCGTGCGGCGTCGTCTGCGTATCGAGTCGCCGTACGTGCTGTTCCTCGGCACGCTGCAGCCGCGCAAGAACCTCGGCGCGCTGGCTCGCGCGTACGCCCTGGCGCGGCGACGCGGCCTCGCACACACGCTGGTATTGGCGGGCGCCCCCGGTTGGCGCTATGCGGATGTCGCGGAGGATCTCAAGCGCGTGAGCGGCGAGGGGGTCCGGCTCACGGGCGCCGTTGATCCCGACGACCTGCCGCCGCTGCTGGCTGGAGCTTCGGCCTTTGTCAGCGTCGCCATCGATGAGGGCTTCGGCATGCCGATTCTCGAAGCCATGGCGTCGGGCGTGCCCGTGGTCGCCGCCAATCAGGGCGGCCTGGCGGATGCCGCCGGCGATGCTGGCATTTCGGTTGACCCGCACGATCCCGACGCCATTGCCGAGGCGCTGCTGCAAGTCACGAGCGACGATCGGCTGCGCGAGGACCTGCAAGGCTGCGGCCTGGCACGGGCAGCGGAGTTCACCTGGACCCGCACGGCGCAATGCGTGTGGACCTCGCTGGAGCAAGCATGCGCGTCCTCCTGATCGGCCCCGAATGGGACACCGGCCAATGGACCGATTACTGCCGTGCGGGGCTCGAGGCCGGAGGCCACGAGGTCGCGTCGCTGCTCTACGGCAGTGACCTAGCGCGTCCGGTGAGTCTCTGGGGACGCCTGCGCCGCCGGATCGCGGGACCCCATCGGTTTCACCTGGGACGCGTGCTCGAGGCCATGCGCCGCGACAACCTGCGCGTGCTCGATGCCGCGCAGCGCCACCGCCCCGATCTCACCGTGGTTCTCAAGGGCGAGGTGCTGCTTCCAGAGACCGTCGAGCGCCTGCGTGACCTCACGTCGGGACCTGTCGTGCAGTGGTGTGGGGACGATCCATCGTGGTTTCCCCACATCATGGCGGCGGCCCATCTGTACACCCGCTTCTTCCTGGCCGAGCCGTCCTACGCCGCCGACCTGGAGCGGCATGGGGTGGGGGCGGAGTTCCTGACCCATGCAGCCGATCCGGACACCTGGGGACCCACGCCCAGCGAACGCCAAGATCCGCCGGAGTGGGACGTGGTGTTCGTTGGAGACTCGCGGCACAACATGGGGCATCTGCCGTCCACCCGCCTGCGCGTGGACCTGGTCGAGGCCGCCGCCCGCAGCGGCCTTCGCGTGGCGGTTTGGGGACGGGGGTGGGAGAAGCTCGACGCCGACTCGCCGGCGCGCCGGCGGCACCGAGGACTCACGCTCTTGCCCGCCGCCGCCGTGGCGCAGACCTATCGCCGCGCCAAGATCGGGCTCAATGCGCACCATGCCCAGATGCGCGAGGGCGTGAACATGCGGACGTTTGAGATTCCAGCCTCCGGCGCCTTTCAGCTCTGCGACGCCAAGGCCCGGCTCGGCGAGCTCCTCGAGATCGGTCGGGAAGTCGCCGTCTACGAGGGCGTGGAAGACCTGGTCGAGGCGCTGCACCGCTACGCGGCTGACGACGCAACCCGGGCACGCGTCGCCGAGGCCGGCCGCCGGCGCGTGCTGCGCGACCACACCTATCAAGTGCGCATGGCCCAACTCGTCGCACGATCGCATGGCGAACCGACCGCGTAGCGTGGCAACCGGCTCAGCGTCGCCGTCGCCCACGGCGCTCGCCGGACGCTCCGACCGCGAGCTCCTGCGAATGGCCATTGAGGCGCATCTGCATCAGCCGGCGATCGCGCTCTGGCGCGCCACCGAGTTCGCCATGTTGCGCGAGGCGACGTTCGGGGCGCCCGTCCTCGACCTCGGTTGCGGCGGCGGCGCGGTCGCCGGAGCTGTGCTTCGCGACCACTGGCCGCGCGACGGCCTCGAATTGCTCGCCAGCGAGGCACGCGCCGCGCACAGGCTTGGCGTCTACCGCGGCGTGATTCGGTCGGACGCGACGCGGGCGGCGCTGGCCGCCGGCACCTACGCCACGGTCTTCAGCCAGAGCGTGCTGGAGCACATCCCCGACGACCAGGCTGCCGTACGTGAGGCGGCGCGCGCGCTCGCGCCGGGTGGGCGGCTGGTCTTCACCGTGCCGGCGCCGGCCTTCGCCGAGCGGATTCGCCGCGGACCCGGCGGCGAGGCGGCGCTGCGAGCGACGAACGACAGGCTCGGCCATTTCCACTACCGCTCGCTCGACGAGTGGGCCGCGGTGCTGGGTGACTGCGGCCTCGGCATCATCGACACCGGCGGGCACTTGCCCGCCCGCACGCAACGCGCCTGGCAACGCCTGGACGCGCTGATGACCCATCGACTGGGCCGGCGCCGCATCCTGGATATCTTTCGGGCGCTGCACCGGCGGAGGCTCGTCCCGCGCGCCGCGTGGATCGCTGCGTGGACCGCGCTGCTGTGGCGTCCCTTCCGTCGCCCGGTCGACGATCCCGGCGGCTATCTCATCGTGGCCCAAGCGCCGGACGGCGTAACGGCGGTCTAAGGTGCCGGCCCAGGATCGTCCGCGCGTCCTCCACCTTTCCCCAACGTGGTTCGGAAAGATCTCGGTCATCGGCGGAGGCGAACGCTTTCCCCTTGAACTCGCGCGCGCCATGCGGGAACAGGTGCCGACCCGCCTGGTCGCCTTCGGCGGGCCGCCCACAACCGCCGATGCCGCTGGGTTCCCCATCGAAGTGGCCCGTACCTGGCGGCGCCTGCGAGGCCGCGAGTCCGACGCGATTGGGCCCGGCTTCATTCCGGCTCTCCTGTGGGCCGACGTGATCCACTGCCATCAAGCGCGAACCGGCCTGACGGCGCTGGCGACGTTGCTGGCTCGTCCGCTCGGCAAGCGTGTATTCGTGACTGATCACGGCGGCGGCGGCGTGGGGTGGCTGCGCCGCGCTCGCCTGGGCCGCTGGGTCCACGCCCATCTGGCGCAGAGCCGGTTCGTGGTGGACACGTTGCCCTACATGGGCCGCCGCACGTCCATCATCCACGGCGGCGTCGATCCGCAGGCGTTCGCTCCATCCGCACCCAAGGTGCCCGGCCAGGTCGTATTCGTGGGTCGCCTGCTGCCGCACAAGGGTGTCGAGCACGCCATTCGCGCCCTGCCCGACGACGCCCAACTCGCCATCTATGGCCGGCCGGCTGACCCCGACTACGTCGCGTTTCTGCGGCGAGAGGCCCAGGGCCGAGCGGTCACGTTCCATGAAGACGCCGACGACCGCGAGCTCGTGCAGGCGCTCAGCCGCGCCTGCGTGGCCGTCATGCCGTCCGTGTTCGACGACTACCAGGGCTGCCGCCAGCAGCTTCCCGAGTTGCTGGGCCTAGCCGCGCTGGAGGCCATGGCCTGTGGCACGGCCGTGGTCGTCTCGGAAGCCGGCGGGCTTCCCGAGGTCGTCGATCCGTCCTACGGCGCCGTTGTGCCTCCCGGCGACTCGGCGGCGCTCCGCGCGGCGCTCGCGCTCTTCACATCCGATCCGGACCACGCCACGTCCTGCGGCAAGCGCGCCCGCGCGCGAGTGTTACGCGACTTCACCTGGAGCGCCGTCGCCGACCGCTGCCTCGCCGCCTATGCCTACTGTCCGGTCCCCTCTCCCTCTGGGAGAGGGTCAGGGTGAGGGTCCGGCCCACCCGCTCGTAGATTTCCGCCCAGGCCCCCTAGATATCCGCCACCGAGCCGTCGGCGTACGTGTCGGACCCAAATCCCAGCTCGTGCGGCGGATTCGCCGCAATGAAGGCCTCATCCAGCTCAACGCCAAGCCCCGGCGCCTCCGGTAGCGCGAAGTGCCCGTCGGCGAACGCCAGCGGTTGCTGCAAGACGTTTTCGAAGTAGGGCGGCTTGCGCGCGTATTCGAGGATCAGGAAGTTCGGCGTCGCCGCCGCCAGTTGGATGTTCGCCGCCGTCGCAACGGGACCGTTGGGATTGTGCGGCGCCATGGAGATGTAGTGCGTTTCGGCGTGCGCAGCGATTCGGCGCAGCTCGGAGATGCCGCCCGCGTAGCAGATATCGGGCTGAATCACGTGCACCGCCCGCGACTCGATCAACTCGCGGAAGCCCCAGCGCGTGTAGAGCCGCTCCCCGGTCGCGCAGGGCACTTCCGGCACCGCGGCCGTCACCTGCGCGTAGGCTGGCACGTTGTCCGGCGGGATCAGCTCCTCGGCGAACAGCAGGTCATGGTCGCGCACGCCGTGCAGGAAGCGGGTGGCCGCCGCCGGGGAGAGCCGCCCGTGAAAGTCGATCATCAAATCGAGCTCCGGACCTGCGGCGGTCCGTACGGTTGCCACCAGATCCACCGCGGCCTTGGCTAGCGCGAATTCATTGAATCCGGCTTCGAGGTGCGGCGGCGCGATCTTGAACCCCGTGAATCCCTGCCGCTGGGCTTCCAGCACCTGGTCGACTTCCGAGCCCGCGAGGTCGGCCCGGGCGTAGGCGCGGACGCGGTTGCGCAGCGGACCGCCGAGCATGCGATAGACCGGCAGCCCGGCGGCCTTCCCCGCGATGTCCCACAGCGCCATGTCGATGCCGCTGATCGCCGCGTTGAGAATCGGGCCGCCGCGAAAGAACGGACGGCGATACATCTGCTGCCACAGGTGTTCGACGCGGGTGGGGTCCTGGCCAATCAGGAAGGTCCCGAACCGTTCGACCACCTCCGCCACGGCTTGATTCACCTTGAAGAGGCTGCACTCTCCAGTGCCGTGGATGCCGCTGTCGGTTTCGATTCGCACGAAGGTCCACACGCGGTTGAGCCGGGCCTCGGGGGCGGCCGGCGCGCCGCAGTGCATCGTCTGAATGTTGGTGATTCGCATGGGACTGGCTCGCGGAGACCGGCGCCGCAGCCTAGCGCATGCTCAGCGGGTCACTCCTAGTCGGCCTGCACCGGCACTGCCATCAGGGGCATATCAATCGCGTCCGGGCGGGCCAATCGCAGGAAGAAGTGCCCCAGGCCGGCCGAGCCCAGCATGAAGTCGGGGCTGTAATTGTCCGGCTCGTCTCCCCGCCACCGGGCGCCGTCCGGTTCCTCCTCCCGGTAGGCCGCCGCCGCGTCGCCGAACTCAACCGCTCGGTCGAGCCACAGGTCATCGCCGAGCACCCGCCAAAGCTCCAGGAAGATCTCGGCGTTTCCGGCCAGCCCGTGGCACTGGCTGGGATTCGCGCGCACGTCTCCGGCGTCGTAGGTCGCCTCGGCGGCGCGCAGCGCCAGGTCCTTGAGCTCGTCGTCCCCCAGCGCCGCAAAGGCGCGCACCGCGAACAGCCCGACGCCCGGCGCCCCGTGGCACCACTGCACACTCACCGGACGCTCGTCTTCCGGCCAGCGCCGCCACGCCGGACCAGGTTCCGCGTGCCGGTCGATCCAGCGCGCCGCGCCCAGCACCGCCTCCGGCAGTCGCGGGTCGCTCGAATAGCGTGAAAGCTCCGCCAGGAAGCACGCGACGCCCGCCGTCCCATGCGCAAAGCCGATGCCGTCGAAGGTCCCCGAGCGGCGACGCCACGGCCAGTGCCAACCACCGTCGTCGTTGCAGGCGCGTTGCAGCAGGTGCTCGCCCGCCGCGACCGCCAGGTCCAACGCGCCGGCGTCGCCGGTGATCTGGTGCGCGCGCAACAGGAACGTCCCCGTGCCCGACGCTCCTTCGAGCGGATCCTCGTCCTTGTAGGCGAGACCGCGAATCGCCTTTACCCGTGTGCGGACCAGGTTCAGCCAGCGCTCGCGTCCCGTGCATTCGTAGAGGTGCAGAAACGTCATGCCGTCGCCCGCCACGCCGAAATACAGGCCCGGATCGCGATCCGGCGCCGTGAGCGCGCGGCGCGTCTGCGCCTCGATCCACAACGCGCCGCTCTCGGCCACGTCGCGGAAGCGGGTCTCTCCCGTCGCGGCGTGGAGACTCGCCAGCAGGATCACCGGCCCGGCGGAGCCGGCGAATACGTCGGTGCCGTAGGCGTCTTCGCCAAAGTAGGTGCGCGTGCGCCAGCGCGAACCGGCGACGTCCGGCTCGGCCGCGGCCGCGATGAGCCGCCCCACGTCGACCGCCAGGTCCAGGAACCGCTCGGTGTCCGGCATATCGGCTCCGGTCGCTTTGCCGCGTCTGCCGTCAAGCCTACTCGGCGCACGCGACAAACCGCGCGGGCGGCGCGTACGCTGCCGGCGTCACACCGGCAACGAAGCGCGTCCCATGACCGAGCCAAACGGTAGTCAACATCCCGGCCTGGCCAACCTGATGGTCGACTTCAACCAGATGCAGGCCTTCATTGAGGACCCGCTGGTCATCGTGGAAGGCTCCGGGGTGCGGCTCACGGATGTGGACGGCCGCTCCTACATCGACGGGATCGCCGGCATCGCCGCCATGCAGTTTGGCCACGGCAATCGCCCGATCATCGAGGCCATGCAGGCGCAGCTCGAGCGCGTCGCGCTGGCCCTGCCCATCTACGCCACCAACCAGCCCGCCATGGAGCTTGCCGAGCGCCTTGTCGACGTCTTCCCGCCGGAGTTCACCACGGTCAAGTTCGTGAGCGGTGGTTCCGAGGCCAACGAGACCGCGATGAAGATGGCCCGCCAGTACAACAAGCAGACCGGCAATCCGGGCAAATACAAGGTGATCTCACGCTACTCCAGCTACCACGGCGCGACGCTGGGCGCCCTGTCCGCCACCGGCGGGGCGGCGCGCAAGGCGAAATACGAACCGCTCCCGACCGGATTCCTCAAGGTCCACCCGCCCGACTGCTATCACTGTCCCTTCAAGCTCACGTATCCCGAGTGTGGCGTGCTGTGCGCCGAGATCGTCGACGAGGTGATTCGCAGCGAAGGCCCGGACACCGTGGCCGCCTTCATCGCCGAGCCGGTCATCATGTCGGCGGAGGCCTTCGTCGTGCCGCCGCCTGAGTACTTCAAGATCCTGCGCGAGATTTGCGACCGGCACAACGTCGTCCTCATCTACGACGAGATCATCACCGGCTTCGGCCGGCTGGGTGAGCTGTTCGGCGCGGACGTTTACGGGGCCTACCCCGACATCATGACGGTGGGCAAGGGCATCAGCGGCGGCTATGCCCCGTTGGCGGCGGCCATTATTCGCGGCAAGATTTCCGAGACCTTTCTCGGCGAGCGCGACGACGGGGTGCATTTCAACGCCGGCCACACCTACTCCGGCAACCCCGTCTCCTGCGCCGCGGGGCTCGCCGCGCTCGAGCAGCTCACCGGCGGCAGCGTGCTCGACAACTGCCGCCGCCAGAGCCAGCGCCTGCGCCGTCACCTGGAAGACATGGCCGACCGCTATGACGTCGTCGGGCGCGTCGACGGGCACGGCCTGCTGCTCGGCATCGAGTTCGTCGCCGACCGCTCGACGCGTGCCGGCTTTCCCAGCGACCGACCGTTCGGACGGGCTGTCGGGGCGGAAGCCCGCCGACGCGGCCTCATCGGCCGGGCCGGCGACAACGTGTGGGTCTTCGCCCCGCCGCTCACGTCCACCGACGACGAGATCGACGAGATGGCGGCAATCCTGGACGCCTCGATCGCCGAGACACTCGAGACCTACGAATGGCCGGCCTGACGCAGCAGGCATTCGACGACCGGGTGGCCGGATATGCCGACTCGCCGTGCCACCGATCCGGGCCGAGCCTGCCGCTGGTGCTCGAATTCGCCAACGTCTCGCCCGGCTACTTCGTGCTTGACGTCGGCACCGGCACCGGCTTCACCGCGCATGCGCTGGCCGCGAGAGGCGCATACGTGGACGCCCTGGACGTTTCTCGGCCAATGTTGCGCCATACGCGAGCGGCCGCTCCGGCGCCACTGCGGGCGGTGCGCGCCGCCGCCGGGAGCGTTCCCGCGCGCGGCGGCAGCTACGACGTGGTCACGTGCCGCCACGCGCTGCATCACTTCGCCGACCCCGCCGCCGCAATCGGCGAAATGGCACGCGTCCTGCGCCCCGGCGGGCGGGTGGTCATCGCCGACACGCAGAGCCCCGACGACTCCTGGGTGGCGTCCGAAATGCACGACATCGAGACCATCCGCGACCCGTCGCACGTTCGCAATCTGTCCGCCGCGGAGTTCCCGCGCTACCTGCGGGCTGCCCGGTTGGACGTGGCCGCGGATCGCGAGTGCCGCTCGCCCATGGACTTCGACCAGTGGGTGGCCCGGTCGGGCGGCACGCCAGAGATGGCCGACGAGCTATGGCGCAGGATGTCGGAGCCACGGGTCGCCGCAGCTTTCGACGCTCATGTGGAGGCGGGCGTGCGCCGCTTCGCGTGGCCCGTGCGCGTGATCGCCGCCGTGCGGCCCGCCCACCGATCGGGAGCTAGCTCGACCTAGTACGCCCCCCGTCCCCGCGCCACCACCCAGACGGTGCGGGCGAGGATGGAGATATCCAGCAGCGGCGAGTAGTTCTGGATGTAGAACAGGTCGTACTCCACGTTTTCTACCAGCGGCAGGTCGCCGCGGCCGTTGACTTGCCACCAGCCGGTGATTCCCGGCAGCACCGAGAGCCGCTGTCGCTGCCATGATTCGTACTGGTCCACGACCCAGGGCAGCTCGGGACGCGGCCCCACCAGGCTCATCTCGCCGCGCAGCACGTTCCAGAGTTGGGGTAGCTCGTCCAGGCTGGCGCGGCGGAGCAGGCGACCGACCCTGGTGACCCGCATGTCGTTGGCCGGCTTGTAGATGTCTTCGAGCCGCTGCCCGCTCTGCCGGGCCGCCTCGATCTGGGCCTCGGCGTTCGCGACCATGGTGCGGAACTTGAACATCGTGAACAGCCGGCCGTTCTCGCCCACCCGGCGCTGGGCAAAGATGACCGGGCGCCCGGTTTCCAGCCAGACGGCCAGGGCGGAAAACACCATCACCGGCGCCATCACCACCAGGGTCACGAGCCCCAGCGCCAAGTCGAACACCCGCTTGACCACGCGATCGAAGCCCGTGATCTCGGGTGCGCGCACGCTGATCATCGGGATGCCCCAGGTGTCTTCGGCCATCGTGCGACCGGGCATCAGGTCGAAGACGTCCGGCACCACGCGAATCCGCACGTCGGCGCGCTCCAGCGCCAGCACCGACTCGCGCAGCCGGCTGTGCGCGTGCAACGGCAACGCGATGATCACGTCGTCGGGCGCGTGCTGATCCACCAGCGCCGGCAGCTCCTCGACCAGTCCCAGCACCGGTCGCCCATTGAGCGCCGTGCCCTGCTTCTGCTCGTCGTCGTCGGCGAATCCCAACACCTCGTAGCCCGACCACGGCCGGTCGATGATCAGTCGCGACACGCGGTCCCCAACGGGTCCGGCGCCGGCGATCAGCACCAGCCGCCGAGTCGCGACGGAGAGATGCCGTGCGCGCAGCGCCAGGTTGAGCAGCCAGCGGAAGTTGATCAGGATCGCCAGGTCGAGCACGACGAAGTACACAAACAGCAATCGGGAAAGGAACTGGACCTGAAGCACGAAGAACGCCGCAAAGAGCGCGCCGGTAGCCAACAGCACCGCGAAGACGATCACGCGCGCTTCGAGCACCACGCGCATCACTCGCCGGTGGTCGTAGACCCTGGCGAAGCGCAGGAAGAACGCCCAGGTCACCGCGACGATGACGTACTCGCGCACGCCCAGCCAATCCAGGTGCTCGCCGGCGCCGAAGCCGAATGGCAGCCCGTGACGCAACGCGTCTGCAGCCAGCAGCGCCAGCATGGTCAAGAGCACGTCGGCGATCGCGAGGAATCCGCCGACGGCGCGTGTTCGACTTAGCACGTCAGATTGTCTGCACGATTTCGCGGTATACCGCTTCGGTGGCGCGGGCCATACCGTGCCGGTCCTGTCGGCGGCGCATGCCGCACGCCGCCGCCTGCGCGATGGTGCGAGCCAGCGGTGGCTCTGTCAACACGCGCAGCGCCGCGCGCCCCGCAGCCGGCCCATCGCCGGCGTCCACCAGTAATCCCGTGTCCCCGGCGGTGATCAGATCGCTGGTGCCGATGGCTTGCGCGCCCACGACCGGCACGCCGGCCCACATGGCCTCCATCACGGCGTAGGGCACGCCCTCCCACCGCGCCAGGTGCAGATAGACGTCCATGGCCGGCAGCAGCGTCCGGGCCTCGGGCACGAAGCCCGGACGCAGCGTGGCATGCAACAGCCCAAGGTCCGCCAGGCGCTGCTCCACCACCGTCTGAAGCTCGCCGCCGTTGATCCACAGCAGTCGAGTCTCCGGGCGCGCCGCGTGAATCACGCGAAACGCCTCGACGATGTCCATCGGCGCCTTCTGGGCGGTGAAGCGCGAGGTCGTGCCCACCACCGGCACATCGGGGGACAGACCCAGCCGCCGCCGGGCCTCGGTCTTCGGCAGCGGCTCGAACGGCTCGAAGCCGTTGGGCACCAGCCGCACGCGCGAGGCCCCCAGCAGGTTCACCGCCTCGCGATGCTCACCGTCGGACAACGCGATCACCCGGTCGGTCATGGCGCCCAGCACGCGCTCGAGCCCACGGGCCATGGCGCGACCGGCGCCGCCGGCAAAGTTCAGGTAGTAGAAGCCGTGCGGCGTGTGCACGGTGCGGACGCCGTCCCAGCGCGCGGCCAGCCGCCCGGTGATACCGGCCTTGGTGCTGTGGGTGTGGACGATGTCGTAACCGCCGGTCCGGATCAGCCGTGCAAGCCGGACGATGGTCGCGGCGTCGGCCCTCGGGTTCAGCGCGCGCACCATCGGAATCTCCCGCACGGTCACTCCCGCCTCGCGCAGGTCGCCGGCAAACGACGTATCGCCGTGAGCTTCAGATCTCACCGGTGGACACGCCACCTCCACGGCCACGTCGGCCGGGTCGAACGCGGTGGTCAGGTCGAACAAGTGCCGCTTGGTGCCGCCGATGGTGGCCTCCATCACCTGGAGGACGCGAATGGGGCGGCTGGGCGGCGTCAGGGTCGCTCCAGCACCGATTCGCGCAGCCAGGCGAACTCGGCCTCGAGTCCCTCACGCACGGTCGTGGTGGGATTGAAGTCCAACTCGCGCCGCGCCTTGCTGATGTCCGCCTGGCTGTGAAGCTGGTCCGCCGGATTGGCGTCGGTGTAGATCAGCTCCGCCGGGCGGCCAACGACGTACTCCATCTCCTGCACGAACTCGTTCACGGACACCGTCGGGCCGCTGCCGATGTTGTAGATCTCGCCGATCGGCAGGACGTCCAGCACCCGGGCCTGCGCCTCCACGGCGTCCATCACGTAGGTCAGCTCGCGCGTCTGCTCGCCGTCGCCGTAGATCGTGATCGGCCGGCCCTCCGCGATGGCCTTCAAGCCAATGTGCGCCAGCATGTCGGGGCGCTGGCGGGGACCGAAGAGCGTGTAGTAGCGCAGGATCACGACCGGCAGGCCGAAGAGTTGCCGGAAGCCATTGAGCACGTGCTCGTCCATCAGCTTCGACATGGCGTAGAACGCACGGGGATTCAGGTCGTGATCCTCGGGCGTCGGCAGCTTCGGATTGAACCCGTAGATCGACGACGTCGACGCGAAGCTGAACAACTCCACGCCCGAGGCCAGGGCCGCCTCCGCCAGCCGCTGCGTCGAGAGGCAGTTGTCGCGCATGTAGCGGCCGTAGTTGTACGCGGTCCATCCCTCGCGCACTCCGGCGCGCGCCGCGAGATGGAAGATGAACTGCGCCCGGTCGGTCAGGGGCCGCAGATCCAGGTCCATCAGGTGACCCTCGACGGTTTCGTATTCCGGGTGCGCCAGCAGCCGGCGCTCGTTGTCCCGCTTTTGCCGGAGGTCGTAGGAGTCGGTGAACCCGTCCAGGCCGATCACGTGATGCCCCTCGGTGAGCAGGCGCTCGGCGAGGTGGGAGCCAATGAAGCCGCAGGCTCCCGTCACCAGGCTGGTTGGGCGGTTAGTGGACATTCAAGGTCTTCACGTCAAAGGGGCGCGCCCCACGCGCGCCTGCTCGGAAGTATATCGGCGCGGTTGGCAAGGCCATCTCAGGCGCGTGCACCGAGCGCCTCGTCGTATACGGCCTGCGTCGCGGCCCGCATGCGCTCCAGGGCGAAGGTCTCGCGAGCGCGCCGCGCCGCCCCCTCGCCCATGCGTTCGCGGTCGGCGTCGTCTCGGAGCAGGCGCATCAGCGCTTCCGCGAACCCGAACATGTCGCCCGCCCCGACCAGAACGCCGCACTCGCCGTCGCTGACCACCTCGGGCACGCCTCCCACGGCCGTGGCTACCACCGGTCGCGCGGCGGCCATGGCCTCCAAGAGCACTAGGCCGAACCCCTCCCAGTCCGACGCCAGCGCCACCACATCGCACGCCGCCAGCAGGCGGGGCATGTCACTCCGCACGCCCAGCCAGCGCACCGCGCCGTTGGCGTCGATGAGGTCGGCGAGCGCGCGGAGATCGCGCTCGTAGATCTCCGATCCGAGCTGGCGCCCGCCGGCGAGCAGCAGCACGGCGTCCGGCAGCTCCCGGTGCACGCGCTCGAAGGCGCGCAGCAGCATGCCGTGGTTCTTTTGCGGGTCGAGCCGCGCCGGGCAGAGCACTACGCGCGCATCCGCCTCGATGCCAAGCTCCGCGCGCGCGGCCACACGATCCAGGTCCGCGAACGGCGCGGCGTCGATGCCGTAGAGCACCACCCGAGTCTTCGTCGCCGGCACGCCGCCCGTGGCAACGGCCCACTCGCGCACCGCGTCCGAGATGCCGATGGTGACGTCCGGCAACCGCGCCGTGCGTCGGTGGAGCCGGCGCCAGACCGGGTGCTCCAGTCGAGCCTCCAGGTTGTGCTTGGTCGCGACCAGTCCGGGAACTCGGGCCATTCGAGCCGCCAGCGCTCCGTACATGTCCGCGCGCAGCAGGTGCGTGTGCACCACGTCGTAGCGGCCGCGGGCGATGGCGGCGGTTAGTTGCGGCAGCCGCGTCCATCCCCAGGGTCCGGCCATGGGCACGTGCCGCACCTGCCCGGCCAGACGCTCGGCGTCCGCCCGCAGATCATGGTCGCGGAAGTAGATCACGTCCTGCTGCACGCCGTCCGCGGGCTCGGCGAGGAGCTGCAGCAGATGGCGCTGCGCTCCGCCCACGGCGAGCGACGAAATGACGTGGACGATCCGGCGCGGGGCCGTCATGCGGCGGCGATCAGCGCCTCGTAGCGCGCCAACGTTCGTTCCACCTGACGATCCAGCGTGAACCACCGGGTCACGCGCTGCCGGCCGGCCTCGCCAAGCTCGCGGGCGAACGCCGGATCCTCGACGACGAGCGAAAGCCGGTCGGCCAGGCCCATGGTGTCGTCCGGGTGCACCGCAAATCCCGTCTCACCGTCGGGGACGATCTCCGGTCCGGCCCCCAGCGTCGACGCGATCACCGGCGTGCCGGCGGCCATGGACTCGATCAGCGTCAGGTTGAACGGGTCCGGATACGTCGACGGCGCCAGCGTGACATCGGCGGCGTGGTAGGCGTCGCGCAGCGTGTCGGCGTCCAGCCAACCCGGCAGAATCAGCCGCTCGCCGACGCCCAACTCTTGCGCCATCTGGCGCAGCTTGGGCGCGTAGCGCGGATTGTCCCCGGCGATGACCAGGCGCGCCTCTGAATTGCGGGCCTTCGCCAGGGCGTGGAGCGCGGCTTCGGCCCCCTTCTCGCGGCTCACGCGCGCGGCCAGCAGCGCCAGGGGCGAGTCGTCCAGGCCCAGCTTCGCCCAGAACCGCGTGCCGTCGCCCTTCGCCCACCACTCCGCGTCGACGCCGTTGTGCATCACCTCGGCCCCGCCGTAGCCGTTGGCACGTAATGCAGTCTGCAGCGCTTCGCTGATCACGAATACGTGAGCCACGTGCGACGTCATCTGACGGTTGATGGCCGTGTTGCGCGCCGGGTTCCAGCGAAACCGCTGGCACTTGGCGCAGTTGAACCACCGCTGGCGAAAGTCCACCCGCCCCCCGCTGCAGATGAACTTGATGCAGCAAAACAGCAGGAAGTCGTGCGCCGTGTAGGCCACCGGCGCGCCCGTGGCGGCCGCCGCCTCAAGCGAGGCGAACGACAGGTGCTGGTGCACGTTGTGCGCGTGCACCACGTCGGGTCGAAAGTCCGTCAACGCGCGGCGCACGCCGCCCAGCACCGCCGGATTCATCATGGCCACCGTGTTCCGAAATCGCTCCGGATAGCTCGACTGCAGGCGCTGCACCTGCACCGGGCCGTCCGTCGTCTCGGTGGCGGCGTCGGGCCACGTGGTCACCACCAGCACGTCATGGCCGCGAGCGGCAAAGGCGCGCGCCAACCGCTGCGCCACCACCCCCGCACCGCCCCGGTTCGCAGGGGGATAGGTATCAGCCAGCAGGGCGATGCGCATGGACGCCTTCCGAACGTGAGTGCTTGATTTTAGGAAGCCTGCGGCCGCCGCTCGCTACTCGTACGGACGCCCACCCTCGGGCACCTCGCGATTCTCGTCGAGGTCCAGGCGGTCGAAGTGCCGCGTGATGTCGGTGCGATGCGCCTGTCCGCAGTCCGCCAGGAACTCTCGGAATTCGGCCCACGTCCAGCGATCGTCCTCGTCCTCGGGCTGGGCGGCCCACATCCAACGATTGAACTCCTCGATCTCCTCCGGCGTTCGCGGCGTCGTGCGCTCGGCGATCCAGGACCACACGTCCTCGTCCGTCGGACGGTCACTCAGCGCGTCGATGAACTCGTCTGGCGATACGCCCAGAAACTCGAACAGCCGCTCGGACCGCCCGGTTCGGGCCACGTACTCGCCCAGCGTCCCCGCCAGGTCGGCGCGCCCCTTGTCGATGCTGCGCGGCAGGAACACGATCCCGCCGAGCTTGTCGTAGGGGCTGCGCGGCACTTCTCGCGTCAGGTCCATCGCGTCACTCCTCTGGCTGCAACGTCAGCGTATGCTTGATCGTTGCGCGCACCGCGTCTCGCTCTAAGGGAACCTGGCGATAGCGCCCGGCGAGCCAGTCGGCGTACTGGTCCGCATAGTGCGGGCTGCCCGGCTGTCCCGACGGCCCCGCCGCGTCCAGCGACCACAAGCAGGCCGGCGACTCCGCCACGTCCACGATCAGTCGATAGTTCGCGCCGCCGGTTGATTCGAATTCGGGCGACGACCCCGTGTTGCACACGACGAAGCCGTTGCCGCTCGCCGGCTCGCCCCCGCGGTCGAGCAGGCGCCCCAGGTCGCCGCGGTCCGATAGCAGGTGAGGCAACAGCACCTTGTGCAGCCCGCCCCAGCTCCACGCCGACATGTCGTCGCCGAGCCGCTCGCTGAGCCGGTCCAGGGCGCGGGTCATGGCCGATCGCACTGCCGCATCGCGCGCCTCCGTCGAGGCGAACCACCCCGCGTCGTCCTCGGCCAGCAGGCCCAGCGACAGGGTGCCGATGCCTCCGGCCACGAAGGCGGCTGGATCGCCCACGGCCAGTGCCGAGGCGTCGGCCGAGAAGCGTTCCGAGGCCACCGCTTCGTCCCATTGCTGATGGAAGGCCTCGAAGATTGCCGCGCCTGCGCTCTCGGCGGCCATGCGGCAGTCCCAGTCGCGCAACGCCGCGGCGGCCGTCTGCAACCGCGCGTCGCCGCCGTCCAGGATGTCCACGAGCGACGGAACAGCGTTCAACGCCCGCAGCGACAGCGGGTCGTATTGCATCGCGGCCATGTCCTCGCGGGAGTGGGCCTCGCTCGACTCGATCATTTCCCGGATGCGCCGCGCGCGATAGCCGCTCGGCGAGGTATTGGACAGCGGATACGGATAGTCCGACGGCGCGGGCAGGTTGTTCGCCGTCGCCACCCAACCGCGCTCGGGGTCGCGCACGCTGGGCATGCCCTCGAACGGCGTCAGGCCCTGCCAAGCGTCGGCGGGGTCCCAGGCGCGGCGATAGCCGCGCTCCACCCGCGAGCGCAGCGGCACCTGGCCCGTCGCCCGGTAGCCGAAGCCGCCGTCCACGTCCGCGAGCACCATGCTCAGCGTCGGCGACACCCAGCCCCGCAGGGCGTCCTCGAGCTCGGCGCAAGAGCTGGCCAGGTTCCACTCCAGCAGCGCCGTCGGCCAGGCGCAGGGCAGCGCCCCCGCCCACCGCAGCGAGACCGGTCCGGTGCCTTGGGCAAATCCCGGCAAGATCTCATCCACGATTGGGCCGTTGCGCGAGGACCGCACGACTTCCTCGCGCACGCCCTCGCCGCGAACCGAGATGGACTCCGTCCGTTCGCGCGCCGGTTCCCACTGCCCGTCGTAGAGGAAGGCGCCGGGATGCGCCGGGTCGATGCGCTCCTGGTAGAGGTCGCGCTGTGAGCTGATGTTGTTGGTGATGCCCCAGGCGACGCGGAGGTTGCGACCGAAGATGATCCCCGGCGCCCCGGCATATCCGGAGCCGGCCACGTTGTAGCGCCCGCCAACCAGGTGCACCTGGTACCAGCAGCCGGGTGAGCCGAAGGCGATGTGCGGATCGCTGGCCACCATCCCACCGCCGGACGCGCTGCGGCTCGGACCGACCACCCAGTTATTGCTGCCGGTGCAGTCGTCGACCCCGCCCAACTGCGGCTCCAGCGGGTCTGTGCCGCTGCCGGTGCTCGCGTATTCCCCAGGATGCAGGATCGTCTCGTCGATGGCCTCGGCGGTCATGAAGGCGCGGTACAGCGGACCGTCGCCCAGTACGCGCCGCGCCACCTCGGGAATGGCAATGACCGGAAACCGCCCCGTGAGGTACCAGCGAAACTCACCCAGCAGCGCGATCGAGTCGAGCGGTCGCCACGGTTCCGGCCGGTAGTCCAGCAGGTCGAACTCGATGGGCAGCCGGTCTCGGCTCTCCGCCATGAACGCGTTCACGCCCGCCGCGAAGGCCTCGTAGCGCGCCGCCGTCTCGGCAGGCAGGCGCGCCGTTTCCTCTTCCGCGATTCGATGCAGCCCGACCGTGCGCACCACCAGGTCGTAGTCGAAGGCTTCGGCGCCAAGGACCTCCGCCAGCCGCCCCAGCGCCCGCCGCCGCAGGTAGTCCATCTGGAACAAGCGGTCCTGCGCCATCGCGTAGCCGTATCCCACGAAGAGGTCGGCCTCATCCTCGGCGTAGACGTGCGCGAGGCCGCTCGTGTCACGCTGAATCTCGACCGCCGCGCCCACCGGGCCGGACGTTTGCCCTTCGGTCGCCGCCAGCCGGTGCTGGAGCTCCTGGCACCACCAGGCTTCGAACTCGGACTCCGACAGCCCGGCGGCGGCGCGAACCGCGTCAATCGGCTCGCCGCGGCCCAACCGGTGCAGGATCCGTTGCGAGTCGATGGCCATGTTTGCTACTCCCAGGCGTATCCGTACAGGCGGGATCGGAGCAAGTGGAAGCGCACCGCGCATTCGTCCAGCGGGCATACCTCGCCCCCGGTCCAGCGCGCCGGAGCGGCGGTGGAGTCGCCGCGCCACGGGATGAAGTCGTCCTTGCCGAATCCCTCGACCACGTTGCCGTCCGGGTCCAGCAGCTCCGCGTGCAGCTCACCCTCGGTCACGGTCGAGGTGGCGGCGTTGAGGATCAGTTGCTTGCCGCCGGCGGGCAACGGATGCGTGGTCAGCGTGCCCGCCACGTCGCCGCCGGGGCCTGAGACGGCCGCCCAGTAGCGATTGACGGCCCAGCTGGCGCGGCAGATGGCTGAGAAGAACGGCCAGATCGTCGGCCCCTTGGCCGCCGGGTCGCCGTGCAAGCCCTCGGTGCCCGAGAAGTACACGTAGTGCCGGCCGTCGTGCTCGACCATGTGGTGCGAGGGCCACAGCATGCCGCCGCCGTAGTCGCCCAGCGCCCCGACCGCGACCGCGGGCAGGCGCACGCGCCGGTCCCAGATACGCCCATCGGCGCTGCCGCCCAGCTGTAGCTCGATCGTCTGCGTACGATTGAGGTAGATGGCGATCACGCCGATGTACCCGCTCCGCACCGGCGTGACGCAGAGCTCCATGATCTGGACGTCATGCGGATCGTAGATGTCGGGCTGGATGATGGTCTCGAAGGGGCTCCACTTCGAGCCGTCGGGGCTGGTGCGGCGAGCCATCACGCGGCGGCCCTCGGCGAATATGTCGTAGGCCACCAACCCGCCCGGATGCGCCGGCTCGCCCAGCTTGTGCGTCGCGAAGTAGGTGCCGTCCGCATCGCGGAACACGTAAGTGGTGTCGGCCGTGTGCTTGGGGTTCTCATACGGGATCACCAGCCGGACTCCAGGCACCGCCACTTCGAGCACCGGGCCCTCGCTCACGGTCCAGTTGATCCCATCCGGCGAGAAGTATCGATACATCCCGCGCGCCTGCGTTTCGCCCGGCGGCGGAGGCGGCAGCCCGCGAATGTGGCCCGGTCCCCCGCCGATGGTGTTGCTCGGATCGCGCATCACGAACATCTCGTAGCGGCGGTCAGGCTCGGCGTCCGGGTCGATCATCACCGAGCTGTACATGCTCGGGCCGCCCGAGTCGAAGTCGAGCAGGATGTTCGTGCGCGGATGTCCCGGCTGTGGGCACAAGTCCAACTCGGGCCGCGTCCACTCCACACCGTCTTCGGAGGTCAGGTAGGTCACGCGCCGGTAATTCTCGAAATACCCCGCCGTCAGCGGCGTCGAGACGTGCCAGGCCTTCCACAGCCCGTCGATGGGGTCGTGCGCGAAGGTGCCGTGGGCGAACACCGAGCCGCTGTCCCAGGGCATTGCCGGCGTCACCAGCGGATTATTGGGGTCCAGCTCGCCCAACTCCTGCCGCCACGCGAGCATGTGCTGCTCGGCCACGTCTTCGGCCAGGATCATCGAGAGGCAGTCGGTGCGCCGCTTGACGCTCGTGGGAAACGAGAAGGCCATGGTCGTCCCTGTGCGAGTGCCCCAACGCCGTTGGGGGCGCGGCGAGCGACTCTAGCAGAAACCCTCAGCCCCGCCCCGTGATACGTTGCGGCTGTCTGGCCGCCGGGGAGGATCGGGTCCATCGACACGGTGCGGATCGGCATGGTGGGCGCGGGCCGCATGGCCAATACCGCCCACTACCCTTCGCTCGCGGCAATGCCCGACGTGGAGATCGTCGGCATCGCCGAGTTGAACGCGGAGCGCCTGCAAACGACGGCCGATAAGTACGACGTCGCCGGTCGCTACGGCGACTTCCGCCAGCTTGTGGCGCGCGAGAAGCCCGATGCGGTCTACGCGATCATGCCGCCGCAGCACCTCCACAACCTCGTGGTGGACCTGCTGGAGCTGGGCGTCCACGTCTTCGTGGAAAAGCCGCCCGCCATCACCACCTACCAGACCGAGGCGCTCGCCTGGTATGCCGAGCGCCACGATCGGCTCACCATGGTGGGCTTCAACCGTCGCTACAGCGAAATGCTGCGCCGTTGCCGCGTGGCCATTACTGAGCGGGGCCCGCTGCACCAGTGCCTCGCCGGGTTTCACAAGTTCGAGGGCAAGCCCGACGGCTATGGCTATGGCCGCGGCGCCGGTTCACACCTCACGACCGACATCGTCCACGCCGTGGACACCATGCGCTGGATGGCTGGCGGTGAGGTCGAGTCTGTCGCCGCCGACAACCGCGCCGTCGACATGCCGTTCGTCAACAACCATAACGCCCTCGTCACCTTCAGCACCGGCTGCGCGGCCATCCTCACGGCCTCGCGTCGGTCGGGCCGCCGCGACCACTACTTTGAGATGCACGGGCAGGGCGTCTCGGCATTCTCGGACGACCAGTGGCGCGCCTCGATCTATCGCGACGGCGCCGCCGAGGGCGAAGCGGTCGATGCCGCCGAGGTCGGCGGCGGATCGGAAGTGATTTATCGCTTCGGCTTCTTCGCGGAGAACCGGCACTTCATCGACTCGATCAAGGCCGGCCGCCAGCCCGACACGTGCTTTGCCGACGCGGTCAAGACCATGGACCTCGTCGACCGCATCATGCAGTCGCAGATCTAGTTCGACTTCGTGACGTAGGGGCCGCCCGGCTCCCTCTCCCCGCCGTGCGAAGGGATTGCGGTGAGGGGGATCTGCCTCTGGGCCGCCAACTCTTCCGTCAGCCGAGCCCCCCTCCCTGTCATTCCGAGCAACGCGAGGAATCTGAGGGGCAGAGGACGAGCACCAGCCTCGTCGTCAATCGCGGGGCGAAAACTCGCTACGCCTGCACCGGCCCCGCGATTTCTCGGACCGGGTGCGCCCGGTGATGGTTCATGCCCGGTCGCCCGCGCTACGCTGGCGGTGACCCGGCCGCGATCGCCTGACGGCAGCCCTCCGGGAGGTGCGCCCGTGATCGACGTTGAAACTCTCACGCGCCTGACGCCCGAGCAGCGCGAGCACTGGGACACGCAGGGCTATCTGGTGTTACCCGGCGTGCTGTCGTCCGACGAAATTGAGCGTCTCACCGCCGCCGTGGACCGCGTCGACGAGGCTTCGCAGCGCGCCGGCCGTTCGTCCGACGAGTGGCTGAGCACCCTCAACGTGATCGAGGAGGACGACGCCTTCCTCGATCTCATCGATCACCCCAATCATCTGGGCATCGTGATGGACCTGATGGGCGCGACTATCCAGCTGCTCGCATCGCAGGTGATGGTGCGTCCGCCAACGCCGCATCCGGGCAGCCGCTGGCACTACGACGGTCCCAAGCCCTACCCGTTTCCGAGCGCCGGCGGGCTCACGCCGCTGTTGCACCTCAAGATCGGCTGGTTCCTCACCGACCTGGACGCGCCCGACATGGGCAACTTCCTGCTCATTCCCGGCAGCCACCGCGGCAACTTTCCGCGGGAGGACGCCGACGCGGAGACGCTTGCCTCGCCGAGTCGCTTCCAGGAGGTCGACGAGATCGACGCCGGCGTGCCGGGCGCCGTGCAGCTGCAGCTGCGCGCCGGTGACGCCATGCTGTTTCACAACGCCCTCTGGCACTCCGTCTCGCGCAACACGTCGAACGTGCGGCGCAAGAACCTCTTCTACGTCTATTCGCCGATCTGGATGCGGCTGGGCGACCGCGTATCGAGTTCACCGGAGCTGGTCGCGCGCGCCGACCCCGTGCGGCGGCAGCTTCTGGGTGTGCTGGACCACGACCCCGCCGGCGTGCATCCCACCGACGTGGACGCGCCGCTGATCCGCCTCTGGGAGGGCAAGGGCTACGACCAGGTGTGGGTGGACGAGGTGATGAAATACATCGGCCTGGACGGTGATTGATTCGCGCATTGTCCGGTGGCCCACGCTGCGTGCAGCGTGGGATCGGCGCCATAAGCCGGATTGGCGTGAGTCGCACACACCTGACTGATCGCCAATGAGTCCTTGGCCCTACCCTCCGTCATTCCCGCGGAGAGCCTGCCCCGTACGCGATACGGGGCGGGAATCCACGCCCGAGTCGGTCCTGGCTCATCCCCTAGCACTGGAGACTCCATGCCCAGCCTGAACCAGTCCCAGCTCCGTCGCGACGGCTACGTCATCGTGCGCAACGTCATCCCCGCCGACCGGCTCGACGACGTGCGCGAGGCCTGCGAGGGCGTGCTGGACCGGCAGCGCGAGATCTGGCGCCAGGAGGCTGGGCCGGACGATCTCCCCGGCGGCGTGTGGGACATGCGCCCCCAGCCGCGCGTGCCCGAGTTTCACGCGCTGGTGGGCGCGGAAACCGCGCTCGCGGTCGAGCTATGGCTCAGCGAGCCGGTCATGAGCATCAGCCGGGAGTTGCTCAGCGGGCCTGAGGCGGTGCCCATGCACATGATGATGATGTGCAACCCGCGCACCGACCACGGCCCCGCCAAGTGGCACCGCGACATCGGGCCACTCGAGGTGGCCCCACTGTGGCTGCTGCAAGAGGAGCTGGCGGAAACCGGACCGCGCTACTTGCAATGGAACCTGCCGCTCTACGACGACGACGTGCTCTGGGTGGTTCCGGGCAGCCACCGCCGGCTGAATACCCCGGAGGAGGACCGGCAGCTCGCGGACGATCCGCGGTCGCCGCTGCCAGGCGGCATGCCCGTGGAGCTAAAAGCCGGTGACGGCTTGATCTATCTCCACAGCATGTTGCACTGGGGCAGCAACTACAGCCCGAAGCTCCGGCGCACCGTGCACGGCGGCATGGCGGTGCACGCCATGCCGCGGGACACCGGCTTCACGCGCCATCTCTCGCCCGCGGCCGCCGCCGCATTCCAGACCTGGAATCGCCGCGCGGCGGAGCAACGGGACCTCACCGCGCAGGCGCTGCAGGGCGTCTTGGACGGCGACGCGGAGGCCTTTCGCACGGCCCTGGAGCGCTTGCACCCCGGCGCCGGTCCCGCTTCCAAGCTGACCCTCACGGCGTGCCTGGCCGAGGCCGCGCGCCACATCTACCTCCTCAAGCAGCCAGGCTTCGACGACCTGCCGGAGGCGATGCAGCGACAGGCCACGCACCTCCACCCGCTCACGTTGGGCTGGGGTCCGGCCTTCGCCGACCGGTTCAGCGACGCCGAGGCCGACGAATTGTGGCGCCGCTTCGACTGGCTGGCGCAGCGTCTCCACGCCCACCCCCCGCAGCGGGTGACGCTGGACCAGTTCGCCGCGAGCTGGGGTTCGTAGATCGCGAGAACTGGGAAACGCGGCACCAAGTATCGTGCGTGAAACGCTCAGCCTGAACCGCCACCTGGTGCGAGACCCAGCACAGGAGTCCCCATGCCCAGCCTGAACAAGTCGCTGCTCCGTCGCGACGGCTATCTGTTCGTGCGCAACGTTATTCCCGCCGACCGGCTCGACGCGGTGCGCGATGCCTGCGAGGGCCTGCTGGAGCGGCAGCGCGAAGTCTGGCGCCGCGAAGCCGGCCCCGACGATCCGCCCGGCGGCATGTGGGAGAAGCACATGCAGCCGCGCGTGCCCGACTTCCACGCGCTGGTGGACAAGGAGACGGCGCTGGCGGTCGAGCTATGGCTCAGCGAGCCGGTCATGGGTACCAGCCGCGAGCTGCTCAGCGGGACCGAGGCGGTGCCGATGCACATGATGATGATGTGCAACCCGCGCGTCGACCACGGCCCCGCCAAGTGGCACCGCGACATTGGAAACAACGGGGTGGCGCCGCTGTGGCTGCTGCAAGAGGAGCTGGCGGAAACCGGCCCGCGTTACCTGCAGTGGAACCTGCCGCTCTACGACGACGACGTGTTCTGGGTGGTGCCGGGCAGCCATCGCCGCCTGAACACGCCCGAGGAGGACCGGCGGCTAAGGGACGATCCGCGGTCGCCGCTGCCGGGCGGCATGCCCGTGAAGCTCAAGGCCGGCGACGGCTTGATCTACTACCACAGCATGCTGCACTGGGGCAGCAACTACAGCACGAAGCTCCGCCGCACGGTGCACGGCGGTATTTCGGTGCACGCCATGCCGCGGGATCCGGGCTTCACTCGCCATCTCTCGGCGTCGTCCGCCGCCGCGTTCCAGTCCTGGAATCGCCTCGCGGCGGAGCAGCGGGACCTCACGGCGCAAGCGCTGCAGGGCGTCCTGGACGGCGACGCGGAGGCCTTTCGCGCGGCGCTCGAGGAGTTGCATCCCGGCGCCGGTCCCGCCTCCAAGCTCACCCTCACGGCATGCGTGGCCGAAGCCGCGCGGCACATTCACCTACTCAGGCAGCCGGACTTCGACGAGCTGCCGGAGGACCTGCAGCGCGAGGCCAAGTCTCTCCATCCGCTCACGCTGGGTTGGGGATCGGACTTTGGCCAGTGGTTCAGCGACGCCGAGGCCGACGAGCTCTGGCGCCGCTGCGACTGGCTGGCGCAACGCCTGCATGCCGAACCTCGGCAGCCGGTGACTGTGGATCAGTTCGTCGCCAGTTGGGCGGCCTAGGCCGATATTCTGAGGCGCCACCGTCGCACTCGGTAACCGTCGTTCCAAGGGTGATCGCTGGTTGAGAGCGACAACGCCGGTGTGTACCATCGACGGACCCCTTATTGAGACCATATCGCAACAACTTCTGCGTGCGGGTTCTGGATGGACACGCCGAGCAAGAGAAGGGCTGTCGAATCCGTGCCTGATCCGGGCTGGTCCCGCCGTCTCGAGGGAGAAGCGAACCTATGTTGATCAGCACATCACCACGCCGCCCGAACCTCGAACGGGCCCGACGTATCAAGATGGCATTGCGCGAAGCGCTGAGCCTTTCCGATGACGTGACGGTCACGGTCACCGAGCTGGCGTGTCTCGAAGAAGACTGCGCACCCGTCGAAACCGTGATCGGACTGCTTCGGCCCGATGCGCCACAGTTTCAGCGCAAGCTACACAAACCCATGGACGCCGTTGACGCAGAGGACCTTGGCCAAATCTGCACGGCCTGGGGATTCGACGTAGAGATTCCGGCGCTCGCACCGCTGCTTCAGGAGGACTAGATGGACACGCCTCGAAACATACCTGTGACGATCCTCACCGGCTTCCTTGGCTCCGGCAAGACGACCCTGCTGAACCGGATCTTGCGGGAGGAGCACGGCAAACGCATCGCCGTGGTCGAAAACGAGTTCGGGGAGGTCGGCATTGATCAGGCGCTCGTCATCAACGCTGACGAGGAAATCTTCGAGATGTCGAACGGCTGCATCTGCTGCACGGTGCGCGGCGACCTGATTCGCGTGCTCGGCAACCTCATGAAACGCCGCGACAAGTTCGACTACGTGTTGGTGGAGACCACGGGGCTCGCCGATCCCGGTCCGGTCGCTCAGACCTTTTTCATGGACGACGAGATTCGCGCGGAGTACGCGCTGGACGGGATCGTCACGCTTGTCGACGCCGCCCACATCGAGCAGCAACTCGGCCGCAGCGACGAGAGCACCGAGCAAATCGCGTTCGCGGACGTCCTGGTGCTCAACAAGACCGACCTCGTCCATGACGACGCGCTCGACGGGCTCGAGTCGCGGCTCCGCGACATGAACCGCATGGCGCGCGTCATCCGCAGCGAGCGGGCGGAGGTCGACGTCGATACGGTCCTCAACCTCGGCGCCTTCGACCTGGACGAGGTGCTCGGGCGTCGTCCCACGTTTCTCGAGCCGGAATACCCGTTCGAATGGACCGGCGTCTATTCGCTCGATGTCGGCCGCTATGAGCTCAGCCTGGACGATGGACCTGATCCGTCGATGTCTCTCGTCGTCGTACCCGACCAGGGCACGGATGACTCAGCGCTTCGCGAGGGTGCGGAGTGGTGTGTGCGTCGGTATGCCGAACCCGCGGATCTCGTTCGCCCGGGGGACCAGCTTCGTGTCGGTGAGCACCTGAACCTCCAGCTCGACTCCCCAGGGCGCAAGTCGTTCTTCCTGGAGGTCGAAACCCCGATGAGGGTCGGCGTGTTTACCCAGCACACCGCGGAGGAATTCGATCTGCAGCTGTTGAACGTGGATGGCGCGACCCCCACGGCGAACGGCGCCCCACGCACCACGGACGCGGTTCCCGTCGAGGTCGAGCGAACCTGGGTGGCCCAGCATGAGCACGACGACGAGGTGGGATCGATCGCCATCGAGTGCGAGGGCGACGTCGATCCCGACAGGCTCAACCTGTGGCTGGGCGAGCTGCTCCGTGAACGCGGGGTGGACATCTTCCGCATGAAGGGCTTCATCAGCCTCGCGGGCGAGTCGCGCCGCTTCGTCTTCCAAGGCGTGCACATGCTCTTCGACGGACAGCCGGATCGCCCCTGGGGGGACGCGCCCCGCCGCAATCAACTCGTCTTCATCGGCCGCAATCTCGACGAGGCGACCATGCGGCAGGGATTCGAGGCCTGTCTGGTTTGACTGTCGACAGGCCGCAAGGCGTGCTGCGCCGGGGCTGGGCGGCGGAGGTCGGTGACTACGCCATCGCCGGGGGCTGGACCCCGCGCGGTGAGGCGCTGGTGGTCGGTGATGCCGCCGGTGGCGTCTACGCGTTCGACGGCACGTCGGGCGCGACCATCTGGACGCAGCGCGAAGTCCATGACGGCGGGGTGCTCGCGGTGGCGATGCACCCACACCGCCCCGAGTTCGCGACGGCCGGCCAGGACGGCCGAGTCTTGGTCTGGAGCGCCACCGACGGTCAGGTCAGGGTGGATATCGACATCGGGAACGGTTGGGTGGAGCACGTGGCGTGGTCGCCGGACGGCACGTGGTTGGCAGCCTCCTGCTCCCGGAAGGTCTACATGCATGGGGCGGATGGAGAGAAAGTCTGGCGATCTGACGATCATCCCAGCACCGTCAGCGCAATCGCGTGGTCCGGCTCCGAGGAGCTGGCGACGGCCTGTTACGGGCGGGTGACGTTCTTCGACGCGTCCACCGGGGAGCGTCGCCAGCAGCTGGAGTGGATGGGCTCCCTGGTGTCGCTGGTCCTAAGCCCGGACGGGGATATCGTGGCCTGCGGCAGCCAGGACAACTCGGTGCACTTCTGGCGTCGCTCCACCGAGCAGGACTCGATGATGTCGGGATATCCGGCGAAGCCGTCGGCCCTGGCCTTCGATGACACGGGCACCCTGCTGGCCACCGGCGGCGGCGAGGACGTGACGGTCTGGAGCTTTCAGGGCAGTGGTCCCGAAGGCACGCGGCCCGGCGTTCTGGATCTTCATGTTCAACCCGTCACGACGCTTGCCTTCGCTTCCGGCGTGATGCGACTGGCCTCGGGGGCACGCGATGGCACCGTGGCCGTGTGGTCGCTAGAGAAAGATGCCAAAGGCCGCCCGATAGGGGCTGCGGTGGTGGCGGGCGCAGTGTCCGACTTGTACTGGCGACCGGATGGACGCGCGCTTGCCGCGCTCGACGCTCAGGGTGGCGCGACGGCCTGGCGAGTGAGCAAATGGTGAAGCACGACCGGCGGCAGGCTGGACTGCCGAGCCTTGGCCCGTGCGAATTGACATTACGGAGGCCGACAACCGCTGGCGCCGCCTTGACTGGCTGACGCAGCACCTCTACGCCGAACCGCGGCAGCCAGTGACCGTGGACGATTTCGTTTCGAGCTGGAGCGAGTAGGCTCTCGCGCCCTATTCGACCCCGCCACGGCTGGAGCCTATGTGCCGTCATGCCGCGGTCGCAGCGCGAGTGTGGTCGTCAGCGCGCCCGCTAAGGCGCCCGCCACACCGGCGACGGTGGGGATCAGCCATCCCAGAATGTCCGTCTCCCCGGCGACTGGTGCGGGATCTGCGGCCTGTGCTATCGCGGCCGTAGGCGAAGGTCTAGGGGTAGGTGCGGGCGTAGGCGTCGGGTCCGGTTGCCTGCTGCGTTCTTGCCCAAGCTCGTATTGCAGGTCGCGCGCGGACTTTGCAAGCTTCTCGATCACGGCATCGGCAGGCAGCCAGTCGCGTGTGATGCGAGGTCCTGGGCCCCACCTGCCTGCCTCCGGCGGTTGGCCTTCTCCCAACCAATCAAGATCCTCCTGTGCTTCCGTGAAGAGACCAGTTCTGCTGCAAAATGATGAAGACACTGACTCTGCGGTCAGAGCGTAGACGAGGTATTCCTCACCCAGAGTGAACCCATAGCCGCTCGGATGACGGTGTGCCGTCCTGAGATATACGTATTCATAAGGTTGCCCTTTCCACACGGTATCAACCTTGAATACGTATATACCTTCACTTGAATTATGAAACTCGTTGCTTAGCTCGAGATGATCCGCGTAGGGATTATAGAATAAACTTCTTGCTATGCTGACCCCAGAGAATACGAATTCGGAATTAGCGAAGCTTTTGGATGGTGTCGTCGGCGCGCACGATGCAAGCGCCTCGTCCGAGCCAATCAACAACCAGGAAGCGCTGAGCAGCACGATCAACAGCGATGTCAGCGCATAGATAGGTGCAATCCGCGCCATAAGCGCTCTTCCAATCATTTCTTTCCTCTCTAAATGTCTCCGCTAGGGCTTCTGAATGACGGGCGAACTGCGGCTGTGTTCGGCATGGAACAAGCAATCTCCCACGTCATTGAGGGCCGGGTCAACTCACCGCAAGTGCTGAAGTTTGAGCATCCATGGTCAGCATCAGCCGCGCTGGAAGAGTACTCTCGCTCCGGCCTGTTCGGTATTTGTGCGGTGGACGGTGATGGCCTAGAGTGGAGCGGTGATGTCCGGCGCGGCGCATTGCGTGGCGCACTCTTGCATTGCCGACCGGTGTCTTCATGAACGCCGCCCAGCTTGCCGACCGCCTCTCCGGCGACGCGGCCTTTGCTCGCGGTGTCACGGCGTGGAAGGTTCGGCCCGCGCGCGAGGCGCGCCATGCGCCCTGGCCGCAGGGCATCGCGCCGGTGCTGCGGCATGCCTTGGAGCAGCGCGGCG
The DNA here is from genome assembly GCA_022826485.1 of Chloroflexota bacterium. Classification (GTDB taxonomy): domain Bacteria; phylum Chloroflexota; class UBA11872; order UBA11872; family UBA11872; genus JAJECS01. Next base: position 201,205 of record JAJDUU010000021.1, on the reverse strand, counting down.
TGCGCGAGCTCTACACCCACCAGGCCGAGGCCATCGATCGCGTGCTCGACGGCGAGGACGTCTGCATTGTCACCGGCACGGCCTCGGGCAAGACCCTCTGCTACAACGTGCCCGTCGTGCAGGCCATCCTGGACGATCCCCAGGCCCGCGCGCTCTACCTCTTCCCGACCAAGGCCCTGGCGCAGGACCAGCTCGACGAGCTGTACTCGCTGGTCCAGGTCGCTGAGGCCGACATCAAGACCTACACCTACGACGGCGACACCCCGACGACCGCGCGGCGCAAGCTGCGGCAGGCGGGGCACGTGGTCATCACCAACCCCGACATGCTCCATCAGGGCATCCTGCCGCACCACACCCAGTGGACCCGGCTGTTCGAGAACCTGCGCTTCATCGTGCTCGACGAGCTGCACGTCTATCGCGGCATCTTCGGCAGCCACCTGGCCAACGTGCTGCGGCGTCTGCTGCGCGTGGCCGAGTTCTACGGCTCGCGACCGCAGATCGTGGCCTGCTCCGCCACCATTGCCAATCCGAAGCAGCTGGCCGACCGGCTCACTGACCGCGACCTGGGCGTGGTCGACGACGACGGCTCGCCGCGCGGCGAGAAGCACCTGATCTTCTACAACCCGCGGGTCGTGAACGCGCAGCTGGGGATTCGGGCCTCGGAGATCGACGCGGCGGCGGAGATCGCCGGGGTGCTGCTGGGCAACGACATCCAGACGCTCACCTTCGCCCGCAGCCGCACCGCCACCGAGCTGTTGCTCAGCAAGCTGCGGGGCGGCCCGCACCTGGGCCGGGGCGAGGTGCGCGGCTATCGCGGCGGCTACCTGCCGGCCGAGCGCCGCGAGATTGAGGCGGGCCTGCGCGACGGCACCGTGCGGGCGGTCGTCGCCACCAATGCCCTGGAGCTGGGCGTGGACATCGGGCAGGCGCAGGCGGCGGTGCTGTGCGGCTATCCGGGGTCGCTGGCGAGCTTCTGGCAGCAGGTGGGCCGCGCGGGACGCCGCCGCGAGTCGTCGGTGGCGGTCTACGTGGCCGGGTCCAGCCCGCTGGACCAGTTCGTGGCGCGGAATCCGGACTTCGTGCTGCGCGAGTCGGTCGAGTCGGCGCTCATCAACCCCGACAACCTCTACGTCTACACCAGCCACCTCAAGTGCGCCGCGTTCGAGTTGCCGCTGGTCGAGGACGAGGCCTTCGGCGTGTCCACCACGGACGGCGCGGTGCGGATGCTCGTCGACGAAGGCATCCTGCACCAGGCCGGCGGCACCTATCACTGGACCGCCGACGACTACCCGGCGCAGTTCGTGAGCCTGCGCACCGGCACGCTCGACAACATCGTCATCGTGACCGACGAGAGCCGACCCCAGGTGATCGGCCAGGTCGACCGCTTCTCTGCGCCCACACGCGTGCACGAGGACGCGATCTATCTCCACGATGGACGCCAGTTTCACGTCAACCGCCTCGATTGGGAGCAGGGCAAGGCGTACGTGGAAGAGGTCTCGGTGGAGCACTACACCGTCGCCAGCATGAACGTCAAACTCGCCGTGCTCGACGACTTCGAGCAGCAGGCCGATGCGCCGCTGGGTCGCTCGTGGGGCGAGGTGCGCGTGACGGCCCGGCCCACGATCTTCAAGAAGCTGCGCATCAGCGACGACGACAACGTCGGCTGGGGCACCATCGACCTCCCCGAGCAGGAGATGCACACCCAGGCGTGCTGGGCCTGGATGCGCCCGGAGCTGACCGAGAGGCTCTCCCGCGCCGAGATCGAATCCGGCCTCTGGGGCGCGCGTCACCTGCTGCCCAACGTGGCGGCGGTCTATCTGATGTGCGATCCGCACGACCTGGGCGTCGTCAGCGAGATCAAGTCGCCGTTCACCCAGGCACCGACGCTGTATCTCTATGACCGCTATCCGGGCGGCGTGGGGCTCAGCGAGCGGCTGTATGCGTCGTTCGATCAGGTCATGCAGGCCGCGGCCGAACTGGCCGCCGACTGCGACTGCGCCGAGGGCTGCCCGGCCTGCGTCGGACCGCCGGTCGCCGACGGCATCAGCGCCAAGTCGGCCACGCTGCGGGTGCTGCGGGCACGCGCGGGCGTGCCCGTTGCGGCGTTGGCTACGACGAGTGCTGGGCCCCTCTCCTTGGAATAGGGCCGTGCAAATCCTTGCGTCATTCCCGCGAAGGGAGACCTTTTCGAAACCCCTCCGTCATTCCGGCGAAGGCCGGAATCCAGTCCGGTCGAACCTGGAAGCGCGCCGGATGGTTGGGGTCGGGCGGGTCGCAGACCCGCCTCTACAGACTTATGCAAAGGTCTCCGAAGGCGGGAATCCAGTCCCCGCGACCCGCTTTTCCGCGTATGGGCGTCCCTGGTGGACACCCGTCCGGTTCGATCCGGGCAGCCACAAGGGCTGCCCCTACAGTGATTGACGACTGCTCATGACCGGCGGCCGTGCCATGGCCTGGAACCGGCCGTGGGAGCCGGTCGAGGCTGTGGCGGTCGAACCTCGAGTTGCCGTTCCCAGCGTGCCGGTCGAGGACGTCGTCGCCGGCGCGCTGGAGTCCAATGACGCCGGGTCGTTCTTCGTGATCAGCGAAACCCACCCGCTGCCGAATGGGCTGTCGGCGGGGTGGCCCGGCAACGCCGACCGGCGTGCGTTGACCACGCTCAGCGGCGATCCAGACCTCGAAGACTTCGAGCTGGAGCGGGCGCTGTTCATTGACACGGAGACCACCGGGTTGGCCGGCGGCACCGGCACCTACGCCTTTCTGGTCGGCTGCGGTTGGGTGGAGGACGGCGCGCTGCGGGTCGAGCAGTACTTCATGCGCGATCATGCCGACGAGCCGGCCATGATGGCGCACCTGGCGGGCCTGATCTCCCGGTTCGATTGGACCGTGAGCTTCAACGGCAAGAGCTTCGATCTGCCGCTGCTGCGGACGCGGTTCGTCATGAACCGCCGGCGCACGTCACTCGACGCCTTGGGCGCGCTGGACCTGCTGCACGTCGCGCGCCGCCTCTGGCGCTACCAGCTTCCGCGCCGCGACCTCGGCACGCTGGAGCGGGAGATCCTCGGGGTCGAGCGGGAGCTCGATGTGCCGAGCCACGAGATTCCCGAGATCTACTTTCGCTACCTGCGCACCGGCGACGCCCGCGAGCTCGTGCCGGTGGTGGCCCACAACCGGACGGACATGGTCTCCATGGCCGCCTTGCTGGCGCGCGCCTGCGACGCCTTCGGCGGCTGGCGCAGCCCCGCGGCGCAGCCCGCCGAGGTGCTCGGTGCGGCGCGATCGTTCGCGCTGGCCGGTGATGTCGAAACGGCTCTCGCGGCCTACGCGCGAGCGCTGGAGCTAGGCCTGGACGAAGCCCTGCAGCCATTGGCGCAGGCGCCGCTCAGCCTGACTCACAAGCGGCGCGGCGCCTGGCCTCCGGCGGTGGATTTGTGGGAGGGCATGCGGCGACGCCGGGGACGTTCCGCCATCTGGGCGCTGGTCGAGCTGGCCAAGTACCACGAGCATCGCGCCGGCGCGTTCCACACCGCGCGCGACTGCACGCTCGAAGCCCTGGAGCAAGCCGAGCGCCTCCTGGACGCCCTGCCCCAACCGCTCGCGCGCCCCGCGCTGGAGCACCGGCTGGCACGCCTCGAACGCCGGCTGCAGGCGTTGAAGGCGCGCAGCGCCACGGGCTGAGCGTCCAGCGGCCCGAGGGCCTTACGCAACCCGTTCGTCATTCCGGCGCACGCCGGAATCCAGGTCCGGGCAGCCGCCGTCTCATCCGCGCGTCGGAGATCGCGCACTCTAGAGTTTTCACTGCGTTCGAAATGGCGGATGGGGCGGTTTGAACGCGAGGGGGTAAATTCCCACGCTGCACGCAGCGTGGGCCACCGGACTGGTCAATCCGGCGCAGGCTGGAATCCAGGCCCCGCTGGACTCATTGACCACACAGCGCGCCCCGGCGGATTGGGGTAGGGGCAGTTCGCGAACCGCCCCTACTTCTGCCAGGGGCCGATTTGTCCCCAGTGGACAAAGCCCACCGCGCGCGGTTTGATGATGCGGCGCGGCATCCGTTAGGTAGAGCCATGCGATTCAGGGTTGGCGTCATCGGTGCGTCCGGGTTTATCGGCGTGCCCTATCGACGCGAGATGCGGGAGGTCCCGGAGCTATTCGACATCGTTGCCGTCTGCGCGCGTCGCCCCGATCTGCTGGAGGCCGCCGGGCGCGAGGACGGCGCCACGCTCGTCACCACCGACTGGCGTGAAGTGGTGGCGCATCCCGACGTCGACGTCGTCGTGGTGGTGGTTCCCGACGTCATGCACTACGAGATTGCCCTGGAGTGCGCCGCGCAGGGCAAGCACATCGTGTGCGAGAAGCCGGTGGCCATGAACGCGCGCGAAGCCCATGACGTCTGGACCGCTTACCGCGATAGCGGGCTGGGGCATATGGTGCCGTTTTGGATCCGCGGCGTGCCGGTATTCCCGCGCGTGCGGCAGCTGCTGGCCGAGGGCTTGATCGGCGAGGTCCGAGGCATCGTCTATCGCTGGCACAACCCGCGCTTGACATCCATGCCCTTTACCTGGCGTGACGACGCCGAGCAGTCGGCCGCCGGCAGCGTCGCCGACGGCGGCTCCCATGCCTACGACACCATGCGCTGGCTCACCGGCCTCGAAGCGCGGCGCGTGTTCGCGCAGGCCGGCGTGTTGGCGCCGCCCAAGCCCGAGCTTGGCGAGGTGAATCTCGAGGAGGCGCTCGCCTGGAGCGAAGCGCACGATGCCACGGCCGCGGAGTCACGGCGGAAGGGCACGGCGTTCGACTACGGCAATCTCACATTCGAGATGAACAACGGCGCCGTCGGCGTGCTCATGGTTTCGCACGCGCCCTACCTGCGAACGGCGCTGGCGCCGGACGTTGAGTTGCACGGCGAAGAGGCTTCCCTGGCCATCAACCGCTGGACCGGCGACCTGCGCATCGCGCGCAAGCCCGGCGAATCGGAGCACCTCGAGACCGTGCCGCCACCCGACGCCATCAACAACTTCAGGGACATGGTCCATCCGGGCCTGCTGGCCACCATGGCCGGCGAGCCCACGGAGATGCCGGAATTGCACGGCGGCTGGCGGGTGCAAATCTTCACTGACGCCGCCGTCGCGTCCGCCGAGCGAGGGGCGTGGGTGGAGACGGCGGAGTTCGACGCGCCGTACGATGCCTAGCTAGGTCACCTCGACCGGACGGCCCGTGCGGCCCGAGTCGATGGCCGCCTGCACCGTTGCGGCGATGTCGCGTCCTACGCGCGCGTTGAGGATCGTGTCGCCGTTGGTGTCGATGGCCTGGGCGAAGTTCTCCATCAGGAGCCAGTCGGCGTCGCCGCCCACGCGTGCTGCGGGCGAATCACCGGCGGTCCGCCCCCTGTAGAAGACCCGCACTGCGGGCCGCGGCTCGTCGACGACCATCGCGCCGGCGGTACCCAGGATGCGGACTTTGATCTCGCCGTCGTTGTCGTGCTTGGCGCGCCCGATGCGGCCGATGGCCAGCGTGCCCACGATCCCGCGCTCCATTTCCAACGTCACCGAGGCCAGGTCGTCGATGCCGTGGTCCACGTTCCGCTGGTGGAAGTGGGACGCCGTGCGTGCGAACACGCGTTTGACGCGGGCGCCGGTGAGCAGCCCGATGTGCGACAGCGGGTAGATGCCTTCGATTTGCAGCTCGCCCATCGGGGCATGCCCCACGCCGCCGTCCGAACCGTCCACGTGCGCGGCCTTCAGTGCCTCCAGCCAGTCGATCTTGGGAGCGCCGGCCGGGCTCTCCCCGCGGCGCGGACCCGCGTCCCTGGCGAAGTAGAAGTCGACGTGAATGGCGCGCACGTCCCCGATCGCGCCGCTCTGCACCTCACGGCGGGCGTGCAGCATCGGCGGCAGCATGTCGCGGTTCCACATGAGGAACTTGACGCCGTTGCGCTCCACGGCCTCCACGATGCGGTCGCACTCGGAGACCAGGGTCGACATAGGCTTGTCCTGCACCACGTGCAGCCCGGCGTCGGCGGCGCGCACGCTGAGATCCGCGTGGCGTTCGGCCTCGGGGCTCACGCAGGCCACCTGGACGTCGTAGTCGCGCAGCGCCGCCTCCACGTCGCGCACGTAGGGAATGTTCAGGTCGTCGGCCAGCTTTTGGTTGCGCTCGTGGACCCATTCGGGCTGCTCGGCGTCGTCCGCCACCACGACCGGATCGAATCGTGGGTGGGTGGCCAATCCCAGCGGCACGTAGTCGTGCTTGACCACGCTCAGGACCGCCACGCGGAAGATCGAGTCGCTTCTAGACGAGGACATAGCCGTCCTCCGTGCGCATGGCCGCCCGACCGGACGCGGCCGAGGCCGAGGCGGCTTCGGCCACTTCGAGGGCCAAGACGCCTGCGTCAACGCTGGCCGAAGCATCGGCGTCGTTGTTCACGGCGCCCACGAACGCCTCGAGTTGGCTCAACACGGTGGCGTCGCCGGTGCTTGTGAGCCGGGCGGCGGGCGACCCGCCCGCGTAGAGCAGTTGCATGTTGTGCTGGTCGTCGGCGTATACCGCGCCGTCCGCGCCGATCAGTTGCAGAGACCAATAGGCCTCGCCTTGGGGCAGCGCCGTGGTCACGTCCAGCACGGCCATCCCGCCATCGGGAAACCCAAGATGCACCACCGCCGCGTCCGGCCGGTCGGAGTCCGAGCCTCGCGCGATCGCGAACACGGTGTCGGGAGGCCCGTCGAACAGCCAGGCCGCGAGGTCAATGTCCCGGGTGAGCTCGTGGATGAAGATACCGCCGCTGCGGTCGGCGTCGAGTCGCCAGCCCGTGGGCGGCGGTTGCCAGCGATGGCTGCGCACCAGGCCGGGTTGGCCCATCTGTCCCGCGTCCATGCTCGCGCGCACGGCCGCAACGTCCGAGCGATACCGATCGATCTGCCCGGCCATGAACACCACGCCGGCGCAGGCGTTGGCCGTTTCACGCGCTTCGGCGGACGAGCGCCCCAGCGGACCCTTGACCAGCACATGCTTGCCGTCCGCCGCAGCCGCCTTGATGTGGCTCGCCCGCTCGTCGGTGGGCGTTTGGACGATCACGGCATCGATCGCGTCCGCGTGGGCTTCGAGCAGGTCCGCGAGAGTTGGCGCCGAAACCACATTGCCCGAGCCGGCCTGCGCGCCGTCGCTGACGGCGGCGACGGTTGCGCCGGACACCCGCGGCGCGACGCGAACATAGGCCTCGTCGTCCGGTCCGCTGCCGACCAACGCCAAACGCGTCATCTGCGCCAATCCGTGCTCCAAATTGCGGCACCGCCATGATAGCCGGGTGAGATTGGACCGCGTGGGACGTGATCAGAATGGTGCGCCATCACTTTGATAGGTCGAGATACTCCTCGCGCGACATCCCAGCAGTGCGCAGGAGCCCGCTGATTATTCCCACTCCTACATTCTTGGCTCGTGGAATAACGAGCGGTCGACCAACACCAGGCTTGCTGAGGACCAGGTGCGATCCTCTAGTCCTCTCAAGTCTGTATCCGACCTTTTCGAAGGTTCGCTGAAGCTTACGCCAACTAGTTGGCGTAATTCGATTGGGCACGTTGGGTTAGCAACAGCGGGATCGGAATCGTGATAACAGGCGAGTCGTCTTCAGGTGGCGATACAGGCTTCGATTCGACAGTTACCCCACATTCAGACAGAACCTGAAAGAGCACTTCTCGTTCGATGCACGATTCCAGAAACAGCCAGACCGCTTCGACGAGGTTCTCGCGCGCCTGCTCCTCGGTGTCTCCCTGGCTGCTTACATCAAGGGGAATGCAGCGCGCGATATACCCAACGCCCTTTTCCAGGTGGGTTTCGGTCTCCATGCTGAGGGTGATCCCGATGGTCATTCAGTTCCCTTTGCGTTCCGCGTCCATGCGGCAACGGGTGCGCCTTGTCTCCGCGCGCCTTGAGCTTTCAGTGTAATTCACCATGCGGGCCAGGCATCGGGCCAGCTCAGATCACCTCCGGAATGTCGGGCGCCGGACGCGCCCGCAGGCCTTGCCAGATGCCCACGGCGTAGTGGATCCCCGAGGCCAGCGTGAGCAGCAGGGCCACGCCGACCAGGAACCACGGAAGCGAGGTGCGTTCCCACATCAGCGCGTTGAAGGCGATGTACTGCCACATCATCTTGGCCTTGCCCAGGCGGCCGGCGGCGACGGTCACCCCCTGGGCGCCGGCATAGGCCCGCAGGCCCATGACCGCGAACTCCCGCGCGATGAAGCTGGCGCCCAGCCATCCCGGCATCCAGCCCAGCTCGACCATGGTGAAGAGCACGGCGGCGATCAGCAGCTTGTCGCCGACAAGGTCCAGGAAGATGCCCAGTTGCGAACCCGTGCCGTAGCGCCGTGCCAGCGTGCCGTCGAAGACATCGCTCGCCCCGGCCGCGGCAAAGACAAATCCGGCCATCTGGTTCGAGAACCACCAGTCCCAAAACAGCAGCCAGATGATGACCGGGATCGACGCGACGCGGGCGATTGTGAGGGCGTTGGGCAGATAGGCCTGCCACTGCTTGGCGGCGGGGCGCGCGTGCTCGGGAGCGGAAGCCACGGCTCAGCCGCTTCTAGGTCGCGGCGCGGCGGTGGGCGCCGCCGGAATGTCGACCCGCCACATGTGTTGCGCCGGCTCACCCGGATCGGCGAGTTGCGTCACCGGCTCCCCATCGATGGTCAACTCGATCGCATCGGCGGCGCCGACCTCGAGGATCGTTTCGCGCTCCAGGCTCCATTGTCGCGACTCGCCGGACGCCAGGGTCTCATCGACCAGCGCTCGACCGTCAACCTCGATGCGCACCTGGGTCTCCGTCACGACCACGAGCTCGAACACGGCTCCGCGATCGACGATCGACGGCTCGGCGGCGTCGGCGCCGTTCGTCGCCACGCTGTCGTCGGTCCCTCCGCCGAAGATGTTGAACACCAGAACGGCCAGGACCACGCCCAGCGCCACGGTGAGCAGCAGGGACGCCAGCATGAGTTGACGCCCGCGCCGCGCGGCGGATATCGGTGCGACGCCGACCGGCGACGGAGCCTCGCCGGCCTGCGCGTAGTAGATGTCGAGCAGCGGTTGGACCGGCAGCCGCAGCGCCTCGGCGTAGATGCGAATGAAGCCGGCGTTGAAGGGCGGTCCGGGCAGCGCCGCCAGGTTGTCTGACTCCATTGCCGTCAGATGCTCGCGTGGAATGTGCGTGATGACGGCGGCTTCCTCGATGGTGAGCGCGGCGGATTCTCGGGCGGTGCGGAGCTGTTCGCCAAGCGTTGCCATGTAGGGATTATTACCCGCAGCCGAGCGAATCCACGCCCACGCCGCCGCCGCCTAATCGCGCGTGAAGCTGTGGGAAGGCTCGGGCCGCAGCGTTACGCCGAACGTCCCAAATGCGCTGTTGACCTCCGTGAACTCGACAAAGTTGTTCAGCAGTTCGCCGGCGCCTTCCTGGAGGCCGGCCACGATGAACGGTTCAGGCACCGCGTTGGGCGCCGCCAGCTCCGTCTCGTAGCGATCGGCGAAGCCCCTGGCCAGTTCGCTGGTGACCACCCGGGCCAGGGCCGAGTCGATCGCCTCGAGGGACTCCATCCTGGCGACAAATGACTTCAGGTCGTCGATCTCGTAGCGGAACTCGACATTGAGACGCTGGCCGGGAGGATCGCCGGGGAAGGGCACCGCGATTTCCAGCGCGCGGTTGGTCAGCGGCACCAGCAGACGCTCGGTGATCGGCCGTGGCCAACTCCAGAAGATGCCGGGGCCCTGCACGACCGTGAGCGTGTTTGCGCTGGACTCCGCGGGACCGTCGAACCCGTGCCGGAGGGCGAGCACGGTGCTCGACGACGGAAAGACGACGGCTTCGTTGGATCGCAGCAGCAGCGCTTCGTCGCCCCTGATGCCGAAAACGCCGGCGAAGAAAAATGCCGCCGCCGCGACGACCAGCCCGCTGCCGACTCCCAGCAGCCGCGATGACCGGGCTTGCACCCGCGACGTCCGCCGCTGCATATACGGGGCCAGGATCTGAACGACGCTGGCCGGCCGGCGCCGCAAGCGCAGGCCGGGGATGAGCCGGGCGGGCGGCTGGGACGCGATGCGAAACTGCTCGCTGGCGTCGGCCGCAAAGGCAACCACCGACGGCACGTCGTGTCGCGCCGCGATGCGAGCCAGCGCGCCGAATCGCGTGGCCAGGCGGTGCGCCTGTTCGCCACCGGGCCGCGGGTTGCCGCTGAGAATGCCGCCGATGTCGCGCATCGTCTCGCGCGCATCGGCGAGGAACGGCCCCAGATCGTCGCTGACGGTGAGCTCGCTCGTCGCCACCGACTCCGTGCGCAGGTTGGGCTGCGGCGCCGCCCGCGCCGCTCGGCGCACGCGGCGAATCCACCACACCGATGGCAGCGCCGCGATGATCGCCGCCAGCGGCAGCCCGCCAACGTTGCCGCCGGCGGTGCCCACGAACCCGCCGAGCGGCTCGCCGATGACCGGAATCGTTGCCAGCCACACGCCCAGCAGACCCAGGAGCGCCGCGGTCAGAAACGGCAGCCCGGCCGCCGACACATAGACGCGCCAGCGGCGCGCCTGCGCCGCGCGCGCGGCCTGCCGCAGGCGGCGAATCGCGCCGACCTCGATCCGGGCAACCGTGGCCACGTCGTCGGGAAGCTCGTCGATCCGCAGGGTGCGGGCGATGGGGATGCCGCGCACCAGGGCGTCGCTCAAGCGGTGCCGGTCATGCGCCACAAGCTCGCTGTCGTTTGGCCCCGCCGGAATCGGCGCGTACTCGACGGGCATGGTGGGCGCGTGGCGCACGGGATCGAAGGCGCCCGATGCCATCAGTCGACCTTCCCCGGCCATCTAGGCGCCCATGCGCCGGAACTCGCGGATCGACTCATCCACGCCGGCGGCCGCGGCCTCGGTCAAAGCGATGGCTCGGTCAAGCTCCCGCAGCCCCAGGGCAAGCGCCGTGATCCCGACGGCTGCGCCGATATCGGTCGCGACGCCGGCCACGGATCGCGAAGGATCGCGCGGGCTCATCCGCGTGAGGGCGCCGTTGCCGAGCGGCCGCAATCCGGCCGACGCGAGCTCGCCCGGCGTTCCCCGATAGGGCGAGATTCCACGCCGGGCGACGTCGCGGGCGATGGACCTGCCTTCGGTCGTCCCTGGGAGCGGTTCGAGTTCAAACTCCCCGGCCGCGTGCGTCAGGCTGTGCACCACCAGCGCCAGATGCTCGTTGGGTGCCGCCGCGCCCGCGTCACGGAGATCCATGGCGAGCGTCGGCCGGAAGCGTTGCACCGACTCCCGCAGCGCGCTCCAGGCCTGCTCGTTGGCGACGCTGTGGGCCAGACGCAAGCCGCCATCCAGCCCGGTCGCCAGCGGCAACGGCGGGATATCGGGAGCGTCACCGTCAACCTCGATCACGTGGATCCGCACGGCAATTCGATCGAGCAACGCGGCGCGTTCACGGGCGCGCGAGGTGAATACCCGGGTCACCGCGCGCCCGGCGACAAGCACGGGCCGCGACAGGCTCAACGGCACGGCATCGAAGAGGATTCGTATCGGGCTGTCGGGATCGCCCGACGACAGGCGCACCACTTGCGCCCGCGGCAGACCCGGCAAGGGGCCCTCATACAGCGTGCGCACCTCGTAGGTGTCGCCCAAGGATTGCCGGATCTCGCGCCACTTGCTCCCCCGCAGGCTGTCCGCGAATCGGTCGACGTCCATGGGAACTTCGAGGCTTCGCGCCTCCGTCGAGATCATGGAAGTCGGTCCACTGGATCGTCGGAGCCGTCGTCACCGGGATCGGGCTCGGTCGTCCCGGCGTCGTCGTCACCGCCGCTGGGGGCGGCCGGCGGCTCGGCGGCATCTCGCGACACGCCGATCAGTGCCGGATCGTCAACCGACTCCGCGGGCGTCCACATGCCGACCTCAGCCGGCAGCGCCATGGGATTGGGATGCTTGATCAACGCCGCATAGACCTCCGTGGCCTCGTCGAGTCCCAGCGTTTGGGCCACCGCCAGCGCCTGTCCGTAGCCGCCGTCGTCGACGGCGCGCTTCAGCGCGTGGGCGACTTGGCCAAGACCCGCGTGGGGCGCGGCGGTGACCTGCACGCCCGCGGCCGTCCACGCGGTGGCGGGCGCGACGGTGGGGCGGATGCTCAGCAGCGCCGCCGTCCATGCCCGCCCGGCCAGCAGCCATGCGCCCGCCAGCGCGAGCACCCAGTGGGTCCCCGAAAGCACCACGAGCGCCGCGCCCAGGGCCAGTGATGCCCACGACCGGCGCAGGCGCGCCAGGCGACCGCCGGACTTGGGCCGCGCCGGCGTTCCGTGGCGCATCGACGACTCGATCGCCAGCACGGTTGGCCGGCGAATTCGCTCCGCGGAGAATCCCGGGGAGCCGGGATGCACGATGGCGACGTCCCAGTCGACGAATTGCGGTCGGCGCCCATCCGCGGCCCGAACGGCGGCCTGCGCCGCCTGGTCGGCGCGCAATACGTAGCCGCCGCGAACGGGCACTGCCCAGCACACCAGCTGCATCATGGGCGGGGCCTGGCGACCAGCGTCGTCAGCGGGGCGACGGGTCGTTTCGGGAGGAGCAGGCGCGCCAGCCGGCTTCGCAGCGGCCGCGGCCGCGAGGGTTCGTCCGCCTGTCGCTGGGAGCGATAGAACGCAACGGCGCCGGGCCAGCGCAGGAGCCGCTCGGAGGCCAGCTCCAGCGCCACGGTGTCGCGGGCAAACGCGCCTTCCTCGAGCCCGCGCCAGATGTCGCGCACGTGGGCGAGGCTGCCGCCGAACTGCGAAATGGCCGGCTCGGCAAGCACCGCCCCGGATTCCAGCATGCGCCGCGCGCGCGCACCGTACTCACGCTGCGCAAACGCGTGCAGCGCCGAGCGAGTGGCGATGAAGAACCCAAACGGCAGCGCCCAGCCGATGATGAAGGCGACGCGCGACGGATTGGCGATCAGAAACGCAATCAGCACCCCGAGGATGGTGAGCTCCACGATCGCCAGAAGCGCGTGGCGCATCCACGCCCGTCCCAAGCCGGCCGCCGATGCCGCGTAGCTGAAGAGGTCCGCTTCCAGACGCCCGCGGACCACCGCGACCTCGCCCGGCGACACGTCATACGGACTGTAGACGGCCAATTGCACCGGTCCGTTGGCGGCATCCAACTCCGCGTAGTCCGCGTCGACGAAGAACGCGGCCCCGGTCTCGGTGGGCACGACGAACGCGTCGACCACCTGGGTGGTGAAGTCAGGCCCGCTGGTAACGATAATGGGCTCCGGAGCGCGACCAACGGAACGATCGGCCGGCCAACGTTGACCACAATTATAGCCCGCGACCCTCGTCTCCGACCGAGACGGACGGGCGCGGCTCTGCGCCGCTTCCAGCCATGACCCACGCCGCGAGCTACGACGTCATCGTGGTCGGCGCGGGTCACGCGGGCTGTGAGGCCGCGCTGGCCGCCGCCCGCATGGGCGCCCGCACCCTGGTGCTCACGCTCGGCAAGGCGGGCGTGGCGCTCATGCCCTGCAATCCTTCCATTGGCGGTCCGGCCAAGGGCAACCTGGTGCGCGAGGTCGACGCGCTGGGCGGCGAGATGGGCCGCAACACCGACCGCACCCTCATCCAAATCCGGGAGCTGAATACCGGCAAGGGGCCGGCGGTGCGGGCGCTGCGGGCGCAATCCGACAAGCGGCTCTACGGCTTCGCCATGCGGCGCGTGGTCGAGCGCCAACCCGGGCTCGATCTCGTCGAAGGCGAGGTCGAGAGCCTGATCTGGCGCCGACGCTCCGGGCACGGCGAGCGACGCCGCCGAGTCGTCGGCGTTCGCACCGTGGACGGCCGCGCCTACTCGGCGCGTGCGGTGGTCGTCACCACGGGCACCTTCCTCAAGGGTCGGCTGATCCGGGGCGGCGAGTCGACACCCGGCGGCCGCGCGGATGAGGCGCCGTCCACCGCCTTGGCGGAAGATCTGGCGCGCCACGGGTTCGATCTCGGGCGGCTCAAGACCGGCACGCCGCCGCGCGTGGACGCGCGCACGATCGACTTCTCACGCACCGAGGTTCAGCACGGATCCACCGATCCGCTGCACTTCAGCTTCGACCCCGTGCGCGTCGCTGAGCGGCTCGCGGAGCCGCCGCACGCCGCCTATCCACACGTGGCGCCGTCGGGGTGGCGGTTGCAGCTGCCGTGCTATCGGGTCGCCACCAACGAGCGCACGCATGCCGTCATTCGCGCGAATCTGCATCGCGCGCCCATGTACAACGGCGCAATCACCGTGCCCGGTCCGCGCTACTGCCCCTCCATCGAGGACAAGATCGTGCGCTTCGCGGACAAACCGGCGCACTCCCTGTTTCTCGAGCCGGAGGGCTTTGCCACGCCCGAGGTCTACGTGCAGGGCGCCAACACGAGCCTTCCGGCCGAAGTCCAGGTCGAGATGATTCGCAGCGTGCCGGCGCTGCGCGACGCGCACGTGATCCGCTTGGGCTACGCGGTGGAGTACGACTTCGTGCGGCCCTTCCAGCTCACGCGCACGCTGGAGACCCGGCGCGCCGCCGGTCTCTTCCTCGCCGGCCAGATCAACGGCACGACCGGCTATGAGGAGGCCGCGGCCCAGGGGCTCATGGCGGGTATCAATGCCGTGCGGAGCATCCGCGACGCCGAGCCGCTGGTCCTCGGACGTGATCAGGCCTATATCGGCGTGATGGTCGACGATCTGGTGAGCCGGGACCTCACCGAGCCGTACCGCCTGCACACCTCGCGCGCCGAATACCGGCTGCTCCTGCGGCACGACAGCGCCGACATGCGGCTCACCGAGCTTGGCCATCGCGTCGGCTTGGCCGGCGAGGCTCGGGTTCGCCGACTGCATCGGACGCGGGACGAGATCGAGCGTGCCAAGGCGTGGCTCGCCGAGGCCCGCATTCCCGCCACCCCGGCGGTCGCGGCGCGTCTGGCGCAGCTCAACCTTCCGACCGTGACCCAAACGGCGCCCGCGGCCGAGATCCTTCGCCGGCCCGGCGTGACGCTCGATCTCATCGTCGAGTTGGCCGGCGGCGGTCCGTCGGTCTCGGCGGCTGCCGCGGCGGCGGTGGAGTTCGACGTCGGCTATGCCGGCTACCTGCGGCAGCAGAGCGCGCAGGTCGCGCGGGCGCGTGAGATGGAGCAGGCGCGCATTCCGGCGACGGTCGGCTACCCGGCCATCCACGGCATGCGCACGGAGGCGCGAATTCGGCTTGAGAAGTTTCGACCGGCCACGGTGGGCCAGGCGGCGCGCATCGAAGGCGTGACGCCGGCGGACATTGCCGTACTGTTGGTCTACCTCAAGCGATACGAGGATGCGACATCCGGCGACGACGAGGCGACACGAGCGTCCCAACCGGCGAATCCCACGCGAACGCGCAACGTGCGGCGAGCACCCGTCGAAGTGACAACCTGATATGACCACCGCATTCCCGGATTCGGCTCAGTCCCCAGGGTGGCGTCGCCGCCTGCTCGACCGATTGCGTCCGCACACCGTCAGGGGCTGGGTGCGGTTCGCCGTGCTGGCACCGACGCTGTCGCTGGTGATCGGCCTGGTGCTGCTGGTGGTGTTCTGGTCGGTGCTCTGGTACGCGCTGGCCGTCGCCTTCGCCCTGTTCGGCGCGCTCGTTGTGCTGATGTTCGTGGCGTTCGTGGTGTACGCCGTGGCCCGGCGCCGGAATCTGCTGGTGGTGTTCCGCGAGCCCAAAGCGCAGGAATCCTCCGACTGAGTCCTTCTCCCGGACTCCACAGACCCTTGCCGAACCCCTCCATCATTCCGGCGAACGCCGGAATCCAGTCCGGTCGAACTTGGGCGCGCGCTGGAATCCCATCGTGGGGGCGAGTCTCAGACTCGCCCGATCCAAACGTCGCCGGGCGTCGGCGCCTGATCTACGCGACCGCCTCGCCCGCCAGCTCCACGGCGCGCTCCATCACGGCGTCGAGCATGTCCGGCGTGAGGCGACCCGTGAACGTGTTCTGCTGGCTGGGGTGATACGACCCGAGCAGCGTGCGGTCGGCCAGCCGGACCTCGGCGCCGTGGCCGAATCGCGCCGGCGCGGGCGATGGCAGATTCCCTCGAGCACGGCAGATGCGCAGCACCTGTGACCACGCATAGCCCCCAAGGGCGATCATAACGCGGACGTTGGCGAGCAGGTCGAGCTCGCTCTCCAGGTAAGGGCGGCAGCTCTCGCGCTCCTGGGTGGTCGGCTTGTTGGCTGGCGGCGCGCAGCGCACGGTAGCGGTGACGAATGCGTCGCGCAGGCGCAGGCCGTCTCCCCGGCGGGTGCTAGAGGACTGGTTGGCCAGACCCGCCCGATGCAGCGCGCCGAACAGGAAATCGCCCGAGCGGTCGCCGGTGAAGACCCGGCCCGTGCGATTGCCGCCATGCGCCGCGGGCGCCAGGCCGACGATCAGAATCCGCGCCGCCGGATCGCCGAATCCGGGCACCGGACGGCCCCAATAGGTCTCGTCGCGATAGGCGGCGCGCTTCTCACGCGCGGTCTGCTCCCGCCAGGCCACCAATCGTGGGCAGCGCCGGCAGTCCACGATGCGCTGCCCCAGCCCGGTGAGCGCGGCCAGGCGCGCCTCATCCCGCCCGGACGACGCTTTGACCATCCTGAGCAAGCCCCTCGCGCTGCAGACGCTCCAGGAACGGTCGCATGCAGGCGACCACCTCTTCGGGCACCTCTTCCTGGGGCACGTGGCCGGCGTCTTCGAGGATCACGGGTTCGGAGTCCTTGAAGCTCGCCGCCAGGGCCAGGGCCTGACCGCGTCCGGCCAGCCGATCCGCGGCGCCCCAGATCAGGAGCACCGGGCACTGCACCTCGCTAATCGATGCTTGTGCGGGCGCCGGATCGACCCCGGCCAGCAGCGAGGGAAGGGCGTCCAGGTATCCGGGCGCGCCGTAGGGCAGGTACTGGCGGTCCACCGTCGCCCGGTCCACGCTCAGCGGACGCCGCCGGCCAATCATGTTGCCGAGGCGCACATACCATCGCTGCGAGCTCAGGGTGCGCAAGACGATGCCCGACGTGCCGGGAAGCTGCCGGCTGAGCCAGATGCCCAGGCGAACCCCCGTCCCCGCGACCAGGAATGGATCGACCAGCACCAGCCCCGCCACTCGATCGGGATGTCGCGCGGCCAGAGCCACGGCGGGCTGGGCGCCGGCCGAGCTTCCCACGAGCGCCACGCGCTCCAGACCTGCGGCGCGGAGCAATTCCTCCAGCCGCTCGGCCTGCGCGTAGGCGCCGTAGTCGGCCTCAGGCGGCTTGTCGGAGAGTCCGTGTCCCAGCAGGTCCACCCAGTGCACGCGGTGCGACTCCGCCAGCGGCGGGGTGATGAACTCCCAGGTTCTGACGTTGCCGCCGAACCCCGGCAGCATGACTAGGTCGGGTCCGGCGCCGACCGCGCGGTGGTAGACCCGGCCATCCGACACCGGCCACAGCGTCCCGCCATCCAGGTGGGATTCCACGTCGAACGGCTGCGGACGCCCGCGCGTCGCCGCCCACGCGCCGCCGGCCAGCGCGGCCAGCCAGATCAGTCGGGACCAGGACGCCATGCGTCAGCCTCGGATGTACCCCATGCTAGTATGGCAACGAACCCGAGAACCCTTTCGGCGCGGCCGTTTGCGGCGAGCCGTGCAAACCCAGTGGGAAGGGCCGTTGACACGCGACTACGCGCTCGTGGTCATTTATGGCGTTGAGCGCATCCCCACCCTAACCTCCGCCCACATCGATACCGTGGCCGACCACATCAGCGGCGCGGGCGGCGAGGTCAACAGCGTCAACAGTTGGGGCAAGCGCAAGCTCGCCTATTCGATTCAGAATGAGCGGGAGGGGCACTACGTGCTCCTCGAGTTTTCCGCCGACCCGTCGCGGATCCACCACCTCGAGCAGTCGCTGCGCATCAACGAGGACGTGATGCGGTTTCTGGTGGCCCGCCAGGAGCTGGACATGTCGCCGGCGCTGGTGGTTGAGAGCGAAGGTCGCCGATGAACGACGATGGCGGCCCTCGGCGTGGGCGTGCCCGTGGGCTCAACAAGGTGCAGATCATTGGCAATCTTGGCCGCGACCCCGAGTTGCGCTTCACGCAAGACGGCACTCCGGTGGCCAATTTCTCGGTTGCCGTCGGCGAGTCTTGGCGCAGCCGCGACGGCGAGATGCGTGAGCACACCGAATGGTTCCGCATCGTGGCTTGGCGGCGTTTGGCCGAGATTGCGAACGAATACCTCCGCAAGGGTTCGCGCGTCTACCTGGAGGGCCGTTTGCGCACCCGCGAGTGGCAAGACCGTGAGGGCAACGATCGCTCCACGACTGAGCTTGATGTGCGCGACATGATGATGCTCAGCGGACGCGAAGGACCTGATGGGTCTTCGGACGGCTTTGGCGGATCGGGCCGCTCCCAACCGCCGGGTGGCGCACCGCCGCGCGGCAACCGCGATATGGATGATCCTGACTCGATTTCACCCGATGATCTCCCCTTCTGAGGTCTTGACTATCAACCGTGAGGCTGCATGACTGACCAATCGTCCGGCGCTACCGATGGCGGCGCCCCGGCGTCGGCCCGGCAAGTCCGTGAGGACGCCCGACCAACGCCGCCCGACTCCCGGCCGCCCGGTGGCGGCGGCGGTGGTGGACGCGGCGGCGGGCGGCCGCGACGCGGCGGTCGAGGGTTTCGCCGCCGCGCCTGCTACTTCTGCGAGACGCGCGAGCCAATCGACTTCAAGAACGCCCAGCTTCTGCGTCGGTTCATCGCCGATTCGGGGCGAATCGAGACGCGCCGCAAGACGTCGACGTGCGCGCGTCACCAGCGTGAGTTGGCCCGTGCGATCAAGCGCGCGCGCTACCTCGCGCTGTTGCCCTACGTCGTGCGTCGCCGCCTGCACGCGTAGCGCCTGGCCACAGGCGCCGCATGGCACCGCGCACCCACGCGCAGCGGCGCCGGGCGGAGCGTGATCGCCGCCGAGCGCAGCGCCGCCCGCGCACCGCGACCATCGGCTGGCGCGACCTCATGGTCGCCCTGCGCGACTGGGGCATGCTCAGCCGCCCCCAACGCACCGCGGCGGCGGCGAAATGGCTGACCCTGCTGGCGGGCCTCGCCGCGGCCGTCGTGCTCGGCCTCGTCGGGAACGCCTTCTACGCGGAATATGGCGCCCTGCCAAACTCGGCCGTGGCCACGGTCGGGTCCCAACCGATCACGGCGAGCGAATATCGCGACTTTCTGTCATACCGCCGCTATGAGTTGCAGCAAGAGCTCGCCGCGCTCGATGCCGACGAGACCGTCGAGGATTACGAGGCGCGATCGAACGACCTGCGCGCGCAGCTGGGGGGCGTGGTCTTCAACGGCGTGTCCCATCTGGCGCACGCCGTCCTGATCCGCGACGCGTGGGCCGCCGACGGCCGCGAGGTCGCGCCGGACGACCTGCGCGCGCAGCTCGTGACGCTGGCCGGCACGGCGCCGGACCGCGAGGATGCCCAGACGGCGGCGATCCAGACCATCCGCGAGGCGACTGGCCTCGACGCCGCAACCATCGAGCGATTCGCGGCCCACAGCTTCCGACGACAGCAGCTCGCCGATGAGCTCTTCGTCGATACGGACCCCATGCCCGCCCACGTCAAGGCCGTAGAGATCGTTCTCGCCCGCGAGGAAGACGCCGCGGAAGTCATCCAGCGCATCGAGGATGGCGAGGCGATGGAGGACGTGGCGCGCGAGGTGTCGGTCGACAGCGTGTCGCGCGCCGCCGGCGGCGTGGTCGATTGGACGCCCAGCGGCATCCGTCCGGAGGCCTGGGACGCCGTGGCCTTCACCTCGCCGATTGGTGAGATTGCCGGTCCTTTCGAAGGCAATCTGGGTTGGTATCTGCTCCGCGTGACTGACCGCGTCGACGAGCGCCCGCTGAGTTCCGCGCACGCCCGAACGCTGCGCGCGAGGAGGCTCGACGCCTGGCTGGCCGATCGCACCGCCGAGCAACCCATCGAATACCTGCTGACGACCGAGATCATCGACTGGACGGACCGAAACTCGCTGCCGTAGCGCGGATGGCCCCGTTGCGGCCCGGCGGCGTTTGAACGCTCCCTCCGTAATTCCCGCGGAACCTGTCCCCGCGAAGGGTGACCTTTCCGTCCTTCCGGCGGAAGCCGGAATCCAGTCCGGTTGAACCTGGTGGCGCCTGGATGCGCGGCGCCGGGGCGGTTCGCGAACCGCCCCAACCGGACTTCGCGCGGGTCTCCGCTTAGGGCGCGGCCTTGGCTTCGGCCACCGGCGTCGCGGTGGCTTCACCCACCTGTACGCGAATGCGCGAGCTCAGCGCCAGCGATGCGACCGCCAGGATCGCGCCGCCAACGAACGGCACCCAGTGCCCAAAGGCCTCCCACAGAATGCCGCCGGTGATGGGGATGATGACCGCCGCGATGTGGTTCACCGTCATGCCGGTGACGAGGCTGGGCCTGATATCGGCGGGGTCGACGACGATTTTGCCCAGGTAGGTCGTCACGCCCGTGTCGGCACTGAAGAACAGGTTGTCCAGCACATAGAGCACGAAGAGCACGGCGAGTATGGGGATGGTGGCGTAACCGACGAAGATCAGGGCCAGTGCCCCGTAGGCGACCATCAGGATCAGGCGCTCGCCGAACCGGTCGATCAGGCGGCCAAACTGGTAAACGGCGGCAATGCTGACGACGCCGTTGACGAGGCTGAGGATGGCGATGGTCTGCACCGGCGATCCGTAGTCCCGCACCAGTAGGAACAAGGCGAAGGTCATGAAGATGTGGCGGCGGGCGCCGTCCAGGAACGTCAGCGCGTAGTAGAGCCAGTAGGCCCGCCGAATCAGGATGCGCGGCGGCCGCCGCGTGCGTGGGATCCCGCGCACGCGCAGGACCAGCAGCGCTCCGGCGATCGCCAGCACGCCGGCCACGACGAAAAGCGGCCGCAGTCCGCTGGCTCCGGCGACCAGCGCCACGAGCCCGATGCCCGCCAGGTTGGCCACCGCCGCCACGGCGCGGAGTTGACCCAACCGGCTGCCCTGCTCGGTCACGCGGCTCAGCCGCAGGGCCAGGGTGCTGGATATCGGCATCCACATGTGAAAGCCCACGCTGGCCACGAGCGAGAAGAGGATCAGGCTCGGGATGCCGTCAATGTGGAAGTAGTTGACGAATCCCACGCCCAGCAGCAGCAGCGCCACTGCTCCGACCAGCGGCTCCGCCACGGTCATCACCAGCGCCGCGATGCCGGCCGTCAACAGGCCCGGAATCTCGCGGACCGTTTCCAACAGCCCGAGCTCGTTGGGACTGATGCCAAGGTCTTGCCCGATGAAGTTGAAGAAGATCGTCTGGTAGATGCCCATGCCCAGCCCGAAGGCGAAGTTGGCGGCCGCAAGCCAGCCAAACGGGGCCACGCGAGGCACGCGAAGCACGCAGCGACCTCTGGGATGAACGGCGCCGCCATTCTACGGGCGCAAGCGTGCGCGGTGACCCGCGTCCGGTGTACCGAGTCCGGTGGCCCGCGCTGCGTGCAGCGTGGGACTGGCTGCGGATGGACCTCCCAGGCTGCCCGCAGCCTGGGCCACCGGATGCTGGTGGCTCGCCGTACCCGCCGTCACTCCTGCTAGTGGTCTGCTTCCTGTCCGTCATTCCGGCGGAGGCCGGAATCCAGGCGGGATCTCCGGCGCGTCGGGCGGATCTGGACCCCGGCTTTCGCCGGGGTGACGGGGAAGCATCCGTGCGACGGTGTGCATCCGCCGCGAGGAGGCCGCTACAGGGTCACCAGCGCACCCTGCGTTTGTCCGCAATATGTTCGGTGCCTACAATGCCGCCGGCTGACCGGGGAGGCACGGCGTGGCTGACTTCGCCCATCTACACGTTCACAGCGAGTTCAGCCTGCTCGACGGCTTCTGCCGCATCCCCGACCTTCTCGACCGCACCCGCGAGCTCGAGATGGATGCCGTCGCGCTCACCGACCACGGGGTCATGTACGGCGCGGCCGACTTCTACCTGGCCGCCAAGGACGCCGGGGTTCGCCCCATCATCGGGTGCGAGGTCTACGTCGCCCCGCGATCGCGCACCGACCGCGACGCCACGCTCGACCGGCGCGCCTTTCACCTCACGCTGCTGGCGCGCAATCAGGAGGGCTATCGCAGCCTCGTCAAGCTCACCTCGCGGGCGCACATGGAGGGGTTCTACTACCGCCCGCGGGTCGATCGCGAGCTGCTCAGTGAGCACAGCGAAGGGCTGATCTGCCTCAGCGGATGCCCCTCGGGTGAGCTGATGCGCGCCATCCAAGCGGGCGACATGGCGCACGCCGAGTCCGTGGCGCGCTGGCACGCCGAGGTCTACGGCGAGGGGAACTACTACATCGAGCTCCAGCGCTCGCAGCCGGAGCTGGAGCCGTACTACCAGCGACTGATGGAGCTGGCCGACGGCTTGGGACTGCCGCTGGTGGCGACCAACGACGTGCACTACGTCAAGCGCGAGGACCGCGACGCCCACGACACGCTGCTCTGCATCCAGACGGGCCGCACGCTGTCGGACACCACGCGCCTGCGCATGGAGGGCGACTATCACCTGCGCGCGCCCGAGGAGATGGCCGGGCTGTTCACCGATGTTCCGGACGCCCTGGCCAATACCGTCACCATTGCCGCGAAGTGCGACATCGATCTGCCGTTTGGGCGCATTGCCATGCCCGAAATCGCGCTGCCCGGCGGCGCCGCCGCCATCGACTACCTCCGCGACCAGGCGCAGCGCGGAGTGCGGACGCGGCTGGCCGCCGACCCGTCGAAGATCTATATGGAGCGGCTGGCGTACGAGCTTGACGTGATCGAGCAGACCGAATTTGCGTCCTACCTCTTGCTCGTCGGCGACATCGTGCGCTTCGCCCGCGACGGCGGCATGCTTACGGCCCCGCGCGGCTCCGTCAACGGCAGCCTGGTCGCCTTTGCGATGGGCATGTCGGACATCGACCCGATCAAGCACGACATCATGTTCGAGCGCTTCCTCACCGTCGGGCGCAAGGGGTCCATGCCCGACGTGGACCTCGACTTCCCCAGCGACCGGCGGGACGAGGTGATCAACTACATCTCCGAAACCTACGGGTCGGATCACGTGGCGCAGATCGCGACCTTCGGCACCCTGGCGGCGCGGGCGGCCGTGCGCGACGTCGGCCGCGTGATGGACCTGCCGCTGCCGGACGTGGATCGCGTCGCCAAGCTGATCCCGGTGAATCCGGTAAACCCCTTCACCATCGAGCGGTCCCTGGAAACCGTCACCGAGCTGCAGCAGCTCTATCACGCCAACGACGAAATACGGCGGTTGCTCGACAGGGCGCGCGAGGTGGAGGGGGTGTCCCGACACGCCTCGACGCACGCTGCGGGGCTGGTGGTGTCGCGCGAACCGCTGATCGAGCACGTGCCGCTGATGCGCTCGGCCGACGGTCAGCCCGTGGCGCAGTTCACGGGGCAGACCATCGACCGCATCGGCATCCTCAAGCTCGACATCCTGGGGCTGTCGAACTTCCGCACGATCACGCACGCGCTCGAGCTGGTCCGCCAGGACACCGGAGACGAGATCGCGCCGCAGGAAATCCCGCTGGACGACGACCGCGCCTTCGCCATGCTGCGGGCCGGGCGCACGGTCGGCATGTTCCAGCTTGAAAGCAGCGGCATGACATCCACCCTGCGACGCCTGCAACCGACGAACATTGACGATCTGGCGGCGATCATCGCCCTGTACCGCCCGGGCCCGATGCAGCACATCGACCGCTACATCGACACGATGCACGGGCGCGAGCAGCCGGGCTATCCCCATCCCAAGCTCGAGCCGATCCTGCGCGAAACGCACGGGGTGCTGGTCTACGCCGACCAGGTGCTGCGCGTCGTGCGTGAGCTGGCGGGCTACGACTGGGACGAGGCCGATCGCTTCCGCAAGGCGGTCGGTAAGAAGATTCGCGCGGCGCTCGAGAAGGAGCGCACCGAGTTCATTGAGCGGGCAACGGCCAACGGCCTCACCGCGGCCGTCGCCGAGGACGTGTTCGGGCTGATCGAGCCGTTCGCCGGCTACGGATTCAACAAGGCGCACGCGGTCTCCTATGCCGTCATTGCCTACTGGACCGCCTGGCTCAAGGCGGTCTATCCGGTGCAGTTCCTCACCGCGCTGCTGGACACCGACAGCGGCGACCTCGCCAAGGTCGCGCGGGCCAAATCCGAGGCCGAGGCATTGGACCTGGAGGTGCTGGCGCCCGACGTGAACCGCAGCGGCGCCTCGTTTGTGCATCGCGGCCGCCAGATCGTCTTTGGACTCGGGACGGTCAAGTCCGTCGGGGAGCAGGCGGTCGCCGCGATCCTCGACGCCCGCGAGGACGGCGGACCGTTCGAGTCGCTGGCCGACCTGTGCGCCAGGATCGACGGTCGGGTCGTGACGCGCCGCACCGTCGAACCGCTGATCAAGGTGGGCGCCCTCGACGGACTGGGCGAGCGCAACGCGCTGCTTTCGGGACTGGAGTCCGCGTTCAAGCGCGGCCAGCAGGCGCGGAACGACCGCGTATCGGGTCAGACCACCATGTTCGATATGGGCGGGCTGCCGGAGAGCGCGAGCGTCGACGAGGCGTTGCCGGATGTCGAGGAGGCGAGCAACGGGGATCGGCGGCGCTGGGAGAAGGACCTTCTCGGGCTGCACGTCTCGCCCAGCCCGTTGACGAATCCGGGCGTGCGCGAGGCGCTGCGCGCGAGCGTCGATACCCAGATCTTCGACCTGGAAGCCTCGCACATCGGCCAATCGCTCACCGTCGGCGGGCTGGTGGCGGACGTGCGGCAGCTCATCACGCAAAAGGGCGACACCATGGCCATCGTCACCCTCGAGGATGCGCCCGGGACGATCGAGGTCGTGGTGTTCCCACGGATGTGGGCGCAGATCGGGGATCGACTGGAGATAGACCGCGTGATCGTGGCCAAAGGCCGGCTCGAGGACCGGCGCGGATCGCTGCAACTCGTCGCCGAAAACTTGTATCCACCGCAGCCCGTAGCGGCGGATGCCGCGGCAGCGGCAACGACCCCGAGCGAGGTGGCGCCCGACGAAGGTGGCGGCGAGATTCCTGAGGCTCGCGCGGGCGCTAGCGCCATGCCGAGCGCTACGGACGTCGGCGACGATCCGGTAGTGGATGTTGAAGCGGCGGTCAACGGCGACGCGGCGGACGTCGCCGTAGCCGCCCCGGCCGCGGATGCCGCCGCTCCGGTCGAGCCGTCACCCGTGGTCGGCAGCCTGGAAGTCCAGGCCGCGGGCAGTGCGTACACGCCGCCGAGCGATGAGGAAGCCCCGGCAGCATCCACAAATGGCGACGGCGCGCCTGCTGAATCCGGTGAGTCGAACGGCGCGACCAACGGCGGTGCCCCCAAGCGCGTGGTCGTCGTGCTGCGCCGCAGCCCGGACCTGGGGCATGACATCGACCTGCTGCGCCGGCTCGGCGAGGCGGCTGTCGCCCATCCCGGCAAAGTTCCGCTCGAGCTGCATGTTGAGGCGCCCGACGGCGACGTCACGCGCCTGCGCTGGCCGACCGCCGTGAGCGCCAGTCCCGAGCTGGTGGCGCAGGTGGCTCGGGAATACGAACCCGACAACGTGCTCGTGGAGCGGGCGCCGGCCGAGTCCGACTAGGGCTGCCTATTCCGTCGGCGTTGGTCGGACCCTAGCCAAGCTCCTCCGTCATTCCGGCGAAGGCCGGAATCCAGTCGGGGTTTCCGGCGTTTCGGGAGACGCTGGACCCCGGCTTCCGCCGGGGTGACGAGAATGAACCGCGGCCGCTCATGACTGCCCCCTCATCCATGCCCTTTCCCACCATTGGAGAGGGGACTCGACGCCGCCCCGCGCCTCGACAGCGGCAGGCCGTCGGGCCACTATGCGCGCAATGCCGTGTGACGGAGGACCGTGCGATGGATCGACCACCTGAGGCCTACATGCACGTGGGCATCGTGCACTTCATGCTGCATCCGGAGCTGCAGAGTGGCGACGGGCCGATTCTCGAATCGGTGGAGGCGCTGGCTACCGACGGCTTTTTCCACGCCCTCGAGGTCACGCACGTCAACGACGACGCGACCCGCGCTGAGCTGGCCCGCCGTGCGCGCACGGCCCGGCTGGCGCTCGGCTACGGGGCGCATCCGGCGCTGCTGCTGGAGAAGCTCGACCTCTCGTCGGCCGATGCCGACGTGCGGGAGCGGGCCATCGAGGCGATGCTGCGCGGCGTCGATGAGGCGCACGCGCTGGACGCGACGCTCGTTGGGGTGCTCGACGGCCCCAACTCGGCGCCGGCGACCGACGACGACGTTGAACCGGCGCTGACCCGCCTGGCCGACTCGCTCCAGCAGATCTGCCACTACGCCGCTCGCTTCGGCATCTGGATCGCGCTGGAGCAGTTCGACCGGGAAATCGAAAAGTGCTCGCTGCTCGGTCCCATCGACCTCTGCATTCGCGTGAGCGAGATGGTTCGCGCCGACACGCCCAACTTCGGGCTTTGCCTCGACCTCAGCCACCTGCCGCTGTTGGGCGAGGACCCGCCGACATCCGTGCGCCAGGCGGCGGATCACATCATCCAGGCCCATATCGGCAATTGCCTCACCAGCGATCGCTCCCATCCCCAATGGGGCGACCAGCATCCCGTGTTCGGTGAGCCGGGCGGGGTGAACGACGTGCCGGAGCTCGCGGCCTTCCTGCGCGCGCTGTTCGAGATCGGCTATTTCGACAAGCACCTGCCGACCCCCATGCCCTTGGTCAGTTTTGAGATGAAGCCGGCGCCATACCAGACGACGGCCGAGATCATCGGCAACGCCAAGCGCACCTTTGCCGCGGCGTGGGCGCGCGTCTGAGTCCGTTGGTATGGTTTGCGGAGGCTGGGAATGCCCCAGCGGCAGCGTGGACGCCGACCGATCGGACCTCCGGGCCGGATCAGGACTGCGGCGCGCCGCCGATCTGAGTGAGTGACTTAAGGAGCTAGCCGCGCATGCAAATTGGATATATCGGCCTCGGCAAGATGGGCCTGCCCATGGCGACGAACCTGCGGGCGGCCGGGCACGACCTCATCGTTCACAACCGCAGCCGCGGGAAGGTGGATGCCTTCGTCGCCGACGGCGGCGCCGCCGCCGACACGCCGGCGGAGGTCGCCGCGCAGTCGGACGTGGTCTGCCTCAACGTGCCGCTGCCGCAGGATTCCCTGGACATCCTGCTGGGTGCCGACGGCGCCCTCGAGACGGCCCGTGACGGCCAGCTCTGGATCGACTTCGGCACCAACGGACCCGACACCGCGCAGCATTGCGCCGCCGAGGCCGCCGGCAAGGGCGTGGGCTACCTGGACGCCCCCGTGAGCGGTGGGCCGGCCGGCGCCACCGCGGGCACGCTCGCCGTGTTCGTCGGTGGTACCGCCGAGGACTATCAGGCCGGCCAGGAGCTGCTCGACATCGTGGGCGGCAACGTGCAGCACTTCGGACCGGTGGGTGCGGGCTGCGTGGCCAAGCTGGCCAACCAGATGATCATTGCCGGGGTCCGCGCCGCCAACGCCGAAGCCTACGTGCTCGCGGTGAAGAACGGCATCGACCCCCAGCAGCTGTTCGACACGCTCATGGGGGCCTACGCCGCCAGCCGCTGCATGGAAGTGGACATGCCGAACCTGGTATTTCCGGGCGACTTCGAAGCTCGCTTCGGGGTGGAGCTCTTGCTCAAGGACCTGGGCCTCGCGCTGGAGTTGGGGCGGCGCAGCAACGTGCGCCTGCTGGCGACGACGCTGGCCGACCAGCTCTATCAGGAGGTGCGGCACATGGGTCTGGGCGACCTGGACGCGGCGGCGCTGATCAAGCCGCTCGAGGAGCTTGCGGGTGTGGAGGTTCGCTCCGGCGATTCCGCATAGCCACAGAGGCGCCGCCGGCGTTGGAGCGGGTCAAGCATGACCCGCGAACTGCGCTATCTCCTCGCGCGCTTCGTCACCTGCTTCTTCGCGGCTCTGGCCGTGGCGGCTCTCGTTCCCGACGGCATTTCGTTTCCCCCCGAGGGGACGAACGCCTATTGGACCACCATCACCGCCTTTGCCGCCGTGCTGGCCTTGGTGAATGCCTACGTGCGACCGGTGGTGGATGTGCTGCTCAAGCCGATCACGTGCGTGCTGGGCGTGCTGACGCTTGGGCTTTCGCACGTGGTCGTTAGCGCCGGCGTCTTCTGGCTGGCGGCGCAGGCTGTCGAGGCCATCGAGATCCGCAACGTGGTCGGCGCGGTGGTCGGTTCAGTTCTTGTCGGGTTGGTCAACATGGCCGGATCACTGGTTCTTGGGGGACGCGACGGATGAAGCTCCGCGACGACATGGCGTGACCGCGGCCAACGGGCCTGATCGGCCGCGCCGCAGCACGCTCGTAGAGGCCGCCATCGGCGAGCTCACCGAGGCCGACCGACCGCTCTCGCTGCAGCACCTGGCCAAGGCGGTGCTTCACGTGGAGTCCAAGGCCGCCGCCATCGCGACGCGCGCACTCGAGCCGCTGCTGCTGGAGGATGACCGCTTGCGGCAGGCGCCGGAGGGTCAGTGGGAGCTGGCCGCCTGGCGGCGCCGGGCCCAGGATCTCGACGACGCCGAGTTCGTAATCTTCGACATCGAGACCAACGGCGGACGCGGCGGGCGGCACCGCGTGCTCGAAATCGGCGCCGAGCGCGTGCGCGGCGATTCGGTTGTCGGCACGTTCGAGACCCTGGTTCGCATTCCCGGTCGCGTCTCCAAGTTCATCACCCGCTACACCGGCGTCACCGACGAGATGCTGGTCGACGCACCGCCGATCGAGCAGGTGCTGGATGAGTTTCGCGATTTTCAATCCGGCGCCGTGCTGGTGGCCCACAACCTGCCGACCGATCTTGGCTACCTCAACCGGGAGGCCGTGTGGTCGCAGCGTGCCCTCTTTCCGGGTGACGGTCTCGACACCATGGAGCTGATGCAAGAGTTGATGCCGGAGGCCGAAGTCTCCGGCCTCGCCGATGCGTTGGCGTTGCTTGGCGAACAAGAATCCCCCCGCCACCGGGCGCTGCCCGACGCCCGCGCCACGCACCGCTTGTTTACGGCGCTGCTGGACCGGGCGCGCGCCCGCGGCGTGACCACCGTCGAAGCCCTGCGTGCGCTTGGTGCGGAGGGCGGGCCCGAAGGACCGATGCCACAGCGCGCCAAGGAACTCGCCCGCTGGGCTTCGCGCAACCTGCCGCCGTCCCCGGGGGCCTACGTGTTTCGCGACCCGGCCGGTCGGGCGCTCTACGTGGGCAAGACCGTCTCGCTTCAGCGCCGCGTGCGGGCGCACTTCACCACGTCCCACAGCTTCGTGCGGCAGCGAGCCGACATGCTGCCGCGAATCGATCGCGTCGATTGGGAAGTGACGGGCTCGGAGTTGCGCGCGCTCCTGCGTGAGGCCGAGCTCATCGCGGAGCTGGCGCCGGTCTACAACGTGCAGCGCCAGCGCCGGGCCTCGCGCCTGTTGGTCCATCTTGGTCCGGCCGAAGCGGCGGTCGTCAACACGGCATCGACCGTGCGGGGTGAGTCCGGCGACTACGTGGGGCCGTTCCCCACGGCGCGCGACGCGCGACTCGCCGCCCAGGCGGCACGCCGCTTGTTGGACCTACCGGCCCGCGGCGCCAGTCCGGTCGAGCCGTGGCGGCGCGCTGCGGCTCTGGCCTATCTGAGCAACGGTCGCGCGGCGGCGATTGTCGTTGTCACCGATGCCGACGCGCCGGCCGAGGAGCGCGAGGCGATCGTGCGGCGGCTGCGGCGTTCGCGCACCGAGCGCCGACCGCTTGCCGGCGGACTTGGCGGTGAGCGTGTCGTCGTCGTGGACAGCGGTCCGCGGCCCGGAGATGCCGAGATTGCGCTCATCGACGACGGCCAGATCGCTCGACACGTGGTTCTGACCCGCCCGCGCCGCGGCGGCGTTCGCCGGGCGCTGCACGACCTCTTGAAGCCCCGTGAATCCAGCGAGCCCGTATCGGCGGACCATCGCACGATCGTCATTGCCTGGCTCCACGCGCGCGCCGGACGCGATGAGTTTTTGACCGCGCCGCCCGGGAACCCGGGTCGTGAGCTCGTCGAGCAGGTGTGGGAGCGCGCGCGCCGCGCGGCGCACAACTGAGCCAACGAACCGGGTCCGGACGGTTGCGCGTGCCGCGCCGCCCCTGCCGTGCGCGGCGCGGACCTCGATTGGAGGCGACGCTCGGAATCGAACCGAGGTATAGGGGTTTTGCAGACCCCCGCCTTACCACTTGGCTACGTCGCCGTAGCGGCCGCGAGCCTTGGCAGCCCCGACTAGCCGCGCGCCAGAATACCTAACGACACTACGGCCCGGTTCAGCCCGCCGTGGCCCTAGCTGCTGTCAAACACCCGCCGGTCGGTGACCAGCCACTGGCCGGTCTCGCTCCGAGACATGATGAAGCCCAGCACGGCGCGATAGGCCGGATCGCTGCTGATGATGCGCCCGTCGCCTTGGCCCCGCAGCTCGGTTTCTCCGGTCTCGCGAAAGGCGATGAACGCCAGCTCGTCTTGCACACCCGAGTTCTCGCGCAAGACTTCACGGTCGATACGGGCGGTGATGTAGACGTTGTTCGCGCGCAGACTCTCGATTTGCTGCCGAATGCTGGCAATGACGTCGTCAGAGAAGTACCGGTTCAGGCCGGTGATCTCGAGCCGTTCCAGGGCATCTTCCTGCGCCTGGGCGGCGCGCATGGCCGTGACGCTTGCCGCGTCGAGGTTTCCCTCCGCGATCGCCTCTTGAATCCTGGAATTGATGAATAGTCCCACGACCACGGCCGCGGCAATTCCGGCCAGGATGAATCCGATGACGCGCAGGCGCTTCTGTTCGGCTTCCGAAGCCTCAATCTCCTCCGAGATCGTCTGGTCGAACTCGGCAACGTTTGCCGCCAGGGTCTTCTGATCGGAATCGACTTCGACGATTTCGGCGGTATCCGACGAAAAGGCAATCGCCGTTGGGTCGTTCTCGGGCGGAGCTATCGGCAGGCGCGCAAACACCCCCGTTTCCCGCTGCTCGCGCGCCTTCCAGCGGACCGCGTGCGGCAGCGTCCAGCGGCCTTCGAGCAGGAGGGTCAGGTCGCGACCGTCCAGCAGGATCTTGCGGCGGTCTCGGTCGGGGTCCAGCCGCAGTTCGCGCGGAAACCCCTGGAGCGCCACGAGCAGCGTGCGCCGGTCCTGCGCGTGGACGGATTCCTCGGTGGTATCGACTGCCAGTGGGTCGTCGCCGACCTCCCACACCGCCGTCAGGAGGTGCTCGATGCTGCCCATGCGCACGACGCCGCGCACGTCGCTCGCGCCCGCCTGCGGCAGGCGCAGGATCTCCACGTCATTGGCCCGCAGCAGCCCGCCCAGCACGTTCGCCAGCTTCAAGGGACGCTCGTCCTCGGGACCGCTCATCATGTCGGAGTACAGGTCGAGCATGGCGCCGAGCAGCCGCGATCGGCGCTCCGTGGCGTCGTCCTCCGTGGACGTGTCTTCCACCTCCGCCAAGGAGGGAACCGTCACCCCGAGCGCCAGCGCGGCCGCCGCGAGCTCGGCATATTCGGCCGAGTCAATCGGCTCGCGCGCGTCCCGTCGGTACATGACGCTTTCGGTGACTAAGGCGCCCACCACTTCCTCGAGGGTGCCCGCATCACCGGCCGCCGTGATCAGCTGCGCGGCGTATTCCGCCGCGTCATCCACGGATGCGATTTCCAGGTCGAGTCTTGCGCCAACCGCCGTCAGCGAGCGCTCGCCGTCGACGGGAAGAATCTGCCCGACGGCGGCGGCAAGCCGCGCCGTGGCCTGGCTGTCTGGCATGCCGTTCACGCTCC
Source organism: Chloroflexota bacterium (assembly GCA_022826485.1). Taxonomy (GTDB): domain Bacteria; phylum Chloroflexota; class UBA11872; order UBA11872; family UBA11872; genus JAJECS01. Next base: position 169,380 of record JAJDUU010000021.1, on the reverse strand, counting down.
TCACTCCGTCCTAGGGTCCGGGCCCTGCGCCGGTAGTGGCCCTTTCGCGCCGGCGCATTCCCATGACCTCGTCACATTCTATTCCGTCCGATGCGCTCGTCATACGCCAATTGGGATATATCGCGCGATCACCGGCATGAGATTCGTGAAAACCACGATCCCCAGCGCGATGAGCAAGACTCCCCCGGCGTGAGTCGCGTAGTTCAAGGCGTGGCCGTGGCGCTGCAGCAGCGTGCGCGTCCACCCGGAAAAGGCGCCCGCGGCGGCAAACGGCAGCATCATGCCCAGGGCGTAGGCCAAGAGCAGGAGCGCTCCCTCGCCCACGGATGCCGTGGTGGCCGCCAGAACGAGAATCGCCCCCAAAATCGGTCCCACGCAGGGGACCCAGCTGACCGCGAACGTGCCGCCGACCAGGAATGCACCCGCCACGTGCAGCTGACGGGAGACTTGCGGACGGAACGCGAATCCACGCTGCGCCAGCGGAATTCGCAGCAATCCCAGGGCCATCAGCCCCAGCAGGATGATCAGCGTGCCGCCCACCCGGTTCAGCCACACCGAATGGTCGGTCAGCGTCTGTGTGAGCGCTCCGAGCGATGCGCCCAGGAGTACGAAGACCGACGTGAAACCAAGGGTGAAGGCCAGCACGCTGCGCAGCGTGGCGCCGCGCGTGGCCCGCGCGCTCGACGCGTCGCCGTCGCTGAGCGTGAGACCGCCAAGATAGAGCACGTAGGCCGGAACCAGCGCCAGCGTGCACGGCGCGATGAACGAGGCAACCCCGGCTCCGAAGGCCACCGCCAGGTTGACCGATTGATCCACGTGGCGAGGCGCTACGCACCGAACACGAAGGTGTAGAGCGATAAGCCGGGATCGTCCGTTTGCAGCCGCAGCTCACGCGGCGCGGCGTCGCCGTTGCGGAGCAGACCGTAGGTGCCGAAGTCGCCAATCGAAACGAATGTCGCTCCGTCATACCCCGCGAATACATGAGCGCCACGCAATGCCTCAGGCACGGGTGCGCCGTCCAGCGTCACCTTCACGAGCACCGGCGAAGCCAGATTCGCCCCGGCGGCGAGATTCGCCATGCCCGATGTCACCAGAACCGTCGCGTCCCAGGAGCTAGAGCCTCCATTCGGATCGGGCTGCACCCGGTCGGACTCCACCACCCAGCCGCCGCGCAGGCCCAAGCGCGCCGCTTCCGCGCCGCCCTCGACCGCGAGGAATCGACCCTCGTCCCACGAATCACCGGTGAACAGCGCCGTCTGCGCGGGCGCCGCCTCCTCGTCCACGCCACCCAGCGGAATGTGATCGAGAGAGGCCCCGCCTTCCGTGAGCAACTCGCGGATGCGGCGCTCCATTTCCTCGTACGAGCCTTCGCCGATCACGTCGTACCGGATCTGGCCCTGCTGGTCCACCAGGTACTTGCGCGGCCAATAGCGGTTCTTGTACGCCCGCCAGGTGCCCCAGTCGTTGTCCATCGCCACTGGCCAGGTCACGTTCAGCCGGATCATGGCCTCGCGCACGTTGGCCTCGACCTGCTCGAACTCAAACTCGGGCGTATGCACGCCGACGATCTGCAGGCCCTCGGAGGCGTACTTCGCGTGCCAGTCGCGCAGGTAGGGCAGGGTGTTGCGGCAGTTGTAGCAGCCGAACGTCCACATATCGATCAGCACCACCCGGCCCCGTAGCTCGGCCAGGCTCAGCGCCGGGCTGTTGAGCCACTGGGTGACCCGGACGAACTCCGGCGCCAGCGGCCCGGAGGGTTCCGGCGTTGCCGCGGCTTGGGGCGCGGGAGTCGCCGTCACCGGCGCGGGGGCTGCGACCTGCGGCGCGGTCGGTTCGTCCGGCACGGGGGCCACGCTCGCTGATTGCGGCGGCTGCACCACGACGAAGATGACGGCGATGATCGCCGCGATGGCGGCGACCGCGCCCGCCAGACTCAACCAACGCGTTCGATCCGTCATGCTCTATCTCCGCAGCTTGACCATGGCGCGACCGAAGCGTCAGTTGCGAGCGCGCGGCGTGGGTGGTCGGTCATTTCTGAATCACGCCGGCCTCGCGTGCGGGCCTCGGAGCGCATGCCGTCTCTCTGAGACTCTACGCAACCGCCGCTCCGCTGGATTGTGCAGCGCGGCGGCGGTCATGTCAGCGAGGGACGGCGTCCTGCTCCACGGCAGGCAGGCCGTCGACCAGCTCGATCGAGCGTCCCGGATACGCCGGCACGCGCTCGCCGGGCGTCACGATGCCGGTCAGATTCAGCGGATCCACGGCGCTGATCCGTACTCGCTGGCCGCTCGGCGCCGTCGCGCGGTGGCGGCGTAGGGCGGTGACGGCCTCGGGGAGGGCGTACTGCTCGCCCACGAATCCCGACACGAACCGCCCGCCGCGAACCGTGCCCTTGGCCTCGAGCCGGCGCAGGGCGCGCAGCACGTCGCGCCACGGAACCGCGAACGCCTCCCGCTGGCGCAGGTCGCGAAAGACAACGCCGTAGCGCTGCAGGATCACCTGCGCCACAAGCTCCGCGAGGTCGTCGGACAGGGCTTCGGCGTCCGGCGCCGCCTCCAGCCGCGACCATCGACCGGGCGGCGAGGCCGATGCGTCCAGGGCATGCCGCCCGCCGCCGTGCCGCCGCCATCCGCCGCGGCGGCGCCGCCCGGCGAGCGCGCGCACGCCGTGGAAGCCGTCGGAGGCCACCCAACCACCGCCGATGAGGGCGCGCAGCCCTTCCTCCACGTCACCGGGCAAGCGTCGCGTGGCCGCCGCCAGCTCGTCGAAGAAGAGCGCGCCGCGCGATTCGAGCAGCCGATAGATTTCGCCTCCGGCGCCGACGGTTGGGGGCGAGGCCGCGCCGCCGTGCGCACCGCGCGCCGCCGCGAGCAGCACCTGGAGGTCCCGACGGGGCACGAAGGTGATGGGCGTCGCGCGCGTGGCGGCCAACGTGTAACCCGTGATCGGCGCGTCGCCATTGGCGCTTGGGCGCGGCTGTGACAGGCGTCCCCACGCCACCTCCCCGCTCAGGCACAGTTCGTCGAGCCAGCTGGGCTGAAAGTCCCGCACGCGGCTGGGCAGCAGCACGCTCTCCCAGGCGGCCACCGGCGCCTCGAATCCGCGAAGCCGCTCGATCGCGGTGCGCAGGCCGGCCCGGCCCTCGAACCGGCCGGTGGGACCGAGCCCCTGCCACTCGATGAGGAAGCGCATGTAGTCCTGCGCCGACACCGGGTCGATGGCGCGTCGCAGCCGATCGAGCGTGGCGCGGTGAATGCGGGCCAGCAGGCGCCGGTCGCAGAACTCCTCCTGGCCCAACCCCGGCGTGAACGCTCCGCGCAGCACGAAACCGCCCGTCTCGAGCTGCACCAGCCCGCGCGCCGCGTCCTCTGCCGCCAGGCCGGTGCGTCCCGCAAGCTCGTCCACCGTGAAGGGACCCAGGACCTCGGAATGTCCCCGGAGCAGCAGCCGGCGGGCCGATTCGCGGTCGTCAACCGGAAGCTCGGCGCGGGATGGCAGCCGCACGTTCGGAACCGCTTCTGCGGGGTAGAGCAGCCGCAGGGCTGGGAGGTGCTCCGCCGCCGACCACAGGACCGTGTCGCCGATCGAGAGATTGAGCGCGCGGCCCGCCGCGGACAGCTCGTGGAGCCAGTCGAGCCAATCGCCGACCACCGGTTCCGCAACGGCCACCAGGCCGAGCAGCGCGTCGTGCACGTCCTCGGCATCGCGGGGATCCGGCCAGGCCTCCTCGGCGACCTGCGCGATGGCGTCGGCGTCCAATGCGCCCAGGTCCCTGGCGCTCTCGGGCAGCGCCCGCCGCAAGCTCACGGCTCGCGTGCGCCGCTCCTCGATCGGCGCGTCGTCGAGGTAGGTGTAGGGCCGGCCGCTCACGATCTCATGCGCCATCGGCGAGGGCTCGACGGTGTCCCGGGCGTGCAGGCGGATCTCGCCCGCCTCGATCCGCTCCAGGATGCGCACCAGCTCCGGCAGGTCCATCGCCTCCGTGAGGCAGTCCTGCACCGTCTGCTCGATCAGGGGATGGTCCGGCACCTCCAGGGGGCCGGTGACGTTCTCCTGGCAGCCGACTTGCTCGGGAAATACGGCGGCCAGCAGATCGTCCGATCGCAGGCGCTGAAGATACGGCGGCACGCGCTTCCCGCCGCGCTGCCGCGCCACAGCGAGCGCGCGCGTGACGTTCCAGCGCCAGCGGGTCGGGAACAGCGGCACGTAGAGAATCGCCTGCTGGAGCGATTTCGCGACGTTGGCCGAGGTGACGTAGCGAAAGGTCTCCTCGAGGGGAAACGAGTGCTGCGGACCCAGCGAAAGCAGGATCGCGTCGTCGTTGGCCGCGGCCTGCAGCTCGAAGTCGAAGCGCACGCAAAACCGCTTGCGCAGCGCCAGCCCCCAGGCGCGGTTGACGCGCTGGCCGAACGGCGCGTGCACCACCAGCTGCATGCCGCCCGAGTCGTCGAAGAATCGCTCGTAGACGACGTCGCGGTCGGACGGGACTAGCCCCAGGCCGTCGCGCGTCACGCGCACGTAGTCGACCATCTGCGCCGCCGCGGTCGGCGGCACGGCGCACTCGAATTGCAGCCGCGCCCGCAGGGCGGCCGGATCGTCGAGTCCGTCCACGATGTCGCGGCGCAACCGACCGACCTCCTGCGACAGCTCTCGCGTTCGACCCGGCGCCTCGCCGAGCCAGAAGGGGATCGTGGGCGGCGCGCCCTGGGCGTCCACCACGCGCACGGTGCTCTGCTCGACGCGGCGAATGCGCCACGAGGTGCTGCCCAGCAGAAAGATGTCGCCCGCCATGCTCTCCATGGCGAAGTCCTCGTTCACCGAGCCGACCACCGCGTCGTCGGGCTCGGCGACGACCTGGTAGTCGCCCGTCTCGGGAATCGTCCCGCCGTTCATGACGGCGGCCAGGCGCGCGCCCCGCTGTCCCCGCACGTCCCCGTGAATCCGGTCCCAGTGGACGAGCGGCGCCGACCGGCCGGCGCCTTCGCCGATTCCCCGCGCCAGCATCTCGACGATTTCATCGAAGTTGCTGCGCGCGAGCTCCGCGTACGGCTGGGCGGTGCGCATGAGGTCGAACAGCGCGTCCTCAGACCAGTCCTCGCAGGCGCACTCGGCCACGATCTGCTGCGCCAGGACATCGCGCGGCGCCTCGGGGATATGAATGCGGTCCAGCCGGCCCGCGCGGACTCCCCGAATCAGCGCCGCGGCCTCGATCAACTCGTCCCGGGTCGTCGGGAACAGCCGCCCGTGGGGACGCAGACCGAGCGCGTGACCGGAGCGCCCGATGCGCTGCAGGAACGTCGCCATGCTGCGCGGCGATCCGATCTGGCACACCAGGTCGATGCTGCCGATGTCGATGCCGAGCTCCAGCGAGGCCGTGGCCACCAGCGCCTTGAGGTCGCCGGCCTTCAGCCGCTGCTCGACGCGTTGCCGGCGCTCTTTGGACAGGCTGCCGTGGTGGCTCGCCACCGCGTCGTCGCCCAGCCGCTCGGCCAGGTTGTGGGCCACCCGCTCCGACAGGGTGCGCGTGTTCACGAACACCAGCGTCGTGCGGTGTCCGGTCACCAACTCGGCCAGGCGGTCGTAGATTTCGCCCCACTGCTCCCGCGGCGCCACGGCTTCCAGGTCGGTGGGCGGCGCCTCGATGGCCAGCTCCAGGTGGCGCTGGTGCCCGAGGACCACGACGTCGCAGGGTCGCGGCGCCGCATCCGGGTCCATGCCCGTCAGGAACCGGGCGATTTCGTCGATGGGTCGTTGCGTGGCTGACAGCCCGACGCGCTGGGGCCGCGCGTCGGCAATGTGGTCCAGCCGCGCCAACGTGAGCGCCAGGTGCGAGCCGCGGCGGTCGCGGGCCAGGGCGTGGATCTCGTCGACGATCACGGTGGTCACGCCGCGCAGCGTCTCGCGGCTGCGCTGGGCGGTGACCATCAGATACAGCGACTCCGGCGTGGTGATGAGGATGTGCGGCGGCCGGCGCACCATCTGCTGCCGCTCGTTGGCGGTCGTGTCGCCGGTGCGTAGGCCCGTGCGAATCGCCGGAGGCTCTCGACCCTCCTCGATCGCGCGCCGGCGGATGCCCTCCAGGGGCTCCTCCAGGTTGCGCTGAATATCGTTGCTCAGCGCCTTCAACGGCGACACGTAGACGATCGAGGTCTCGGCCTCCAGGGCGCCGGCCTCCGCCTCGCGCACCAGCCGGTCGATCCCGGCCATGAACGCGGCCAACGTTTTGCCCGACCCGGTCGGCGCCGCCAGCAGCGTGTCGCGCCCGCTCATGATCGCGGGCCACCCCGCCGCCTGCGCATCCGTCGGCGCGCCAAAGCGCTCCAGGAACCAATCCCGCACCGTGGGGCAAAAGCCGTCGACCAGGCTCGTGGGAGCAATCGACGTCGTCGCCATGACCACCGGTTTCAGGTCCAGCCGGCTATCCGCGGCCGGCTTCAATCCTACGGAATGCGGCCCAGTGGCCCGCGCTGCGCGCAGCGTGGGATTCGACTCGGGCCGGTCCCACGCTGCCCGCAGCGTGGGCCACCATTGTCATTTCGAGCGAAGCGAGAAATCTAAGGGGCAGGGAAGAAGGCGCAGCGTCCTTAGATTCCTCACTGCGTTCGGAATGACCAGTCCGGTTCGGAGCGGCGCCACCTGTCATGCCACGCGCCCCAACCAGTCATTCCGAGCCGCAGGCGAGGACTCTCAGACGTTCGATCGCGGCCGCGTCGTCCGGCGGCTTGCCGCGCCAGACTAGCTGGGCTCGATTGCGGCCATCGGGCAGCTGAGTATCCTACTGAGCCACATCCTCCCGATCATCGCGTTCTTCAACGACCCTCTCGATATAGGTTGGCTGGACCAACACGACCGGCTGCCCGTTCAGCAGCGTTACACGACCACTTATCAGGATCTTGTCGCCGGGATTGAACTCCCTGAGTTGGTCGCGCTCCTTATCCGTCACAAAGAAGCACTCGACCTGCGTGAAATAGGTTTCGTCCCAGAGGGAAAGGTGTATTTTCTTAGGTTTTCCATGTGCGGGATGGACAATCCTGAAGTCATAGATCGATCCTTTCAGCGTGCGGCGCTCAAAAGCATACCCAATTTCTATCTTAGATTCGTCCAGGTGATTGGGGTGGAGCAGTAAGTGCGGCTGATCTTCTCTGACTCTGCCGGCCAGAGTGACGCGTTTCCCCTCAAGGCCGTAGTAATTCCCAACATACCGCTTGTGGACCTGGGCAACAATATCTTCGTTTTGGTGATCAGATTCGATCACAAGCTCGACTATGCTGAAAGGGTCAAACCCGTCGGGAATGTTTATAGTGCGCACCCGACCTTCCACCAGGGTCATTGCATCACGAGGAGCCGGGCTTGCGTCGTCAACATTGGGACTCGGATGCACTGTCGTCGTGACGTTGAACTTGATGGGTGAGTTTTCCTCGAATACCCGTCTGGAGGCAGACAACAGGAACTCGGAGGCGCTCAACAGCTTCGGTAAATCGATAGACAGGTCTGGGGACGTAAGGTCGGTGATGTACCGCCATTTCTCGTAAAGCCTGTTGCTCTCGGAAAGGAAGTCTCGAAAGCTCCCATGGAAGTGGGTTCTCTTTGTGTCCGAGTGATTCCACCACTCTTCCAGTTGCTGTTTCTCGTCGTCTGCGAGTAGCTTGAATAGGTCAACGAGCTTGTGCGTCCGCAGTTTCCACATGTCCGCAGTATCTAGTGACGCCACCGTCCCGAGAGATTCCAGATATGCCTTGAGTGATAGCTCTAGGGTAAACGCCGCTTGCTGCGCGAAGACCAATGCCTGGCCTTTGCCTGCGTCCGAGGTCCAGAAGTGACGCTCCTTGGCTTCGTGGTCAAACATGCCTTTCAGGTTGACGCCCGACGCTGGTATTAGCCTTGACGCTTCGTAGTACATTCCCGCGAGCTGCGAAAACGTTGTAATTCCAGGCACTTTAGCCGCGAATGACTTGGGGTCCAAGGACAGTTCGGCAGCCTTCTCCAAGTCGAGATTCGAGAAGTTCCTCTGGTTTCCGTTCCTATCGATGGCAACAATCCAGTGAACGTACTTTTGAGAGATCGGATGTACCGGTATGTCGTCGCCGTACCGTTGGGTCAGTTGGGTGAAACAATCAGCAGCATCTTTCAAGCTGGAGTGGGCTCCATGCAATTGGGAGCACCGGTAGAATAGGTCGAATACTTCGTAGGGCATGTTCAGAATTCCCTCTACGACTCTCGGGCTAGGCCTTCTGAGTCTCTAGTTTCCTTTACCGAGAGCGTTGCACGCATTGCCGGAGCACTCAGCGTCCTGAAGGTGCGCAGATCCAATGCCTGTGGTGGTTGGTCAAACACTTCCACCGGGAGAATGTGCTTTCGCTGAGTGAAGCAGAACTGCCTGGCCCTGGCACATCCTCCCTTAGACAGCATCTCCGCATTCCTTGGAGCTGGAGTCGGACTGGATTCCCGTCTTCACGGGAATGACGGAGGCGGGCGCCGTGTCGCCAAGGCCGGTTTCCTCTTCCGTCATTCTGGGCTTGCCCTGGAATCCTGTCGATGATTCAACCTCGTGGGGCGGACCTGGCTGCCGGCGTTCGCTGCCGCTGCGCAACGAGGCTCACGGGATACTTGCTCACTCGAACAACGTCCTGGGCAGCCCCGATTGTCGGATGATCGACCTCAACGTTCCGGTCCGGAGTTCCCTGTGGTTCGGCACCGGAACGGTGGTCGTATCCCGGCCGTCGACCCTTTGCATCAGTATGTGGCTGCCCCGGCGTCGCACTTCGGCGAACCCATGTCGTGCCAGGATCGCGCAGACCTCCCGACCCGACAGCACTCGAAGCCTAGCCAACCGCCACCTCGACGTGCGTCACATAGACCTCATCATGAAGCCGGCGCTGAATCTCGTCGGCAGAAGCCGCCTCGAAAAAGAGCTCGAGTGCTTCCTTGAGATTGGCGCGAGCTTCGGACACGCTCACGCCCTGGCTGGCGATATCCAGTTCGGGACAGAGCGCGACGTAGGAGTCCCCTTCGCGCTCGATAATCGCGGTCATCTGTCTAGGCATGGTCTGGCCTCCTGGTTAGCAGGCTCGCATTCCGGCGCAGCTTTTTCGTACGCCTAAAGCCGCGCGTTCGCGCGCGGGTCGGGATCTTCGGTGGTCGATTGCGTCTGTCCACGACTATTTTCCCAGAAGGTGGATCGCCGCAATCCGCCGCGCGGTGTCGGTGAAGTGCTGGACTTCCTCGGGACGCAGCGGGCGGTCGAGGATGGTTTGCTCGCGGTAGGAGAGCCACTTCTTGAGGACCTGGTAGCCACCGAGCTTGTAGCGCCAGTCGGCGGCGGGGACGTTGCGCCAGTAGGCGCGGTCGTTGAGGTAGATGTCGAAAGTCCTGTCGCCGATGGTGTCGATGGCATCGCCAAGCGCCTCGCGTTCGGCTTGGGTGTAGGCACGTTCGACCGTGCGGCCCTGGCCGGGCATGACGGCCTGGCTGTTGCCGAAGTGACCCCAGCCGGCGGTGAGGGCGAAGTCGTCGCCGGTCATGTTGCCGCCGTGGGTGGTGGCGGGCACGGCGATGGCGGCGATCTCGGGGCGGAGTTGGCCGGTGGTGACGCCGGGGACGGGCGTGTCGGAGTCCAGCAGGGCGGCCAGCTCGCGCCCGCGTGCGGCGGAGGCGGCCAGGGTTTGGGCGGCTTGTTCGGCAGGGGAATCTGCGTGCTCGACGCGCGGCGCCTGGTGGGAAGACGTGACACCGGCAGCGGCCCTTCCCTCAGTCATACCGGCGGAGGCCGGTATCCAGTCCTCGGGCGCGGGACGCTGCGGACCCTGGATTCCGGTTTTCACCGGAATGACGGAGGGGGCGGCCGGACTGACCGACAGCTCTGCCCAGCCGGGGAGCGGGATGCGGGGCCATTCCATGCGCAGCGCGCCGGCGTTGGCCTCGCGGTAGGCGGGATCGTGCAGCACGGCCAGGACGTGGTTGAAGAGGTCCTCGACACCCAGGCCCAAGCGGTCTAGGTAGCGGCGGGCAGCAGGCGACAGGTTGGGGCGGCGGGGGATTTCTCCGCTGCCGTCGGTTCCCAGGGCGTCTTCGCGGAGCCAGGCGGGAACGCAAGTAGCGCTCCTATCCATCAAGTCGATGCAGCCGAGATACGAGGTGACCTGTGGCGGTGACCATTCCCGGCGCGGTTTCTGCTGGGTGACCAGCCACAGGTTTCTCGCGAAGACGTGCGGCATGTATTCGGCACGCTTCTCATCCAACAGCTTGGTGTCGGCTTCCCAGTAGAGCCAGCGGGTGTCGAACGGTCGGTACGCGTACTGGACGAAGCCGCTTTCCGTCGGCCCGCTGCGTCGGAGCAGCGCGTCGCGGACCACGGCGGCATTGAACCGGCGCGTGCTCTGCATCACGCCCGGATAGCGCCCCGTGATCTCATCGTGGCGCAACTCCGGGTCGAAGTAATCGGCAAGGCGCGCCTTGAGCCGATCGAGGTCGGCATCGACCAGAAAGGCGTCACGGCTAGTCTTGACGCCGGGAAATGAAGTTGGAAACAAGTCCGTCAGCGCCGGCCAATCGAACCAGTCTTGGCTGACGGCCATCGGCTTGAATGGCAGACCAAGCCGCAGTTCGGGCTCGAGCGTGGAATAGCCCGAATCCATTTCAGTGTCGTCCAGGCTCGCCAACAGCGCCTGCCGCCGCTCTTCCGCTCGTGCCTGATGAAAGTCGCGATACCGGATCTGTGTCTCAACAGGTGATGTCTCCGCTGTGCCCGACTTAGAGAGCAAGGCAATAGCCGTACCGATTCTGATTCCCGGTGACTGCCCGCCAAGCGCAAAGACGGTTTCGCTCGTCCGACCGTCCGGCGCGTACTCGGAGATGATCCGGTCGCCGTGAAGATTGTCGATCCGAATTTCGTCGAAGGCTTCCAAGTAGCGCTCACGCATTCCGGTGAACGACAGCCCGTCCAGCCACGAGTAGTTGGAGATGAAGCAGACCACGCCTTGGCCCGTCTTCTCGGCGATGCGGCGCTCGGCCATGCGGAAGAAGCGCACGTAGAGGTCGTTCAGCCCCTGGCCCTCGGGTCGCCGTACGCGCCGGGTCGTGCGGTAGGCCGTAGACAGCTCCCGTTCCTCGTCCACGGCCATGCCCGCGAAGCCGTTGTAGGGCGGATTGCCCAGGATCACGAGGATCGGCGTGTCCTGCTTGACCCGTTCGGCGCGGTCGCGTTCTTCCTCCAACTCGGGAAACGGCAGCGGCTTCTGCACCGTGGGCTCCCAGCCGGTGAGCGCGTTGGTGAGAAAGACGCCGGCGCGCTCGTCGCCGTCCTCGGCCAGCGGCGCGTCGAGGTCCTGCATGGTCAGCCCGACTTGCAGGTGGGCCACCACGAACGGCGCGGGCATGATCTCGAAACCGAACACCCGATCCAGCGCCGCCCGCTTGACGTGCGCCCCGGTCAGCGCGCCCAGGCCCCGGTCCTGAAGGTTGGCGGCGATGCGGCGCAGGACTTCCGCCAGGTAGGCGCCGGTGCCGCAGCAGGGATCGAGCACGTAGACGTTCTCCGCCGCCAGCCCGTCGGCGATTCCCAGGTCGTCCCGCAGCGCGCGGTCCACCCGCGCCACCATGTACCGCACCACCTCGGACGGCGTGTACCAGACGCCCAGCTGCCTGCGCAGAGCCGGGTCGAACTCCTGCAGGAACGGCTCGTAGAAATAGGGCACCGCCTCGCCCTCGTTGAAGCGGGCGAAGAAGGCGCCCTGGTCCACGCGGTCGAGCGCGGCGTTGGTCCAGTCCAACACCTCGACCAGGCCGAGGGGTTGCAGGCGGCCGGGATCCGAAAGCTGCTGGAACAGCGCCCGCAGCACCGGCGCGCGCAGGTGCCAGACGGCCGTGCGCCAGTCGAACGCGCCCGACGGCGGCGAAGCCTGGCGCGCCCACAGCACCCAGGCGGAAAAGACGCCGTAAAAGAGCGTTTGCACCAGCGTGGAACGGAAGAACGCCGCGCCGCGATCCCCCTCGAACCTGACGCCCAGCGCTTCTTCCAGCGCCCCGCGCACGGCCGCCAGGGACGGAGCGTCGCCGGCCGCCTCGACCCGCGCCAGGCCGTCGCGGGCATACGAGGCGAGCAACCAGGCGAGATCCCTGGGCTCGGCCAGCACGGCGCGGTGCTTGAGCACGCGCAGCAGGTATTCGATCAGACCCGCGCCGACCTGGTTGGCAAAGGCTCGCGGCTTCTCCAGCATTCGGTCGAAGTCCTCCGCGTCGGCGGCTAGCCGGAAGGTTTCCAGCTTGGCCGGCATTCCCGCCGCGTCGTCGCCGACGAGCACGAAGTCGCGGTAGTTGGTGACCAGGACCAGGCGATAGCGACCCCAATACTTGCTGACCTGCTCGCCCTCGGCGGTGAGCCAGGCGTCGTCGTCCAGGGGCTTGACTTCGACCACGCCGTGCTCGGGCGTTTGCCCTTCGCGCGGCGTGCCGCGCTGGACCTGCCTGGCGGCGAAGAGGCCGCAGTCGGGATGGCCGGCGCCCAGGTTCGCCAGTTGCCCAATGCAAAACACCTTGGGTCTGAGGCTGCCGCCGACCGCGTTGAGCAGGTTCTCCAGCGGGGTGTAGCGGGAGGTTTCGGCCGTGGCGCCGCCCGAGGCGCGGATGCGCCGCAGGTCTTGGAAGTAGGTTTCGACGGCGGTCGTCAGCCGCGGCATGGAGGCATGGTAGCCGCGCCGGATCCCCTCACCCCCGTATCGCGGTACGGGGCAGGCTCTATCCCTCTCCCCATGGGAGAGGGAACCGGACCGACTCATCCGGCTCGCGTGGGTGGCAACTGGAGAGTTTGGGCAACGGCATCGCCAATCCGGCAGGTCGTCCGGCTCCTTCTCCCTTGGGGAGAAGGTTGGGATGAGGGGACGAAATTGCCGCGACGCGTGGAATCCTCGCCCCCCGGGTGCGGTAAGTGGCAGGCTCTAGCCCTCTCCCACAGGGAGAGGGAACCGGACCGTCCCTTCCGGATCGAGTGGGCGGCGACTGGAGAGTTTGGACAACGCCATCGCCGATCCGGCAGGTCGCCCGGCTCCTTCTCCCTTGGGGAGAAGGCTGGGATGAGGGGACGAAACTGCCGCGACGCGTGGAATCCTCGCCCCCCGGGTGCGGTAAGTGGCAGGCTCTAGCCCTCTCCCACAGGGAGAGGGAACCGGACCGTCCCTTCCGGCTCGGGTGGGCGGCAACTGGAGAGTTCGGGCAACGGCATCGCCGATCCGGCAGGTCGCCCGGCTCCTTCTCCCTTGGGGAGAAGGTTGGGATGAGGGGACGAAATTGCCGCATCCCTTGGTATCCCTTCACCCCCGCACTCGATACGGCGCGGGAGCCTCCACCGCGCAGCTCATCGCCACTCCCCACCCTGGCATTCCGAGGCTCGGCGAGGAATCTAAGGAGCGGGGAGCAGGCGCAATGCCCTTGGATTCCTCGCTGCGTTCGGAGTATCTGTGTTGCAAGTCAATGGTGTTCAAGCCGCTTCGGCGGGCCACTCGATCCAGGACGATCCCTCGTCACCCCGGCGAAGAGCCTGCCTCGTACGCGATACGGGGCCGGGGTCCAGGTTCGCACGACGCGCCGGTGACCCGGACTGGATTCCGGCCCCGGATCAGGTCCGGGGCAGGCTCTCCGCCGGAATGACGGACGGGCGGCAGGCGCTTCATCGGAATGACAGGTCCATCGGCTCACCACGTACGGAATCGTTCGTTGGGGCGAGTTTCAAACTCGCCTGCCACGCCCTAGTACGGCGCGATGTTGAGGACGGCCTGCTCCTCGGGCGTGAGCGCCTCGATCTGCTCCTGGCTCATGTCCCGGAAATGCGTGTTCGGCGGGACGCCGGCCTCCTGCCCCCAGAGCTTCCGTTCCTCCAGCGACATCCGGGCGCGCATCTCCGGCGGCATGTAGCGATAGGAATCGTTGAAGCCCTTCACCCACCAGCGTTGGAAGAAAAGGATCAGCGAGTAGCGCGGTCCGTCGCCGCGGTTGGTGCCGCCGGTGTGCCACAGGCTGGCGTCCCACATCAGCACCGACCCCGCCGGCGCCTCGGCGATCTTCCATCCCGGAGGCAGCGACACCGAGTCCTCGGGCGGAATCTCGGTCGTGAGGTGCGACCCCGGCCACACCACCGGACCGCCGGTGGTCGTGGAGAACTCCGTGAGGGCCCAGGCCGCCTGGATGCCCAGCGCGTAGTGCCGCCCCCCCACGAACGGCTTGACCGTGAAATCGCTCCAGTCGGCGTGCAGGTTGCCGCCGAAGCGTTTGTGATCCTTTTCCCCGGTCGGCATGGGCACGCGAATGGTGACGTCGTGGGCGAACATGTCGTCGCCCAGCACCTGCCGCGCCACCTCCAACGGCGCCGGGTGGCGCAGCGGCAGACCGTGGAAGTGCCGGTGCTTCGCCTGCGCGTTGAAGACCATCCGCAGATTTGCGCTCTGCAAGCCGTATTTGCGCCCGATGGTCTCCTCGGCGGCCAGCGTCTCCTCGATCGCCGCGACCGAGGCGTCGATCTCCGCCTGCGGCAGCACGCTATCCAGGATGGTGTAGCCGTCGCGCTCGATCTCGGCCGCGTGCCGCTCGATGTCCCAGGTCATGTCACCAGGTGCGGCCGACCGGCCGATAGCCGCGATCGGTCATGTCGCCCGGCACGCCGTAGCGGTGGCGGTAGCGCGTGCGCGCGATGGCCTCGGGCGTGGCCTTGTTCTCGGGAATGTCGCCCGGCCAGCCCTGCCCGCCCAGGTAGTGGAACTCGTCGGACTTGCCGCAGAGCCAGAAGTACATCTCGGCGGCGTCCACGCAGTCGCGCATCAGCTCCGAGTGGCGCTGGCTGTCCACCACGAAGTCGGCGAACTCGATGTCGAAGTCCGGCTCCTGGATCCAATCGCGCCTGGGGTCCTCGGTGCGCCAGTAGTTGTATTTGAGCAGGTTGCGTATCCCGGTCGGCGCCGTTCGTGCGCCGCGCCGGTGCCAGATGTTGTAGGACGTGAGAAAGATCGAGCCGGCCGGCGCGGCCGTCAGCACGCTGCCCTTGATCGCGTCGTAGTGCGCCATGTGCTTCTCGCGCTGGTAGAGAAAGTGCGAGCCCGGCAGCAACTCCGTCGGGCCCATTTCCGGCGGCACGTCTTGCGGGTAATAGAACACCTGCAGATAGTTCACCTCGGGGCCATAGCGAGAGCCGCCGTCCCGGTGCCAGTCCTGCGGATGCCGCGGGCCGGTGCCCCGGTGATTCGACATCAGGACCGGCAGGGTGAAGTTGTCGCCGAGCAGCGAGCGCACCGCCCCGGCCGCGGCCGGGTTGACGATCACGTTTTCGACAAACCAGTCCTCTTCCAGGATCTCCGACGGCTCCGAGATTGGATGCTCGTCGAGAAAGTCCATCGCCCGCCGGTTGATCTCGTCCGGCACCACGCCTTCCAGAATCCAGTAGCCGTTGCGGCAGAACCAGATCACGTCGTCGTCGGTCATGGTGGGCGCGCAGGAGTGCGTGCGTTTGGCAATGCTCATGCGGTGGCCCTCCGTTCCAGGATGAACTCGCAGGAGAGCCCGTAGGTGCGGCTCTCGTCCATCAGCAGCGAAAGCTCGGGGAACTTCACCACCCGCCAGCCGTCGTTGATGGCCTCCAGCACGGTCTTGTAGGGCCAGTCCTCGGGTTCCGGCAGCGGGTACACCACCTGGCCGTCGCGGATCAGGCGCATGCCGACCACGTCCGAGGTTTCGGATGTTCGTGCCGCCTGGAGGTAGAGCAGGTCCCAACGCCGCGGCTTCTCCTTGCCGACGGCCTCCTCCAGCTCGCGCAGTCGCTCCTCGGTCAGCCGTCCCTCGCGCAGTTCGTCGATGCACTGCCGCACCATCTGCCGCGGGTCTTTCATCAGCAGACCTCCGCCGGTCGCGCCGTGGCGCTCGCGCCTCCCATCCTAGCTCGCGGTGGCGCGCGGCGGCGGTCGAACCTCACCTCATCGCAGGCGTCTGGATTGCCTCTCCCGTCGATCGGTGATGTCGCCCGGCACGCCGTAGCGCCTGCGGTACCTGGCACGTTCGTCGGTTCCGGGCGCGGGCTTGTTTAGCAGGATGTCCGCGGGCCACGACTGACCGCCCAGGTAGTGAAATTCGTCGATCTTGCCGCTGAGCCAGAAGTACATCTCGGCGGCGTCGACGCAGTCGCGGACCCCATCGGCGAACCGCAGCCCGTCGACAACGAAATCCGCCGACGCAACATCGAACTCCGGGTTCACAATCCAGTCTCGACGCGGGTCGGCGGTGCGCCAGTAGTTGTATTTGAGCAAGTGGCGCACGCCGGCCGCCGCCGCCGTCCGGGCCGCTCGGCGGTGCCAGATGTTGTATGCGGTGATGAAGATCGAACCGGCCGGCCCGCTCGTGAGCACGCCGCCCTTGATCGCCCCGTAGTGCGCCATGTGCTTTTCCTGTTGGTAGAGGAAGTGCGATCCCGGCAGCAGCTCCGTAGGGCCCATCTCCGGCGGCACGTCTTGCGGGTAGTAGAAGACCTGCAGGTAGTTGAGCTCCGGACCGTGGAGTGAGCCGCTGTCACGGTGCCAATCCTGCGGCTTGGCCGGGCCTCGGCCGCGATGGTTGGCCATCAGCGTCGGCAAGGCGAAGTCGTCTCCCAGCAGCGAGCGCACCGCCCCGGCGGCCGCGGGGTTGAGAATCACGCCGTCGACGAACCAGTCCTCCGCCATGATCTCGGTGGGTTCCCCCTGTGTGTTCGACGCCAGATAGTCCAGCGCTCGCCGGTTGATCTCGTCTGGCACGACCGCTTCGAGAATCCAGTAGCCGTTGCGGCAGAACCACACCACGTCCTCATCGGTCATCGTGGGTGCGCAGGAGTGTGTGCGGCTCATGCTGGGCGCCTCCGTCCGCTGGAGTTCGCCGCCGGACCTATGATGCGACGCCGCACCATTCGACGATGGCCAGCGCGTAGACCTTGGCCGCGTCGATCAAGTCGTCGATCTCCACGTGCTCGTCGGGACCGTGCGCCACCAGCAAGCTTCCCGGGCCGATGGTGATGGCCGGAATACCGGCGCGGTTCAGGAACGCCCCGTCGTCGACGGCGGCGAAGCCGTAGTAGGGCGCCTCGGTGCCAAACACGCCGGCATAGGCTGTTTCGAGCGCCTTGCAGATGGGCTCGTCGGGCGACACGTCGAACGGCGGCCACCAGAGCAGCCACTCGACCTTGGGCGGGTTGTCCCGCAGCCACGAGTCGGTGGCCGCCACGCGCGCGATGTGGGCCTCGATCTCGGCCTTGACGTCCTCCACCGGCTCCTGCGGCGGGTGCCAGATGGCGTACTCCACCCGGCTCTCCTCCGAAATCACGAACGGCCCGTTCGGCCCGCCCTGCACGAGGCCGGGGTAGATCGTGAAGTGTCCCGGACGCTTGAACATCGGATGCGCCTTGGTTTGGCCCCACTCCTCTTCCAGCGCGCGCAGGCCGTCCATGACGATCTGCGCCTTGTCGATGGAGGAGACGCCAATTGCCGCGCCGCCGCCGCCCGCGCGAATCAGCTCGTCGCGCATCGAGGCGTGCACGGCCTTGCCCTTGATGGTGAGCGCCATGTAGAGCAGGCCGGGCGATGCCGGAATGATGCCCAGGCGGTGCGGCGGGCCGGAGGCCTCGGCCACGATCGCCGCATCCGCCGTGTAGCCGCGCTCGATGGCCGCGCCCGTTCCGGCCTCAGTGTTCATCATCTCCTCGCCGACGACGAACTCGAGAATCACGTCGCCCTTGGGATGGAGACCGGCCTGCAAGACCGCGCGCAGCGCGATCAGCGTGGCGGCGTTGCCGCCCTTCATGTCGCACGAGCCGCGTCCCCAGATCTTGCCGTCGATGACCTCGCCGCTCCACGGCCCGGCCTTCGACCAGTTGGCGTCGGGACCGGGCGGCACCACGTCCACGTGGCCGTTGAAGAGCAGCGACCGCCCCCCGCCGGCACCGCGGAGCCTGCCGGCCAGGTTCGCGCGGCCCTCTTCGGCTTCCCACAGATCCGTCTCGAGGCCCACGGCCTCCATGAGCGGCTGGCAGAACTCGTTCACGCGGGTCTCGCCGCCCAGCGCCGCCGCCTGGTCGATGCCCGGATAGGTCGGATTCACCGACGGGATGCGGACGGTGTCGATGGTCATCTGAACGAGGTCATCGGCCAAAGCATCCACCTCGGCCAGCACTCGCTCACGGATTTGCGTCTCAGTCATCGCAGCGACTCCTCGGCTCTACGGCTCGTTGGCCGCATGGTAGGCTCCGCTCCCCTGTTCGTGGTGAGCTAGTCGAACCATGAACGGGATGGGAAGAGTTCACAACTTCCGATGAAGCAGTCTGGAGGCGGTATGGGTGCCGAACCGCAGCTATTCCGAATCAATCCTGACAACCACGAATCCGAGAGGATCGAGGAGGTCGAATTCTCGAGCCTGGGATTCCAGGAGCGGCGCGACATTCAGGAATGGGTCGCCGCCAACCCCGGCATTCTGGGCGAAGACCTGCTGATCATCGGCAAGGAGTTCAGCGGCTTCGATCGAACCGACGAGCGGCTGGATCTCCTGGCGGTGGACGCGGACGGCCGGCTCGTCGTGATCGAATTGAAGCGCGACGACACGGGCTCCGACGCGCACTGGCAGGCAATCAAATACGCCAGCTACCTCCACCGTGCCACCGCGGACAACGTCGTTCCCATGCTGGCCGAGTACGGCGCGGTGTCTGAATCGGAGGCCACGGACCGGCTGCTGCGGCACCTCAACGCCGACGACTTCAACGCCTTGAACAACGATCAGCGCATCATTCTGGCGAGCCACAGGTTTGCGCCGGAAGTTATTTCGGCTGCGCTCTGGCTGAACGAGAAGGCTCCCGGAGAAGATTTGATTACCTGCGTCCAACTGACGCCGTACCGCGACGGTGAGGCCGGTTCCTTGTATGTGCAGGCCAACACCATCATTCCCGTGCCGGGCGTTGATGAATACGTCATAGGCATCGGCGACGCTTCGAGCGAGAATCCGCCTGTAGGGCACCGTGCCAGTAAGTGGGCGCAGACCGCTGCGAGGAACCGCAACGATGAAGTCACGCGCTTCCTTAGAGACGTTGCGGACCGCACCATCGAAAGCCTCCCTGACCAGCTAAGGCCGGAAAAGCGAAGCAGGTGGGCAGGGCAGAGTGGCGACTTTCGCTACTACCACGTGTGGTATGCGCGGCCTGAGTGGGGCAACTGGGAGATGTTCTACTTCACCAATCTGTATCGCGACGATGAACGTGACTTGGGTGAATGGCGTGTCGATCTCGGATTTCGCGGTGGCGAAGCTGTGAATGCAGAGTCTCGGCTCGGTAATGTGCATGTCTACGATGACCAACTGATCGATGGTGAGTGGAACGAGCTCCTGGTTTCACGTCGAGCTAGTGCCTTGGACGACACTTTTGCCGACACGCTGGCGACTACCCTCACCCACTTCATCGAAGTCGTCACGCCGCGAATTGACGCGATCCTGGACGAATCCAACGAAGAGGGCGCCTGAGCCTTAGGTTTCGTCCTGCGGTATGCCTGCAGACCAGGCCCCGCCTTATTTGACTCTCGCGGAGCCCTTCCGTCATTCCCGCGAAGGCGGGAATCTAGCCCAAACTCACTCTTGGGCGTTAGGTGGCGCGTGCCGCGTACGGCCTGACGGCCCGCTACCATCGGTACCCAACCCGCACCACCATCCCGGCAAAGCGAGCGCCACATGGCTGCCAAGACCATGCCCGAAAACCACGAAGCGCGGTGCCGCGGGCGCTACGAGCTGCCCGGCGTGACGATCCAGGTCGAGAACACGATCACTCTCATTCCTGAGCAAGACCGCTTCTGTCCCGCCGGATACCTCTTCAACCTTCGGGACGGCCGCCTGATCGCGGGCAGCGTCCCCTCGGAGGATGGGGCGATGACGTGGCGCGAGTCACGGGACGCGGGCGAAACCTGGGAGCCGTCTCCGGCCTGGCCCAGCTGGCACGTCCACCAGTTTCCCGACGGCGAGTTGATCGGGCTGGAGGGCTCGGAAGAGCCGTGGGTCGGCAAGACCGATCGACCGGGCGTTTACACGGGCCGCGCCTACCGTTCGACCGACGCGGGAGCAACGTTCAGCGCGGAGACGGTGGAGATTTCCGGCGTTCCGCCGCTCGCCGAAGGCGACAGCGAGCGCTGGGGCTTCCACGTGGATTCATATGTCGATCACAACCTCGTGGCGCTCAGCGACGGCAGCGTGCTGGCCGGCGCGCACGGACGGTTCGTGGGCCATGGCAAGTACAGCACCTACGTCCTGCGCTCGGAGGACCGCGGCCGGAGCTGGCACTACCGCGCGACGGTGGCGTCGGACCTGACGCCGGACGACCACGTGCGGATCGAGGGCTTCGACGAGCCGGCGCTGCTGGTGCTCCCGAGTGGCGAGGTGCTGTGTTTCATGCGCAGCGGGGGCCGGTATGACGGAACCTATTCGCCGCTCTATCTGAGCCGGTCGGCGGACGACGGGCGCACCTGGAGCGTGGCCGACCCAATCGCCGACCGCGGCGTCTGGCCCAACGCCTGCCGCATGGCCAACGGCGTGGTGGCGGTGATCTACGGCCGTCCCGGCGACTGGCTGGCCTTCAGCCTGGACGACGGCCACACCTGGATCGGGCATTTCTGCCTGCACCTGGGCACGCAGCCGTGGGATTGCGGCAGTTACGACTGGGTCGAAGAGGTCGCGCCTGACACGCTGCTGGCCGCCTACGGTCGCACCGACCCCAACAACCCCCGCATGAGCGAGGTGTCCGGGACGTTCATCACGGTTACGCGGACGTAGTGGCGTGGATATTTATTTCGGACCTGTAGCAAATGGCCGAACACGCATAAAAGCCCCTGCCCATAGGTGAAAGCGTGACGAAGGTTGGGCGATTGAGAGACGATTCCGGGCAGTTGAAAGCCGGATTGGGCGTGGAATTGCGCTCTCGTAGCCATTTGTGCAGCCGGCATTCCCGCGTCCCCCGCACGTAGCCAAAACGTCGGTCTGACCGCTCCATGCCGGACCGGCAGGCGTCCATGCCTTACGCTGGCGGCCGTTGCCGATCCGTCGATCGCTGCGAGGAACCTTGAGCATGGCCGAAATCCGACCGAACCGCGTCAAACGCAGGCTCGCCGAGGGCAAGGTGGTCTCTGTCCCGGCCGGCGTGAACACACCTGATCTCATCGACACCATGGGGCCGTGGGGATTCGACGGATTCTGGATCGAGGCCGAGCACGGGCCGGTGGACTTCGGCGACATCGCCGACCTCACGCGCGCCTGCGATTTGTGGGGCGCGACCTCGATCGTGCGCGTCAATCGCGTGGAGCCCGGCATCATCTACCGCACCCTCGACCAGGGGGCGCAGGGCATCGTGGTGCCGCACGTCAACACCGCCGACGAGGCGCGGCAGATCGTGGACGCGGCCAAGTTCGCGCCCATCGGGCATCGCGGCATGTTCGGCTCGCGCCAGGGTTACGGCGTCGACGACTACCTGAACAAGGCGAACGACGAGACGCTGATCGTGATTCTGGTGGAGGACATCATCGCGGTCGGCAATCTGCCGGAGCTGCTCGAGGTCGACCATATCGACGTGTTCTTCGTGGCGCCCTCAGACCTGGGTCAGAGCATGGGAATTCTCGATAGCAAAGCGCCCGAGATTCGGGAGCTCACGGAGAAGACGATTCGCCAGATCGTCGCCGCCGGTCGGACGGCGGGCACGCTGGCCTTCACGTCAGACGCGGCCCACTGGATTGACGTCGGCGCCCAGTTTCTGCACCCGCCCTGGACGCCATGGCTGGAGGCCGGCGCGCGGGAATTCCTCGAGAACGTCGGCAGCGGCTGAGCCGATTGGCGCCACCTCAGACGTGAGCCGCTGACCCCCATCCTAGCCTTCCCCCTTGCAGGGGGAAGGGACCCAAGCAGGGGGCTTCTACGGCACCCGCGCCGTGGGCCACACCGGGTGCAGGGCGTACCAACTGCGATAGCCGAAGCCGATCATCTCGGTCAGCACATCCGCCATGCGTTGCACGCCTTCCTGCAGGCCGTCGCTTGAGCGATCCAGATCGCGCAGGTGGATGGCGCGTCCGAAGTAGCCCTGGACGCGCCCGTCGGGCAGGCGCCGGGTGAAGGCGGGCATCAGCGGCGCGCCGCTCATGATGCTCAGCAAGGCGGGGCCCTTGGGGAGAATCGCGGTCTCGCCGCATAGCTGCACGGGCACGCCGTCGCCGATGATCACTCGATCCGCGGCCAGTCCCACGGCCTCGTTGCGGCGCAGCGCCCGGAGCAGCGGCCGGGCGGCCTCGCGTTCGTCGTGCACGTCGATCCGGGCCTGCCGGCGGATCATCGCGAAGACACGCCCGAGCCAGTGTGGCCGCAGCCGTTCACCGGCGGACGAAATGGGGGCGTGTCGCCGTCGCAGCTCGCGGGCGGCGATCTCGAAGCTGGCGGCGTGCATGCTCACGATGATCGCGCCCCGGCCGGCCTCCAGGGCTGCCGCCAGCTCCGACGAATCGATCTCGACGCGGCGGTGGCGGCGCCACCAATCAGGCCAGATCATCGTGAAATACTCCACCAGATAGCGGCCGTAGCTGGCATAGACGTCCCCGGCGGCAGCGTTGACTTCTTGCGCCGAGGCCGCTGGGCCCATGGCCACGGACAGGTTGGCCCGCAGTTGGCGCGCGCGACGCCCGCCTCGGGCATACACGCGGCGTCCCAGCCAGGCGGCAGCCGCATCGACCAGACGCGCGGGCAGGATCGCCACGAGCAATGTGACCGCCAGCAGGAGCGCCGTCGCCGAATAGGAGACGACCGCCCCCATCAGTTGCACGGCCTGACCGAGGAGGCTGCGAGTGACGACCGCCAGATTCCGCTGCGGTGACTGTTCCTGCGCGACCAAGACGACCCCTGCTGCCTGCCGCGGGCACTCAAGGAAAGCAACGCCAGAATTTACCAGTCCCGCGTGATGCCTTCCGTGAAATGAGCGCCCGAACACGCACGCCAATAGCTCGACGGGGGTTTGCCATCCGGGCGAGAGCGGCCAGCGCGCGCCGGGCGGTCCACGCGCGATACTCTCACCCGCATGCGCCGCGCGATGAGATTTCAGGACACATTCGCATTGGCCGGACGACAGTTTCCAGAATGCCGGTGATTCGCGCGTTGCGTGAACCGACGCGTGCATAGACGCCAGCACGGTCGACGGGGCGCACCTAGACGCCACTCGAATCGTTGGTTGAATTCCTCCCGAGTCGTGGGCCTGATCATTGCGTTGGGCTTTCTGTGCCTGGCATGTGGGGAAGCCTCGGCGCCTCCTGCGGCGCCCACGCCCGTCGCGACGCCAACGACCGTGACGAGGCTCGCGCCGACACCGACGGCCGAGCCTACGTTCACGCCATCGCCCACTCCGACCGCAACGCCCGAACCCACCGCGACGCCCTCGCCGACTCCGGAGCCGACGCCGTCGCCCACGCCGACGGCGGAACCGACGGCGACACCCCAGCCCTCGCCGACGCCGGAGCCGACGCCCACGTCCAGGCCCACACCAACACCGGAACCGACCCCATCGCCCACTCCCACCGCGGTCCCGACGCCGACTCCCTCACCGCAGCCCACGCCGACCCCACAGCCGACGCCCACGCCTACACCGGAGCCCACGCCCACGCCCACACCCGAACCGACGCCCACGCCCACGCCGGCACCGACGCCCACGCCCACACCCGAACCGACACCGACGCCTACACCCGAACCGACGCCCACGCCCACACCCGAGCCCACGCCGACTCCCACACCGGAGCCGACACCCACTCCCACACCGGAGCCGACTCCAACTCCCACCGCGCCGCCGCCCGATCCCGTCTTGGGGGCATCACTCGTCCGCGCCATCGGCTGTGAGGCCTGCCACAGCAGCGACGGGACCGAGGGCATCGGGCCCACGTGGCAGGGCGTCTACCTCAGCCGGATCACGCTGGCCGATGGCTCAACGGTGGTTGCCGACGACGCCTATCTGCTGCGGGCCATCGTGGATCCCAACGCGGAAGTCGTCGAGGGATACGAGGCGGGCCTGATGCAGGCCGATCTCGACACGCTGCTCTCGCGCGAAGAGTTGCTCGCGATCGTGGCCTATATCAAGTCGCTCTAGCCGCGAGCCGCCTACATGTCGCGGATGGGAAGCGAAATGCGGGCGTTGCCGGCGTGCTGCGAGTGCAAGGCCGCCAGCAGCACCTCGACGACCTGGCGCGAGGTGCGACCGTCCATCGAGGGCTGCCCGCCGTGGTGGATCAGCTGCACCATCTCGTCCACGCAGCCGGCGATGTGTCCCAGGGTGTAGTGCGGCCGGGGCAGCGAGCGCTGCTGAAAGCCGCGGTCGTTCTGGACCGTGACGGTGGCGTTGTCCGAGTCGCCGACGCGCGCAATGCCGGCGGTTCCGAGGACCTCCAGGGTGAACACCTGCGGCATCGTCTTGCACATGTTCCAGAAGGCGCGCACGCCGTTGTCGAACTCGACGACCACGGACATGGCGGGGTCGGTGGCGGGGTCGTGGCCGCCGTCGCTGGCATAGCGAGGGGGGTAGTTCTCGAATCCGGCTTCCGCGATCGCGTAGACCGCGGTGGGCGTGCCCCCGGCATACCAGAGGATGGTGTCGAACATATGCGTGCCGTTGCGAAACAGCATGGCGCGTGGGCCGCCCTGATTGGCGATGATGCGCTGCACCTCGCCGATCTCGCCTGAGGCGATGACCTCGGCCACCTGCAGCCAGGGGAACATCCAGCGCCGGGTGTGGTCCACCAGCATGGGGACGCCCGCGCCCTCGACGGCGGCGATCATGCGGTCGGCGTCGGCCAGCGTGGAGGCGATGGGCTTCTCGCAGATGATCCCGCGCACGCCGGCCTCGACCGCGTCGACGACGATCTGCGCGTGCCGGTCGTCGGGCGTGGCCACGCTGATCACGTCCAACTGCTCGCGGGCCAGCATCTCGTGGTAGTCGGTGTAGCCGCGCACGTCGGGCAGTGCGTCGCCCCAGGTGCGGTGAAAGTCCTCGAGCTTCTCGGGCACGATGTCGCACACGGCCACGGGCTCGGTGCCGGCAACGTGGCGATAGGCGGCGACGTGGGAGTGGGGCATGTCGATGCCGGTGCCCGGTCCCGGCCCGGGCGCGGGGCGATTGGCCCCGATGCCGGTGAGGCCGACCACGCCGGCCCGCAGCGGATTATTCATGGAGATATCCGTCAGTCAGCGCGGCGGCGATTGTAGGCGCGCGGCCCACGTCGCGCAGCGGGCGCTAGGGGGTCGTTTGAAGTCCGTCATTCCCGCGGAGGCGGGAATCCAGCCCGTGCACCTTTAGAAGTCCGGCCGAGAGACAACCGTTGTGTCACCCGAGGGCCACTATCCATCGGCCTGTGCTGCAGTCCTACAACGCGTCGATGGCCGCCAGGATGTCGGCCGAGGTGATCAGGTCGTAGATGCCGCTATAGATCGACTTCCAGGCCACATTCCCGTCGAGATCGACCAGAAACACCGACCCCGTGGCGAGACCGTCGCCGAAGTGGTTGAAGACGCCATAGGCGCGGGGCACGTCGCCCTCGATGTTGTAGAGCACCGGGAACTGGATGCCGATCTGCGCAATGATGCCGGCGGTGTCTTCGAGCGAGTCCGTGCTGATGGCCAGGATTTCCACGTCGCGCGATTGGAACTCCTGGTAGTTGTTCTGCAGCTCCACGAGCTGCGTGCGACAGGCCGTTCACCAGAAGGCGCGGTAGAAGACCACCACCACCGGCTGCTGTCCCGCGAATGAGCTCAGGGTGTATTGCGGGCCCTGGGCGCTCGGCAGTGAGAAGTCGACGGCGGCCGCCCGTGCCGGAGCCGGCGGCGGGGTCGGGGTGGCGGTCGGCTGTGGCGTAGGCGTGGGAGTCGGTTGCGGGGTTGGCGTCGGCTCAGGCGCCGGAGTTGGAGTCGGCTGCGGCGTTGGCGTGGGCTCGGGCGTGGGTGTCGGCTCGGGTGCGGGAGTGGGCGTCGGCTGTGGCGTTGCCGTCGGCAGTGGGGCAGGAGTCGGTGTAGGCGCTGCCGTCGGCGTGGGAACTGTGGTGGGCGTGGGCTGCGGCGTCGAGGTTGGGAGGGGCGCCGGAGTCGGAGTCGGCGCCGCGGTCGGCGTGGGCGCAGGCTCGGGCGTGGGCGTTGGCGCCGCGGCCACGACTGCGGGAGTCGGTGCGGGAGTCGTCGGTGTCGGCGTAGGGGGCGGCGGCGTTGCGGTTGGCGCCGGTGGGCTGGTGGACGTAGGTGGCGGCGGAGTGGGGGTGTCCGTTGGCGCTGGCGGCGGAGTCGCGGTTGCCGCGGACGTTACTTCGGCGACGGGTTCCGCCGGCGCGGCCGTGTCGCCGCACGCAGCCAGGACGAGTGCCAGCGCGGCGACCGCAATGATCCCGACGCGCACCAGGGCCCTCCCTACGTGTGTTCCCTCGAATTCTACGTCGGACGTACGGCCCCGGTTTGCCCTTGGGCCTTTGCGCGGCGAATAGACGCAGCGAACCGCGGGCGGCGCCGCTGCGCTACAGCTCGTCGATGGCCGCCAGGATGTCGGCGGACTTGATCAGGTCGTGAATGCCGCTGTAGATCGACTTCCAGGCCAGGTTCCCGTCAAGATCGATCAGAAACGCCGACCCCGTGGCGAGACCGTCGCCGTAGAGATCGAAGATGCCGTACTCGCGCGGAACGTTGCCCTCGATGTTGTAGAGCACGGGAAACTGGATGCCGATCCGCTCCACGATGCCGGCGGTGTCTTCGAGCGAATCGGTGCTGACGGCGAGGACTTCCACGCCACGCGCCTCAAACTCCTCGTAGTTGTTCTGCAGCTCCACGAGCTGGGTGCGGCAGGTCCCTCACCAGAAGGCGCGGTAGAACACCACGACCACCGGCTGCTGCCCCGCGAATGAACTCAGGGTGTATTGCGGGCCCTGCGCGCTCGGCAGCGAGAAGTCGACGGCGGTTGGCCTGGCCGGGGCGGGCGGCTCGGTCGGTGCGGCGGTCGGCGCGGCAGTTGCCGCTGAAACCGGCGCAGCAGTCGGTTGCGGCGTTGGCGTGGGCGGCGGCGGCGCGGGAGCCTCCGTGGCCGTCGGCGTCGCAGGGGCGGTGGTCGCCGCGGGCGTGACCTCGGCGGCGGTCTCCGCGGGCGCGGCGGTGTCGCCGCACGCGGCCAAGGCCACGGCTAACGCGATGACTGCAACGATTCCGACTCGCACCCAAGCGCTCCTTGCCGGGATCCCCGTAGATTCTACGTCAAGCGTGATTCCGCGCTTTGGCGGTTTGTTCTCAGGAGCTGCGAATAAACGCGATCAGCTGACCGATCTGCACCTCGGTCAGATCGGGGAACGGCGGCATCCCATTGCCGCCCTCGCCGAGCTGCTGGCGGATGCGCTCCTCGGTGAGATCGTCAACGGTCCGCCCCGCGAGTGCCGGGCCGATGCCGCCGCTCAGGTCCTCGGCGTGGCAGACCGTGCAGCCGTTGTCGACAAAGAGCTGATGACCGGGCGAAGAGAATTCTCTTCGATCCTCAAAGACTTCAGGTGGATCCGAGATGACCATAGGCGTCGCGGTTGGAGGAGCCGTCTCGATCACGACGGGCGTTGGTGCGGTGATGGTGACCACCGCCTCCGGCGTGCGGGGCGGTGGCGCCGGCGGCAAGGCCGGAACCGTCCGCCCGAGCGGCGCCGTGGCCAGCATTTGGGCGACGACGGGGGTCGGTTCAGGGGTAGGTTCGAGGTGGGAAAAGTCGCCAGACTCGCCGCACGCCGCCAGCGCGCCGGCGAGAATCACTCCGCCAAGAATCGCGCAAATGGCGCGCCCGAGGCGCGCGGTTCGACGGGACCCGGTGACCTGCATAGACCTGCGTTGCTCCGCTGAACGGCGCCGCTCCAATCGCGGCGCCGGCGCCATGGTATTACGTCGGGCGGACGACTTCAGCGTGACTATTCCTCGTCGCCCCGCAATTGGGCCAAGACCGTCAGATCCTCGAGCGTGGTGGTGTCGCCGGCCACCTCGCGACCGGCGGCGATATCGCGCAAAAGCCGGCGCATAATCTTGCCGCTCCTGGTCTTGGGCAGGGCATCGGCAAAGCGCAGCTGCTTGGGCCGCGCGAAGCGTCCCAGCTTCTCGCCAACGTGCGCCGTCAGCTCGGCGTGCATGGCGTCCGAGGCGTCGATGCCGCCGCGCAGCGTGACGAAAGCGGCGATGGCCTCGCCGGTGATGGGGTCCGGCGTGCCCACGACCGCGGATTCGGCCACTGCGGCGTGGCTCACCAGGGCGCTCTCGACCTCCGCCGTGCCGATGCGATGCCCCGAGACGTTGAGCGTGTCGTCGACGCGCCCGATGATCCAGAAGTAGCCGTCGGAATCGCGCACGGCCCCGTCGCCGGTCAGATAGCGCCCGGGGAACTTGGCCCAATACTGCTCGATGAAACGCTCGGCGTCGCCGTGCTCGCCGGGATGCCCCGGAACGCCCCAGCCGTCCTTGTAGATGCCGCGCAGCATCCCCGGCCAGGGCCGATTCAGCACCAGCAGGCCGCGCGTGCCGTCGGGCAGCGCCTCACCCTGCTCGTCGACGATCTGCGGCTCGGTGCCGGGGAATGGCAGCGTGGCCGAGCCCGGCTTCTGCGCAATCGCGCCCGGCAGCGGCGTGATCAGGACTCCGCCGGTCTCCGTCTGCCACCAGGTATCCACGATGGGGCAGCGCCCGCCGCCGATGACCCGGTGGTACCAGAGCCACGCGTCGGGATTGATCGGCTCGCCGACGGTCCCCAGCAGCCGCAGGCTGGTGAGGTCGTGCCCATCGGGATGCTCCTCGCCCCAGCGCACGAAGGTCCGAATGGCCGTGGGCGCGGTGTAGAGCACCGTGACGCCGTATTTCTCGACGATGGCCCAGAAGCGGTCCTCCTTCGGCGCGTTGGGGGCGCCCTCGTAGATTACGCTCGTGGCGCCGTTGCCGAGGATGCCGTAGACGATATAGCTGTGCCCGGTGACCCAGCCGATGTCGGCGGTGCACCAGTAGATGTCGTCGTCGCGCAGGTCGAAGATCAGCTTGGCCGTGGTGGCGGTGTAGACCATGTAGCCCGCCGTGGTGTGCACCACGCCCTTGGGCTTTCCGGTGGTTCCGCTGGTGTACAGGATGTAGAGCGGGTGCTCGGCGGGCAGATCTTCCGCGGGGCACTCATCGGATTGATCGGCGACGGCATCGTCCCACCAGACATCGCGCCCCTCGATCCAGGCGATGTCGTTCTCGCAGCGCTTCAGCACGACCACGTTTCCAACCGATGGACATGAATCGTCGGCCAGGGCGGCGTCGACGTTGCCCTTCAGCGGAATCACACGACCGCGGCGCCAACCGCCGTCGGCGGTGATCACCAGCGAGGCGCCGGCGTCGTTCACCCGGTCCCGAATGGCATCGGCGCTGAATCCGCCGAACACGACGCTGTGGACCAGGCCCAGTCGGGCGCAAGCCAGCATGGCGACCGGCAGCTCCGGCACCATCGGCATGTAGAGCAGCACCCGGTCGCCGCGCTCCAGGCCCAACGCCCGCAGGGCGTTGGCAAACCGCTGCACGTCCCGCAGCAGATCGGAATACGTAATCACGCGCGTGTCGCCCGGCTCGCCTTCCCAATAGAAGGCGACGCGATCGCCGCGACCGGCGGCGACATGGCGGTCCAAGCAGTTCACGCTGATGTTGGTGGTTCCGTCGACGAACCACTTGGCGAACGGCGGCTCCCACTCGAGCAACTCGGTCCACGGCTTCATCCACTCGAAGCCGTCCGTGATCTCGCGCCAGAAGGCCTCCGGCTCTTCGAGGCTGCGGCGATACAGCTCGTGGTACTGCTCCATCGAGCCGATGTGCGCGCGCGCGGCGAAGTCCGCCGGCGGCTCGAAGAGCTGGGACGCCTCGGAGGATTGGTGCGAAATCTGGTCGGTTGTCATACGTCATGCCGCCGTGATGGAGAGGCGCCGACAAGAGGCTAGGAGCGCCGCCGAAAGCCTGTCAACCGTTGGCGGTGTCGCGCGCCGTGCCTCCCGTCGGGCATCATCGGGCTCACGCCAACGATCAGCGCGCAGAGGTTCGCATGGCCCACCGTTTCGTCGACGAGGATCACGACCTCGCACTCGAAGATCGCAGCGGGCGGCTGCACGAGTTGCCGGCGCCCGGGGCGAGGTTCGAGCGCATCGCCAGCGGCCTTGGCTTCACCGAGGGGCCGGTCTGGCGCGGCGACCACCTGCTCTTCAGCGATATTCCGAATGACCGCATCTGCCGCTGGCGGGAGCTGCCCGAGGGCCCCGAGCTCACGACGTTTCGCGCGGGCAGCGGCTCGACCAACGGGCTCACCCTGGACCGTGACGGCAATGTCCTGGCCTGCGCCCACACCGCGCGCGCGGTGCTGCGGTTCGACGCCAACGCGCAGCCGAATCCCATCGCCGCGTATTTCGAGGGACGGCGGCTCAACAGCCCGAACGACCTGGTTGTTCGCCGCAATGGCGACGTCTACTTCACCGATCCGCCCTACGGCATCGACCCGGATGCCCAGGAGCAGCCGGTCAACGGCGTGTATCTACTCTCGCCGGACGGTTCGATTTCGCTGGCGACCGATCGCTTCGTGCGGCCAAACGGGCTGGCGTTTTCGCCGGACGAATCCGTGCTCTACGTCGGAGACTCGGGTGGGCCGCGCGACGTGTGGGCGTTCGACGTGGATCAAGACGGGTCGCTGACGAACTCGCGGCAGTTCGTGGACATGGATGCGCACCCGGCGCCGAACAATCCGGACGGCATGAAGTGCGATGCCGAGGGCCGTCTCTGGAGCACCGGTCCGGGCGGCGTATGGGTCGTCGAGCCCGACGGCACGGTGCTGGGCGTGATCGTCACTCCGGCCCGGCCGTCGAACCTAGCCTGGGGCGGCCCTGGGTGGAGCACCCTGTTCGTCACCGCGCAGACGTCCGTCTATCGCATCGAGACGGCGGTGCGCGGTTGCTCGGTGCCCTGACGCCAGGTCCGTTGGCGTCGGCGTCGGGTCGGAGAGGCTGGTGGGCGCGATGACGCTTCCGCTGCGCGTGCGTGTGCGACCCTACGCGGACCTAACTCGCTACTTTCCGGGTACCGGCGCGGTGCGGGAGGTTGACGTGCCGGCGGGAGCCACGATCCAGGTTCTGCTCGAGCGCTATGGCGTCGATGCCGAGCCGCGTCTCACCCTTGGCCTGAACGGCGAGCTCGCGGAGCGCAACGCCAGGCTGGCGTCCGGCGACCTGGTCGACATCCTCGTGCCGATGACCGGTGGCGCGTAGACATGTCGCGTTCCCAAGGATCCGTGCACCGGCGCTTTCTGCGCGTCGACCTCACCACCGGCGGCGTGTCGGTCGAGGAGCCCGAGCCGGACTACATGCGGCTGCACATGGGCGGGCGCAACGTCATCGCCCACACGCTGCTCACGGAAGTCCCACCCGGCAGCGACGCCTTCGATCCCGAAAACCGCCTCGTATTCGCCCTTGGCCCTATCACCGGCGTCTCCGTTCCCGGCGGCAGCCGGCACAGCGTGGGCGCCAAGTCGCCGCTCACGGGTCTGTTCGGTGAGTCGGAGGCCGGCGGCTATTGGGGCGCCGAGCTCAAACGGGCCGGCTGGGACGCCGTCATCGTGCAGGGGAGGGCGGCGCATCCTGTCTATCTGTGGATCGACGACGGCGTCGTCGCGTTGCGAGACGCTCGACACCTGTGGGGCGAAACGACCGGTCCGGTGGAAGCGCAGATCAGGGGGGAGTTGGGCGACGAACACATACGCGTCGCCCAGATCGGTCCGGCCGGGGAGAACCTGGTGCGGTTCGCCTGTGTCGTCCACGACCTGAACGAGGTGGCCGGTCGCACCGGCCTGGGCGCCGTGATGGGGTCCAAGAACCTCAAGGCCATTGCCGTGCGCGGCACGCAGCCGGTGACCGCGGCCGACCCGCGAGCAATTGCCGGCGTCGCGCGCTGGGTGGCGCAGGAGACGCTGGCGCCCGGCGGTGCGCACCATCGACTGCATACCTGGGGCACCGGCGCCATGGTCAAGTCCAAGCAGCTCGAAGGTCACCTGGTGGCCAACAACTTCCGCGACGGCCAACTGCCGGGCGGCGATCAGGTTGATGCCCTGGCCATCGAAGCGTCCACCGACCTCGAGATGGATCGTTGCTACGCCTGCTCGGTGCGCTGCAAGAAGCGCGTCAAGATCGACCGCCCCGATCGCAAGGTCGATCCGAAGTTTGGCGGTCCCGAGTACGAAACGATGGCGGCGATCGGGTCTAACACCGGCGTCATCGACGTCATGGCCGTCTGCAAGGGCCACGAAATGCTCAACGCGCTGGGGATGGACAGCATCTCCTGCGGCGCGACGATCGCCTGGGCCATGGAGATGGTCGAGCTTGGCTTGCTGGATGAGCGGCAGCTCGATGGCGAGACGCTGCGCTTCGGGTCCGCCGACGACCTGCTGCGCCTGATCGGTCGCATCGCCCGCCGTGAAGGCCTGGGCGACCTCCTGGCCGAAGGCTCGCTGCGGGCGGCGCGCACGCTGGGGGCGGAGGCCGAGGCGCGGGTCGTCCACGTCAAGGGGCTCGAGGTCGCCATGCACGATCCCCGCGCCATGCCGGAGATGCGCCGTAACTACCCGGTCACTCCAACTGGTGGCGACCACACCGGAGCCGCCGGCAAGCGGTCCGGGCTGCGCAACACCGTGGGCCTGTGCCACTTCCTGCAGTACGACGAGGCCACCACCCTGACCCTGCTGAACGCCGCCACGGGTTGGGAGGTCTTGCCGGAGGAGCTGCACGCGACGTTCGAGCGCGGCGTCACCATGGCGAGGCTCTTCAATCTGCGCGAAGGAATGCAGCCGGAAGACGACCGTCTCCCGGACCGACTGCACCAGCCGCTGCGGCATGGGCCGCTGCGCGACCGACGGCTCAGCCGCGAGACCGTGAGTGACGAGGTGCGCGCCTACTATCGCGACCATGGCTGGGACCCGGCGACCGGGCGCCCATATGCCGACACCGTCGAATACCTGGGCCTTGCCGCGGTTGCCGAGGCAGCGCAGGCCACGCCATTCGTTGCGGAGCGCCGCGAACCGATTCCGGCGGGACGACCACCCTACACGCCACAGCGCGAGGAGAACGGCGCCCTCGCCGAGTAGACGGGGCCTGCGAGCTAGTGGTGCACGGTGACCGGCGTGCCGTTCGCACAGAAGTCCCATGCCCACTGCGAATCTTGCAGGCGCATGTTCACGCAACCGGCGCTGTACACGCTGCCGAACGCGTCATGCCAGTAGGCGTAGTGGAACCCGATCCAGCTCTCGGTGAAGTATTGGACGTGCAGCACGTTGGGCACGTCGTACGTCTTGACGGTGCTGCCGTTGGAAGTCAGTCGCGCGCGCTCGATGCGCCAAAAGATCTGGAAATCGCCGGGCGGGGTGAAGTCCGGCGGCAGCCCGGTTGAGATCAACGCCTGGTAGACCGGCTGGTCATCCGCAAAGAAGGTGGTGACTTGCCGGGTGAGATCGACTTCCGCTCGCCGCCGCGGCGCATAGGTCGGCCGGGTGGGCCAGTGTGCCGGGTCGTACGGCGGGGCGATCACCGACTGCCTGACCGGGGCCGTGCTTATGTCGCGTGACTCTGCGACATAGACGCCCACGGGATCCTGGACCAGGCCCTGGGAGGTGTCGCGCCAGATCGAGCGGCTGAAGGCCTGTCGCAACCCGCTGGTGGTTTCGGCGCCCCAGAGGACCGGGAAGCCAAATGCGTAAACTCCGCCGCTCTCGCGGAACGGCTCCCAAAACACGGGATGGACGCCGCGCCTCGTCTGTGGAAACCACCACCCATAGTTGTGCGGTTGATCCGCGGAGACCTGCTGCAGCGCCCACGCGGTTCCCAGGTTGAGTGGGGTGACCCCGAGCGGATCGCGCGTCCAGGCGTCGGTGCGCAGCGCGCCGCGCTCGAAGTACTGGATCTGCTCGCGGCCGTAGGGCAGCGGCTCGGTGATTGGCCATCCGATCCCCGACTCGCGGCCGTATTGCAGCCACCAGTCGAGAATCCGGCCGGAAATGTGGTGGCCGGTCTCGAGGACGTAGACCTTCTGGGGATGCGGCTCGATTGGCTCTTCGGCGCTGGCCGACGTAGCAAAGCTGCTAGCTGCAACGGCAGCGCTTCCGGCCGCTAGCCCCAGCAGCCGGCGTCGCCCAATTCGTGGACCCTGCGACAACTCCGTCTACTCCTGCAATCCGCGTGCGGGACCGATTACGGTCGCGCACGGCAAACCCCGGTGCAAAATGATAACAAGCACCGCGAAGGACCGGCTTCGGCTAGAACGGCCGATACGGACGGGCGCCGCTTTGGTAGGCCCCGCCCAGCGAGTCGCGCGTGAAGTCGTCGGGTACGCGGCCGTCGGCCACGTAGCCGTACAGCGCGGCTTTGAAGATCCCCTCCAGCGCCGTCACGATCGCCAGGGCGAGTCCAACGGTTACCACGCCGACCGCGATGCCCACCGGAAGGCTGACCGTGGCGATCAAAACGGCGGGCAGCGCGCCGATAAGCGCGGCAATGAAGGCAACGATGCCAAAACCGATGTTCGACGTGACCTGCTCGCCCCAGGTGCGCTTGAACAGCGAGCCGGAGCTTCGGATCGCGGCAATCGGTCCCAGACCTTCGGCGACCAGGATGGGTACGACGAAGTAGGTCAAGTAGGCCCAGACGCCGCCGACCAGCGAGAGCACGATCTGGCCAATCATGTTGTCGCGCGACTGGCTGCGGAGCACCTGCAGGATGAGTCCCACGGTGGCCGAAATGAGCGCCCAGCCCAGGATCTGCGGCAGGCGCTTGTTGGCCATGCGCAGGCCGTCGCGGACGGTCGGGTCGCCCCCAGCCAGGCGAATCATCGCGGCGCCGATGAGCGCCGAGTTGAAATAGATGACCACGAACGCCAGGAGAAAGTAGGTCACGGCCAGGAGCACGATGTCGACCTCGGAGGCGCCGGTGCCTGACAGACGGTCCACGGTGCCAAGGCCGGAGCCAACGCCCATCATCAGTCCGGCCAATATCACCAGCGCGACGGTGGACATGACGGGAAACAGCACCAGCTCCCGGTCCTTCTTCAGGACCGCCCAGCTCATCTTGATGAGCTCCCACGTGCGCCCAATGGTTTCGAACATGTTTCAGCCCGCCGTGCGAATCAATCCGCCAAGGATAAGACCTCCGGCTCGCCGCGTGCGATCCGAGGCCAGAATGCAGCGGACCCGGGCGGCGCTCGCACCGCCCGGGTCCGCGGGTGTCGCTAGGCCGAGGCCGAGACCTCGGTCGCCGATTCGCGACGCAGCCGACGCGTGACGAGCGCCGCCGCGGCCGCGATCGCCAGCACGAGCAGTGCCACCTTCTTCTTCACCGCGCACCTCCATCGCCGAGCCGCCTGACGTGGCGGCCAGCAGTCTCGTGCAACCCTAGGTCCGGGCGCCGCGCGGTACCGTGGCGAAGGGCACAATCCCGACGTCGGTCGGCTGCGGTGCGACCCGCTACGCTGCGCACGGCGGCGATGGCTTGCGGGGTGCGCGATGCGGGTTGGATCGGGAAGTTTCACCTACGAGTACGTGGATGGCTGGCTCAAGCTCCCGCCAGACTGGAGCCTGGGCTGGATCGGCAGCATCGCCACGGACCGCCTGGGCCGCGTCTATTGCTTCAATCGCGGCACGCGTCCCATGACAGTGCTCGGTCGTGAAGGCGAGGTCATCGGCCACTGGGGCGACGCGGAGATCTGCTACGCCCACGGTGTCTTCATGGACCGTCACGAGCGGCTCTGGCTGACCGACCAGCTCGCGCATGTGGTGTGGATCTACGGTACCGACGGCGCTCCAAAGGGGCGACTGGGCTATCCCTATGTCACCAGCGAGTCCGCCGGGCTCTTCAATCAGCCCACCAACACCTTCGTCACGGACGATGGCGCCATCTATGTGTCCGATGGCTACGGGGACACCAAGTGCCACCGGTTCGACGCCGCCGGCCGGCACGAGCTCACCTGGGGCGAGCCCGGCAGCGGCCCCGGTCAGTTCGCGCTGCCGCACGGCATCTGGGTGCTGAAGGACGGTCGGGTGCTGGTGGCCGACCGCGAAAATGACCGTATCCAGGTCTTCGATCGCGATGGGGTCTATATCACCGAATGGGGCGATATCCCGCTGCCGAGCGACTTCTACATCGACGAGGACCGTGGCGCCATTTTCGTCAGCGAGCTCAATCGGGGCATCACGATCTTCGATTTCGACGGCAACGTGATTACCCGCTGGGCCCAGGAACGCCAACCGCCGGATCGGATCGGCGGACCGCACGGCATCTGGGTCGACGATCAGGGCGCGGTATACGTGGCCGAAGTCGGCGCCGACAGCTACCTGCACAAGTGGGTGCCCGCGCGCTAGCGCCGTGGTGAGCTGAAAGACCGCGGACGGGACGCGAGGCGCTAGTCTCGGGAGTCGTCCGCTTCAGGGATTTGCATGTCCGCCGACATTCGCGTGCGCAGCCTGGTCAAGCACTACCAGGTCGCCGACCGTGAGGGCGGCCTGCGCGCGTCGTTGCGCAGCGTCGTGCGGCGCCGCCACCGGTCCGTTCGCGCCGTCGACGACATCACCTTCGACGTGCAACCCGGCGAGATCGTCGGATTCCTGGGACCCAACGGCGCCGGCAAGACCACGGCGCTCAAGCTGCTGAGCGGGCTGCTGCATCCGACCTCCGGCGAAGCGACGGTGCTCGGCTTCACCCCGTGGGAACGCCGGCGTGAGTTTCTGTCGCAGATCACGCTCATCATGGGCCAGCGCCAGCAGCTCTACTGGGACCTGCCGGCGCTAGACACCTTCCTGGTCAACAAGGCCGTGTTCGGCTTGGAGGACGCCGCCTACCGCGAGGCGGTCGATCTGCTGGTTGGGCTGCTCGAGCTCGACGAGATCCTCACCAAGCCCGTGCGCCAGCTCTCCCTCGGGGAGCGCATGAAGGCCGAGCTGGCGGCCGGCCTCTTGCACCGCCCCCGCGTGCTGTTCCTCGACGAGCCCACCATCGGACTCGACGTGACGATGCAGCAGCGCATCCGAGACTTCGTCACGCGCTACAACGCCACCACCGGGGCCACGATTCTGCTCACCAGCCACTACATGGCCGACGTGAAGGCGCTGGCCGAGCGCGTGGTCGTGATCGACCACGGGAAGCTGCTCTACGACGGCCTGCTCACCGGCCTCATCGACCGCTACGCCCCGCACAAGACCATCACGCTGCATCTCGAGCGTCCCGTCGATCGTGCGGATGTCGCGGCCTACGGTGAGGTCGTGTCGGCCGACGAGGTGCAGGTCAGCGTGCGCACCGACAAGGCGCAGGCGGCCGCCGTGACGGCCCGCATGCTGGCCGAGCTGCCGGTGGCCGACCTGAGCGTCGAGGACCCACCGCTGGAATACGTCATCGACCAGGTCTTTCACCGGCGGGAATCGTGATCCGCTCCCGCACGCTCGCGGGCTTTTCGTCTCTGCTCCGAGCCGAGTTGGCGGACTTGTTCCAGTACCGCATCGAGATGTTCCTCTACGGCCTCTGGCAGGTGGTGAACCCCATCATCTACCTGGTCATCTGGTCCACCGTTGTCGGCGGCGGGGACATTGCCGGCTACACGCGCGACGACTTCATCCTCTACTACCTCGTCTTCATGGCCGTGTCGCACCTCACGCTGGCGATCGAGGTCTACACCATGGCGCCGAGCATCCAGTCCGGCCGGCTCTCGCCGCACCTGCTCCGCCCGCTGCATCCGTTCTGGCGCGCGGGGGCGCTCAACATTGCCTACAAGGCCGTGAACCTGATGTTTCTCATACCCATCTGGGTCGGGCTGGCGCTGATTCTCCGCCCTGCCGTCGACCCGGACTGGTTGGGCATCGCGCTCTTCGTGCCGTCCATGGTCATGGCGGCCCTGATCTCGTTCCTCATCGGCTCGTGCTTCGCCATGTTCGCCTTCTGGACCACGCGCTCGATGTCGTTCTGGGATATCTGGATGAGCCTGACCCTCCTACTCGGCGGGCAGGTCGCGCCCGTCGCCGTGCTTCCCGGCTTCCTGCAGCAGGCCGCCGTGGTGCTGCCCATGCGCTACACGGTCGGCTTTCCCATCGAGGTGGCGCTGGGGCGGGTCCAGGGTGCGGAGCTCGTAGGGGGCCTGGCGATCCAGGCCGGATGGACGGTCGCTGCCGCGGCGGCCTTTGTTCTGCTCTGGCGATCTGGCGTGAAGCGCTATGGGGCGG
Source organism: Chloroflexota bacterium (assembly GCA_022826485.1). Taxonomy (GTDB): domain Bacteria; phylum Chloroflexota; class UBA11872; order UBA11872; family UBA11872; genus JAJECS01. The sequence continues at coordinate 131,099 of JAJDUU010000021.1, read as the reverse complement.
TGGGCGCGTGATCGGGCGTCTGGCTCGCATCGCGGGTGCGTACTTTCGCTCGGCGCTGCAGGAGGAGTTTGCCTACCGGGGCGACCTGTTCGGCAACGTGATCCGCAGCGTGCTCAATCTGGGAACCGCCATCGGCGGCGTGGTCGTGATCTTCACCCACACCGAGACGCTGGGCGGCTGGACCTTGGGACAGACGTTGTCGCTCTTGGGGATATTCGTTTTCGTCAACGGCTTCGTGGCGATGTTCATGTCGCCGAGCCTCAACCGGGTCGTGGAGGAAGTGCGCGAGGGCACGTTCGACTACGTGCTCATGAAACCCGTGCCCGCGCTGTTTCTGGCCAGCGCGCGTCGCTTTGCGGTCTGGCACGTCTCCGACATCGTGCTCGGCGCCATCGTCCTCGGCGTGGCGCTGGCTGGACTCGACGTGCGCGCGTCCGGCTGGGGCGTCCTGCTATTCGTGGCGTTGCTGGCCTGTGGCGTGGCCATCGTCTACGCCATCTGGTTGGCGTTGACCACGCTGGTGTTTTGGTTCGTGCGCGTGGCCAACGTCACGATGATCTTCAACCTGTTCTTCCAAACCGGGCGCTACCCCATCGAGGTCTACCCGTTCTGGCTGCGCCAGCTCTTGACGTTCGTGTTCCCCGTGGCGTTCGTCACCACGGTGCCGGCCCAGGCCGTGACGGGGCGCGACCCGTCGTGGTTGGTGTGGGTCGCGCCCGTCATCGCCGTCGTCACGCTGCTGGCGGCCACGCGATTCTGGCACTTCGGCCTCAGCCGCTACACTAGCGCCTCGAGCTAGCTCTCCGGCGTCACGCCTGGTCGGCGGGGACCTCCTCCACGCCGGATCCGGCGCCGCGTGCGCGCCGTCGCCGACGGATCGCGCGCACGCCCAGGACGGGAATCGACAGCACTGCCAGGACGGGGACGCCGATGATGCCGATGGTGACTCCGGCGTCGACGGCCCACTGGGCCAGCTGGCCCAGCCGATCGACGCTTTCGCCTGCGGTGTCGCCGGGATTCCAGATTTCACGGTCGGCCACGTCCTCGGGCAGCACGGTGAGAAACGTGGTTCGCGTGTTGTCCACGTTGGCGCGGTCGGGATCGTCCGACGTGATCGTCGTATCGGTTTGCAGACGGCCCGCGCTCGCTTCCACGCGCGCCACGTAGCTCACGTGCTCGGCATGGCCGGGGCCAAGTCGTGGGAACTCCCACACGATGGTGCCGCGATCGGCGTCGAACCTGCCGCCGCCGTCGGCGCGCACGAACTGCATGCCGTCCGGCAGGCGCTCTTCGAGGCGCACGTTGCGGGCGTCGGTGTTGCCGGAGTTGTGGAACTCCATGCCGTACGCCGCGTCGCGACCGATCGGCACGGCGTTGGGACCGTCCTTGAAGACGGCCAGATCCACGTGGAACGTCAGGGTCGCCGTGGCGCGGTTGTTGGCGGCGTCTCCCTCCGCGCTTGAGGTCGAGACTTCGGCGCGCGCGTGCATCTCGCTCGCATTGCTCTCCAGCCTGACCTCGGCGCCGAGGAAGCGCGCCTCGCCGGGACCCAGCCGGTCGATCGTCCACGACACCGTGTGCGCGGCTGCGTCGTAGACGCCGCCGTCGCCGGCGGCCAGGAAGATCATGCCCGCATCCAGCCGGTCGATGACCTCCACCTGCTTCAGATCCACCGTGCCGTCGTTGCGCACCGTCAGGCCCAGGTGGGTCTGGTCGTGCATGCGGAAGTGGCTAGGGACCTCGCGCGTCACAATCAGGTCCGCTGCCGGATGCAGGCGCAGCACGATCGTGGCCAGCGAGGTCTGGTTGGTCAGCAGATTGAGCTGGCCCTGGAGCACCTCGATGCGCTCGCGCACGTCCGTCAGCTCGCGCTGCACCTCGATGGTGTCCTGCACGCTCTGCGCGCGGGTGAGAATGTCGAGCAACTGCTGCTCCGCGGCGGTGGCGTTGCGCAGCCGGGCGGTCAGGTCGGTGTACTGCGCCGTGACGTCCTGGCTGCGGATGTCCTCGTCGATCACCTCGGCGCCGATGTTGCGCAGCGCGGCCAGCGTGGCGTCGAACGCCTCGACGGGTACGCGCACGGTGATCGTGCTGACGCGCCGCGGGTCGTCCTGCTGGATGTTCGATGCCGCGACGAACGCTCCGGGGATGCCCGCCATGATGTCGTCAACCTGGGTCACTGCGGCCGCAAGCTCGGCGACGACGACGCTGAGCGTGCCGGTGCGGATGATCTGGCGCTCGACCACACCGGCGTCGAGCGATTGCGGCGTGGCTGCCGCCGGCGCGATTGCCGGCGCCGGGGCCGCGGTGACCATCTTCTCGACCACCTTCTCGACCGCGACTTCAACCGGCACCTCGCGGATGACCTCGACCTCGACCGGCACCTCGCGCACGGCCATGGCCTCTGATTCCGTGGCCATAGCCACTGCCGGCGCGGCCATCGGTCGGTCGCCGAAGTCAAGGGATTCGGCTGAGCTCTCCGCCTCGCCGCAGGCCGTGAGCGCCAGAACGATCAGGACGATGAATGCTGCTCGAAACCGATGCATGGAGACTTCCCGTCGTGTCTGGGCTTTCACCCGGTACTTAAACACTACGCGCAGCGGAAACGAAACGTTCCCTCTCGGCTCAATGAAAATTCGGACTTTGTCAGCGGAACAGTCGGAATGCGCCCGGTCGGCTAGCCGGAGTCCCCGTCGCGGCCATCGGCCAGCCGCGCCACGCGCAGCAACTCGACGTTGTCCTTCATGCGCATCACGATCACGCCGGCGGCGGTACGGCTGAGCGGTCGGACTTCCTTGAGGCTGCAACGAATCACCTGGCCGTCGGACGAAACCAGCACGATCTCCTCGTCCGGACTGAGCAACGTGCGGACGTCTGCCACGGGGCCGGTCTTTTCGTTGAGACCTATGGCGCGCAGACCTTGGCCGCTGCGGCCTTGGGGCCGAAAGTCCGACACCGGTGTCTTCTTGCCATAGCCGTTGCGAGTGACCAGCAGCACATAGGCTTCCTGGTGCACGAGGTCCATGGCCACGACCTCGTCTTCCTCGGCCAAACTGATGGCACGCACGCCTCCGCTGGTGCGGCCGCTGGCGCGCACGTTATCCAGGCTGAAGCGAATGGACAGACCCTGGCGGGTGAAGAACATCACGCTGTCTTCGTCGGTCGCCAGGCGCACCCAGGCCAGCTCGTCGTCCGGCGCCACGTTCATCGCCAACAGGCCGTTGTTGCGGATGGTGACGAACTGCGTGAGTGCGCTGCGCTTGACCTGACCGCGGCGCGTTCCGAACACCAGGAAGTCGCCCGCCTCGAAGTTGGGGATGGCCAATACCGCGGTGGCCGTTTCTCCCTGCTCGATGGGCAGCAGGTTGATCACGTTGATGCCCTGCGCGTCGCGCCCGTGCTGTGGAATCTCATAGGTCCGCAGGCGATAGACCTTGCCGCGGTTGGTGAAGAACAGCAGATAGTCGTGCGAGTTGGTGATCAGGAAGTGCTCGACGATCCCGCCCGCCTTGCTGCGGAACCCGATGATCCCGCGACCGCCGCGGCCCTGACGGCGGTAGGCGGTTGCCTGCACCCGCTTGACATAACCATTGGATGACAGCGTGACCAGGCAATCTTCATCGGCCACCAGATCCGCATCCGAGAATTCGCCGCTTGCGCCGGCCAGGATCTCGGTGCGGCGCTCGTCGCCGAAGCGATCCACCACGTCGCGGGTCTCGGTGCGGATGATCTCCCGCACCCGGTTCGGGTCGGCCAGGATGTCTTCCAGGTCGGCAATCTCCGCCCGCACGGCGTCGAGCTCGTCGAGGATGCGCTGCCGCTCCAGGCGCACCAGCCGCCGTAGCTGCATATCGAGAATCGCGTTGGCCTGCGTCTCCGAGAGGCCGAATCGGCGCATCAGCTCGTTTCGCGCGGCTTCCGTGTCGGCGGCGGCGCGAATGCACTCGATCACCTCGTCGATGTTGTCCAGCGCAATGACATAGCCCTCGAGCAGGTGCTCGCGGACGCGCGCCTTATTGAGATCGAATTCGGTCCGCCGGCGGATCACCTCCCGCCGATGCTCGATGAACAGCTCGATCATGCGCTTGAGCGTGAGCTGCTCCGGCCGCCCGTCGACCAGGGCCAGCATGTTGATGCTGAACGTGGATTGCAGCGACGTGTGCTTGTACAGCTGGTTGAGCACCGCCGCGGGCCGGGCGTCGCGCTTCAGCTCGATGACCGCCCGCATGCCGTGGCGATCGGACTCGTCGCGGATGTCCGAAATGCCCTCGATGGTGCGGTTGCGCACCAGGTCCGCGATGCGCTCGATCTGCGTGGCCTTGTTGACCATGTACGGCAGCTCGGTGACGACCAGCGCCATGCGCTCGCCGCGGACTTCCTCGATCGTGACCCGGGCGCGCACCACCACGCGACCGCGGCCCTGCCGGTAGGTGTCCTGGATGTCCTCGGCCCCGACGATGCTTGCCGCCGTGGGAAAGTCCGGTCCCTTCACAAACTTCATCAGGTCGTCGCGGCTCGCGTCGGGTTCGTCCAGCAGGTGCTGGATCGCCCGTCCCACTTCGCGCAGGTTGTGCGGCGGAATGCTCGTGGCCATCCCGACGGCGATGCCCGTCGAGCCGTTGATCAGCAGATTGGGCACGACCGCCGGCAGGACCTCGGGCATTTCGGCCGATCCGTCGAAGTTCTCGACGAAATCCACCGTGTCCCGATCGATCTCGTCGAGCATCGCCGCCGACATTGCCGTCAGCCGGGTTTCGGTGTAGCGCATGGCGGCGGCCGGATCGCCGTCGACCGAGCCGAAATTGCCCTGGCCGTCCACCAGCGGGTAGCGCAGCGAAAACGGCTGGGCCATGCGCACCAGCGTGTCGTACAGCGCGCCGTCGCCGTGGGGGTGGTATTTCCCCATGGTGTCGCCCACCACGCGCGCCGCCTTGCGGAATCCCGCGTTGGGCGCCGCGCCCAGCTCGTCCATCGAATAGAGGAGACGGCGCTGGACCGGCTTGAGCCCATCGCGCACGTCCGGAATGGCGCGCGCCATGATGGTGCTCATGGCGTAGTCGATGTACGAGGCTTCCATCTCCTCGGCAAGCTCGATGGGCATGAGACGGTCGTCGGTCACTTAGTCCTCCCTGGCCGGCTGGTCGGCGGCCTGAAAGTCGCCGCTGGCGCCGCCGGACTTCTGCAATAGGCGCACGTCGCGCACAGTCATCCCGCGGTCCACGGCTTTGCACATGTCATAGACCGCCAGGGCGGCGACGGAGACGGCGGTCAAGGCCTCCATCTCCACGCCGGTGCGGGCGGTGGTGCGCACCGTGGCCTCGACGGTGAGGCCCGGCGGGTCGTTCACGGGGTCAATGGCCACGTCAATGCCGCTCAGGGGCAGCGGATGGCACAGCGGGATGAGGTCCGGCGTGCGCTTGGCCGCCATGATCCCGGCCACCCGCGCCACGCCCACGACGTCACCCTTTGACAGCGACGACTCACGGCCGTCCAGTTGCGCGCGAATCATGGCCAGCGTGGCGGCCTGCATTTCGATTCGCGCCGCCGCCACGGCGACGCGCTCAGTTTCCGGTTTTGCGCCGACATCCACCATGCGCGGGGCCCCGGCACCGTCGAAGTGCGTCAGCCCCATGCGTGCGTGGTGGACTCCTCTGGGCGAGATGAAACGGCGGAATTCCCGGAACCAATTCTATCAGGTTGAGCGCGAAAATCGGGACCGGCCGGCGCTTGGCAATGGCGTCGTGAACCGGCACGCCAGGTGATGTTCGACCGGCGGGCGACTGCGACTGCGAATTGTTCCCATTTTGTTACTGCAAACGCTTCCAACGGCGACGCTGCGCAGCTCCCGCGGCCGCCGTGGCGCGACTCGGACGGTTCATGCACGGAGCACCGGGCGCCCGTCCCCGGCACGCCTTCGTTGACACGCCGACGACGGGCTACCTAGCATCCGCGTGGGACTCAGGCGGTGGCTCGCATGCACGACGACTCGAACGAACAGACCGAACGCGCCCATGGCGGCTCCGTAGTCGGCCAGGGCGGACAGGGCGTTGTTGGCTACGCGCTGGTCGCGGTCGCGTTCGTGGTCGTGCTCGTTCTTGTCCTCACGACCCTTGGCGATAGCATCGGAGAGGGGCTCGACGGCCTGCTGGACACCATCTCCCAGCCATTCACGAGCTAACAGCGTGGAATCGACGCGAGACGAATACGAACCGGTCGAGTATCTGCGGCGCCTGACGACCAAGGGCCGACGGATTCTCGCCCAGGCGGAGGTCGAGGCGACCAACCTGGGGCACTCGGCGGTCGGCGCTGATCACCTGCTGCTGGCGATCCTCGCTTCGCCGCAAACGGCGGCGGCGCGCATCTTGCGCGAGGCCCAGGTCGACGTGCTGAAGCTGCGCGAGGTGTTGGTCGAGGCACTGGGTCCCGGCGACGACAACGACGCCGGTCGCCGCCCGCTCGGTCCGGGCGGCCGGAACGCGCTCCGTGCCGCCGCGCTGGAAGCCGAGCGCACCGGCGTGCGCTTCATCGGCACCGAGCACCTGCTCCTGGGCGTGCTGGCCCATCATGGTCGACCGGCCGGCGAAGGTTTGCGCCAGGCCGGGGTCGACTTCCGCTCGATTCGCCGCCGCATCGAAGCGTCGTACCGTCCCGGTCGCGTGGGTGGCGGTGGGCGGCGAGCGAGTCGTCGCGGCCGGCGTCGCACCAAGAGCCCGCTGGCCGAGTACGGCACCGACGTGACGCGCGCCGCCGCGAGCGGTGACCTCGATCCGGTGGTCGGTCGACGGGCTGAAATGGATCGGATGATCGAGATTCTCGTTCGACGCACCAAGAACAATCCCGTGCTCGTGGGCGACGCGGGGGTGGGCAAGACCGCCATCGTCGAAGGATTGGCGCAGCGCATTCAGGCAGGCGATGTGCCACCCGATTTGCGCAAGGGCCGCATCGTGGCGCTTGATCTGGCCGCGACCATCGCCGGCACGAAGTATCGCGGCGAGTTCGAGGAACGAGTGCAGGGCGTCATTGCCGAGGCTCGCGGCGATCCAAACGTCATCCTGTTCATCGACGAAGTGCATACCGTCGTCGGCGCCGGCGGGGCCGCCGGCTCGCTCGATGCCGCCAACATGCTCAAGGGCCATCTCGCACGCGGCGAGTTGCGGCTCATCGGCGCGACCACCTGGCGCGAATACCGCCGCCATATCGCCAACGACAAGAGCTTGACCCGGCGGATGCAGCCCATTGACGTGGGCGAGCCCGATGACGAGGCGGCGATCGCCATTGTGGAGGGCCTGCGTCCCGTCTATGAGCAATTTCACGGCGTGCGGATCAGCGACGAAGCCCTGGAGGCTTCCGTGAGCATGTCGCGGCGCTACATGACGGAACGTCAGCTGCCGGACAAGGCCATCGACCTGATCGATGAGGCCGCGGCCAAGGCCAAGGTGGCCCGCCTCACCGCCCCCGAGCGTCTGCGGCAACTCGAGCAGCGCCTCGAAGACCTGGCGACCACGCGCGCTGAACTTGGCGTGGAAGGGCAGCCGGCGCAAGTCCTGGAACTGGCGGCGGCGGAGGCTCAGCTGCGCGAAGAGCTGCGCGACGAACGCCGCGCCTGGGAATCCGAGGCGCGGGCCAACACTCCCGTCATCGGCATCCACGAGGTGGCCGGTGTCGTGTCGCGCTGGAGCGGCGTCCCCACGCCGACCCTCATCGAGGCTGAAGCCGAGCGCTTCCTGGCCATTGAATCGATGCTCCAGAAGCGAGTCGTGGGTCAGGACGAGGCGCTCAATGAGCTGGGCCGATCCCTGCGTCGCGCGGTGGCCGGCATGCGCGACGAGCGCCGGCCAATCGGATCGTTTCTCATGATCGGTCCCACGGGCGTCGGCAAGACCGAGACGGCCAAGGCCGCGGCCGAGTTCGTGAGCGGCGACGAGCACAAGCTTGTGCGCGTCGATATGAGCGAGTTTGGCGAATGGCACGCCGTGTCTCGCCTGGTCGGGTCACCGCCCGGATATGTGGGGCATGATCAGGCTGGCGAACTCACCGAGTCCGTGCGCCGGAACCCCTTTTCCGTTGTGCTGTTCGACGACGTCGAGAAGGCCCATCCGCGAACGTTGCACATGATGCTGCAGATCATGGAGGACGGCGTGCTCACGGATGCGAATGGGCGCACCGTCGACTTTCGCAGCACCATCGTCGTGATGACGTCCAACCTTGGCGTCGAGGAGTCGCGTGGGCCCAAGATCGGCTTCGGTTCCGGTCCGACGCAGCGGGCCGGCGAGCGCGCGTCGTTCGAGTCACGCATGCGGGATCATGCGCGGCGGCATCTCCCGGCGGAGTTTCTCAACCGCATCGATCGCCTGCTGATATTTCATGATCTCGGAGAGGCCGAGCTGCGCGAGATCGCGCGGCGGCTGCTCTCGGCGGCGATCCTCCGCGCGCGGGCGGTGGGGATTGAGCTGCACGTCACGTCCGAGGCCCTCGATTTCTTTGTCCGTGCGGCTGCCGACCGCAATCAGGGGGCGCGCCCCCTGCGTCAACTCGTGAGCCGCTACGTTGACGAGCCGCTGACCGAGCATGTGGTCGACGGCAGCGCTGCCGGAAAAGAGTTCGAACTCCGAGTCGAGGACGGCGAGCCTGCCGTCGTCGAAGTTCCGATGGCGGAGGCCGCGGGGGCGCCCGCGCCTCGAGAGTGACCGAGGCTCGCGTCTCGTCCGCGGCGGGTTGGGTGCGCCGGCGCTGAGGTCGATTGGCATGGTCGTCCGAACCGTGGGCCGGAGCCTTGCGGAAATTGTCTTCCCGCCGGTGTGCGCAGGTTGCGGCTCGCTCGGTGAGGGCATTTGCCCCGCTTGCATTTCCGAACTCGACCCGCTATCGCGCCGGTGCTGTCGTCAGTGCAACCGAGCGCTCGAGCACGGCGACCAGTGCGCCGCATGCCGGCACCAGGAACGGCGCATCGACCATGTATTTGTGCGCTATCCCTACGAGACGCCGGTGCGCGACGCCATCCTGCGGCTCAAGTTTCGCAACAAGCGATATCTGGCCGCGGCGCTTGCCGGGGTCGCGGCACGAGCCCTGCCCGACACGCTCGACGTCGATGCGCTCATACCCATTCCGCTGGGCGCCCAGCGCGAGCGGGAGCGTGGATTCAATCAGAGTCAACTCATCGCGGCCCAATTGACGCAATGGCTGCCCGTGCCGGTCCTGGATCAGCATCTGATCCGGCACCGCGATACGGTTCCACAGATGTCGCTGACGCGCGAAGCCCGCTGGCGGAATGTGATTGGCGCGTTTACCTGTCTCCACAACATGAGCGGAGTCCGTGTTCTGCTGGTCGACGACGTGGCGGCGACTGGAGCCACGCTCGAGGCGGCCGCGCGAGCGCTCAGGCGTCGCGGCGCGTCCTGGGTGGGGGCGGTGGTGGCGGCGCGACCGCCGCCGGATCGCCCTCTCGAACCATAAGTCCAGATATCCACACCCTGTTGATATACTCCGCGATCTATCCCCAGGGAGGCGTACCCCATAACTCTTTGCCACGAGCCACGTTTCAGATTGCGTGATGCCCGTGCGTGATCTGCTTGCCGGTCGCCGGCGTGGCGGCGTCCCCGCCGATCTCTGGGCCACGTGCCGCAAGTGCGGCGCCATGCACTACCGCCCGGAGTTCGAGGCGGGGCTGCACGTCTGCACCCGCTGCGACTACCACGATCGCCTGACGGTCGGCCAGCGGCTCGATCTCCTTCTGGACGACGCCGGGAGCTTCCAGGAATTGGCGGGGGATGTGCTGACCTCCGATCCGCTCAACTTCTCCCGGCCAAGTGGGCGGTACCCGGATCGCGTGGCCAAGGCCCAAGAATCTACGGGGCGCTCGGAAGCCGTCGTGTGCGGCGTGGGGCATATCCAGGGTCATGAAGTGGCCGTGGGCGTGATGGAATTCGGCTTTATTGCCGGCAGCATGGGCGGGGCCGCCGGAGAGCGCATCGCCCGGCTGTTCGAGCTCGCCCACGAACGACGCATTCCGCTGGTGATGGTGACCTCGTCGGGCGGCGCCCGGCAGGACGAGGGTGTGTTTGCCTTGATGCAAATGGCCAAGACCACCGCCGCGGCCGCGCGACTTGCCGACGCCGGCGTGCCCTACATCGCGCTGATGGCGGATCCCACGTTGGCCGGCGTGACCGCCAGCTTCGCGGCCGTGGCTGACGTCATCATCGGCGAGCCGGGCGCCACCATTCGATTCGCCGGCTCGCGTGTGGTTCAAGGCACGTTGAGCCGCCGGGCGCAGGCCGACGACCACACGGCGGAGTGGGTGCTGCGGCGCGGCATGATCGACGCGGTCGTCCCGCGTCGGGACCAGCGCCGCACCATCGGCCGGCTCATCGAGCTATTGGCGCCCGCCCGGGCATCTCGGCGCGCCGAGATTGGTGACACGGCGCGAACGCGGCTGGGCTAGCGAGCGCCGGCCGTGCTGGACTTCGAGCGAGATCTCGACGAGCTACGCAGCCGCATTGCGGAGCTTGAGGCCGAGAGCGATCTGGACTCGGCGTCGGACGTCCTGCGGCAGCTGGAACTGATGCAACTGGAGCTCGAGGCGCGCACCGCCGACGTGTTTTCTCGACTGACACCCTGGCAGCGTGTGCAGCTCGCCCGCCATCGCGATCGGCCCCACACGCTCGACTTTATCGAGCGCATGATCGACGGCTTTGTCGAGCTGCACGGCGATCGTCGGCACGGCGACGATATGGCCGTCGTCGGCGGCGTCGGGTCCCTACAGGGGCGGCGGGTCGTGATCGTCGGCCATCAGAAGGGCCGCGGCACGCGCCAGAACGTCGAGCGCAACTTTGGTATGGCGCACCCTGAGGGATACCGCAAGGCCATCCGCCTGTTCCAGCTTGCGGCCCGCTTTGGTCTTCCCGTCATCACCCTGCTCGACACGCCCGGAGCCGGTCCGGCATTGGAGGATGAGGAGCGTGGCCAATCGTGGGCCATCGCCGAGAGCATGGCCGTGTTGGCGCGTCTGGAGACGCCCATCGTCGTCGCGGTCATCGGTGAAGGCGGCAGCGGGGGCGCCCTGGCGATGGGCGTCGGCGATCGCATTCTGATGCTGGAGCACGCCATCTACTCCGTGGCCTCGCCGGAGGCTGCCGCCGCGATCATTTGGCGGGACTCGAAGTTTGCCGAGCGTGCGGCGGAGGCCCTTGGGCTGACCTCGGAAGTCCTCTACGCGGCGGACCTCATCGATCGCATCGTCCCCGAACCGCCCGGGGGCGCGCATCGTGACTACGACGCCACCGCGGAGAGTCTCACGGCGGCGCTCGTCGAGGCGCTGGATGAGCTGCAGGCCATTCCGCCGACCGAGCTGGTAACGGAGCGGTACGCCAAGTTCCGCGCGATGAGCGCCCACGTGGAATCGTCTCCGGACGAAGTGGTGGTCGACGGTTCGGGCGTCGTGCCAGAGGACCGTCACGGCCTCTAGCCCTTCGACTCCTGGCCGACAGCCTGGACGGCGTCCACATGCCGAGCGGTTGTTCTGAACGTCCGTCGGACGGCAGTGATCGCCGGACTCACAGCCCTGGGATTTACGGCCCGCGCCGTCGCGCGGTCGTTCGACGCGGTGGCGGCGACGGTGCCGGCGCCCCTGCCACGGCTGCCGCGGGCCCTCGACGGCCTGACGGTCCAGGTCGTGTCCGACCTTCACGTGCGCTCGCCGCGCACGCCCAGTTTGAACGCTCTGCGCCGGCTCGCGGGCACTCGCCCGGACTTCCTATTCGCCTGCGGCGACCTCAGCGATCACGTTGATGCCGCGCCGTTGGTGGCCGAGGCGCTGGCGGCGATCGAGCCCGTGCACGGCGCCTACGCCGTCTGGGGCAACCACGATCTGTTCGCGTCTCGCGCCGCGACCGACCCGGCGTGGATCGGCTATCGCACCCAGCCGCTGGGATTCTTGCGGCAGGCATTCAGCGCCGAGGGCATCACGGTGCTCGAGAACGCGCACGCGCGCCACCGGATCGGTGACGCGGAGCTGGCCATCGTCGGCATCGGCGACGCAACGCATCGGGGTGACGACGCGGCTCGCGCATTTGATGGTGTCGACGAGGACGTGTTGACCCTCGTGCTGACGCACAATCCCGACGCGGTGCCGCGGCTGGGGCGAGCACGCGTAGACCTCGTGGTTTGCGGGCACACCCACGGCGGCCAGATCGTGCCGCCGTTCATGACGCCGCCGATGACCAGCACGCGCTCGCCACTCCCGAGGGCTAGCGGGCTCATGCACATTGACGGCCGGCTGGTGTTCATCACCCGCGGGGTCGGTACGGTTGGAATCCCCATGCGAGTCAATGCGCCGGCGGAAGTGCCGCGGCTGACCCTGGTTCGCATCGGCGAGCCTGACCAGTAGGCTTGGCACATTCGACGGCCGGATTCGTGGCCCGGCAAACGCTGGGTGTGAGCAGGAGTCACTGATGGATCTTGGGCTTCGTGACCGGGTGGCGCTCGTCACGGGTGGGAGCCGCGGCATCGGCCGGGCGATTGCTCTCGGACTTGCGGCCGAGGGATGTGACGTGGCCATCGTCGCGCGAGGCGGGGATGATCTGCGCCGCACCGCTGATGACATCTCGGCGCTGGGCGTTCACGCACTTTCGCTCTCGATGGACATGCGTGACGCCGCCGCTCCGGCTCAGGCCGTGGCGCGCACGGTGGCCGAGCTTGGGGGCATCAACGTGCTGGTCAACAACGTCGGCGGCGCCATGGGCGACATCGACTTTGTGACGGGTACCGACGAGCAATGGTCCGCGACGTTTGACGTCAACCTAAGCGCGGCCGTGCGCGCCAGTCGCGCGGCGGCGCCGCTCATGAAAGCCGCCGGCTGGGGCCGCATCGTGCACATCACGTCGATCTATGGCCGCGAGGCCGGTGGCCCACCCGCCTATAACGCCGCCAAATCGGCCATGAACAGCCTGGCGACCTCGATGGCGCACGAGCTGGCGCCGTTTGGCATCACGGTCAATGCGGTGGCGCCGGGCTCGATCCTGTTCCCGGGCGGTGGCTGGGAACGGCGACAGCGTCGCGATCCGGACGGCATGGCGGCTTTTGTGGAGCGCGACATGCCCATGGGGCGATTTGGCCGCCCGGAGGAAGTGGCCGCCGTGGTGGCATTCCTCGCCTCCGAACAGGCCAGCCTCGTCACCGGCGCCTGCATCAACGTGGATGGCGGGCAGTCCCGCTCGAATATCTAGTCCGCCGAGTCCGAGGCCTCATCCAGCCGTGCGATCTCTTCGGCCGTCAATTCCCAGCCGGCGGCATCGATATACGCGTCGAGTTGCTCGGTGGTGTCGGGTCCGGCGATGGCCGTGGCCACCTCGGGATGCGAGATTACCCACCTAATGGCAACGGCGGTTGGATTGCGTCCGTGGGCGGCGCCAATCTCGCGCAGGGCGTCGATGACCCGCTGCGCCCGGTCGGTGAGGACCGATTGGAGCTCGTAGGGCGGTTGCCGATCCCATAGCGTGCCCGCGGGGGCCGGCTGGCCCTGTTGCAGGTCGCCGCTGAGCACGCCCACGGCCAGCGGCGAAAAGGCCATGACCCCAATGCCGAACTCCCGGCAGAAGGGAAAAAGCTCCTGCTCCGGGGCGCGGCACAGCAGGCTGTACTGGTTTTGCGTGGTGATGAAGCCGGGCGCGACCGCTCGGTCGGCAATCCAGAGCGCCTGGCATGCCTCCCACGCCTGATAGCTGGAGACGCCCCAATACCGCGTCTTGCCGCTGGCCACGACATCCGTCATCGCGCGCACCGTCTCCTCGAGCGGGGTCGTTTGGTCGCGCCAGTGGACGATGTAGATGTCCACGTGGTCGGTCTGGAGGCGCTCTAGGCTGCGGTCGATCTCGCGCAGGATGTGGTAGCGCGAGCTGCCGATGTCGTTCGGTCCCTGGCCCACGATCGACGTCACCTTGGTGGTGATGACCAGATCGTCGCGCTGCCCTGGCAGCACGCGACCCAGCACCTGCTCCCCGATGCCGCCGACGTAGGTGTTGGCGCAGTCGATGAAGTTGACGCCCCGGTCGATCGCGTGCCGGATGATCCCTTCCATCAGGTCCTGGTCCGTCATGCCGCGGAATCCGCATCCAAGCGCGACCTGGGACACCTTGAGCCCCGAACGGCCCATGTTCACGTACTCCATCGGGCTCAACTCCTTGCTGGTCAACGCCCCGCGGCGGCGATGATGCCACTCTCGCGGCGCTTGCGTGTAGGCGACGCCTATAATCAGCCGCAGTTGGCCCGCACCAATACTTGGACTCCCTCATGACGACGTTTCAGTCCCGCATTCAGGGGGTGATTCCGGCGCTGCTCACGCCGCTTCACGCCGATTTCAGCGCGGACGAAGCCGCGTTGCGCCGGCTCACGCGTCGCGTCGTCGACGTCGGCTGCCACGGGATCGTCGTGCTTGGCACGACCGGTGAGTTCGCCTCGATTGACGATGCGGACCGCGAGGTCGTCATCCGTGCGGCAGTCGATGAGGTTGCCGGCGCGGTTCCCGTGATCGTGGCGTGCGGGCAGCCGAACGTGCGACGGACCCACGAGCAACTTCGCGCGGCCGGCGATCTCGGCGCCGACGGGGTGCTCGTCAACCCGCCGTTCTACTTCGAAATGACGCAGGACGAGCTCGTGGGGTACTTCGAGGGCGTCGTGCGCGAGTCACCGGCGCCCGTGCTGCTCTACAACATCCCGCGCCTGACCGGAGTCCCCGCCGAGCCGGCGACGCTGCCTCGGCTGCGTGACGTCGGCGTGCAGGGGACCAAGGACAGCTCCGGCTCGGTGTCGAACGTGATGAGCTATCTGGCCGCCACGCGCGGCGGCCCCGAGTTTCGCGTCATCGTGGGCGGCGACGTGACGTTTCTGCACGCGCTGATCTCGGGCGCGGCGGCCACCACCGGCATGACGCCCAACATGGCGCCCCAATTGAACCTGGACATCTACGAAGCCTGGCGCGCCGGCGACCTCGAGGCCGCGGCGGCTGCCCAAGTCCGGACCAACGACTTTCTGGAACTGTTCCAATCACTGCCCGGCTTTGGCCACGCCAACGCCAAGGGGCTGCTGAGCCGAGTGGGGATCATGGAGCGGTGGGTCGCGCCGCCCAAGACTTCCTGTGACGACGCGCAACTCGACGCTGCCTTCGATCTGCTCCAGTCCTATCTGCCCGAGTTCGCTCCGACGCCAGTTCCCGCGTAGGCGCCGCGACTAGCGGGGCGATCCCACTGGCGACCCGTCGTCGTGCCGGCCGCGAATCGGACCGGGCCGCACCCGCTTGGCCGTGAGCGCGCCGACCGCGGTCGCCGCCTTTGGGGATGCCCCCGCCTGACGCACGATCGTGGTGGTGGACTCCAACACGTGGTGATAGAGCGTGTCGCCCTCGGCCGGGGGCGCCCCAGGCGTGTCGGCCAGCCAGATCTTTGCCAGACGTGCGGCCAGCAAGTCCGCCAGCACGGTGAAGTCTCGTGCGAGCCGAGCCTCGGTGGAAGCAGCGGCCTCAGCGGCTGGCGTGCGCGTACTCCGCACCCACGGAATCAGCACGGCCACGCCGATCCCCACGAGCAAACCCGCGGCAATGCCGCTGACGAGGGCTGCGGCGAGTGAGGCGGTCATGCGCAAGTCTAAGCCAGCCGCGTACCGTCAAGTTCCCACGGCAGGCACCTGCTTTTGTCATGATGATTCTTGACCATGTCGAGATGGCGCGCCACACTTAGGGAGTCCATTGAGAGGTATGAACAATGATTGCGCCACGCAAGAAGTTCTCCAGCCAGGCCGACCCGGAGCTGCTGGCGGCGATGCGGCAGATCGCGCGCACCGACGGCCGCCAATTCCAGGCCGTGCTGGAAGACGCCATGAGCCACTACATCGAAAGCCGGGCGAACCAGCGCGTGCGTCCCGAGGTGATGGCGCACTATCGTGCGAGCGTCGAGCGACACCGCCACCTCTATGAATTGCTCGCTCGGTGACCCACGACTTCCCAACGCTTGAGGAAGTCCTAGCCATCCACGACGCCCAGATCGAGGAGTTTGGTGGGTCGCTTGGCCTTCGTGACGCCGGCGCATTGGAGTCCGCCATCATGCGACCGCAGCTTGGCTACTACGACGGACTCCTTGATGAGGCCGCCGCACTCTTGGAGAGCCTGACCATGAATCACCCATTCGTGGACGGGAATAAGCGGACGGCTTTTGCCGCAACCGAGGTATTCCTGAGCTTGAACGGCCACTTCATCGACTGCGATGACCGCGAAGCCTACGAGTTCTTGATGCACCTGTTCGAAACGAACACCTTCCGCTTTGCCCAACTGCGTGAGTGGCTCGAGGAAAAGGTGAAGCCCTTCGGGGAAGTCTGATTCCCTGCCGCCGGAAAGACGGCCTGCCTAGTGTCTTTCCGGACGGGCTCGCATTGTGGGATTCGGCCAGGTTCCTCGGCCTACCACTTGGAGGATTCCTCGGCGTAGACGTGGTCGGGCAAGCGGTAGGTGATGCCGGTCTCGTCAAACATGGATACGTCCAGCAGGGCCGTCATTTGATTCTCATTGCGGAGGCGACCCTTGAACAGTTTGCTCATGAGCTTGTTATAGCGACCCTGCATCCGAAACCACCACAGAACGCCTGGCGTGGGATACCTGGGGTATTTCAAGTGATTGGCGAGCTCAGCGCCAATGAGCGCGCGCGACACCCGGAATATATAGCCTGCGAGCTTCCCGCGGGCATCATTCTCAGTGACTCCAGCAATGAGGGGAGCTGAATTGACGAGCGAATGCGCAAGGGCAACAGACTCAAAGTCTGGATCGGGTTCACAGATCCCACCGATTTCGAATAGATCCAAGGCATCGCGCTCATTCTGAAATAAAATCGATTCCGGAATGCCCATCAAATATCCTGAATAGCGCCATACTTGCATGAAGCTCGCGCGCTCTTCGTCATCGAACGTGGCCCCCAAGCTCTTGAGGTGCTTGAGCAATCGTGCTGAGAATGCGGTGATGGCATAGCCTACGTGGGCGGCGCTGATCGGCGTTCCCCAGGCCTCATGGTTCCAGTCGTCGGAACCATCCAAGAGCCGTCGGACCATGGCGTGAATGAGCCGAATGCGAACGGACAGCTTCCACCCGTCGCTTTGCCGCTCCAGGCCGCCCGGAAAGAATATTTCGACCATGTGGCGATTGTTCTGTCGCAGGCGCCGCACACCTTGATCGCGAAGCCTGCCCGTGATGAAGAACGACTTGGAGATGTTGGTGGAAAACCCCTCGACCAGCGTGCCGCCGACCATCGCCCCCAAGACCAACTGTGAATTCCTGTGAAACATGCGAATCCCAGGAACAAATCCCGCATGGTCGACCCAGTCGGGCACGACCTCGCAGGACCTGAAGAACTCGCGCAGCGCGGCGGGTGATTCGCGCAGCGCGCGCTCGTCCCGACCGTCCATGCCGATCTGGATAAACCTGCCCAGCTTCGCTTGCCCGAGGGGAGCAAGCTCCTCGATCAGCGCGTCCGCTTCCGGGTCGCCAACGACCGTATGCGCGATGTAGTTGTCCGCGAGCTTGGGCGCGAGCTTGCGGGCCCTCGCAAGACCGTGGTGGTAATCGGAAGGTATTTCCATGGGTTCGAAAAGCCCGACCTCAACTCCGGGCTGGCTTGGGCAACGTTAACCCTCTTCGGCCTCGACTCGCAGGTCTGGAAGCCAACCCAGCCACGATGGCAGATACCAGTTGCCTTTGCCGAGCACCGCCATGCTCGCCGGCACCAAGACCGAGCGCACCAGCGTCGCGTCCAACAGCACCGCCACGGCCAATCCAAATCCGACCAGCTGATTGACGATGGTCTCGCCGGCGGCAAACGCGCCAAATACGGCGACCATGATCAGGGCGGCGCCGGTGATCATCCTGCCGGTGGATTGCAGGCCGTAGGCCACGGCTTGCAGGTTGTCCTGGCTCTCGTCGTAGCGTTCGCGGATGCGACTCAGCAGAAAGACGTGGTAGTCCATGGAAAGTCCGAAGAGGATGGAAAACAGGAAGAGGGGTATCCAGGCGTCGATCACCTCCGCCTGCTGAAAGCCAAAGAACTCTCGACCAACGCCGTGTTGGAACACGATCACCAGCAGACCGTAGGCCGTGCCGACCGAGAGCAGGTTCATGATGATGGCTTTGAGCGGGATGACGATCGATCGAAACACCAGCATCAGGATGATGAAGCTGGAGCCAAGCACGAACGCGAAGACGATTGGCGTAAACGTGTCGACAATGCTGAAGAAGTCGGCGGCCTCAGCGGTCGCGCCGCCCACGTAGACCTCGGCGGGCACCCCGTCGAACGCCTCGGCAACGTGCACGTCGCGAATCGTCGCCATCTTCTCCGTGGCCGCACGGCTATTGATGTGGCCGGGGAATGGCAGCGTCAGCAGCGCGAGGTCGCCGGCGGCGTTGACCTCCGGCTCCTCGGGCGGGATCGGAAAGGCGGGGTCCTCCGCCAGCGATTGCGTGAGACGCGCGATCGCCGTCTGCACCTGTGGACTGCCGATGTCGCCGTCCACGACGATTTCCGCGGGGCTGAGCACCCCGGCGGGGCTCACGTCGCCGAAGGAGAACTCCTCTTCGAAGACGATGAACGCTTCCTTGGTCTCGGATTTCTCGGGGAAGCTGTTGACGTCGTTGAGGCCCGTGGTGATGCCGAAATAGAACGACGACAGCACGATCATCGGCACGCCGATGAGCAGGATGCTGAACACGGGGAACCGCGTGACGGCGCGGGTGATGGTCAACCAGAAGCCGCCTTCGGAGTCCTGCGCGCCCTTGAGGGAGAACCTGGAGAGGAAGGGAATGGTCAGGAAATCCACCCTGGGGCCGAGCAAGGCCAGCAGGGCCGGCAGGAGTGTCAGCGTTGCGGCGAGGGCGGTGAGCACCACCAGGATGGCTCCCAGCCCCAGTGATTGGAAGAAGGACACGGGCACGATGAACATTCCCAGCAAGGCGATCACGACGGTGGTGCCGCTGAAGAGGACCGTGCGCCCCGCCGTATCGCCCGCTTTGGCGACGGCTTCGTGTTTGTCGAGGCCGCGGCTCAGTTCCTCCCGGAACCGCGACACGATCAGCAGCGAGTAGTCGATGCCCACCGCCAGGCCGATCATGGTGATAATCATCGTGACGAAGAAGATCAACTCGAAGGCCTGGCCGATGATCCCCACGGCCGCGAGCGCCATGGCGATGGCGACGATGGCCATTCCGAGCGGCAGCAGCGTAGCGGCCACCGCACCGAAGAGCAGCAGCAGGATGATCAGCGCGATGGGAACGCCGAAACGCTCGCCTTGCTCCAGGTCATGCGCGCTCAGCTCATTGTTTTCAAAGGACACGCTTGCGTCACCGCCGATCAACACGCGGAAATCATCCGCGGCGTTGGCCTCACGGACGACGTGAATCAGCTCCTCGACGTTCGCCGTCGCCTCGTCTAGGTCACCGGCCAGCGTGTAATGCAGCAGCACCGTCCGCTGGCTCTCGGAAACGAGGATTGAAAGCAGCTGCTGGAGCTGTTCCGGAGGAATGAGGGCGCTGACGGCAGCCGCCTGATAGTAGTGCGAAAACGGCTGTCCGCCGATCTGCTGTCCATCTATCCCACCGGATATTATCTCGGGACCAAGCGCGGTGATATTCTGATGAACTTGCTCTACTTTGGCGCGAAATGCATCGTCATCTACAGTCAAATCAGGAGACTGGACAATGACGATTTCGGCCAGGGCCCTGGGTCCACGCAACCGATCTTCCAGCAACGCGGCGGCGCGCTCCGATTCGTAACGATCCGCCAGCCGCAGATCAGTGGTCGTGGCACTTGCCAATAGCGCCTGAACTAATCCGAGCGCCGCCAGGACGAGAACGCCCCAAATGCCGATGGTAACCCAGGGTCTTCGCGCGCTGACTCGAGCGAGGGATTCAGTCACGTTGGAGCCCTCTTAAATTATGATTTCCGCCGGACGCGGCGCGCGGCGGCTTGTCGGTCGGAGCCAGGTTTGGCGACTTTACCATAGAGCAGTCGGCTTCAGGCCCGGCATCTGCTCGACGACCGCCGGTCGATTGAGCCTGGATTCAACCGGTGCCTCCCGGCTGCGTGGAGATCGAAGGTGCGACCAGCCGACGTCGAATCTTCCGTTTTGGCGGCGATGCCGGGATAGGTGGCGGCGTCTCGGTGGGCGCGATAGGACTCGAACCTATGACCTCGCGGATGTGAACCGCGCGCTCTGACCAGCTGAGCTACGCGCCCGAGGGCTTGTCATGGTATCAGCGCGGCCGGTCGCGACAGCAGCAGCATTTCGCGCTCGTCAAGGGCGATCACGGACACCGGATCGCCGGCTTGAATCGCCGTCCCCTCGGGCACCACGGCCAGGCCGTTGCCCTGGGTCATCGAGGTCAGTCGGAACGAATCCTGCTCACCAGCGGGCGCGCAGACGAGTTCGTCGCCATCGCGCCGTACGGTCACCCGCACGTAGGTGCGCTTGCCCGCCGAGCTGCGCATGGGCTCGAGGGCGCGGGGGCGCACGATGGGATTCTCCAGTTGCGGGTGCCCCATCTGCTTGAGCAGCGCGGGCCGCACGAACAGCTCAAAGCAGACCATGCTCGACACGGGGTTCCCGGGCAGGCCGATCACGGGCGTCCCGTCGATCTCGCCGAACGCCAGCGGCTTGCCGGGGCGCATGTTGATCTGCCAGAAGTCCATCCGGCCGGCCGAGGCGATCACGTTGCGCACGAGATCGTAGTCGCCCATGGACACGCCGCCGATCGTCACCAGGAGATCGGCGTCCCGGCCGTGCCGAATCGCGGCGCGCAAGCCGGACTCGGTGTCGGGCGCGATTGGGAGCCGCTCGGCGGTCGCGCCGTAGCGCCTGGTGAGCGCGGTCAGGCCCCAGGCATTGCTATTGCGCACCTGTCCCGGGGCGATGGGTTCACCGACCTCGACAATCTCGTCACCCGTCGGGAGGATCGCAACCCGGGCGCGCGGATGGACGCGAACCTCGGTGACGTCCACCGAAGCCAGCACGCCAATGTGGGCCGCATTCAGCACCCGGCCCTTGGGGGCGACGACGTCGCCCTCGGCGACATCGCCCGCGCGCCGCCGAATGTTCTCCCCGACGTCCGCGGACTCCAGGACCTGGACGTGGCCATCGCCGGCCCCGGGCTTCCGCGCCCAGTGCACACCGTCCGTGTCCTCGAACGGAAGCACGGCATCGGCGCCCGGCGGAATGGGCGCTCCGGTCATGATTCGCGCCGCGGTTCCGGCCTCGATGCGCACCTCGCCGGCGCTGCCGGCGGCCACCTCACCGACCACCCGCAAGGACACGCCGGCGTCCTCCCGCGCGCGCCCGACGTCCGCCGCCCGCAGGGCGTAGCCGTCGAACGCCGAATTGTCGAATCCGGGCACGTCGACCTGCGACGTCACGTCTTGGGCGGTCACCAACCCATGGGCCTCGGCCAGGCCCACCGAAACCGGGGCCAGCGGCGTCACGGCCGCCAGGATGCGCTCGCGCGCCTCGTCAACGGATAAGAACGTGTCGGTGCCGGCCACTGTCAGAGATCTCACTGCCTGCGGTGGCGACCAGTCTAACCCCGCCGGCTCGCCTATCCTTGTCCAAAGGAGCGCACATGCCGGGCAATCAGGATCGCGGGCGCGGCCATGCCACCTTCGATCACACGGCCGATGTCGGGCTCGAAGCGTGGGGCGCAACGACTGGCGAGGCGCTCGCCGAGGCCGGAATGGGCCTTCAAGGCATCATGCTGCACGCTGGCTCGGTGCGAGCCGGCGACTTGCGCACGTTCCGCGTCTCGGCCGACGATGCGGCGGCGCTGGTGGTCGCGTGGCTCAGCGAGTTGCTCTACGCGTTTGAAACCGACGGCTGGCTGTCGGCGAGTTTCGAGGTTGCCGTCAACGATCCCGGCCGGCTCGTCGCCACCGCGCGTGGCGAGACGTTTGACGAAACGCGGCATGTCCTCGGCGTGGGAGTGAAAGCCGTGAGCTACCACGATCTGGAGGTTCATTGCGATGCCGATGCCGTGCGGGTTCGCGTGATTGTGGATGTCTAGCGTGAGGCTGGCGTGAGCGCCTCACGCCGCAAGAAGCGTTCGCGCGGCCGGGGCGCGGGGCCGCCGGCATCCGGCCCCGACGCGTCGCACCTCGAGCGCCTCGATACGTATCGCTGGCAAATCCCAACCAGCTACAAGACCGGCATGCGAGTGCCGGGAGTCATCTATTCGTCCGAGACCATGCTGCCGACCGTTCTGTCCGACAAGCCGCTGGAGCAATTGGCCAACGTCACGTTCTTGCCCGGGATCGTGGGGCACGCCCTGGCCATGCCCGACGTGCACTGGGGCTATGGGTTTCCCGTCGGGGGCGTGGCGGCGACGGACGTGCGAGACGGCGTGATATCTCCCGGCGGCATCGGCTTCGACATCAACTGCGGCGTGCGGCTCATTCGCACCAACCTCACCGAGGCGGAGCTTCGTCCCAGGCTCGACGAAACCCTCGATGCGTTGTTCCGCGCCGTGCCTGCCGGCATGGGGACCAAGGGCCGCATCCGGCTGACGCGCAAGAATATGGACCGGGTGCTGCGCCGGGGCGCCGCGTGGGCCGTTGACCAGGGCCTCGGCTGGCCCGAGGACCTCGAGGTCGCCGAGGAGCGCGGAACGCTCGCCGGCGCCGACCCCAACGCGGTTTCGGCACGCGCCAAGGAACGTGGCGCCGGTCAACTCGGCACCTTGGGCTCGGGCAATCACTTCCTCGAACTGCAGGCCGTCGACGAGGTATTCGACGCACCCGCCGCGGCTGCCCTTGGGATCGAGGTGCCGGGAACCATCGTCGTCTTCCTGCACACCGGATCTCGTGGCTGTGGCCACCAGATCTGCCAGGACTACTTGCAGACATTTGCCCAAGCACCGGCCAGCCGCTCAATCCATCTGCCTGATCGCCAGCTGGCCTGCGCCCCGCTGCGCTCGCCGGAAGGCCAGGACTACCTGGCGGCCATGGCATGCGGCGCGAACTTCGCCTGGGCCAATCGGCAAGCCATCACGCACTGGACGCGGGAGGCCCTCGCGGGCGTGTTTGGCCGGTCGTCGCGCGCGCTCGGGATGGACGTCGTGTACGACGTGGCGCACAACATCGCCAAGATTGAGGAGCACATCGTTGACGGGCAACCGCGTCGCGTCTGCGTCCACCGCAAGGGCGCCACGCGCGCCTTCCCGCCTGGGCACCCCGAGCTTCCGAGCAAATACCAGGAGGTGGGGCAACCCGTGTTCATCCCGGGCGATATGGGGCGGGCGTCCTACGTGGCCGTCGGCACGGCGGGCGCCATGGAGCAGTCATTTGGTTCCACCTGCCACGGCGCCGGCCGCGCGCTCAGCCGTTCGGCGGCGCGCCGGCAGCTCCGAGGGGTGAACATGGTCGAGCGCCTCGGCGCGATGGGTGTCGGCGTTCGCGCCCGCAACGCCCGATTGCTCAGCGAGGAAGCGCCAGACGCCTACAAGAATGTGGCCGACGTGACCGCCGTCACCCATGGCGCCGGCATCTCTCGGAACGTGGCCCGGCTCCGGCCCGTGGGCGTGATCAAAGGCTAGCCCGAACGCCGCTGCCGGTCCGTCCGAACCTGCCGCTTGCGACCCGATGGCATCGTCTCGTTTTGGCAGGCGGGCAGGGTCAAATCTCCGCGGGCCTCTGCTATAGTCGGAAGCGGCGGACGAAGGCGAAGGTGCTCGTACATGCTCAAACGCATCGGTATTCTCACAGCGATCGTCGGGGTGGTCGCGGTGGCATTCCGCGCAATCCGGAAGTTTATTGGCGGCGGAGATGCCGAAGAGGTCGCCGAGGGCTAATCCTCGCCGGCCATAGCGACATTGGCGCCCTTTACGGGCGCCATGTTCGTGTGAGCCTGCCGCGCCGCATTCCTCGGTAGCTCAATGGTAGAGCGTGCGGCTGTTAACCGCAGGGTTGCAGGTTCGAGTCCTGCCCGAGGAGCCAAGTCTCACCATGCTGCGTCTATTACCAAGAGCGGTTCGTCCGCTGCCGCGCCTGCGGCCTTGCACAAAAACTCCTATACTATATATCCGATCCTAGAATAGGATAGGTATACGAAACAGGCCGTATCGAGGCGTACCGATGAGCGACCGTCGGACCACCTTCTGGGATCACGTCTACGACCTTCGCGACCGGGACCTCATCCCTCGCGTATGGAGGACTGGCGACCTTACCGTTTCTTGCGGGTCCCGGAAGTCCCGAGTTCGCGCTGACCACGATCAACGTCTGTCCGTTCAACAGCAGCGTCTCAACGGAAGGCGAGAAGATCGGCGACTTTGTCGGGAGGGGATCGGCGCCCAAGGTCTGGCGCGTTGGCCGCGGCCAGTTTCGATTGGTCGCGGACCCGGGGGACGACGGCCCGACTCAGGAATCTGAGAGGCGTCGAGCCATGGACCGGGCCGACCAGCTCAGGCAACGGATAAACGTGACCAGCGGCCGCCGGGGGACAGCGATCACCTCTCCGCACGCCCAATCCACATCGCAGATCGACGCATTGCCTGAATCCACCAGCCGTTACCCATCATTCTCGGTTGCCCTGAGCCCGACGCAGCGCCACGATCTGGCCGGCCTCGGCACCGCCGAAAAGGCGGTGTCGATCGTCCGCAAGCACCTAAGCGACAGACACGGACGCCGGGCGGAGATCGAGGAGGATGGGGACGGCGCGGACCTCAGGGTCTCTATCGACGGTCGGTGCGAGCGAATTGAGGTCAAGGGCACCGAGTCGTCCACTCTGGACTGGCACAAGCTCAAGGTCTCCAGCCAGAGGTCGCACGACGCCCTCACCCGTGGGGGTGCTTCGATTTACCGGGTTGTGGATGTCTCGGGTCCGAACCCGCGAATCTACGTCCTGACCCACGGCAGGCACTTCAACCTGGAGCACGAGCCGAGGTGGGCGGTGAAACGGGTTCCACCCGACGACGGTCGCTACCCCCTGCGAGGCGAACCCTACCGCTACGATCTCCCCCACGAACCGGTTGCGGCGGACGACTGGGCGATTCGGTCATGATCATGCTTGACACCCACGCCTGGGTGTGGTGGACGATTGATCCCGAGCGGCTGACCGGCACGCAGCGGAGGGAGATCGCGGGGAGCGAGGACGTCGGCATCGGCGTCAGCGCCATTTCCTGCTGGGAGATCGCGAAGCTCTGCGAGTACGGACGCTTGGCGTTGCCGGTCGGTCTTTCCGAGTGGTTCGATGCAGCGCTCGGATATCCCGGAGTCACCCTGTTGGAGTTGACGCCTGCGGTCGCTGTGGAGTCGATCAGCCTGCCCGGAGAGTTCCATCGTGATCCGTCGGACCAGATCATCGTCGCCACTGCCCGGGTGCTTGGTTTCCCCCTGGTGACCTCCGACGAGAAAATCGCCGGCTACCCTCACGTGCGGACTGTGCTGTAGGCCGTTCTTCTCCGGCAACGTCGCGGGTTGTCTCGCGTTGCCTTGAATCACCGCAAATGGCCTGCTGGGACTTGCAAGATTCGCTAGCCGCACCGGACATGGAGTGCGTTCGGCACGCCGTCACCTGCTGACAATGCCCGTGACCTCTGCTGAACGTCACCCAATGGCCGGAAGTGTCAGCGTCCTGGCGTACGCCCTACGAATGAAGCGGTTCTAGTCCAGCGCCCGGTAGTTCACGCCGAGTGCATCCAGATGCGCAAGATTGGCGCTCAGCCGCCTGGAAAACCCTTCGAAGCTCCGCGTGGCTTTCGGCGACCACACGACCTCCGACAGAGCCACGGCCCTCGGATACGACATGTATTCCGCGTGCTCGCGCGTACTGATGAATTCCGTCCAGACGTTGCCCTGTGCGCCGATGATGTGCTGGGCTTCCCGCTCCGTCAGCTCGCCCGGAATCGGTTCGAACCCATACACGGTGTCCAGCGGGATCGGGTGGCCGAAGCGGCCGGCCAGCGGCTCGCTGGCGGGATCGCCCTGAAAGTAGTCGAAGTAGACGTAGTCCTTGGGCGTCATGATGACGTCGTGGCCCTGTCGCGCCGCCTCAATTCCACCGATCATGTCGCGCCATGACATGACCGTCGCGTTCGGCGCCAAACCTCCCTCCAGGATCTCGTCCCAGCCGATGAGACGGCGCCCATTGGCATTCAGAAAGGCCTCGATGCGCCTGATGAACCAGCTCTGCAATTCGTCTTCATCGGCAAGGCCCTCGCGTGCGATGACCTCTTGCGCCAGGCTGTTGTCTCTCCACTGGTCTTTCGGAACTTCGTCCGCTCCGATGTGAATGTATTCGCTGGGAAATAGCTGCATAACGTCAGTGAGCACGTCTTCCAGGAAACCGAACGTGGCCTCCGATGGGCAGTAAATGTCGCTCTTGATCCCCCAACCCGTGGGTACTTCGTAAGGACCGGAGTGGCATCCGAACTCCGGATAGGCGGCCAGCGCGGCGGTGGAATGGCCCGGCATCTCAATCTCGGGAATGACGGTCACAAAGCGCTGGGCGGCGTAGTCCAGTACCTCCCGGATCTCGTCCTGGGTGTAGAAGCCTCCGTGTGGAATCCCGTCGCCGGCGTACGTCTTGAGGTTGTTCCCGACCATCGTTTCGCTTCGCCAGGCGCCCACTTCGGTCAGGCGCGGATAGGCGGGAATCTCGATGCGCCATCCATGGTCATCCGTCAGATGCCAATGGAAACGGTTGAACTTGTAGCGCGACATCAGATCGATGAAGCGCTTGACGAAATCGACCTCGTAGAAGTGACGGCTCACGTCCAGCATCAGTCCGCGGTAGGCAAAGCGCGGGTGATCCGCGATTTCGACAGCGGGAAGGCTCCAGTCAACGTCTGAACGGATGTGCTCGCACTCCACCTCGGGCGGCAACAGTTGCCGGATCGACTGAAAGGCGTAGAACAGCGCGGCGGCGTCGGCGGCCTGCATCCGAACGGCGTCGGGTCCCACCTCGAGTCGATAGCCCTCCGGCGGGATCGACGCGTCCGATGCAATCACGATGTCCGCCGGCTCATTCGACGTGACCGGCAGCTCCAGGCCCGTGGATGCGCGAAGCCGTTGCACTTCTCGATCAACAACCGGCTCGAGTCCCGGATCGGTCAGGTGGATGGCCGTGGATGGCCCGAGCCGGAATCGGCCCTGGAGGGGCCTGATCTCGGCCGGAGCCGGAATGATGGCGATAGTTTCGAGGTCCTGCACGGGTGGAGTAGTCACGCGATCGATTCTAGAGCCACGGTTTGTGGCGAGAGAGCGCAAGATTATTTCTGTGCATCGCCCTTGAGTTCAAACGGGAGACCGCGCACTCTTCCAAGCTTCCACGCGCGGCCGTCTCATCTGGCAGATGACCCGAGTTCGGGAGCACGAGCGTACGCGCTTGACGGAACCTGCCACGCGGCTGAATCTGGAGTGTCGCGACATTGGGGTTGTGGCCCGCAAACTCGTCCCAGATACAGGAAGGCGAGGGATCCCGTGATGGCAGCGAACTTTGATATCCGGAGCATGAAGTCCGATTGCCGGGCGGGACCTGGGGGTTCCCGATGATCCTCGCCGACCGTCACCCAACGCCTGGACAGATCAGCGTCCTCCCGGATGGCCGCTACATGAGTGCGTCCACGCGGGGCAAGGTGCTGCATCACTCGCTCGAATCCGGCGCCTTCGACGACCCGTGGGTTCCCGAATACCTCACCGTCAAGTACGGGCGCGGACGACCCATCGAGTGGGAGAGCCGCCAGGTGATCATGGAGCTTCCCATGGGCCTGGGCTGCTGGGAAGGCTGCATCAACTTCGTCGACCGTCAAGGTGACATTCACCTCTTCGGCATGCGGTTCTTGAAGTGGCCTGAGGATCGTGAGGATCCAAAGCTCCACGAGCAGCGCACGGACGTGTACCACGTCGTGTCCCGCGATGGCGGCGCCACGTGGGAAGGCCCGGTGCGACTCGACTACGGCGAGGAGTTCACCGCGGCGATCATGAATGTGGCGCACCTCGCCAATGGCCGCATCGTGCTTCCGCTGGAGTACTTCGACGTCGAACGCGCCGTGGGGAAATACGTCTCCAAGTCGTGCTACTCCGACGACGGCGGGCGCACCTGGGGGCACGACTCCACCCATCTTCCGGTCGCTTCAGGCGGGCAGCACAGCCACTCCGGCGCCGTTGAACCGGTGGTGGCCGAGCTCGATGGTGGTCGCGTGTGGATGCTGATTCGCACGCAGCTCGGGTGTTTCTACGAGTCGTTTTCCGAAGACGGGCGCATCTGGTCCCCCTCGCAGCCCAGCCGCTTCAAGTCTTCAAGCTCCCCCGGCGAGGCGCTGCGGCTGCGTGACGGGCGGTTGCTGTTCGTGTGGACGAACGGGATCGGACCGCCCTTCGCCTCCGACATGCTCTCGGAGTGGGCCGACTATCCCACCGAGTCTTGGTGCCGCCACGTCTTCAACGTCGCGGTTTCGCACGACAACGGCGCCACGTGGCGCGGCTATCGTGAGATCGTGCGGACGATCGGGCACGAGCCCGACGGCGCCCGGGTTGGCTATCCGCGGTTTGCGGAGCTGCCCGAAGGCGACGTCCTGGTGCAGTTCGGCCACCATTCGGGCGGCGAGCGGGCAGACTGCCAGTACGTCTATGTCGATCCCAATCGCCTGGACGAGACCAGCGATCGCGAGGACTTTGTCAACGGACTGGCGGGCTGGTCGTTCAGCGGCGCGACGGCCGTGCAGACGGTGCTGCTCGACGAGGAACATGCGCTGCGCCTGCAGAGCGATGGCGAGGACCTGTTCGGGGCCGAGCGCAACTTCCCCTTCGCCGAGCGCGGCAGGCTGAGCTTCCAGCTGCGGCGCGACGAGTCCTCGTCGGGCGTGGACCTGGTGCTCGACGAGACCTATTGGGACCCCAGGGACCGCCGGCGGAACGGGGCCATAGACATCGGCCTGGACGCGGACCTCGTGCCCGCGGGTGCATGGGTGCCCGTAACGGTCTCCTGGAACGTCGCCGAGCAGGCGGCCGACGTTAGCGTTGGGGATCGGCAGCGTCGCGTTCCAATTGAGCACGCCCCGCTGGGAATCTGCTATCTCACGTTCTACGGGCGCACCTCTGACGCGGAGAGCGGTGCGACTTTGGTTCGCCGGCTGGAGGCGGTCGTCGAGGACTAACTTCCTCGCGAAGCCCAATCGCGAAGCGGCGGGGGTGATTCACCCCCGCCGCTTGCGTTGGTGAGCGACCCGCTAGCCGGGGCGCTCGCCAGGGCCTACCCGACGTAGTCCCTACCGGACCAGCGCGGGTCAAGCCACACGCGGTGGGTGGGCCTGCGCGCCGGAATCGCGTAGTTGTTCATCCACCACGGTCCGCTCACGCGTCGGTGGTAGAGGAACAGCAGCGAGTGCTTCCACAGCTGCCCGGCGATCATGGTCCCGCGACCATGCAGGTAGCGGGAGATCTCGATCCAGGCCTCCTTCAGCGCCTCCTTATTCGGCGCGTCGAACGCCGCCTGATAGAGCGCGTCGATCTCCGGGAAGCAGGTGTGGTGGTAGTTGTAGCCGTTGGGCCAGATGTTGTCGCATCCGATCCGCCGGAACGCGTCACCCACGTCCTGCGAGCCGCCCAGGTTGGCCACCACCATTTCGTTGGCGCCGGTCTCCCACAGGTGCTCGACCACCACGGCACGGTCGACTCTTTCGAACTCCACCTTCAGGCCCATGTCGAGCCAGTTCGCCATCAGCGCGAGGTCTTGCGGACGCGGCGCGAACCACCCGAGCCATGTGAGCGTGTCGTCGGGGTTCCAGCCGGACTCCTCGAGCAGGGCCTTGGCCGCTTCCGGGTTGTAAGGCAGCGGCCGATAGGCGTCCATCGGCACGTCCTGCATGAACCGGATATGGCTGAAGTGGTAGTCATCCACAAACAGCGTGCCGGCCATGATGTTGTTGGCGATCGACACACGGTCGGCCCCGATAACCATCGCCTCGGTCATCAGCGAGACGTTCACGTCCGGCCACTTCTCCGCAAAGATGTTGTGGTTGAGGAAGATCAAGCTCGCAAACGGCGATCGCATGGGCTGTGCCTGCATGTGCGGCATGCCGGCCAGGCGCGCATAGGCCTCGACGCTGCTGGTGCGCAGGAAGTCGAGCTCGCCCGCCTCCGTCGCGGCGTCGAGCGCGTCCGGGTCGCCATAGCGCACGATGTAGCGGTCCACCCACGGCGCACCGTAGGGATAGGCGTCGTTGCGGCTCAGCTCGGCGAACTGCTGGTCGACGTAGCGCTCGAACTTGAACGGCCCATTGCCGACCGGTTGCAGCGCCATCGTGTCGAACGCCGTGGC
Source organism: Chloroflexota bacterium (assembly GCA_022826485.1). GTDB lineage: Bacteria > Chloroflexota > UBA11872 > UBA11872 > UBA11872 > JAJECS01. The sequence goes on along the minus strand of JAJDUU010000021.1, from coordinate 100,781 downwards.
TGGGTCCAGCGTCTCATAGATGTGCTTGGGCATGGGCTGCATGGGGTTCGGGCTCGCCCAGAAGGGCTCCTGCACGCCGTCGGTGGTGAGCTGGATCGTCATGTTGTCGATCTTCTTCACCCCGCCGGTGTCTTCGATGTTGTCCGTCGGGTTCTCAGCCCACGCCTTGAATCCCTTCAGCTGTTCGAGCTGCCGGGAGCCATATCCCACGCCCCAGTCCGGGTGCGTCACGATGTGGAACGTGTACATGAAGTCGTCCGCCGTCACCGGCGCGCCGTCGTGGAAGGTGAAGCGCTCGTCGAGGTGGAAGATATAGGACTCTTCCGGCGCCACCTCTTCGAAGGACTTGGCCACGCCGTCGCCGAAGCGGGTTTCAAGCGACGCGAACGGGCCGTCGCCCCAACTGGCGCCGTGGATCAGCGAAGTGCCGACCTCCACGTTGACGATGGCCTGGTCGCTGGAGATTTGCGTGTAGCTGTTGAAGCTCGCGCCGGCGATCCCGCCGCCCCAGCTGACCCTCAGGTCCCCGCCGTAGACCGGCTGACCGGCCTGCACGGACGTGGGCCGCTCGACGATCTTCTCTGTCTCGATGACCTTCTCGACCTCGACGGTCACGACCTTCTCGACTTCGATCACCTTCTCGACCTCGACCGTGACGACCTTCTCGACCTCAACCACCTTCTCGATCGTGACCGGGACTTCCTTGACGACCTGTTGGACGACCTGCTGGGTCACGATCTTTTCGACCGGGACTTCCTTGACGACCTCCTTGGTCACCACCGACTCGACCGGGACCTCCTTGACCACTTCCTTGGTCACGATGGTCTCGACCGGAACCTCTTTGATCACTTCCTGCGTGACGACCCGCTCGACGACCTGCGCCTCGCCGCACGCGGCGAGCACGGCCGCGCCCGCTGCCCCAAAGAGGCCGGCGCTCGCTCCCCGAATCAGGTTTCGGCGGGTCATCATTCGCTTACCAACGTCAAGCATCGGCATTCCCTCTCGTGTTTGCACAGTGCGACAGATTCAGTGTCCGACCACGGCTCCAGCGGCTATCCGCGTTTGGGTCTGGACCTCCTCCCTTCAGTCAGACGGCGATAGACCGCGGAACGGTGTGCTGTGGAGGAGTGGGCGGCCGGAAGAACGTTGAAGTAGGGCTTGTCCGGCTGGCCCGGCCTAATGGCTCGTCGGCCTCGCGGCGCAGGCCGCGTGCGGTCCCAGTTGTCCGTTGGAATGCCTGAATTCGGCATCGATCCGCCCAACGTCAGCCCGCACTTTGGGGCAAAGTAGTTTAGAAAGCGGAAACTCGTCAACAGTGCCTAACGGCTGAACCGCCGCGGCTCACCGCGGAGACGGCGCAACGCCGAAGGGCCGGCGGTCATTCGACCGCCGGCCCTTCGAACTCCGCGGGTGCCGCTGCTCAGGGCAGCGGCATCGCGCTGGGCGCTACCGCTCGTCCCAGTACTCGTCCAGCCACACCCGCTCGATCGGCGAGTGCACCGGCATGGCGTAGAACTGCATGTAGAACGCCCCCTGCAGACGCCTGTGATACAGGTTCCGCAGCGAACCGCGCCACAGCAGCCCGGCCACCATGTTGCCCTTGGAGTGGAGTCGCGTGGCGAATTCGATCCATCGCTCGCGCAGCGCCTCGTTGTCCTCCGCCGCGAACATGTCGGCGTAGGCCTCGTCGATCCACGGGCGGTTGATGTTCGAGTGGTTCCAGCCGCCGAGCTCGTAGACCCGGTCGCTGCAGACGCGCAGACACGCATCCACCACGGCCTGGTCGCCGCCCATGTTGGCGAGGACCAGGTCGTGGACCCGCTCCTGGTACAGCTTCTCGATCACCGCTGAGCCGTCGACCAGGAAGAACTCAACCTTGATGCCCACCTGCTCCCAGTAGTTCTTGAGCGCCAGGTCCGTCGGCGTCGGTGGCCCCCACTTGATCCACTGGATCTCCTTCTCGGAGTCCCACTGGGCCTCCTCGACCAGGGCGCGCGCCGCGTCCGGGTCGTAAGGCATGGCGCGGAAGGTGCCTTCCGGCGGGTCCTGCATCAGCGCCACGTGCTCGAAGATGTAGTCCGAGATGAACAGCGTGCCCGCGTGGAGCTCGTTGTTGATCGTGTCCCGGTCCACTGCCCGCACCATGGCCTCGATCATCAGCGACTGCTGCTCGAGGGTCATGTCGGAGAAGATCTCGGCGGACTGGTTCAAGAACACGTGCCCGCCGAACGGCGAGCGCTGCGGGAATGGCCGCAGGTGTCCAAGGCTCGCGAGTCGCTGGAAGGCCTCGATGTTGCTGGCGCGGTGGAAGTCCTGCTCGCCGGCCTCCATGGCCGCGTCCAGCGCGTTTCGCTCACCGTAGCGGACGACGTAGTCATCGACGTACGGCGCGCCGTACGCGAAGGCCTTGTGCGCCGTCATGTCGGCGAACTGCTGGGTGACGTAGCGCTCCCAAATCATCGGGCCGTTGCCCAGCGGGTTCAGCGCCCGGGTCTGGATTGCCGTCGCCGGGTCAAGACCCTCGTAGTGGTGCCGGGCCATCGGCGGGAGGTGCCAGTCGCGGCTCGCCCACCAGGCGGAGTCGGGCCGATCGATCGCGATCTGCACCGTCATCTCGTCCAGCTTGGTGATGCCGGGAACGTCCTCCACGTTGTCCGTGGGGTTCTCGCCCCAGGCTTCCGCGCCCTCGATCCGGCCCCAGGCCTTCTTGTGCTGACCCGAGCCGTAGTTCTTGTCCAGCCCCATCTTGGCGCCGAACAGCACGTCGTCCGCCGTCAGCGGCACCTGGTCGTGCCAGGTGACGTCGGGGTTGAGGTGGAAGTTGTAGACGCGGGCCCGCTCGACCTCGTCCCAGCTGCTGGCCACGCCCTTGTCCCACTCGCCCGTCATGGCCGGCGTGTCACCGGCGCCCCACGTGTCGCCATACCACAGGGGCATGAACACGTAGTCCGTGATGTAGGCCTGCGAGCTGCTGACCTGCTTGAGCGGGTTGAAGATGTCCTGGTGGTTCGGGCCGCTGCCGCTGTGATTCAGCGTGCCGCCGCTGATCGGACCCTCAGGAATCATCATCTCGGCCGTGACTTCCTTGATGACCTCGACTTCCTTCGTCACGACCTTCTCGACCTCAACCGGGACTTCCTTGATGACCTCGACCTGCTTGACGACCTCGGTGGTCACCAGCTTCTCGACCGCGACTTCCTTGACGACTTCCTTGGTCACGACCGTCTCGACCGGAACTTCCTTGACCACTTCCCGGGTCACGACCGTCTCGACCGGGACTTCCTTGATGACTTCCTTGGTGACGACCTGCGTTTCACCGCACGCCGCCAACACGGCTGCCCCGGCTGCGCCAAACAGTCCCGCGGCAGCGCCCTTGAGGACGCGCCGTCGCGAGACGCCTGCGCGTAAGTGTTGGCTCATACGTGTGCCCTCCCCATGTGGCCGGCCTGCCGATGGGACAAAAAACCCACCTCAGTGTTGCCGGCGCCTGTCGTCGGACTATACCGCTGTGAATTCCTTCTGGTCCAGAATTGCCCGGCGTGACGGCCTGTGCTAGTCAGCTCGGCGGCTGAAATCCGCCGAATCCACGCTTCCCTGACCACTCCAGACCAACGCCACCTGCATCGCGGCGCTTGCCACGGATGCGGGATCGCTGTCGCGCGCGCTCAGCTCGAACGTCCACTTGCCGGTGTAGTCAATCTCGTGAAGGGCTGACACGAGCTCGTCCCAGTTGATCCGCCCGGCGCCCGGCACCCAATGCCGATCATCGATGCCATCGGTGTCCTGCAGGTGCGTCGCAATCAGCCGGTCGCCCGCGGCGCGCGCCTCCGACGCCGGATTGAGGCCGTTGACCACCGCGTGTCCGGTGTCCAGGCAGATTCCGACGGTTGCGGGATACGGGTCGACGAACGCTCGCAACTGCTCCATCCGACAGAGCGGCCGCGGTGTGCCGCGCTCCATCAGGTTTTCGCAGGCGATCCGCAGACCCAGGCGATCGGCGATCGTATAGAGCTCGTCGAGTGACCGGCGGGCCGCATCGACGGCCGTTTCGACGTTGATGCCATGCGACGCTTCGTCGCTGAAGTCGGCGCCCGTCAGGTGAATCACCACCACGTCGCCGCCGAGGTCGGCAAAGGGTGACAGCCATGCGGCAACCTCGTACACCGCAAGGCGCCGGTCGAGCTCCTCGACCGCCGAGAGCTTCACGGTTGACGTGAGCGGCGCGTGCATCGTGTCCGGCCGAACGTTAGTCCGCGCGAACGCCTCTCGAGCGTTGGTGCGCATCTTGTCGGAAAACAGGGGACAAAGCGGCGGCCAGAGCTCGATCGCCTCAAAGTTCGCTGCGGTCACATCCGACAGAGTCTCGGCGAGGCTTGTCGTTGGCACTTCGCCCCACATGCTCGTCGCAAGGGAAAACTGCGGAGGTCGATGGCACTGAGTCATGGCGGTGAATTCCTGAAGCTCTCGCTGGAGTTATAGCAGCGAATGCGGGTATGGCGAGTGTCGGACGGGCCAAGTCTTGTCGAACGATGAGGAGTGTTTAGGTTGCGCTTAGCTCATCCAGGCTTGGCGTCAATCGCGGCCGGAACGACCTGTGCGTCGGCCGACCGATATCCAGGGGATCGCTGGCGCCAGCGACGATCACGCGCCGCGCGTATCATTCCAGCACGGTGGCGCGTAGAGGGAGGGCCAACCATGCTCTGGGACGCTCGGTCGGCGGCCGTCATGCCGCCCCCGCGACGCGCCACGGGCCTGCGCACCGGATGATGAGCCGCTCTGCCGAGCGCTGGCGCCGCAGATGGGCGCACCGCCTCCAGCGCGACGGCGATCTGATTGACGTGACGACGGCCTTGGGCGGTGTCGATAGCCCCACGGGCCTCGATGGGTAGGGGCGGAGTGCCGTGCAGCTGTCGTTGAGAAACATCGGGGTCCTCACGGCAGGCGGCGACAGCCCGGGATTGAACGTGGCCATTCGCGGCGTCGGCAAGACCGCGATTCAACAGTTCGGCATGCGTGTGGTCGGCTTCCGCGATGGCTTTCGCGGGCTCATGGAAAACCGATTCATCGAGCTCAACAACGACAACCTGTCGGGAATCCTGACCCTCGGCGGCACGATGCTGGGGGCAAGTCGCGACAAGCCGCATCGCATGCCGGTGGCCGGGCGCAAGGCGGATATGACCGACATCATGGCCGAAAACTTCGAGAAACACCGCTTGGATGCGCTCGTCTGCCTGGGCGGCGGGGGCACGCAGGCCAGCGCCTACCGGTTGCTTCGCAAAGGTCTGCGGATCGTCACTCTGCCCAAGACCATCGACAACGACGTTGCCGGCACCGACGTGAGCATCGGGTTCAACACGGCGCTGACGATTGCCACCGAGGCCATCGACCGCCTGCACAGCACGGCGCACAGCCATCATCGGATCATCGTGGTCGAGACGATGGGTCACAACACCGGCTGGCTTGCCCTCGGGGCGGGTCTGGCCGCCGGCGCCGACGTCGTCCTCATCCCCGAGATTCCCTATGACATCGAGACGGTTGCGGAAGCGATCCGCCGCCGCAGCATGGGCGGTCGTGGATTCAGCATCGTGGCGATTTCGGAGGGGGCGCGGCCCGTCGAAGGCGCCTCGGGGAACGAGCGTGGCAACGCCAAGGCAGCCGGCGGACGACGCAATGGGCACGGCGATTCACTTGGCGCCCAATCCCAGCAGGTTGCCCGCCAGCTGGAGGAGTTGACCGGTCTGGAATCGCGGCTGACGATCCTGGGACACGTGCAGCGCGGCGGTACGCCGTCGCCCTTCGACCGTGTGTTGGCCACCCATCTCGGAACCGCCTGCGCGCGCTACGTGGCCGACGGTGTCACGGGCAGCATGATCGGCGTCCTGGGCGGGAAGGTCGGGCCGGTCGACCTTGGCGATGTTGCCGGCGAGCGCAAGACCGTTCCGCTCGACCATCATTGGATCGCCGCTGCGCGCGACACGGGCGTGGAGCTCGGGGACTAGGAGTCGCTGCCAAGCGGCGCAGGCTCAGGCGATGTCGGCGATCACTTCCTGAATGCGCCCGCGGATGGATTCGAAGGTTTGCGTGATGGGTCCGCGCGCGTCCACGACGTCGAAGTCATGGATGCCGGCCAACTCGCGGAGCTCTCGGATCATGTCCGTCTGATACTCGATATAGGTCGAATGCGGATCGGTTCCCTTCAGGAAGTCCTGCCCCGATTCCCAATAGTCGATGTTGCCGGCATGCAGCGCCCGCGGTAGCAGCTGATCCACATCAACGTCGAGATAAATCACCTTGTCGGGGATCGGGGCGAACGAATAGAGCCCGTCCATCCACTCACGCGGCATGTCCCGCACACAGGCCCGCGCGATGAGCGAATAGAAATAGCGGTCGGCGAGCACCACCATTCCGGCGCGGGCTGACGGCAGGATCACCCGCTCCAGGCGGTCGCAGAAGTCGGTGGCGTAGAACAGGTTGAGCGTCACGGCGTCCAACCGGTGCCCCGTCTTGGCCCGGTCGATGCCGCGCCCGGCAAGATTGGAGCGGGTGAGTCCGGTATCCACGGCGGGAAGCCCCATGTCCTCCAGCCACTCCTTGATGAGCCGGATATGGGTCGATCGCCCGGCGCCGTCGGGGCCTTCGAACACGATGATGCGGCCCAGGACCTCCCGGTCGTGCCATCCGGTGGGCGGCTCCCCGAAGAAGCGCAGCACCCGCGCTTGCCGGTTCGTCATCGTCGGGCCCCGAGCGTGTCCAGGTAGCGCCCCGTGAGCCCCGATGCCGTTAGGGCGTCGGCCAGGCCGCCGTCCTGAATCTTGAGCGCGCCGTCGATGTGGGGCTCCACAAGCTCCCGGACTCTGTGCTGCTGCTCGGTTGGCGGGGCGGTCGCATCGATGGAGATCAGTCCGAACTCATCGAGCATCCGCTCGTATTCGGTTTGGATCATGCCCTGAAACGCCTGGAACGAGCGGTTGAGATCGCTGCTCAGCCCCAGGTCCATGCCGGCCTCGTAGTACTTCAGCCGCGCCCGTCCGTCTTCGATCCGCCGAATCGCCTCCGGCAGCGGCACGTCGAAGTAGAACGCCATGGTTGGCTTGGGCGCGAAGGCGTAGAGGTGGCGCAGCCAAACGGGATTGACGCCGCGGGCGGCGTCACGGGCGAACGCCGTGTAGATATAGCGGTCGGCGAGCACCGTGGCCCCGGCGTGCAGCGCCGGGAGGATTTGCTCGTAGACCCGATTCGCCAAGTCCGCGCAGTGGATCAGGCTGAACGTCATTGGGGAAAACAAGCGGCGCCGCTTTCCCCGTCGGGTGGTGCCGCGAACGATTGGCGACGAGTTCCACTCGCTCGACACCACCAGCACGCCGCGGCTGGTCAGCCACTTGTGCAGCAGATCGAGCTGGGTGCTCTTGCCGGAGCCGTCAATGCCTTCCACAACGAACAGCCGCCCCGGAAATGGGCCCGGCGGCATGCCGCCTTGGTCCGACATGGCTGGCGCGCGGCGACTCGATGGCGCGGCTGGGCCACCGTCCGACGCGCCGCCGTCTCGCTCCGTGCCGGCTGTTGCCCCCGTCCCTCGGCGACTCCGCGCCGCCCATGCCCGCAAGAGGCCAGCGAGTCCGGCGAGTCTCACAACGTGGTCCTCAGGGGGCGGCGAGGGGCTTATATGATAGTCGGCCCGCGCTGCCGGATCGTGGGGCTGCGGGGCGTTGGGCGGACAGGAGTTGGGCCTTGCCGGTGACCCGTGAGCGCGAGCACAAGCTGGGCATCGATCCGCTCGTTGAGTTGAACCTTGACCGGGCGCTGGCCGCCTACGTGACGCGCCGCCACGAGCCTCGACAGCTGGTCACCAGGTACTACGACACCGCCGACCTGCGACTCCTGCGCTGGGGCTGCACGCTGCGATATCGCGTCGGCGAGGGATGGCTGGTCAAGCTCCCCGTGCTCGACGACGGCACCGCGCTCGCGCGAGACGAGGTTCCCGTGGACGGCCCGGCGGACGCTCCTCCGCGCCACGCGCTCACCATCGTGCGGCCATTCACTCGCGCGCGTCCGGTTGTCCCGCTGGTTCGCTTGGAAACGACGCGCCGGTCCACGGATGTGACCGACGCCGAGGGACAAGGCCTCGCCGAGATTTCCGAGGACGCCGTGACGGCCTATGCCGGCGGCGCCATGGCCAAGCAGTTTCGCGAGGTGGAAGTCGAGTTGCAGCCGGATGTGTCCGAGGAAACCGTGCGGGACGTCGTCACACGCTTGCAGGCGGCCGGCGCGACCGTGCCGATTCACGTGCCGAAGCTGCGGCGCGCCATCGATGCCGACGCCGCGGCGTCTCCCGAGGTGGTGGTATCCCGGCTCGGCGCCCACGCCACGGCGGCCGACGTCATTCGGACCGCGTTCGCCGAGGCCGCGCGGCGACTGGTGCTGGCGCTGCCGGGGGTTGTCTTGGACGAGGATCCCGAGGCCGTGCATCAAGCCCGAGTCGCCACGCGTCGGCTGCGCTCCAACATGCGCACGTTTGGACCCCTCTTGGACGACGCCTGGCGACGTGCGCTGGGCGACGAGCTCCGGTGGCTGGCTGGGCTGATGCAGCCAATTCGCGATGCCGACGTGATGCTCGAGACGCTCGAAACGGCGGCTCGAACCCTGGACCCATCGCGCACCACGCCCGAGTCGGTCCTGGCGCGGTTGCTGGTCGAGCGGCAGGAAGCGCGGGAAGAGCTCCTGACCATGCTTCAGAGCGAGCGCACCGACCAGTTGCTCGATCGCGTCATCGAGGCATCGTCGTCGCCGCAGGTGCTCGACGACGCACACGACATGGCGCCGCGCGACTTGCGGTCTCTGGCCCGCCGGGCCGAGGGACGCCTGAGCCGCGTGGCGTCAAAGGTCGACTCCGCCACCAGCGCCGACGAGCTGCACCGCATGCGCATCGTGGCCAAGCGCGCGCGCTACGCCGCCGAGGCGGTGCAACGGCACGGCGGCAAGCCCGTGAAGCGCCTAGCGCGTCGTCTCGCCGCGCTCCAAGACATCCTCGGCGACTACAACGACGCCGTCGTCGCGGCGGATTGGCTGCGCACGCGGCCGATGGCTGATCCGGCCGCCGCCTTCCAGGCAGGGGAGCTAGCGGGCACGCTCGACGCCATGGCTCGCGCCCAAGCTAGCCGTGTGCCGCGCGCCCTGCGGCGGGCCGGTCTGATCTAGCGAGCGCTCCGCCGCGGGCGCCCGCGCCCCAGTCGGGGCTACTCGCTGTCGCCGCCTGGTCGCGAGCGGCCCTCGCGCCCCAGACCGCCGATTGCTGCGGCGATCAGTGCGACCGGGGTTACGGTGATAAGCGTCAAACCTATGGCCAATCGGAGCAGCAGAACCGGCCAGCGCCAGTCAGACGATATGGTCTGCCAGACGGCCTGGAGCTTGCTCAACGTCGGCTCGGCCGCCCCATAGGCCACGAATTGCAGGTCGTGGTGCGCCTCGCCGGGCTCCCCGTTGATCCAAAACCCCCCGTCCGGATAACGGTCTGCCTGTGTCACCCCGACCTGAAGCTGGGTCCCGGGCGTGATGTCGGCAATCACCCAGATCTGTAGCTGCTGGTCGTGAGCCTCGGCCAGCGGGGGCAGGAGATCGATGCTCCGCCATCGCGGTCGATCACCGACGGGGACTTCCACCGACCCAACGGCCAGCGTCCGTTCCGGATTCGCCGGTTCGGTGATGCGGATGGCCGCGGTTCCGGCGCGGCCGTTCGGGTCATGATGCGCCAGCTGTAGGTCAATCCGCCCGACGGGATCAGCCGGCATCCGCAGCTCCTGCATGACCGATTCCTGCGCGGACAGCCGCAGATCGAGGGTGTCGTGATCGATCGTGGCGCGCGCGTCGATAAGTAGCACCCGGAATGCCACGACGAATGCCAAAGCGCCCAACACGATTACGAGAGCCATCGACCCGAGAAGCGGTTTCAGCCAGCGGTCGCGGAACAGGTGCGGTGACGGCCGTGACGCGGCATTCCCGCGCAGGTCCGTGGCGGCGCTCAGGCCAAGCAACAGCGCCCCGCTCAATTCGAGCATCTCTTCAACGACGCTTCCCAACACGTCGTCCTGGCCGTTCAACAGGATCGGCTGGGTGGAGTCGAAGGCGACCGCCAGCAGCCAGGCTCCAATGCCCAGGACAAAGGGCACCCGCACCGCCGGCGTAGCCAGTCCACGGCGGCCGAATATCCACATCGCCAGGGCGAACACCGCCAGCAGTGGGCCGAGCAGCGCGATGCGAGCCCAGTCCGCATCGGCCGCCTCCGCGCCGAACACCAGCGGTAAGGCGGCCACCACGGCGTCGTTGTGCGTGTCGCTCATTTCGCTGACGGCGATCGCCGAGGCGACCACTCCCAGCACGCCCCAGCCCGCGGGAGCCGTCATGCCGCTCGTCCGTCGCCACCTGGCGATGGCGCTGGCAAAGGCCAACAGCCCCACGATCAGCAGCGTCGCGGCCGAAAGGGTGTTGGCTAGACCCTCATCCAGCTCGGGGTCCAGTGGCCGCAGCAAATGGTCCGGCGACAGCAGCGCCGGGAACGCCAGGCTGAAAAGCTGCGGCCCCACGTGACCGCCCCACCACAGTCCCACGGCCCCCAGGAGCAAGAGCCGTCCCGTCCAATCCGCCACCCGCAAGACCACGGTGCGGTTGGCAAGTCGCGTCAAGGAGTAGTAGGCCCTTCAGGTGTGCCGGCGTGGTGCACAACGCTGACACTCGCAGCAATGCTCGCGGGGACGCGGCGGTGATCGGGCGCACTGTGCGAACGACCGGCGCGCATGTCGATCATTGTGACGCATGCCGTGCTGTGCGCCTCGATTGTCACTCCCTGCGGGCGTGGACGGGCGGCTGCGAGGCCGGCGCGGGACGACGCCTGCTCAGCGCCCCACGTCCGGCCACTCGACGACCGGCCCCTTGCCCGGTACGAACGCGCGATGCGGCTGGCCCGGTATGAGCCGGCGCCCATCGGTGAAACCTTCCGGGCGCTCGGCCAGCGCCGCGACCATTCCCCGACGCCACGGCTCGAGGTCCTGCTCGCCGGACAGGTCGTGCAGCTCATTCGGATCGGCCACCAGATCGAACAGGAGCTCTTGCCCGGTCTGGCTGTGCCAGATGTACTTATGGGTGGCCGTCACCAGCCAGTGGGTGCCGCTGTCCGGCGTGCGCCAGGTGGCGTGCTCGCCGTGCAAGGCATCGCGCCATTCCGGCTGCGCGCCGCGCATGAAGGGCAGCAGGCTTCGACCGGTCACCTCCGACGGGATCGGCACGCCGGCCGCGTCCAGCAACGTGGGCATCACGTCTTGCAGGCCGACCGGCGCGTCGCAGGTGATTCCCGAGGGAAACTCGGCATTAACCTTGCCCCGTCCCGGCTGGGGCGCCATCGCCATGAAGGGGATCCGGGCGGACGCCTCGAACGGCTCGGTCTTCGCGAACAGGTGGTGATCGCCGAGCATCTCGCCGTGGTCGGACACGAACATCACGAACGTGTTGGTCAGCAACGAGCCGCGAATGGCGTTGAATAGCCGGCCAAGCTGCGCGTCGATCTCGTTGATCAGCCCGTAGTACGCCGCGCGGCAGTAGTGCATGGTCAGCGGATCGAGATGCAGGCGCTGCGAGCCGCCGATGGGATCGAGCCCGCGCGATGCGCCCGGCGGCAACGGCTCCACCCAATCTCCAATCACCGGCTCCGGGAGATCGAGCGTGGCGTAGCGCTCATAGAAGACGCGCGACGGCGCGAGCGGAGGATGCGGCGGAAAGAACGAGAGGTTGAGAAAGAACGGCGTCGACGGGTCGCGCTTCTCCAGATACTCCAGCGCCCGTGTGACCACCCACGCCGAGTAGCTCAGGTGCTCCGGCAGGTGCGACGGCCGGCCGACCCAGCTGTTGGAGCCGACGCCGTGCGCGGCTTGGAGTTGATCGTCGGGCACGCGCTCGCGCAGCCAGTCCACGTAGTCGTTGTCGGCCCCGCCCACGCCGTCGGCCAGCTCCATGGCGTCGAACCCCCAGCGGCGGCGTCGCGGCTGCAGGTGCAGCTTGCCGATGAGGCGCGTCTCGTAGCCGGCGCGGCGCAGCTCGCCGGGCAGCGTTGCCGGCGGCCGCCACGGCGACTCGTCGGATCGGTAGTAGAACCCCACCATCCCGCTCACGTCCGCGGCTTGCCCCGACATCAGCACGTGGCGCGCCGGAATGCAGGACGGCACCTCGCTGTACCCGCGGGTGAAGTGCGTGCCGGCGCCGCCGATGTAATCCATGTTTGGCGTCCGCAGCACCGGGTGACCCGCCAAGCCGAGGCAGTCGCCCCGCTGCTGGTCGGTGACGATGAGCAGGATGTTGGGACGGCTCACGGAATGCTCCATTCGCTGCCGCGACGCGCTATGAGTGATCGATCTCCCAGATTGGCGCGTAGAGCGGGAACAGGGCTTCAAGCAGCGCGGCCGCCGCTCCCGTTAGCTCCAGCGGCGGCACGGACGCATGCGCGCCAAAGACCAGCTGCGTCAGTTGGCGGCGGCTCAACGTGACCGGCTCCGGCAAGCGCTCGGCGCTGACTTCGACCTCACCGTCGCGCACGTGCAGCGACACGGACTCGTCGCTGTCCTCGCACACGATGCACACGTCGCCGAGGATGCCCGGCGACCGTCGCCGCAGGTGGTTCTTTAGTTGGCGCAGCAGCAAGCCGAGATCGTTCACCCGCATCATCTGAAACCCGACGCCGCTGGCCTTCTCCACCGGCCGCCGTTGCCCCGGCTTGATTGCCTCGACCACGTCGCCCAGGGCGCACGGCGTGAGCGGCAGCACGACCTGGAGTTCCTGGTCTGCCGGCCACTCGGCGCGCGCGCGTCGCACCAACGCCTCTAGCGCTAGGCGGTCGCCGCCGCCCTCGACCAGACCTGGCTTGTTCGTCCCCTGTCCAACCGTCAGGTAGGCGGCGACCTCATCACCCTCGAAGGCTAGGAAAGTGTGCATCTTGGGCAGGCTGAACAGGACCGCGTACTCATCGGTCGAGCGAGCGATGCGCAGCGGCTCGCGATCGTGAATTCGGCGGATGGCGCTCAGATGCTCGTCGTTGCCGGGTTCGTAGACGGCGATGCGGTGGTGGCTGGGCCGCAGTCGCGCCGCGTCATCCGCGGCCAGCGTGTACATCCATCCCTGCGACCCGACCGCCTCCCAGCCTGAGTTTCGATAGAACGGATACGTCGGCTCGATCGTCCACAGCGCCGAGACCGGCCAGCCGCGCTCGACCATGATGCGGACGCCGTCCCGCAGGCAGGCGGTCGCGTAGCCGCGATGCCGATGATCCGGGTGGGTCACCGTTCCGCCGATGATGGCGAGTGTGAACGCGTCGCCGTCGATGACCACGCCCCGCGGCGCCACCGGTACGTGCGCCACAACGGCGCCGTCAACGCTTACCACGCGCATGTTTTCGCGCCGCGCCGGATCGAAGATCAGCGGATAGTCGGTCTGCGTTTTCTGGTCGGACCCGGCGCGGAACACGTGGTTGAGCAGATCGAGGACCTCATCGAACTCCTCGAGGGCGCAGGCCCGCGGTCCGTCCACCAGCGGCTCGCTCGTCACGCTCTAGGCGCCTGGCCGCAGGGCGGCGCTAGCCCGGCGTGGCGTAGGACATGTCCCAGTCGCCGAGCGTCAACAGGCGCATGGTGGTCGAGCCGAGCGATGGCTCGCCCGCTGCGATCCAGGCCTCGATCTCGTCGCGATGGCCCAACCGGCGCAGCGCGTCCCAATAGTCGTTGAACAGCACGCGCCCGCCGAGGACCACGGCATCCCAGGCAAAGAGGTGCGTCACGCCGGCGTCGTAGAGCTCGCGCGCGCGTCGCCGCAGTTCGGCGGGCGCCATGTAGCGCGGCATCAGGTTCGGCGCCAGCACGCAGTCGGTCCCGCTGACCAGCTCGGTAAAAAACTCGATCGACGCCGGGTCGCCCCAGGCCTCCGCGCCGCTGTCGAGGTTTGGCGCCGAGGTATAGGGGATCACCGTGTCCACCAGGCCTTCAGCGACCCAGGTGCGAAGGTCGATGGCTCGGTAGAGGTTCTCGGCTTCGCTGCTCAGCACGACCGCCGAGATCTGCGTGGGATCGGTGCGTCCGAGCTCGCGGTCCGTGGCGTCAAGTCCGGCGCGCAACTCACGCATGAATGTGGTCAGGAAGCCGGCCCGATAGCGCAGCCAGCGCTCGTCGCGCTCCTCCAGCGTGCGGGGGTCCATGCCGAATTGCGCCTGGAATCCCTCAACCAACGTTTGCTCGTAATCCAAGAGCGGCGGGCGGCGATTGAACAGCAGCGCGACGCCGTTGACCGGATAGCTCGCCATCTCTCGCAAGAGCGAAATCACGAGCTCCCGCGTCTCGGGGAAGGCATACGACAGGCGCGGTGCCGGAGTGCCGTCGCGTGTCACACAGCGAAGCTCGGGATGGTCCAGGTAGAACCCGCCGGCGTTCCACGCGTCGTAGATCGGCGGCGCAAAGTGGAAACCGGCAACGCGGTATGAGGCGTGGAACTCAATTCCGACGGACCGCGCGGTCTCGGCGGCGATGCGCAGCGGGTCGATTCCCTCGTCGCGAAAGTGCCGCCAGGCTCGCGCGTGCGTGAGATCGCCGACGCGTATGAAGTCCTCCACGCCGTCGGCCGTCGGCATGTGGCCGATGTTGGAGGGATAGAACGTCAGGTCGCCGACCGCGGCCTCCCAATAGATCCGCGCCACGTCCGAATCGGCGAACGGGGCGACCTCGCGCTGGATCTCTTCGACCGTGAGCGGCCCGCCGTTCCACAGGTAGCCGTGGGCGTCGTTGTGCGCGAATATGCGCCGCCGGTCCGTGCGGGCCTCGTCTGCCAGGTGCGCCTCTACCTCGGCCGGTGACAGCGGAACCAGCTTGATATAGGCGATGTTCGCCGGTGTGCAGACGAACGATCCGGCCTCGTCACCGGATCCGACGCGGGGCCTGATCTGTCCAAGCTCAATCTGTCGATCCGTCAAGTCGGCGATTTTCCAGAACCGCTCCAGCAGGTGCTCGGCCTGAAAGTTGCCCTCGTCGGGGTGAGTCGCCAGGTAGGTGAAGGACGCCTCTCCCGTGAGTCGGGCGCGCATCGCGCGGCTCTCGCCGTGCATTTCGGCGTAGACGCCGATCGAGATTGCGTGCCAACCCTCCACGTCGAGGGGATAGGTGACGTCGGGCGCCGCGGTTTCGGGACCGGCCACCAGCATCGTGCCGGCGCAGGCCTCGGCCGTGAACGGCAGCGCGCGCCAGCGCCGCAACGCCGGTTCGGAGCTCTGTGCATCGGCCGGCGCGCAGCGGTCCAGGTCCGCCAGGTACACCGGCGCAGCGGAAAGCCAGCGGTCGGTGTGGCGGTCGAGCGGCACGCTACCCGGCGTCGTCATAGGCCGTGCTCCAGTCGCCCACGCTTCGCAAATCCGACGAGATCCAGCCCAACTCCGGCTCTCCCGCGTCCCGCCACGCCAAGACCTCGTCCACGTGGCCCAGGCGACGTACCGCGCTCCACATCGGCCGGTAGTTTGCCCGCCCCTCGCCACCCGCGCAGTCCCAGAAGAACAGGTGCTCGATCCCCGCCCCATAGATCGTGGCGGCCCGGCGGCGAAAGTCCTCCGGACTCATCGAGCGCGGCATGACGTTCGGCGCCAGCACGCACGACGTCCCGTCGACCGCATCCAGGAAATAGTCCAGCTCGCGCGCGTCGGTCCATGGCGCCACGCTCCCGCGCGACTCCCAGTCCGAGACGTAGGGAATCAGCGTGTCCACCAGGCCTTCCTGCGCCCAGGTCTTGAGGTCGCAGCCAAAGAAGCTGTTGGCGGCCTCCCGGCCTTCCACCACCGCTGACACGGCGATTGGCTTCGTCCGCCCCTGCTCGCGGCTCACCTCGTCCATCGCCTGGCGCAGCTCCCGCATGAACTGGGTGAGGATCCGCGAGCGGTAGGCCAGCCAGGTTGGATCGCGCTCGTCCAACTCCCGCGGGTCGGTACCGAATTCGCGCTTGAACCCTTCCACCAACGGCGGCTCGTACTCCACCAGCGGCAGACGCCGGTTATATAGCGGACACACGCCGTCGATCGGATATTTCGCCATCTCGCGAAACAGGGAGACCGCGAACTGGCGGACGCCGGCGTAGGTGTAGGCCATGATCGGCGTGCGCCGGCCGTCGCGATCCTCGCCGCGCCATTCCGGGTGGCGGTCGTAGAACGTGTCACCGAAGTTGTTGTGGTCGATGGGCGGCGGGTAGTGGAACCCCGAGATTCGCCAGGCCGCGTGGAACTCCATGCCCAGCTCGTGGGTGTGGTCGACGGCGACGGCGAATGGATCGACTCCCGCGGCGCGGAACTCGCGCCAGCTCTCGGCATGCAGCCGATCGCCGCGGCGGTTGAAGTCGTGCACTGCCTCGCACGTGGGGATGTGCGCAATCTTGGAGAAGTAGTGGACCTCGTCGCCGCCGCCGGCTTCCCAGTACATGCGGGTGAAATCGGTATCGCGGTAGGGCTCGATCTCGCGGCGAATCTCGTCCGCCGACGTCAGCCGCCAGATCCAGTGCGGACCGTGCGAGTCGTTGTGCGCGAACAGTCGCTTCGTGTCGGCTCCGCTTCCGTCTTCTTGGACGAGGGCCGCCTCATCGTCGGTGAGCGGCACGAGCTTGATATACGCCACGTGCACCGCGCCGCAGGCAAACGACGCGGCTTCATCGCCGGACTTCAGGCGGGCGGCTGGCTGACCGAGCTCCAGGTGTCGTCCGTCCAGCTCCGCGTATTTCCAGAACAGCTCGGCCACTTCCCGGTGCTCCGGCATCGGCTCGTCGGTATGGTGATCCGCCAGCGACGGCAGCACCAGCACCGTCGGCACGCGGTCATCCGTCAGCCGAAGCTCCAGCTCGCTGGCCCGGGTGTGGTGGCCTCCGGCATGGCACCGCACGAGTCCAACGGAGATGGCGTGCCAGCCGGACGCGTCGAGCGGATAGGTGATGGTGGGCGCCGCGGTCTGTGGCCCCGCCAGCAGCATCGTGCCCTCGAGGTCGTCGGTGGAGAAGGCCAACTTCCGCCAGTGCCGCAACGCCGGCACGTCGGCCAGTGCCGCGGCAGGCTCGCACCGGTCCAGGTCGGTCAGATAGATCGGGGAACGCGAGAGCCAGCGGTCCGCGAAGCGGTCGCGCTCGTCGCCAGCCATGGCACAACCCCTTCCGCCGACCCGCGTCTCGGCGTCGATTTCGCGGGCCACCAGTTGACGGCGCAGCGTATCAGACGCTATCTCATCCACGAGACAGCACTGGAGGGCGCGCGTGGGCACCCAGTTCATAACCGCCGGCGATCTGTTCGTCGAGATCGTCGACAACGCCGACGCTTCAGACCCCCCGACTCGGGACGACGCCCGCATGGCCGCGATCAAGGACGG
The DNA here is from genome assembly GCA_022826485.1 of Chloroflexota bacterium. Lineage (GTDB taxonomy): Bacteria > Chloroflexota > UBA11872 > UBA11872 > UBA11872 > JAJECS01. The sequence goes on along the minus strand of JAJDUU010000021.1, from coordinate 83,373 downwards.
CACCTTTGAAGACGGCCCTTTTCGCTTCGACAGGTACACCGGCTACAACGGCATGCGACAGCTCTACAGCCGCCACGGCCCGGCGGAGAACATCTTCGGCGTGGCCGGGGGAAGCGGCCTGAATTTCGAGTTTGTCTACGACGCCGCCGGCTCATCAATGCGACCGCGCTGGGTCGATGGGCGCTCCGGCGGCGCACCCACGCCCAGCAGCCTCACGCGCGTGGACGAATCCACCGTAGTCCTGACGACGCGCGTCCAACCACCGCAACGCGTCGACGTGCAGACCACATTCAGAGTCGTACCGCCCCACTACGTCGACCTGGAAACCGTGATGTCCCCGCATCCAGGCTCGTTCACCGGCGACTGGGTGGGGTTGTTCTGGGCCTGCTATATCCGGCGGCCCGAGGTCAAGACCACCTACATTCGCGCCCGGCCTCGGGCAGGGGCGGAGAGCGACAGGGCCGCGACGCTGGCCGAGCCGCCGCACGATGCACGCGCCTTCGCCTCGGAGCGGGAAGCGGCGCTGCTGCCCGGCGAACCGGATCCCGCGGGACGCCTGCTGCACAACATCCAACCCCTGCGCTACGTCGAGCCGGTGATGTTCGGCCGCTGGCGGAACATGGTGCTGGCGCTGATGCTGCGCACGGATGACCATCTGCGGTTTGCCATCCAGCCGACCGGGGGCGGGCCGCGCAACCCGGCGTGGGACTTCGGCATCGTCATCAAGCAATGCCAGGCCGGCGAAGCGTACCGTTGGCAGGGGCGCTTGGTCTTCAAGCCGGACAGGGGACCAGACGACATTTGGAGCGAATATCGGCATTGGATGCAGGCCGAATAAGTCAGGTCTAAATCGATGACGTCGATTGTTCGAGTCTAAGTGAAAACCATGTTGGTTCCATCCTGAGCACCTCTGTCGAACGATTTGCTTCCAGTGAATGATCTGTGATCCGTGCAATGGCAGTGAATGCTCCAGGCCAGGAGAACACCTGGATTCTACCCCTCGTCATTCCCGCGAAGGCGGGAATCTATGCCTCGGCCAACTTGAATCGTCACACTGATCCATTGGTACAAACTGAGTGGCCAATGTGTGTTCGATCTGACAGAATCAACGACCACCCGCGTCCCAGGAATGCTACGGTCCGCGTCGCCGTGTCGCCCCGGTCTGCGCGGGTAGCGCCGGTATGACTTGGGCTCGCGCGAGGCTCAAAACGGCGGCCGCGGCGCGCCGATCCTGTGCTACCGTGAAACCGGCGGAGGAGTGTAGCTCAGTTGGCTAGAGCAACGGTCTCCAAAACCGTAGGTCGGGGGTTCGAGTCCCTCCACTCCTGCCACGCGCCGAAGTGGCGGAATTGGTAGACGCGCTGGTCTCAAAAACCAGTGAGGTAACTCCTCGTGTCGGTTCGATCCCGACCTTCGGCACCAATACCCGGCCTTGGCCTATGTCGCGGGTTCCGGGATATCGAGATCCATTCCGGGATAAACCGCCTGAGGATCCTCGCCGTCAAATCGCCACTTATTGCGGTCGAAGATGATCTGCCACTGGCGTTGATCGCCATACTCCCGCTCGGCAATCGTTCGCAGTGTCTCGCGCGGCATCACTTTGACAGTGTAGCGGATTGGCCACTCGCTGGGGGGCGGTTCTCTTCGAAACAGCTTGCGGAGTCTCATCGGCGCGCACCAGGCGCGATCTGTTCGGGGCCGATAGGCTACCATTGACCGCGAGCATGAGTCATCGACCACGGCCGCGGGCCGAGAAGATCGAAGCGCTCAACGCTTCCGGGGACCCGCCGGAATTCTCCGCAAGGCTGTGGGCCGAGGCTGAGGCCAAGCAGTCGTGGGTGTGCCTTGGTCTGGATGTTGTCCTGACGCAACTTCCCACCAATCTTCCACACACGATTGAAGGTGCTCGAGAGTTTCTGCGAAGTGTCGTAGACGCATCTGTCGAACACGTAGCGGCCTTCAAGCCAAATCTCGCGTTTTATCTTGCGCTAGGCGCCGATGGGATTCGACTGCTCGCCGATATCATCGACCATATTGACCATCGCGCCATCGTGATTCTTGACGGTAAGTTTGGGGATATTTCGGACACGATGGAGCGATACGCTCGCGCGGCATTCGATGCATTCGATGCCGATGCGGTGACCGTTGACCTCTACGGCGGTTGGGACACGGTCGAGCCAATGCTCGTCGATCCGGCGCGCGGCGTGTTCGTGTGGGGCCGCAGCAGCAATCCGGACGCGGACGCCGTTCAGGGGAGTTCGCGGGACGCGGATCCACTGTTCATGCGCATAGCCGGTGAGATTCAGTCACGGTCGGCGTTGGGCAACTTGGGGATGGTCGTCGGCGCCACCCGGGCCGGCGACGTGCGCCGCGTGCGTGCCGCGGCGCCAACCGTGCCGCTGCTGGCGCCGGGCGTCGGCGCCCAAGGCGGCGACCTGGAATCGGTCGTGCGGCACGGCTTTGGTGAGGCGCCCGCCGGGGTGCTTATCAACGCGGGACGCAACGCGCTCTGGGCATCGGCCGACGCCGACTATGCGCTCGCGACGCGCGCCGCCGTGCGCGAGCTGCGCGACCGCATCAACGCGGTGCGGTCGGCGTGACCGAGTCGCCGTCGGCCGACATTCCGCAGTTCGCCGTCGGAGAAACCGTGCGCATGCGCAAGCCGCACCCGTGCGGCGCCGATACGTGGACGGTGACGCGCGTGGGCGGTGACGTCGGGCTCCGGTGTACGGGCTGCGGTCGCCGCATCTTCCTGGCACGGCGCGAGTTGGCGCGCCGCCTCCATTCCCGGCCCCGCGCCGGAGTTGCGAACCCCGGCTAGGCCGGTGCCGGGCTTGTCGGCCAGGCGCCCAGCACGCGAGCGAGCACGCTCGTCGTGGCCAGCTCGTCGAGCGCTTGCTCCACGTTGGCGTCGTCCGGGTGGCCGGTCAATTCGAGGAAGAACAGGTAGTCGCCCGGCCTGGTGCGGGACGGACGCGATTGGATGTAGCTCAGGTTGACGTCGTGGCTGCGCAGCGTGCCGAGCATGTCGTGCAGCGCGCCCACGCGGTCGCGGATGGAAACCAGCAATGCCGTGCGGTCTCGTCCGGTGCGGCTGGCCGGCCGGCGCGCGATCACATAGAAGCGAGTCCGGTTGGCCGCGATGTCCTGGATGTGCTGCTGGACGACTATGAGCCCATACGCCTCGGCGGCAGCCACCGTGCCAATGGCGGCCGCTCCGGGCTGCGCGCTGGCCCGCTGCGCGGCCTCGGACGTGCTGGCCACCTCGTGCCGCGTCGCCGTCGGCAACTGGCGCGCCAGCCAGTCGCGGCACTGGTGCAGCGCCTGGGCGTGCGAAAAGACCGTGTCGAACGAGTCCTCGATGGCCGAGGCGATGAGGTTATGCGAAATGGGCACGACCACTTCGCCGCAAATCGAGACATCGTGTTCCGAAAACAGATCCAGGGTCTCGCCAATGGTCCCGCTGGTTGAGTTCTCCACCGGGACGAGGCCATAGGCGGCGTCGCCGCGCTCGACGTGAGCAAAGACCTCGCGAAACGAGTCGGCGGGAAGATAGCTGGCCGAGCGGCCGAAGTGAGCGCGCGCGGCCTCGTGGCTAAAGGTGTAGGCCGGTCCCAGGAACACCACCCGTTCAGGCTCTTCGAGGCTGCGGCAGGCCGAGATGATCTCGCGGAAGATGTCTCGAATGTGCGATGCGCTCAGGGGACCGTGATTGGCTGCGGTCACGCGATCCAGAATCGCGCGCTCGCGATCGGGAGCATATGACGGTCTCGAAGTCTCGGCCTTGAGGCTGCCGATTTCGCGGGCGATGGCCGCGCGCTGGCTCAGCAGCCGAACCAATTCATCATCCGACGCGTCCACCGCGCGGCGGAGCTCATCGAGCTGATCGGCCACCGCCGCTAGGCCCTCCGTCGCAGATGGGCGGGATTCTAGCACCGGACCTCTTGGACTCTACCCAGTCTCACGGGTCAATCTCGGAGCCAAAACCGCCCATCGACAAGCCCCTCAGTTGAGGTCCAGGTCGGTGGCGGCCTGCGCAAACGCACCAATGGCCTGGTCCAGATCGTCGCGACTGTGCGCGGCGCTCACCATCACCCGCACCCGCGCGGCGTCCCGCGCCACGGTTGGATACGCCACGCTTTGAACGAATATCCCAAGGCTGCGGAGCTTGTCACTCAACGCGTGCGCCGTCTCCGCCTCGCCCACGATCACCGGCGTGATCGGCGTCTCGCTGCGTCCCGTATTGAGCCCAAGGTCCGCCAGGCCGGCCTTGAATTGACGTGCGTTCTCCCAGAGCTTCTCCACCCGCTGCGTGTCACGCGAGAGGATCGCGATGGCGGCCCGCGTGGCGCCCACCACGGCTGGAGGATGTGAGGTCGAGAACAGGAAGGGTCGCGCGTGGTGGATCAGGTAGTCCCGCAAGGTCTGCGAGCCCGCCAGGTAGCCGCCCATCGATCCGATGGCCTTGGACAGCGTGCCCATCTGCACGTGGACTCTGCCCTTGAGTCCAAAGTGGTCCACCGTGCCGCGCCCGCCCCGCCCCAGCACGCCGCTGCCGTGGGCGTCGTCCACCATCACCATCGCGCCAAAGTCCTCGGCGACCTCGACCAGATCCGGCAGCGGGGCGATGTCGCCATCCATGCTGAACACTCCATCGGTCACCACCAGCTTGCGCGGATAGCCGTCACATTGCCGCAACTCGGCGCGCAGCGAATCCGCGTCGCCGTGGGCGAAACGGCGCACGGTGGCGCGGCTGAGCCGGCACGCGTCGATGATGCTGGCGTGGTTGAGCTCGTCGCTCAGGATCACGTCGTCACGCCCCACCAGCGAGGCCACCGCGCCCAGATTGGCGGCGAAGCCCGACTGCAAGACCAGGGTCGCTTCCACGCCCTTCCACTCGGCGATCTCACGCTCCAGCGCCTCGTGGATTTCCATCGTCCCGGCAATGGTCCGCACCGCGCCGGCGCCGGCGCCAAACGCATCCACCGCAGCCTGCGCGGCGGCGCGCATCTCGGGGTCGTTGGCCAGCCCTAGATAGTCGTTCGATGACATGTTCAGCAGGTCGTCTCCGCCGATGCGAATTCGCGGACCCTGCGGAGATTCCAACACGCGCAGGGGCCGCCACAGGCCCTTGCCACGGAGGTTCGTGAGCTCTTGGTCGGCAAACGTCAGCGGATGCATGTCCTGCACTCTCGATACGCGCGGCGCACGGGCGCTAGCGTACCCCGTGCGGGTTGTGGTCCACGGCGGCGTTCGTGGTGCGCCGGTCGGACAACGCGCCTTGCGCCATGGTCCGCGGATGAGCCGCCGTCTATGATGCCGCCGCCAGGCCAACGGCAAAGCAATACGTCCATGCACACCGCACCCTCCGCCGGCTCGATGTCGCTCGGTCGGCGCGACGCCCGAAACTCATGACCGCCGACCCCGCCGCCATGCTCGAGGCCGCCACCCTGGCGGCGCGCGCGGCCGGCGGCGAGCTCATGCAGCGATTGGCCGGCGCCATCGACATTCGCTGGAAGACCTACCAGGGCGAGCGGACGGTGGTCACCGATGCCGATATGGCTGCCGATGCCGCCATCCGCGAGGTGATTATGGCCCGGTTCCCCGACCACGTGATTCTCTCCGAAGAAGCACCGCACGACGACATCCTGGGACCCGACGTTTGGGTCATCGATCCGCTCGACGGCACCGACAACTACTCTCGCGGCCAGCCGCAGTTTTGCGTCAGCGTGGCGCATGCGACCCACGGGCGCATTGACGTCGGCGTGATCTTCGATCCGGTGCGCGACGAGCTGTTTACCGCCACCGCCGACGGGCCCGCGGCGTGCAACGGCGCGACGGTGCGCGTCACGGATCGCGACGATCCCGCCATTTCAGCCGTGGCCTGGGCGCAGGCCGGCGCCTCGCCGGAGGACACGAAGCGCCTTGGCGAAGCGCTGCCCGCGGCGGCCGCCGTCTTTCATCGCGTCAGGCTGACCGGCAGCGCCGCCCTCGAGATGGCCTGGGTGGCGGCGGGACGCTTTGACGGCGCGCTCCTGGGCAACGTCAAGTGGTGGGACCAGGCGGCGGCGACGTTGATCGTCGAGCGGGCCGGTGGTCGCGCCACCGACGTCTATGGGCGTCCCATGGGCCCCGACAGCCGCCGCTGTGTGTTCAGCAACGGGCGCATCCACCAGGCCATGCTCGATCTGGCGCATGCGCAAGGTTTGCACCTGGCGTTCCCGCCCCCCGGAGATTGACCCCTCGATTTAGCCGGTGCTAGCGTCGCGCGCTACCTAATTCGCGCTGGTGGCTCGTGCAACCCGAGAATCCAGTCGAACGCCTCGTCATGGCCGTGTTGTCGAATGACGACGCCAACGCGGTCCAGGCGGCGCTGGTCGAGGATGAGTTTCGCGTCACGCGCATCAACACCACGGGCGGGTTTCTCCGGCGCGGCAACGTGACGCTGTTGGTCGGCGTCGCCGAACGCGAGGTCGCGGCGGTCATCGAGCACATCCGGGCCAATGTTCCCGCCGCCGACGATGGAGCGTCCGCCAACCGCGCCGGCTCCACGATGCTGGTTGTCCTTCCCGTTGATATGTCTGCACGCCTGTAGTCGGAAGGCTTCCGTGAGGGTGGCGGAACGCCTTCAATCCGTCATTCCCGCGAAGGCGGGAATCCATCCCCATGAGTCAACCGACGAATCAAGGGTGCCCTCCGACATTGGGCTACCACGCGGCGCTCCGACCCCAGAATCGCGTACACCGCTGGCGAGGCCCTCGCACGGCGGCAGTAAGCTTGGCTCGTTCGCTCAGTCGATTCCCGCGAGTATCCGCAGCCATGAAGCTATCCGGCGTCGGTGGGCGCATCCTCGCGCGAGCGGCGCTGCTTGCCCTCGCGGCGCCCGTGCTGACGGTGCTGCTCGCGCAGGCCATCGACATGGAGGTTCCGCCCGGTCACGAAGGGCACCGCCATGTGCACCTTGCGACCGGCGACGCGCCAGCGGAGACCGATTCGGAGGCGTCCTCGGGCGAGTTCCCCGAGGGCGTGTCCGGGCTGCTGGCGGGGGTCATTCCGGCGTTGCTCGCCGCGGCGCTGCTCCTGGTCGCGTCGCGGCGGACCTCGCTCGCCATCCAGCGGGTCGCCGAATGGGCGCCAAAGCTGGCGCATCCACCGCCACGAGCCTAGTCGACGAGTCGACCACGACCACGGCAGGCGTCTCGTCGTTTCACGCCGCCGTGCACAGCCTCTAAGGAGAACTGACATGCCATGGACATCCGCGCGTGCCGCGGTGCGCGCGCTGGTGACGGCGATGGTCCTATCCGCCACGGCGGCCTCGGGCGTGCTGGCCCACGAAGGCCGAGAATCGGCCGGCTACGACGTTGTCGTCGGCTTCCTCAACGAACCCGCCTACGAGGGCTATCTGAATGCCGTATTTTTCGAGGTCACCAGAAAAGGGGCCCAGGAGCCTGACGACATGGCGGGCGGCCAGATGCCGGACGTCATGGCCCACGGAGGCGTCTTCGTGTCCACGCCATTCGAGGACGGCGACGCGTTCGAGGTGGAGATTCCGCACGACCTCGACGGCATGACGATTCCCTACCACAGCCACCTCAACGCCGTCAGTGCCGGGTCGATCGAAGTCTCACGGGACGCACCGGCGGGAAGTCGCGTGGAGATCGAGTTGCGCGCAGACGGCGCCGTGCCGCCCATGCTTCGCGCCCAGCCGGGCGCCACCGTCGTGTTTCTGAACCGCACCGGCGAGCCGCAACTCATCGCGAGCGGGATGCACACGGATGAAGCCCATGCCGCCGCCGGCCTCGGCGGCCCGGTGACCGGTCTGGAGGACACGCTCCAGGTTGAAGTCACCCACATATCCTCCGGGCAGTCGACGGTCATGGCGCTCGCGCCGCTGTTCGACCACCCCGGCGCCTACACGGCGGACTTCATTCCGACGCAGCCTGGCGGCTATCGGTTCCGGTTCGTTGGCAGCATCGAAGGCCAGCCGTTCGATGAGGCCTTCGAGTCCGGCGCGAATACGTTCGACGCCGTGCAGTCGCGCGCCGTGGCCCAGTTCCCCGTCGCGCTCCCCAGCGTGCGAGAGCTCGAGGGAGTGGTGCGCAACTCGCAGGCTTCGGCGGACGAGGCGCTCGACGAGGCGGCCGGCACGCGCGTCATTGGCATCGTCGGCATAGTCTTAGGCGCCCTGGGTCTGGTGACCGCTGCCGGCGCCGTCGCGCTGGCGGTTTGGAGTCGTCGCAGTGCCTGATTCCCGTCATTCCCGCGAAGGCGGGAATCCAGTCCGGTCAATACCTAGTGGCGTCGTAGTTCGCGTAGGTTCAGGTTCCAAACTTGCCCAGGCTGGGTCATGCAACGGTCGCTCCACCGCCTGACAGGGCCGCCGGCCCGCCGCTGGGCGCTGGCGACTGCGCTTGCCGCCCTGCTCGCATGCCTCGCGCTCGTGCCGGTCGGCGCCCACGCCAACCTCGTGCGGGCGATCCCGGCCGCGGGCTCAACGGTTGACACGCCGCCGCAGGTCGTCGCCGCCGAGTTCTCCGAACGACTCGAGCCCGGGTTCAGCCGCATCGATGTCCTGGATGCCTCCGGGGCGTCGGTGGCCGACGGGCCGAGCCAGGTCGACCCGTCGAACCGATCCGCCATGCTGGTGCGAGTGCCGCCGCTCGCTGACGGCACCTACGTCGTCGCCTGGCGCACCCTGTCGGTGGTCGACGGGCACCTGATCCGCGGTTCGTACGTCTTCAGCGTGGGTGAACCCATCGACGCTGATGTGGCGAGCGCTCCGGCGTCCGCGCTGGTGCTCAGCCCCGCCGAGCCCGTGCTGCGAGCCGTGCTGCTCATTGGCGCCATGTTGGTGCTGGGCACCGCCGTGCACGTGCCGCTGATATTCGCGCCGGCCGCACGTGCGGTAGGGATCAGCCAAGCGGGATCGCGCTATGTGGAGCTGGCGTGGGTTGGCTTGGGCCTCGCCGCCGGCGCGCACGTGGGATTGCTGCTGACTCAAGCGGTGGGCCTCGCGGGCGATGCCGAGGCGGAGCTGGTGAGCGCCGTCGGAAGTGCGCTTGGCCTGGGTCAGTGGGGCCCGCTGTGGATCGTTCGAGCCGTCGTCCTCGCCGCCCTGGCGCCGGCGCTCATGCTCGCCGGCAGCCAGGCGCGTCCAGTGTGGGCATGGCTGCCGGTCGCAGCCCTGTCTGCGGGTGTGCTCGTCACCGTTTCGCTGGGCAGCCACGCGGCGGCGCTGCTCGAATCCACCGTCGCGGCAACCAGCGCCGATGTGCTGCATCTGCTTACGGCCGCCGTGTGGGCCGGCGGTCTGGCGCCGCTGCTGCTGTCGCTGGTGCAGGCGCGCCGCGCACACGACGGTCAGCCGCGCCGCCGCTTGCTCGCAGCGCTGCTGGCGCGATTCTCGACGATTGCCACGATCTCGGTTGGCGCCCTGGTCATCACCGGTGTGTTTGCCACCTGGATTCAGGTCGTCGAGCTGCCGCGCCTGGCGCAGACTGATTACGGCTGGGCGCTGCTGGCCAAGCTCGTGCTGGTGGCGCCGCTCCTTGGCCTGGGCGCCGTCAACCTGCTGTGGACGCGGCGCCGGCTTGACCGGGATCGTCCCGCCGGCGCCGGCCGCTGGGCGCCGCGTCTCGTAGCCGCCGAGGTGCTGCTGGGAGTTGCCGTCGTAGCCGTGGTCGGCCTGCTCACGAGCCTCGAACCGGCGCGCCAGGTCGCGCTGGGCGATTCGCGGGGCATCAACGTGGCAACGCGCATCGACGACTTGGACGTGGCGCTGAGCATCCAGCCCGGCACGCCAGGCATCAACACGGCCGCTGTGACCTTGCAGGATCGCGGACAGCCCGTGACCAACGCCGACCTCGAGCTGCAGTTCAAGTTCCTGGACTCGGACATCGGTCAGCGCGACCTGCGCCCGGAGCCGGACGCTGACGGACGCTATGTCGTCACCGGCGACTTCATCGGTCTCATTGGACGCTGGCAAGCGCTGGTCGTCGTACGGCGTCCCGGCGAGTTCGATGTGCGCGCGCCGTTCCGGTTCGCGGTGACGCCGGGCGGCGCGGCGGCCGGCGGCGCGCCTCTGCCGGCCGCGGACGACGTGCGTCGCGTGTGGTCGATCGCCCTGGCCACGCTGGGGCTGCTCCTGGCCTTCGGCGCACTGCATCCGACGGCCTGGGGTGACCGGGTGCGGCGCGGGCTGACGGTCACCGGCTTCGGCGCTGCACTCGTCGGGCTCGGGTTCTTGGTCTCGACCCCCGCGTTCGGACCGGGCGCCGCCGGCGCCAGCAATCCGGTGCCGCCCGAGCAGAAGTCGATCGACGCCGGACGCATGCTCTTCGAGGCCCACTGCGCCAGTTGTCACGGTCCGGGCGGCCTGGGCGATGGCCCGCTGGCGGCCGGACTCGACCCGCCGCCGCTCGACCTGACGATTCACGTGCCGCTGCACCCCGACAGTGAGCTTTACAACTTCATCGAGAACGGCATCGCCGACACCTCCATGCCGGCCTTCGGGGAGACGCTGGCCCTGATCGACATTTGGAACCTCGTCAACTACCTGCAGACGCTGCCGCCGTAGGAAGCCGTGGTGCCACCCTTCCGTCATTCCGGCGAAAGCCGGAATCCAGTTCCGCCCTTGTAGGAGCTCCGGATTCCTCGGCAAGTCCTTCGCCAGACCGGGTGGTGACCGAGCGCCGGCCGCCGTGGCTCGACGGGCCTCGACTACTCCTCGTTGTTCCCCGCCCAGGCGCCTCGGGCCATGTAGCCGCCGTCGACGCACAGGTATTCGCCCGTGATGAAGCTGGCCTGATCGCTGGCGAGGAACATCGCCGCGTTGGCAATGTCCGCCGGCTGGCCGATGCGTCCGATGGGGTGCGTGCGCCCCCAGGTTTCCACCATGGCGTCCTCGTCGCCCGCCGCCCGAGCCTGCGTGCGCAGCATGGGCGTATCCATCGCGCCCGGGTTGATCGCCACGACCCGGATGTTCTCGGGCGCATAGTCCAGCGCCATGTTGCGCGTCAGGGACAGCATCCCGCCCTTCGATGCCGCGTAGGCTGGCACCATCGGTTGCGATTGCAGACCCTGCACGCTGGCGATGTTGATGACAACGCCCCCGCCGCGCTCGCGCATCGAGGGAATGGCGTATTTCGACATCAGGAAGCAGGCCTTCAGGTTGACCCCGATGATTCGGTCCCAGCCCTCCTCGGTTTCGGCATCGAGCTTGACGTAAGACCCCATCGGCTGAATGCCCGCGTTGTTCACCAGGACATCGACGCCGCCGAAGGCGGACACGGCCTGCGCGATGGCCCGCCTGGCGTCCGCGTGGCTGCTCACGTCGGCAATCACGTACTGCGCCGTGCACCCGTCCTCTTCCAGGCTGCCGATCAGCGCTGCGGCAGCCGCTTCGTCGATGTCCACTACCGTGACCGACGCCCCGGCCTGCGCGAAGCCGCTGCTGATTCCGCCGCCGATGCCCTGAGCGCCGCCCGTCACCACCACTGATTTCCCGTCGAATGTGCCCACCAGTGCCCGCTCCTTGTGGCCCCGTGTCTGGGACCACGATAGCCCGTCTCACTCCCGCCTAGAATGCCCGCACGCCCACGCGCGGAGACAGGCTCACGTCCATCATTCCGGCGCTGACCGCCCCACAGCGCATTACCGCGGCGCTCTTCGCCGCCCAAGCCTCGTTCTCGGCCGCGGGCGGCGCCAGCTTTACCGTGTTGACCATTGCCGCGGCGACGCTGGCCGGAGACGCCGCCTACGCCGGGATACCGGGCGCCGCCATGCTGTTTGGGCGGGCGCTGGCGGCCTATCCGATCGGTTGGCTCATGGACGCCGCGGGACGCCGCCCGGCGCTCGCGCTCGGCTACCTGATGGGCGTCGTCGGCGCGGTGGTGGGAGCCCTTGCCATCATGGGCGAATCCTACGCCGGACTGGTGGCAGGGGCGGCGGTTTTCGGCATGTCGCGGGCGTCGAGCGACCAGTCGCGCTACGTCGCCGCCGAGGTGCATTCGGCGCGGCGCCGCGGGCGGATCATCGGCCGCATGGTCTTCGCCGGCACCATCGGGTCCATCGGCGGCCCGCTGACCGTCTACGTATCCACGAACCTGGCCGAGGGGGCCGGAATCAATGAACTCGCCGGGCCCTGGCTGGCCGCCGCCGTGCTGGTTGGCGTGGCCGTGAGCTTGATTCTGACCTTCGTGCGCCCCGACCCGCGCGACATGTCCGTCGCGTCGCCGTTGGATGTCGTCACGCGCGGCGGCTCGGACGCGGCTGTCCGCCCCTTGCGCGAAATCTTTCGCGCCGTCAACGTCCGGGTGGCCGTGCTCGCCATGCTGGTCGGGCAACTCGTCATGGTGATGGTGATGACCATTGCGCCGCTGCACCTGCACAACCACGACCACGTGCCGACCACCATCGCGATTGCGGTGGCGGTCCACACCGTGGGCATGTTCGGACTCGCGGCGCTCACCGGTCGGCTCGTGGACCGCTACGGACGCATGCCGGTGATCGTGCTTGGCGCGGGGCAACTGGTCGCCGCCAGCGTCCTCACGCCATTCTCGGCGGACCTGGGCGTGATGCTGCTCGCAATGTTCCTGGTTGGCTACGGCTGGAACATGTGCTTCGTCGCCGGCTCGGCCCTGCTCATCGACGGCCTCTCGCCGCGTGAGCGGGGACGAACCCAGGGCGCGGGCGATGCGCTCGCCGCGGTTGCCGCGGCTACCGGCAGTCTCGCGACCGGCCCGGTGTTCAGCGCCGGCGGCATGAACTGGGTCGGCGTCGCCGCGCTCGCGGGCTCGCTGGTGCTGGTCACCGTGCTCGCCCGGCGCGGCCTCGCGCGAGCCCGCGTGGCTGGGGCCTAGGGGCCGTGGCGTTGACGTTTGGGCGCGTCCAGGGAACGACCCGGCGCGAGGCCCCTACATCCGCAGGCGGTCGATCATCTCCTCGTCCAACTCGAACCGCTCGTCGGCGGCCTTGAAGAGATTGGACGAGTACATCGGGCGCCCGTCGCTGCCCTGCCGCGGTCCGTGGATCAACCAGGCAATGGCGCCCTCGCTCTTGAGGACTTGCACGGCGGGATAGAGATCCCCGTCACCGGCCACCAGCGCCACGTGCTGCACTTGCCGCTTGCTGGCAAGCAGCGCCATGTCGAGGCCCAGCAGCAGATCGACCTGCTTCTGCTCGAACACCGGGTTGCCCCACTCGTCGATGCCGCTCTTGCGGAGATATCCCAGCCGCACCTCGAAGCGCGGCAGATAGCGCAGGGCATCCTCGAATCGTCGGGAGTTCGAGTATCGGTCGATCTCTTCCGGTGTGGGCGGGTCGCTCTGATACGGGCGGCAGTTGTAGTAGTACGTGCGCAGGACCTCGATGGGCTCCGGGCTGTTTTCCTCGATATAGCTCTGGATCTCGTCCACCAGCTTCGTCAGATCGATCCGGACGCCGCCGTACTCGTACTTGAGGATCGACTCGAGGTAGGCGCCATCGATGAATATCGCCAAGCGGGCCATGGGACATGCTCCGTCCATGAATGGTCCGGGGCGTAAGCCCCGGTCAGGCAACCACGACGTGACGTGCGGCGGGATTCTCACCCTGCTGGATGCGGGTCCGCGCCGCAATGCGCGGACCGTTCATCGTTTCCAAGCCGCCGGGCAGATCTGATGATCTGCCGCGGCGCCCGTTCCAGCACCGCTCGCGCGGGTGGCACAAGGCCCAGCCGTGCACGCCCAGCCTCAGGGTCGCCGCACGTCGGCTGATTCGACTGTAAGCATAGCCACTGTTGCGCGGAAAACCATGGGCGACTTGCCTCGACATGCCACTGACGGGATGTGCCTGGCCGGAGGTCCCGTCACCCGAACAGGCGTGATCGGTTGCCAAGCGCTCGTCGGCGATCCGGGTACGCGCGGCGCCTCCGCCTGTGTGAGGCTTGGTGGACTTCGGAAGAGCCGCGATCGGGAATTTGATGCGGATTGGCATGGTCACCCTGTGCTCGCTGCGGGGGCGGAAGGACGCGAATCTGGCGAAGATCGAGGCGTTCGCCGAGCAGGCGGCCGCCGCCGGATGCGACCTGGTGCTCTTCCCCGAGTTCTCCGTGCACGGCCCCTGGGTCACCTACGACGCCGATGCCGACGCGGCGGACCTTGAAGGCGAATCCGAGCCGATTCCCGGGCCCGCGACCGAGCGCCTCGCGCGAATCGCCGCGACCTGGGACCTTGCCATTGGGGCCGGCATCGCCGAGCGAGGGCTCGCGCCGAAGCCGTTCAATGCCTACGTGATTGTGAACGGCGAGGGCGTGCAGCACGTTCAGCGCAAGCTGCAACCGACCACCAGCGAGATGGACTTCTATCGAGGCGGCGGCGACGACATGGCGCCGTTTCAGCTGCGGGATCACTCGATCGGCGTCACCATCTGCGCCGACAACGAGTCGCGGGCCATCCACGACACGCTGGTGGGACTCGGCGCTCGCGTCATCATCGAGCCCCACTTCGACTGCATCAAGGATTTCCAGGACGCCGGAGCCTCATGGGAGGAAATCCTGGACTTCAACCAGCGCGACACGCTCAAGCGCCGCGCCGAACGCCTGGCTCAGCGGCTCGGCGTGTTCGCGCTCTACCTCGACGCCAAGGACCCGCGCGGCGATTTCGACGAGCGCCCCGAGTGGCCCCACCGCGTCACCGGCAGGGCCGCGGTCTTCGCCCCGGGCGGCCAATTGCTTGCGGCGAACGCCGGAAACGAGGAGTCGTTGCTCGTCGTCGACATCGAAGCGCGTGGCTAGCTAGTCAACTCCCGGGTTGACGCGACACTTGTCAGTTTGATTTGTCATTCCGAGCAACGCGAGGAATCTAAGGAGCAGCGAGAAGGCACAGCGTCCTTAGATTCCGCAATTCGTTTCGGAGTGACGTTGGGGGTGCCACGGTAACGACCGGCATGCCATGCGCCGCTCAGCTAATCACGTTCTTGTTCGAAAACGTGATTTCCTCGCTCGTGATGAACTCCAGCAGCGCCGTGCGGCCGTCCTCCGTGGCGCGTCTGGCCCGTTCCAGGGCCGGGCCCACGTCGTCGGGCTCGTGCACGCGCTCCGCCCACGCGCCCATGGCCGCCGCCATGTCCGCGTAGTCGCCGCCGATGTCTCGTGTGCGGTATTTGGCGTGCGAGAGCGGGAGGTGACGCGCCTCGATGGCCATGGATGAGTTGTTGAGCACGATGGTCAGAATGGGAATCTTGCAGCGCACGGCCGTCTCGATGTCGAGACCGGTCATCCCGAATGCCGCGTCCCCCATGTAGTTGACGACGAACTTGTCGGGCGCCGCGAGCTTCGCGCCAATGCTCAGGCCCAGGCCCGTGCCCAGCCCGTGGGACTTGCCCCAGCCGAGATACGTGCGCGGACCGCCGGCCTGATAGAACGGCATGATCTGATCGCGGGGGCTGCCCGAATCATGCGTCACGATGGCCTCGTTCGGGTCGACCCGCTGCATGAACTCCCAGATGACCCGGTAGGGATTGATCGGCTTGGTCTCCGAGGTCAGCTTTGGCATCCAATCGCCCAGCCAGGCGCGCTGCAGCCGCTCGATCTCGGCGGCGGTCGCTCCATCGCGCGCACTCGGGTTGCCGCCCATGAGCTCGCGACACGCCGCGGCAATCTGTCGCAGCGCCAGGCTGGCGTCGCCAACTGCCGCCACGTCGACGTCGTAGTCCTTGGCAATATCGCGCGGGTTGTTGGTCAGTTGAACGACCGTTACTCCGGACGGAATCGGCATGCTCATGATGTGCTTGGTGAAGCTGGTGCCGATGCCGCACACAAGGTCCGCCTGCTGCACGAAATGCCGCGCGGCCTCGTTCATCACGCCGGACACGCTGCCCAGGGCCAACGGGTGCTTTTCCGGAAACGCGCTCTTGCCGGCCATGGTCGTCGCCACCGGAACGCCGAGCAGCTCCGCCAACGCCATCAGCTCGTCACCGGCGCCCGCGTAAAGCACGCCTTGACCGGCGAGCAGCACCGGATGCCGCGCGTCGAGCAGGGCCCGCGCCGCGCGCTGGACGTCATCCGGGTTCGGGGCCGCCACCACGGGACGCACCGGTCGATAGCTTGCCGGAATGGCATCGTCGACCTCGGCCTCGGCCACGTCGGCCGGAATCTCCACCATGACGGGTCCGCCGGGTCCCATGCGCAGCGCGGCGAACGCCCGCCGCATCCGATCTGCGACGTCCTCCGGTGCGCTCAAACGCTGGATGGACGTGGTGATCGGGGCATAGGCGCGGACGGAACTGAACAACGGAGCCACGCCGTCGCGATCGCCTGGCTGTCCCAGCGGCAGCACCAGCAGCGGCGCCGCGTCGGTGAATGCCGTGGCGATTCCGGAAAACGCATTCTCAGCGCCCGGTCCGTACTGCATCGCGAAGACGCCGGGCGGTTTGCCGTTGCTGACGCGCGAGAAGCCGTCGGCGATGTCCACGCCCACCCGCTCCTGCCGGCAGATGATCGGACGAATGCCGACCTCCGACACCGCTTCGATCACGGGCGTGGTTGGGTAGGCGCTGAGGAACTCGATGCCCTCGGCCTGCAGGATGTGGGCGATCGCGACGGTGGTTTTCATGCGGAGACCTTCAAACGGCACGGGTGGGCCGACGCGTACGCTACCACCGCGCTCATAGCGGCCACGTGCGCACCGGCAAGCTCGACAAGCGTTCGGGTGTGCCCTCGGTGACCAGCACGGCGTCTTCGATCTTCGCCCCGCCGGTTCCCGGCCGCCCCAGGATGGTCTCGAACACCACCACCATGCCGGGCTGGATCACGTCGGTCGAATCGAGCTGGATGTCCGGCAATTCGTGGACCCAGCAGCCGATGCCGTGGCCCAACATTCCCGCAGGATGGTCCGAAGTTGGGCGGTACAGGCAGTCGCCGAGCCCATGCGCTTCGGCCACGCGAATCCCGGCGCGGGCCACGTCCGCCGCGGCCGTACTTGGGCGCAGGGCGTCCACCATGGCTTCGTACATCAGGGCCGTGGTCTCCATGATGTGCCTGACCTCCGGCGCCGCGCGGCCGACGGTAGTCACCCGCGAGAGGTCCCCGCGATAGCCGCGATACATCGCCCCGCAGTCCACCTGCACCTGGTCGCCGGCCCGAAGCACGCGGTCCGTGCGCATGCCCATGCCGTGATCCACGCTCGGCCCGCTGTAGATCTGGGGGTTGTAGTAGAGGCCGTCTGCTCCCGCCTGCATGAGCGCCTGTTCGACGGCGACTTGCAGCAGCCGCTCGTTTGCGCCCTCGTGGACGTTCGCCAGGAATGCCCGTCCGCCGCAATCGTTGATCGACATGCAGGTGCGAATGACCTCGATCTCGGCCGGACTCTTGATCTGCGCCACTTCCTTTACCAGGCGCGTCGCATCCACGATCTCGCGTCCTGGCTGAGCCGCCTTTAGGCCCAGGTAGACCGGAGCGGGCAGGTAGTCGAAGCCCGCAACCCCGATCCGCAATGCCGTGCTCGGCAGCAGCTCCGGCAGGCTCCGCTCGAACTTGTAGGAAATCACCACGTCGTCCACCCAGGTGCGCGAGGCGGGATCGTCCCAGAACCCGTTGGTCACCAGAACGGCCTCGGGCGATCCCCCGGGGATCAATAGGAAATAAGACACGTCGTGGAGGCCGAGATCGGGCTCATAGCCACCGAGATAGGCCACCGGGCCCTGGCTGTTGCGCACCGAGTACGCGATCAGCGCGTCCAACCCCGCATCGCGCATGCGCGACGTTACGGCGGCGGCGCGGCGCTCGAATTCACCCTTGGCAAAGGCTCGCGGATAGCTCATCGAGGACACCCTGACTCCGGCCGCCACGCATCGTACGCGCCCATGCCGTCGCGAGCGTCGCTCCCCCGCGCCTACTCGACGGCCTGCACGCGCTCTAGGACGAGATGCGCGGTCTGCTGGACGCCCCCGAGCACGAACGGCGGCGTTCGCAGCCGCAGGCGATCGCCCTCGAGCTGATAGAAGCGCTCCTGGTCCGTGCCGCACCAATTCGGAAAGTGGCTGAGCTCGATGTGGTGGACCACGCGGTCAGGCAGCACGGTGTAGCGGCCGCAGTAGGAGACGAAGGTCTTCATGGCCCGCGCGTACTCGTCGGGCGTGCCTGAGAGACGGTCCTCCGAAGCGAGGTTTGGCCGATTGGCGCCCACGATCGTCACCGACATGTAGCCCTCCGGGGTATAGATCAGGTATCCACTGACCCGCGCGCCATACGGCAGCCGAGTCGCTCCGGACTCCGGGCGCGACTCGTACGACACGAGCCGCCACACGCCCACGATCGACTCCTGCGTCATGCGTCGGCGTCCAGGTGCATTGTGCTGCCAGCCGGTGCCAAATGCTTCAGCATCCCCAGGTAGGAAACGGTTGCGTAGCCCCTCCGTCATTCCGGCGGAGGCCGGAATCCAGTCCGGTCAAACTCGGAGAAGCGCCGGATGCTTGCTGTCGGACGGGTCTCGGACCCGCCCCTACTTCTTTGTTCAAAAGTCTCCAGGCAGCGTGCGGGCTATTCGAGGCCCCGCGCCGCCTTCCACGCGGGGAAGCCCTGCATGTTGTCGTCGGTGGGCGGATAGACGTCCACGGTGGAGGCGCCGCCTTCGATCAACTCGAGGACGTACTCCTCCTTCAGGTCCATCTCCACGCCCTCCGCGGCCACTTCGGCAGCAACGTCCGGCGGCACCACGGCCGCGCCGTTCGCGTCGCACACGATCCAGTCGCCGGGAACCACGGTGCACCCGGCGCAGCGAACCGGCACGTCGTGTCCGATCGGCACCAGGTCGCGCATGTGCGCGGCGCCGTGAATGCCCCGCACGAACACCGGGATTTCCAGCTCCGCGATAGCGTCGGGGTCCCTCACCGCGCCATCGACCACGAACGCCGCGCCGCCGCGCTTGGCCACGCGTGTGAGGAGGATGTCGCCCAGCACCCCCGCCCCCACATGACCGCCGGCCTCTGCCACCAGCACTTCGCCGGGCTCAATCGACTCGATTGCCAGGCGCTGCGGATTCTGCGACAGGTCGTCGGGATAGAGATCGGGCCGGTGCGGCGTGTAGCGCAGCGTGCGCGCCCGTCCCACCGCCCGCGCCGTCGAGCCCACCGGGTGTAGCCCGTTGAAGTAGACGTTGCGGTATCCACGCAGCTGCAGAAGGTGCGTGAGCGTGGGCGTCGATGTAGCGGCCAACAGCTCTTTGATGTCCGAGTCGGGCAAGTTCGTCACGGCGGGCGCTCCCTCAGCGAATCTCGACGTGGCTGGCGCCGGCGTCGATGGTGATGTCTACGCGGTTGTCGGCGTGATCGAAATCAGGCGAAATGTAAACGTCGTCGGACGCTTGCGGAAATCGACCGTCGTTAATCCGCACGCTGGAGAGCCCGGCATCTACTTCTATGCGAGCCGCCACGCCCTTCGGCACGGTGATCCGCAGGCTGGCGGCGCCCACCTCGAAGCTAGCTTCGGTTATTCCGGCGGCGGGCATCGTGACGTCAATGTCAGCCGCGCCGGCGTCGATCTCCAGGTGCTTGAGGTCGAGGTCGCGGAGATTGAGGTCGATTTCCGCGGCCCCGGCATCAATCCGAATCTCAGTGGGAATGCGCGGCGTGAGATGCAGCGTCCACTCCTCGGACGGCGACTGGCCTGGAAGGAATGAGAACTCCCGACCGGGCGCGCTGCGGAGTTTGATGATGCTCGGACCGCCGTAGACGTGTGATTCGCTGATCGGAAATCCGTCGGTGATCGCGTGCGATTCCAGCTTCCCGACAAGGAGCAGGCCGGGCGGCGCTTGCGCGCCCAGGGAGAGCGAGCCGGCACCAACCTGCACCTCCAGGCGTCCCGACGCGGCGCCGCCATTCTCCACGCCGATCGATTTGCGGTGAAGGAGCGGCCCTTCGTCGGTGGCCGCCAGTCCCCAGGCGGTGCCGAATCCCGCGACCAGAACGACCAATAACGCCGTCGATCCCAGCCACGGGCGAATCCGTGAGAGCGCCAGACCTGCGCCCACCGCCACCAGCGCAACCGGCCACAACGACCAGGCAAAGGGCCAGAACCGGTCGGGAAGCACATCGAAGTTCCAGAGCAGGGCGACGATCCCGACCAGGATCAGCGCTCCGCCGAAGCCAAACCCGCGTTGGTCCACGCTTGGCTAGCGCCGCTGGTTGAGAATCAACACGCCGCCGAGAGCGATCAACGCGAGCGGCCAGAGCCGCCAGGCGTCGAACCATCCAAACTGGCTCGCCAAGGCCACGGCGCCGATCACGATCAACGCCGAGCCCACCACGACCGCTGCGCCGTTGCGGACTGGCGCGACGCGCACCGGTGCGCCGCTCCCGGCCGACGCCGTTTCGTCGTCGGATGCCGCTGCTCCGGCAGTCTCGCCTTCCGCATCGGGCTCTTGCCGGGGCAGTGACGGCGTGATCACCGCCAATGCCAGATAGACGAGCAGGCCCAGACCGCTCGTGAGCACGGTGGCCAGCACCCACAGCAGGCGGACGATGACCGGATCGATGCGCAGGTACTCAGCCATCCCGCCGGCGACGCCGGTGAGCATGCGATCAGCCTGGCTCCGATAGAGGCGGTGGGTCATGGCGCATCCCCTTATGCCTGGTTGCCCTCGTCGAACCCCTAGTTTAGGACTGCCACTCCACCAGCGCCGCGCGACAGCCAGCAGAACGGATTGCGACAATGCCGTTGGCGCGGATGCGGGTGAAGGAGCGTGGGAAATGTTGCGACTCGCACTAGTGGCGTTGCTGCTGGTTGTGGTGGCGGTGGGGTGCGGCGAAGCCGAGCCTGAGGGCCCCAAGACCTACGCCGCCTATCCGGCCATGGACATTCCCGCCGGTGAGCCCTGGGTGATCGTCACCACCAGCCTGGGGCGCATGACCTTCACCCTCTTCTCGGAAGAGGCGCCGCTGGCCGTCAACAACTTCCTCTTCCTGGCCAACGAGGGCTACTTCGACGGAGTGACCTTCCATCGGCTGATTCCGGGCTTCATGGTGCAGGGCGGCGATCCCAGTGGCACGGGGACGGGCGGACCGGGCTACTCCTTCGAGATCGAGCCGCCGCAGCGGCCCTACGTCCGCGGCGGGCTGGCGATGGCCAACAAGGGCACGCCCAACTCCAACGGCTCGCAGTTCTTCATCATCCTGGACGACCTAACCGAGCAAGGCCGGCTATCGCCGGACTTCACGCTCTTCGGCCAGATCAAGGAAGGCCACCAGGCATCGTTCAACACGCTGGCCAAGATCGAGGCGGTACCCGTCGGGACGGCGGCAGACGGCGAGTCGTCGGCACCGCAGCAGGCGATCACGATTTCGGAGATGAAGACCGGCGTGACGCTCAACTGCTCCGGCGAGGGAGCGATCGGATTCACCTGCAAGCCCTGAGCTGCGCCGGGGCGTTCGGTCCCGCGCCAGGGAGGATGGAAACCGACGCGGAGTAGGGGCGGTTCGCGAACCGTCCCTACCTCGGAGCGGGTCGAATGCGTAAGCGCCGCGAGTTGAGCAATGCGCGGCTGCTGGATTGTCGCGCCGCCGGAAACGATCGCCAAGGGGCGTGGCCGCTGCGGCTGAAGGCCCACCCGCCGCCCGACTAACGCGCGACAGCGGGTCGAAGGCGTTGTGACAATGGGCACGGCACGGATGCGGGCGAAGGAGTGAGCGAAATGTTGCGACTCGCACTGGTGGCGTTGGTGCTGGTTGTGGTGGCCGTGGGATGCGGTGAAGCCGAACCCGAGGGACCCAAGACCTACGCCGCCTATCCGGCCATGGACATTCCCGCCGGCGAGCCCTGGGTGATCGTCACCACCAGTCTGGGACGTATGACCTTTACCTTGTTCGCTGAGGAAGCGCCGCTGGCCGTGAACAACTTCCTTTTCCTGGCCAACGAGGGCTATTTCGACGGAGTCACCTTCCACCGCTTGATTCCGGGCTTTATGGTGCAGGGCGGCGATCCCAGCGGCACAGGCACGGGAGGCCCCGGCTATTCCTTCGAGATCGAGCCGCCGCAGCGGCCCTACGTCCGCGGCGGGCTGGCGATGGCCAACAAGGGCACGCCCAACTCCAACGGCTCGCAGTTCTTCATCATCCTGGACGACCTCACGGAGCAGGGCCGGCTGTCGCCGGACTTCACGCTCTTCGGCCAGATCAAGGAAGGGCACCAGGCATCGTTCAACACGCTGGCCAAGATCGAGGCGGTGCCCGTCGGCACGGCGACCGACGGCGAGTCGTCGGCGCCGCAGCAGGAGATCACGATATCGGAGATGAAGACCGGCGTGACGCTCAACTGCTCCGGCGACGGGTCGACCGCGGCCGGATTCAACTGCCGGCCGTGAGCTGCTAGGCGATCACCGCACGAACCACCGGATGGCATGGCGCGACTCGCTGTCGCGAAAGCGCAGCGTGTACGGATCGCACAGCCGGCGGATCACGCGGCCGTCGGTGCGCAGGATCAGCCAGCCGAAATCCCAGGCCCGGGCGGCGTACCGCAGCGGGACCGCCGCCCGAACTCGCGGCAGCGGGTGCGTGCCGGCGATGAATAGCCGCTGTTCGGTGTAGTAGTAGCTCGATCCGACCTGGACGAAGACCTCGTGGTCAGTGGCGGGCGTTTCAGGCTCGGCAAGGTCCGCGCACAGGCCCCGGACCGCGGCCTTGACCTCGCCTCCGCTGCCGCAGATGTCGCCCAGGGCGTCCGCCGAACCGTGAACCACCGCGCCCTCGGCGTCGTGCGCCAAGACCTCGGTCCAGTTGTCCCGCACCAGGAAATCGAAGTGCTCGAAGTCGTAGATGAAGTTGCTGCTCGGGGCATTGGTGGCGGCGTCCCAGCTGTCGAGCGCGTGGTACTTGGGCATGTCGGGATGACTGTCGATCGGCACCGCGCCGGTTTCTGCGGCGCTTGGCCGTCCGTCGAGATGCGGTCGCGCGATGGCCTGCGTGCCGTCCTGGTTGTAGAGGAAGAACGACATCGACGGCCGCGGGCCGAATGCCTCGGGGAGACTCACCGGCTGTCGCAGCGTCATGATGCCTGCCGACCAGCGATCCTCGATCAGATAGGTCGTCCGAAATTCCGCCAGCTCCCGCACGACCTCCGGACTGTCCGACGACGTATCCACGTGCTCGTTGTGGCGAAACTCGGTCCCGATGTGCAGGTCGGCGCCGCGTCGAATGGCGTCGGCCAATGCCTCGGCGCTGCCGTCGCGCACGTGCCGCCGGGCATCCAGGGACAGCGCCAGACTCAGCCGCGTCGCTTCTCGGCTCACGCGGTCCACTCGATGCGACGCCCGATCGCGCGACCGGCCAGTCGCGGGATCCAGCGCGAGATCAAAAGCAGCGGCCGTGCCAGCATCGGCACCGGTGGCGCCCCCTCTTCCGCCCGGCGCTGCTGTTCCTCGGTCCAGAGGTCCGAATACATGCCGTAGGTCGCCGTGATGAGGAACGGCCGCACCAGCTTGATGGTCGCCCACACGAGCGCCGGCAGCATGGCCGCGTACGTCGCCCTGACCCCGGTTGCTTCGTCCAGCGTGAACGCCAGCGTCGTCAGCACAATCGCCAGCGGCACAGCCGTGGGCGCCGACGACACGACGAAAGTGCCGAACACGATCGGAAACCGCCGGCCGCTCATGCGCCACGACTCGATCGTCGCCAGCGTGGCGGGCAGGTTGCCGTGCACCGCGAAGAACGGCGCCAGGAGCGTGCGCGAGTGGATGTAGAGCGCCGCGGCGCCGATCAGCACCACCCAGGCAGCCGTAACCACCACGCCCAGACCACCTTCGACCGTCGCCTCATTCCGCTGCCACTCGAACAGATTCAACAGGGCCAGGATCGGTACCCAAAAGATGACCGTCGTGTGCACGTTCGTCCACAGATAGCGCGGGAGCCACCAGAGTCCCTGGCGCATCGCGCTGATGAAGCCCAGGCTCACCCCATGAAACCCGGCGGCGACGGCAATCATCACCACGACCGGTGCGGCTGACGCGGAGATGGCGTTCAGGACGTAAAGCAGCGCCGATCGACCGAATCCCTCCGGCAGGTCGGACGCCGTGACATAGGCGGCAACTGCCGCCGGCGCGGCAAAGGCGCACAGGATCTGAACGTACAGCCAGGGAGTCTCCCCCAGAATGCGCAGTCCCTGGCGCGTGTAGCCGAGGGAACCGTTCCACGCCGCGCTGAAGGTGGACATGGGTCAGCCGATCACGCGCGGTGTGCTCTGATCGGGGATCGCCACGTGTAACTGGCAAGGCCCTTCCCAAATCGTCCAATCGTCTGGTGCGCGAACGCTGGCATTCGCGGTGCCGCGCACCTGAGATCGGGACTCGAAGCCCCGCCAATCGTCATCACGGGCTACGCCATAGAGCCTCATGCCACGCCCGATTCTGGCATAGCCGTCCCAGCCGGATTGCCGCTGGAATCTCAGCCCTGTGGCCCGCGCCGTGCGGGACATCGAGACGCGGCGTGACGGCCGGCGAGTCGTTTCGCGGTGACTGCGGCGGGCTATGCTTCGCGAATCCGACCGGCCCGATGCGCCATCGCCCGCCCGAACCGCTTGACATGCCACGTTCACCCATCCAGGTCGTGTTCTTCGACATCGACGGCACGCTGGTCGATCACGCCGGGGCATCGCGCGCCGGCGCGCTTGGCCTGTTCCATAGATTCAGAGACCGGCTGCCAGGTTCAGCCGAGCGTCTCCTGCAACGCTGGGACGATCTGACGGAATTGCACTTCGATCGCTATCTGCGGGGCGAAACCTCATATGCGGGCCAACGCCGGTGGCGGATCCGCGACTTGTTCCACGTCACGCCAGGCGAGATGTCCGACGCCGAGGCCGATGCCGTCTACGCCGTCTACCGCGAGCGCTACGAGGGGTCCTGGAGCCTCTACCCCGACGCGGTCGCCGCCCTCGACGCCTTGAGTCGCTACCCGCTCGGCGTCATCACCAACGGCGGGTCGGTGCACCAGCGGCAGAAGCTCGCCGGCGTTGGCGCCCTGGACCGCTTCGCAGCGGTCATCGCCTCCGAAGACTTAGGGTTCGCCAAGCCGGCTCCGCAGATCTTCGAGGCGGCCTGCGAAGCCATGGGCGCGCCGCCGTCGGCGTGCCTGCATGTGGGCGACCGGTTGGACGCGGATGCGATCGGAGCCTGCGACGCCGGGCTCCGCGGCGTCTGGCTCGACCGTCACGATGAGGGCCCCGGACCGGCGAACGTCGAACGGATAACGCGCCTTACTGAACTGCCGGCGTTGGTATTCGAGCCCTAACGCCGGCCAACGGGATCACCGCGACTGCATGTCGCAGCCGGATGAACCCGAGGCGCCGTATCAATAGCGGTCGGGCCAGAAGCAGTAGCCGTCATTTCGCGGGAACAGCGCCGCGAGCACCTCGTCGGAGACGCCGCGGGCGTTGGCGGCGCCAGTTTCGCGAAGCTCGCTAAACGTCCGGTAGCCGAAGAGAAGCTGCGCCAGCCCGAGCCGATCCATGGATAGCTTGGCGGGCGGCGCTGCGCCGCCGAGCGCGATCCGCCCATCGCCGATGTCGGTCCGAATGTGCAACGTCTCGGGGACCGGCGAATCGCACGCGGCTGCCCGGTCGACGAGCGCCGGCGCGCATTTCCGCAACACGGCGTCCAGGTCGACGATGCACAGCATGTACCCAGCGTCATCGGGACGAGTCACTGCGGCCGCGCCGCCGCACCGAGTCAGCAGCGGGCCCAGCCCCGTGTCCGGATGCAGCCGGGCCAGCACACCCGTCGCGCCGCGCGATCTGGCCATCTCGGCCAAGCCGCCGGCCAGCGCCTTCCCGGCGGCGTCATCGCGCGCCGCGGCTTCCGCCACGGCCAGGCAACCGTCCGTCAGCTCGGTGTCCACCACGGCATAGCTCACGGGTTGCCCACGCGCATCGCGAGTCACCAACGCACGGGGTACTCGGAACCAATCTGAGCCCTGCCTGGGACCTCGCCACGCGCCCTCCCGCCGGATGACCGAGCCCTCCAGCGATCCGTAGGCCGCGTTGCACAGGCGCGCAATGGCGCTCCAGTCGGTTGGCGAAACCTCGTCCAACGCCGCGGGCCGCACTCCCGTCTCAAGCGCGTCAGGCTCGATTCGAAATTCGTACTCCGGGCAGATGGTGGCGTAGCCGAAGCGGTGATAGAAGTCCGGAATCCCGAACAGCGTGCTGATGGCATAGCCCTGGTTCGCCGCAAACCGCTCGCAGGCCGCCATCAGACGCCGGGCATAGCCTTTCATCCGATGCGGTTCGGGCGTCCCCACGCCCGCGACGCCGGCGCTGCGCAACTCGGCGCCCCATGCCCGCACCGTGACGTCGACGACCCAGAGCTGGCTGACCAGCTCTCCGTCCGCCTCGATCCACAGGCGGTCGACGGTCTCTTCGGACACCCGGTCTGCGGCGTCGCCGGCGTCATTGAGCCCGACCGGCACGCGCTCCACGTGCTCTTCGAGATTCTCGCCCTCAACGATCGCGCCGGAGCGACCCGATTCGGCGCCCCGCGTCGTCGCGCCTTGTGGCCCGCATGCCTCGTCTCCGTCCATGCCGCGAAGCTTAGCCGCCCGGTGTGCCACGATGCCGCCGCACCGGCACTTGAGGACGCCCCCATGTTGAAAGGCATCGACCCGCTCCTGGGGCCGGACCTGCTGCGGGTGCTTGCGGCCATGGGACACGGCGACGAAATCGTGATCGCCGACGCGAACTTTCCCGCCGATGCCAACGCCCGACGGCTGGTGCGCCTCGACGGCGTCGACGCCACGCGCGTCGCCGACGCGATCCTGTCCGTGCTGCCGCTCGATGAGTACGTCGAGGCGCCGGCGGCGGTGATGGCGGTGGTGGGCGAGCCTGACACCGAGTTGCCCATCGTGGCCGAGTTCCGCCGGACCGCCGAGGCGGCCCACGGAGCGCCGGTGGCCTTTGAGCGGGTGGAGCGCCATGCCTTCTACGAGCGGGCACGACAGGCCTTCGCGATCGTGGCCACCGGCGAGCGGCGGCCCTATGGCAATCTGATTCTCACCAAGGGCGTGCTGTAAACAGCCTGAAGCAATAGCAAGGGAGATCTGCCGCATGTTGAAGTTGGCCAGACTGTCCGTCATGGCGATGACGCTGCTCGCCGTCACTCTCGTGACAGCCTGCGGCCCGGACGAAGTGGTTGCGGAGAAGGATCCCATCGTATTCAGCGACCTGAACTGGACCAGCGCCCAATTCCAGAATCGCGTCGCTCAATACCTCGTCGAAAAGGGCTACGGCTATCCCACCGAGCTGGTGTTCGGCGCCACCCTGCCCCTGTTGCAGGGCCTGCGTCGCGGTGACACGCAGGTAACCATGGAGATCTGGCTGCCAAACCAGGAGGACGCCTGGGTGGAGGCCCTGGCCGCGGGCGACGTCGAGTTGGTCGGCGAGAGTCTCGGCAGAGATTGGCAGTCAGCCTTCGTAATCCCCGCCTACCTTCAGGAGCAGTACCCCGAGTTGGACAGTGTCGACGACCTCAAGGACGAGAAATACAAGGCGCTGTTCGCCACCAGCGAAACTCGCGGGAAAGCGCGATTGGTTTCCTGCGTCATCGGCTGGGTTTGCGAAGAGATCAACGCCGAGCAGATCGAGGCATACGGACTTTCGGACCACATCCACATCGTCAATCCGGGAGACGGCGCCGCGGCGAACGCCGACCTCTACGGGGCCTACGAACGAAGGGAACCGTGGCTCGGCTACCAGTGGGGAACCAACGACCCCGCGACCGAGCTGGACCTGGTCCGGTTGAAGGAGCCTGAGTACAGCGACGAATGCTGGGATACGACCAAGGCCTGCGCCTATCGAGATGCGACGATTTCGATCGCCGTGTATCGAGACATCCCCGCGCGGGCGCCGGATGTCGTCGAGATGCTCCAAGCCTGGAACCTGGACCTGGAGCGCTACAAAGACGTCGGCAAATGGCGGCTCGAGAATCGGGATGCGAGTATCAACGAAACCGCGCTCTGGTGGCTCAAGAGCCACGTGAGCGTATGGTCAGCCTGGGTGACGCCCGAGGCCGCCGAAGCCATCAAGTCCGCGCTCGACGCCAACGAGATCCCCGACGGCTGGCCTATCGAATAGCCGACTCAACGCCGCCCGCTGAACGCCTAAACCAGCAGCGGCGCCAGGAACCGCTGGGCCAAGACCAGCCCCTGCAGCGCGTCCTGCTCGGGATCGTGCCTGGCGCTCCAGAACGGGTCCTCGTGCTCGACGACCAGCGGGCCGTCGTAGCCGATCTCCAGCAGTGCCGTGATGTAGGCGGGCCAGTCGATAACGCCGAATCCCGGAATCCGGAAGCGGTAGGTTCCCTGGCCGATTCGCCCTCGCTCGGCCCCAATCACTCCGTAGCGGTATCGCGCCTCCGGCAGAAACTCGGTGTCCTTGGCGTGGGCGTGGTAGATGCGCGAGCCGAACTCCCGCGCCGCGCGCAGGTAGTCGA
This sequence comes from Chloroflexota bacterium, assembly GCA_022826485.1. Classification (GTDB taxonomy): domain Bacteria; phylum Chloroflexota; class UBA11872; order UBA11872; family UBA11872; genus JAJECS01. The sequence goes on along the minus strand of JAJDUU010000021.1, from coordinate 54,928 downwards.
TGCCCAGCCAGGCCAGGTGCGATGGATCGAAGCAGAGCCCCAGCGCCTCGTGCGGCACGGCGTCGAAGATCGCCTCCCAGTGCGCCGGGGCATAGGCCAGGTTGCGACCGCCGTCGGCCCAGTTCTCCATCACCAGGCGCACGCCCACGCGCTGCGCGTGGTCCAGCACCGGCGCCACCCCCTCCGCGAATAGGCGGACGCTGGCGTCGAACCCCAGGCCGGGCGCCATTTGGTGACCCAGCCACGCAAGCGGGATCTGCTCGGCGGCGGCGTAGTCCAGCGCCCGGCGGGCCTCGGCCGCTTGCTCCGTCCGCGCCTCCGCATCGGTGGCGATGGGCTGGCAGACCATGCCCGTGGTGGATGTCGGCTCCAGGCCGTGCCGCTCGCAGATGGCGCGGGCCTCGGGCTGGAACAGCGGCACGTCGATGGCCTGGTAGCCGTTGGCCGCGCCCCAGCGCACGAACTCCTCGAAGTCGATCGGCGGAAAGTGCCCGTTGTGAAAGTAGCCGAGCTTCATTGCGGCCTCGCTGGGGAAGTGGTGATTGGAGCCGCCGCGGCACCCCGCCTGCGCGCGAGTTGGCCGGAGATGCGCGGGAGCGAGTGCCTCTTTTCGCCCACTTCATTATAAGCCCCGTTTTGGCGAATTCTCGGCGGGAATCGGCACTGACGCCGGCGGCAATTGCCGACAGACTATTGGGGACTCGACGCCGAGGATTCCGACACCCGCCATCGCCACCAAGCCAGAAGCTCCCAGAGCCTTGGAGTCGGCCGCCATCGTGCGGCAGGAGCTTCGTCGGCGCTGGCGAGCCATTGCGCTCGCGGCCGGGCTGATGCTCGGCGGTGCGGCGGTCGGCATCGTTCCCGCGCTGCTCGTCGGAGCCCTTGTCGACCATGCGCTGCCCGGCGGTAACCTCGGGTTGGCGGCAGTGCTCGCCGGCGGGATGGCCGGAGCGGCCCTCGTGCAGCTCATCCTCTCGTCCAGCGAAAGCTACATGCGGGCTTCGATCGGCGAGGCTGTCTCGCGGCGCCTCCGCCTCAAGGCGTTCGACTGCGTCTCGGCCGCCGAACTGGTCGAGCTTGAGCAGATCCCCTCGCCGCAGCTCGTGTTTCGACTCACCCGATCATGCGGGCGCATCGGTGAGCTGTATGTCTCCCAATCGTTGCTTCCCGCGGCCTCGCACGCACTGCTGCTGGTGGCCGCGCTGGCGGCCATGTTCGTCATCGCCTGGCCGCTGGGACTCATGGCCGTCGTCGTGATTCCCGTCCTGGCGGTTGGCGTTGCCCGCCTCGGACCCCTTTCCACGCGTCTCGACCGACAGTTCTTCGGGCACCTCGAACGCGGCCAGGGATTCCTCCAGGAGGTGCTCGCCGGCATTCGAGTCGTCCGCGTGTTCGACGCCACGGCGCACGAGCGCCGGCGATGGCTGGCATGGATCCACGAGCATTGGCGCGCCAAGGCCAAGACGGTCGCCCTGCACGACGTGCTGATAGCTCACGTTGCTCCGGCCGCCCAGGCGCTGGTTACGGCGGCGGCCTTTGGATTCGGGGCCGTCCTCATTGCCGGCGACCAGCTGTCGCTCGGCGGGCTGATCGCGGCGGCGGCGCTGGCGCCTCGGATCTATGTCTCTGTGCATCGTCTGCTGACGCTTCAGGGAAACCGGGCGCGGATCGAAGCGGAGTATGAGCGCGTGGACGCCCTGTTCCGCCTGGCCCCGGAGCGGATCGGCGGCAGGACACCGCCGCGGCGACCGGCGGCCGGTGCGGGATCTCGGATTGAGTTTCAAGAGGCCACCTTCCGCTACGCGCGGGAAGACGCGGGCGTCTTCGGCGTCTCGTTCTCGGTCCAGCCGGGCGAATTCCTCGGCATCGTGGGGGAAACCGGCAGCGGAAAGTCCACGCTGCTGGACCTCATGATCGGACTCTATGCGCCGCAGGCGGGATCGGTGCAAGTCGACGGCATCGACACGCGCGAGCTCGATCTCTCGTGGCTGCGCCGGCAGGTCGGCTTCGTGCCCCAGGAGCCCAAGCTGTGGGACGCGACCATCGCCGACAACATCCGCTATCCGACGCGCACCGCCGGTGACGCGGAGTTGCGGCAGGCGCTGCGGGACGCCCAGCTCGACGACTTCCTCGCCAGACTGCCGCAGGGGCTCGAGACCATGGTTGGCGAGCTCGGCCAGAGTATTTCCGCCGGCGAGCGACAGCGGATCGCCATCGCCCGCGCGCTGCTGCGGCAGCCGCGCCTGCTCATCCTGGACGAAGCCACGGCCTCGCTGGACGTGGTCACCGAGCGCGACCTGCGGCGCGCGCTTGCGTCGTCACGGCGCGGCCGCACCCTGATCGTCGTCACCCATCGGATCGAAACCGTGATCGGCGCGGATCGGATCGTCGTGATGGACCGTGGCCGGGTGATCGAGCAGGGGGCGCCGGACGAGCTTCTCCGAGCCGGCGGCCGGTTCGCCGGTTTGCGTCGGGCCCAATCCGATGACGCGGCAGCGGATCGAGCGGATTAGGTCGGAGCCGAGTCGGACCTCAGGCCCGCCGCAAGCGGTGTGATGGGGTTGGAACTCGAACCATCGGTGGCGGCACACTTTGTGACGTACTTCTGTATTTGCGCTAGAAACAGCCGGCCGGACACTCGCGTGGGGGTTTCGCAGATGGCCACGGCAAAAAAGCGGCTCGCGCTCGATTTGGACCTGCCCATTCAGCGGCGCCTGAAGGTGATTGCTGCACTCAAGGGCGTCAGCATGCGCCGCTACTGCCAGGCCGCAATCGACAAGGAGCTGGCCCGTGACGAGGCGCAGGGCCTCACCGATCTGCCATTTGGGCACGAGGCTCTCAATCGCCTCGCTGATCTGCAGCGGGAGGTCTTTGGAGGCGAAATGCTTAGCGGGGATTCGGCCAACTTTATTCGCGAGAGTTGATGGCCCACAAAAGTTCACCTGAGCGACGCCGGACCGCTCGCGAACCGCGCCTACGAAGGCGGGTGGTGGCTAGTTTCGTGGGGTCTTCTGGCGACCAGCAGAAACTCGCCCGGTAATCGCTGAACGGCCTCCAAATCGTCGCCGAAGCGCCACGTCGCCGTGCTGGGGGATTCCGCAAGGCGCTCGATTTGCAGCCCGGCCTGCGCCACGCTGGTGACGATGTCGCCGAGGGGCCAGGTCCACTCCCACTTTGTCTCGGGCGTGTCCTCTCCGCCGGTGAAATGGCGCCACCCGGTGGATGCTTCGGGCCGCCGGTCGAAGTAGTCCTCGATAAGCTCAATCGAGCCGTCACGCACCTCGACGCAGGCGATGACCGGGTGCCCGTCGCGCACGATGAGCCGTCCCGAGGGCTTGAGCAGGCGGTGGATCGTCGCCGCCCACCGGTCGAGGTCGGGCAGCCAGACCAGGGCGCCGCCGCCGGTGTAGACGATGTCGAAGGATGCCCGGCGGAGTAGATCCTCGGGGAGCGCGAAGACGTCGGCGGCCACGAACTCGGCATCGATTCCGGCGGCGATGGCTTTGGCCTGTGCCAGCTCGATCTGCCTGGGGCTGATGTCCACGCCGGTGACCTGGGCGCCCAGGTTGGCCCACGAGAGCGTGTCCTCCCCGGTGGCGCATTGCAGGTGGCACAGACGCAGACCCTGCACGTCACCGGCGGCCCGGCGCTCCGACTCTGCCAGCAGGCACCCGCCGTCGGCGAAAAACTCAGCCTTCGGCCATTTCTTCTGGCGCATGTCCGCAATCGCGTCCCAGGCGACGCGATTGGCGGCGGTGTAGGAGCTCGTGGGATCGACGGACTGGCCGGACCCGCTGGGCACGGTGCTCACGCCTGACGCGCCCGCCGGCCGTTTAGACCGGCAGGTCGCCCCGAATCGTGGTGCGGTGCATGTGGCGCGTGTACTTCGGGTCGAATGCCGTGGCCTGGTGCAACGTGCAGCGGTTGTCCCAGAACACGATGTCGTGGAGCCGCCACACGTGCCGGTAGACGAACGCCGGTTGCGTCGCGTGGTCGTTGAGCTCTTGAATCAGCGCCTGACCCTCGTCGTCGTCCATGCCCTCGATACCCGCCACCAGCGACGGGCTCACGTACAGCGCCTTGCGGCCGGTGTCCGGATGCGTGCGTACCAGCGGATGGATGGCCGTGGGCACCTTGGCCGCCTGCTCGGCCGTCAGGGTGGGCCGCTCCATGGCGGATTCCTGAAACCGGCGATTGATGAAGTCGGCGTACGAGTGCCGCAGGCGGAGCCCCTCGATTCGCTCCTTCAAATCCGGGGACAGCGCCTCGTAGGCCGAATAGAGATTGGCGTAGAGCGTGTCGCCGCCGGTCGGCGGGATCTCCAGGGCGTAGAGCAACGAGCCCAGGGACGGAAGCTGCATGTACGAGAGGTCGCTGTGCCACTCGCGGCCCGCGTCTTGCAGCCCGACCGGCACTCCGTTCACGCGCTTGTTGGAGAGCACCAGAACCTCGGGCTGCTCCGGCAGCAGAAACTGGTTCAGCACGTGCAGCTCGAGCTCGCCGAAGCGGGCGCTGAATGCCGCGTGGTCCGCCGGCGTGATCTGCTGGTCGCGAATCACCACCACGTTGTGGTCCAGCAGCGCCCTGTGGATGACTTCGAACTGCTCGTCGTCGTCCGGCCGCGTGAGGTCGGCGCCAATGACCTCCGCGCCCAGGGCGGGCGATACCGGCCTGACCTCAATCGCCATCGAGCAGTCTCGAATTCGGGAAAGCCCGCGCGTCCTGCGGGAAGTCGGGCGGCAATCGTAGCAGCGGCCGCGCCAACGTGGCCGCCGCGGACGCTACGCCACGGGCGCCGTCAGTGGGGCCAGCAGCTCATCGGTGATGTAGCGGCCCAGGCCGAAGATCTTGCGGTCCGCGTACCACAGGATGCGCTCGCCCTGGCGCTCGGTGACGCTGGCATACATCGACAACCACTTCATGTAGAACGGAAACACCCCGATGTTCTGCGTGTCGAACAGCAGTTGCGGCTGGCTGAACCAGATGGGCTGGTGGGCGCTGGCCCGGTATTCACCCACGGCAATGAACTGCGGGCGGCGCGCATGGAAGTCGCGTGGGCCGCGACCGCCATATCCGTGCCCGTCGTGGTTCTGCAGCATGAGCAGGAAGCGGCCGTCCTCCAGCGCGAAGATGGGACACGGTGAGACGGGATTGAGCATGGGCGCCCCGCCGTCGCGGTTGCGCAGCGGTTCCGTCGGGCGCCAGGTGCGACCGTCGTCGGTGGAGACCGTGTACCAGATCTGTCCCGTGGCCGTGCGCGCCACGGTGAAGAGGCGGCCGTCCGGCAGCAGCACCGCGCTCGGCTCCTCGCAATAGGAGTAGTTGCGCGAAGCCTCCGGCTCGTAGGGCACCGGCACGCGGATGGCCGTGTCGTCGTCCTGCAGCCAGGTGATCTGCACGTCGCGCGGATGCGGTGACTCGTCGATGTTGTCGAACCGCATGAACTCGGCCTGGCTGTCACGGCGGGACATGGTGAAGTCGTCCTCGCGGCGGGCAACCTTGATATACGAGTTCGTCCAACGGGTGAAGCCGATGATGGGACGGTCCTGCGCGTCGCGGATGGGCTTCTGCCACACCACGCAGTTGGCGCCGATGGAGCGGTCCGGGTGGTCGTTCGCGCTGGAGCGGTAGGGAATGACGACCTCCCCGTCGATCCACGTGCGCCCGTCGTCGTCGGAGTACTTGCAGCGCAGGAAGCTGGTCTGATAGCTGTCGCCGATCGCCCGTCCGTGGTTATAGAAACAGTAGATACGCCCACGCCGGCTGATGACGGGAAACCCAAACGCGCTCACCTGGCCCGGCTTGTCGCCGGGGCCGTCGATGACGCCCACCGGTTCCCAGGTGCGACCGCCGTCGGCGCTGCGGGAGTACGCGACCCGGTAGTCCGCCCCGTGCGGCTGGCTGGCCAGCGCGAAGATTGCCAGCAGGTCACCGCCGGGTGTGACCTCCACCAAAACGTGGTCCACCGCCTCGATCCAATACGAGGGCTCCTTGGGTAGATAGAGCACCAAATCGGGGTCGGTGCGCCGCCAGTCCTCGCTGAAGCACTCGTGGTTGCCTGGGATCGCCGTTGTCATGAGTTCACCAATTCCGGCTTGTTGACGCGGCAGTGCGCACAGCCTAGCGGCATGACGCGGCAACTGCTTCCGATCGTTGGACGGGCGAGCCGCAAGCTAGCTGCGGGACGGCTCGCTCATCTCCTCGCGCGCCTGACGGACCAGTTCCGGCAAGTGATCGTCATTGGCCAGCCGCTGCTCCAGGTGCCGCATGCGGCGAGGGCCGGCCGTTCGGATCATCGCCTCGCCGTACGCCCGCTCGGCCCAGAACCTGACGAGGGTCGCGACGTCCTCTCGCAGCTCGTCGATGTCGTCGTCGCGGAAGCGCTGGGACATATTGATGGTGAACATGCGCCGGCGGGTTCCGCCGCCGAACGACGCGTGCTTCAGGTCGTGAATGAACAGCACCATGTCGCCCGGCTGCGACTCCAGCGCCACCGCGGGAACGTCGAGTCCGTCAATTCCCAGGTGCTCCCCGAGCGATACCGACCGACTGCTTGGCATGAACTCCTGGAGGGACTCGGCATAGTCGTCGCCGCGATGATGGCTGCCGGGAATCACCCGCAGGCACCCCTCGTTGCGCGTGACGGGGTCCAGGTAGAACGCGATCTTGATGGAGCGGTATTTCGATCGGGCGAACCCGTCGGAGTGCCAACGCGTGTCGCCCACGTAGAAGTTGCCGTCGCTCCCGGTGTAGTTGTAGTCGTCGCCAAGCAACGCGCTGACGACCCCGTCGACCCGTGGGTCGTCCAGCAGCGCGCTCAGATACTCGCTCTGGTCGATGAAGGGGACTAGGGCCGAGCGTCGCGCATGATCGTGCGCCTGACGGTTGTGGCCGCCGCCATGATCCGCCCACACCCGCTCGAACTCCGCGGTGATCCGATCGGCTACGTCCGCAAAGGCTCCCGGAAAGGTCAGGTAGCCGAAGGTCTCGAAGAACGTCAGTTGCTGGTCGGAGAGCGTCATGGCGCCGACCCTTCATCCAGTCGACCGCACAGCGTCAAGTCTAGCGACGAATTGGTCAGGTGGGCGGCGAGGTCACGCTCCCGTCGCCTCGTCACGCGCACGCCGTGCATGCTCCAGCACCCCCATCACGAACGCTTCCTTCCCGGCCGTGTACGCGCCCCGGCTGTTCGGATACCTCCGCGCTAGGTCGAGCTTCAGCCGCTGATACTTCGCCGCGACATCGGGATGGTCGCGGACGTAGTCACGGAAGAGCAGCATTGCGTCCCATGCGGGGTGGGTCACTTCCAGCATATGCAGTTGGTGCGTGCGGCGGCCCTGCGCATTGAGCCGGCGAAACAAGTGCCGGCGCGCCATGCCGCGCTCGCCGCGGAACTCCCACCCGATTTCAGCCAATGGCCCGAAGGTGACTCTGGCTGCGTCCCAATCGTCGACGCCCACCAGGATGTCGACGGTCGGCTTGCCGGCCATGCCGGGGATGGATGTGCTCCCGGCATGCTCGATGCGCAGGATGTGCTGGCCGATGCACGCGGCAATCTCGGCGCGTTCGCGCTCGTACATGACCGGCCACTCGGGATCGTAGGGAATGACCACCAGACGAGTCTCGGCAGGCACGCGAACGATTGGGCGACTCGCCTTAGCCATCCGTCCTCGGCACGCGCCGCAGGAGATTCTGCTCGGCCGGTGGCAGTGTCCGGTAGAACGACTCCAGCAACATCGGCGTCTCCTCGTTGGCCTCCAGCCGGAATTCGCCTTCGAGGTGGTACCAATTCCGGTTGTAGACGATCACGGCAAACGGACGCGGCTCGTCCGTGCGATTCGCCGTGCCGCGGTGCAGCGTGCGCGCATCGCTGATCAGCACGTCGCCCGCGCGGAGCAGCAGCGGCGCAAGCTCGATCTCGTCCGTGGCGAGCTTGGCCTGCGCCTCGTCCCGCGTGAGGTGTTGCGTTCGTTCCGACGTGCTATAGGGACCGTTCTCGAGCGTCATATCCACGCTCGTGAAGCGCACCGAGAGCGTCGGCGGCGGATAGCGCAGGTCAGGCTGTTCCGGGAAGAGCGGTCGTATATCCGAGTGGACCTGCTGGTCCTCCGATCCCGCCACCGGCGTATCGGTGCCGTAGTAGGCGATGAACATGCCCTCGCCCAGGATGCGCCCCACGATTTCGTTGACCGTGTCGTCGCTGAAGAACGCGGACTGGTAGAAGGGCGGGGCGAAGGGCAGGCCGATGGCCCAGCGATTCGCCCGCCGATTGCCCTCCGGGATCCGGGCCGCGACCTCTGCCAGCAGCGGCAGAAACCCCTCGTGGAAGGCGTCGATCGCCGGCTTGGGAAAGTGATTCGGCAAAACGCAGTGCCCGACATCCAGGACGTCGGCGACGCATTGCTCGATGTCGATGTTCACGAGTCACCCTGAGGCCCGGCGGTGCGCCCGCACGTTCCCGAAACCGTAGCGCATGGCGTGGCGTGGCCAGAGCAAGACCTGCCCCATGGCGATTGTGCGGTCAACGCGGCAGAATGGAGGGTGAGCAGGCGGTTGGATTCGGAGCTGAGGACCATGTGGCGAGCAATCGTGATTGCCTTGGTCGTAGCGATCGCGGCAGTTGCGGTCGCCGCGTGTGGCGAGCCGGAACCCGAGGGTCCGCCGACCTTCGCGGCCGAGCCCGAGATGACGGTCGAGGAGCTTCGACCCTACAGCGCCGTGTTCACCACCAGCCTCGGGCGCATGACCTTCAATCTCGTGCCGCAAGAGGCGCCGCGAGCCGTCAACAGCTTCCTGTTTCTGGCCCAGGAGGGTTACTACGACGGCATGACGGTGCACCGCGTGGTTCCGGGCGTGCTGGTCGAGACCGGCGATCCCACCGGCACCGGCACCGGCGACCCTGGCTATACGTTCGAGATCGAGCCGCCGCAGCAGCCGTACCAGCGCGGCGATCTGGTGATGGCGAATTCGGGCGCGCCGAACTCGAACGGGTCGCGGTTCTACATCCTGCTCAGCGACGTCTCGGAAGACGAGTTGCCGGCGAACGCCACAATCTTCGCGCGCGTCAAGGAGAACCACGCACCGTCGCAGACGACGCTGGACAAGATCGGCGGCGTGGCCCTTGGTGCAAACTCGGCGCCGCTGGAGGCGGTCACGGTGCAGACCGTGCAAATCAACTTCGGCTGCCTCCCCAGCATGACCATCTACAGCGGCTGCTAGCTACTGCCGGTCAGGGGCGGGCTAGCGGATTGCCTTCGTTCCGCCATGCCCGCGAGTGCCGGAATCGAGGCCGTCCAGCTACGTCGCGCGCCCTATGCCCTGGGCCAAACGGGAAATCGCAACTGCCTTGGTGGCGAGAGCCAGAATCGAACTGGCGACACATGGATTTTCAGTCCACTGCTCTACCGACTGAGCTATCTCGCCATGCGCTTGGCCCCGAGGGGTCGTCGCGCGATGCCGGTGGGCGATGCAGGACTCGAACCTGCGGCTTCTACGGTGTAAACGTAGCGCTCTCCCAGCTGAGCTAATCGCCCATCGCCGCCGGGCCGAGCCCGGCGGCATCCTACCCTACGGCTCGGACGCTGCCGTCAGCGGTCAGTTCGATCCGAGCTCCGGGGTCCCCAGGATCACGGGCAGCCCGGTTTCGGGATTCGTGGGCACGTACACCACGCTGCCCGAGCCCATCTCGCGCAGCGCCTGGATGTACTTGTCCTGCAGCACTGCCGCGGTGAGCGACTCGTTGATCCGCCGGTTGGCCTCGGCGATACCGTTGGCCTCTTCGATCCGGCGCTGGGCCTCTTCCTTGGCCTCGTCGACCCGGAAGCGGCGTTCCTGAATCGCTTGCTCGGCGGCCAGCTTGTTCTCGATCGCCTGGGTGATTACCGCCGGCAGGGTCACGTCGCGCAACAGCACGTCCTGAATGGTGACGCCGCGCTCGTTGAGCGACGAATCCAGTTGGTTTTGAATGCGACTGCCGATCTCCTCACGCGCCGTCGTGTATAGCGCTTCGGCCGTGAACTGCGCGACCACATCGCGAATGGCGTTGCGGATGGCCGGCCGCACGATGATCTCCTGGTACACGCCTTCCGGACCCACCTGATTTCGGACTTGCGGCGCTTGGTCGAAGTTGAGCACGAAGAGCGTCGTAATGTCGAGGCCGACGGACAATCCCTCCGAGGTCAGCGTTCGCACGGTCTGGTCCGAGGCGCCCACTTCCTCCGCTCGGGAACTCATGGTGATCGACTGCGTCCGCACGCTATAGGTGTCGAGCGTCGCCCATGGCAGCTTGACCAGCAGGCCCTGCGGCTTCGGTATCGGATCCACGACGCCGAACGTGTTGATCACGCCGACCTCACCGACGCCGACAAAGCGGACGCTGAAGAGCCCGATGATGATCACGGCGATTACCGCGATCACCGCGACGCCGAGGATTGAATTGCCGTATCTGCGCTGGGCCATGCGGACCTTCCTCTAACAACCGTTGGTTAGGAGGCGCCGTGCCGGCGATTGCCGGTGCGCCGTGCCTGCCTTGATACCATCCGTGCGCTCCACGCTCAAGGATACGTCGCACGTTGCCGATTTCCACCAAGCTTCCGCGGTCGACGGGCGGTCGATTGTCGCGGCGGCGTCTGCTCGCCGCGTTGGCGGCCGGAGCGGTTACCGTGGCGTGCGGCGAATCCGACGAAACCGTGACCGAGCCGGTAACGGTCGCCGCGCCTGCCGAGCCGACACCGACGTCGTCCGGGCCCGCGGTCACGGCGGGCGTGCAAACGCCTCGCGTGCTGACGCCGAGCCCCGCCGCGCCGGCGTCGGTCACGCCGAGTCCGGCGTCGTCTCCCGCGCCACCCGACCCCGACGCGTCGCTCCGCCGTCTCGATGGCTACGGCTTCCAGGCGCATCTCTACAACCAGGACCGCGACTTCATCGTGCGCAAGACGCTCGACGCGGGCTTCAACTGGCTCAAGCAGCAGGTGGAGTGGTCGCAGACGGAGCCAATCGAAAAGGGCGGCTATGACTGGCGAGAGCTCGACAAGATCGTGACCGCCGTTTCGGCTGCGGGTCTGAATCTGCTACTGAGCGTGGTTCGCGCTCCCGGCTGGGCGCTCGGCGAAGGGGCCCACGGTCCTCCCGCGGATCCCCAGGACTTCGAGGACTTCATGCGCGTCATCGCCGCCAGGTACCGCGGCGCCGTCCAGGCCTACGAGCTTTGGAATGAGGCCAATCTCTCACGCGAGTGGGGCTATGGCCGCATCAACGCCGGAGAGTTCGTGGATCTGCTGCTGGCCGGCCACCGCGGGGTGCGCGCGGGCGATCCCGACGCCGTGACCATTGGCGGCGCGCTCACGCCGGCCGGTGACGTCGATATTCCCGACCAGCAGGTGCAGGCCGTGGACGACGTGACCTTCCTGCGACGCATGTACGAGTACAACGATGGCATCGTCCGCGACGGGTTCGACGCCTGGGGCATCCACCCGGGGGGATTCAACAACGCCCCGCGCCAGGAGATCGGGTCCCCACGCGGCGACGGCTGGAACGGGCACGCCAGCTTCTACTTCCAGCGCTTCACGCAGCACCGCCAGGTCATGGAGGAATTCGACGACGGCGCCAAGCCCATCTGGATCACTGAGTTTGGCTGGTCAACCGCCAACCAGGACCCGGCCTACGGCTACGGCGTCGACAATTCCGAAGCCGATCAGGCGGAGTTTCTCGTCGATGCCCTTCGGCTCGTGCGCGAGCAATACGACTACATCACCCACGCGTTCGTGTGGAATCTCAACTTCCAGACCGTCGTGGGACCGGAAGACGAGAAGTTCCCGTTTGGCGTGCTGCGTCCCGACGGCACGCCCCGCCCGTCCTATGACGCGCTGGCCGCCATGCACAAAGGCGACGCGTAGCGGTCCGGCGCGCTACTGCGCGAAGTAGTCGGCGTTGATCTCCGTGTACTTCGACCACTCCTCCGGGACGTCGAAGTCCGGAAAGATGGCGGTCACGGGGCAAACCGGCTCACAGGCGCCGCAATCAATGCATTCCACGGGGTCGATGTAGAGCATTTCGCTCGTCTCATACTCGGGCGAATCCGGTCCTGGATGGATGCAGTCGACCGGGCAAACGTCCACGCACGAAGCGTCCTTCGTACCGATGCATGGCTCGGCAATTACGTACGTCATCGACGGGGGAATCCTCCTGTGTCGGCGCAGGCGCTGTCCGACCGATCTGCCGGACGCAACGCTACCTCAGGGTAAACGCTGGAGCGGTCACTCACAAAGAGTTGGTCGCGGCGAGGGCGGCGTGCATCAGACCGCCGCGGCCCCGTTGCTCCAGCGAATCAGCCCGGCGTCGTAAGGGCCGGCCAGAAGCGCGTGCCGCGGAACCACCCGAACCGCGAGGCCCAGGCGTCCGCTCTGGGACAGCACCGCGCGTCCGCCGAACCAATGGGTGCCGTCCGCCTCGGTGCCGGCATGCTCTGTCACCTCGGCCCGACCGCCGATCAGCGTTCCTTCGTAGTCCACATGCCCCACGAACACCTCGACCGTCACGTCGTCCGGACTCAGGCCCGCCAGCGCCACGCGGGTTCGCACGGGCACGACCATTCCGGCGTCCACCTGGCTGGGACCGTCGGCGTGAACCTCCAGAATGTGCACGTGCGGCCATTGCGCCACCACGTGCTCCAGCCAGTGGGCCAGGTCGGTGGCCGCGCCGCCGTGATGCTCGCTCAGACGCCGGCCGAGCCGATGGGCGGGGCCATAGAATGACTCGACATAATCCTGCACCATGCGATTCGCGCTAAAGCGCGTCAGCGCCAGGACCATCGCGCGTCGAGCCATGCGCACCCACGCGGTCGGGGTTTCTCCCGCGCCGACGTCATAGAACAACGGGGCCACCGTGTGTTCGAGTAGGTCGTAGATGGCCGCGGCATCGCTCGCATCCCGTTGCCCCTCGTCATCGACATCCGGCCGGCCGATCGCCCAGCCCGCATCCGGCGTATAGGCCTCGTCCCACCAGCCATCCAGGACGCTGGCGTTGAGCACGCCGTTGGCCGCCGCTTTCATGCCGCTGGTTCCGCTGGCCTCCTGGGGTGGAATTGGCAGGTTCAGCCAAACGTCGCAGCCCTGCACCAGGTCCCGCGCCAGGCCCATGTCGTAGTCCTCGACGAAGACCAAGCGCCCTTCGAAGGCGGGATCGCGGCTGAGGGCCGTGATCTCCCGCAGCAAGCTCTTGGCCAGGTCGTCGTTGGGATGGGCCTTGCCGGCGAAGATGATCTGCACCGGCCGGTGGGAGTCCGCGACGATGGCTTTGAGTCGTTCCACGTCGTGCAGCAGCAGCGTGGGGCGCTTGTAGAGGGCAAAGCGGCGCGCAAACCCAACCGTGAGCACGTCGCTGTGCAGGGCGGCGGACGCCTGCGCCAGCTCATGCGCGGACGCCCCTCGGTGCTCCGCCTGCGCTCGCAGGCGGCGGCGGACGTTGGCCACCAGGCGCTCGCGGCGTTGCGTGTGCACGCGCCAGAGCTCGTCCTCGGGAATGGCGGCCAGGCTTTCTTCGATGCCCTGCGGATCGGTGCGCTCGGCCCAGTGACGCCCCATGTAGCGCTGCAAGAGGCCGTTGAGCTCGCGCGACACCCAGGTGCGCAGGTGCACGCCATTGGTCACGTGTCCAATCGGCACCTCGTCGACCGGGACGCCAGGCCAGAGGCGCTGCCACATCTGACGGCTCACACCGCCGTGCAGCGCGCTCACCCCGTTCCGCCAGGCCGCACCATGCATGGCCAGGGTCGTGATGCCGAAGGGCTCGTCATCGTTGCCGCCGTCAACCCGGCCGAGCGAGAGCGCGTGCTCCACGTCGATGTTGGAAGCCTCCAGATAGGCGCCGGCGTGACGCCGCACCTGGTCCGCCGAAAACTCATCGTGGCCGGCCGCAACGGGTGTGTGGGTGGTGAAGACATTGGTCGCGCGCACGATCTGCATGGCCGCCGCCTCGCTGAGACCGGTCTGGGCGCGAAGCGATTGGAAGCGCTCGAGAATGAGAAACGCGCTATGGCCTTCGTTCAGATGGGCCACGGTCGGGGCGAGGTCCAGCGCGTCCAGGGCGCGCATGCCAGCCACTCCGAGCAACAGTTCCTGCCGAATGCGAATGTCGCTGTCGCCGATATACAGGCGGGACGTGAGCTCCCGGTCCGCCGGGCTGTTCTCCGGCGTGTTGGCATCGAGCAGAATCAGCGGCACGCGGCCCACGTCCATCCGCCATAAACGCACCGCGATCTCATGCCCGTCAATCGGCACGCGGACGGTCAGTGGCTGCCCGTCGTCCGCGCGCACCGCGACCACCGGCAGGACCTCCACGTCGTTTTCGGGAAACTGCTCGCGCTGAGAGCCGGAGGAATCGATCGACTGCCGGAAATACCCCTGGCGATAGAGCATGCCGACGCCGACGAGCGGCACCCCCAGATCGCTGGCGGCTTTGAGTTGATCACCCGCCAGCACACCCAGGCCGCCTGAATACAGCGGTACCGACTCCGCCACCCCGAACTCCATCGAGACGTAGGCCACGCGCAGTCCTTCGAGATGCCCGTGCGTCTGCTCGAACCACGTAGGCCGGCTCAGATACTGGTCATAGGCTTCAGCCACGCGGTCAAGGTCGGCAACGAAGATCGGATCCTCGGCCAGCACCTGGAGCTGGCCGGGGGCGGCTCGCGTGAGCACGGCCACTGGATTGCCTTGTGAGGCGTGCCAGACCTCGGCGTCGATGCGCCGGAACAGGTCCTGCGCCGCCGGCGTCCACGTCCACCAGACGTTGTAGGCCAGATCGCGCAGGCGCTCCAGGCGCGGCGGAAGCGCCGGCCGTACCGTGAAGATGCGACTCGGGCGCACCTCGGCGGTCATACGCGCGGTCGTTCGCGTCGGGTGAAACGTCGGCGCATTCGCGCGGCGTGCGGCGAACGACGAGTGATCATGGCGCGGGGCGTAGGCGACGAACGGCTACGCCGCGATCACCCACAAATTGGCGGCGACCGTGTCGTCAACCACAGCCGGCTGGTCGTCCACGCGCACGACGATGTGACCAGCCGGCGTTTGCTCCACGACATCGATCACCCGGCCGGGGACGAGTTGCTTCTCCTCGAAGTAACGCAGGAGATTGGTGTCGTCCTCCGCGGGCTCCGACAGTCGCACCACCCGCACCTTGGACCCGACCTCGGCCGCCGACAGCTTGAAGAGGTTGCCCACGTCCGTTTCCGGGTAGTTGCCTGGAATCGGCAGTCCATGCGGGCAGGTCGGTGGATGGCCCAGCGCCTCCGAGATTCGGTCCGTGAGCTCGGGCGAGATGGCGTGCTCCAGTCGGTCGGCCTCGTGGTGCACCTCGGCCCAGCCGAGCCCCAGCGTCCGGATCAGCCAGTGCTCGATGAGCCGGTGACGGCGGGCCAGCTTCTCGGCGGTGCGCTCACCGCCCAGCGTCAGGTAGACCTCGCGCTGCGGATCGATCCACACATGCGCGTCGCGCACCAGGCGGTCCAGCGACGCCGACACCGTTGGGGCCGAAACCCCCAGGCGCTCCGCGAGACGGGCGGCGATGACGGGCCCGCCCTCGGCGCGCAACCCATAGATCGCAAGCAGATAGTCTTCAGCCGTACTTGTCAATGCCATATTCCTGCATTCTGCCACGAAGGGCGGGGCGGGCGGCGCTCTGCCCCTCGACCGGACTCCCGCGCATGCCGGTTGTGGATTCCCACCGCCGTCCGCGCGACGCCTGGACCAGCGCAATCCACGCCCGCGGCCGCCCGCTCCGCGCTAGGCCAGCCGCGGGCGCGCGGCTGGAGGCGTGACCGGGGCGCCCCGGCGGCCGCGCGCGTCTGTGCCAGCGCGCGTGAAGGCCACGACGTCGCCGTTGATTTGAATCCGAGCGCGCACGCCCTCTGGCGCGATGAACGTCGGTTCCACCCGGCACGCCACGACCAATCCCGAGTCAAGCCGTACGTGCAAGAGTTGGTCGTGTCCGAAGAACTGGCGCGCCTCGATCACGCCTTGCCCGTTGCGATCGCTGGTGACCTGCAACGCTTCGGGCCGCACGTAGAGATCGACCGGGCCGCTCATGGCGTCTTGAATTCGCACGGTCCCGAGCTCGCAGACCACCATCCGGCCCATCGCGGCGCCGTGGATGACGTTGTAATGGCCGATGAAATCCGCCACCACGCGGCTGACGGGATGGCAGTAGACGTCATACGGCGGCGCGACCTGAAGCACCCGGCCGTCGATCATGACGGCCACCTGATCGGCCAGACTCAGCGCCTCTTCCTGATCATGGGTCACGAACACGGCGGTCGCGCCGGATTCACGCAGCACGCGACGCACGTCATTCCGCAGGTCGTTGCGCAGCGCCGCGTCGAGGTTCGAGAACGGCTCGTCCAGCAGCACGACGCGCGGCTCCGGCGCCAGCGCCCGGGCCAGGGCCACGCGCTGCTGCTGCCCGCCCGACAGCTCGTGCGGCATGCGTGACGCCAGCGCCGAGAGCCCCACCAGCTCCAGCGTCTCCGCAACCCTGGCCGCGCGACCGTTCCGCCGCGACAAGCCGAACCCTACGTTGGCCTGCACGTCGAGGTGGGGAAACAGCGCATAGTCCTGGAACACCAGGCCAACCCGCCGGCGCTCCGGCGGCACGCTCACGTCGGGGCCCTGAACGACCGAGCCGTCCAGCACGATGGTCCCGGCGTCGGGCTGATCCAGGCCCGCAATCAGGCGCAGCGTCGTGGTCTTGCCGCAGCCGCTCGGTCCCAGCAGCGCCAGGATGGCGCCGGCGGTCACATGGAAGGTCGCGTCACCCACGGGCGTGACGGCGCCAAAGCTCTTGCTCAGGCCCTCGCAGTGCAGCGCGATCGGCGGCGCTTCCGGCATCATCCGCGCATCCTAACGCGCAAGCCTTGGCTAATGCCGAATATTAGCTAAGGCGAACCGCGGTTTTCCTAGGCGTGCGGCACCAACGCGCTGCGCGTGATGCGCCCGGAGTCCTGCTGCGCGAACGCTTCGTTGATGTCCGCCAGCGGAAAGTGATGCGACAGCACCCGGTCGAATGGCAGACGCGTCACGTTGTCCTGCAGGAAATCCAGGGCGTGCCGCAGGTCCTGTGACGTGTAGTGCGCCACGCCGATGATCGAAATGCTTCGGAAGACGATCCACGACGGATCGAACTCGGTATGCCACCCGACGTTGATGTTGCCGATCTCGACGTACCGCCCACCGGGCGCGGTCATTTGCAGCCCCTCGGTCACGACTCCGGGATGACCGACGAGCTCCAGCGTCACGTCGGCGCCCAGGCCGTCGGTGAGCTCGCGCACGCGGTCCACGCGCTGCTCGGGCGTCTCGTACTCGCGCAGGTCCACGATTTCGTCCGCGCCGAACGACCGGACCAGGTCGATGCGCTCATCCACGCCGTCGATGGCGATGACCTTGGAGGCCCCGTGCGACTTGGCGACGGCGGCCGCGTACACCCCGAGTCCGCCCGCGCCCTGGATGGCTACCGTCTCATTGAAGGAGAGTCCGGCGCGGCGCAGGCCGGAAATGACCTGCACCAACGCGCAGTTGAGTCCGGCCACCATGTCGTCGGTGAGGTGGTCGGGAACCTTGTACACCGTGTGATTGGGGTGCAGGTAGTAGTACTGTGCAAACGTGCCCCGGAAGTGCGGCCACTCCTCCAGCCCACCCAGGCGATCGTGTTGCCGCGTTGGACAGGCATAGGTATGACCCTTGAGACAGGTGGGGCATTGCAGGTCGGGATAGAGGTACGAGAAGAGCACGCGATCGCCTTCCCGGAGCGGCGCGCCCATCGAGTCGGTCGTCACGCCCGCGCCCAGGCGGTAGATCTCGCCGGTGCCTTCGTGTCCCAGGCTTGCCGGCATCGGACGGCCCATCTTGACCATGTCCATCTCGCCGCGCCAGTAGTGCATGTCCGATCCGCAGATGTTGGCGAGGCTTATCTTGACGACCGCGGCGCCCGGCCCTGGATCTGGGATTGGAAACTCGCGCAGTTGGAAGGGCTCCCGCGAGCCCAAGAATGCGGCGGCCACGCCTGTCTCGGCCATTGCCCTCACTCCTCCCCGTCACGGCGGCGGTTCGCGATGCGCGGGCTTCAGCCTATCCCATTGCCTGACCGCGGCCTGAGGTCAGCGGCTCGATGACCGTCGACGCCTGGATCCTCATCGGCGTGCTTGGCGGCGCCCTGGTGCTCTTCGCCAGCGAGCGTGTGCGCCCCGACCTGGTCGGCGTCCTGGCGTTGCTCGCGGTGGCCTTCGCCGGCCTGGTGACGCCGGATCGGGTGTTCAGCGGGTTCGGCAGTCCCGCGGTGATCACGGTAGCGGGCATGTTCGTCTTGAGCGCGGGTCTCGTCGAGGCCCGCGTACCGGCCGCAATTGCCGCCCTTATCGCCCGGCTTGGCGGCGGCCTGCGGCTGCGCATGGCGCTGCTGGTGCTGATCGTGGGCGTGATGTCGGCCGTGATGAACAACATCGCCGCCACCGTGATCCTGATTCCCGCGGCCACGACGCTCGCGCTCGGCGCAAAAACCGTTCCCTCCAAGCTGCTCATCCCCGTCTCGTTCGGCTCCCTGCTGGGCGGCCTGGTCACACTCATCGGCACGCCGCCCAACCTGCTGGTGAGCGAGGCGCTCGCGCGCGCCGGTGAGACGCCGTTCGGCATGTTCGACTACGCACCGACCGGCCTGGCGGTCATGGCGGTGGGAATGCTCTATCTGCTGCTGGCCGGGCCGCGGCTCATCCCCGCCCGCGAGAGCGCTGACGTCGACCGAGCAATCCAACAAACGCGCGAGTTCATGGTCGAGCTCGAGGTGCCGGGCGATTCGGAACTTGCCGGGCGCACCCTGTCGCAACTCCGCTGGCGGCCTCGGTTCAGCATCGCCGTGGTCGAGATCACCCATCTCGGCGTCCGCAATCGATTCCCGGGACCGTCGGACGCCATCTATGCCGGCGACCGGCTGATCGTGGAGGGTGAGCTCGAAGACGTCACCCGCTTTGCCCAATCCGAGCGTTTGCGATTTGCCGGTGAACAAACCGGAACGTCCCTTGATCACGTGAGCGATGGAACGGCCGTGGTCGAGCTCGTCGCCGGGCCGGGCCTTCGATTCGTGCACCAAACGATCGTGCAAATGAACTTTCGACGGCGGTATGGCGGCGTGGTGCTGGGGATATGGCGCCAAGGCCATCGTTTGGGGCGACCCATCCGCGAGGTTCGAATCCGGCCGGGCGACGTGCTGGTCGTGCGGGTGCCCATCGATCGCGTCGACACATTCGCCCGCTCGCGCGAGTTCATTCTCATCGGTCGCCGGCCCGCACGGCCGGCCGTTCGACCGCACATGGCCGTCGCGGTGCTCATTCTCGGGGCCGTCGTGGCCCTGGCTGCCGCGGGCATCGCGCCGATCGCCGTCACGGCCGCCGCCGGCATCATTCTGATGCTGCTCTTCCGCGTGCTGCCCTACCAGCGTCTCTACACGGCCGTCGACTGGCGCACCATCGTGCTCATCGGCACGCTCATCCCGCTGGGCGACGCCATCACGTCCACCGGGCTGGCCGATCTCGCGGCGCAGTGGGCCGAGGAGTATGTGAGCCCGCTTGGGCCGCTGGCCGTGCTCGCCGGGCTGTTCGTCGCCACCGCCGTCTTGACGCAGCTGATGTCCAACGCCGCCGCCGTCGTGCTCATCGCACCGTTGGCGCTCGAGATCGCCGCGGGCGCGGGCATCGCCCCGCAACCGGCCCTCATGATGGTGGCCATCTCGGCCTCGACGGCCTTTCTCACGCCCATCGGTCACCAGGCCAACCTGCTGGTCTACAACGCCGGCGGCTACCGCTTCAGCGACTTCCTCCGCGTGGGCGCGCCGCTGACGCTGCTGATCCTCATTACCTCGCTGATCGTCGTGCCGATCGTGTGGCCGGTTTAGGAAAGCTCCAATTGGGTCGGTGCGGCGCGCCCCCATCCGTTCGTCCTGAGCTTGTCGAAGGAGTGCCGAACGGATGGGGGCGCATGTCGGCAAGAGCCGCCCATTTGGTCGGAGGTTTCTTAGCGGCTATCGAGTCTTGGCGTTCTCGAAGCGGTCCAGGCGAAACATCTCGATGTCATGCCGGGATTGGCCGTCCAGCGCCAGCTCCGCCGCGATCTCGCCAACCACCGACGCGAACTTGAAGCCATGCCCGGAGCATGCCGATACCAGCGTGACGTTGGGGTGTCGCGGGTGGGCATCCATGACGAAGTGCCCGTCAGGCGTGGTGGTGAACATGCAGGTCATCAGTTCCAGCGCGCGACCGTTGGCGCCCGGAAAGTAGGGGGCCAGGCAGGTCCGCAAGAGCGCCTCGTCTGAATCGTCCGTCGCTCGCTGCAGCGCCGCCGGAGTGACGGCGGTCTGCAAGTGGTGCATGCGTCCAAGCTTGAGGCCCGGTGGACCGTAGCGGGGCAGGCCGTAGAAATACTCCTCGTCGCCCGGAGGCTGGAGCAGCCACACCGGCAGACGGTCCGGCTCGCAGAGCGCCGGCTCGTCCGGCTCGAACCACCCGACCACCTGGCGCGTGACGTCCAGCGGCAGGTTGAGGTCCGCCAGCAGTTCCGCCATCCACGCGCCGACCGTGAACACGAGCCGATCGGCACGGTAGACGTCATGCTCCGTGTGGACCTCGACGCCGTCGCTCGTTGCCTGCCAGCCGGTGATGGCTTGCTGCGTGCGCACGTCCGCCCCGTGTCCGCGCGCCGCCGCCGCGTGCGCCAGGATCGCTCGCTCCGGAAGCAAGAACCCAGCCGACGGATCGTGCACGCCGATCATGTCCTCCGAGAGCTCCACGGCTGGATACCGGCGCTGGACTTCCGAGGCATCGAGCACCTCGTGCGCCAGCCCAAATCGCTCGGCGGCCAGCAGCGCGCCGCGCACGACGAGCGCATCTGGCCGCCCCATCGAGAGACCGCCCGTGTGAATGAACAGCGTCTCGCCGCTGACTTCTTCGAGCTCTCGCCACAGCGTCTGGGCTCGCTGGACCAGCGGCACATACCCGGGCGCGTTGTAATAGGCGTGCCGCATGATCCGCGTGTAGCCGTGGGAGCTTCCCTGGTCGTGCGCGAGGTCGAACTGCTCCAGCGCGAGCACTCTCGCGCCCCGGCGCGCTAGATGAAACGACGCGGCGCTGCCCATCGCCCCCACGCCTACTACGATGACGTCCCAATCAGACATGCGGGCAGTGCCTCCAACGCTCACAAGCCGCCCGCATTGTGCGAAAGGCCCCGCGGATGAGCCAGCCGATGCGAGTGGTGCTGCTGGGCACCGGCACGCCTGACCCGCGACCGCATCGCGGCGGGTCGTCGACCTACGTCGGCGTGGGCGACGCGGGCGTGGTCTTTGACCTCGGACCCGGTGCGACTCGGAACCTCGCGGCCGCGGGCATCGACCTGGCCACGATCGACCATGTGTTCTTCACCCACCTGCACTTCGATCACTCCACCGACTACCCGCACTTCGCGCTGTCGCGCTGGGACCAGGGCGCCGGACGCGGCGACGACCTCAACGTCTACGGGCCGCGCCCGCTGGAGCGCATGACCGAGCGCCTGTTCGGCCACGACGGCGCCTTTGGACCCGACCTCGTCGCGCGCACCAACCACCCCATGAGCTTGCAGGCCTACCGCAATCGCGGAGGGGTGATGCCCCGCCAACGCCCGCGTATTGCGGTCCGGGAGCTCGAGGTGGGCGGGACTGTCTCCGCCGACGAATGGACGGTTCGCGTGGGGCATGCGCGGCACGCCCAGCCCTATCTCACGTCGCTGGCCTACCGGCTCGACGCCGAGGCTGGATCGGTTGTGATCTCGGGGGACACGCGGCCATTGCCGGAGATCGTCGAGCTGGCGCGCGGGGCGCATACGCTCGTCCACATGGCCATGCAGGTCGACGCCGCGCGCGAACAGTGGCCCGACATCTACTCCGCCTGCACTACGGCCCGCGGCGCCGGCGAGATCGCCGCCGCGGCGGGTGTCCAGCGGCTGGTGCTGGTGCACGTCATGACCGAAGCCGACGACCCGGCGTACATGCAGGCGATGGTGGCCGAAGCGCGCGACGTATTTGACGGCTCAGTCATCGGCGGCGCCGACGGTCTGGCGTTAGCCTTTCCCGAGCCCGACTAGCGCGCCCACCCGCCGTTTGTGGCGCTGCTCGACAGCGACATCCAGCTACGCCGACCCAGGCTGAGCTACCAGACCTCGTCCTTGGAGTAGAGGGACTTTGCCGGCCCGATCACCCTTGGATCGGGCTTGGGGACGCGCCGGTCCAGATTGGGATCGTATTCCAAGCTCCGCAGCACGAAGCGCATGCAGTTGAGACGGGCGCGCCTCTTGTCGTCGGACTTCACGACGACCCAGGGCGACGCCTTCGTGTCGGTGCCCGCGAACATCACCTTCTTGGCCTCGGTGAACTGGTCCCACAGTGGCAGTGATCGCATGTCCACGGGGCTCAGCTTCCATTGCTTGAGGCTGTCTTCGGCGCGGGACAGCACGCGCCTGAGTTGCTCCTCCTGGCTCACCGAGAACCAGAACTTGAACAGCCGCAGACCCTCGTTGATCAGCATTTGCTCGAACAGGACGGTGTCGCGCAGAAAGCGCACCGTCTCGGCCGGCGTGCAGAAACCCATCACCGGCTCAACGACCGCGCGGTTGTACCAGGAGCGGTCGAAGAACACGATCTCGCCCTCCGCCGGCAGATGCTGCACGTAGCGCTGGAAGTACCACTGCCCGCGCTCCCGCTCGGATGGTGCCGGCAGCGCCACCACCGTCGCGCCACGGGGATTGAGATGCTCCATGAAACGCTTGATGGTGCCGCCCTTGCCAGCGGCGTCACGCCCCTCGAACAGCAGCACGACGCGCTCGCCGGTCTCCTTGACCCACTTCTGCATTTTCAGCAGCTCGACCTGCAGCTCGGCCTTCCGCCGTTCGTACGCGCGCCGACCCATCTTGGTGTCATAGGGGTAGGAGTCGCTGATGATCTCCCTGCGGCTGGCGCGTTCGACCTTCCGCAGGATCTTCTTCGGAATCCCATCCGTGGGCAGCAGAAGCTCCGGAGCCTCGGGTACGGCGGTCGCGGTTGCCATGCGAATACCCTATTTCCGCCTTCCGCCCGCGTCAATCGCCACTTCCAGGTGTGATTGTCCGGCTTCGGTGCGAACCTCGGGCGTGCATCCCGCGGCGCCCAACCAGGCCGACGCTCGTCATGGCGACCAAGTGAGGATTCGGCAAGCCGCCTCACCCGCCCCGCGCCTACAGCGCCGCCAACACCTCGCGCTGGCGCGCCAGCCGCTCCGCCCGCGCCTCGGCGAACCGCTTGATGCCGGCGTGGATCGACGCGGCGTCGAGATTCGCCTCCGCGATCACGTCGGGCTCGGTGCCGCCGGTCAGCCACTGGTTGTCCCAGTCGGACCACAGCGAGTATTCGTCGGTCAGCGGTCCCAGATCGCGTACCGGCGGCATCCGCCGCGTGCCCGTGGATACCACCATCGCGTCATAGCGGGATCCGGGCGGGATCAGCCCCTCGCGGTATGCCTGCGGCTGCCGCTCGAACAGCTCCTCGCTCACCACGGCGATCACCCGCACGTTCACGCCCTCGGCTACCAGCTGCGGCAGCACCCGCATCAGGTTCACCGTTGAGTTCGAGCCCTGCACGAACACCGTGCCCTGCGGCGCGCTGTCCGCGTCCCAATCGCGGATCAGGTACATGCCCTTGGCCGCCGCCAGCGGATCGGAGTCGGCGAACGTGCTGCGGTCCGCCACCGGGAAGTCGGGCCGCGCCACCTCGATGGTGATCAGCCCGACCTTCGGGTCGCGCGCTGCCAGCGAGGCCGCCGCGAAATAGCCCGGCGCCACGTCGTTGTAGTCCCAGAAGCTCAGGTTGATGGCCTGGTCGCGTGGGAATAGCTTCCACACCTGCGGCGCGAAGATGCCGAAGTGCGTGCGCGCGTCCGCGGCGGTCTCCGGACCGGAATGCCCCGCCAGGATGTGCAGCACGCCCATGCGGAACGGGCTGTCCTGGTTCTGCTGACTCCAAACGCGGGCCGGCAGGTACATCAGCGGCGTGAACGCGCCGTAGGTGCCGCTCAGCGCCCAGACGCCGGCGTGCCGGTCGGGATCGAGCGACGCCGACTGGCTCACCAGCCCGATCGCCGACGAGGCGTTCCCGGCTTCTTCGATCGGCGCCTTCATGCGCGTGCCCAGCGGATTGTCCACCGGGTCGTAGTGCCCCCACAGCGCGCCCTTCTCGACGTTGATCGAGCTGGACAGGTCCGCCGCCAGCGTGATGAAGCGGTTGTCGGTGACGTAGTTGACCCACTTGATCAGCTCGGAGATGGCGCGCCGGGTACCGGCAACCTCGCCCGGCTTTTGGGCCAGCGCGATGTCCACCGTCGCCGTCTCGCCGGTGACCTCGTTGGTCACCTCGACCGACTGCGGCTCAAGAGGAATGTTCTCGGGGCACAGCCGCTCGTCCATAAACGGATTGACTGTCGGGTCGATGCGCAGTGGCAGGTTGTCGTTCAGCGAGTCGCCGATCTCGACCAGCCGATCCGCCAGCCAGTCGCCCAAACCGTTCTGATTGAGCACCGACATCGCCACGTCGATGTTGGTCTTGAATTGGATCAGCCGCTCGCGATCGTCAGCCACCGGACCGTCTCGGATGCCGTCGAACTCCACGCCGTAGCGCCGCTCAAACGTCTCGGCCAGCGCCACGAAGTACGGCTCATTCATCTTCAGCTCGTACGGGTGGCTGTGATACCCGACGAGCTGGTCGCCGAAACCGGGCAGGTGGCCGTTATCGGCCGCCGGCCACCAGCCCTTGGTCGTCGTCCCGACGACAATGATCGGGCGGCGGTCGTTCGGGTCCCACTCTTCCATTGCCCGGAGGGCGGCCATGATCTGGTCGTAGTCGTTGCCGTCCTCCAGCGAGATCACGTTCCAGCCGTAGGACGTCCACTGGTCCTCGATCACGTAGCCCTGGGTGAGGGACGGGTCGATGACGCCCCCGACAAGCGAGTCGTCAATGCCCGCGTTGTTGTAGGAGAGCAGCACGCGCAGCCGTTTGCCGACCTGCTGCGCCAGCGCCTGGGTCTTCAGCTCCTGCGCGTGACCCTCGGTCATGGCGAATTCGCCTTCGAGCGCAATCACCTTGAGCGAGTCGTCGGCGCCAACGAAGTCCCAGAAGGCCGCCTTGCCCGCCGCCGTGGCGACGCCGATGCCCGACGGCCCGCCGTTCACGTCGTTGGTCAGGTCCGTGGTCTCCGAGTGACCCGCCAGCGAGCGGATGCCCCGGATCTTGGCCTGCGCGAAGAGCGGATGGTCCTCCAGCCCGTGGTCCTGCAGCAGCGTGTCCAGGGCGCCGCGGCCCCGACGGAATCCCAGCGCGTCGATGGCCAACATGCCCACATTGGGATCGACGGCATAGCGGTCGTCCCCCGTCGCGGCGTGCTTCTGGGCCATGGCCTCGCCCATGATCATCCAGAGGGCGTAGGCGGTCGGGATGTTGTGCCCCCCCGCCAGCATGAAGCGGTCGCAAAACGGGTGCTTGGGCCGGCGGTAGTCATAGCGCAGCGCGCCGTTCTCGGGCCCGCCCAGATGCAGCGCCACGTTGTACGGCGTATAGGCGAGCGGGCCGCCAAAGTGTCCGGTCTGGGCGTAGTTGCCCAGCAGCACCAGGGTCATCGCGGTCATGAAACCGACGTCTTCGATCCGCTCGCGGTCGTAGGCGGGGACCTCGACCGTGTCGTCGATCGCCACCGACTGCACCGCGCTGCCGCGGGCGGTGACGCTCTGGCTGCCGTTGCTATGGGCCATCAATCATTGCTCCTTGGGAGTCGAGGCCGGGGGCGGGGCATCGTCAGTCTTCCCCGGGGTGCGCCCGTCACGCCGCGAACAAGGCAAATCGCCTCGCCCGCGCCACGCGAAAGGCGCCACAAAGAGTACCCGATGGTCCGACGCCCAATGGCGCGCAATCGGGAAACGGAAAGCCGCAGGTGGCTATTTGAAAGGCACATCGATCTCGGGACTTCGTGGACCTCGGCCAGCTTGTGCGGCGGCGCTATCCAGTCGACAGCAAATCCCGCAGACACGCGGGATACAGCGGTCCGTCGAGCGGCCGGGAGATGTCGATCCAAACGGCTTCGATGGGATTTCCGCTCGACTCCACCCCACTGATCAGGTCGGCGGCATAGAGCGACCGGTCCACAAGCTGCGCCTCGAAGAGAAACTCGATCTGGTGCGCGCGCTCGCCGTCACGCTCGAAGATGTTCTCGACGGTGGTCAGATGCCGCACCTGATCGAGCTCAGCCTCGATTTCCTCCAAAAGCTCCCGCCTCACGGCTTCCGCCGCCCGTTCCCCAAACTCCACCCTGCCGCCCAGCGGACGGTAGTAGTGATCGCCATTGGGCGCGGTGTACCGGCGCACGAGCAGGCGCGAACCGTCGCGAATCACCGCCAGCGCCACCGGGCGGATTTGGGATCGAGACTTCTGCCGGTCGGGCATCAGCGCGTCTTCCGGCTGAGCCCACCGTTGGCGCACCCGACTCGCACCAACCCGGCCTTGCGTGGCGCTATGGCGCGCCCTCCGGCGGCGGCGGAGGGCCGTCGCCGAGGTAGTCCAGGCTGAGCGCCGTACGCACCTGCTCCAGCAGCGCCTCGCCGCGTCGTTTGGTCACCGCCGTGCCGGCCGCCAGCACATCGCGCACGTCGTCAGGCCGCGCCGCCCAGGCCGCCCGGCGATCGCGGATCGGCGCCAGGAAATCGTTCATGGCCTTGAACAGCCGGTCCTTGACCTCGACGTCCCCTACCCGGCCGGTGCGATAGCGGGCCTTGAGATCGTCCACCTCGTCCGTGTTCGGGTTGAAGGCGTCGTGATACATGAACACGGGATTGCCCACCACGGTGCCGGGATCGGTGGCTCGCAGCCGCTTGGGGTCGGTGAACATGCTGCGAACTTTGGCCCGCAGCGTTTCCTCGGAGTCCTTCAGGAAGATGGCGTTGCCGGCCGACGTGCCCATCTTGCCCTTGCCGTCGATGCCGACCAGTCGCGGCACCGAGCCGACCCGCCCCTCGGGGACGACGAACACGTCGCCGAATCGCCGGTTGAAGCGGATGGCAAGGTCGCGCGTCATCTCGATGTGTGGCAGCTGGTCATCGCCAACCGGCACCAGGTGGGCCAGCGGCAGCAGGATGTTGGCGATCTGCATGACGGGATAGTTGAAAAACGCCACCGGGACCGACTTGGTGGTCGCTTCCAGGTCCGCCAGCTCGGCCTTCAGCGTCGGATTGCGCTGCAAATGCCCCAGCCCCAGAAACCAGCTCAGGTGCAGCGTCAGCTCGGCAAACTCCGGCACTCCGCTCTCGATGACGAAGTGCGAGACGTCCGGATCCAGCCCCACGCCCAGCCAGTCCAGCGCCACTTCCCAAAGCCCCCAGCGAATCCAGGGGAGGTTGTCGGCGTAGTCGGAAACCTGGTAGTCGGCCAGCAGGAAGAACGATTCGTACTCGTCCTGCAGCTCCAGCCACTGCGAAAACGCCCCGGCGTAGTGGCCCACGTGGGAGGGTCCCGAGGGGCGCAGGCCGGTCAGGATGCGGCGGCGTTCAGCGGCGGGGGCGTTGGCAGGCTCCGACATGCGGGGTGACCTCGGCGACGATCAGGGACAGCCCATAGTGCCACTGGAAACCGCCCGAACGCGCCGCGTGGCCTACTTTAAGTCCGTCATTCCCGCGAAGGCGGGAATCCATCCCCGCAAGTCAACCAATTGTCCGAGAGTGCCCGTCGGCGCCGGGTCACCGTGCGGCGCACATTTGAGAAAGTAGCCTACTTCCGGATCGCCGCATTCGGCCTACCGGACCAGCTTGTTCACTCCGTTAAGCCCCGCAACCTTGTAGGCCTCGGCGAACGTCGGGTAGTTGAAGATCGTCTCCACGAAGTAGTCGATGGTGCCGTCGAGCTGCATGACGGCCTGGCCGATGTGCAGCAACTCGCTGGCCTGATTCCCGAAGATATGGACGCCCAGCACCTTGCGAGTATCTGGATCGAACAGCAGCTTCAGAATGCCGAAGTCGTCGCCGATGATCGCGCCCCGCGCAATTTCCTTATACCGCGCCACGCCGCTCTCGTACGCGGCTCCTTCCAGCGTGAGCTGCTCTTCGGTCTTTCCGACCAGGGCGATCTCCGGAATGGTGTAGATGCCGATGGGCAACTCGTCGTCGATGCTGGGGCAGTCCAAGCCCAGGGCGTGCCGGGCGGCCAGGCGGCCCTGCTCGGCCGACGTGGACGCCAGCGCAGGCTGCCCGATCACGTCGCCCACGGCGTAGACGTGCTCCTGCTCCGTCTGAAAGAACTTGTTGACCTTCACCCGCCCGCGGTCGTCGGCGGTCAGTCCGGCCGCGTCGAGATTCAGCAGTCCCGTGGCGCCGCGACGGCCAATGGAGTACATCACCACGTCGCTGACGGTGCGGGCGCCGGTTTCGAGCACCGTGACCGGACGGCCCCTGGCGTCGAACTCCACCGTCTCCACCCGATGCCCGAGGCGCATCGTGATGCCGTCCTCGCGCATGCGGAACTTGAGCGCTTCGCCAATCTCCTCGTCGACGATGTCGAGAAGTTCCTTGCGCCCGTCGATCAGCGTCACCGCGACGCCCAGCGTGGCGAAGATGCTGGCGTACTCCGTGCCGATGATGCCGCCGCCCACGACGGTGAGTGATTTCGGAATCCGCGTCAGGTCCAGGATCCCGTCACTATCGACGACGCGCTCGTTGTCGAAGGGGATGTGCGGCGGCCGCGCCGGGCTCGACCCGGTGGCCAAAATGACCTTGTCGGCGCCAACCTCGATGATGGAGTTCTCGGTGTGGATCGCGAGCGTGTGAGGGTCGACGAAATGTGCGACGCCGCTGAGCAGATCCACGTCGTTGCGCAAAAACCCATCGCGCACCACGTCCACCTCGGCCTGCACCACCTGTGCCGTGCGCACCAGCAGGTCGTGCATGGTGACGTCGGCCATCACACGGTAGGACTCGCCGTAGAACGAACGCTGGCCGATGCCGGTGACATGGATCACGGCTTCGCGCAGGGTCTTGGAAGGAATCGTGCCCCGATGAACGGCCTGGCCGCCGACATAGCGTTGGCGGTCGACGGCTGCCACCCGCTTGCCGCCCTTGGCCGCCTGAATCGCTGCTCGACGTCCCGCCGGCCCGGTGCCAATGACGACAATGTCGTAATGCGGCGTGTCATTCAGCGCGCCGCCAGGGCCAGGGCGTTGGGTTGCCTGCATGCGCACAAACCGTTTGCCACAACTGTTCCGCAGGCATCGTAGCGTGACAATCAGCGCCGTATGTCGGGCGGCGACCGTGACAGGATGGGTGAGCGCGCTTGTGATGAGCTGTCGGTGTGGGGCGCCGGTTTCGCTGACGGCGTGGCGCGCTTTGGCTGGGGCGGCATTGGCGGCAATGCTGGTGAGCGGCGCCTGCGGCACGGTTCACGACGACGAGATCACCGTCTATGCCGCGGCCTCCCTCCGCGGTGCATTCACCGAAATCGCCCGGGCGTTCGAGGAAACTCGATCGCACGCGCGCGTGGTGCTCAACTTCGCCGGTTCACAGGTGCTGCGCGCGCAGATCGAGCGCGGTGCGCCGGCCGATGTCTTCGCCTCGGCGGACGAGATCCATGCGCAGCAGTTGGAGGCGGACGGTCTGTTGGCGGCCTCGCCACGCGCCTTTGCCGAAAACGCGCTGGCGCTTGCCGCACCGGCAGACAATCAACCAGGGCTCGCGCACCTCGAGGACCTGACCGCGCCGGAGGTCCGGCTCGTCATGGGCGTTGCCGACGTACCCGTCGGTCGCTATGCCCGCGCGGCGTTGGAGCGCTATGCCGCGGCCCGAGGGCGCGACGAGTTCGTGGGAGCCGTGCTCGACAATGTGGTCTCATTCGAGACGAATGCCCGCCTGGTGGCGGCGAAACTGGAGCTGGGCGTGGTGGATGCCGGATTCGTCTATCGCACCGATGTCCTCGCGTCCGACGGCGCGCTGGTCGAGATTCCGCTGCCGCCCGCGGCAGCAATCACGGCGCCCTATGCCATGGCGGTGACGCGGCGCGCCTCCGGGGACGCGGATGCGACGGCCTTCACCGACTTCGTGCACTCGCCGGACGGCCAACGCATTCTGGCCGCGCACGGCTTCCAGACACTCGGCCGAGGCTCCTGAGGCATTCACCCATGCGGCGCGCGCAGACCTTCACCTGGGGCGGACTCGTCGTCGGGCTGTCGGCCGCGATCCTCGTTGCCTTCATCGGCATCCCGGTTGGAGCCCTTATCGCCCGTGGGTTCATCGAGGGCGACGTGCTCGCGGCCCTGCGCAGTCCGGTCGCCACCACCGCGCTCTGGCTGTCGCTGGCCACTTCGGCCATTGCCGTCGCCGTGGCCGTGGTGTTGGGAACGCCCGCTGCCTACCTGCTGGCGCGCCGTTCCTTCCCCGGGCGCAGTGTCATCGACACGTTGATCGATCTGCCCGTGGTGCTACCGCCGGTCGTCGGTGGGCTGGCGCTGCTCGTGGCGCTGGGACGCCATGGCGTGATTGGCGGACCGTTGGACGCTGCCGGCGTCGACGTGGCGTTCACCACCGGCGCGGTGGTCCTGGCGCAGCTCTTCGTCGCCGTGCCGTTCTACATTCGGTCCGCGCGCGCGGGCTTCGAGAGCGTCGATCGCCGCCTGGAAGCCGTCTCCGCAACGCTTGGCGCCGGCGGATGGCGCACGTTCCGCCGGGTCACGGTGCCGTTGGCGCTGCCGTCGCTCATCGGCGGCGCGGTCATGTGCTGGGCCCGCGCCCTGGGCGAGTTCGGCGCCACCATCATGTTTGCCGGCAATGTCTTCGGCCGCACCCAGACGATGCCGCTGGCCATTCTCGAAGCGATCGAGACGGACGTGGACGCTGCGCTCGCCATCGCCATCGTGCTCATCGTCCTGGCCTTCGCCGGGCTGCTGGTCTTCAAGGGTCTGGCGCGTCTTGGAGGGCGGGTCCTGTGATTCGAGCCGGCATACGCACGACGGTCGGCGGCTTCGACCTCGCGGTCGACCTCGCCGTGGATCGGGAAATCACCGTGCTCTACGGGCACTCCGGCGCTGGCAAGACGCTCACGCTGGAAGCCATCGCAGGACTGCTGACTCCGCGCGAAGGCCGGATCACGCTGCACGACCGGGTCGTCTTCGACAGCTCGGCCGGTGTCGACGTGCCGCCGCAGCGACGCGACGTCGGCTATCTGGTGCAGAGCTATGCGCTCTTCCCGCACCTGACGGTGGCACAGAACATCGCCTACGGCCTGGGCCATCTCAGTCGCGACGAGCGCCGCGGCCGCGTCGAGCGCTTCGCGCGCATGTTCGGCGTCGACGACCTGCTGCAGCGCCGCCCGGCGCGCATCTCGGGCGGCCAGGCCCAGCGCGTGGCCCTGGCGCGCGCGCTCGTGCGCGAGCCCCGGGTGCTGCTGCTCGACGAACCGTTCGCGGCGGTCGATTCGAGCAACCGCCGCACCATGCGCCGGGAGCTCCGGCAGCTCGCGCAACGCCTGGATCTGAGTGTGGTGACGGTTACCCACGACCTCACCGAGGCCTACAACGTGGGAGACCGGCTGGCGGTCATCGATCGCGGACGCGTGCTCCAGGCGGGCCCGCGCGACGAGGTCTTCCACCGTCCCGCCACGGCGCGCGCCGCGGAGCTGCTCGGGGTGCAGAACATCCTGCCCGGACGGGTCGTGGGCGCCGACGGCGGCCGTGTCCACGTCGCGACCGGGCTCGGCATGGTCGAGGCGCTGGCCGAGTCTTGCCCCCCAGCCGACCACGTCCAGCTCGCCATCCGCGCCGAGCAGATCATCCTGGAGCGGCCCGACCGGCCCTCAGCCGAGCGCGAGAACCGCTTTCAAGTCACCATCATCGACGAGGCGGCCTTCGGCTTCTCGCACACGCTGGTCGTCCGGGTCGACGATGCGGCATCCGGCGCGCCAACCCTCGAAATCGACGTCCCGGCGCACCCCTACCAGGTACTCAACGTCCCCACCCGCCGCGACTGGCGCATCCACATCCCGCCCGAGGCCGTGCACGTCATCGCCGATTAGCTCCAATAAGGCGGATGGTTTGGTCGACCATGAGGTGTCGCGATGATACCGTACAAAAGACGAACGAAACATCGGACTGCCGTTGGACGAGTTCTTGCGCCTCTACGTAGCCGCCAGCGATGAGTAGCGTGACCCGCATCGAGTGGACCGACGCCACCTGGAACCCCGTGACTGGATGCACCCGCACGAGTCCCGGCTGCGATCACTGCTACGCCGAGCGCATGGCTAAGCGCCTGCAATCGATGGGGAATCCGCGGTATGCGAACGGATTCGACCTCACCCTGCATTGGGACAAGGTCAACGATCCGGCGAGTTGGCGTGATCCGCGACGAGTCTTCGTCAACAGCATGAGCGATCTCTTTCATCCGGATGTGCCGCTCGAATTTGTCAAGGCGGTCTTTGCGTCCATGAATTCGGCCTCCCGGCACCAGTTCCAGGTCCTGACCAAACGCGCTCGGCGGCTGCCCGCCATGGCAAGACAGTTGAACTGGACCCCAAACATCTGGATGGGCGTCTCCGTGGAGGACGATCGCTATACGTGGCGGATTGACTGTTTGCGCCAGGTTCCAGCGGCCGTTCGTTTTCTCTCGGTTGAACCGCTGATCGGCTCAGTTGGTCAACTCGATTTGAACAACATCGACTGGGTCATCGTTGGCGGAGAGAGCGGACCAGGCGCCAGAGACATGGAAGCGACCTGGGTGCGGGACATCCGCGATCAGTGTGCCGAGACGAGCACTGCATTCTTCTTCAAGCAGTGGGGCGGCGTGCACAAGAGCCGCACCGGACGCACGCTCGATGGCCGCACGTGGGACGAATTCCCAACTGCGGCGGCAAGGACCTAGCCGCCGAACACTCGCTCGCCGCTACGCCGCCCCGTTGTTCAGCCGCGGCATCACCTCGTCCACCAGCAGCGACATTGACTGCACCCACTGGTCACGCGGCTGCCACTCGTGCGCCATGGCCAGCAGCACGCCGAACCCGCCCACGTCGTCGTAGAGCTTCTGCAGCTTCGCGGTGACGTCGTCCGGGCTGCCCACGATGAAGACGTTGTCCACCAGGTACTCCACCGTCACGTCGGAGTCCGGCATGTCCGGGTCGATCTTCATCGCGTCCAGCATGCGCACCTTCGGCATGATGTGCAGGAAGTAGTGGCGGAAGTCGCGGGCCAGCGTGCCTTCCAGGGCTTCTTGCCGCGCCTTCTCGGTGGTTTCGGCGATGTAGACCTCGCGCGCGATGCGCCATTGCGAGCGGTCGGGCGTTCGTCCGGCCTCAAGCGCGCCCTCCTCCACCGACTCCCAGTGCGTCTTGATCACGCGCGTCGGCACCAGGTTGATGCTCATCGGAATCCAGCCGCGCGCACCTGCCAGCGTCAGCGTGCCGGAGTTCTCCGACACTCCCGCCACCCCGATTGGCGGATGTGGCTTCTGGTATGGCTCCATATGCACCCGCAGGCCGATCAGGTCGTCCGGCTCGGGAATGTTGAAGTCCCAGAACGCGGTTCTGTAGCGCCCCGGCTTCGGATCGTTCCAGAGCATGAGCACGGTTTCGATGGCTTCGCGCGTCATGGCCCGGTGCTCGCCAGTCTTCGGATCGAAGCCAAACACCTCGAAGTCGCCGGGAAAGCCGCCGGAGCCCACGCCCCACATGAAGCGGCCCTTGGCCATGTGGTCCAGCTGGGCGATCCGGTGGGCGATCATGAAGGGGTTGTGGTTGGGCATGCAGGTCACGCCCGTCCCAAACTTCATGCGCTCGGTCTTCGCCAGCGCGTGGGCGATAAAGATATCGGGCGCGGGGATGTTTTCCCACTGCGTCGTGAAGTGCTCCCCGATCCAGGCTTCGCTATAGCCCATCTGCTCGAGCGTGATGAGCATGTCGAGATCGTTTTCGAGCGTCTCGGTGACGTTCGACCCCGGAGGGTGCAGGGGCATGGCGAACAGTCCGACGTCCATCGCAACCTCCGTCCAGTATCCGGACAGTGTGGGCGCGCGTTGAGCCGCGATTGTCGGCCAGCGGCGGACATAGCGTCAACGCGGCGGCCGGTGACCCGGAGCGTCGCTCACCGCTGGCGCGCTCATTGCTACCGTGGACCGCGAGACCACGCAACGTGCGATGTCGATGGCCGAGTGGGTAACCGAGCAGGGGCAACTGCTGCTGACCTTGCTCGAAGAGCATCAATATCTCGTGCTCGCTCTGGCCGTCGGCTTCGAGGCGGTTGGCGTGCCGCTGCCGATCTCCGCCGAGGTCGTCGTGGTCACCATGGGGTTTCAGGTCTATCGCGGCGAGGCCGATCCCTGGGCCGTGATGGGCACGGTGGTCGCGTCGGCTACGGCGGGCGTGAGCGTGCAGTATTGGATCGCGCGCGGGATCGGCCGACCGCTGCTCGATCGCTACGGACGATTCCTGCGCATTCGCCCCGCGCACCTGGAGCGCCTCGAGCGCTGGTTCGCCCGCCGTGCTTTCCCGGTGGTCGTGATCGGCCGCGTCGTGCCGGCTGTTCGCCTCGTTATCCCCGTCGTGGCCGGAGTCGCGCGCGGCGATTTTCGACGCTTCGTGCCCGCCGCGGCCGCGGGCATCTCGCTGTGGGCCCTGCTCTACATGGGCATTGGTTGGGCCTTCGGCGACACGGTCGAGCACATCTTCACGACCGTTCTGGAAGAGCCGACGCTGGCGGTAATCGTGGGTGCCGCCGTCGGTGGGTTGCTCGCAGTCTTAGTCGTACTCCGCTTCCGTCGCCGCCTGGCACCGCTCGTCGCCGGCCCGGTGGCGCGCCTCAGCCAGCGAATCGGGCGGCGCGGTAAATCCCGTCAGTTGGAGAACCCTTGAACAGAAGAGCTCCACAGCCCATATCGTTCCAATTCCGTTCGCCCTGAGCTTGTCGAAGGGCGTGGTTCGACAGGCTCACCACGAGCGGTAATCCAAGTGCGCGCGCGAACGGCCCTGTCGACAGAGCTTGTGGGCAGCGGGGCTAGCCCCCTCCGCTAGTCGAGCACCGCCGTCGCCTCGATCTCCACCAGGCCGCCCGGCAGCGCCAGTTCCACCCCCACGGTCGACCGCGCCGGCTTGGTGTCGCCGAAGTACTCGATGTAAACCTCGTTCATGCCGGAGAAGTTGGCGATGTCGGTGATGAACACCGTCACTTTGACCACGTCTTCGAGCGTGGCCCCGGCGGCTTCGAGCGCGGTCTTGACGTTTTCCAGCGTCTGCCGCGTCTGCGAGGTGATGTCGTCGCCCACCAGCTTGCCGTTGGCGTCGAGGCCCAACATACCGGCGGTAGTCACCACGTTGTTCTTGCGAACCACGAGCGTGTAAGGGGCGATGGGCGCGGACATGCTGTCCGGGTTGATGCGCTGGATTCCCATGAGCGTTACTTCCTAGCAGTGACTCGGTTTCAGAGGGTACACGGCGCGCTGGCCAACTGCCGCGCATCGAGCCCGTTGCGCATCCCCTCCACCAGCGGCAGGACACCAACCGCATCCCCTCTCCGACGGGCCTTGTTCCCTCTCCTGGGGGAGAGGGTCAGGGTGAGGGGGTTCGGCTCGTCGCCGCGGAATCCTGACCACCTGTCGAATCGTCTCCCCATCCGCGACGGCTACCATGGCGGCTCCCTTCAGCAGAGGACCTTGCGATGTACGACCTCCTGATTTCCGGCGGCACGGTCGTCGACCCCGCGCAGGGCCTCAACGACCGCCACGACGTGGCCATCGACGGCGGCCGCGTGCGTGGGGTTGCCGAGCGCATGGACCCCGCTCAGGCTCACCACGTCCTCGACGCCAAGGGACTGCTGGTCACGCCCGGCCTCGTCGACGTCCACGTGCACGTCTACGACGGCGTCAGCCACTATGGCGTCGACGCCGACACCTACGTCCTGCCCAGCGGCGTCACCACGGCCATCGACGCCGGATCGGCCGGCGCGGACACCTTCGAGGGGCTCAGGCGCTACGTGATCGAAGTCTCCGAGACGCGCCTCAAGGCCTGTCTCAACATCTCCACCACCGGCATGGTCTCGCCGGTCGTCGGCGAGCTCGAAGACATCCGGCTCATCGACCCCAAGAGAGCTATCGAGGTCTGCGAGCGCCACAGCGACGTGATCGTCGGCGTCAAGGCCCGGATCAGCGAAAACCTGGCGGGAAACAACGCGCTGCCCGCGCTGCACCGCGCCCGCGAGGCGGCGGATGCCGTGGGGCTGCCGATCATGATTCACCCCAACGCACCCGTCTGCACCCTCGACGACATCCTCCGCGAGATGAAGGCCGGCGACCTGCTGACCCACTGCTATCACGGGTTGGACGAGGGGATCCTGGACGACGACGGCCGCGTGCGCGCCTCGGTCCGTGACGCCGTGAATCGCGGTGTCCATCTCGACGTGGGCCACGGCCAGGGCAGCTTTTCCTGGAGCGTGGCCGAGTCGGCGATGGCGCAGGACTTGGTCCCAAGCACCATCAGCAGCGACCTGCACGCCTACAACTTCGACGGCCCGGTCTTCGATCTCGCCACCACGCTCAGCAAGTTCCTGCACCTGGGCCTGGACCTGCCCGACGCCCTGCGGCGCTGCACCGTCACGCCGGCGGAGATCCTGGGCATGCAAAGCCAGATCGGCACCCTCGCCGTGGGCGCTCATGCCGACGCCGCGCTGTTCCGCGAAGAGATTGGCGCCCACACCTTCGAGGACGCCCACGGCCAGTCGCGCACCGGCGAGCGGCGCCTGGTCCCCGTCAAGGTCGTCAAAGGCGGCAAGGTCATCGACGCCGTCGCCCGCGGCTGGCACGGCCACCACCACTAGGCGGGTTGGGCCCGGGCCTACGACCAATCCCGCGAGGGCGGCGCGCCCAAGCCGTCGCTCGTGGCGGGCCGGCAAGTGTGGGCCATCACCTGCACCGCCCCGTGCTCGTCTTGCATCTCGCCGTAGACCAGCATCACCGGGGAATCCAAAATCGCGCGCTGATAGCGGGTGAAGACCGACGGGCGAATGATGATGTTGACCAGCCCGGTTTCATCCTCCAATGACAGGAAGGTATAGCCGCGCGCGGTGGGCGGGTGCTGGCGGTTGATCACGATGCCGGCCACGGTGACCATGACTCCGGTGCGGGCCTGCTCGCGCAGGGCGTCGGGAACGCCGCTGTCGCCTAGGCCCTGGAACTGCCGCCCGCTGCCTCGCCCGTCGTAGTGATTGCCGGCGCGGCGGGCGCGCTCGCCGTAGCGCCCCGCCACGGGATGGGGCGGCCGGTGACCTCGACCGCCGCGCGGGCGCGGCATCGGCGGGCGCTCGGCGGCCGGAATTGAGACCCGGGGAATGCGCGCGCGCCGTGTCGTGACCGTCGGTGGGTGTGCTGCGCCGTTCGGATCTTTGCGCCGCCGCTTGGCGGCCAGGTCCAGCAGGTCGGCGGCGCGCAGTACGCCGGCTTGCGCCAGGGCCGGACGCAGGAACTCCAGGCCGCGCCAGCGGGTCGAGAGTCCGGTGGCGGCGAAGTCCATCCGCACCTGCACCAGCGTGTCGGCCGGCGGCAGCGCCACCGGTTCCTCCAGCTCCGCCGCCAGGTTCGGCAGTTCCCCGCCGTGGGCCGCCGGTGCCTGGGCCTGCACCTGCCACAGGGCCGCGCGCCGGTTCAGCCCCAGGCTTCGAAATGCCCCGGCCGTGGCCAGCGCTTCCAAAACGTTGATCGGCAATCGCGTCCGGCGGCAGAAGTCTTCCAGCGAGCGATACGGCCCGCGAACGAACGCTTCATCCAGCTGCTCGCGGTGGGCCTCGCCCAAACCTTCCACGTACCGATAGCCCATTCGCACCGCGCCGTCCGGCCCGACGGTGCACTCGAAGCGGCTGTGCCGGATGTCCACGGGACGCACCGTCACCCCGTGCCGCTGGGCGTCGCCCACCAGCGTGTGCGGGCTGTAGAAGCCCATGGGCTGGCTGTTGAGAATCGCGCAGGTGAACGCCGCGTGGTGATGCACCTTGAGCCACGCCGAGACGTACACCAGCAGGGCGAAGGCGCAGGAGTGCGCCTCGGGAAATCCATAGCCCGCGTAGCCTTCGATCTGCGCATAGATCTGCTCCGCCGTCGCCGCGGGGATGCCGTTGCGGACCATGCCCTGCATCAGGTCGTCCTGCAGCGCCTGGATATGCGCCAGAGAGCGCTTGCGGCTCATCGCGCGCCGCAGCGCGTCGGCCTTGGTCGCCGAGAACCCGGCCGCGACCATGGCGATCTGGAGGCACTGCTCCTGGAAGATCGGCAGACCCAGCGTGCGTTGCAGCACCGATTCCAGGCCGGGCCACACGGGATCGTCCGCCTCCTGCCCGGTGCGGCGCAGGATCCAGCGCCGGTGCATCTTGGTGGTCATCGGCCCGGGTCGGATGATCGCCACCTGCACCACCAGGTCGTAGAAGCACCGTGGCCGGGTCTGCGGCAGCACGTGCATCTGGGCCCGGCTTTCCACCTGGAATATGCCGATGGTGTCGGCCGCGCAGATCGCGTCGTAGACCCTGGGGTCGTCGAAGGTGAAGTCCGCCAGCGCCAGGCGCCGGCCGCACCGCTGCTCGATGAGCCTGAAGGCCCGCTGGATCAGCGTGAGCATGCCCAGCCCCAGCAGGTCGATCTTCAGCAGCCCGGCGTCGGCGCAGTCGTCCTTGTCCCACTGCGCCACGGTGCGACCCTCCATCGTCGCCGGCTCGATCGGCACCGACGCGTCCAGCGGGTGCGAGGCGATGATCATGCCGCCGGTGTGGATGCCCAGGTGCCGGGGGAAGTCGACGATCTGCCGGCTCAGCTCCAGCAGGTCGCGGCCCACGCGATTGGAGACCTCGCGCGGCAGGTCGTCGCCGGCCTGGTCCGGGTGCGGCATCTCCACGCTGGGATGCCATTGCAGCCGCTCCGCCAGGCGGTCCACCTGGGCTTGCGGCAGCCCCAACGCCTTGCCCACGTCGCGGATGGCCGAGCGCCCGCGAAAGCAGATCACGTTCGCCACCATGGCCGCGCGGTGGCGGCCGTAGCGCTCGTAGACGTACTGGATCACCCGCTCGCGCTCCTGGTGCTCGATGTCCAGATCGATGTCGGGTGGCTCGTCCCGATCCGGCGACATGAACCGCTCGAACATCAGCCCGGCGGCGATGGGATCGACCATCGAGATGCCGAGGGCATAGCAGAGGATCGAGCCGGGCGCCGAGCCGCGGGTGTTGACCAGGATGTCGTGGCGGTGACAGAAGTCCACCAGGTCGCGGACGGTGAGGAAATAGCCTGCCAGCCGCAGGTCCTTGACGTACCGCAGCTCCCGCCGCACGCGCTCGCGCACCGTTTCGTCGAGGTCGGGATACCGCTGCCGCGCGCCCTCCCAGACCAGTCGCTCCATGTAGCCGTATTCCGACTCGCCGTCGGGCGTGGGAAACGTGGGCAGGCCGTATTCGAGCTTGCGGCTCAGGTCGAAGTCGCACATCTCGGCAATGCGCAGGGTGTTGTCGATCGCCTCGGGGACGCCGTCGAACAGCCGCGCCATTTCCGTGGCGGACTTGAGCACGAACTCGTGATTGGGCCGCAGCCGCCGCCCCGCCGTTTCCAGCGTGGTGGTGTGTTTGATGCAGACCAGCACGTCCTGCAGCCGCGCACGCGCGCGGTCGTGGTAGTGGACGTTGTTGGTGGCCGCCAGCGGCAGCCCGGTGCGCCGCGCGATGTCGAGCAACCCGGCGTTGGCTAGGTGCTCCGCTTCGAGACGATGGTCCTGGAGCTCGAGGAAGAAGCCGCCGGGCTCGAATAGCTCGGCATAGGTTCCCGCCTGCTCGATGGCCTGGCGGTCGTCACCGTGCAGCGCCGCGGTCGGAATCGCGCCCCGCAGGCAGCCCGACAGCCCAATCAGCCCGCGCGTGTGCCGTGCCAGGGTGTCGAGGTCGAGCTCCGCCGTTCCCTTGGGCCGGTCGCGGTGCGCCGCGGTGGCCAGCCGGCAGATGTTGGCGTAGCCCTCCCGGTCGCGTGTCAGCAGGGTGAGGTGATGGCCCTCGGACAGACTGGCTTCCATGCCCACGATGGGACGCAGGCCGTGCTCCCGCGCCGCGTGGGAGAACCGCACCGCGCCGTAGACCCCGTTGTGATCCGTGATCGCCAGCGCCGCCAACCCCAGCTCGGCGGCGCGCGCCGCCAGTTCCTCGGGATGCGACGCGCCATCCAGAAAGGAGAAGTTGCTGTGCGCGTGCAGCTCGGCGTAGGCGGGGCGGGTCAATCGAGCGCTCCCTGGGCAAACCAGCGACCCTGGGCGCGGTCGTGGTAGAGCACGAGGCCGCGGCCGTCGTCCAACTGCACGTGCAGGTAGTCCCGATCGACGGGTTCCGCCCACCACTCCGTCTGCACCCGCTGCGGCCCATAGCTGGCGACGACTTTCCTGGTCGCGCCTTCGAGCGTCACCCAGCGGGCGTCCTTGTCTTGGCCGAGGCGCACCGGACGGGGCGGGGTGAAGAGCCGCGTGAGCCCGCGCGCGCCCACCAGGCCGGTCAGCCACGCTGCCGAGGGCGGGGACGCATCGCGCGAGTGCGACTCCTCAACGTAGGCGTCAAGCCGGCGGGCGGCCGTCTCGAGGGTGAAGGCGTCGGGACGGAGCGCCAGGCGAAACAGCGCGGCGTCGCCCAACTGCGCCCGCAGCCGGCTGATCGCGTGGTTGGCGCGCGCCAGGCGCTCCGACCGGTTGCCGAGCAGCGACCGTTGCGTGCCGACGCCCGGCGCCAGCTGCCGCACGTCCAGGCTCATGCGCACCACGCCGGGCTGGTGGGATGAAATCTCCGGCATGACTGCGTCGGCTTGCGCGGTGTCGGCCCACGCCTCGAAGCGCCAGCGGGCCGCGTCGCGAAAGGTGGCGGCCGCGGCCGACGGCTCGGGCAGCGGCAGCGCGAACCGCTGGACCGTGCCGTCGCTGCGCTCGATCCGGCCGCCTACCTGCTGCGCCATCAGATCCCGCTGGGCCAGACGAGCGGCCAGGCGCTGCGCCAGGGCTTGCAGGGTGAAGGCGAGACGGTCCACGTTGTGCTCCTCCCACTCGAAGTCGGCCGCCTCGTGCAGCACGAGCGGCCGCGTCCGACCGCGTAGGGGTCTGAGCTCTTCGCCGCGGGCCAGCCGCCATGCCTGTGCGCCTTCGACTCCGTAGCGCGTCCGCACGGCGTTGGCCGGCAGGGCGGCAAACGCGCCGATCGTGTCGATGCCCAGCGTCTGCAGGGTGGCCAGCGTCCGCTCGTCCAGCGGCAGCCGCTCGACGGGCTGCTCGGCCAGATAGGCCCGGTCGGAAGTTTCAACGACGGTGACGCCCGCCGCGCCCGCCGTGCGCGCCCCGACCTCCGCCGCCAGGCGTCCCGTCGCCAGTCCGATATGGGCCGCATGTCCGGTTTCCGCCGCGACGTCGCGGCGCACCCGCGCGCCCAGCGCCGCGTCGGGGCCGTAGAGCGGCGCCAGGCCCGCCGCGTCGGCAAACGCCAGCCCCATCCCGGCGTCCTCTACCAGCGGGGAGAAGCGATCCAGCACGTCCAGCACCGCCGCGAACGCGCGGGCGTAGCGCGGCGGATCGTCGGGCACGTAGACGCCCCGCGGACAGCGCTGCGCCGCTTCCTTGACCGCCATTCCCAGCCGCAACCCGGCGTCGCGAGCGGCGTCGGAAAGCTCGATCAGCCGCCGCTGGTTAGCTTGCGACGCGTAGATCGCCAGCGGCTGCGCCGACCATTCCGGGTGCGTCTGCGCTTCCACCGTGGTGCGGAAGCGCGGCATCCAGAGGCAGAGC
Source organism: Chloroflexota bacterium (assembly GCA_022826485.1). Classification (GTDB taxonomy): domain Bacteria; phylum Chloroflexota; class UBA11872; order UBA11872; family UBA11872; genus JAJECS01. The sequence goes on along the minus strand of JAJDUU010000021.1, from coordinate 13,066 downwards.
GTCTTGCGGTCCACCGGATCTCCTGAGAAACGGACAGTCGATGACGAGGCGCCGCACGCCCGTGCCGCTGCGCGACTTCAGCACCCGGACCTCCAGCGCCAGCCCGACCGGCGCCTGGGTCAGGCGACTGCGCTGCCAGCGCCAGCCGCGGCAGGCCACGCCGAGCCGCAGGGAGGCCAGGTAAGGCAATCCGGTGACGCGCCTCCCGCCCGACGCTGTCACCACCACCAGCCCCGCCGCCCCGCGTCCCGCCAGGTCGGCCAGGTGCGACCAGCGGTTGACGGGCGGACGGATGGCCTCCAGGTCCAGCAACAGGGCCTCGAAGGCGTTGCTGCGCAGCAGCGTGGCGGTCGCCTGCAGCGCCGCGTCGGCGTCCGGCGGGCGCACCACCACCAGGCGCGACAGATCGAGACCCAGGGCCGCGCCCGCGGTTGGAGCGAACGTGCCCGGCAGGTCGACGTAGGCCGCCAATCCGCCCTGATCCAGCGCGGCGGCCAGGCTCCGCAACCCCAGCGTCAGCGCCCCGCCGCCGGACAGGCCGGTGACCTCGCTCACGCGCCCACGCGGAATCCCATCGAACCCGGTGGCCCGGTCCAGCGCCGGGATGCCGGTGGCAAAGCCGGCGTCCGGCGCACTGACGCCGAACAGGCGCCCGGCGGCATGCAGCCCCATGCGCTGCTCGATGTCGCGCACGGCGCGCCGCAGCGCGGCAGGACGCTCGCGGTCGGGTAGAGGCAGTGCAAAGCCCCAGGCAGGACGGGACGCCACTATACCAAACAAAAACCGAACAGAGAGGGAAAGAACCCAAGCGGTAGTGCGCCGCTTTGAGCCCGTCATTCCCGCGGAAGGAGACCCTTGCGTAACCCCTCCGTCATTCCGGCGGACGCCGGAATCCAGTCCGGCCGGGCCTTAGGAAAGCTCTGATTGAGTCGGTGAGCCGCGTCCCCATCCGTTCGTCCCCGTATCAGGTACGGGGCAGGCTCTGAGCTTGTCGAAGGAGTTGCCGAACGGATGGGGGCGCATGTCGGCAAGGGTCTCCTATCTGTTCAGAGGTTCCCTAGAAAGTCGAGCGCCGCCCTACTCGTACCGCAGCGCCTCGATGGGCCGCAGCCGCGCGGCGCGGTTGGCGGGGTAGATGCCGAACACCAGGCCGATGGCCACCGACACGGCCAGCGCCAGGATCACCAGCTCGGGCGTGAGGGTGCCATCGAGTGAGCGGCCGCCGAAGCTCACGCCGCCCATGAACGTCGCCAGCAGGCCGCTGGTCAGCAGCGAGATGCCGGCAGGACCAATGAGGTAAAGCCGCCGCTCGCCAAGCTTGCACCGGTCGCCGCTGACTCCGTGCCTCCGGTTGAAGCGGCCGGATCGCTCGGAGCGGCGTCGGCGGCCCAAGCCGTCGCGGCACCCGCCGCGCCGGCGGCGTGGCAGACTATTGCCGACGAAGCGGTATGCGTCTCGAGGTACGGATTTGAAGGACGGCGACAACCTGCGGGCGGAAAACGAGCGCCTGCGAACTCGGCTCTCCCGGCTGACGGAGGCGATTCTCCGCATCAGTCAAGACCTCGAACTCGAGACGGTGCTGCAGGAGATTGCCGATAGCGCGCGGTCGCTCACGGACGCGCGCTACGCCGCGATTACCACCCAGGACGACGCCGGGGAGCTCCAAGACCTGGTCTTTTCCGGTCTGACGTCCGAGGAAATCGAGCAAATCCTGGCATTCCCGGACGGCCTTGCCTTCTTTCAATACCTCAGCGGGTTGAAGCGTCCCTTGCGCACCCGGGATTTCGCCGCCCACGTCAGCTTGGCCGGCTTTTCAGACTTCAGCCTAGCGATCAGCTCGTTTCTGAGCGCGCAGATTCGTGACGGCGGCAACCAGGTCGGCACCATCTACATCGGCGAGAAGAAGCGGGGGCTGGACTTCACCCTGGAAGACGAAGAGACCCTCGAGATGTTTGCCGCCCAGGCCGCGGCGGCCATCACGAACGCCCGGCGCTACGGCGACGAGCAGCGGGCCAAGGCCGATCAAGCGGCCCTGGTGAATACCTCGCCCGTGGGCGTCCTGGTTGTCGATGCCAAGACGCGGGAAGTGGTGCAGTTCAATGAAGAGGCGCGCCGCATTGCCGGCAGCCCGCGCGGGCAGGGCCGTTCGCTCGACCAGGCGCTTTCGAGCTTCACCTTTCGGCGCATGGACGGTCGCGAAATCCCACACGCTGATCTGCCCGTGCAGCGAGCGCTCAGCAGCGGCGAGACCTTGCGCTCCGAAGAGATCGTCATCCAGCGCCCGGATGGAGAGACGGTGACGACGCTCGTCAATGCCACCCCGATCCATTCGGAGGACGGCGACATCGTGTCGATCGTCGCCACGGTCCAGGACATCACGCCGCTTGAGGAGCTGGAACGCCTGCGCGCCGAGTTCCTGGGCATGGTGAGCCACGAGTTGCGCACGCCCTTGACGTCAATCAAGGGATCCGCCGCGACCGCGCGGCACGCGGCCGTTCCAATGGACCCCGCGGAGACGCGGCAGTTCTTCCGCATCATCGAAGAGCAGGCCGACCACATGCGGGATCTCATCAACAATCTCCTCGACCTGGCACGGATCGAGGCCGGCACCCTGTCGGTGGCTCCCGAACCCACGGACATCGCCGACGTGATTCACGGCGCGCGCGACGCCTTCCTCAGCAGCGGGTACCGAAACAGCATCGAGGTCGTCGTCGCTCCCGATCTGCCCAGGATTCCAGTGGATCGACAGCGAGTGAGCCAGGTCCTGTACAACCTCTTTTCCAACGCATCGAAGTACTCGCGCCAATGGTCCACGGTTCGGGTGACCGCCTCGCTGGAAGACCTCTACCTGACGGTGCGCGTGATCGACGAGGGCCGGGGGATCTCGGCCGAGCAACTGCCCCGCCTGTTCAGCAAATTCTCGCGGATCGACTACGACGACGGCCCGGAGATCGAGGGGTACGGCCTGGGTCTGGCGATCTGCCGGGGCATCGTCGACGCGCACGGCGGCCGCATCTGGGCCGAGAGCGACGGCGACGGCCGTGGCACCCGCTTCACATTTACCCTGCCCGCCGTCGATTCGATGGCGGAACCGTACACGGCCTTCGTGACCGAGAGCACCAAGGGCGCGTCGGCCTCGTCGGAGCGCATTCTCGCCATCGACGACGATCCGCAGGTCCTGCGCTACGTGCGGAGCATTCTTTCGGAGGCCGGCTACTCGGTGGTGGTCACCAGCGATCCGGACGAATTGGACCGTTTGCTCGAGATTGAGCAGCCCCATCTCGTATTGCTGAATCTCGTGCTGCCCGGAACCAACGGCTTCGAGCTCATCAAGCGCGTTCCCAATGTCTTCGAAGTCCCCGTCATCTTCCTGTCCGGTCGCGGCCGGGAGCAGGACTTCGCGAGAGCCTTTGACATGGGCGCGGCCGACTACGTCGTGAAGCCGTTCGCGCCAACCGAGCTGGTGGCAAGGATCCGGGCGGCGCTGCACAAGCGGTCCGTCTACCGCCAGGCCCAGGCGGTGGAGCCCTTCCGGCTGGGTGACCTCACCATCAACTACCTGGAACACGCAGTCACCGTGGACAGTCGTCCCGTCGCGCTCACGCCGACCCAGTACAAGCTGTTGTTCGAATTGTCGACCAATGCCGGGCGCGTCTTGACCCATGACCAGTTGCTCGAAAGAGTCTGGGGCCCGGGGCACTCGGCGGACCAGCCGCTGCTGCGTTCGTTCGTCAAGGGCCTGCGCAGCAAGCTCGGCGACAACGCGAGAGACCCCGTCTATATCTTCACCGAGTCGGGAGTCGGCTACCGCCTGGCGAAGTCCTAGCGGCCGGCGGCGCGTCACCCGGCCCCGAGGCGCGAAAGCACCCGCCGCGTCCCCTAACGCTGTCGCCGCCGGGGAGCCTCGAGCAGCGGTAGCCGACGCGCTCGATCGCCGAAATCGCGACTTCTCTCTGGACCCGCCAAACCCCAAGCAACCGCGGGTGGGCAAGGCGCCTGCGAGGCAACGGGCCGTATTGCCTTGGACGGTCACGTGACCGTCTTGACACTCCAATCATGAATAATCAAAAATAGTGTCGTGTCAATTGTAAATGTCGATTAACAGATTTGCGACGATGGAGCCGGAGCAGATCACTCCGGGAAATTCCGAGCCTGGCGCCGGAAGTCAGAAGTCGCGGACGCCGCGCACCAACCCACTTGAACGCTGAGGGCTGGCGACGTGCGGCTCGTTTCGGCGGCGTCCGCAGGGTCCGCGCCTTGGCCGTCGGTTGCTTCGCTTCTTCTTTGAGGGGGCCATGGAGGGCCTAAGCGCCCTCAACATTGCCACCGTCACCTTTATCGTTTGCTCCCTCGCGGCCACCGTTGCCGCATCCGTCTATCAGTGGCTGCGACGTGATCCCATCGACGACATGCTGCATCGGGTCAGGAAGCAGAATCGCTGAATCGCGCTAGCGCCCGTGGCGCCACGGGTCGCGCTTCGCGCTCCACCGCCGAACGAGGACGGGCGCGCCGTCCTGACGGCCGCAGCGTGAGACACCGCGTCTAAAGCCGAGGGCAGGCCGTAGCCTGCCCTCGCATTCGGTGCCGGAGAGGCTTGTTGACGGCTGGTCGCACCGCCAAGCGGTGCTTCCCCAGGCCCCCGATCTCCCATCGGCTCGACCGTGCCGCCGGGCACGCGGCGCTCCAGAGCTCTACCGCCCCCGCGGTACGCTCCCGGACAACGCACTGTCGAGCGTCGGCCGTCCCAGAGCCGGCGCTCCCACCATGGAGGCGCCCACCCATGAGCGATCCCCTACGCGTCGCGCTGATCACCGAGCCCACGTCTTGGCATCGGCAGAAGCTGATCGACGCGCTCTCCACCGACGAGGTCGGCGCAGTGGCCGTTGCCGACGCCACGGGAGCGACCTTTGACGAGGTCCGCGACGGCGCGGGCCCCAAGCTGCAAGCGACCTACACCGATCTCGACCAGATGCATCGAGAGTTCAAACCCGACGCGGCGCTCATCACCCTGGAACCCTGGCGCATGCCGGCCGCCATCAAGCAGGCGCTAGAGGCCGGCGTGCACGTCTATCACGAGAAGCCGGGCTACGTGGATATCGCGGACTACCGCGAAATCTACCGGCTCGCACGCAGCCGCAATCTCCACCTGTGCATCGCCTATTTGTCGCGGATGTACCCGGTGGTCCAGGAAGCCCGGCGCATCGTGTCTGAGGGGCTGCTCGGCGACCTCTTTTCATTCCAGGCCCACTTCATCGCCGACCAGGAGCGGATCAAGCAGGACCCGGCGGATCGCTTCGAGTACGACCACGCCGCCGGCGGCTGGTTCTTCTCCAAGGAGAAGGGCGGCGGCGGGCACCTGACCATCCTGGGCTGCCACTACCTCGACATGCTGCGCCACATCAGCGGCTCGAACTTCAAGTCGGTCGTCGCCATGTGCAAGAACGTCGGCGGCGAGCCGATTACGGTCGAGGACGCGGCGGCGCTGACCATCGAGTTCGAAAACGGCATGATCGGCAACTTCAACTCGGGCTTCTATACCAGCAAGGCCGAATATGCGTCGCAGCGTCACAGCGACATCACGATCTGGGGTCGCGAGGGCTGGCTGAGCTTCAATCCCAGCGGCGAGGTGGCCGGTGTGCCGTTGCAGTGGGCGTCACTCCGGGGCGTCCACGCCAGCGCGCCGCTCAAGACTGTCACGTATGACGCGACCGACGGCACCACGGAGGTCTACCCGCTGCTGGTTCAAGCCTTCCTCCGCGCGTGCCAGGGCGACGGACCGTCGCCCCTCGCGCCGGAAGACGGCCTGTGGGTGGCGGAGTGCACCCAGGCCGCCTACCGCGCCGCCCAGACTGGGAGCATCCAGCACGTCGCGACTCCGGCGGGTTAGCCCGCGTTACGGAAGGCAGTGAGTAGGCGGCTGCTGCTTGCGATTCGGCCTCGGGCCCACCTACCCGAGCGTGAGCACCACCTCGCCGTCCTCAACGGCGACCGGGTAGGTCTTGGCGCGCATGGACGGGTCGTAGAGCGCGCAGCCGGTGGCGATGTCGAACTCCCAATTGTGAAACGGGCACTTCAAGATCTCCGCCTCGCGCTCGAAGTCGAAGTGACCCACGCCGTTCGAGATCACGTGGGGGCGTATCACGCCGCGTCCCAGCGGTCCGCCGGAGTGAGGGCAGCGATTGCGCAGCGCGTAGAACCGCCCGCCGACGTTGAAGACCATGACGCCGTTTTCGCCGCCCACGGGAACCTCGCGGCGGCTTCCGGGCGGCAGGTCGTCGACGCGGCACACGACGTGCCGCCGGGGACTAGAGACTGAAGAGCTCACGCGCGGTCTCGCCGAAGATGCGCGGGCGCAAATCGCGCGGAATCATGGCGGCCGCGGCGCGGGGCTCGTCCCAATCCCAGTGCGGAAAGTCGCTGGCGTAGACCAGCATTTCCTCGGCGTGCGCCCAGTCCAGGAACGTCCTCATGTCTTCGCGGCGGGGCGGCTGCTCCAGCGGCTGGGTGCCCACGCGCACGTGCTCGCGGATGTAGTCACTCGGAAGGCGCTTGACCCACGGCGTGGTGTCGCGCAGGCCCTTCCAGTCGGCGTCGAAGTGCCACAGCAGGCCCGGAATCCACCAGGTGTCGACTTCGATGAACAGCCAGCGGAGACTCGGGAACTTCTCGAACACGCCCTCGCACACCAGACTCACCACGTGCGCCTGGGCGATCTGCGGGCGGGCCATGCGCATCTCGAGGTAGTAGGAGGGATAGCCCGCGGCCGTCGGCGGGTTGGTGACGCCGGCGCCCTCGCCGCCGAAGTGGGTCATCATCACCAGGCCGTGCTCGGCGGCCGCCTCGTAGATGGGGTGGTAGAACCGGTTGCCATACGGATTCCGGGCGCCGGCGGGCAGCATCACAGCGACGACGGCCGGGTGGTCGCCCAGGCGCCGAATTTCCTCCGCCGCCTGCGCCGGATCGTTGGGACACACCGCCAGCGTCATGCGATAGCGCGGGTCCACGGACACCCAGGTATCGAGCGTCCAGTCGTTGAAGGCGCGGGCCAGCGCCGAGGCGTAATCCACGTCCGAGATCCCCACGACCCCATAGACGCTGCCGCCGGTCAGGACCGCCGCGTCGATCTGATACGGGTCCAAATGCTCCCGCACCGTGAACTCGGCGAAGTTCGTGTTGCGCGTCACCTCCAGGTCGGCGCGATAGCCCAAGACGTTCGGCACGTTGGTGTAGCTGAGCTTGGGCAGCATCGGCCCGAAATCCCGAATCTGCTCCACGTACTGCCGCGGCAGATAGGGAAAGATGTCGTCGATCTCGTGCCAGATGTGATGGCAGTCGCAATCGACGATGAACGGCGCCAGCTTCGGTCCACGGGTTGGACTCGGCGGCGCTTCCGGCTTGACGTCAACGGCGCCCATGGCGCCCTCCGGCGAACATGTGCGGTTAGCCGATGGTAGCCGATTTGGTCGGTCATTCCCGCGGAGCTTGTCCCCGCGCAGGGAGACCATTGCGAAATCCCTCCGTCATTCCGGCGAAGAGCCTGCCCCGTACTCGATACGGGGCCGGAATCCAGTCCGGTCGAACCTGGAAGCGCGCCGGACGCTTGGCGTCGGGTGAGTCTCAGACCCGCCTCTACAGACTTATGCAAGGGTCTCCGTAGGCGGGGAGCGGGAATCCACCTCGCAGGCCCTGCGACGACTGCCCAAGGAGCAATCCTTGCGGTCGCCCGTCCGCGACTAGTTCCCCAGCGCCTCCTCCAGATGCCCGAAGATGTTCCGCAGGCGTTGTTGGTCGGCCGCCGGCAGCGAGCCCCGCAGGAGCGCGTCCACGTTGGCATCGAGATGCTTGGGTCGCGAGGTGCCGGTGAGCACCGTGTCGACCGCGTCGTGTTCTCGGGCGAAGCGATAGGCGGCGTCCACCACCGACGTCACGTCGCCGCGCACCAGCCAGCCCAGCGGGTCGTCCGCGGGAACCGCATCGGCGGGCAGCTGCCCGCGTTCGACGAGGTCGGCGATCACCTCGCGCAGGCGGTCCGGGCTCGACAGCGCGCGGCGCACCGCGATCATGATTATGACCCCGATGTCGGCCGCCTGCGCCGCGGGCAGCACATGCCGCTCCGCGCCCTGGTGCAGCAGGTTGTAGCCCACCATCAGGGTGTCGAAGTAGTCGTCGGCGATGGCGCGGCGCAGCATGTCGTGCGCGGCGTCGTGGGTGAATCGCTCGGTCACGCCGATAAAGCGAATCTTCCCCGCGGCCTGCGCGTCCATGAGAATCGGCAGATGCCGCGCAACGACTTCGTCGTAGTGCCCATCCAGCAGGCCGTGGATCTGCATCACGTCGATCACGTCCACCCGCAGCTGGCTCAACGCCCGATCGATGGCGGGCGCCACCTCCGCCGGTGAAATGACCGTTTCGTCCTCGCGGTAGGTGTATTTGGTGGCAATGACGTAGTCGTCGCGCGGCACGCCGTCGAGCGCCTGTCCCAGCAGCGCTTCGCTGTCGCCGTAGCCCTGGGCGGTGTCGAAAAAGTTGACCCCGTGATCGAGCGCGCGCCGCACCAGGCGCCGAGCCTCCCCCGGCGTCGTCCCACGATCCTGCCCAAAGCGACTCGGCCCGCCGGTGCCCAGCGACACCAGCGACACCTCGAGCCCGGTGCGACCAAGTCGTCGATATTCCATCGGCAGGCTTCCGGCAAGTTGGAACGCTTCAGCCTACGTCCAGCCCGCGTGACCTGAAAACCGCGGCGTCTAGCCGCGACCGGCTATTGCTCCTGCAGCCGCCGCCGCGTGCGTTCGGCCGCTTCGCCAAGGGCAACGCTGACTTCGACCCGATAGGGCGGCGTGGCCGGCTCAAGCGAGCGGAGGCGCGCGGGCAGCATGGCGAGCGAGCGCTCCGCGTGGGTGCGGATTTCATCAAGCGACCGGCGACTGGCTGGCAGCCGCTTGCCGTTGCGCATCACCGGCTCGAGCAGGGGCTGACCTTCGGACTGCTCGTCGGCAAGTCCAAGCACATCGTGCGTGGCGGCGGCGCCGTCGAACTGCCGGAAGAACTGCTTGGGGTCCGGGAGTGTGGTCTTTTGGGCGGCCAGCTTCATGCGTCCGCGGCCGTCGTAGGCCACCAGCTTGTAGACCACGTCCAGGCACGGCGCGTCCTCGGACACGGCCAGCGCCGCGCCCACGCCGAAGCTGTCGATTGGCGCGCCATCGGTGATTAGGCGGGCGATCTCCTGCTCATCCAGGTTGCCGCTGGCGATGATTTGCACCTGCATCATCCCGGCCTCATCCAACTGCCGGCGGGTCCGGCGCGCGTGCGCGGCGAGATCGCCGGAGTCCAAGCGAACCGCTGTCGGCGCGGGGCCGCCGGCATCGCGCACGAGCTCGATGACGGTGTCCATCCCTGCCTCGACGTCGTAGGTGTCCACCAGCAGTGCCGCCGTGGGAAACGTGGCCATGAAGTGGCGAAACGCCTCGCGCTCCCGGTCGTGGGCCTGGACGAAGCTGTGAGCCATGGTGCCGGCCACGGGGATGCCGAACGTCTGGCCCGCCGCCACGTTTGACGTCGCCTGCACGCCGGCCAGGTATGCCGCACGGGACGCCGCCAGCGACGCGTCGGCGCCGTGTGCATGCCGCAAGCCAAAGTCGATGACCGCGCGTCCATCCGCCGCCACGACGACGCGCGCCGCTTTGGACGCCACCGCGGTGGGCAACTGGACGAGATTGAGCAGCCGGGTCTCGACGAGCTGGGCCTCGGGCAGCGTCGCGTGCACCCGCAGCAGCGGCTCATTGGCAAAGAACGGCGTGCCTTCGGGCAGCGCGTCCACGCTTCCCGAAAAGCGGAACTCGCGCAGATAGTCGAGAAACTCGGACGAGAACCGACCCAGCGACTCCAGGTACTCGATGTCCGCGTCCTCGAATCGCAGGTGTTCCAGGTAGTCGAGCGCGGCCTCCAGGCCGGCGGCGATCAGGAAGTTCCGATTGGGCGGCAGGCGTCGCGTGAAAAGTTCGAACGTCGCGGGCGCCTGCATGCCGTGCTCCAGGTATGCCTGGAGCATGGTGAGCTGATAGAGATCGGTGGTGAGCGCGTGGACGGAAGGCGCGGCCATCGAGCGCCGGGGCTAGCTCTCGGCTTCGGTGACGGCGCCCGCCGAGCGCATGTCGTCCAGCGCGCGGGAGCCGTCGCCCGGCTGCACCTCGACGGCGCGGGTGGCGCTCAGAATCAGGTGCACCGGCAAACCGGCAATCCGCCGCGCGTCGAGCACGCTGGCGCGCACGCAGTAGTCCAAGGCCAGACCACCAACCCACAGACGTTCGATACCCGCGGCTCGAAGCTTGGAAGCAAGATCGGTGCCCTCGAATGCCGAGTAGGCCTCGTGGCCCGCATCCGTTCCCTTGTCGATGACGGTCGCCGATTCGGGCAGGGCGAGGTCGGGGTGGAATGCCGCGCCCGGCGTCTCCGCCACACAGTGCGAGGGCCACGGTCCGCCCTGCTCCTGAAAGCTCACGTGGTCGGGCGGATGCCAATCGCGCGAGGCGAACACGGCGGCGCCGGCGGTTCGCGCCGCGTCGATCCACTGATTCAGCACCGGCACCACGGCGTCGCCGTCCGGCACGGCCAGGGCGCCGTCGGGACAGAAGTCTCGCTGCACGTCAACGATGAGCAGGGCGTCTGTGGAGCTAAGCGCGGGGAGGGTCATGCGACCCCGCATGAGTGGCATTTGTGGTTCGACAGAGCCTGCCCTGAGCCTGCCGAAGGGCTCACCACGAACGGGGAGAGCGTGGGCAGGCTCATCCGGGCCGACCAACTCGGTGGCTGGGGTAGATGGATTCGAACCACCGCTTCACGGTCCAGAGCCGCGCGTCCTACCACTAGACGATACCCCAGTAGCGGGTTTGCCCAGGGCCGAACATAGCACCCGCAACCGAGCCAGCCCGGCTAGCATAGGGGAATGAATCGGCCCTTGCGCGGTCCCTACCGCGTCGTGCTCTGCGACGTGGGCGAGACCCTGGTGCACTACAAGCGCAGCTTCTCCGCCACCATATCGGCGGAGGCTGAGCGGCTTGGGGCGTACGTGTCGCTCAGCGAGGTGCGCCGCATTGCCGACGACGAGTATGACCGTGCCATCAGGGATCCGGCCGCACGCGGCAGCAGCGCCGACGCCGAGCGATCCAGGGCGTTCTGGCAGGGCATGTATGCCGCCATGGGCCGACGCCTAGGCGTCAACGATCCCGCGTTGCTGGCACAGCGGCTGTTCGCGGAGTTCTCAACCGTCGAGTCGTACGACGCCATCGACGGCGCCCGTGAAGCCCTGATGCGGATTCGAGCGGCGGGGTTGAAGCTGGTGGCGGCATCGAACTGGGAGCCCTGGCTCGTGGACCTGCTCGACCACCTCGACATGCGCGAATCCTTCGATGCGCTGGCGGTTTCCGGAGTCATCGGCATCGAGAAGCCGGAGGCCGCGTTCTTCGAGCGAACGCTGGAGATCGCCGGGGCCGCGCGCGACGAGACCGTGCACATCGGCGACAGCTTCTACGCCGACGTGCAGGGGGCGTGGGGCGTCGGCCTGGATGCCGTCTGGATCAACGCGCGCAACGATCCGCCGCAGGCCTGTCCCACGGTCACCACCATTGGGGAAGCCGCGGACGCCGTCATCGCGGCGAGCAGAAATGGGGCTGCGTGAACCTCGACTGGGAAACGATCCGGTCGCAGGTGGCCTGGCGGGGCCGATTCCCGGTGCTGGTGGACGAGATTCGCTCGCTCGAGGACGCGCGCGAGATGACTTACACCTACCTCGGCATCGGGGCCGGCGCAGTGGTCGTCCTGGCCCTGGACGATGACGACCGGGCCATTTGCGTCCGCCAATATCGCCACCCGATGCGCCGCGTCGTGCGGGAGCTTCCGGCGGGGCACATCGATCGGGGCGAGGACCGGACCCTCGCCGCCCACCGCGAGTTCGAGGAAGAAACCGGTCTGCGCCTGGGACACCTGGAGCACTTGGGAAGCTACGTCCCGGTCCCGTCGCTGGCCGACTTCTCGATGCACATGTACTTCGGCCACACCCTCACGCCGGGCCGCCAAAAGCTCGACGAAAACGAGCTGCTGGAGATCGAGCGCGTGCCCATCAAGGACTTGCACCAGGACATCATCGACGGCCAGGAGCCCGTCGTCTCGATGAACTACACCGTGCTGTTCGCGGCCGGTCGGGGGTTGCTGCCGCTGTAGGTGGCCTTCCCACGCGCTTGAATCTGCGGCCAAACCACCAATCATCGTCAGGGTGCGCTGACAATCCAGTTCGACTCGACGCTTTTGTGAAGTATGGTATTCGGCATCTGAAGAGACATTCACTCTCAGCAGCGAGAACCCACATGGCCATTGCCGGTCCGGATGATGACTTGACGCACTTGAGGCCTCAATCCTGCAGGTCTTACGACACCGCTATGCACTTCCACGTCTTCTACCGCGCAAGCCCCAGCGTTCCAATTTGGCGCTTCAGCGCCTCACGCGTACGTGGCCTCACCCCGAGTCCGAATCACTGAAGTGGAAGAACTTCTTCAGGGAATCGTCATCGTTGCCGTGGCGATCATCTGCTTCAAGATCCTCCGGCGCCTTCGACGTAAACCAAAAGGGCGCGATGTGCCCAAGCGACGCACGTCGAGAAAGCCGTCAAAGCGCAAGACACTTGGCAAGCAGGCCACATGGACTCCCGCTGGCAAGCGCATTACGGTAAAGGGCCGAACACTACACAACGGAATGGTCTACGTAGGCACGCGCCTACAAGGCGTCTCAACGTGGGTGCATACCGAACCAGCACTCATAGATCCTACGCTCCCGGTAAACAATCGTTCGCCGGATACCGCCGGACGAGACATGGACTATTGGCCATCGTACAGCGAGCTTACGCCGGCATCACGAGCGGCATATCTCGACTGGCTTGCCGCCGGTCGTCCCGCCGGTGCCTACATCGGGTATGTCTTTCTGTTTTTCTATGGAATCGAAAGACGGCTGCTTCATGACACCGACTTTGCAGCAAGTTCGAACGGCGAAGTCGATAAGTTAATCGATGAGGTCGAAC
>JAJDUU010000011.1 GCA_022826485.1 Chloroflexota bacterium | reverse complement strand
GGAGCGCGTGGCCCAGGTCAAGGAGCGGCAGGCGGCGCTGGTCGGGTCGGCGTAGCTCGGCGCTTAGTCCTCGGCTCGCACGTAGAGTTCGCGCATGGCGGTCGGCCCGCGCAGCATTTCGCCGCGCACGCCCCGTTCACGGGCGGCGGTCACGTCCTCGATGGCCGGTCGAACCTGCGACGACAGCTGGTCGATGTAGTGCAGGGCAATGGCCTCCGGCAGCATCGGTTCGGTCACCGCGGCGTATTCCAGCTGACCCTGGTGGCTCAGCACCAGGTGGCGGAGCAGGGTTGCGATCTCGCCGTCGCAGCCGGTGGCGGCCAGGGCGCGGTCCAGGATTCGCACCCCCTGCACCATGTGGCCTTCCAGGTTTCCCGAGTCCGTGTAGACGATGCTGGCCCGCAGGTCCAGTTCCTCCAGCTTGCCCAGATCGTGGAGGACGACGCCCGCCAGTAGCAGGTCGCGGTCGAGCTGCGGATAGACACGGGCGACCCGATCGGCGATCTGCAGCATTTCCACGGTGTGCTCGGCCAGTCCGCCGAGCCAGGCGTGATGCCGGGTCTTGGCCGCGGGCCACTGCGGCAGCCGCTCCGCCACGAGCGGGTCGGCGATCACGGCGCGCAGGACGTCCTTGAGCACGGGTGATTCGATGGATTCGACGGCGTCGCGAATGGATCCGGTGAGTTCTTCCGCGGTCCGGGTCGAGCGCGGCAGGTAGGCGGTCGCGTCCCAGGTTTCGTCCGAGCGGCGCAACGTGTCGACCTTGATGTTGACGCGGTTGCGGAACTCGTCGGCCCGGCCCTCAACCTCGTATGGCTCGCCCGCGGTGACGGCCGCGATCTGGGCCTCGGTGACCTGAAACATGACGGCGTCGATCGAGGCGCCGGCGCGGTCGCGCAGGCTCATGCGGAGAAAGCGATTGCCGGTGCGGGCCTCGCGAACCTCGACGGACGCAACCAGGAACACGGCATGCACGTAGCTGCCGGGAGTGATGTCGGCGATGTTCAAGGGCGCGGGCTTACCGTGGCGGTGGGGCGGTGGATCATCCTACTGGCCGAAGGCTGGGCGGGGCGTGCCGCGAACGCGGTCCCGGCTAGCGTCGCCGGCGAAGCGCGTCGCGCAGCCGCTGCCGCAAGGACGGGCGCTGATCAGGCAGTTCGATTACCTGCCCACGCCACATGACCGGCCCGCTACGACCGCCCGATGTCCGCGCTGAGCGTCGCTCCATGATCCCGCGCGCAAGGGCCAGCGCAAACACGACCGCGCCGGCCACCGCCACGATCGCCGCAAACTGCCGCAGAAAGATCGAAAGGAACAGCGCCGCAACTACAAGGACGGCCGCCGTGACCAGCATTTCGCCCGTCGTCGAAAAGCGGGCCATGACCCACTGGCCAACTAACTCGACATAATTTCGACGAGGTTGGTTCGGCTGCGGCCCCCGCGAGTCCCGTCGCTTGGGTGGTGGCGCTGAGGCTTCGGCCCGATCAAGGATTTCCTTGACTTCGTCCTGCCAACTCTTGGGCATAGCAACCTGTTTCTCGGGGCTTCGCCCCGAGTATATCGCTGCGTCAACTTTCGTCGGAGAGCACGGGCCTGACTTGGTGTTCCCAGCGGAGAGGCGACTTCAGGAAACCGCCGGCAAGCTGGCTATGCTGCACCCATGCCCACGCCCGCAACCGATCCATTCGAGATTGAAGTCTTCCGTCACCTTTTCGCCTCGGTCGCCGAGGAGATGGGGGTGACGGTTCAGCGCAGCGCGCATTCGCCCAACATCAAGGAGCGGCGGGACCACTCCTGCGCGGTGTTCGACGCCGACGGCCGGATGATCGCCCAAGCGGCCCATATCCCGGTGCATCTTGGGTCGATGCCGGCCTCGGTATCGGCGGCGATCGAGGTCTACGAGGGCAAGGCGCCAACGCCGGGCGATGTGCTGATCGTGAACGACCCCTACCTGGGCGGCACCCATCTGCCGGACATCACCACGGTGTCGCCGGTCTTCGTGGGGTCGGAGCGCCGGCCCACGCACTGGGGCTGGGTGGCGACGCGCGCCCATCACGCGGACGTAGGCGGCCTGGCGCCCGGCTCCATGCCGCCCTCGACCGAGCTTTACCACGAGGGTCTCATCATTCCGCCGCTGAAGCTGGTGGACGCCGGAAAACTCGACGAGCAGCTGGTGGAGATCATCTGCCGCAACGTGCGGACGCCGGAAGAACGGCGCGGCGACCTGGAAGCGCAACTGGCCTCCCACCGCGTGGGCGAGGCGCGGCTGGCCGAGTTCGCCCGACGCTACGGCGCCGAGCCGCTGCGCGAGCGGGCGGCGGCGTTGCTGTCCTACTCCGAGCGACTCGCGCGGGCGCGCCTTCGAGTGGTTCCCGACGGCACCTACAGCTTTACCGACTACCTGGACGACGACGGCGCGGACGGTCCGGCGATTCCGATCAAGGTCACGATCGAGGCCAGCGGGGGACAGCTCCGGTTCGACTTCAACGGCACAGGCCCCGCGGCGGCCGGTGCGTTGAACGCGCCTGAAGCGGTCACTCGCTCGGCCATCATCTACGTGGCGCGCTGTCTGATGGGCGACGACGTGCCCGCCAACGACGGGGCCACTGCGCCGCTTGAGGTCATCGTGCCCGCCGGTAGCGTGCTCAATCCGCCGCGGCCGCACGCCGTCGCGGCGGGCAACGTCGAAACCTCGCAGCGCGTGGTTGACGTTTTATGGGGCGCGCTGGCCGCAGCGCTGCCGGACGTGGTCCCGGCCGCGAGCCAGGGCACCATGAACAACCTGATCATCGGGGGATTCGATCCCCGGCACGGCCGGGCGTTCACCTATTACGAAACCATCGCCGGCGGCGCGGGCGCGGGCCCGGCAGGTTCAGGCGCGGACGCGGTGCAGGTGGCCATGACGAACACGTTGAACACGCCCATCGAGGCGATGGAGTTGGCCTATCCGCTGGCCGCGCGCCGCTATGAGATCCGCCGCGAGTCCGGCGGCAATGGGACCCACCGCGGCGGCGACGGCGTGATCCGGGAGATCGAGACTCTCGTGCCGGCGGTCGTCACCATCGTGACGGAACGTCGCAAGCGTCAGCCGTGGGGCGCCGCCGGGGGCGAGCCGGGAAGCTCAGGCGTCAACCGC
>JAJDUU010000027.1 GCA_022826485.1 Chloroflexota bacterium | reverse complement strand
GAGTCGATCTACGCCGTTGGACGCTTCAGCGACAATTCCATCGCCTACGTCGAAGCCGTCGCCGGAGCGCCCGCGGGCGCCGACCTCCGCTTCTACGAGGCCCTCGGCCGTGGCGGAATCCGCGAATACGACTCGCGGCTTGACATCAATCGGGTCACAAGTCGCGGAGTCGCCACGCCGCTGCCCGCCACGAACATCCATCCGTACGCCCGGTTTGTCGCCGATCTCTGTCGCGCCGATCGGCCTGGGCCGCCGGCCGAACTGGCTTCCGTACTGGCCAACGCCCACGACGCCTACCGCGCGCTCCTTCGCGCGTGTGATTCCGAGACCGCGGTGGCGCTATGAGCGCGCCCGTCCGCATCGCTGCCATGAGCTTCGAGCACGGCCATCAGTACTCCTACCTGCGAGCCATGCTCGACCTGCCCGGGATTCAGCTGGTTGCGGTCTCGGAGCCCGACCCTGAACTCCGCGCCCAGGCCGAGCACATGCTTGCCGAGGGCGGTGCCGGCGACTCCGTGCGGATCCATGCACACCACTCGGAAGTCTTCCGGGCCGACGACATCGACGCCGTCAGCATCTGCTCCGCCAACGTCGCACACCACGATCTCACCCTGGCTGCCGCCGAGGCGGGCATGCACGTGCTGTGCGAGAAGCCGTTGGCGATTACCCTGGCCGACGCGACGGCCATGGTGCGCGGCTGCGCCCAGCATGGCGTCACGCTGGCCACCGCCTATCCCGTTCGCCACGCCCCTCCCGTCTGGGAGGCCAAGCGCCGCCTCGACAGCGGTGAGCTGGGCGCGATCCAGGCCATGTCACTCACGAACGTGCTGGGCGCCACGCCCAGCGGCTGGTTCATCGACCCGGCGCGCTCCGGCGGCGGAGCCATACGTGACCATATCGTCCACGCCACCGACCTCATGCGCTGGTTCAGCGAATCCGAAGTCGCACAGGTCTATTGCGAGACCGAGACCTTGGCTCGCGACATCCCGGTCGAGGACACCGGCGCCCTGATCGAAGTCTTCGACTCCGGCGTCATCGGCACCTGCGACCCCAGTTGGAATCGTCCACCCAACTGGCGCCGCTGGGGTGATGTCAGCGGCCGAATCATCTGCGATGGCGGCGTCGTTGAATTTGACATAACCGACTACGTCGTCCGCGTCACCTCGGCTGATCCTGAGACTCCCTACCGGGAGGTCTCCTTCGCCTCCAACATGAATAGCGGCCTGCTGCGCGACTTTGCAGACGCCATTGCCACCGGCCGTCAGCCCTGCGCCGACGGCCATGACGGCTGGGCCGGCGTCGCCTGCACCGAGGCCGCCTACGCGTCGGCCCGCCGGCACGAATTCGTCGACGTCCCCCGCTTCCGGTAGGCGCCTCCACGGCGGCGGGCCAGGAGTCCGCCTCTAACAGTCAAGGATTTCCGGGTCTCTCGCTGCTGGCATACGATGTCGGACAAGCGGCTGGCAATTAGAGAGCGGGCGGCAATGTCAGACCAAGCGTCACAAGAATCCACCTACACCATGGGCTACAGCGACGACTTTCAGCAGTTGCTCGATCGTCGCAGCGTGCATACCCACGCCACACATCTCCTCCCGCTTCTCAAGTCAGGCCAGCGCGTGCTGGACTTCGGCTGCGGCCCCGGGACGCTCTCGGTCGGTCTCGCCGAAGCGGTCGAGCCCGGCGAGCTTCACGGCATCGATATCGAAGCCTCCCAGATTGAGCTCGCCCGCGCCGCTGCCCAGGCCGGCGGACACGCCAACGCCACGTTTCACGTCGGCGATATAACCGATCTGCCGTTCAACGACGACTTCTTCGATATCGCCCACTGTCATGCGGTGTTGATGCACGTGCCTGACACCCACGCGGCGCTGGCCGAAGTCAAGCGAGTTCTGAAGCCCGGCGGCATCGTTGCCTGCCGCGAGTCGATTATTTCGTCCTCGTTCTTGCATCCCGGCGATGACGAAACCGTCCATGCCTGGGCCACCTTCGCCAGGCTCCTGGCCGGGAACGGCGGTCATCCTGAAATGGGTCTGCAACTCAAGGCTCATCTCATGTCCGCCGGATTCTCGACCATCCGGGCGTCCGGCTCCTTCGACTTCTTCGGCACGACGGAGGACGTGGCCTTCTTCCACGGCTTCATCAACGACTGGTTCTACTCACCCAAGGTCACGGCGGCCATCGTGCAATTCGGGCTGGCGTCCCAGCAGCAGCTCGATGACTGGCAGGCCCGCATTGACGAGTGGAAGGCCGACCCCGGCGCCGTCGGCGCCATTGCTTTTGGCGAAGCCATCGCGTACAAGCCCTAGCCTGGGATCTGGAGGGTGCCTCGGCGGCAGATGATCACTACACTCGCCATCCGCGTCCTGAGCATCCGTCACATCTGCCAATGAACACCGCGCCTCGTTTACGTAAAGGCCTGCGCGATAGCTGTCTCGGCGGTGCCACGCCGCTTCCCGAGGTCTTTAATCTGGCCCGTCGCGGCGGCTTTGAAGGCGTGGAGCTTACGTTGCCGGCTGATGGTCGCTTCTCGCTGAGGGCCACGCAGGCCGAACGGCAGGAACTGCGGCGCCTGGCGGCCGACGGTCCGCCGATCTTCAGTCTCAATGCCGGGTTGCCCTGGCAGTACTCGGCGTCATCGCTAAACGCGGAGATTCGCGCGGAAGGGCAGGCACTGGTGCGGAGCAGCATCGACCTGGCGGCTGACCTGGGGGTGGACACGCTGCTCTACATCCCCGGGGTCGTCACGGACGATCAGCCGTTCGGCCAGGTCTGGGACGCCGCGCGCGCCGCCACCGAGGCACTGCTGCCGCAGGCCGAACAGGCCGGGGTGACGCTAGCGGTCGAGAACGTCTGGAACGCCCTGATCCTGAGCCCGCGGGACATGCTGGAGTTTGTGGACGGCATTGCCAGCCCGAATCTCCGGGTCTACTTCGACGTCGGGAACGTGATGCAGTTAGGGCGACCGCAGCACTGGATCGAGGCGCTGGGGGCCGAGCGCATCGCCCGCGTACACGTGAAGGACTTCACGCTCAGGCCGGGCGGATGGTTGGGTTTCACGCAGTTGCTGCACGGGGACGTGGACTGGCCCGTGGTGATGCGGACGCTGCAGCGTGTGGGATATCGCGGCTGGATTACGCCCGAGGTGAGTCCCAGCAGCGCAGCCCCGGAAGCCTGGGTCGCCGAACTCTCGGCGGCCATGGACACGATCATCGGGTACTACGAAGAGTGAGCGGTCTCCGGCAAGGTTCCCGGTAAATGCCGGTGAGATACTGCGCGCCATGACTCAGTCAATCCGTGTACGCATGGCGCCGAGTCCCACGGGCGACCTGCACGTGGGCAACGCGCGCACGGCGTTGTGCAACTACCTGATGGCCCGGCGGGTAGGCGGCGCGTTCATCCTGCGCGTTGAGGACACCGACGCGCAGCGCAGCGACGCGTCTCATGAAACGGGAATCTACGAGGGTTTGCGGTGGCTGGGGCTGGACTGGGACGAGGGTCCGGATGTCGGCGGCCCGTTCGGTCCATACCGACAAAGCGAGCGGCAGGACATCCACCGTGAGGCCGTGCAGCAGCTTCTGGCAAGGGATCGGGCCTATTACGACTACACGACGGCCGAGGAGCGCGCCGCCGAACGCGAGCGGCAGCGAGCGGAGGGCCGGCCGCAGCGGTACTCGGGCATGGGCCGCCATTTCACTGACGCCGAGATTGCCGAGCGCAAGGCGGCGGGCGTCGTTCCGGCCGTGCGGTTTCGGGCCGACCCGAAGCCAGTTCGGTTCGACGACATCGTGCTGGGAACGATCCGCGCAGGTCCCGAGGAAGTCGACGACTTTGTGATTGCGCGGGGCGACGGCTCGGCTTTGTACAACATGGCGGTGGTGGTCGATGACGAGCACATGCGGATCAGCCACGTGGTGCGCGGGAAAGATCACGTGTCCAATACGTTTCGGCAGGTGCTCATCTACGAGGCGCTTGACTGGACGCCGCCGGCCTTTGCGCACCTGCCGCTGGTGGTGAACCGGCGACGCCAGAAGTTCTCAAGCCGGGACGGCGCGCAGTGGGTGGGCGAGTATCGAAGCGACGGGTACTTGCCGGAAGCGCTGGTCAACTTCCTGGTATTCCTGGGCTGGTCGCCGGGGGACGAGCGCGAGATCTTCAGCCTGGACGAGTTGGTGCAGGAGTTCAGGCTGGAGCGTGTCAACCGGGCTGACGCCGTGTTTGATCCGCAGCGGCTGGACCATTTCAACGGGGTGTGGATTCGGCGGCTGGATCTGGCGGATCTGGCCGAGCGGGCGTGGCCCTATGCGGCGGCGGGCGGGCTGGATATTGGCCCGGACCAGCGGACCTATTTCACATCCGCCCTGGCGCTTGAATATGAGCGGCTGTCGCACCTGAATCGCACGGCCGAATTGATGGACTTCTTCTTTGACGAAGATCTCGATCCGGACATGGGGCAAGTCAGGTTCCGACGGCACTCGGCGGCCGAGACGGCCTCGGCACTGGAGCGGGTGGCCACGCTGGTTGACGAGACTGAACCGTTTGACGACCCGACGCTGGAAGCTGCGATGCGGGCGCTGGCCGCCGACCTGAACTGGAGGGCCGGCGACCTGTTCATGCCCGCGCGTATTGCCGTCACGGGCCGACGCGCCACGCCGCCGCTGTTTGCCACGATGGAGGTGTTGGGGCGCCAGCGCTGCCGGGATCGGCTGCGGCGCGCGCTGGCCGGTCTGGCCAAGCTGGCCGCCGCCTGAGCCGGTGCCCGACCGGACGATTCAGTTTCTCCCGCACGAACTCGGGCCGCCGTGGGAGCAGGTGCGGGTTGAGGT
>JAJDUU010000020.1 GCA_022826485.1 Chloroflexota bacterium | reverse complement strand
CCAGGGCGTGCTGGATGCCGCGGTGCGGGCCGGAAACCACATTGCCGAGACGGTTGAACGCGACACGGAAGGCGCGCGCTGGGGTTGGTTGCGGGAGGACCAGGTTCGCTTCAGCGCCGGCTTCGTCCACGGCGCCAGCGGCATCGCCTACGCGCTGGCCGAGCTTTGGCGGTTCACAGGCAAAGACGTGCTCAAGGACCTCGTGTTCCAAGCCTGGAAGTGGATTGAAGCTGTCTCGCTGACAGATGATCGCGGTATCTGCTGGAATCGCTGGCCGGGCGACCCGCACCGTCCCCGCGTGCAGTGGTGTCACGGCGCGCCGGGTATCGGGCTGTTCGCCGCACGCGCCGCTGAGATCTTCGAGGACCACGACCTGCGCCGCTTTGCCGAGCGCTGCGCTCAGGCGACGCTGGCCGCCGGAGACATCCGCAACAACCCCAGCCAGTGCCACGGCCTGGCCGGCAACGCCGAGCTGTTCATCGAATTGGCCCGCGTGACAGGGAACGATTCCTGGCTGGTTCACGCGCACGCTTTTGGAGACCAGGCGCTCACCTATCGAGAAGAGCATGACGGCGAGGTGCGATGGATGGGTGACGAGCCAGGCAACTACAGTCCGGATTTCATGCTTGGGTCGGCCGGGCTCGGGCACTTTTTTCTGCGGCTAGCACGACCCGACGAGGTGCAGATGCCGCTGATGGTCCGACCGAATTCAACGGAGGAGCGTCCATCGTGAGCAAGCAGTCCGTACGTCTTGGTGTGCTCGGTGCGCAGCACGGCCACGCCGCGGGCAAGTTGCGCTGGCTGCGGGATCTGTCGGAAATCGACCTGGCTGGCGTCTACGAGCCGTGCTCTGCCACTCGCGCCGCAAACGAATCCGAACCCAATTCGGCTGGCGTTCCCTATCTCGACTACATCGACCGGCTTCTGGACGACGCCTCTGTGCTCGGAATCGTCATAGGCGGCGCCGAGCGCCAGAACCCTGCCTACGCCCGCCGCGCGCTGCAGGCTGGCAAGCACCTCCTGATGGAAAAGGCCTGCGGTTGGACCCATGGGCACGTGGACGAACTGACGGACCTGGCGGAGTCGTCAGGCCTGCTTTTTCAGATGGGCTACAACAACCGGCTGACGCCGCACTTCCGCCGCGTCCTGGACATGGTGGATCGCGGCGAGTTTGGCGATATCTACCGGGTGCGCTCGCATATGTGCAGCTTCTACCACCCGTCGGCCGACACCTACCTCGGCCGCGACCGCTATTTCAACGGCGGCATCTTCTACAACCTTGGTTCGCACGCTTTGGACATGGCGATGGCCGTGCTGGGGACGCCTGCCGAGATCAGCTCGTTCCTGCGCTGTGACCGCTTCGTCGATTCGGGCTACATCGACAACGCGACGGTGGTGCTGGAGTACCCGAGTGCAATCGCCACCCTGGAAGCCAGCCACCTGGAAACCGAGCAGGTTCGCCCGCGCAGCTTCGAGGTCTACGGCTCGGAGGCGCAGGCCATCGTGTCGCCGTGGGCGTCCATTGGCGACCGGGCGCCGGCCGTAGCAATTCACCGCGGCGGACCTGGAACCGGCGCGGACGGCTGGAAGGTCTACGGCACCGGCCGCGAAGCTCCGTTCCACGACGACATCGAGCACTTCGCGGCCTGCATCCGTGGCGAGCACGAACCCCGCTTCGGCTACGCCCACGACCGAGCCGTCCACCACACCCTCATGGACATCTGCGGCGAGACCGACGTCGCGGAAGAAACTGTCTAGCGCTGCCGCCCAGCAGCAAGCCGCAACAGATCACGTGACACGAGACTAAATCGTAGTTACAATGTAGTCGTGCAGTACGAGTGGGACGAGGCGAAGCGCAGATCCAATGCGCAGAAGCATGGGATCGACTTCGCGGCGGTCGAAGCGTTCGACTGGGAAAGCGGCCTGGTCGCACGTTCGGATCGAGGAGGCGAGGTTCGCTACGTGGCCATCGGCTACGTCGACGTTCGGCTCTGCTGCGTTGTATTCACGGAACGCCGGGCACGGATTCGAGTGATCAGCCTGCGTTGTGCCAGCCGACGGGAGGAACGGATATATGCCCAAGCTTAAGCCGGGCCACGTTAGCCCGACGCCTGACGAAGACTACGAGATCAACGTTGCCGTTGCCGCCGACCCCGAGACGTCCGAACTGGATGACGCCTGGTTCGAGCGCGCAAGACCCGCCAGCGAGGTCGTGCCGCACGTCGTGCAGCGGTACCGGCGCACGCGCGGCAAGCAGCGGGCGCCCACAAAGACCCAGATCACCTTGCGGCTCGACGCGGATCTGGTCCTCCACTTCCGAGAAACCGGGAAGGGGTGGCAGACGCGTATCAATGACACCCTGCGCGAAGCGGTATTCGAGGACGAATAGCGCCTGGAATCGCTTCTAGTCGACCGTTGTCCGCCTAGCTGACCTGGTCCCTTGCGTAGACGAGGGGGCGGCGGATGTCGTAGGCGCCCGGGTAGCGGACCTTCAGCGACCCTTCGTTGATCGCGGCTTCGAGAGGTGCGAGCTTGGTCTGGATGGGCACCTGGACCAGCGTGTGGGTGCGCGCGCTTTCGTAGAGCCCCATCAGGATCGATTGCGACTTGATCGCGTGTTCCGCGTTCTGGCGGTGGTCGTCGATATCGCCATTGAGCCAGGCCACAAGTTCGTTGGCCTGCGCCAGCATGAAATTCGTTGCGACGCCGTCCCACGGCTCGTTCACGTCCTCGCGGTTGCCTGAAATCAGCTGGACGCCGTACGACATCGAAATCGCGGGATCGCTTGGCTCCACAATCAGCATTCCATCGTCGCCGGTGACCACGAAGGCACGGTTGCCGACGTCGCCGCCAGGGCCGATGTCGTTGTCGTAGACGATCCGCGCGCCGCCTTCAACCGCGGCGATGCAGAAGCAGAGGTCCTCGCAGTAGTAGCCCCGCTCGTAGCGGTCCGTCTCTCGCTGCACCTGACCCAGCACCCAGAGCGGCTCGGGA
>JAJDUU010000010.1 GCA_022826485.1 Chloroflexota bacterium | reverse complement strand
TGGCGCGCTGGACGTCATTCGCGCTGCCCGCGTTGGCGACGTGGCATCGATCACCCTGACCACCACCAAGCCCCCGGTGGCCCTGGCCGACGCGCCCTGGGTCGTCGAACACGGGATAGACCTCTCGACGATCGACGGCCCGCGCGAGATCTTCGCCGGCGGCCCCGTGGAAGCTGTTCGCGGCTTTCCGCAGAACGTCAACGTGGCGGCGCTGCTGGCGCTGGCCGCGGACGGTCCGGACCGGCTGCGCGTGACCGTGGTGGCCGATCCCGCCGCGCCAGGCAACGTGCACGAGGTGGAAGCGATTGGGTCCTTCGGAAGCATGCGGCTGCGCCTCGAAAACCGGCCCAGCGAGACCAACCCCAAGACCAGCGCCCTGGCCGCTCAGAGCGTCATCTCGCTCCTCCGCCAGCTCGGCTCGCCGCTGCGCTTCGCCTAACCTCGCCCGGCGCGCCGGCCAGCACGACCGTCTAGTTGACGAGCACTTCCAGGCGGCGCTTGCGCACGACTTCATGGCCGCCCAGGTACACGGACACCGTGCGGGCGATATTGCAGATGTTCTCGGCCGCATCCCCGTCCACGACCAGCAGATCGGCCTGATACCCGGCACGGAGCGATCCCGTCAGGTTGCTCAGTCCTATAGCGTCCGCGGCGGCGCCAGTCACCAAATGCACGGCGTCCACCGGCGTGGTATCCAGCGCAACAACGGCGCTGATGACCGAGAGCGGGAATTCGTGGAACGGCGTATCGATGACCCCTGCGTCCGTGGAAACAACGTGCGGCACCCCTCGCTCGCGCATGTACCGGAAATTCGCCCCGGCGGCCCGTATGCGTTCGCGCTCATCGGCCGGTAACGCGTCCAGGTGCGCCATGTCACGAAACGGCGTGCGATTCATTGCCGCCAGCGTCATGTGGACCGACTGATGGGTCGCGTCGATACGCTCCACGGCCTCTTCATCCATCGTCGACTCGCCGCGAATCCCGTCGGACGTAAGCCACGAGCAATGCTCCAGGGTGTCCACGCCCGCGTCGATGGCCTCACGGCATCCATCCGCACCCAGCACATGGGCGGCAACGTGACGCTTGAGGCGATGAGCATCCGTGACCAGCGCACGGAGGGTCGCCAGGTCGTATTGCGAGTGCCCGGCCTGCGACCCGGGCGTCATCATCCCGCCGGTGGCCATGACCTTGATGAAGTCGGCCCCGGCTTCGACCATCTGGCGAACGGCGCGAATCACCTCATCGCACGTGTCGGCACGCAGCCCGCACCAATGCAGATGTCCGCCGGTCGTGGTGATCGGGGCTCCGCAGACGAGCAGGCGCGGACCCAGGAACATCCCGGCACGTTGCGCGTCGCGAATCAGCATGTTCAGCGCGCGGTAGCCACCGGTGTCACGCATCGTGGTCACCCCGGTCGCCAGCGCCCGCTGGGCGTTCTGGATGGCCGTAATGATGCGTTCCTCATTGGAGGCCGACTTATGCACGGCCAGCGTCTGTTCGTGGCTCGAATACGCGCCGAACTGCAGGTGGCAATGGCAATCAATCAGGCCGGGCATCAGCGTGGCGTCGCCGTAGTCCACAACCTCCGCGTCGTCCGCCAGCGGACGAGCCGGGCCCGCATAGGTGATGAGGCCATCGCTCATCACGACCTCGGCGTCGTAGCACGGATCCGCGCCAGTGCCGTCAATGAGCGTGGAAGCACGCAGGACCAGATCGCGCATCGATTCAAAGCTCGCCGCCATGGTCGGGCGCAGTATCTTAGCCGCCCGCCAGAGCGTCTTTTGGGCAGGCAGGCCCGCGATATCCCCCTTCGCTAGTCGGTCCGAGCGCCTTGAGCTTGGATCAACGACCAGGAAGGTGATGGCCTGCCGGGTGCCATGTCGGTGAGAGAGTGTCGAAGGGAGTGCTGCGATAGGGCAGTATGGGCGCATGGCAATTCAGACCTCCGCGCCCGTGCTTGTTGACATCGAGCACCTGCTCGACAGCGTCAAGAAACCCGCCCAGTACCTGGCGGGCGAGCACAATGCGCGCCAGAAGGATTGGGACTCGTCCCAAACCCGCCTTGCCCTCTGCTTCCCCGACGCCTATGAAATCGGCATGTCCAACCTGGCCATGGGCTTGCTCTACGAGTTGATCAACGACGACACCCCACACCTCTGCGACCGCTGCTTTACCCCGCTCCCCGACATGGCCGACGCCATGCGCGACCACGACCTCCCGCTCTTCGGCTGGGAATCGCGCCGCCCGCTCCGCGATTTCCACGTCCTCGGCTTCTCCATGAGCTATGAGAGCGGCAACACCAACGTCCTCGAAATGCTCGACCTCGCCGGGATCCCGATCGAAAGAATCGACCGCTCCGATGACGACCCACTGATCCTCGGCGGCGGCTCCGCCGTCTCCAACCCCGAGCCCATGGCCGACTTCTTCGACCTCATCGCCGTCGGCGAAGGCGAGGACCTGTTGCAGCAGGTCCTCAACCTGCACGCCCAGTTCGACCGCTCTCAACCCGGCTGGCGCCACGACTTCATCGCCGCCGCCGGTCGCACCATCCCCGGCATCTACGCCCCCGGCCTCTACGAACCCGAATACGCCGAGGACGGCGCATTCCTCGGCCACCGGCGCCTGCGGGACGACCTCCCCGAGAAAATCGCCCGCCAGTACGTCGACATCGACGAATACAGCGGCCCTCGCCTCCCAGTCGTACCCAACACCGGCGTCGTCCACGACCGCATCGCCGTCGAGCTTGACCGCGGCTGCGCCCGCGCCTGCCGTTTCTGCCAGGCCGGCTATCTCTACCGCCCGGTCCGCCACCGTCGCAAGGACCTGGTCGAGCAGGCCGTCGACCGCTGCCTCACCGCCACCGGCCAGAGCGAGGTCTCCCTCCTCTCCCTCAACGCCGTGGACTACCAGGGGCTCGACGGCCTGATCAACGACGTCTACGACTCCGCCGAGGACTACGTCCGCGTCTCCATTCCCTCAACCCGCGTCGAGACCTTCAACGTCGACGTGGCCAACGCCCTCCAACGCGGCGGCAAGCGCGGCGGCAGCCTCACCTTCGCCCCCGAAGCCGCCACCCCCCGCATGCGCCGCGTCATCAACAAGGAAATCTCGGACGAAGACCTGCTGGAAACCTGCGACATGGCCTTCCAGCGCGGCTTCCGCACCATCAAGCTCTACTTCATGATCGGCCAGCCCACCGAGACCCTCGACGACGCCCGGGCCATCGCCCACCTCGCCAACCGCGTCATGGCCCTCGGCCGCCGCCACCACGGCAAGCGCGCCAAGGTCAACGTCACCGTCTCCACCTTCATCCCCAAGCCCTTCACCCCCTTCCAGTGGCACCCGCAGGACCGCAGCGACGCCATTCGCGCCAGGCAGCAGGCCTGTTTCGACATCGCCCGCGACCGCAACATCCACCTCATGTGGCACGACCCGCAGGAAAGTCAC
>JAJDUU010000008.1 GCA_022826485.1 Chloroflexota bacterium | reverse complement strand
CTTCGGCGCGTCGTCATAGCGGAAGCAGGCGGCCGCGCGGGACGGGTGTTCGTGGTAAAGGGGCGGACGCTGGCCGGCGCATTGCTCGAAGGCCACGGGGCAGCGATCGACGAATTTGCAGCCAGTGGCCGCGACTTCCATGGATTCCGGGTCGCCGGCGATCTCGCCTTCTGCTCCCCAGGGCAACGAAGGATCGGGCTGGGGGATCGACGACACCAGCAGCTGCGTGTACGGGTGTTTGGGGTCGCGGATCACCTGCTCCACCGACCCGGCTTCCACCACCGACCCCTTGTACATCACCAGGATGTTGTCGGCGATTTGGTAGGCCGTCGTCAGGTCGTGGGTGATGTAGACCACTGAGATCCCAAGCTCCTGCTTCATGCGCCGGATGCTCTCCAGGATCGTGGCGCGCAGCGAGGCGTCCACCATCGAGACCGGCTCGTCGGCCACGATCAGCCGCGGCCGCAGCAGCATGGCCCGGGCCACCATCACCCGTTGGCGCTGGCCGCCGCTCAGTTGGTGGGGAAAACGTCCCAGCGTTTCGGCCGGCTGCAGGCCGACCATGTCCAGAGCTTCGTGGATCTGCCGCGTGGTCTCCTGTCTGGTCGCAGCCAACTGAAATTTCTGCGCGGGCACGGTCAGGACGTGGTCCACCTTGTAGAACGGGTTATAGGACTCGAACGGGTCCTGGAAGATCGGCTGAATCTCGCGCAGGTACGTGCGGCGCTGCTCGCGCGACAAGTCGTCCACCGACTGGCCCCGATAGATCACCTCGCCCGACGACGGCGGAATCACGCCCAGCAGCAGCCGCGCCAGCGTGGTCTTGCCGCTGCCGCTCTCGCCGGCCACCGCCAGGATGGACGGGGACTGCTCGTCGATGGTCATCGTCACGTCGTCCACGGCCACCGTGTGCTGGCGCCGGATGATCCCGGCCGAGAAGACCTTGCTGACGTTGGCCATCTCCAGGAATGCCGTCATGCGGCTTCTCCGGGATACAGGTGACAGGACACCACGCGTCCGTTCTGCGCGGTCGGCAATGGCACCTCCGAGTCGCATGGCTCGAAGGCGCTCGGACAGCGCGGATGGAACGGGCAGCCCGGCGGCACGTTGATCAGCGTCGGCGGCGCGCCTGGAATGCTCGCCAGCGCGCGTTTGGCCATGAGGGTCGGCACGCTCTCGATCAACAGCCTGGTGTACGGATGCTGCGGGTTGGTGAACAGGTCATGCACGGGCGCCAGTTCCACCAGCTTGCCCGCGTACATCACGCCCATGCGGTCGGCGATCTGCGCCATCAGCCCCATGTCGTGCCCGACGATCAAGACCGCCGCGCCGAGCTCTTCCTGCACCGAGCGCAGCGTTTCCATCACCTGCCGCTGCACCACCACGTCCAGCGCGCTGGTGGGTTCGTCGGCGATGATCACCGAGGGACTCAGCGACGTGCCGATGGCGATGGCCACCCGCTGC
Organism: Chloroflexota bacterium; assembly: GCA_022826485.1. GTDB lineage: Bacteria > Chloroflexota > UBA11872 > UBA11872 > UBA11872 > JAJECS01. The sequence continues at coordinate 2,006 of JAJDUU010000008.1, read as the reverse complement.
TTCATGCCCCCGCTCAACTCATGCGGAAACTTGCCGCCGACCTCGGCGTCCAGCCCAACCCGGGCCAACTGCGCCTGGATTCGCTCGGCCAGATCGTCGCGCGAATCGCCGGGCTTGTGGGTTCGGATGCCGTCGGCCAGCTGGTCACGGATTCGCATCACGGGATTCAGGGAATTCATCGCCCCCTGCGGCACCAGCGCCAGCCGGTCCAGGCGGATGCGCCGCAGGCCGTCGTCGTCCAGCTTCATCACGTCGCCCACGCCGTCCAGCAGCACTTCGCCACCGGCGATACGGGCCGGCGGCTTGTGCAGCCGCATCAGCGCCAGCGCCATGGTGCTCTTGCCCGAGCCGGACTCGCCGACCAGCCCCAGGCGCTCGCCGGGCTTCAGATCGAAGCTGACGCCGTCAACAGCCTTCACCGTGCCGGCGTCTGTGTCGTAGTAGACCCGCAGGTCGTTGACGGATAGAACCGCGCCGTTGTTCAACGGTGGCGTCCCGGAAGTGGCATCAGGTCAGGCGCCCGCGCCCGCTGCCACGGCCGTATCAGGACTGCTGCTGCCCGGGGATGGGCTGCGGAGTTGGCGTTGGGTAGCTCGGGTTTCGGCCGCCGGCGCGGAAGAAGTCGAGGGTTGGCGTCTTGGTGGGCTCCGTCGTCGATTCCGATGTGTCGGATGACCCCGACGAGTCCCCGGAATCGTTCGCGCTTGGCGAAGGTCCACAGGCAACGCCGACGACTCCCGCGACCAGGAGCGCCGCCAGCATCCGGCGGCGGGTGAACGTGCTGCGTGTCATGGCTTTGCGGCCCGCATCCTTTCCATGCGGCTGCCCACTCGCGAGACACTATTTGCTCCGCCGCGCTGTAGGCAGTCCAAAACAATTCGGACGAAGACTTCCCTGTTCCGATGGTACCCGTGCGAGGGGCTCCCCGCAGCCGGGAAGCCCCTCGCCGATCAGGCCTTCGCTACTGCGTGGGCTCGATCGTCAGGATGCTGTGGTAGAAGTTGCCCCACCATTGCGAAGGCGCCTGGTAGTCGTTCGCAATATCGGGCCAGTTGCTCCAGTACGTGTAGTTGTTGGGAGTCAACAACGCCGTCTGGACCAGCGAGACGATCGGCATCTCGCGGAGAATGATCTCCATCGAGTCGTAGAACAGGCTCTTCATCTCCGGGTCGCTGGTGGTCAGCCCGGCCATTGCATCAACAATGGCGTCGAACTCGGCGTTCTCGAAGCGCGAGCGCTGTCCGGTTGCAACCTCGCCGATCGGCGCCGAGTGGCTGCTGTGCAGCAGCCGCCAGGTACCCCATGGGTCGGCCACGTTGACCGTGTTGCCACCCACCAGTTGCATGTTGGTCAGGATGTCGCCACGGGCGATGCCGTCGAAGAAGGCGCCCGCCTCGGTGATCTTGAACGTCGAGTCGAAGCCGGCCACGCGCAACTGATCCGCCAGGATCGGCGCGACGCGCTGCTGGTCTTCTTCTCCGCCGCGCACGTGGATTTCCATCACCACCGTGTTGCCGTCGCCGTCGGCCCAGAGACCGTCGGAGTTCTTCGAGTAGCCCGCGGCCTCCATGCGTTCAGCACTCTTCTCGAGGTTGAACTCCTTGGCCGGGTACTTCTCAAAGAGGTCGGCGGCGTGCTGGTAGAAAACGTCCATGGCCGGCGTGTGCGGGAAGAACACGTCGGTGACCGTGGTGATCCCTTCGTAGGCGAACTCCACGATCTTCTCGCGGTCGACCGCGTATGAGATCGCCCAGCGCACGTCCACGTTGTCAAACGGCGGGGCCTTGAGGTTGAACGCCAGGTGCCGCGGCGCCGGGTCGAAGTAGGCGTACGGCAGGTCGGGGAACCAGGCCCTGATGTTGGGGTTCTCCTGGTTGACCTGCTCGTAGACGCTGCGCGGCATGTGCCAGAACGTGTCCTGCTCGTTGGCGATGGCACTGGCGGCACGCTTCTCGGCGTTCTCCACGCCAACGAAGATCACCCGCTCGGGCTTCGGCAGGGCCAGC
>JAJDUU010000031.1 GCA_022826485.1 Chloroflexota bacterium | reverse complement strand
GGGCCAGCGCCACAAACTCGGCCCGCAAATCACTCACTCGTCGCTCCGCAAACGGCACATCCCGGTCCTCCAGTGCATGTCCAGATGTGTAAACCATGTCTCCGAACACGTGTAAATGATGTCTCCGGTCTGCACACCCTGAGGGAGAGGGTGCCGGATCGCCCTCATCCCAACCTTCTTTTGGATGGTCTCCCAAGGGGGGCGGTGGTCGCGCGGGTGGACGTGCCGGAGGCGACGGGTTGACAGGGCTGGAGGCGGTGGGGACCGCGGCGGCGGCGTGACGCCTTGACAACTCCGGGCGTTCGCCTATCCTACGGCCGTCTCTTAGTAGTGACTAACATCATTATGCGTCGACCCTTACGCCGAATCGTAGGCGGCAGGTACGGCGCGGATGGGAGAGGGGCAGTGCGAAGAATCGTTCTCGTCGTGGTGGCGGGTCTCATGGCCGGGCTGCTGGCAGCCTGCGGCGAAAGCGGGCCCACCACCGAGTTGAAGCAGGACGTGGTGGCGAACTACGCCAACGGCGTCCACCACCTGTATGCGCAGAGCCTGAGCTCGGCGCAGGCCATGGACCGGGCCATTGACCGATTCCTGGCCGAGCCCACGCCGGCGCATCTCGAGGCCGCCAAGCGGATGTGGCTGATCGCCCGCGATGACTACGGGCCGACCGAAGCGTTCCGGTTCTACGACGGTCCCATCGACCATCCCGAGGACGGCCCTGAAGGGCTGATCAACGCCTGGCCGCTGGACGAGGCGTACATCGACTACGTGGTCGACAATCCCAGCGCCGGCATCATCAACGACGCCGAGACCTTCCCGGTCATCGACGCCGAGCTGCTGGTGTCGCTGAATGAAGAGGGCGGCGAGGAGAACGTGTCGACGGGCTGGCACGCCATCGAATTCTTGCTGTGGGGCCAGGACCTGAGCGTGGCCGGGCCGGGTGAACGGTCCATCGAGGATTTCACCACCGCCGCCAACGCCGACCGCCGCGCCACGTATTTGGCGGTTGCGTCGGACCTGCTGCTGCAGCACTTGCAGGACATGGTGGACGCCTGGGCGCCGGGCCGCAGCGACAACTACCGCGCCGAGTTCACCTCGGTGGACACGGACGAGGCGCTGCGCCGGATCATCACCGGCATCGGTGAGCTGAGCCGCGGCGAACTGGCCGGCGAGCGCATGACCGTGGCCTACGAGGCGCGGTCCCAGGAGGACGAGCACTCCTGCTTCTCCGACAACACCACGGCCGACATCGTGGGGAACGCCCTGGGTATTCAGATGGTGTTTCTGGGCAACTTCGGCCTGGTGGCCGGTCCCGGAGTGCTGGATCTGATCGAGGCCCAGGACGCCGAGATTGCGGAGCAGCTGGCGGCTGAGATCGAGCGGAGCGTGAACCTGACCAAGGCGATCGACGCGCCGTTCGACCAGCACCTGCTGGAAGGCGTGTCCGACGCCGACGCCGGGCGGAAGGCCGTGCTCGATGCGATCGTCGCTCTCGAGGAGCAGACGGACACGATCGTCAGCGCGGCGCAGGCGCTCGGCATCACCATCAGCGTGAGCTAATGGCGAGCCGTGGTCCGCGGTCCGGCGCGAGGGCTGCCAGGGGGCGGCTCGGTGCCTGAGGTCGCGGGCCGCGCGCCGCCGCCGACGGCGGCTGCGGCCGGCTCAACGCCGGCCGCAGCTGCGCGGTATGCGGGCAGGCTGCTCATCTTGGCGGCGCTGGCCCTGGCCGTGTCGGTGATTGGACGCGTGTCGGCGGCGGCGGACCATGCCACCTTGGCGGAGACGCTGGCGGCCATCGCCGAGCGGAGCGGCCTCTACGGCCTGGGCGGCGGCGGGCGCGTAGTGGCGGGATTGGCGCTGGTTGCCGGGGCCTGGTTCCTGCTGCGCACGTGGATCATTCGCCAACGTCTGGGCACGCCGCTGGTGCCATATCTGCTCGCCGTCGCCGGCGCGGGGTTTGCCGTTTCGGGCGCCGGCGCGATCGCCCTGGCGGCGGCGGCGCCTGACCTGGGGGGCGCGGCCGCGGAGACGCTTGACGGCATCCACGGGATTGCCGGAAAGATTGGCTTTGTGGCAGCCGGATTGGCCCTGCTCACCGCCGCCCGATATCAGTGGAAGGTCGGCGGGCAGCTCCGGCGCATCGCGCCCGTCTCGGCCGTCCTCGGCCTGGCCATGCAATTCATCTGGATCGATGCCGCGACGATCATGCACCCAATCGTGGGTACCGGCTTTTTCGTCTGGCTTCTGGTCGTCGGCGCCATGCTGGCGACCGGCCGGGTGGAACGGCACTTCACAGCCATGGTCACCGCATCCGCCACTCGCGGCAGGTCGCATGTGGGGTAGGACGGCGCGGGCGGCGCCGCCACGTGCGGCCTGGGTGCGGTGACCCCGGGCCAATGGTACCGGTCGGAGCGCGACGCGCCGTCGGGCGGCTGGCGGCCGCAGTGGTCGCGGGCGCGTTGCTGGCGTCGTGCGGCCCCGACCGACCGGGGGTCGACCTCACCATGGTCTTCGACGAGCGGTTGGGCGGGGCGGGGACGGCGTTCAGCGCCGGCAGCAACGCGTTCGAGCTGTCCGCGCGCAACCTGGCCAACGAGGAGCGGCGCGTCTTCGAAGTGGGCGACAGCTTCTTCAATCAGAACTGGGTCACGGCGCCGGCGTCGACCGAGGCGCGGGACGGTCTCGGTCCGACGTTCAATGCGCAGTCGTGCTCGTCCTGTCACGCGCGCGACGGCCGGGCCAAGCCCCCGGACGACGACGAGGATCCCGAGCGCGGACTGCTCCTGCGGCTCAGCATCGCCGGGCCCGACGGTCCGGTCGACGAGCCGGTCTACGGCGGGCAGCTGCAGGATCGCGCCGTCATCGGCGTGGCGCCGGAGGGACGGATCGGCATCCGCTACGAGATCATCAGCGGCGCCTACCCGGACGGCACGCCGTTCACGCTGCGCAAGCCCACCTACGTCATTCTGGATCCGGCCTTCGGCCCGCACGATGCGGCGGTCATGATCTCGCCGCGCATCGCCTCCGCCGTCATCGGCATGGGCTTGCTGGAGGCCATTCCGGCGGAACGCATCCTGGGACTGGCGGACCCCGACGATGCCGACGGCGACGGGATTTCGGGTCGCCCCAACATGGTGTGGGACATCCGGCGCGGCGAGGTGGTGCTGGGTCGGTTCGGCTGGAAGGCCAATGAGCCCACGGTGGAGCAGCAATCCGCCGGCGCGTTCCGAGGGGATATCGGCATCACGTCCAGCCTGTTTCCCGAGGAGAACTGCCCGGCGGCGCAGTCCGACTGCGCGGCGGCGCCCAACGGCGGCACGCCCGAGATGCCGGACGAGCGGCTGGCTCAGGTGGCGTTCTACGTGCAGACCCTGGCCGTGCCGGCCATGCGCAACGTGGACGAGCCGAAGGTGCGACGGGGCGCCGAGCTGTTCGTCGAGACCGGCTGTTCCTCGTGCCACACGCCCAGGCACGTCACGGGGGACGACCACCCGGTGGAACCCCTGCGCGCCCAGACCATCTTTCCCTTCACGGACCTGCTGCTCCACGACATGGGCGAGGGCCTGGCGGACGAGCGGCCCGACGGCCTGGCCACCGGCCGCGAATGGCGCACGCCGCCGCTGTGGGGCATTGGCCTGGTGCAGGTCGTGAACCGACACACGATGTTCCTGCATGACGGGCGCGCGCGGAGCCTGGAGGAAGCGATTCTCTGGCACGGCGGCGAAGGGCAAGCCTCGCGCGATCGGTTCATGGCGCTGACGGCGAGCGAGCGTGACGCCCTGCTCCAGTTTCTGAGGTCACTGTAGTGATGAACCGATGGCGCGGACTCTTGACGGCGGGACTGCTGCTGGTGGTGGTCGGATGCGGCGAGGGCGCACCCGACGACTCGGACGTGCTGATCAGCCTCACCGACCAGGTGGTTGTGCCGACGTACCAGGCGGCCGGCGTGGCGGCCGCTGACCTCGAGACGGCGATCGAGGCGCTGTGCGCGGCGCCCTCCGATGGCACGGTGCAAACCGCGCACCAGGCGTGGCGGGACGCGCGGGGCGCGTGGCTGCGATCGGCGGCGATGGCGTTTGGTCCGGTCATGGACCGGCGCTCCGGCGGGCTGATCGACTGGTCGCCGATCGACCCCGAGCGAATCGAGCGGATGCTGGCGGAGAACCCGGCGACGACCGAGGACGCGGTGCGGAACACCCTGGCCTCCACGCAGCGCGGCTTCGGGGCGATCGAGTACATCGTGTTCGACGCGGAGGCGGTGTCCCGGCTGTCAGACGCCGCCTCGCCGCGCTGCGACTACCTGCGCGCGCTCGGCGGCGTCATCGCGTCCGAAACCGCCGCCATCGTCGAGGAGTGGACGGTGTCGCGGAACGGCGGTCCGGCCTACCGGGACTTCCTCACCGGACGGTCGTCGAGCTCGATGCTCGAGAGCGCGGCGGTGGCCGAGGTGGTGCGGACGCAGGTCTTCCTCATCCGCACGCTCACGGACTTGCAGCTGGCGGCCGCTCTGGGGCTGCGGGGCGACGGCGCCGACCTTACGGCCATCCCCGGCGGCGCGGGCGGCAACGGACTGGCCGATCTGCGCGCGACGGTTCTGGGCATGCGCGACGTGTATCTGGGAGACGCCGTCAACGATGGGCTCGGGGTGTCCCACATGGTCGCTCCGCTGTCGGCCGCGGCGGACGAGCGCATGCGGAGCCTGTTCGAGGATGCCGTGGCGTCGGTGGACGCCGTGGAAGGTCCCCTGCGCGCCGCCGTGGTGGACCGACCGGCGCAGGTGCGGGCGGTCTACGACCGATTGATGGACCTGCGTCGCGCGATCAACACCGAGGTGGTGAGCCTGCTGGGCGTCGCGGTTGGATTCAGCGACACCGACGGCGACAGCATGCGCTAGGACAGGGGCGGCATCGTGTCGCTGTCCGGCGCGGGAAGGATCCACGGCTTGGGCGCGAGGCCCGGCGCAATCCGCGCCAGGTCGACGTTCGGATCGATGAAGCGCACGGCGGGACGGCCGTTGAACGTGACGAACACGTCGGCGCGGACTTCCACGTCGCGGCCCTGCCGCCGGAAGTCGTCGGCGATGAAGTGCGCGGTCTCCAGAATCATGTCCGGCTGGTAGGCCATGCGCTCGGCCTGGAGCGGCGTGAGGTAATCCTCGGGGTAGGCCAGCCACTCCTCCCCGGTGATCGGATCGGTGACGCGGAACAGGGCGTGGCCGGTCTTCTCGGTCAGCATCACGCGCCAGGCGAAGCGGTAGCCCTCCTCGTTGAAGCGGACGTCGCCGGGATAGGCCCAGTGGCGCAGGGGCAGGATCACTTGCGCCAGGGCAAACAGGCCAAGGGCGACGGCAGCCGCGCGGGCCGTCCAACCGGGCGGCGCGCCGGAGAGCAACGTGAAGGCTGGTTTGGGCGGTGGACGCCGGCGGAGCCTGGCCAGCAGCCGGCGGGGCCAGTCGGGTGGGAAGAAGATGAGCGTGCCCAGGATCATGACCCAGGGAAATATGCCGATGGGAAAGAGCACCCAGGTCGCAAGGTGAAACGCGATGACCACCGCGTACGCGAAGGGGCGGCTGCGACGCCACAGCAGCCAGCCCACGATCGTGAGGTCGAACGCGGCTCCCGCCCAGCTCATGGCATAGGCCACCCAGGCTTCCTTCAGCAGCGGCCCGACCAGGAACAGGTCGCCGTTGTTGTAGAGCCAGATGCGCAGCGGCTGCGCATGCAGCAGCCAGTCGGGATTCAGCTTGGCGAGGCCCGAAAACAGGTACACGACGCCCAGCTGCGCGCGGAGGGTCCAGATCACCCACACGGGGATCGTGTCTCGCCGCCACGCGGGTTTCCGCTGGGCGTCCAGCGAGGCCGTGCGGTGCAGCGGCATGAAGATCATCAGGAAGCTGACCAGGCTCATCCAGTAGTAGTGGTTCAGATAGGTCGTCTTGTCGATGAGCTCGACGTAGGTGAAGAGGACGAAGAAGGACGCCATGGAGAGGCGGTAGCGATAGCCCAACGCCACGCCCAGGCTGGCCGCGCCGAGCAGGGCGAAGTGGAGATACATCCCCCAGGCCGGCCAGGGCTGCACCCACTCGAAGCCGAGATATTTGAAGTGACGTTCGGGCTCGATGTAGAGCTCGGCGATCCAGCCGTGCGCGGCGAAGCGGCCGACGGCGAAGAGGCCGAGGAGCCCGAAGGCGATGCGAAAGGCGGCGGCCGAGGCGGCGCTGACCCGGCCGGAGGCGGCCAGCAGGGCGCGGTCGAAGGCGGCCGGAAGCGACGGCGGGCGCATCAGGCGTGCGAGGGAGTCGGCGAGCGGCCGCGGCTGGTACGTCGGGCGCCGACCCTCCCCCGTCATTGGAAACAGCGGCGCAGTTGCGGGAGGGAGGGTTCGCGTGCCGCCCCTCCGCTACGCATCCGGGCGTCCCCAGGTTCGACCGGACTGGATTCCGGCCTTCGCCGGAATGACGGAGGGGTTTCGCAAAGGTCTCCCTTCGCGGGGACAGGCTCCGCCGAAGGGGTTATGCAAGGGTCTCCTTCAATGGGGAAGGGATGTAGGCGGTGGTTTCCTACAGGTCCGTGTGGCCGGTGGCGGCTTCTTGGACGGCGCGGTAGACCGGGCGCGGCGTGAAATCCGGGTCGACCATGCGGAAGTAATAGCCGGCGTCGTCGGGTCCAAGGGTGGTGAAGGACCGGCGGAAGTACCAGATGCCGAACACGCCGATCCAGGGCCATTCGCGCAGGCCGAAACGGACGCCGTCGATGGTCCAGGCGGCCTGCTGCGGCTCCTCGACGCGGCGCCATGGGGACTGCGAGGCTTCGAGGTCGGGCGGCGCGGCGTTCCAGCCGTAGGCGCTGAGCCAGACGGGGGCGTCGCTGCGGCCGTATTCCACCATCAGGTTGCGGAGCAGCTCGACGCGGCGGAAGTTGAGCACGCGCGGGTCCGGCGGCGTGCTGGGGGAGTACTGCATGCCGAAGGCCGCCGCCGCCTGAATATCCAGCGCCTCGGCGGCGCCGTGGTCGTAGATCTGCCGCAGATAGGTGAGGTCGCTGATCGCGCGCGGGTTGTTTTCGAGCGTGGGCGCCAGCTGCGCGCTGGCCACGACGAGCCGGTCATCGAACGACTTCAGCGAGTCGTAGGCCACCCGCAGCAGCTCGGCGTAGCCGGCGGGATCGGGCGCCGCGCCGCCCCAGTTTGCGGCCAGGTTGGGCTCGTGCCAAATCTGGTAGTGCTGGATGCGGTCGTCGTAGCGCTCGGCGAGGGTGCGCAGAAACGCGGCGAAGTCGGCGAGGTCGACGGGCGGTGCGGTGGGGCTGTCGCGGCCGGGCCGCGCCCACTGCGGCGAGCGCTCGATGCGGGCCACGACCGAGATGTCCTGCTCCCGGGCGCGGTCGACGATGTCATCGAACCGATCCCAGCTGCTCTCGCGCCGCTGCGGATTGACGAAGAGTCCCTGGCCGACGGTTTCAACGGCGTCCCAGCCGATGCGCTGGAAGATCCAGCGGACGCCCGCCGCGCGCAGCAGCTCGAGGCTGTGGCGGCGTTTCCAGTCCTCGTTCTCGACGTCCAGGAAGACATTGGCGCCCCACGGCTCGACATTGGCCAGCGGCAGGGGGCTGGGGGCCGAGCGGCGCACCGGCTCAGCCCCGCAGGCCGCCAGCAGGGTGCCGCCCATGAGACCGGCGGCGCCGCGCACGACCGAGCGGCGGTCAAGCCGGCGCGTCATGACTCGGGCTCAAGTCCCAAATGCACCAGACACTCCCGGCTGATCTGGGCGCTGGCGGCGGGATCGCGCAGCGTGAGGTCCTGATCCACGACGAGCCATCCGTCATAGTCACCGTCTCGAAGAATCTCCAGGATGCCCTCCAGGTCCACGTGGCCGCCGCCGAGCTCCGGAAAGCCGCCGAGCCTGGCGAAGGCGGGCGGGGCGCCGCCCTGCGCCAGATGGCGGTCGCGGAGGTCCGCGTCCACGTCCTTGAGGATGACGTAGGCTACCCGCTCGATGCGGTCGCGGATGAAGTCGCGCGGGTCGGAGCCCAGGTAGAAGAGGTAGCCGACGTCGACGGCGAGCATCAGCGACGTGGGGTCGGTGAGGGACAGCAGGCGATCGAGCTCCGCGGTGGTTTCCACGTGGGAGCCGAGTTGGTTGCGAAAGACGACCTGGAGCTCGAACTCCTGGCCGCAGATGTCGGCGGCGCGGGCGAGGCACTCGGCGAGATGGCCCCACTGGTCCGGCTGCAGCTCCTCGGCGGGATCGCCGTGGCCGGCGGTCGTCAAGCGTTCCGGCACCGCGTGGGCGGCCGCGACCACGTAGGCGGCGTCGAGGTCGGCCAGGAACTCGGCCACGCGCCTGAGCTGGTCCAACTCAACGTCGTGGTACTCGGGCGCGAACCAGTTGGCCGCGAAGCGTCCGCCAAGCAGTGGCAGGCCGTCGTCGGAGACGATGCGGCGGGCGAGCGGCGCGTCGCCACGCAGGTCGCTGACGCCGCCTTCGAGACCGGCGTAGCCGGCGTCGCGGGCCTCCTCGGCGACGAGGCGGAACGGCGCATCGCCCCACATGGTGGCTGCGATGCCTACGCGCACGGCGACGCGGGTCTAGTCCGAGGCGTCGGGCGGCGGTCCGGCGCGTCCGCTCAACCGCTCGCCGGGTAGGGCGGTCAGGCGCTCGCGCCGCGGGGGAGCGGGCGCCGGCGGCTCGGGTTTTGCCGGTTCGGGCGCCGGGTCGGGCGGGGGCGGCGACTCGCGCGGTGACTCACGCCGTGACTCGCGCGGCGGGCGCGCCGGGCGTCGCGGCCGGGGCTCCTCGTCCGGGCGGTCGGGAACCCGCGCGCGCGCCGTTTCGCCGGGCGCGGCGCGCGGGGGCGTGGGGCGGCGGCGGTCGCGGCGCGAGCGCTCGGGCCGCACCACGTCGGAGATCAGGTCGTCCAGCTCCAGCGTCTCGTCCGCCGCGGCGGCCAGCGGCTGGCTGCGACCCGCGCCGCTGGCCACGACCTGCACCCGCACCCCGCGGCGCTGCACCGCCTCGATGAGCGGGACGAAATCCGGGTCGGTGGTCACCAGCGTGAGGCGGTCGATGTAGGGCGTGAGGTCCAGCGCGTCGACGGTCATCTCCACGTGCACGCTGGCGTAGAGCGTGCCGTCGTCGCGGCGCCGCAGGCGCTTGGTCACCTGCTTGTAGCCGGCCCGCGAGAGGCCGGCGAGATCCAGGTGCGGGCTGGGTTGGCCCTCGTGCTCGGTGCCATAGGCCGTGGCGCGCACCAGGGTGCTGTCGCCGGTCAGGCGGTCGCGCAGCTGCTGGAAGTCGATCACCCCGCCGCCGTTCGCCGTGAGGGCTTGCAATGAAGCCAGATCGATCAAGACGGCGGATTTGTTCGCTGCGGCCACCACGTACTCCCAGCGCCGGTTCAGGTTTGCCTAGATGATAGTGGACGGGGCGGCGCGGGCTGCCGACGGACTAGGCGGTGCCGCCACCGCGCTTGCCTTGCACGAGATCCCCCGCGTAGACCCAGCCGGTGATGCGACCGTCCTGCTTCACCACATAGAAGCCGCGACGATCTCGCTGCACCTCGTCGAGCACGGTGTCGAGCGGCGCATGCGACTCCAGGACCTCCGCGGAGTCGACCGCGTGGACGATCTCGCCGAGCTGCGTTTCCGCGCGGCGATCCGGAGGCACGTCGGAGACTTCACGCCGCGTGATCCAGGCCGTGATTCGCCCTGACGCATCGGCGACCGCCCAGCACGGCGGCCTCGCCCGATCATTGACGATGGCCTGCCACACGTCCTGGACGGACGCATCGTGGGAGAAGGGCGCCAGGGTGAAGGATCGGACGACGCTGTTCACCGGCGCGGTGCTGAGGCGTTTCCGGTGGCCCGCGTCCCGCAGCGCCGCACTCGCGGCTGACCATAAGAACCAAGCGACCAGCAAGGCCCAGGGCCCAAAGAGCAGCCCGAGGTCGGACCCGAGGCCGTACGAAAACACCAGCGCAAAGCAGCCCCAGAGGCCGATGAGCAGGCTGATCGCCATGCCGAGGCGGCTGGCTGCCCGGGTTGCCCGGTAGAGATCGTTGGTGCGCCGCCAGACGACCGCATGGAACAGCCGGCCGCCATCCAGTGGGAATCCCGGCAAGAGGCTGAGCACGGCCACAAACAGGTTGAACTCGCCGACCAATCGCGCCGTCACCTGGGGAATGGACCGTTCCGGCAACACCCAGGCAAGCCCGACAAAGACACCCCCGAGCACGGCGCTGACGACGGGGCCGGCAATGGTAACGGCAATCTCCTGTTGGGGAGACTGTGGCCGATACGCGGTCTCGACGATGTCGCCAAGAACGTAGAGTCGAACCCTTGGCGCGGTTCCGCCATACCGCGCGGCCCGCATGAAATGGGCCAATTCATGCACCAGGATGGAGCCAAAGAACAGGGCGCCGGCGATCAACCCGACGGCCCAATGGCTCACATCCCAGTGCCCGGTGGGGCTGGCCGGCCACTCGGCAAACGCCCCGGCCCAGCGCCACGGCAGCAAGAAGAAGGCCGCTATCCCGGCAGTCGCTCCGAAGACGATGAGCCAACTCGCATCGAGCGATACCTGCGCGCCGCCGATCCGGAATACATCCCAGCTGGGGAGAAGGGCGACTCTGCTGCGCCTGGAATCAGCGTGACTCCAGTCCGGGGCCGGAGAACTAGAGTCCATGACGCAAGCTGGATTGGCGAAAACCGGTCACGGTCAGCACGAGGAAATGAATTCCGACAGGTCTGTCGAGCTCGCCGGGTGCTCTCCAGTATGCAGAATCCGGGCATCCGTGCGCAGCGTTTCCGCTGTCGACTACCCCGAGTCGCTGGGTCGAGAAGCGCGCGGGCGTCCGGCGCGGAGCAGGTCGCCGACGTAGACCCATCCGGCGACCCGTCCGCCGGCGTTGACGACGTAGTAGCCGCGTTGGCGGTGCTGGGCGTCCTGGAGCACGTCGTCGAGGGGCGTGTCCGGCTCCAGCACGTCGGCCGGATCGATCTCCCGGGCGACGTCGCCGACGCGCGTGGTCGTGCGCAGAATCGGCGGCACGGCGGCGATGTCACGCGTGGCGACCATGGCATAGACGTCGCCGCCGGCGTCCGCGACGGGCCAAACCGGCGGGGCGTTCTCGGCGCCGGCGATTGCCTCGACGTCGCCGACCACCGCGTCGTGGGCGAACGGCGCCTGCGTGAATGCCCGCGTCACGTCGCGCGCGACCATGGAGCTGAGCCGACGCCGAATGGCGCCCTCGCGCAGCGCCGAGCGCGCGGCCGACAGCAGAAACCAGCCGATGAACACGGCCCACAGCGCCTGCACGCCGCTGGCGCGAAACGCGACGAACTGCACGACGCCGAACACGATGAGCAGCACGCCGAAGCCGGCGCCGGCCAGGCTGGCGACGCGCGTGGCCGTGTGCACGTTCTGCGTGATGCCCCAGACGATGGCTCGCAGCACGCGTCCGCCGTCCAGCGGGAAGCCCGGCAGCAGGTTGAAGGCGGCCAGGAAGAGATTGATCTCGCCGAGCCATTGGGCGGTCACGCGCGGCACGGTGGCCGCCGGCAGCGCCTGGGCCAGGACCAGAAACAGGCCGCCGATGGCGGCGCTGGTGAGCGGACCGACGATGGCGATGGCGAACTCCTGGCCAGCGGCGCGCGGCTCCTGGGAAATCTCGGCCACGCCGCCGAACACGAACAGCCTGATGCGGGGCACGGCGATGCCGCGGCGCACGGCCATCAGGGCGTGGGCCACCTCGTGGGCCACGATCGAGGCGAAGAACACGACGCTGGCCAGCAGCCCCCCGGCCCAGTAGCTCGCCTGAGGTCCGAGCGGAGGCACTGGGAGGCCCGCTTGAGCGGCGGACTCGCGGAGCCGCAGCGGGATCACCGTCTCGGAGGTCATCCAGGCGATGATGACGAAGATGATCAGCCAGCTTGGGTCGAGCGTGATGGCGGTCTCGCCGATGCTGAGAATGGTCCAGCCGCGCGCGCGGGCGCCGCGCGACCGGTTCCCACGCCCGGACGACACGCCGCCGGTGGGCGAGGGGGCGCTAGTTCCCAGCGGTGAGACCCGGCGTGATGATGAGCGAGGCGACCAGCAGGATCACGGCGATCACCGAAATCACCGCCCAGATCCGGGCCACCGTGAACCAGCGGCGCACCCGGCGCCAGGGACGGCGCGACGTCCCCGACGACGCGCGTCGCGGCCGGCGTCGCCGCCGTCGGCGGCCACTCATGTCAGGCCCCGTGGTTGCGCCATGGCGGGCTAGGCGCCGCGGGCCGCGGCTCCGGCGCGGCTCCGGCTCCCCTTGGCGGCCGGGGCGCCCACGTGCAGGGCGGTGAGGGCGCTGATGTCGTGCCAGGCATTGGCGGCCAGGCGCAGCTCTTCGGCGATGGCGTCGGCGAACGAGTAGACCTCGACGCGCACGCCGTGCTCCCGCAGGTACTCCACCATCGGCACATAATCGCCGTCGCCGGACATGAGCGCGACCACGTCCATCGTCGGCAAACGCCGGATCACGTCCACGACCAGGACCAGGTCCAGATCGGCCTTGCGCGTGCCGTCGGCGAAGACCTTGATGGGCTTGGTGACGATGTCATAGCCCATGTCCCAGACGGGCGCGACGGAGCGTTGGTGCTCCAGCCGGCCATTGAAGTCGGCGTAGATGGGGCAATAGGCGCGGGCGTGCACCGTGCGGCGGCCTTCGCTGACATGGTCCAGGAGCTTGGCGAAGTCCACGCGGATTGGGTCGTCGGAGCCTCGATCCGTCAGGTTGGCCGTGTCCAGAAACACGCCCAGGCGCAGCTTGGGGCCATAGTCGGACGCGCCGTTGGAGGTGTGCAGCGTCCCGGCGGCCTGGGCCAGGGCCTTGGCCGCGGCGGCCAGATCGCGCTCGGCCGAGCGCGGCGCCGACACGGCGTCCTTGAGCTCGTCCATCAGGGCGCGCAGATCGTCCTCCGGGTTTCCTGCGGAGTCGGGATCGGGCGCGAAGTCTTCGGGAATGGGTGACAGCCGTTTCATGTGGCTTTGGTGACCTTTCGTCGTCGGGGCGTCGGCTTGGGTTGGCGTTTCTGGTCGAGCATCTCCTGGAGCTGCTTTTCGATGCCCTCCTGGCGCGCCTCTTCGCGTTCCGCGGCCTCGCGGCGCCGCTTGGCGATGGCCTTGGGGCCGCCGCCGGATTCCAGCGCGTCCCAGAGAGCTTCGACGGCGTCGGTGTTGCCGCGAATCTTCAGATTGGATTCAAATGTGACGCCGATCATCTCCTGGTCGAAATCGTTGAGCTTCTTCTCCAGCGCGTCCAGGCGCGTGGTGAGCTGAAAGATGCGGGCGTCGAGATCCTTGTCGCCGCGCTTGTAGGAGCGCTCGATCTGGACGACCTGCCGCCGCAGCTCGCCGTAGTTTTCGAGCAATCCGTTGAGGTTGCGGGCGATGCGGCGATGGTGCGTGAGGTGCGAGGGCAGCTTGCCGTTGGCCTTGTCGGCGGATGTGGCGGGTTTGGCCTCGGCCGCCGCGGGCTCGCCCTCGGCGGGCGCTGCACTGGCGGTTTTGCTACTGCGTGAGCGACGGGCTCGGGATGTGCGTGTTGCCATTGGCGAGAGACTTCTCCATGGATCGAGGATCGAGATTGCGGCCGATGACTTCGAAGCGCGCCGGCGTCGGCCTGAACGTCCGGACTTCCACGCCCCCCATTACAACGTCGACGAGCAGCGTGTCGTTGTCCACGGGCACGATGCCCTTGGCCCGAACCACGTCACCGAAGGCGCCGCGGGCGAGCGCGGCCAGCCAGCGGTCCAGGTGGTCACGCGCAAGCGGGCCCGGATGGAGGGTGGTGCGCTCCAGCCCGAGCGTGGAGAGCTCGGGTTGCTCGCCGTGGACGTGCTCGTCGTGGACGTGGACGTGGTCGCCGTTGGCCGCGGCGGGGGCGGGGCGCGGCGCGGCGATGGCGGCGAGGACGAGATCCGGGTCGATGTCCGCATGGCTGGTGACGGCGAGGGCGGCGTCGGGATTGAGCCGTCGGGCGGCATCGCGCGCGGTCTCGATCTGCTCCGGCGTCGCGATGTCGGCCTTGTTGATCGCCAAAACGTCGGCCACGCGCATCTGGTCCACGTAGAAGTCGCCGAAGGCCTGGTGGGCGACCTCGTGCCTGGCCGCGTCGACGACTGTCACCACCGAGTCGATCTGAGCGATCTCGCGCACCTCGGCCTGGGTGAACACCTGGCTGAGCATGTAGGGCGCCGCGAGGCCGGTCGGCTCGACGACCAGTCGTTCCGGCGCCACCTCGCGGCCGATCTGCACCAGCGCCGCGAGCAGGTCGGCGCGGACCTCGCAACAGATGCAGCCGCCGGTGAGCTCACGGACCCTGACGTCGGCGGTTCGCAGCACGTGCTGATCAATGCCCTCCCGGCCGAACTCGTTGACGAGCACGGCGATGCGGCCCAGGGGCTGGAAACGCGGGATCAACCGGCGCAGCAACGTGGTCTTGCCGGCGCCGAGAAATCCGTAGACGAGCGTGACTTTCACGAATGAACGGGTGCGGCTAGAGGAACTCGGGAACGCCGCGGCGACCGGTGGTGGGACTCATGGTCGTGCATGAGCAGCCGCTGGCAGCGAGGCGTCAATCCCACACCCCAGTATCGCACGGCGGGCGGATGACTCACCGGGACCGGACTACAGCGCCTCCATGTCGCGCCAGTTGGCGCCGACGCGGGCGTCGACGACCACGGGCACGCGCAGGGGATAGGCCTGGGTCATGCTGGCCGTGGCCAGGGGGACCACGGCGTCAAGCTCGTCCCGCGGCGCCTCGAGCACCAGCTCGTCGTGCACCTGCAGCAGCATGCGGGAGGCGAGGGCGCGGCGCTCCAGCTCCCCGGCCAGCTCGATCATGGCGATCTTGATGATGTCGGCCGCGGCGCCCTGGATGGGCATGTTGATGGCGACGCGCTCGGTGGCCGCGCGCTGGTGAAAGACGCGCGACTTGAGACCGGGCAGGTAGCGGCGGCGTCCGAGCATCGTCTGGACGTAGCCGCGCTCGTGGGCTTCGGCGATGGTGCGGTCCATGTAGCTCTTGACGCCGGGATAGGTGGCGAAATAGGTGTCGATGAACGCCTGCGCCTCCTCGAAGGTCATCTCGGTGCGCTGCGCCAGCCCCGCGGCGCTGATGCCGTAGACGATGCCGAAGTTCGTGGTCTTGGCGAGGCGGCGCATGTCCGAGGTCACGTCCGCGATTCCCACGCCGTAAAGACGCGCGGCGGTGGCGGCGTGGATGTCCTGCCCCTCCCGAAACGCGGCGCACATGGCCTCGTCCTCGCTGGCGTGGGCCAGCACCCGGAGCTCGATTTGCGAGTAGTCGATGGCCAGCAGCGCCAGGTCGTCGGCGCCGGAGACGAACGCCCGCCGGATCTCGCGTCCGCGGGCGGTGCGGATGGGAATGTTCTGCAGGTTGGGGTTGGCCGACGACAACCGACCCGTGGCGGCCACGGCCTGATTGAGGCTGGTGTGGATGCGCCCGGTGTCGGGGACGACGAGGTTGGCGAGCGCGTCGGCGTAGGTGGACTTGAGCTTGGTTATGGCCCGGAAGTCCAGCACCTGCTGGACCACCGGATGCGCCTCGACGAGGTCCTCGAGCACGCCGCTGGCCGTGGAGTACCCCGACTTGGTCCTGCGACCCGCTTTCAGCCCAAGGTCATCGAAAAGGACTTCGCCAAGCTGCTTGGGCGAGTTGATGTTGAAGACCTTGCCGGCGTCGGCGTGGATGGCCGCGGCCAGGGTCTCGATTTCGCTCTGCATGCCCTGCGAGAGCTCCCGCAGCGCGGCGACGTCGATGGCCACGCCCCGGCTCTCGATCTCGGCCAGCACGGCGGCCAGGGGCAGCTCGACCTTGTGCAGGATGTCCGTCAGGTCGTTGGCGTCCAGGTCGTGCTCCAGGCCGGACGCGAGGCGCAGACAGGCATCGGCGCGCACGGCCAGGGGCTGCGCGATTTCCTCGGGCGTCAGCGTCTCGAACGTGTTCGGCGGCGGGGCGTCCACCATCGGCGGCGCCAGCGTCTCCCCGAGGCGGCGAAACGCCAGATCGTCGATGGTCTGCGGGGTGGCGTCGGCGTCCACCAGATAGGCCGCCAGCAGCAGGTCGAGGCGCACCCCACCGAGATCGAGCCCGCAGCCCGAGAGGCCGCGACGGAGCAGCTTGGAGTCGAAGACGACCTTGTCGTGGTCGGTTGAGGCGAGCCACTCGCGGAGCGGCGCCAGGAGGCCCGCGTCGCCCGGGGCGCAGGCAAGGTAGGCCGATGCGCCGTCCCAGGCGATGCCCAGGCCGCAGAGCTCGGGTCCGGCGCGGGTGGTGCGCAGGAGCGGGAATAGGCCGGCGACTTCGACCGTGCGCAGGGTGTCGCCGAGCTCGTCGGCGGCCTCGCTGGCGTCAACGATCCGCGGCTCGATGGGGGCGGACGGCGCCGCGGCTGCGGCGGTGGGTTCCGCCACGCCGAAGGGCAGGCGTTCCGCCAGGGTGCGGAATTGGAGCTCGCGCATGAGCTCCGCCGTCGCCGCGGCGTCGGCCTGCCACAGGCGCATCCGTTCGGGATCGAATTCGACCGGCAGATCGGTGACGATCCGCGCCAGCTCGCGGGAAAGCTCGGCCTGATCGCGCTGGGGCTCGAGCCGCCGTCGGGCCGCCGGGGGCAGGTCGTCGAGGTGCGCGTAGATTTCCTCGATGTCCCTGAACTGCTGGAGCAGCTTGGCGGCGGTCTTTTCGCCAATGCCCTTCACGCCGGGAATGTTGTCGGAGGAGTCGCCCACCAGGCCCTTGAAGTCCACGACCTGATCCGGCTCGACGCCCCAGCGCTCCCGGATGGCCGCCGCGTCGTAGATCACCGGCTCACCGGTGCGTGGGTTGCTGCTGAGCACCTGCACGTGCGGCGTCACCAGCTGATAGGCGTCACGGTCGCCGGTGACGAGGAACACGTCGAACCCGGCGCGCTCCGCCTGCACCGCCAGCGTGCCGAGCAGGTCGTCGGCCTCGTAGCCCTCGCGCTCGTACGCCGGAATGCCGAACACATGGAGCAGCTCGCGCACGCGGCCAAATTGCACCACGAGGGCTTCGTCGGTCTCGGGTCGGCCCGCTTTGTATTCCTCGAAAATCTCGTCGCGAAAGGTCTTGCCGGGGAGATCGAAGGCCGCGGCGGCGTGCGTCGGCGCGAGCAGGTCGACGATGCGCAACAGGATGGTCGTGAAGCCGAACACGGCGTTGGTGGGCTCGCCGGAGGCGGTGGCGAGGCTCTTGTCCACCCCGTGGTAGGCCCGGTGCAGCAGGGACGCTACGTCGAGAACGATCAGGCGCGGGCGTTGCTCGGTCGCCATGGGCGGCAGTGTACGCAGGGGCGGACGTTGGACCATGGGCGCGCTTCCAGGTTCGTCCGGACTGGATTCCGGCCTTCGCCGGAATGACGGACGGGTTTCGCAAAGGTCTCCCTTCGCGGGACTGACGGAGGGTTGCGCGGGAGTCTCCGTTGCGGGAAGCCTCCCTTAGTCGTGTTCGGCGTCGGCGCGGAAGAGGTCGAGCGAGAGGTGCGCGGCGCGGCCGCCTCGGCGCAGGTTCACGATCTCGGCCATGATGGCCAGCGCGATCTCGGCGGGGGTGCGGCTGCCGATGTCTAGGCCGATCGGCGCGTAGACGTGGCCGAACTTGTCGGGCGAAATCCCTTCCGCCAGCAGGGTCTGATGCACGATGTGCACGCGGCGGCGACTGCCGATCATGCCGATGTAGGGCGCGGGCGTATCCAACAGCAGGCGCAGGGATTCCTCGTCGTACCGGTGGGCGCGGGTGACCAGCACGACGTAGGTGGCCGGATCGACGCGTAACTCGGAGAAGAACTCGTGCATCGGGTCCACGACGACGCGGTCGGCGGTGGGAAAGCGCTCGCGGTTGGCGTAGTCGGCGCGATCGTCGACAACCCAGGTCTCGAACTCCAGCAGGTTGGCGCAGTGGGCCAGCGGCTGGGCGATGTGCCCGGCGCCGGCGATGACCAGCCGCGGCGTGGGGACGATGGGATCGAAGAACACCTTCACGTAGGCGGCGGCGCGGCGCGATGCCGGGCTGCCGTCGGCGGCATAGGTGCGCGTGACGGGCTCGCCGGTCCGCAGGGCGTCGGCCGCGTCGCGGGCGATGGCCGCGTCGAGCGCCGGGGACCCGAGCGAGCCGATGAGGCGGTCGTCGGTCTCGTACC
Organism: Chloroflexota bacterium; assembly: GCA_022826485.1. Taxonomy (GTDB): domain Bacteria; phylum Chloroflexota; class UBA11872; order UBA11872; family UBA11872; genus JAJECS01. The sequence goes on along the minus strand of JAJDUU010000031.1, from coordinate 39,437 downwards.
GCAGCTTGAGGCCGAGCTCGACGCCGGGGACGCCGCGCACGCCGGCCACGTAGACGAAGACTTGGGGTGTTCGCGAGGCGATGGCGTCCAGCGCCGCCGCGGCCGCGTCGGAGATCATGCCGCCGCCGCGGCTGAGGCCTCCCATGGCTCGATCAGCACGTCGAGCGTGCCGCCGCACACGTCGCCCTCACCGCGCACGTCGTCGACGAGATCGATTTCGATGTTGCGCGCGCGGCCGTCGGCCAGGGAGCGCCGGGCATTGGCCCGCACGTCGGATTCGACGCAGCCGCCGCCGACGGTGCCCCAACTCGACCCGTCCTCGAAAAAGAGCATGCGCGCGCCGATGCGCTGCGGAGTCGAGCCGCGGCTGCCGACCACCAGCGCCGCGACGACGCGCTCGCCGCGGCCGGTGCGTTCGAGGATGTGGCGGAAGTATGGCTCCATGGCCCGCAAGTCTAGCCGAGGGGATTCGGTGGCGTTTTCGGTCGAGTCGGTGATCGGTTGGGAGAACGCGGCGATCGCCACCGCGCGGAGGAGTGCGGGGAGTCGCGGGCTTGGCGGCCGAGGTCCGGTATCTGAGATTCCTCGCCTACGGCTCGGAATGACAATTGGGGCGGCTCGGAGCGTGCTCTCTCGTCACCCCGGCGAAGAGCCTGCCCCGTACTCGATACGGGGCCGGGGTCCAGGTCCGTCCGACGCGCCGGTGACCCGGACTGGATTCCGGCCTTCGCCGGAATGACGGACATTGTTCGTTGCGTGTCGGAAGGGCAGCCACAAGGGCTGCCCCTACAGTTGATTCACGAGGCGCGTGTGCTAGCGTCGCGTGGTTGACGTTTTCGATGTGTGGAAGGCCCTGGCTGGGATCGCGCCCGCGCTGACGGTGAATCTCGCGCCGTCCCATCGCGACGGTCTGGTGTTGCGCTCCCCGGTGCTGACGGCCTCGGGCACCTTCGGGTTCGGGGACGAGTACCGCGACCTGGTCGACCTGAGCCGGCTTGGGGCCATCGTCACCAAAACGGTCACGCCGGAGGCGCGCGAGGGCAATCCCACGCCGCGCACGGTGGAGACGCCCGCCGGCATGCTCAACTCGATCGGCCTGCCGAATCCCGGCGTCGCGGGCGCGGTGCGCGAGAAGGCGCCCATCTGGCGCGACCTGCCGTGCCCGGTGATCGTGAGCGTGTCGGCGCACGACGCCGAGAGCTGGACCGCTCTGGCGGGGGCCTTCGACGGCTTGCCAAACGTCTGCGCCATCGAGGCCAACCTGTCGTGCCCGAACGTCGCCGGCGGGCTGGACTTTTCGGCGACGCCCGCGGCCGCGGCGGCCACGGTTGCGGCGCTGCGCGCCGGCACGGAGCTGCCGGTGATCGCGAAGCTGTCGCCCAACGTCGGCGACATCCGCCCCATCGCGCGGGCGGTGGAGGACGCGGGGGCACACGCGATTTCGCTGATCAACACGATCGTGGGACTGGTGGTCGACGTGGAACGCCGGCGGGCGTTCCTGGGAGCGGGAAGCGGCGGCGTTTCGGGTCCGGCGATTCGTCCGGTGGCCCTGCGCTTCGTGTATGAAGCGCGCCAGGTCGTCGACGCGCCGATCGTCGGCATCGGCGGCGTCGCCTCGACGGAGGACGCGCTGCAATTCCTGCTGGCCGGGGCGGCGGCGGTGCAGGTGGGCACGGCGACGTTCCGAGAGCCACGCACGGCGGAGACGATCACCGACGGCCTGGCGGCGTATGCCCGCGATCACGGGCTGGACTCGCTGCAGGAGATCGTGGGAGGCGCGCAGCCGGCGCCCGCGGCGTCAGCGGCTGAAGTGGATGTGGAGGACGTCGCGGTCGGCGAGCACGTGGTCGCGCCCGACGCGCTGGAGCCGGCCGGCGGCGCGTAGCGGCGCGAGACCGCCGGAAGCGATGACCTCGTCGCACGCGGCCACGTCGGCGCCGATGAACCGCTGGGCAAAGTCGCTGTGGATGGTGGCCGCCGCCTCGAGCGCGGTGCCGCCCACCGGCAAGAGCCAGGCCGTGGCGGCGGCGCGGTTGGCGGAATAGAAGACGTGCAGCCCCGCCGCCTGCATGACGGCGGCTCCGACGCGGTCGGCGGCGGTATCCGGTAGTCCCAGATCGTCCCGAAACGCCTCGGCGTCGTCCGGCTCCAGCGACCAGATCTCGGCCTCGGTCTCGCCCGCGACCACGGCGGAGGCGGAGAGGTTTGCGGTTGCGCGGGCTGCGGCGGGCGCGTCGCCGTCGGCGACGTTGGCGATCACCGCGCGGGGTTTGGCCGCAAAGAGTCCGAATCCCCGCAGCGCGCGTTGGTCGTCGGGCGTCAGCGCCGCCAGATCAAGCGATGCGGACGCCGCCAGCTGCTCGCGCGTGCGGTTGAGCAACTCGTAGGCATGCTGCGCCTCGCGGCGCTCCAGGCGCGGGCCCCTGGTGGCGCGTTCGTGGGCGCGCGCCGCCGCCCCGTCGATGACTTCGAGGTCCCAAAGCGCCAGCTCGGTCGCCAGGTCGTCGGCGCCGCGGCGCAGGGCGGACTCGACGTCGGTTCCGGTCGCCGGCCGCACCGCGAACGCGAGGGCGTCGGCAGTGCGCAGCTCGCCCAGCCAGGCGGAGTTGGTGTCCGCGCCAAGACCCAATCCGTGTCCGGGAAAGTGCCACAGGGTGAGCTGGGCCTGGACCACCGACTGCGATCCCATGACGTCGGCCAGGCGCCGCAGGCGTTGGTCGGGCAGCCGCAGGGCCCCGATCCGGCGGGGCAATCGGTCGCGGGATTCGACGACCTGTGGCCCGACGGCGGCGTCGAAGATCTGGTCGATGCCGCTATCCGGGCGGCCGATGAGCGCGACGGTGGGCTGCACGGTGATTCTTGGAATCGATGCCTGGTGCGTCAGTCTGCATCTTTCGGGGTGGGTGCCGGGGAATCGCTGTCCGGATCACCCTCACCCCAGCCCTCTCCCATCGAGGGAGAGGGGGCCGGGCCGCGGCCTGTGCAGTGGCAGGTTCAGCCGAACTGGATTCCGGCTTTCGCCGGAATGACGGAAGGGTGGCGCCGAGGCCTCATCGAGGGATTAGGGCTTCACCGCGGTCGACGCGGCCGGAAGGCCGAGTCCGTTGGTATATTAGGGCGGCAGGCGGCCGGTGCCTGCCTCGTTTTTTCAGCGGCCAGGTTGGGCCATGCCATCACCCAAAGAACTGAAATGTCAGCACGCGCGCGCGAAGAACGTGCGGCGCGAGCAATTCAAGCGCGCGCGCAATGCCAGCGTGCGCTCGACGGTGCGGCGGCTGGTCCGGCGCGCGCAAACGGCCATCGACGCGGGCGACGCGGCGGCCGGGGAGGCCGTGCGGGCCGCGCAGTCGGCGCTGGATAGCGCGGCGCGGCGCGGGATCATTCCCCGGAACGCGGCCGCACGTCGACTCGAACGGCTGGTGAAGCGCCAGCGCGCGACGGAGGAAGCCGCCTAGCGTCGACCCGTCGGGGTCGCCAGCCGGGCGGTGAGGATCTCGAGCAGCGCGTCTTCCTCGCTGCCGGTCGATTTGAGCGCGCGGTCGGTGCGCACCACCTCCCCGTACATGCGCTCCAGCAGCCTGGGCGACGTGCGCCGAGCCTGCGCGTGCAGCTCGCGCGCCCGAAACGGCGGCACGCCCGCGCGGCGGGCCACCTCCTTGGTGTCGCCGCCCGCGTCGTCCACGGCCTTGGCCGTGGCCAGGCGCCGCATGGCGGTGCCGATGTCGGCCAGGATCATCTGCTTGGGCGCCCGCAGACCCAGCAGGTCGTGGAGCACGCCCAGCGCCCGGCGCGGGTGCTGCGCCGATACGGCGTTGATGTAGTCCCAGCGCCGGTGCTCGCCGATGGTGGCCGAGGCCGCGTCGACGTCGTCCACGTTCAGCGTGCCGGTGAAGCCGGCGTAGGCGGCCAGCTTGTCGACCTCGCGGGCCAGCAGACCGGCGTCGGGGGTGACGATCTCGACCAGGCGCTCGGCGGCCGCGTCATCCAGACGCACGCCCAGGCGCTGCGCCAGCCGCCGCGCGAACTGCGCCGCGCGGCGCTCGTCCAGCGGACGCACCTGCCGCACCTGCGCGCCGGCGTCTTCGAGCTTGGAGAACGCCCTGACGCGCGAGCCGCTGCGGCGATCGCCCAAGTCCAGATAGGCTAGCGCCGCGAGATCGCACGGCGCGGCGGAGCCGGCGCGGGCAAATTCGGCCAGCCAGGGCATGACCTTCTTGTCGCTCGTGACCAGCGCCTGGGCGTTGGTCAGCAGCACCTTGCGGCGGCCACCGAACATGTCGATCGCGCCGCAGGCCTGAGCCATATCCACCAGCGACGTTTCGGCGCCGTCGAGGCGGGTGAGCGACAGGTCGTCGTCGGCCTCGCCCAGGCCCAGGGCGATGCGCGACTCGTCGTGGATGCGGGGCTCACGCGCGCCGAGGAAGACGTAGAGCATCCGCGAGGCCTCCCGGCATCCGCACGGCTCAAGAGTACGGCGCGGCGGGACCGTGCCGCGAGCGCTGCGCGGTTCGTCGGAGAACGAGTGTGGGCTGGATTCCGGCTCCCCGCCTGCGCGGGGACAGGCTCCGCGGGAATGACGGACTGGGCCGAAGTGTGTGGGGCGCGTTGACAGCGGCACGCGGCGCGCCCATGCTGGCACGCCTACAGCAGTTTGTGGCGGTGGTACGCGAGGGGGCAGTCGTGGCGACGCAGGCGACGGGCGGCCGCATCGAACAGGTATTCGTGGACGGCAATCCGGGGTCGCGGGAGCTGTACGCCCGCGCTCGCCGGGTGATCGCCGGCGGCGTGACCCACGACGTGCGCGTGCATTCGCCGTTCCCGGTGATGGTCGACCGCGCCGAGGGCTCACGGAAGTGGGACGTCGACGGCAACGAGTACATCGACTACACCATGGGGCACGGCGCGCTGATTCTGGGCCACGCGCATCCAATCCCCACGGAGGCCGCGATCCGGCAGCTCAGCCGCGGCACCCACTACGGCGCCAGTCACGAGATCGAGACGGCCTGGGCCGAGCAGGTCTGCGAGATGATGCCGAGCGTGGAGCGCGTGCGGTTCACCGGCTCGGGCACCGAGGCCACGCTGATGGCCATGCGGCTGGCGCGGGCGCACACCGGGCGCGAGCGCGTCGTGAAGTTCCACTACCACTTCCACGGCTGGCACGACTATGCGCACGTGGCGCAGTCCGATCCCCTGGACGTGCCAATGTCGGCGGGCATTCCGCAGTCCGTGCAGGACACGGTGACGGGCATTCCCGTCGACCTGGACCGGGTGCGAGAAGAGCTGTCCAAGGGCGACGTGGCGGCGCTGATCGTGGAGCCCACGGGCGCGGGCTGGGGCGCGGTGCCCCTCGACCCGGCGTTCGTGAAGGCCCTGCCGGAGCTGTGCCGCGAGCACGGCACGGTGTTCGTGCTGGACGAGGTCGTCACCGGATTCCGGCTGTCGCCGGGCGGATATCAGGCGCTGCATGACGTGACGCCGGACCTGACGACGATGGCGAAGATTCTGGCCGGCGGGCTGCCGGGCGGCTGCGTCGGCGGTCGCGCGGACATCTTGCAGCGGCTGGAGCTGCGCGGCGATCCACGCTGGGACCGCGGCCAGCGCATGGCGCATCCGGGCACGTTCAACGGCAACCCGCTCTCCGCCGCCACGGGCGTCGCCGTGCTGCGGCACATCGCCGATGGCGCCGTGCACGCGCAGATCGACGCCCAAACCGAACGGCTGCGGCGGGGAATTCAGGACGTGTTCGACCGGCACGACCTGGGCGCCATCGCCTACGGCGAGTCGTCGTATTTTCACGTGAGCATGAACGGGATCCCCTCGCGCAGCGGCATGTCCGGCGACGACGGCGCCGCCCTGCGACGCGCGCTGCATAGCCACGGGGTGCACATCATGACCAGCGGAGGCCTGCTGTCGGCGGCGCATTCGGACGCGGACATCGACCAGACAATCGAAGCCTTCGACGCCAGCGTGCGCGACCTGGAGACGGACGGGCTGGTGGGAGGCTAGGGGAGACCGGCCGCGTCTACGTCGGAGGGTCACCGCGACCGGTTCCTAGTGAAATCCGTCGGACGGCGCTTCGGCCGTTCACGCCGCCGACTGAAGGCGATTCGTGCAGCTCCACTTTCAGGCGGCAGGTATTCATCCGCTTCCGCATGGAATTCATTGATCCCGGAGCCGGACAAGTCGTGATATTTTCGAGCCGTCACGCGCTGGAGTCCCAAGCGCGTCCCGGGTGCACCAAATGGCGGACGACACCATTGCTCTTGAGCTTGAGGGTTCGGGCTTTCAACTGGACGACCTGGATGCGCTCCAGCACTTCGGCGGCTTGCTGCGCGAACTGGCGGCGGACGCGGCGGGCGGCGCCGCGATCACCTGGGAACTGCGCAGCCTCAGGACCGGTAGCCTCGTGGCCGAGGTCAAGGGAACGGCCGAAGACGAAGACGCTGTGCACCGCGTGGCCGCCGCCTATGACTGCGTGGGGGCTGCTCTAGCCGTCGGTGATCCCGTCCCGTATTCGGACGCCGTCAGCGTGCACGCTGACCGACTGACCGGCCTCATCAATGGGCGCGTTGAAGCCCTCCGCTTTCGGACCGGTGGGCGCGTTCGCGAGGTTCGACGTGCATCCACGACCGCGCCATGGAAGCCACTCCCGCATCTCGACTCGTTTGGCGCGATTGAAGGCGTGGTGGACGCTCTGGCTCGGCGTCGCGGGACGCGGTTCGTGGTCTATCCCGACGATGAATTGCGCGGTGTTCCCTGCTACGTGACCGACAAGCACGAGACGAAGATGCTCGAACTCTGGGGAAAGCGCGTTCGGGTTGAAGGTCTTCTGCGGAGAGACGGTGAGTCGGATATTCCCCTGTCCATCCGCGACGTGACTGACATAGAGATCGTCACGCAGCCGGTTGAAGAGTCCGAGGACTTGTGGGGCATTCTTCCCGCAGCCACCCGGAAACCCGAGGAGACCATACGGGCGGAATGGGATGGCGCCTAGCCGTCCGCTTGTGTATTGGGACGCGTGCTGCTTCCTGTCCTACCTCAGCGGCGACTCGTCCCGATCTGCTGTACGTGACGCAGGCTGGACCGGGACGAGACTCGAGCTAGCGAAGACCGGCCCGGCTCACCTCAATAGGTCACCGCGGTGGGGTCGCCGGGGAAGCCTGCGGATGGGGCGTTGCGGTTGCCGGGGAGGGGCCAGCCCTGGCCGCCCATGGTGCGGTATTCGTCCGCTTTGCCGCAGAGCCAGAAGAACATCTCCGCCGCGTCCAGGCATTCCTGGAACTGCTGGCGGGGCGTTGTGATCGGGAAGGTGTAGTCGGCCAGCCGAAAGTCGAATTCCGGCTCGATGATCCAGTCGCGGACCGGCGGTGCGGTGCGCCAGTAGTTGTATTTGAGGAGATTGCGGACGCCCTGTGCGGTCGACGCGGAGCGGCGGTGCCAGATCGAGTAGACGGTGAGGAAGATCGAGCCGGCGGAGGCGGCGGTCTTGACGCTGTGCCGCATGCCGCCGTAGTGCCCCATGAAGCTGGCGTGCTGGAACAGGTAGTGCGAGCCCGGAATCACTTCGGTCGGCCCCATCTCGGGCGTGCAGGCCTCGGGGTAGTAGAAGACCTGGAGGTAGTGCAGCGACGGTCCGTAGCGCGACTGGCCGTCACGGTGCCAGTGTTGCGCCTCGCGGGGCATGTGGACGCGGTGGTTGCTCATGAGCACGGGCGTGGTGAACCCCGCCCCCAGCAGCGAGCGAATGGCGCCGCCGGCGGCCGGGTTGAGGATCACGTTGTCCATGAACCAGTCCTCGGCCAGGATGGCCGTGGGCTCGAAGTAGGTGTCGTTGTCGAGGAACTCCACGGCGCGGCGGTTGATCTCGTCCGGCACCACGCCGTCGAGCAGCAGATAGCCGTTCTTGCAGAAGTCGAGGACCTCGGAGTCGGTCAACGTCGGCTGAATCTGTGTGGTGTCCATCAGGCGCTCCGGATCTTTTCGAGGACGAACTCGGCGCCGTAGGCATAGGTGCGCGACTCGTCGAGCAGCAGGGCGAGGTTGGGAAAGTCGATGATGCGCCAGCCGTCGCGGATGGCTTCCAAGACGGTCTGATAGGGCCAGTCGTCGGGATCGTCCGGGCCGTCCGAGACTTCGCCGTCAAGAACCGAGCGCATGCCGATCACCTCGGCGTTCAAGTCGGTGCCGGCGGCTTGTAGGTAAAGCAAGTCCTGCCGCGTCCGGCCCGCCGCCGCCTCGTCACGAATGGCGGCCAGCGTGGACTCCTGGAGCGTGCCGGCGCGAAGCTCGGCGATGGCCTGATCGACCTTGGCGGTGATTGTTTCACGCGACATCGCGATCTCCCCCGGTCCCGGTCGCCCGATTATCACCCAAACGGGATCGGCTCGGGGACCTGCGCCGCGGCGGGCACCAGGCCGACCTCTTTGGCCAGGTCACCCGCGAGCACGATGGTGACTTGGCCGGGTCTCGCCCAGGGCACGTCCACTTTCCAGAGCTGGAACGCGGCGCGCTGGCCGCGGACCACGACGACCGATTCCAGCTCGCGCACACCCATCGGCAGCCCGTAGCGATTGATCCAGTCCGGCACGGCGCGGAAGCGCGCCAGGAGCGGCGGGTAGGGCTCGAGGATCGCGAGGTGCCGCGTCACGATCTCGGTCCAAGCCAGCCCCCGGTCGCCCTCCCACTCGCGGCTGCGCGGGATCTGGCGGTAGGCGTCGAGCCAGGTGTCGAAGCCGGCGGCGCTGAGCATGTCGAAGACGTTGGCCAGCCGCACCTCGCCCGTTGCCGGGTTGTGCTGCAAGAGGCTCGCCTGCGTGGCCTGATAGAGAAACCCGTTGCGTTCGAACCGGCGCGAGGCCGGATGGCCCAAGGCGTCGACACCGCCGAAGTCCTGGAAGGCCGTCCAGAATGCGGCCTCGGCGTCGTCGACGATGGCGAACCCGCCGCGCTCGCTGCCGGCCTGGGTGTAGAAGCGCCCGCCGTCCACGGCAAAGTCGGCGTCGGTCACGACGCGGCTGATCGAACCGGCGTCGGTCACGTAGAGCGCGCCGTCGGGGCCGGACGCGACGTCGACCTGGCAGGGGATGCCGTCCCAGGATTCGACCGCGACCAGCTCGCGGTAGGTGGCATCGGTGGCCTCGAAGCGCATGAGCTCGCCGGAATTCCAGGCGCACATGAACAGGCTGCCGCGATGGAAGGCGATGCCGGTGGGTGCAATCGTGTCGCTGAAGCGCCACAGCGGGGCGGTGAACCCGACGTGGGGGTCGTCGCAGGTGAACTCGGGCCGCCAGCCGAGGTTGCCGCCCCGCTCGATGCGGTTGAGTTCGTCGTCGCAGTGGGGACCGTTTTCGGTGGCGAACATTTCGCCCGTGTCCGGGTGGAAGGTGAAGTCGAAGCTGTTGCGCAGGCCCAGCGCCCAGATGCGGTCGTCGTGGCCGGTCGTCGGATCGCCGTCGTCGTAAAAGGGATTGTCGGGCGGCGCGCTCCCATCCGCCTTGTCGATGCGCAGGATCTTCCCCAGCGGCGTGTCGAGCCGCGGCGCCAGGCCCGCGTCGTGGTTCTCGCCGAGTGTCACGTAGAGGTAGCCGTCGGGACCGAAGTGCAGGTTGCCGCCGTTGTGAAACGCGGCGCCGGTGGGGTTGGGCTCATCCAGCAGGATGGTGGGCTCGACGCCGAGTCCATCGACTTCGCGCAGCCGCACGACGCGATGCCCCGCGGTGTCGGCGCGGGTGTAGTAGACGTAGACGTAGCCGTTGGAGGCGAAATCGGGGTCGACGGCGACGCCGATCAACCCGCGCTCGAAGAGGTCGTCGACCTCGAACTGGGCGAACGGCTCGTCGCGCAGTTGTCCGTTCTCCACCACGCGCAGGGCCCCGGACTTCTCGGTGTAGAGCAGGCGGCCGTCGGGGGTCCAGGCCAGCGCGACGGGGAAATTGGCCTCGGCCACCACCGGCTCGACGCGGAGGTGGGCGGGCAGCTCGACCGCGCCCACCGGCGCCACGCCGACCCAGGCCGCCGCGGTAAGCAGCACGGCGCCGACGAGCGCCCGGCCGGCGCGTCGGAGCCGGACGCGCAGCGTCGGAGGCGACTTCGTGGCGACCCGGAGCATCGGCCCGGATGCTAGCACCGGCGGGACGCGTTCGCGGATGCCGGATGGGTGGCCGGGACCGCCGGCGGCCGGGGACCGTATGGCATTCTCCGAGCGCTCGCTCGCCAACGGGATTGCCGGTGTCTCGCCGCGTGCTGCGGTCGCCCCTGTTCTTTCCGGCGATCCTCGTGGGCGCCGCGCTCACGGTGTTCTACGGCCTCAGCGCCGTTCCCCATGTCGCCGGGGGCGACTGGGGCAACTTTCAGACCTTCGGCTACCTGGGCGGAATCCCGCACGCGCCGGGCTATCCGCTGCTGACCGGAAGCATTCACCTGGCCACGCGCATCGCCGGCTTTGCGGAGCCGGCCCACGTGGCGAACGTCGTCAACGCCGGCTTCGCCATCGCGGCGGGGGTGGGGCTGTTCGTGGTGACAGCGGTGCTCACCGGATCGCGCCTCGCCGGCTTGTTGGCCACGGTGGTGTTCACGACCGGCTACAGCATCTGGGCGCAGGCCACGCAGGCCGGGACCATGAGCCTGCAGACGCTGATCGTGGTGCTGACGATCGGCGCGTTGATGGCCTACGACGACCGGCCGTCGGTCGTGCGGTTGGCTCTCGTGGGGTTCGCGACCGGACTCTCATTCACCAACCACGGCGTCAGCGTGTTCATGCTGCCCGCCACGGTTGCCTTCGTCGCCAGCCGGCGGTTTCCGGGCATCGCTCGCCCACGGGCGCTGGCGGCGGCCGCGGGCGGCGTCGTCGTTGGACTGCTGCCCTGGATCTACGTGGTGCGGGGACTGTTCGTTCCCATGCCACGGGGGCATCCCGAAAACCGTGCGCTGCTCAGCTTCGAGGACCTGTTGCGCCTGGTGTTCGACCAGCCGCTCACGCTGGTTGGCGACGTGGGGACGATCACCAAGCCCGTCGATACCGGCGGCGTGACGTTCCTGGATAACTGGCACCTGCTGGCGAACGACATGCTGCGCGAGCTTGGGTGGGGCTGGCTGGCGCTGGCAGTGGCAGGGTGGGTGGTGCTGGCGCGGCAGCGCGCGCGGCTGGCCGCCTGGATCGCCTGGACGGGTCTGACCACGATCTGGTTCATCCTGGCCTCGCATCCCATCTTCGACAGCGCGCGGTACTTTGCGGCGGTATATGTGCTGCTGGCGGTGTGCGTGGCGGTCGGGCTCGCGTGGCTGCTGCGATGGGTGGAGCCGTCCGTCAAGCGCTTTGCCCCGACATACTTGCGGTACGCGGCGGTTGCGGCCGGGTTGGCGGTGGTGCTTATCGCGGGCCTGCGGGTGCAGCAGCAGCTCACCGGCCCGGCGCGCAGCCATGTGGTGGAGCTGCGTGAGGATGCCGAGGGGCAGGCCACCGTCGGCCTGGGCATCATGCGGCGGATGACGCCGGGCAGCGTCTATATGACGAATTGGACGTCGTCCTGGTACTCGCGCTACGCCGCCATCCGCGAGGGCGACCGCGGCATTCACATCCAGACGACGGACTACTGGACGATGGGCTTCGAGCAGGCGGCCGACATCCTGGCGAGCGGCCGGCGGCTCTACCTGCAGCGCTCGACGCCGGAATACGAGGCGGCCTACACCGTTGAGCCGCGCTGGGGCGTGATTTTCGAGGTGTTGCCGGCGTCGGCGTCAAAGGCGGGTGCCTGACGGGGGCCGGTTTCACCCCAGCCGAGAGCAAAGCCAGAACCGTCCCGTGCTATCGACTAGAACGATCCGCCAAGCCGTTGCAGCGCTTCGGGCAGCGTGATGCAGGGCACCCCATGGTGATGGCAGATTCCGGGCATCGAGCGATCCCAACGTTTGGTTGGAACTCCGGAGAACGTCCGGCCTTCATAGGTGACGACGGTGAGCCCCCTGGCCTTGGCTTCGGCAACGACCCACGGGTCGCCTCTGTTGCGACCGGTGGGGTTGCGGAACGAGGAATAGATTCCGTCAACCATGCCCTGGACATCGGGAATGGGATCTACGAAGCACTCGACTCGCCGCCTCGCCCACTCGAAAATATCGTCATCCTTCTCTTTGATCTCGTTGAAGACCTCTCTCGGGCTGATGATGTGCCCACTATCCATGCGCATCTCGATGAAGTTCCAGACGCCAGGAAACGTCAGCCGAGGGTAGTGATCGCGCCAGCCGTTGATATACGCGCTCGTATCGAAGACAAACAAGAAGATCAGGCGCTGGAGCGTTGCGATGCGCGCTCGCGCAGTTCCGCGAAGTTATTGACCTTCACACCCAGCAGTCCGGCGGCTGCCGGATAGCTGATCACTTGGGTATCCAAGGCTGAGAACACGAGATCGATAAAGGCTGGGCCGAGCCTGCCGATCGTGTTGAAGTAGTAGTTGCCTCCTTGCGATCTCTCGCCGGCGTCCGCGGCCCGTTCGGCAATGTGGTCGAGCACTTCATCGACGGTGGCCTGGGATGCGAGTCGGAGCCGAGCGACGCGAATCGCGGCCGCTTTCGGCGTGACTCCGTACCGGAGAGCAAGGTCGTCGACGGATTGGAGCAAGTCACCGGCGGCGCGCCTGAAGTCGACGACGAAGGACAGACGCGGCATCAGCACGTTGCCGGCGAACTCTTCGAGCCACTGCTCGGTCACGGACGTGGGATCCAGTCCGACCCGTGCCCGCAGCAGGTGCCCCAGCTCGTGAAGAAGGGTGAAGGCGCGTGATCGCGGGTCGTCCTTGGTGTTGACGACGACCGCGGGTACCGAGTCGTGCACGGCTGCAAAGCCGCGCATCTGCGTTAACGACATGGAGCCGTCCTGCATGACCAGAACGCCCAGCCGTTCGACAGCCTCGATCCATGCCCACAAGGGGACATAGCCTTCTCGATCTCGCCACGCTTTCTGCTCGTCCAGGTCCACGCCGAGCGCAGCTCGTGCCAGCGCTGCCTGCTCAGCCGAGTCGTCGGAATGGCCGATCTGCACCGACGGCCACGGTGGTTCCTCATCCAGGAAGTCATAGAGCTCGACGGCAGCGTCTTGTCGTTCGCGGATACGGCGCGCCAGGGTGTGCATCTCGTAATCCCACGGCAGACCAGGCGATCCCGGCAGTCGGCGGAATTGCGCTTCGGGCGGATCCTCCTTGGGCGGGCTCGCCACAAACAGTGCGGCAAGCGGTCGTCGGTACACATCGGCCGCGTTTTCAGCCTGTCGCAGCGTGAGATGGTCCTCACCCCGTTCGGCGCGCTCCAGCTTTTGGACGCTGACGGAGACCTTCCGGGCTGCCTCGTCGAGGGAAAGACCCATGGATTCGCGCGCCCAGCGCAGCGTGTCTGGCGGGACTAGCGCCGGTTGTGATCGGGGCATGGCAAACGGCACGAGGCACTCAACGTTCCGCACTGTACCCCGCGGGCTGCCAAGCGACGGTCACTAAACGTTCGACTTGCGGATGGCGCCTGCGCATACTCGTGGCCGATAGCGCGGCTTGCGAGAGGTAGTCATGCATCCAGCGACGCCGCCGGAGTTGCGATCGGTGCGGCAGTGGGTCGGGCGCTGGATTTGGGTCGAGGGCGAGCGCAAGCCGTTCCACTTCTTCCTGTATGCGCGGCGGTCGTTCGACCTCGCGGAGGCGCCCGCGGCGGCGCGGCTGCGCATCACCGCTTCGGACCGCTACGCGCTTTGGGTCAACGGGGAATACATCGCGCGCGGACCGGCGCGGAGCGACCCGCGGCGCAAGAGCTACGACATCCACGACGTCGCGGCGCACCTGCGGGCGGGCGCCAACACCATTGCCGTACGGGCCTATCACTACGCCACGCCTCGCGAAGGCGACGGCTGGTCGAGCTGGAGCGGCAACGCCTACGGCGTCGGCGAGCGCGCGGGGCTGTGGGCGCAACTCGAGACCGAGGACGACGACGGCGCGGCCGCGACCATCGGCACCGATTCGGCCTGGCGAGTGCGTCCGGCGAAGGCCTGGGACCGGACGATCGCCGTCATCCACTCGCTGGTGGGTCCGCCGGAGGTCTTTGACGCCGCGGCCGACCCGCCTGACTGGATGCAGCCGGACTTCGACGACGGCGACTGGGGCGCGGCCTGGGAAGTCCCGACCCGCGACTACGACTGGGTGCTGCTGGAGGCCCGAGAGACGGCGCTGCTGGACGAGCGGGAGGCGTTTCCCGCACGCGCGGCGGCCACGGGCGAGGTGATCGAGGAGAGCCGCGGGGCCGTTCGCGACCTGCCGGACCGCCTGGTGCAGGAGGTGCACTTCCCGCTGGAGCATGCGGTCATCGAGAACGCGGACGCCCTGATGGGTTCGGATGGCGTGACCGAGATGCAGGGCGTGTTCGCCCGCGGCCACGGCATCCGGTCGCCGTTCATCGTGCTGGACTTCGGGCGGCAGCTCTTCGGGTTTCCCCGCGTGCGGCTGACGGCGCCGGCCGGGGCCATCGTCGATATGACCTACGGCCAACAGCTCATCGACAATCGCATTCCGCCCGGCGCGCCCTACGGCGACCGCTACCTGGCCCGCGAGGGCCGGCAGGTGTGGGAGCCGGCGGAATACAAGCAGTTCCGCTATCTGCACCTGTGCGTGCGCAGCAACTACGCCCCGGTGCGGATCGAGTCGGTTTCGGTGGACGAGTACGTGTATCCGGCCGAGCGGCGCGGCGCGTTCGAGTGCGACGACCCGCTGCTCAGCGCGCTGTGGACCGCCTGCGCCGACACGGCCTACCTCAACTTCGAGGACACACTGGTGCACGAGGGCTTCCGCGAGCGGGCGATCTTCAACACCGGCGACGGCAGCCACGTGATGCACATGTGCTTCGCGGCCTACGGCGATCTGACGCTTACCGACCGCTTCATGCGACTGGTGCCGCTGAGCAACCGCGGCGACGGGATGCTGCAGATGGTCTATCCGCCGGAGAACGCCCAGCGCTACGTGGTGGCCAACTTCCTGTTCCAGTGGAGCATGCGCGTGCGCGAGCACTACCTGCACACGGGGCGGCGCTGGGTGCTGGAGGAGCTGTATCGCAGCGTGCCGCCCCAGATTGACTGGTACGAGCCGCACCGCGACGCCGACGGCCTGCTGCGCGATCTGCCGCTGCAGAACACGCTGGACTGGACGGCCAACGACCTGCGCGGCGCCAGCTTCATCACCAACGCGCTCTACGTGGGCGGGCTGGAGGACGCGGCGTGGCTGGCCGATCGCGTGGGCGTGGCCCGCGACGCCGAACGCTGGCGACGCATTGCCGCGGACGTGCGCGAGACGCTGCGGCGCAAGTTCTGGGACGAGGATCGCGGGCTGTTTTGGGACAGCGACCGGGCCACCGGGCCGGACGGCGTCTACAGCGACATTTCCAACGCCTACGCCATCCACTACGGCATCGCGCCGCCCGAGCGCGTGGAAGCGGTGGCGCGCGCGATCGTGGAGCAATACGACGACCTGGTGCAGGCCACGCCGCTGTTCTTCGGCTACGTGGCCGACGCGATCCTGGGCGCCGGGCTGGTCGACGAGGGGCTGGATCTGATCAAGCGGCGGTACCGGCCCATGCTGGAGTCCACGGACAACCCCATGATCTGGGAGCTGTGGGATCCCTTCACCGGCGGCCATCGGATCGTGGAGGACGCCGACTACGCCCAACGCCACGACGAGAACTACGTGCGGCCAATGTCCACGCGCAGCCTGGCGCACACCGGCGGGATTCTGGTGGGCTACGTGCTCTCGACGCGGGTGCTGGGCGTCACGCCGACCGGGCCGGGATTCGACACGTGCCGAATTGCTCCGCGGCCCGGATCACTGCCGCGGGTGGAGGGCACGTTTCCGACGCCTCACGGCGATATCGCAGTGCGCTGGCTGCGCACGCCGGATGGACAGGCACTTGAAGTCGAGGTTCCGCGGGGCGTCGAGGCCGAAATCGTGCTCGAACGCTCTGTCGGTCGACGCGAGACGCTGATCTACCGCGACTCCGAGACGCCGCTGGATGACGCCGAGGCCGTGACCACCGCCGGCTTCGTGGTTACGGATTCCGAGGTGCGCACGACCGTGCGCACTGGGCCGCACGAGTTCATGTTGCGAGCGGCGGATGTCATGCCGGTATGACTGCACAGCACTTCGGGCGACGGCTCCCGGTCGCGCTGCTAACGGCGCTGTGCGCGTTTGTCCTCACGGGCTGCATTCGCATCGAGATGACCTTCACTGTGGAAGAGGACGGCTCTGGAGCGGTCGAAATTGTGGCGGCGGTCGACGAAGGCCTGCTCGCGGCTTCTGACGAATCCGCGGAGGACATGTTCGGGGACGTCGACGACGCGCCGCCGGGCTCGGTCGTTGAGGAGTATCGCGAGGACGGATTCGTCGGGCAGCGCATGAGCGTGCCTGTACCCGACATGGAGATTGCCGCGGAGTCGCTGGGCAGCACGGACAACATGACCGATGCCGTGGACTTCGGGTTCGTGCGCGAGGGAGACGGCTGGCGCTTCACGATGGACGTCCCGCCGCTGGGCCAGGAGCTCGCCGGTGAGAACGGGGACTTCACCGCCGGCATGACGGCCGCAATCGCCAATACCGCCGAATTCCGGGTGCGCGTCTCGCTGCCCGGCGAGGTCACGGAGCACAACGCCGACCGGGTCGAAGACGGCGTGCTGGTGTGGGAACTCGACTTGATGGGCGAGGGTCGGCGCACGCTCAGCGCCCGCAGCGAGACGGCGGGCGTGGGGCCGGTCATCCTCGCCATCGCGATCGGGGCGGGGGTTGCCGTCGCGGTGCTGGCCGCGGTGGGAGCGCGGTCTGCCATTCGCGCCCGTCGCCGGGCGTAGGCCGCCCAGCGGGACGCGCGCCGTCGAGTTGCGAGCGGCCAGCTAGCTCCGGTACGCCGCCGTGTGGTGGCGGATGTCGTAGCGGCCGGGGTAGCGCACGGGGAGGTCGCCGGACTCGATCATTTGGATCAGGGGCGAGGCCATGGTCTTGAGCGGCAGGCGCACGAGGCCGCGGATGCGGGTTGACTCGTAGATGGCCATGAGGGCTTCCTGGGTCTTGATGGCGAGGTGGGCGTCGCCGCGATGCTCGTCGACCTCACCCGCGGCCCAGGCCGCCAGGGCGTCGACCTCGCGCAGGCGGGCGTCGTCGTAGTAGTCGCCGCCGGCGGGGATGTCGCGGGTGCGTCCGTCGCGGCCCACGATGCGCACGGCGTAGTCGGCGCCGCGGCCGTCCTGGGAGACGATCAGCAGGCCGTCCGTGCCCACGATGAGGTGGCTGTGCGCCTCCAGACCCGGCGCGTCCGGCGTCTCGCTTTCCAGCGCCAGCCGCATGCCGCCGGCCAGGCCGACGACCGCGACGGCCATTTCCTCACTGGGCCAGCCGCGTTCCCAGCGGTCGGTCTCGCGCTGGACGTTGCCCAGCACCCACTCAATCTCGGGCTGGTCCAGCATGAACAGCATGCGGTCGAGGGCGTGGGTGAGGTGATTGGTGATGCCGCCGACGGTGCAGCCCACGCGGCCAAAGACGGGGGTTCCGATGTCACCGGCCGCCACCGCGTCCCGCGCTTGCTCGTAGGCCCGCAGCCAGCGGCCCTGGTGCCCGATGGCGAGCTTGACGCCCTGCCGGTCGCAGGTCTCCAGCATGGCGCGCGCCTCGCCCAGATTGCCGGCCATGGCCTTCTCGCACAGGATGGCGGTGGGCTTGTAGCGGCTGGCGGCGAGAATCGTCAGCGGCGCGTGGGTCGCCTGCGGGGTGGCGATGCTGAGCACGTCGGGCCGCTGCTCGCGCAGCATGGTTTCGAAGTCGGTGTAGCGGGCCTCCACGTCGTGCGCGTCGGCCAACGCGTGGCAGCGCGACTCGATGGCGTCGCAGATCGCCACCAGCTCGGCCCGCTCGCTGGCGGCATAGCCGGCGGCGTGCGTGCGTCCGATGCGGGCGCCGACGACGGCAGCGCGCAGGGGGCGAGATGGATCGGATGTCGCGGGCATGGTCTAGCTCGATCCCCTTGCATGTCCGTCATTCCGGCGGACGCCGGAATCCAGAGTCCGTGAGCTAGTCCTTGGCGCGACGTGGTTCGACAGGCTCACCACGAACGAAATCTCCCGGCTCACCACGAACGGAGTCTCCCGGGCGATCCGTGTCAACAACCCACGTGACACGATCACCTAAACCTCCAACGGGGGGTAGACCCCGGCGTGGCGGATGTCGTAGGCGCCCGGGTAGCGCACCTGCAACTGGCCGTCTTCGATCATGGCCTCGAGCGGTGAGCGGCGGGTCGAGAGCGGCAGGGTGACGCGTGAGCGGGTGCGCGCGGACTCGTAGATGGCCATGAGGGCTTCGTGCGACGGCAGAGTGCGCGCGATGGACTGCACGTGCTCCGGGCCGCCGTCGAGCCAGGTGGCCAGCTTGTCGACTTGGGTGGGCCAGGGATCGACCTCGGGGAACTCCGTCGACGCAAGATCCATCTCGCCATGGGCGGACGATGTCAGATGCAGGTCAAAGGCCTCGCGCCCGTCCGCCTGGTGGGCTCTGATGCGCAGCACGCCCTCATCGCCCGCCAGCACGAAGCCCCAGTTTCCGACGATGGGGTTGGCGCCGATGTCCACGTCGAGCACCAGGCGCGCGCCGCCCTCGAAGGCGATGACGCCCCCGCAGAGGTCCTCGACGGGCAGCCTGCGTTCGTAGCGATCGGTCTCGCGCTGCACCTGGCCCACGGCCCACTCGACCGCCGGGTCGCCCAGCATGAAGCGGACCAGGTCGACGACGTGGGAGCCCTGGTTCAGCAGACCGCCTTCCTGCGCGCTCACGGTGCAGGCGAGGGGCCGGCCGATGGCGCCCTCGGCGATGAGCCGGCGCGCATGGGCAAATTGCGGTAGCTGCCGTCGCATGTGGCTGATGATGAGCTTGACGCCGTGCTCGTCGCATGCCGCGATCATGGCTTCGACGCCGCCCATGTCGGGCGCCATGGGCTTCTCGCAGATGATGGCCTTGGGGCGGGCCTCGGCGGCGGCGATCACCATGGGCGCGTGGAACTGGCAGGGCGTGGCGACGCTGATGATGTCGAGCGTCTCGTGCTCCAGCATGGCATCGAGGCTGGTGTAGCGGTGCGGCACGTCGAAGGTGCGGCCGACCTCGTCAAGGAGCCCGGCGTCAAGGTCGGCGATGGCGACGAGATCGGTCGCGTCGCTGCCGGTATAGGCGCCTGCGTGGCGCTTGCCGACGCCAAGTCCCACGATGCCGGCGCGATACATCGTCATTGCCTCACTTCAAGCCGCCAAGAGGCGACCATGGGCCGCGGCCGCAGGGTAGCGCAGTGGGAGCTGGTGACCGCCGGCGAGCTGTCGACGACGGCCTGACCTTGCGTCACGCGCGGGACCGGCGGTGCGCTGGGACTGCTGGAGGGTGTCTCGCGGCGTGAGGGCGCGTGTGTTTCGGAGGCTGATCCGCGGGGGACCGCTGCTATCCTGCTTCGGGGCGCCGGGTCTGGCGCACGCCGGGCCGTCCGGCGCTTCGTGTGGCGGCTCGCCTTCGCCCGTCGGTCGGCCCCAAGGCTTCCAGCACGTGGCGAACCCATCTCCATCGTCGGGCGGTCGAAGCCCGCGCACTGCCGCCGGACGCCGTTCACGGCGCGCCATCTTGCGCGCCCTGCCGCTTGCCGTGGCGGCCGGCGTCACCGGATGCGACCTGGTTCCGCTGGACGCGGACCTGCCGCCGGTGACCCCCCTGCCGGTCGAATCGGTTCGCGTGGCGCCGTTTACTCCCACGCCGACACTCACGCCGTCGGCTCCGGCGACGCTGGCCGCGGCCGAAGCCACGCCGCTTCCAGCCGGCACGACGATCCGATTCGCGGGCTGGGGCACGTCCACCGAGCAGGAGGCTATGCGCCAGGCGCTGGCCGCCTTCGAGCAGGCCCAACCCGAGGTGGATCTCGACGTGCGGCTGGACAACACCCTGGCGGGCGAGGGCATGCGCACCGGCCTGGTCGACGGCATCGACGCGGACGTGGTGCGCGTGGCGGCGGACGACGTGTTCGACCTGACGGTCGCTGGCAATCTGGCGCCCTTGGACGATTTCGTGGCGCGCGACCTGGAATTCGACGACCTGGATCCGGCCGTCATCGAGACGCGGCCGGGGCCTGGCGGGGAGGTGACGGCCCTCAGCATCGGCGCGGCCTATCTGGGGGTGTTCTACAACCAGGCTCATCTGGATCAGGCAGGGGTTGAGCCGCCGTCAAGCTGGGAGGATGCCTGGTCGATCGCCGAGTTCGAGTTTGCGGCGCGACGGCTCACGCTCGGGGACGAAGACCGGATGGATCGCTACGGGCTCGCCGCCGTGCCGTGGTTGACCCGGGCCGCGCTGGCCGACGCGGCTGGACTGACGGGGGCGGAGGCGTTCTTTGTGGACGATCAGACGCGCTCGACGATGCGCTCGCCCGTGCACGCGCGCACCCTGGGGCGCATGGCGAACTGGCGCAGCCGGTCGCAGATGGAGCTTGGGATCGAGGAACGCTTTGCGACGCCGTTCAACGGCGGACGGGTGGCGCTGTACGTCGACGCCAGCGACTTCGCGCCGCTGGTGCGGCCGACGATTTCCTGGGGCGTGGCGCCGCTGCCCGCGTGGACCGACGGGCCGCCGGTGACGGAGGGCGTGGAGCTGTGCGTGGCGGTGAACAGCGCCAGCGCGGATCTCGAGCCGGCCTGGCGGCTCGCCCAGTTTTTCCTGGAGCCGGAAGCGCAGCGCGCGCTGGCGCGCACCGACGCCGCGGTCCCATTTCGCCGCTCGGTGCTGCGCGAGCCGGCCTTTCGCGACCCCAACCGGCTGCCCGTGGACCGCACGGCCTGGAGCGGGGCCGTCGCGCATGACTTGCAGACGCCGTCGAATCCGGGATCGAAGGCCTGGCACGTCCTCACGGGCGCCCCGATCGAAGCCGTGCGCCGCGGCGAAGTCGAGCCCGACGCCTATCTCGAACAGGCGGACGACCTGATCACCCGTCAGCTGGAGGCGCACGAGTGGTCGCTGGCGAAGGACGTTGCGGGCTATCGCCGCCCGCCATCGCTGGGCAATGTGATGCTGCGCGAGTTCGACGAGCGGCGGGAGCAGGAGCGGCGCAGCGGCACGGCCCCCTAGATCGAGGCTCGGTCAGCTCGCCTCGCAGTACGGCAGATCAAGCTCGGCGAGATCGCTGTCCGCGACATCTTGTAACGCCGCCGGGATGCAGCCGGTGAATTGGTTGCTTCCGCCGCCGAGCTTCAGCGAGGTCAGATTGTCGAGGCGCTCCAACGCGGCCGGGATCGCCCCGCTCAACTGATTCCCATCGAGATATAGCCCTTGCAGGTTGCTCAAGTTGCCCAACTCGGCGGGAATCACTCCACGCAACTGGTTGTCCCAGAGGGATAGCTGCACGAGGTTGGCAAGGCGGCCCAGCCCGGCCGGGATCGATCCACTCAGTTGGTTGCCCGCGATGGAGAGACTCGCCAGATTCGTGAGGTTGCCCAACGCCGCTGGGATCGCCCCGGAGAGCTGGTTGAAGTCGAGATATAGAGCTTCCAGGTTGGCGAGACCACCCAGCTCAGGTGGAATCTCCCCACGCAACTGGTTCTCCGAGAGGAAGAGGACTCCGAGGTTTGTGAGGTTGCCCAACGCCGCTGGGATCGCCCCGGTTAACCGGTTGTCATCGAGATCCAGCGCTTCCAGGTTGGTCAGGCGCCCCAACTCCGGCGGGATCTCGCCGCGCAACTCGTTCTCCGGGAGACTCAGCCCCGTCACCCGGCCCGTGGCATCGGTGGTGATGCCATGCCATGTATCGAGCGACGCCCCACTCAGCCAGTTGGTGTTGGTCGTCCAGTGCGGCCCGCCGGTGGCGTAGTAGAGGGCGACCAGCGCGGCCGTATCAGGCGCGCTGTCATCGGCGCCGCAGAATGCCAGCCCGAGCTCGTCGAGGTCACTGTCCGGTACCGCCCGCAACGCCTCGGGGATGCAGCCAGTGAGCGGGTTGCTTCCGCCGAGGTGCAGCTCTCTCAGATTGGCCAGGCGACGCAGCTCGGGCGGGATCGCCCCATGCAACTGATTGTCCGTGAGCCCTAGCGATCGCAGATTGGGGAGGTTGCCCAGCGCAGGCGGAATTTCCCCGCTCAATTGGTTCTCACCGAGCCCCAGCCATCGCAGGTTGACGAGGTTGCTCAACTCGGACGGGATTGGTCCGCTGAACTGGTTTCCGCGGAGCCCCAGCCATCCCAGATTGAGGAGGTTGCCCAGCGCGGGTGGTATTTCCCCGCTCAATTGATTCTCACCGAGCCACAGCGATCGCAGGTTGACGAGGTTGCTCAACTCGGACGGGATCGATCCACCTAGCTGGTTTCCGCTTAAATCCAGCAATCTCAAGTGAGCGAGACCGCCCAGCTCGGGCGGGATTGACCCCCGCAGCAAGTTTTTCGCAAGTAGAAGGGTGTCCAGATTGGCGAGGCGACCCAGCTCGGGCGGGATCACTCCACTCAGTTGGTTCCTCGAGAGGGTGAGGAACCCCAGGTTCGTGAGGTTGCCCAGCTCGGGCGGGATCGACCCCCGCAGCAAGTTTTCCGCGAGTAGAAGGGTGCCCAGATTGGCGAGGCGACCCAGCTCGGGCGGGATCACTCCACTCAGTTGGTTCCTCGCGAGGGTGAGGGCCCCCAGATTCGTGAGGTTGCCCAGCTCGGGCGGGATCGACCCCCGCAGCAAGTTCTCCGCGAGTAGAAGGGTCCCCAGATTCGTGAGGTTGCCCAACTCGGACGGTATCGTTCCCCGCAGCAGGTTGCCAGAGAGATGCAGCAACCCAAGATTGGAGAGGCTGCCAAGTTCGGGCGGGATTGCTCCAGCTAAGTTGTTGTCCCCGAGCCACAGCCAGCGCAGCTTGGATAGGCTGCCCAACGTGGGCGGGATCTCCCCCTGCAACTGATTGGTACTGAGATCCAGCACCACCAGGTTGGTGAGGTGACCCAGTTCGAGTGGAATTGCTCCACGCAGTCGGTTGCCACGGAGCCACAGTTCCGTGACCGGACCGTTGGCGCTCACGTCTACGGAGACAGCGATGAAACCGGGCCCGTCCCGCGTTCTCGTCCAGGAAGTGGAGGTGGCGTCGACGCCGTGCCATTCATCGATTGGCGCGGCACTCAGCCAGTTGGTGTTGTTTCTCCAGTTCGCTCCGTCGGTGGCGTGGTAAAGCGCGATCAGCGCGGCCTTTTCAGAGGTAGCTGTGAGCGTCGGCCCCTCGATCGTCGAGCCTGCGCCGATTCCGCAGAACGGCAGCCCGAGCTCATCGACGTCGCTGTTCGCTACCGCTCGCAACGCCTCGGGAATGCAGCCCGTGAGTGGGTTGCCACCGCCGAGCCGCACCAAGCCCAGATTGGTGAGGTCGCCCAACTCGGGCGGGATCGCCGCACTGAGCTGGTTCCCCGACAGATTCAGCCACTCGAGGTTGCCGAGACGGCCCAGCTCGGGCGGGATCACCGCACTGAGTTGGTTCCCCGACAGATTTAGCCATTCCAGCTTGGCGAGACGGCCCAACTCGGGTGGGATCGTTCCACTCAACTGGTTCACACTGAGATCCAGTACTTCCAGATTGGCGAGGGTGGCGAGCTCGGCCGGTATCGCTCCTCCCAGCTTGTTTTCGCTGAGGTCCACCACTTCCAGGTTCGCGAGGGCGCCCAACTCAGGCGGGATCGCCGCACTGAGCTGGTTCTCCGACAGATTCAGCCACTCCAGCTTGACGAGGCGACCCAACTCGGGTGGGATCGATCCACTCAACTGGTTCACACTGAGGTCCAAGACTTCCAGCTTGGCGAGGGTGGCGAGTTCGGGCGGGATCGCTCCTTGCAGCTGGTTGTCACTGAGTTCCACCGCTTCCAGGTTGGCGAGGGCACCGAGCTCGGGCGCTATCTCCCCGCTTAGCTCGTTCTGCGGGAGACTGAGCCCGATGACCCGTCCGGTGGAGTCGGTGGTGACGCCGTGCCATTCGTCGAGCGGCGCTTCGCTTAGCCAGCTGGTGCTGTGCGTCCAGTTCGGCCCGTCGGTCGCGTCGTAGAGCGCCACCAGCGCGTCCCGGTCGGTGGAGGGCGTCTGGGCCGATGCCGTCGCCGGCGCGCGGACCGTCGCGCCAAACGCGGCGACGAGCGTGAGCAGAATCGCTGCGGCGCGAAGGGCCATTTTCAATGTGCAGATTCCGCTATTACGGAGGTGTCGCATTGATACTTCGTCACATGCGGGCGCCGATAGTAGTGCCCAAGCTTCGAGCGGGACAACCGCCGCCACCGTGGCTCGCGGCCTAGTCCCGCCTTCGGTCGATGGTGACGGCGGCTTCGGCGAGGATGGAGCCGGCGATGGCGACGCTGGGCTTGGCGATGCGGACGCGCACCTGGGTGACGCGAGGGAACTCGGCCAGGACGCGCGCGGCGATGGTCTCGCCAAGCGATTCGAGCAGATTGCGCGGCGGTCCGTGCATCACGTCCTGGGCGACGGCGTAGAGCTCGCTGTAGTTGACGGTGTCGCTGACGCCGTCGGACTGGCCGGCGGCGCGCAGGTCGGCGCGCACGTCCATGTCGACGACGAATCGTTGACCCAGGGTGCGCTCTTCGGCGCGCGCGCCGTGGTAGGCGAAGAAGATCATGCCCTTGAGGCTGATGACGTCGCCGGTCATGGATTTCCGACTCTTGAGGCCTGCCCGGACCTCTCGCGCGGTGGCGGGTGCGGACCGCTGTCCGTCAAGGTGTCCCCCACGGATTTTGGATTCCCGGCTTCGGAGACACTTGCATAAAGGGGCAATATCCCACGCCCCGGACCCTCACCCAACCCTCTCCCTGGGGGAGAGGGAACCGGAGGACCCTCACCCAACCCTCTCCCTGGGGGAGAGGGAACCGGATCGCCCTCACCCCCGTATCGAGTACGGGGCAGGCTCTTCGCGGGAATGATGTGGGGATCCCTCACCCCGGCCCTCACCCCTGCCCTCTCCCGAGGGGAGACCTTTGCGAAACCCTTCCGTCATTCCGGCGAAGGCCGGAATCCAGTCCGGTCGAACCTGGAAGCGCGCCGGATGCTTGGCGTCGGGCGGGTCGCAAACCCGCCTCTACAGACGTATGCAAAGGTCTCCGAGGGAGAGGGTGGCGGACGCGGGCATGACGGTTGTGCACGGGTCACCCCGTTCGTTGGCGCGCGATGTGGTGCAGGACGATGGCGCCGGCGGCGGCCACGTTGAGCGAGCCGATGCCGCTGCGCAGCGGCACGCGCACGATCGCGTCGCATGCTTCCCGCACGCTGGGTCGCATTCCGCGCGCCTCGTTGCCCACGACGATGCAGCATGGCGCGTCGAAGGCCATGGCGTCGAACGGCGTCTCGGCGTCGGCGTCGAGCCCGATGACGCGCACGCCTTCCGACCGCAGCGATTTGAGCGCCCGCGCGAGGTTCGTCACGGATACGACGGTGGAGCGCAGGCTGGCCCCGGCGGAGGCGCGGGCCAGTCCGCCGGTGAGCGCCGCGCTGCGCCGCTGCGGCACGATCACGCCGGCGCCGCCGCAGGCCTCGAGCGTCCGGACCAGCGAGCCGAGGTTGCCGACATCCTCGACCTGGTCGGCGGCCAGAATGAGCGGCGGTTGGGCGCGTTCCGGCCGGGGTTGCAGCAGGTCGCGCGGTCCGGGATTCGGGGTTGAATCCATGGTGGCGACGACGCCCTGGTGGTTGCCGCCGAAGGCCAGGGAATCCAGTTCGGCGGTGTCCACGAAGGCCACCGGCACGCCGGCCTTTCCCGCCAGCTCACGCAGGGGAGTCGTGGACTCGGCGGCGCCGCGGGCGACGAGCAGCCGCGTCAGACGGTAGCCGGCGGTCAGGGCTTCGCGGACGGGGTGGCGGCCCCAGATGGCGCCGGCTACGGGTCGGTCGGCGTCGTGTGCCGCCAGACCGTGCCGTCGGGGGTGTCTTCCAGGACGACGTCGAGGTCCGCGAGACGATCCCGGACGCGATCGGCGAGCTCCCATTGCCGCGCCTCCCGCGCCATGCCGCGAATCTCGACCAGCAGCTCAATGTACGGCGCGGCGTCCGCGGCGTCGGCCGGACCTTCGGTCACCTCCACGCCAAGCACGCCGAGCAACTGCCGCAGGCGGTCCTGGGCGTCGGCGACCGCGCCCGGCGTCGCGCTCGGCGCGGCGCGGTTGATGGACCGCCCAAGCTCGAATAGCGCGCCGATGGCGCGCGGGGCGTTGAAGTCGTCGTCCATGGCGGCCTCGAACTCGCGCCGCGCCTGTTCACAGGCGGCGGCCAGCGTCTCCGCGTCGCCCGCTGGATCGCCGCCGCGCGCGCGCAGGATGCCGCGCAGCCGCTCATAGGCGGCCGCGGACGGCTGTAGGGCCTCCATCGAGAAGCCCACCGCCGTGCGGTAGTGCACCGAGAGGAAGAACAGCCGCAGCACGTCCGGCTCCACCACTTCCAGCACGTCGGCCAGGGTGGTGTAGTTGCCGGCGGAGTGGGCCATCTTTTCGCCGTCGGTTTGCAGCAGCCCCGTGTGCATCCAGTGCTGCACGAAGGGCGACTCTCCGCTTGCGGCTTCGGACTGCGCGATTTCGTTTTCGTGATGCGGAAAGATCAGGTCGGCGCCGCCGCCGTGAATGTCGATCTGGTTGCCGAAGGCGGTGTGGATCATGGTGGAGCACTCGATGTGCCAGCCGGGGCGACCGCGACCCCACGGACTCTCCCAGCCGATCTCGTCGTCCGGGGCGAGCTTCCACAGGGCGAAGTCCCGCGGGTCGCGCTTCTCCGGGTCCACCTCGACGCGCGCGCCGGCCTCGACGCCCAGGTCCTCCGTGCGTCCGGACAGGCAGCCATAGTCCGGGAAGTCCGGCACGGAGAAGTAGACGCCCTGCGAGGTGGCATAGGCCACGCCGCGGTCGATGAGATTCTGCACCGCCACCACGATGTCGGACATGGCGCCGGTGACGGTGGGGTACTCGTGGGCATGGCGCACGCGCAGGCGGTCGAGCACGTCGAAATAGGCCCGCGTCTGCTCCTCGGCGTATTCGAGCGGGTCCTGACCCGTGGCACGCGCGCGGTCGATGATCTTGTCGTCGATGTCGGTGAAGTTCTGGAGGTGCCGCACCTTGTAGCCGCGGTGCTCCAGGTAGCGCCGGACGACGTCCATGTGGACGAACATGAAGCCGTGGCCCACGTGCGGCGGGGCCTTGGGCGTCATGCCGCAGACGTAGATGCGCACCGTGTCGTCGAGCGGCGTGAAGGGACGCTTTTCTCCCGTGCGCGTGTCGGAAATGTGGAGCGTCACCGTGACTGACCGTGGGCGATGCGGCGGCGAATTCTACCGATGGCGCCGCGCCAGCAGGACCACGGCGTGGCAGGCGATGGCGCGGCCTTCGCCCACGGCGTCCAGGCCCTCGTTGGTTGCAGCCTTGACGTTGACGCGATCGGCGCCCACGTTGAGGCACTGCGCCACGCGCTGCTCGATGGCGGGGACGTGCGCGGCGAGCTTGGGGCGCTCCAGCAGCACCGTGGCGTCCAGGTTCACGGGTTCCCAGCCCGCTTCACGGGCGCGGGCGGCCGTCTCGCGGGCGAACCGTGCGCTGTCGGCGCCGCGCCAGGCGGGGTCGGTGTCGGGATAGTGGCGGCCGATATCGCCCGCATTCAGCGCGCCCAGGATCGCGTCCACGATGGCGTGCAGCAGCACGTCGGCGTCGGAGTGGCCCACGGCCCCCTGCTCCGCCGGCACTTGCACGCCGCCGATCATCAGGGGGCGGCCGCCGGCCAGCCGATGGATGTCGTAGCCGTGGCCCACGCGCAGCTCGGGCAGGGGCTCTGACGCCTCCACGCCGGCTACCAGTAGTCTTCCGTGATCACCTGTGACTCGCGGCCGGCGGTGGGGAAGCCCTTGGCGGAGAGCACTTCCTTCACGTCGCTGATCATGCCCGGATTGCCGCACAGATAGGCCGCGCTGCCCGCGACCGAGAGCCGCTCGCGCACCTGGTCGTGGACCTCGGCGGGCAGGTAGGGCTCCACGCGGCCGATTTGGGGCTCGCCGCAGATCATCCGCAACACGTCGTTGAGGCGTCCGCGGCCCATGTGCTCCTCGTATCCGGGGTCTTGCGTGGGACGGCTGACGACCGGCACGTAGATCAACTCGAATCCCACGTCGGTGGCCAACTCTTCCAACTCGGCCCGATAGCCAAGCTGGCTGGCGTAGGACACGCCGTGCAGGACCGTGAGCCGCCGCGGCACGGCGCCGTCGCGCTGATACTCGAACCAGAAGTCGCGGGCCATCGAGACGAATGGGGCGAGCCCGGTGCCGGTGGCGGCGCACACGAGGTCGCGCTGCGAGGTCCGCGAGGGCACGAAGCGTCCCGCCGGGCGCGGCATATAGAGCACCTCGTCGCCGAGTGTGTGGCGCCAGAGCGCGCCGGTGAACACGCCCTGGCGATTGCTGCCGTCCTCGTCGGCGTCGCGGACCAGGATGACGTAGAACTCGAGCGACGCGCGCTCGCGCGACGCGGAGGCGATGGAGAACTGGCGCGGTCGCGGGTCGTCCTCGGGCTGGTCCCAGAATGCGAGCTGGACGTACTGCCCGGCCTCGAACTCGGCGAACGGCTCGCCGTCGGGGCGCTCGATGGTGAAGATCGCGATATCGGGGTCGTCCATAAGCTCCCAGGACGCGAGCCGCGCACTCTCCATGCGCTCGCGAATGTCGCGGCGTCGGCGGCGTGGGGTCGGCGCCGGGGCTTGCCGGGCGTCAGCCATCACTGCTGGTCGGCGGGTGCGGTCATGGGGTCAGGATAGCCCGCCCCCATCCGGCATTCCCGCCCCGGCCCCTTTCCCCCGGAGGCAATGGCTCGAACCTGCCCCGTAGTCGATACGGGGATGCGGGGTCCCCGCCGTGACTCCCGCGCCACCACGCCCTCCCGCGCGCCCCCGCCGTTTTTCCAGTGACCAAGGGAATCCACCGCCCCGGCGGCAACGCGGCCCACTAGCCTTTATTGACAGCGGCATGCGCACGCAAATAAAATCACAACTTATACTTAGAGCACACTAACGTCTAAAGTGTAATCGGTGATTAATCGAGGCACTCGGGAGGAACCAATGAGCACCGCCGACAAGTCGAAGTCGTTCTTCATGCTGCTTGCTCGCAGCATTCCGACCGAAGAGTATCTTCAGCTCGTGGTCACGCTTGCGCTGGAACATCAACGATCGTCGAAGTCCAAACACCCTTCGCTGAAACGGCTGAGGACGGCAATCAACAACAGTGGGCTGGAGATTGAGGGTTGGCGCAGCAAGGCCGCGGCCAGAGCGCCAACGCCCCGCCTTGTCGGTCCCGTATCGGAACTCTTGCCGCATTCCAATGACCTTGCCGAAGCCGTGTTCAGCGTATGGGCCGACTCTCACGAAGTCTTGCGCCTGGTTGCCTCCAAGCACCTCGAGCAGCTTGACCCGGAGATGTGCCGTTTCGCGGACGACGACGGGCAGCTGCCGGACAGATGGGATCCGGTGATATTGGATATCGAGATCGGAGAGATCATTGACTTCCTCTATAAAGATGATCTCTATCTCATGCTGTGCTATCTGTCAGGATTGCTACCGCCTATAGGCGATGAATATCCCGAGTACGACGAGCATGCGCAGGCTGAAGATGTCACGTCCCTTCGAGGCACGGTGTTCGGGGAGTGGATCGAGCACTTGCAGTCGCTTCCCCAAGACGCTCCGGCATGGGAACACGTCAGAGCGTTCGAGCGGTCACTCTCGAACGTGATTCAAGCGAATGAAACCGAACGCATGCGAGTCGCCATGCTGGACATTGACATCGACGAGATCAGGACGAAGTTCTCCGAGGAACTGGCTTATTTGGAACGGAGTATTGAGGCCTGGTCGGCGCCGCGACTTCCGCATTCGCATGTCGACCCGGTGGCGGACCTTGTCAGTCGCTTGCTGGATTCGTTGGAGGAGTATCAACCACTGTGCCAGCAAGCCGGTAGCAGAAGCGAGCAGGAGGCGCGGCGCGCGCAACGGGACGCGTTGGAGCCGCGACTGCTCCGCCTTATCGACGACATCGAGGCGCGCATGTCCGGTGGCGAGCCACCGGATTTGCCAGATGGATCGGGCGACGGGCCGTCGCCGGTGGCGGGCGTGAGGCCCTAGGCGCCGGCCACGCAGGCCGGCCGCGAGACCCCGCCGGAACGTAAACAGCCCAGGCAGTCGAAGCCGAAACGTGGGAAAGCGCGCGCGAATGCCGCGCCATATGTCGAGCCAACGGCAAAGCAAACGTGTCGCTCCACCGCAAAGCAAGTGAAATGAGCGCGAGCGGTCGCCGCGAGCCGCGTTCCGCCGCTCAGCCCGATGCCAAAGCCGCCCACGCCCCGGCGGCCGTCACTGCTGTTCACCGAGTTGGGTCAAAGTGTCAGCATCGGCGGGCATGGCCGCCACCCGAGAGCGCGCGGCGCGCAGGTCCGCGGGCCGCGTGATCTTGATGTTGCCGGCGTCGGACTCGAAGACGTGCACGGGCACGCCCTCGTGCTCCAGCAGCGCCACGTCGTCGGTGAACGCGGCCAGGCTGTCTCGATTGCGCCGGTGGGCCTGGAGCAGATCGTCCAGGCGACCGATTTGCGGAGTCTGGGCCAGCCACACCTGGTCGCGCGGCAGCGTGCGTGAAACACGGCCCTCAGGCGTCACGAGCTTGACGGTGTCGACGGACGGCGCGGCGGCCACGGCCGCCCCGTGCGTGCGCGCCGCCTGCACGCCGCGGGCGATGATGTCGGGGGTGACGAACGGGCGCGCGCCGTCGTGGATGACGACGAAGGCCGCGCCGCCGTCCGCGAGCGCTTCAAGTCCGCGGAGGACCGACCCGGCGCGCGACGCGCCGCCCAGCACCACGCGCGTCACCTTGGTGAGCCGGTGGGCGCGAATGGCGTCGGCCAACTGGTTGCGATTGGCCGGACTGGCGGTGACCACCACGTCGCGAATCTCGGGCGCTTCCTCGAAGGCCCGCAGGCTCCAGACGATGAGCGGGGCGTCGCCCAGGGTCGCCAGCAGCTTGTCCTCGCCACCCATGCGGGTTGCGCCGCCGGCGCCGAGCACCACGGCGTCCACCGGACCCGCGGTCACGGCAGCGCCAGGGCGAGGGCCTCCGCCAGATTCGCCGCCCCAAGGCCATCGGTTGCGCCATTGCGGGCGCTGGCGGCGGGCACCAGGCAGCGGGTGAAGCCCAGGCGCTCGGCCTCGCGCACGCGCACCGCGGCCGACGGCACCGAGCGCAACTCGCCGGAGAGCCCCAGCTCCCCAATTGCCGCGACCTGCTGCCCCGGCGCCTGGTCGCGCGCGCTGGAGGCGATGGCCACGGCCACGGCCAGGTCGACCGCCGGCTCACGCAGCCGCAAGCCGCCGACGACGTTGACGTAGACATCGTGCTGGCCGAGCTGCACCCCGGCCCGACGGCCCAGCACCGCCAGCAACATGTGCAGCCGGTTGAGATCGAATCCCGTGGCCAGGCGCTTGGGCAGGGCGTAGGCCGTCGGCGCGGTCAGCGCCTGTATCTCAACCACCAGCGGTCGCGTGCCTTCCAGCGGCACGGCCACCGCCGAGCCCGGCGCCTGGGCGTCGCGTTCGGCGAGGAAGAGGGCGGACGGATTGGGCACCTCGTGCAAGCCGTCGCCGCGCATCTCGAACACGGCCACCTCGAACGTCGGGCCGAAGCGGTTCTTGACCGACCGCAGCAGGCGCTGCGCGTGAAAGTCGTCGCCTTCCAGATACAGCACCGTGTCCACGATGTGCTCCAGCGTGCGCGGCCCGGCCACCGTGCCCTCCTTGGTGACGTGGCCCACCAGCATCACGGGCGTTTGGGACGCCTTGGCGAACTGCATGATCTGGACCGTGGCCTCGCGCACCTGGCTGACGCTGCCGGGCGCCGCGGCCAGGCCCTCCACGCGCACGGTCTGGATCGAGTCCACCACGACCAGGCCGGCGCGCAAGCGCTCGGCCTCGGTCAGCGCGCCGCCGACCTCGGTGTCGGGATAGACGTGAATGGCGCTGGATTCGAGCCCCATGCGGCGCGCGCGCATGCGGACCTGCTGGGGCGACTCCTCCGCCGCCACGTACAGCACCGGGCGCCGCTTCCTGCCCAGCGCGGCGGCGGCGCGCAGGACGAGGGTGGACTTGCCAATGCCGGGATCGCCGCCGATGAGAATCAGCGCGCCGTCGACCAGGCCGCCGCCCAGCACGCGGTCGAACTCGCTCATGCCGGTGGACCGCCGCACCGCGGCATCGTCCTCGACCGCGCCGAGGGGCACCGCGGCGACCGCCGCCGATGACGATGACGCGGCCGCGCGTGGCGGCCGGTGCTCGATGATGCTGTTCCAGGCGCCGCAGGCGCCGCACTGACCGCTCCACTGCTGGTGGCGCGCGCCGCAGTCCTCGCAGATGTAGCTGGCGCGGGGCTTAGCCATCAGGGGGCCTTTGCGTAGCCTTCATTGCCGCGTCCCGGATCGCCCTCACCCTAACCCTCTCCCACTGGGAGAGGGAACCGGACCTGTTGTCCAATCTCCGCTGAAGGGGTGCGCGAGGGTTTCAGACTCACCCCTACCCCGGCCATTGGGCGCACCTTCCGGTTCTACCGGACTGGATTCCGGCCTTCGCCGGAATGACGGAGGGACAAGTCGGGGCTTCGGACGGAGAGGAGTGGCTAGCGGTTACGCGCCGCACCGGCGCGTCGGCCCTACTAGGCGCTGACAGGGGCTCGGGTGGTGATGTCGAGCTCGTCGCCGGTGCGGTCCACGATCACCTTCGAGCCGGTGGCGAAGGCGCCGCGCAGCAGCTCCTCGGCCAGGGGATCCTCGATGAGATTCTGGATCACGCGCCGCAGTGGGCGGGCGCCGAAGTCGGGGTCGTAGCCCTTCTCGGCCAGCAGCGACTTGGCCTCGGGCGTGACCTCCAGCTCCAGCTCGTGTTCGGACAGCTGCAAGCGCACGCGGCCAAGCTCGAGGTCCACAATGGCCTCGACGTCGGCGCGCGTCAGCGCGTGGAAGACCACGGTGCCGTCGACACGGTTGAGGAACTCCGGCCGGAACAGCTTCTTCAACTCGGCCAGCACCTTGGCCCGCATGTTGCGGTAGCGGGCCTCGTCGGCCTGCTCGCCCTCGTCGACCTGGAAGCCGAGCGACGCGCCGCGCTTGATGTGCTGCGCGCCGACGTTGGAGGTCATGATGATGATGGTGTTGCGAAAGTCCACCGTGCGGCCCTTGGCGTCGGTCAAGCGCCCGTCGTCCATGAGCTGCAGCAGGATGTTGAACACCTCGGGGTGCGCCTTTTCGACCTCGTCGAGCAGGATCACCGCGTAGGACCGGCGGCGCACGGCCTCGGTGAGCTGGCCGCCTTCCTCATAGCCCACGTAGCCGGGCGGCGCGCCCACCAGGCGCGAGACGGCGTGGCGCTCCATGTACTCGGACATGTCGATGCGGATGAGGGCGTCCTCGCTGCCGAACATGAACTCGGCCAGCGCGCGGGCCAGCAGCGTTTTGCCCACGCCGGTGGGTCCCAGGAACATGAAGGCCCCGATCGGCCGCTGGGGGTCCTTGAGCCCCGCGCGCGCGCGGCGCACGGCGCTGGCGACGGCGTGGATGGGCTCCTGCTGGCTGACGATGCGGCGCGCGAGCACGTCTTCCATGTGCAGCAGGCGCTCGGATTCCTCCTGGCGAATGCGCGTGACGGGAATGCCGGTCCACATGGCGACGACCTGGCTCACCTCGTCCTCGCCGACGTTGGGTGGCCCCTCGCCCTGCTCGGAGGTCCAGGATTGCCGCGCCTCGTTCAGCTCGATGCGCAGCTGCTGCTCGGATTGCCGCAGCTCGTTGGCGTCCTCGAAGCGCTGCTCGTTGATGGTGCGCGCCTTGTCGTTGGAGACCTGCTCGAGCTTGGCTTCCAACTCGCGCACGGCGCGCGGGGGCATGCCGTGGCGAATCTTGACCTTGGCCGCCGCCTCGTCCATCACGTCGATGGCCTTGTCGGGAAGGAAGCGGTCGGTGACGTAGCGCCCGGCCAGCTCCGCGGCGGCCTTAACCGCGTCGTCGGTGATCCGGACGCGGTGGTGCTCCTCGTAGCGGGGACGCACGCCGGTGAGGATGTCGATGGTCTCGTCGATCGACGGCTCGCGCACGGTGACGGGTTGGAAGCGGCGTTCGAGCGCCGAGTCGCGCTCCACGTATTTGCGGTACTCGTCGAGGGTGGTGGCGCCGATGACCTGCAGCTCGCCGCGGGCCAGCGAGGGCTTGAGGATATTGGCGGCATCCACCGCGCCTTCCGCCGCGCCCGCGCCAACCACGGTGTGCAGCTCGTCGATGAACAGGGCGCAGTCGCTGGCCGACTTGAGCTCGTCGATGACCTTCTTGAGGCGCTCTTCGAACTCGCCGCGGTACTTGGTGCCGGCCACCAGCGCCCCCATGTCGAGGGTGAGCAGCCGCCGGCCGCGGAGCGACTCGGGCACGTCGCCGGACACGATGCGCTGCGCCAGGCCCTCGACGATGGCCGTCTTGCCCACGCCGGGGTCGCCGATCAGCGCCGGGTTGTTCTTGGTTCGGCGGCTGAGAATCTGGATGACGCGCTCGACCTCGTCGTGGCGCCCGATCACCGGGTCCAGCTTGCCGGCGCGGGCCGCCGCGGTGAGGTCGATGCCCATCTGATCGGCCACCGGCGTCTTGGAGCCGGCCTTCTTGCCTTCGCCGCGGCCGCGCTCGGTCGGGTTCTGGCTGACCAGCTGCACGACCTGGGCTCGCACCTTCTCGAGGTTCACGCCCAGGCTTTCGAGCACGCCGGCGGCGATGCCCTCGCCCTCGCGCACCAGGCCGAGCAGCAGGTGCTCGGTGCCGATGTAGTTGTGGCCGAGCCGCCGCGCTTCCTCGATCGATAGCTCGATGACCCGCTTGGCGCGGGGCGTGAGGCTGATGTCGCCGACGACCATGCGCTCGCCGCGGCCGATGATGAACTCCACCGCGTTGCGGACCTTGTTCAACTCGACGCCAAGGTTGGTGAGGACCTGCGCGGCGATGCCTTCGCCCTCGCGCACCAGACCCAGCAGCAAGTGCTCGGTGCCGATGTAGTTGTGGTTAAACCGAGTCGCTTCGTCCTGGGCAAAGACCAGGACTTTCTTCGCCCGCTCGGTGAACTTATTCAGGCGGTCGTTCACCTGACATCCCCTGCAGCGGCCCCGGCGTCATCCGTGGGCGGTGGCCTACGTCTCCATTGTCGCACTATCGTCAACGGCGGTGGGAAGCGAGGAGTGGCGAATTCGCCACCGGTCGATCCGGGCGTTGCGCGCGTGCGCTTTCGGACCTCGCTGCTGTCACCCTCGGTCCGCGGCTGGCTCAGCACCTGCTCAACCTGCGCTGGGACCTTTTCCAGATCCACGCCCAGGCTTTGGAGCAGTCCGGCGGCCATGCCCTCACCTTCACGCACCAGCCCGAGCAGCAGGTGCTCGGTGCCGAGGTGATGGGTGTGGCCCCGGCGACGCTGCTCCTCGATGGAGAGCTCGATGACGCGCTTGGCGCGGGGCGTCAGCGGGACATCACCAACGATCGCGCGTTCACCGCGGCCGACGACGAACTCCACCGCCTGGCGCACCATGCTCAACTCGACGCCCAAGTTCGTCAGCGCCTGCGCGCCGATGCCTTCGCCCTCGCAAAGCAGCCCGAGCAGCAAGTGTTCAGTGCCGATATGGCCGTGGTTGAACCGAATCGCTTCGTCCTGCGCGCATACCAAGACCATCTTCGCGCCCTCGGTGAACTTGCTCAGACGGTCGTACACCTGTCATTCCCCGAAGCGGCTCCGGCGTCGGCCGAGGGTGGTGTCCTAGGCCTCCAGAGTCGCACTATCGCCGACCTCAGTTGGTAACGGCGACAACCGAATTCGCCGCCGGCCGGCGTCGATGCTCAGGATTTGGAATTTGCCGAAGTCGCCCTCGCGCATCAAATCGAGCGCCGCGTCGCCCAGATCGGAGGCGTGGGCCAGTCCTTCGATGCCGTCGGTGAGCCGCACAAAGGCGCCGAACGGCGCCAGCTTGGTCACCTCGCCCTCGACGATCTCGTTCACGCCGTACTTGGACTCGAGCGACTGCCACGGGTCCTTGGTGGCGCGGCGCAGGCTGAGGGCGATCTTCTTGTCCTCGCGGTCGAGGGACAGCACGTAGACCTCGATCTCCTGGCCCGGCTTCAGAATCTCCTCGGGGCTTTCCACCCGGCTCCAGGAGAGCTCGGAGATGTGGGCCAGGCCGTCCGCGCCGCCCAGGTCGACGAAGGCGCCGAAGCTGCAAATGTTGCTGACGGTGCCCGTGCGCACCTGCCCGACCTGCAACTCGTCCAGCAGCACCTCGCGCCGGCGCGATCGGACCTCGCGCTCGGCCACGCGCTCGGAAAGGATGAGGCGATTGCGCCGGCGGTCGAGCTCGATGATCTTGACGTTGATCTTGCGACCCACCAGCTCCGCCAGGCGCGCGGCCAGCTCGTCCTCGGTCTCGTCGCTGGCGCCGCGCCGCAAGCTGGTGAGCTGCGACAGCGGCACGAAGCCGCGCGGCCCCACGTCCACCAGCACGCCGCCCTTGTTGTATTCGAGGATGGTGGCGTCGATGATCTCGCCCTTCTCGAAGAGCTCCTCGGTGGCGCGCCACACCTTTTCCTGCTCGGCGCGGCGGAAGGAGAGCATGGCGCGGCCGTCGCCCTCCGGCTGCACCACGTAGACCAACACGGTTTCGCCCAGCGAATAGGTCGGACGCGGCTCTTCGAGCCGGGTGTCCCACTGCTCGCGCTCGGGCACGAAGCCCTCGGCCTTGAGACCGATGTCCACCAGGATCTCGTCGGGCTCGATGCCCACGACCACGCCTTCGAGCACGTCGCCGCGGCCAATGCTCGGCAACTGCGCGGCTGCGTCTTCCAGCAGGGCTTCCATGGACTCGAACTCGGGCATCTCGTCCGGCGGCATGGTCTCCGCGACGGCGCCGGCGGCCGGCGCGTCGTCGGTTGTGGTCAAGCGCGCACCCCTATTAGTTCGGGATCTAAGAAAAGTCGTCTGGGACCCGAGTATAGCAACGGAAATTCTCGTTTCCGGTCAAATTTTCGCTGCTCCCACGACCAATTCGCCGGCTGTCCGGCGGCGATTCGCAAGCGATGCGCGAGGTGGGCGGTGGCCGCGAGGGGTGTCGCCTATATAAAGGACCGCTCCGCGCCCGAGCCCGCTCAGGGCATCTGGAACCCACCGTCGTAGCTGATGTTCTGCCCGGTGATGAAGCTGGCTTCCTCCGACAGCAAGAACGCGGCAATGGTGGCGACGTCCTCGGGCACCTCGGCGCGGCCCAACGGGACCATCTTGAGCATCTCGGCGAAAATGGAGCCCGGTTCCCGTCCCTGGCGCTCGGCCCGCTCGCGGTCGATCTTCTCCCACATGTCGGTGTCCACCAGTCCGGGGCTGATCGCGTTGACGCGGACCTGGTGGTCGCTCAGCTCCAGGGCCAGGTTGCGGGTCAGCCCGTGCAGCGCGGTCTTGCTGGTGCTGTAGGGGCCCAGCCACAGCGACGGCCGGCGGGACGATGCCGAGGAGATAATGACGATGCTGCCCTTGCCGCGCGGCGCCATCACCCGACCCGCGGCCTGGCAGAAGAAGAACGCGCCGTCGAGATTGACCGCCATCACCCGGCGCCACT
The DNA here is from genome assembly GCA_022826485.1 of Chloroflexota bacterium. Taxonomy (GTDB): domain Bacteria; phylum Chloroflexota; class UBA11872; order UBA11872; family UBA11872; genus JAJECS01. The sequence goes on along the minus strand of JAJDUU010000031.1, from coordinate 1,733 downwards.
GCTCGGGCGAAACCTCGAGCAGCGGCCGGATGGTGATGATGCCGGCGTTCGCCACCGCGCCGGTCAGCCCGCCGAAATCGGCGTCCACGTCATTGACCCAGGCCGCCACGGCGTCGGGGTCGGTGACGTCCAGCGCGTCGCCGCGCGCGCGCCGGCCGGTCTGCTCGATCTCGGCCGCCACCGCGGCGGCGCTGTCGCCGTTGATATCGGACACCGCGACGGCCCAGCCGTCCCGGGCCATGCGCAACGCGATCGCTCGACCGATGCCGCGTCCGGCGCCGGTGATGGCAAGTGCCCCCGCCATTTGGTCCCCCCGTGAGGTATCCGTGGCTCCAGGCGCAGCGCCGCTCGTGGCCTGGAACCGCTCCTGAACATCGCGGCGACGCCCTCAGGGCGTCATCGTACGCGCCGTCGTGAATCGGCGCGGCCGGCGGACCCTAGGCCGACCCGGCGTCCACGAAGACCACTTGCGGGAGCAAACGCTCGTTGAACTCGTCCAACCGCCCCGGTCCCAGATTTTCGAGCGCCGCCAGCGCCAGCGCCGCGTCGCGCCGCAGCGCGGTCACGTCGACTCCCAGGCACACCGGCTCGAAGGGCTCGAGGCGCGCCAGGCCGTAGCGCAGCAGGTTGCAGGCGCCGCGATGGTTCCCGCGCGAGAGGTGATAGCAGCCGACGCCGACCTGCAAGATGCCGCGGTAGAGGTCGCGCACGGGTCCGGCTTCGGCGCGCCAGGCGTCTTCGAGCACCTCGTGCTGGGCGTAGAACTCTCGTTGGTTGAACAGCGCCGCCCCGCGACGCAGCGCCTCGTCCGGCGGACCGTCGCAGCCATGGATCTCGGACGTGCCGTCGCACACGCCGCTCCCCCTATGCGTCACGCCGCCGCGGACCAGGCCGCGCGCCCATCGAGCAATCCCTCGCCGGCGTCGGCGCCGATTCCAGCATAGCCAGGCGAAAAATCGGCCCAGACAGTTTGGGCCGGGCTATACTTCGGTAAAGCTGGAGGGGTGTCCGAGTGGCTTAAGGAGGTGGTCTTGAAAACCACTAGGCGGCTTGCCTGCCTCGTGGGTTCGAATCCCACCCCCTCCGCCCGACGCCCGATCTAGCCCGGTCCGATCTTGGAGGAGTCGCATAGTTGGTCTAGTGCGGCCGCCTGCTAAGCGGTTACCGGGGGTGCTCCCCTCGGTCGTGGGTTCGAATCCCACCTCCTCCGCCAGCGGATTCGCCGCGGCCTAGCGCGGGTCCCTGCCGCGCGGCGGCGCCCCCCGGCGGATCCGCGCCTCCTACCGATTTCGACGACGCAGCCGGTGATCCCCGGCGCCGTGCGTGAACGGCTGGCCGCATAGGGAGACCCTTGCGTAACCCCTCCGTCACTCCGGCGAAGGGAGCCCCTTGCGCAACCCGTCCGTCATTCCCGCGAAGAGCCTGCCCCGTACTAGATACGGGGCGGGAATCCATTCCGGTTGAGCCTAGACCCGCACCTGACGCTCGGCGTAGAGCTCGCCCCGTACTCGATACGGGGGTGAGGGGCAATCCGGTTCCCTCTCCCCCAGGGAGAGGGTTGGGTGAGGGGCAATCCGGTTCCCTCTCCCCCAGGGAGAGCAACTGTGTGGCCGGTGAAGGGTTTAGGTGGCCATGGCGGGGTTCCACGGGGCCTGCTGCTTGCAGAGGGCGTTGCAGAGCAGCAGGAGCTTGCGGAGACAAGCGGTGAGGGCCACCTTGGGCGGCTTACCGGC
>JAJDUU010000002.1 GCA_022826485.1 Chloroflexota bacterium | reverse complement strand
CCGAATGAGATGGCTCGAGTCGGCTGACCATCGGCAGGCAAAGGCCGCCTCGCGTGTGACGATCTACCGAGCGGCCCATCGCGACGGTCGAGGTTCGGTGAGGTACAGGCTCGTCGGCGGCCTGGTTCTGGTTTCGGCGGCCAGTTTGCTGTTCGAGATTGCGCTTACGCGTGTGTACGCGATTGCGCAGGGGCACCACTTTGCCTTCGTCGCGATTGCGATGGCCCTGCTAGGCATCGGCGCGGCCGGGACGTTGACGGCAACTTCAGCACGCGTAGCGCGAGCCGCTCCGCAAACCGCGATTAGCTGGGCAGGCACGCTCTTCGCTCTGACGGCGGTTGGCGCCTATGTCACGGCCGACCGCATTCCGCTCAACACCTACCGGATAGGCGCGGACGCCAGCCAGCTGTTCTGGCTGGCCCTCTTCTTCATCGTGGCCGCGGTGCCGTTCACCTGCGCTGGAGTAGCCGTCGTCACCGCTCTTCGTCATAGCCCGGCGGGCGCAGGTACGACGTATGGCGCGAGCCTGGCCGGCTCGGCCGCCGGTGCGGCCCTGGCCGTGCCGCTGCTATCCCTTGTCGGATCGGCCGCGACAATTCTGCTGGCGGCCACGCTGGCTGTGATCGCGCCGGTGATCGCCGCTCCGCGGCTACCGGCCCTCGGAGCCGGGTTGTTGGCGATCGCCCTATTGGCCGCGGCCATCGTCATAGCACCGGCGGGACCGCGAGTCTCCGTCCATTCGCAGCTCGCTCAGGCCCTGCAACGTCCCGACGCCAGCCGACTCGACACCAGGCTCTCCGCCAACTCACGTGTGGACATCCTCGAGAACGCCGGCTTCCGCACGGCCACCGGCCTGAGCCTGAACTACACGGGATCCGTCCCGCGGCCCCGCCTTGGCTTGACTGTCGACGGTGGAAACGCTGCGGCGCTGGACGTCCCATTGACCGAAGCCCTGGACCACGTTCCACTCGCGCACGCCGTCGGCCTGCGACCAGCCGCCTCGGCCCTGCTGCTTGATCCCATCGGCTCGTTTGACGCCGCCGTCCTGCTCCGATCCGGCATCGACCAAATCGACCTCGTTCAGCCCGACGCCGCGCTACGCAGAGCCTGGCGATTCGCAGGCGACCAGACGGTCCTGAACGACAGCAACACTCGTGTTCTGAGTCACGGCGTCCGTTCGGCCCTGCGGTCCGCCGCCGGTTACGACCTGGTCGTCTGGCCCCTGCGCGAATCCTTCCAGGGCGTCGCCGCCGGAACCTTCGGCCTGCGCGAGACCTACGCCCTGACCCGCGAGGCCCTCGCCGGCGGATTCCGCGCCCTCGCGCCCGACGGCCGCCTGATCGTCACCCGTTGGCTGCAAGCCACTCCCTCGGAGTCCGTCCGCATGTGGGCATCCTTGCTCGATGCCCTCCGGCTGTCAGGCGTCTCCGACCCAGCCGAGCACGTCCTGGCCTGGCGATCGCTGGAAGTCGTCACCATGGTCGTCTCGCCAACGCCATTCACCGCCACGGAGCATCAGGCGCTTTCAGAGGGCCTTGAGCACGACGGTTTCGACTGGGTGTTTCACGTGAAACTTCTCGAATCCGACTCCAACCGCTTCAACCGCCTGCCCGACACCTCGCTCTACCAGGCCTTCCAGGCGGTGGTTCGCGGCGACCCGATCTCCGAAACCTGGGCGCCCGTGACCGACGACCACCCCTACTTCTTCCACTTCTTCGACTGGACCCAGTGGCGCGAAGTCCTCTCGACTACCGGTCGCACCTGGCAACCCTTCGGCGGCGCCGGATTCCTGGTGCTGGTCCCGCTGGCGGCAGCCGCCACAGGCGCGGCGGTGCTCACGATGATCGCTCCGCTTATGGGTCGCCGTCGACGCGGGGCAACCCGCATAGGCCTGCGTCGCCTTGGCTTTGTGGCCGCCGCCGGGGTCGCCTTCACCGCAACCCAGATCGCCCTCCTGCAACGCCTCATCCTGGTGCTGGACGCGCCCACCGTCGCCTTTGCCACCGGCATCGCCGCCATGCTGGCCTGGGCCGGCCTGGGCAGCCTCTCGTCACGCTGGTGGCGCCCGTCGTCGGACTCGGCCGCCGGCATGGCCGCTATGAGCGTGTTCGTTCTGGGCGGGCTACTGCTGGCGGCGCCGCTAGCCCTCGGTGCGCCCCTTGCCATGCGCGTGGCCATCGGAATCCTGGCGGCCTCGCCCTCGCTGGTACTAGGCGCCGTGATGCCGTCCGCCATCCGCGCCCTGGCTGACGACCGCGCGGCCATCTCCTGGGCCTGGGCCGTCAACGGCACGGCCTCGGTGGCCGCCGCCTTCGTGGCCGCCATCCTGATCGTGTCCGTCGGCTTCGCCTGGACGCTGCTGGGCGCGGCCGTCGCCTACGCACTGGCCGTCCCGCTCTGGCTCACTAAGGATCCTCGGCCGACATCTCCCCGGTAAGCGGTACGAACCGCACCAGACCAAGGTTCTCGGCCACCGCCCCGTCAGACGTTTGCTCAATCTTCCAGAGCGTCTGGTAGAACCCCGGCGGCCCCACCGGCACGATCATCCGGCCGCCCACCTTGAGTTGACGGATCAAGGGCTGCGGCACGTGGTCCGGCGCCGCCGTCACGATGATGCCGTCAAACGGCGCTTCATCCTCCCATCCGAAGTAGCCGTCGTCCGTCCGCTGCTTGATCTCGCTATAACCCGCCCCCCGCAGGTTCTCCTCGGACCACGCGGCCAGCGCCGGAATGATC
>JAJDUU010000001.1 GCA_022826485.1 Chloroflexota bacterium | reverse complement strand
CCCCCAAGGTGATCACCTACCGGGAGGACAGCCCCGAGAGCCGCGAGGACGCGATTATCCAGCGCCTGCGCGCCGGCGACGTGGCGCTGATCGTGGACGCGGGCACGCCGGGCGTTTCCGATCCGGGGCCGGACCTGCTGGCGCGTGTGCGAGTCGAAGGGCTGCCGGTGGTTCCAATCCCGGGACCATCCGCGCTGACGACGGCGCTCTCGGTGGTGTCCTTCGCGCGCCAGCCGGTGGCCTTCCTGGCGTTCCTGCCGGAGCGGCGGGTGCGTCGCGAGCGCCTGGTGCGCCGGGCCGCGGACACATCGCGCACGCTGGTGATCTACCTGCCGCCGCACGGCGCGGCGGAGCGCCTGGCCGAACTCGAGGCGTGGCTGGGCGACGTGCCGGCGGCGATGTGCCGCGAGTTGACCAAGCTGCACGAGGAGATCCGTGAATCAACCCTGGCGGACATTGCCAACCACGCGGCGGTCGTGGGCGCGCGCGGGGAGCTGACGATCGTGGTTGACGTTGGCGGCGTGACCGAGTCGCCCCAGGTCGACCGGACGACGGTGGAGGAGCAGCTGCGAAGCCGCCTGGAGGCCGGCATGCGTCCGGGCAAGGCGGCCGGAGCCGTGGCGCGCGCCCTCTCGCTGCCCCGGGAAGATGTCTACCGAATTGCGCGGGAGTTGCGCGAACCGCCCCACGGCAGCGCGTAGAATCGCGCGGTCGACCACCCCAAGGTCACTGTCGCCACCTTGTCGCGCTACTACCTGACCACATCGATTCCCTATCCCAGCGGCGAGCCGCACGTGGGTCACTCGTTCGAGATGATCACGGCGGACGCCATGGCGCGGTATCGCCGGCTCCGGGGCCAGGACGTTTTCTTCCTGGGCGGGCTGGACGAGAACAGCCAGCGCGTCAGCCGTTCGGCTCGCGAGGAAGGGATCGAGACCCAGACCTACGTGGATCAGGCGGCAGTGCGCTACCAGACGGCCTGGGACCTGGTGGGCGTGGAGTTCGACGACTTCGTGCGCACCACCGAACCGCGGCATCTGAAGACGGTTCAGGCGTTCTACAACCGCGTGTACGAGAACGGCGACATCTACAAGGGCAGGTACGAGGGCTGGTATTGCGTCCGCTGCGAGGCGTTTTACGGCGACGAGGAACTCGTGGACGGGTGTTGCCCGACGCATCGCGTGCCGCCCGAGTGGGTGGAAGAGGACAACTACTTCTTCGCCCTGTCGAATTACCAGGAGCCGCTGCTGGAGCTCTACGAGCAGCGCCCGGACTTTGTCTGGCCGGAGTCGCGGCGCAACGAGATGCTGGGTTTCCTGCGACAGGGGCTGAAGGACTTCAGCATCTCGCGGGCCAGCGGCGGCTGGGGCCTGCCGCTGCCGAACGATCCCGAGCACGTCATTTACGTCTGGTTCGACGCGCTGATCAACTACATCACGGGGATTGGTTTCGGTCAGCCCGGCGGCGACGAGCTTTTCGCCGGGCGCTGGCCGGCCGACGCGCACGTGGTCGGCAAGGACATCGTGCGCTTCCACGCGATTTACTGGCCGGCCATGCTGATGGCGGCCGGCGTCGAGGTGCCGCGGCAGGTGTGCGTGCATGGCTGGGTGAACTTTGCCGGCGAGGAGTTGAGCCAGAGCGGCGGCCACGTGGTGCGGCCGGCCGAGGTGGTGGAACGGTTCGGCTCGGATGCGCTGCGCTACTTCCTGCTGCGCGAAGTGGCCTACGAGCGTGACGGCGACTTCACCTGGGAAGGCATGGCGCGCCGCTACCAGCACGATCTTGGCAACGACCTGGGCAACCTGGTGCTGCGCAGCACCTCCATGCTGCATCGCTACCTGGACGGCATCGCGCCCGAGTTGACCGATCTGACCAGCCAGGAGTCCGAATTGCGGGCGGCCGAGCAGACGGCCTGGGAACTTGCGGCCCACCACTATGAGAACTGGCGCTTTCACCTGGCGCTGGCCGCGGTCTGGCGCTACATCACGGCCGTGAATCAATACATCGAACGGACGGAACCCTGGCGGCTGGCGCGGGACGAGGCGCAGGCAGGCCGCCTGCGAACGGTGCTCGCCATGCTCATGGACGCACTCCCGCGCATCGCCACCATGATCCGTCCGGCCACGCCGCATACGGCTGATCGAATCGAGGAGCAGTTGGGAATCTCGGGACGGCCGGCGGGTTGGGGCGAGGACGCCGGCGTGATTGCAGCGGGGCAGCACGTACCGGGCGGTCCGCCGCTGTTCCCGCGCCTGGACGGGTAGTCCAGCTGTTCGATAGCCACGCCCACCTGGCCGATCCGGGGTTTGCCGACGATCTGGACGCCATCCACGAGCGGGCCCGAAGCGCTGGAGTTTCCGAGGCGCTGGTTGTTGCGAGCGATCTGGATACAAGTAACCGGGCCATCGCGCTTGGTCGTGCGTTTGGCGGCTGGTACGCCACGGTGGGCGTCCATCCGCATGACTGCGGCGGCTTCGACGCGACGACCGTCCAATCTCTTCGCGACCTGGCCGGGGCCGCCAACGTCCGGGCCATCGGCGAAACCGGTCTGGACTTCTACCGCAATCACCAGCCGCAGGCGCTGCAAGAGCACGCGTTCCGCGCCCACTGCCGGTTGGCGGCGGAACTCGATCTGCCTGTAGTGGTCCATCAGCGCGAGAGCCTGGACGCCGTGGAAGGCGTCCT
>JAJDUU010000035.1 GCA_022826485.1 Chloroflexota bacterium | reverse complement strand
GGGGGCAGCCAGTCCCGCAGATCTGGGGGCAGCAGCAGGGTCTGGTTGGGCTCGTAGGGACGGAAGGTCGTCGGCATGGGCCACGTGCTCAGTCAACGGCTTGACCGATGTTCCCATGTTTCTACGGCGCAGACTCCTAGGAAACGCCTGCCTGAACCGGGACGGGAGGGTTTAAGGCGCGCCGCACGCATGGCATCCGGCGCGGCTCCAGGCTCGACCGGACTGGATTCCGGCGTTCGCCGGAATGACGGTGGGGTTACGCAGGGACCTCCCTAATACGCCGCCTCGAGCATGGCCAGCAGCTCGGCCTCGGTGGGTTGGGCGGGGCTTTGGTCCATGAGGCGGCGGCTGCCGTGGGTGACGCGGGCCACCTCGGGCAGCCAGTCGCGCTGCACGCCGGACTCGCCGAGCCGCGTGGACAGGCCGACGGCATCGATCAGCCCGCACATGGCGTCCAGCGCCGCCTGGGCGCGATCCGCGTCGCCGGCGCCGTTGGGCGCGCCCAGCGGCTCGGCCATGCCGCCCATGAGCGCGGGGACTCGCTCGGCGCAGAAGCCCATCACCGGCAGCAGGCAGAGCGTGTTGGCCACGCCGTGCGGGATCTTGGCCCAGGCGCCGATGGCGTGCGCCATGGCGTGGACGATGATCGTGCCCGCGTTGGCCAGGGTGTAGCCGGCCATAACGCAGGCGTAGGCCAGCTCGTCGCGCGCCTCGGCGTCGCTGCCGTCGGCCACCGCGCGCGGCAGGTATTTCACGACGCGCCGCATGGATTCGGCGGCATAGAGGCGCGTGTGCGGCGTGGCTCTGACCGAGATGAACGACTCGGTGGCGTGGCAGAACGTGTCCATGCCGGTGGCGGCGGTGACGGCCGGCGGCACCGAGTCCGTGAGCGCCGGGTCCACGATCGCCGCCTGCGGATAGATGTAGGGGCTCACCACGGACATCTTGTTGGACTGGTCCGCGAGCACGACCACCGCGTTGCCCGTCAGCTCGGACGCGGTGCCCGCCGTCGTCGGCACGCTGATGGTGGGAATGCCCGGCTTCTCGAGGATCTCCACGCCGAGCCAGTCCTCCGTCGTGCCGCCGTTGGTCACCAGGCAGGCCGCGATCTGCGACGTGTCCATGGCGCTGCCGCCGCCAAGACCCACCACCACGTCGGCGCCGTCGGCCTTCATGGCCTCGGCGCAGGCGTCCACGCTCGGACTCGGCGGTTCGGGCACCACGCCGGTGTAGACGCCGTGGGAGATTCCAGCGTCGTTCAGCAACTCCTCGACCTGCGCCAGAATCCCGCACGCGGCGACGCCGGGATCGGTCACGATCAAGACGCGGCCGGCGCCGGCGCGGCGCAGCTGATCCGGCAGTTCGCGGATGGCCCCGCGTCCGAAGATGAGCGTGGGCGTGGTCCGAAAGGTCGAAGGTGAAGGGCCGAATGTCATAGCCGCAAGTCCCGCTGAGCCAGCAAGCCCGCCATTATGCGCCGATGCCCGGCCGGGCGCGTACCATGCTCTCGCGCCACGGTGCGAGAGGGTCCGCTTTCATGCCCAGCTTTTCTGTTGAGGGACTTACCGAGGCCTCCAGCCGCGTCCTTGCGGCCGCCGGAGCGCCGGACGATATTGCCGACCAGCTGGCCCGCTGGCTGGCCAACTCCAACCTGGCGGGGCACCCCTCGCACGGATTCCAGCGCATTCCCGAATACGTGGGGCTGATTCTCAAGGGCGAGATGAAGCCCGCCGAGCGCCCGACCATCGTGTCGGAGACCGCGACCACCGTCCTCATCGAGGGCAACCAGGGCTTTGGGCACTTCGCCGCCGAGCTGCTCACGCGCGTGGTGGCGGCCAAGGCCAAGGAATCCGCGGTCGCCATCGGCGGCATGACCAACGTGACCCACATCGGCCGCCTGGGCGAGTGGGGCGAGCTTGGCAACGAGCTCGGCGTGATCTCATTTCTCTGCATGGGTTGGGCCGGGGGAGCGGCCGACATCGCGGCCCCGTTCGGAGGGGCGGAACCGCGGGTGGGCACGCTGCCGTTCACGTTCGGCGCGCCGGCGGCGGAGGACGACGGCATGCTGATCGACATGGCGACCACGGCGTCCGCCGAGGGCAAGGTGCGGGTCTATCGCGACAAGGGCCTGCCGGTGCCGGACGGCTGGTTGCTGGACCAGGACGGGCGCCCGACAAACGACCCGGCGAAACTCTACGAGGGCGGGATGTTGGTGCCGTTCGGCGGCCACAAGGGCTATGCCGTTGGCCTGATGGTGTCGCTGCTCGGCGCCAACCTGGTGGGCTCGGCGGTGGAGGGCGGCGAGAATCCCGCCGGCGGCTTCGCGCTGGCGATCGATCCCGCGGCGTTCGGCGACGCCGAGGTCGTGCGGCGCGGCATCCGCGCCAACCTGGAGCGCCTGCGCGACACGCGCCCCGCGCCGGGATTCACCGAGGTGCAGGTGCCGGGCGACTTCGAGCGCGCCTCATGCCGCGCCCTGGCGGGACAGCCGCTGGACATTCCCGACTCGACCTGGGAGCTCTACCTCGACAGCGCCGAGAAGGTGGGGGTGTCGGCCGACGAGGTCAACGCCATCGCCGGCGGGGCGGGCTAGCGGCCAAAGGATCGAGCGCCCACGAGACCCATAAGGGGCGCCCCTACGCGGATCTAGGCGGCGAGCGGGGTGTGCCTCCCATGCTGCACGCAGCATGGGCCACCGGGCACGCAGTATGGGCCGCCGGGCGCCGGGCGAGCGTGCTTCGAGATTCAGCCGGACTGGATTCCGGCGTCCGCCGGAATGACGGAGGAGCGGTAGGGGCGGGTTTGCCACCCGCCCCTAGTCGCGGCGATTTGCCTAAGCCTCCGTCGTGTCCTCCGACTCCTCCGTGTCTTCCATCTCTTCCGGCTCCTCGACTTCGCACAGCGGCAGGCCGAGATCGTCCAGGTCGTTGCTGGGAACCGCCGCCAGTGCCGCGGGGGCGCAGCCGGTGAACGCATTGCCCGCAAGCGCCACGAATCGCAGGCTGCCGAGGTTGCCCATCTCGGGCGGAAGCTCCCCGGTCAGCGTGTTGTTGTTGAGGGCCAGAATTTGCAGGTTTCCGAGACTGCCAAGCTCGGGCGGAATCTCACCGGTCAACCGGTTGGCATGCAGATACAGCCGCTGCAAGTTGCCCAGGTTGCCAAGCTCGGGCGGAATCGGGCCGCTCAGCCGGTTGGTGTCAAGGTCGAGCCGCTCCAGGTTGGTCAGGTTGCCCAACTCGGGTGGAATCGGGCCGCTCAGCTCGTTGCTCCAGAAGGCCAGCCAGACCAGGTTGGTCAGGTTGCCCAACTCGGACGGGATCTCGCCGCTTAACTGGTTCAAGGTGAAGTCCAGATGGGTGGCATTCGAGAGCTTGCCCAACTCGGGCGGAATCGGGCCGGTCAACTCGTTGATGCCAAGCGCGGCCCACTCCAAGCTCGCCATGTCGCCCATTTCGGCGGGGATCGACCCGCGAAACTGATTGGCCCAAAGCGCGAGGTGGGTCAGGTTGTCGAGGTTGCCAATCTCGGGCGGGATCTCCCCGTGCAGTTGGTTGCCGTAGACATCCAAGTTCGTGAGGTCGGCCAGCCTGCCAATCTCGGGCGGAAGCGTGCCGCTCAGCTGGTTCTGCGAGAGATTCAGCTCGACGACGCGGTCGTGGACGTCCGTCGTGACGCCGTACCACTCGCCGAGCGGCGCGTCGCTGAGCCAATGGTCGTTCTTGTTCCAGTCGGCGCCATTGGTGGCGTGGTAGAGCGCAACCAGCGCGTCACGCTGCCTCGCCACATAGGCGTCGTGGTCGCCGTTGGTGGCGCCGTAGAGCATGACCAGCGCGTCCCAGGTCGAGACTCTCTCGGGCGCGTAGGTCTCGTCGTCACTCAGGGGCTCGGCCGCCTGGAAGCTCGCGAACACCCGGTAGCTGCTATAGGGGTAGATGCGGTCGCGCACGGCATCGCCGAGGAAACGCAGCTGCACTGGCTGGAGTCTGCCCGGTCGATATTCGAACACCGCGGCCTGGAAGTACTGCCGGATGATGCCGGGGTCGGCGCCCTCGATGGCGAGCACGGCGCCCGGATGGTCGTCCAGGCGGGCGTCGCTCTTCGGCAGGCCAAACGCCTGCAGGCCGCCGAGCGCGGTATAGAAGTCCAGGAATCCGGTGTGGGTGCCGTCAACGGCAAAGTTGGAGATGCGGTGTCCCCACGGCCCCATCGGCCGGCCGGGCTGCTCGCTCAGCAGAGAGGACTCGACGCCGAGGTCGGGCGCGTAGCTCTCGCCGCCGCCGAGGAAATCCCACGCCAAACGCCGCTCCATGCGCCAAAGCCCGTCACGCTGCTGGCAATCCACCACGCCGCGTTGGTAGTACTGCGTCAGTCTGCCGGGCAATTCCTCAATGACCTCGGAGGTGGCGAAGCCCCAGCGGGTGACGTCGCCGGTCGACTGGTAGTGCGAGAGGAAGTTGCAGTCGACGTCCTCGTCCCCAACCGTCACGCGCAGGTCCGGAATGTTGTGCGCAAGGTGATCGTCGGGCTCGGCGTACACGCTTCGCACAACGACGGCGGAGAGGCCGGTGTGCGAGTCGCCAAGTGTCGGCGCGGCGAAGGCGACGGTGGCGAGAAGCACTGCGAATAGCAGACCGCCGAGGCGTAGGGGACGGAGGGAGCGAGTCATCAAGAGGGGTTCCTGTCTATTGCGACGCTCGGGGCAATGAACTGCTCCAACTGTGCCTCTTGCGAGCCTTGGCGACAAGAGATCGCGGCGAGCAATCATTGTCCGCCCCAGGGCGATGGTGTGAGCCGCTGCGTATTATGCGGATCGGCTGTGCCGGTGGCGCTGCCTGGAACGACCTGAGGAACGCATGCCGACGTTTTCCGCCGAACCCTTGACGGCCGCCACGGCGCGGATTCTGGAAGCCGCGGGGACGCCCGCGGAGGCCTCCGCCAAGATCGCGACCTGGCTGGTGCGCGCCGACCTTTCGGGTCATCCCTCGCACGGCGTGATCCGCATCCCCGACTACATCGACCGCATTCGCCAAGGCGCGTTCATTCCCGCGGTGGGGCCGGTGGTGGTCTCCGAGTCCGACACCACGGTCTTGCTGGACGCGCAGTACGGCTTTGGCCATCTGGCGGCGGAGGACCTGACGCGGCGTCTGGCGGCGAAGGCCAAGACCTCGCGCGTGGCCATCGGCGGCATCTTCCATTGCAACCACATCGGGCGTCTCGGGGAGTGGGCCGAACTGGGGGCCGACCTGGGCGTGGTCTACCTCATGGCCGCGGGCGGTCCGGGCACCATGCGGGCGGCGCCGTTCGGCGGGGCGGAGGGGCGTCTGAGCACCAATCCCATGGCCTTCGGCGCACCCGCCGCCGATGCCGATCCGCTGATCGTGGACTTCGCCACCACGGCCACCGCCGAAGGCAAGGTGCGCGTGGCGCTGGCCAAGGGCACGGAGTTGCCGCCGGGACAGATTCTGGACGGCGACGGGCAGCCATCAACCAATCCCGGCGACCTCTACGACGGCGGCGTGCTGCTCCACATGGCGGGACACAAGGGCTACGGCCTCTCGCTGATGACGGAGATTCTGGCCGCCAATCTCACCGGCGCCATCAACCCGGAGATCAACGTGCGCATCGGCACGTTCGCCATGGCCATCGACACCAACGCCTTCGACCGCGGCGACGGCTACGACGCGGCCTCCCGCGACACGTTCGATCGCATGCGAAACACGCGTCCGGCCGCCGGCTTCGACGAGGTGCTAATTCCCGGCGACGTCGAGCGGCGCTCCCGCGAGAAGCTCAGCACGGCCGGCCTGCCGGTCGCGGAAGCGACGTGGACGGCGATCCTGGACACGGCCGAGAGCCTGGGCCTGGATCGAGGCGACCTCGACGCGCTGGCCCGGGGCGCTACCGCAGCGTAAGTCCATCCGTCATTCCGGCGGAGAGCCTGCCCCGTACTCGATACGGGGCCGGAATCCAGTCCGGTCGAACCTGGAAGCGCCCAGAATGCTTGGCGTCGGACGGATCTCAGACCCGCCCCTCCAGACTTATGCCAAGGTCTCCCTTCGCGGGAATGACGGAGGGATGACGCAAGAGACCGAGCGAGGGCGAGGCGGCAGAGCCAAATGCCTGGCTGCAACTTCAAGGGCGCACCTCGCGCAAGACGCCGCAGCTTGCCGTCGGCGCAGCTACGCCAGGAAGCCCTCGATCCGATCCAGCGCGGTTTCCAGGACCGCCATGCTGGTGGCGAAGCTGAGGCGCACGCAGGAATCGGCGCCGAAGTCGCTGCCCGGCACCACGCCCACGTGGGCGTCTTCCAGCAGGCGGCCGGCCCACTCGGTCGAGCCGGACACGCCCTTGGCCTCGAACGTGCCGGAGACGTCGGGGAAGGCGTAGAACGCGCCGCCCGGCTCGGGGCAGACCACGCCGTCCAGGGCGTTGAGGCGGTCGCTGAGGAACTTGCCGCGGCGCTCGAACTCCGCGCGCATGACCTCCACGCACGATTGGTCGCCGTCCAGGGCGGCGGCCAGCGCGTGCATGGTGAAGGTGGCCGCGCCGCTGGTGGTCTGAGACTGGAGCTTGGCCATGCCCTTGATCACGTCCACCGGACCGGCGGCGTAGCCGATGCGCCAGCCGGTCATGGAGTAGGTCTTGGAGCCGGCGTTGAAGGTGATGGTGTGGTCGTAGGCGTGGTCGGAGGTGGCGGCGAAGCTCTTGAAGGTGCGCCCGCCAAAGAGCAAGCGGTCGTACATCTCGTCGCTGAACGTCACCACGTCCGTGTCCGCCAGCACCGCCGCCAGGGCGTCGGTTTCCTCGGGGGAATAGGCGGCGCCGGTGGGGTTGCTGGGCGAGTTGAAGACTAAGACGCGGGTGCGAGGCGTGAGCGCGTCGCGGAGCTGGTCGGGGGTGATCCTGAATCCGGCGTCCGCGCCCGCGTCGACGAATACGGGCACGCCACCGGCCAGCTTGACCTGCTCGGGATAGGACACCCAATAGGGCGCGGGGATGATGACCTCGTCGCCCGGATCGAGCAGGGTGGCGAAGGCGAGGTAGAGCGCCTCCTTGCCGCCGACGCTGGCGACCACCTGATCCGTGGTGTAGCTGAGGCCGTTCTCGCGCTGCAGCTTGGCGACGACTGCCTGCTTGAGCTCGGGCACGCCCGAGGCCGGCTTGGCGTACTTGGTCTCGCCGCCGCCCAGGGCCTCCGCCGCGGCGGCCTTGATGTGGTCCGGCGTGTCGAAGTCGGGCTCTCCGGCGCCCAGGCTCACGACATCGATGCCCTGGGCGCGCATGGCCGCGACCTTGTTGCTAACGGCAATGGTTCCCGATTCGGCCAAGTCTTGAACACGCTGCGAAATCTTCACGGGCCAGCCTTCGGATAAGAGTCGGCGGCGCTCATTGTGCCTGACCGGACGGTGGGGTTGGGGAGACCGCCAGTCACGTCATAGGCGAACACGCCTTGGCGATACAGATAGGCGTTGACCTCGCGGTCGAGCCGCCGTTGGTAGGGAAGCCCCAGCGTGTCGCAGGCGCGTTCGAGATAGCGGGAATACAGCGCCGCCACGTTGGCCGCGACGAGGCGGACGGCTGCGACGCCGCCGCACCGCAGCGGGCGCAGGGCGTTCTGAAACTCGGCCTCGGCGGCGGGTGCAAGTTGGGCTGCTAGCTCCGGCGTGCCCTGCCGCACGCGGGCCAGGTCGGCGGCGAGTTGCGCGAACATGGCATAGCCCCAGAGCAGCCCGGAGTACAGGCTGCGGTTGTAGTAGCCGGCGCCGACCATGGCGTGCACGAGCAGGGTGTCGGCGGCGGCAACGGCTCCGGCCGCCGTGAGCGCTCCGCGGCTGAAGTAGCTCCCACCAGCCGGGTCGCTTGCCGAGTCCGGCGGCTCTGGTAGCAAGGGCACGGTTGTTCCGTGGCGATTCCGAACCTCCGCCACGAGCGGACGCAGGACATCGAGGGTCGGGTCGATGGCGTCAGCCGCCGGATCGGGCCAGGCGGGGCTCCAGGCAGCCAGCGGATCCAGCAGCAGCTCGACATCGGCTGCCATCAACACGTCCGCCGCGTGCTTGGGTCCCGCGAGACCCGCGGCGTGCGGGTCGCGCAGCAGCAGGAGCAGACGCTGGGCGGACTCCAGCAGCGTGGCCTGGGCCTGGACCGCCTTCAGGATCGAGCGGTTCTCGATGGCCTGCTGCAGCCGTCCCAGCTCAACCGGAACCCGCGCCGCCTCGCGCTCGATCAACTCCGCCGGGGTCAGTAATGGCGGTGCGAAGGGGGTGCCGGCAAACCGCGCAACCTGCCCGTTCGGGTCGATTAGGGGCGCGACCGCCTCGTGCCGCGGGCCGCGCAGAGCCGCCGGCGTTGCAATCTCCACGTCCGCGCGCAGCGGCCCCTCGAAGGTGAATACGACGAGATGCCCGCCGCGAACGGGCCGCCCGAACCATCCCAGCACGGGACGGATCGCCGCCAGCGTCGCCTGTATTGCGTCGCTGACGGCGCCCAGGTCGGCTTCCTCCACGGCCAACCGCAGGTCCACGTCCGACCAGCGGTCCGCCGTTCCCGCGGCGATGCTGCCGCCAAGCCACGCCCCGGCGATCCTGGGGTCACGCCCCAACACCGCGCGCGCCGCTTCGACGAACTGCAACTGCGGACTTTCGGGCGGCAGGTTGGGGCTGGCCGGCAGGTTCATGGGTTGCAGCCGATGACATCGAGGAGCTCGCGGTGGAAGGCCGCCGCGTCGATCGACGCGGCGAGGCGCAACCGCGACTCCCGGCTCGCCAACTCGAACCGAACCTGACCTGCCGCAACCTCGGCGCGCCGGGGCGTCGGATCGAGTCGCAGAAGGACGTCGCCCAAGGCCAGCGTGAGCGCCGCGGGGTCGTACATGCTGGTCCAATCGCGCTGGCGCCGATCGAAATAGGTCTCGAGCATCAGGCTCAGCGAGGCGCCAATGCCCGGGGCGCGTCGCACGCGGGGCAGGTCGGCCCGCCGCAACTGGGCTTGGGACGTGACGAGATAGTCGCCCACCCGCACCTCCCGGCCGCTGTTGCACACGGCGGCCGCGGCGGAGGGATCGGCGCCGAAATTGTGCTCGCGCAGGTTCGACGCGTCGTCCCGGCCGCCCATCATCACGATTCCGGCCAAGCGGTCCAGCGCCTCGGGGCGCTCGCTCAGCAGCGCGGCGGCGTTGGTGGCCGGACCAATGGTTGCGAGCCACACCGGTTCCGGCGCGGTCGCGATCACGTCGGCCATGAGGTCGACGGCCGAACGGGGATCGCAGCGGGGATCACCGCCGCCGAGCGGCAGCACCACGTCGCCTGAAAGGGGGATGCCCTCGATGCCGGCGTTCGGTTCGCCCGCCGCCACGGGAACGTCGTCAATGTCCATCTCATCCAGCAAGCGCAGCGCCAGCGCCGCCCGCCAGCGCGTGTCGCCCAGCACGGTCGTGACCGCGCAGAGGCGAATCCGCGGATGCCGCGCAGCGAATGCCAGCGCAAAGGCGTCGTCAACGTCGTCGCCGATGTCGGAGTCGAGGATGAGCGAGATCACGCCGTCCGCCTGCCGTCGTCGTCCAGGCGCGCCTTGCGCAGCATGGCCTTGGTGATTTGGGCGCGGTGGCGCTGGACGAACGCCGCCACGCCCTCGGGATCCACCGCCGACAACGGTCGCAGCGCCCAGCCGATGCCGAGGCGAATGAAGTGCCGCCGGTCGTGGATGCTGGCTTCCAGCAGGTCGAAGCTCAGGCCCGGCCGCGGCGACTCGCCGATGGGAGGTACGCGCCCAATGCGCCGCAGGCGACGCCGGGTGGGACCGTGCAGGCCGTCGTTGAGCGACACCGTCGCCACCAGGGCCACGCGCCGATACCAGAACGGCTCTTCGCGCGCGGCCCAGGCGCGCAGCACATCGTCGTCGATGACGCCGGCGTCGAGGTGGCCCGCCACCAGCAGCAGCGAAATCGGGTCGGCCAGCGCCCAGGTGTCAGGGGCGCCGCTCCAGGCCTCGGTGAGCCGCCAGGTCTCGGCGCTGAATGCCGGCTGGGCCGCCAGCATCCAGATCGCGCACCAGGCTTCTTCGAGCGATGCATCGAAGAGCGTTTCGAACAGGCTCAGATCCGACGGTAGGCCAAAGTCCTGGACGAAGCCCGTCAGCACGCGCTCGGCGCCGGGCATCGAGGTGCCGATCACCCGGCGGCGCTCCAGCTTCAGGTATTTGGCCTCGGCCGCCGCACGCACCGGGTCGGCGACGGCTTCGAGACGCGAGCGGAGCACAAGGGCTGCGTCTTGCGGACTGTCGGGAAGCGGATTCCTCATGGCGCGACGCGCTGCGACCAACGGCGGACGCGCCCTTGCACATCAGTCATCACCCTCACCTCAATCCTCTCCCATCAAGGGAGAGGAGGTCGCTGCGCACGACCCGCGACCGATTCTCGCTCTGTGCGCGCCGCGAGCGTTGGGGAGGCGCGGGGGCATTTGCGATGCTCGGAGTGGCGACGCTCTGCCAGAGTGACAGGTGGCTGGAGGCGGTGCCGGCCGCGGGCGGGCACAAGGCCCGCCACTCCAAGAACCGGCGGACGCGCCGGCCCGTACTGATACACGGTTACCAGCGCCGATCTCGGTGCTAGAGTGATCCGCCCGCACCACGGCCCCCGTCGTCTAGAGGCCTAGGACACCACCCTTTCAAGGTGGCGACAGGGATTCGAATTCCCTCGGGGGCGCCTCTGCGCGTCCGCGCTACTGACAATCCCCGCTGTTGGGGACCATGCAGATGAACTGCAGCGGCGCGTGGCCCGTGTTCTGGAACTGGTGCATGGCCATGGGCGGCACGAACACGGCCTGACCCTGCGCGAAGGGCTTGAGGCCGTCGTCGGTCAGCAGGTGGCCGCTGCCGCTGACGATGAACACCTCGTGCTCCCAGGGGTGCTGGTGATGATCCGTGGCGCCGCCGGCCTCGACCTCGAACAGCCGCATGCCAAAGTTCGGCGCGTCGTCCCGGTGGGTCACCAGGTTGCGCTTGACGACCTTGCTCGGGGCGTCCGGATAGACGTGCTCCGCGACGACGTCGCTGGGATCGACGACCTTGGGTTGCATTGGGTTTCTCACTTGGCGGATCCGCTATCCCATCCTAAGCCCCGGCGGGGAGCGCCGAAAGTGGCGCGGCCTCGTTGCCACCGGCGCGGCGCATCGCGGAAAATGCCCCGGTCCCAAGCCACGCCACCGCCTCATGCCCACCGTCACCGTCCGCATTCCCCAGGTGCTGCGGCACCACACCTCGGGGGCGCGCAGCGTCGAGGTCGAGGCGTCCACGGTGCAGGAGGCGCTCGAAGCGCTCTTCGCGGTCTATCCGACGCTGCGGGAATCGCTCACGCCGCCGAGCGGCAATGTGCTCGAGGCCACGAACCTGTTCCTCAACGAGCAGGATGTCGCCACGCTCGATGGCCTGGCTTCGCCCATGAACAGCGGCGACACCCTGACAATCCTCCCGGCCATGTCCGGCGGCGGGCGGAGCGGAACGCGCGTGAGAAACTCCGAGGGGACTCTTGGAACGACATTGGGAGCGATAGACATGTCTAGGGGCATTCTCGTCGGCGTCATGGTGGCGGTCCTCCTCGCAGTTTCCCTGGCGTGCTCCGAAGCTCCCGAAGCCGTCCGAATAGCAACCGAGGGCGCCTATCCGCCCTACAACTTCATCAACGACGCCGGTGAGATCGACGGGTTCGAGCGGGAGCTTGGTGACGAGCTATGTCAGCGAGCCAATCTCGAGTGCACCTGGGTTATCGCCGAGTGGGACACCATCATTCCGGATCTGGTAGCCGGGCAATTCGACACGATCATTGCCGGAATGAGCATCACGCTGAAACGAGACGAGGTCATTGATTTCACACAGCCGTACCTCCCACCCAGCGTGACGGTGTATCTCGCTGCGGCCGGCGCCGGCGACGAAGTGATCAATGGCAAGGTGGCCGCACAGGGGGCCACGGTCCAGGCCGACCACCTGGCGTCGCAATCGGGCCCAACCCTTCTCGAGTACGAGTTGGTACCCGACGCCATTGCGGCCGTGTTGAGCGGCGAGGCCGATGCGGCGCTGGTGGACCTGGCGTTCGCGCGCGACAGCATGGCCGAGCACGAGGGGATGCTGGCCATCGTCGGGCCCGAGGTGAACCTCGACCTCGGCGTCGGCATCGGCGTTCGAGAAGACGACGGGGAACTGAAGGACAGGCTGGACCAAGCCATCGGCGAGATGAAAGACGACGGCACGCTCAACACGCTGATCACCAAGTGGTTCGGCGACGAAGCCAACGGCTTCTAGCTGATGACAGCCAAGGCACTCGTGCCTCGCGCGGATTCTGTGTCCGCCGATTGACACGCCGCGGCGTTCCCATATAGAACACTTCGGAACCTCGCCGAAGGGCAGGCAGCCGGGAGC
Organism: Chloroflexota bacterium; assembly: GCA_022826485.1. Classification (GTDB taxonomy): domain Bacteria; phylum Chloroflexota; class UBA11872; order UBA11872; family UBA11872; genus JAJECS01. Next base: position 197,280 of record JAJDUU010000035.1, on the reverse strand, counting down.
AGGGTGCGAAAGCTAGCGATCGGCTTGGTCGTTGCTGCGGCGGTCTTTGCCGTGGCGGCGCCGGCCCACGCCCTTGATTGCGAGGGTTTCGACCTCGACGCCGGCTGCCTCTTCACCATCACCGGCGGGGACACCTCCAACCCTATCGACGGCTACGCCGTCACCAATGCCGACGGCGTGCCGATGTGGGATTTCGTTCGCGACCTCGAAGCGCAGGCGATCGGCTATCCCATCAGCCAGCGCTGGACCGATGGACCCTTCACCCTCCAAGCGTTTCAAAAGGTGCTCCTGCAGTGGGACCCCAGCAGGCAGCGAATGAACTACTACAACACCCTCGACGCGCTGGCGAACCGCTATCCGTCGGTCGAGTTGCCCTTCGTGCCACCCCATCAGGTCCTCGAGGAGGACCAGGGTGCGACCTTCGGCGCCATCATCCGAAACCACCTGGCGCTGCTCGACCAGAATGAGGCCATCAAGGAGCGGTTTCTCCGCGAGCCGGATTGGCTCAACCTCTACGGCCTGCCGATCCGGTACGAGGAACGTGCGGTTGACGGCAACCCCGCGGGCGTGCAGCTGCTGCGCACCCAGCGCACGGTCTTCGTGGTCTGGCAGGTGCCGGCTGCCGGCGTCACCGTCGGGCGGGTCAACCTCCAGAACGTGCCGGACAAGCTCAAAACGCTCTCCAACGTCATCATCCCGGACGCGGCCAAGCGCTTAGCACCTGCTCCGGACTATGTCCTGCACTCGGCGATTCAAGCCCTGCCCTGGGTTGCCGACGGCGTCTTTCCGCACGAAGAGTCAAGCGTCTTGCTTCTCCGCAAGCTCTTTTCCTCGTCCCAGGAGCTCTTTTGGACCCTCGTCGTTGAGCGACAGCCCGCATGGTTGCAACGCCCACCGGACGTGCTAGCCGAAGCGACCCTCAACATGCTTCTCGCATTCGCCGACATCTCCTGGACCCGCAAGCACATCGGACCCGCCCAGCCTCTGCTACTCAGCATATTGCTCAACGCCCCCCAAGAGCAATGGCCATCATCGTTCCGCAAGCTCATGCACAAACCCTGGATGCGCGATGGAGTCACATGGGACGAGATGCTCTTCGCAGGGTCCTTTCTCCGCTTTGCCCTCATCACACCAATTGGTGCAGGAGTCTTTTCTGGCAGATACGTCGAGGTCAATGACCTTCTCCTCACCATGCTTGACATGCCATTCTTGGATAGGCTCGAAGGGTACGAGCGAGACTTCATCGAACGTTCACCATTCTTCGGGGATGCGCGTTCCTCACCCAGCGGCGCCAACTTCGAAGAAGTCGGCGGCTACGACTATGCCCTTACCCTTCTCCATGGCTTCGCAGCGTCCGGCGGCATCACCGATCACCAGGCACTCCTGTATTCGCTTGGCGGGCCCGATCACTTCGCTCAGGGACCAATTGACTACGCCGCCGCTCTCCACAGTAGGCATGAGAACACGCGTATCAGCATCAAAGACGTTCATCTCCCGCTCTCTGGACCAATACGCTTGATTGTCATTCATAATCGTGATCAGCGAGTAGCACACAATACGATGGCCGCCCTGGAAACTGTGCTCCAGCAGATCGTTGCGTTTACAAAGCTTCCATTTCCCCATAATCATTTGATCGTACATGCCCGGCCTGGATACACGTCCGGCAGTCCGGGCGCGCATAGAGGCGACCATATCATCATCGGTTCGCAATACATCGAGCATGACTCAATGTCACATGACACACGACGAGTCTTGGTCAATCTAATTGCGCGATATTACGCTGGTCAGGTGCGGGGATACACTCCCAATTGGACAGCCGAGGGGATTGCTGCGATCGTTGAAGTCGGATTGGGTTATCGCAGTCCCGATTGGGTACCTGAATCACGTGAATTCAATGCGTCCAATCAACAGGTGCATTGCCAGGTCGATAACGTGATTGAGTTATCGCGCACCCTAGATGCTGCCTGCCATGGTCAGTTTGGCGCAAGGTTCTTTCTTGATCTATATCGAACATTAGGCGAGGCGCAGTTTCGCGACGGATTCGCCAGGCTCATTGCCGCGGTGAATGGCCGTTACCCGCTATACAGCAAATGTTGGCCTGCGCAGCCACTCTTGGGCGTCCCGTGCCGTCTTCCGCAGTCACCGCCGTTTGAGAAGGCATTCACTGACGCGTTTGCGTTCGGCTTGCCCCCGGAAGCCGCAGCCAACGTCAGGTCGTTGATTCAACGGCGGTGGCACGGCGGCTAGAAACCTTGCCGTGTCCCGTCGCGCTGTGGGCGAGTCACTGTTCCGGCTGCCGCCGACAGCCGCGCTAGACCGTCTTCCGCTCGGGCGGTGGGACCGAGAGGCGTCGGGTTTCGGCGGTTGAGACGTCCACCACGGCGGGCTGGCCTTCCTGCGTGGCGCGGATGGCGCGTTGCAGCGCCGGTCGCAACTCGGCCACCGTGGACACCTTCTCGCCGTGGCAGCCCAGGGCCGTGGCCACCCCCGCGTAGTCCCCGTAGAGCGAGGACACGCCGTACTTCTCGATGGCGGTGGGAATGTTGCGGTCGTAGCCGCTGAAGATGGCGTCGTTCTTGATGACGCTGAGGATGGGGATGTTCTCCCGCGAGGCGGTCTCCCAGTCCATGCCGGTCATGCCGGCGGCGCCGTCGCCCATCACGTTCACGACGAGCTTGTCGGGATTGGCCAGCTTGGCGCCCATGGCCAGTCCCAGCGAAAAGCCAAGCTGCGAGGACTGCCCCCACCCCAGGTAGCTGCGCGGCACGGTCGACTCGTAGAAGACGCACTGGATGTCGCGCGTGGCGCCGGACTCGTGCGTGACCATCGACGTGTCGGGGTCCAGCAGGCTCCACAGCTCGGCGAAGAGGCGGTAGCCGTTGACGGGGTCGCTCTCGTCATTGAACTCGGCGGCGAAATCCGCCCGCCAGGCGGCGCGCAACTCGGCAATCGTGGCGGCCGTGCTCCGGCGCAACTCCTGCTGCGGCGCGCCCACGCGCGAACGCAAGGCCTCGGCCAGCTGCGCCAGAAACAGCTTGGCGTCGGCGCAAATGGCCACGTCGGCCGGGTAGACCTTGTGCAGGTCCGCGTGGTCGTTGGTGGCGTGAATGATCGTCTTGCCGTCGGGGATCTGGGGCGTGAAGGGGCTGAGACTCAGGCTGGTGCCCACGCCCAGCAGGGTGTCGCTGTGCTCCAGGTAGTGCGCCACCATGCCGGTCTCGACGTAGGCGCCCACGCCGGCCGATAGCTCGTGCCGCTCGTTGAAGGCGCTCTTGCCCTGCAGCGTGGTCATGACCGGCGCACCCAGGAGCTCGGCCACGGCTTGCAGCTCGGCCGAGGCCTCGGCGTAGAGCACGCCCGGGCCGGCCCAGATCAGCGGCGACTCGGCGCGCAGCAGGCGCTCGGCGGCCTCGTCCACGGCACCGGGATCGGCAGCGCTCCTGACCGGTTGCACCGGCGCGTGCGCGACGGGACCGGCGAATTCCTCGGCGGCCACGTTGGTGGGCATCTCGAACATCACCGGACCGGGACGACCCGAACGCAGCGCCGCGACGGCCATGCGGGCGCGCTGCGGGATCTGGTCGGCCGAGGTCGGCTGCTGCACCAGCTTGGTGACTGCGCTGTAGTGCGGTAGGCCGTCGAACGCCGGCGGAATTCCGGCCTTTTGCAAGCCCGGGTGGCCCGGAATGAACAGCAGCGGCGACGAGTCGGTGAACGACTGGGCAATCGGCGCAAAGGCGTTCTCGGATCCGGCGGATTGCTGCACGGTGAAGACGCCCAGCTGGCGTCCGTTGGTCGAGCGCGCCACGCCGTCGGCCATGTTGCCGGCCACGCGCTCCTGGCGCGCCAGCAGCGTGCGCACGCCGCCGCGGGCCAGCGCTTCGAGAATGGGCGTCGTGGGGTAGCAGAACGCCTGCTGGACGCCTTCGGCTTTCAGGATGGCGACGAGCGCATCGGCTCCGGTCACGGCAAGCTCCCCGGGGTGAGGTCGACTGGTGGAACGTTGGCACGTACGCGGCCATCCGGCAACCGGCGGCGGTCGCCTATGCTGCGCCGATGCGGTTCCAAGCGCGGCGGATGCGCATTGCGGTCGTCTGCGCGGCGGCCTTCGCGGCTGTGGCGGCGGCGGTCTACTTCCTGATCGACAACCAGCGCGCCGCGGGCGCGGCCACGATCGCGGTCGTGGTGGCGCTAGCCGGATACCTGGCGTTTCGAGTCGGGGCGGAGTCGCGCGGCTCGCTGCGACCCATCATCGTCGGGACGGCGGCGGCGACGGCGATCGGGATCGCGGCTTTCGCCCTGGCGATTCTGTTGGTGGCGGTGACCGGGCGGATCTAGGTCGGTCGGCTACGCGCCGCGCGCGGTCGACGCGGCGGAGTCGGCGCTTTCGGCGGAGACATCCGCGTCGCGCGTCGTGCGCAGCGGAATCTCGGGCAGGAAGATCGCGATGGCAAAGCCGACGACCATGAGGCCGGCCGTGACCACGAACAGCCCGCGCAGGGCATCCGCCAGGCTAAGGCGCAGCGTCTCCATCAGCAGATCGACCACCGCCGGCGCCGCGTCGCCGAGCGCGTCCCGCAGTGAGGCCAACTCCTCCGGCACGAACAGCGCTTCCGGATTGCTGGCCTCGGCCAGCCGCTTCGGCCCCAGCGCCTCGCGCACCTGCGCCGGGAGCCGCTCCCGCAGATTGGCGGCGAACCACGCGGTCAGCAGCGATCCCATGAGCTGCGCCCCAATCGTGGACCCCATGGACCGGAAGAAGCGCGATCCCGCTGTCACCTCACCCAGGTTGCGGTCGGGAAAGGCGTTCTGCGCCACCACCACGAGCACCGAGAACGGACCGCCGATGCCCAGACCCATGACCACCATGTTGCGCACGAGCTCGAGCTCGGTGGTGGACGCCTCCATCCGAGCCAGCAGCACCCCGCCCACGATGCCCACGGCGAACAGCACCAGGATCAGCGCCTTGTAGCGACCGGTGCGAGACACGATCTGCCCGGACGCGATCGCGCTGACGATGAAGCCCAGCATCATGGGCACCAGCACCGCCCCGGAGCCGGTCGCGCTGGTCCCGATGACGGCCTGGGCAAAGAGCGGGATGTAGAGCACCGCACCGATCATCCCGGCGCTGCCCAGGAAGGTGGTGAGAATGGCCACCACGTAGACGCGATTGGTCAGGAATCCCAGGTTGATCATGGGGTCGCGGGCCCGTCGCTCCAGGGCCACCAGCACGCCGAGCATGGCGGCGGCGGCGAGCAGCAAGCCAACGATGGGCGTCGACAGCCACGGGTAGCGACCGCCGGCCCAGGAAAACGCCAGGAGCAGCGGCACCACGGCTCCCACGAGCGCCAGCGCGCCGGCGACGTCGATGGACCGTCGCCCGCCGCGCCGCACCGACGGCAGCCCGAACCACGCGGCGAGCACCGCGAGGCCGCCGAACGGCAGGTTCACGTAGAAGACCCAGCGCCAGCTCAGCGTGTCGGTGATCCAGCCGCCGATCGTCGGTCCGGCAATCACCACCACCCCGAACAACGCCATCAGCGCGCCCTGCCACTTGGGGCGCTCCGAGGGCGGAAAGAGATCCCCGATCAGCGCCGGACCCAGCGCCATCAGGGCGCCCGCCCCCAGACCCTGCACGCCGCGCGACAGAATGAGCTGGACCATTTCCTGGCTCGCGCCGGCGATGGCCGAGCCGACCATGAAGAGCCCCAGCCCCGTCATCCAGAGACGCCGACGACCGTGGGTGTCCGAGAGCTTGCCCCACACCGGGAGGCTCACCGTCGAAACCAGGGTGTAGGCCGTGAAAACCCAGGCGAAGTCCGCCAGGCCGCCCAGGTCGGCCACCACGCGCGGGATGGCCGTGATCACGATGAGCTGATCGAGCGCCGAGAACATCGTGCCCACCACGACCGCCACCAGCACCAGCACGACCTGGCGGCGCTCCGATGGAGTCTTGACTGGGGCTTGCTGCGCGTCGTTCACAGGATGCTCAGGATAGGCGAGCGGTAGATATTGATGCAGCTAACATTTTTTCTAATTCTTTGAAGTCATCCATCTATGCGGCTCACCGCACGATGGACCACAGCGGAGCAGTCGACAGCCGGGACGCCCGATGTGTTGCCAAAATGCACACATCGTGCAATGATTGGCGCATGACTCCCGGCTTCGACTGGAGCACGGAGAAGAATCAACAGCTCATCGAGCAGCGGGGCGTCTCATTCGAGATCGTCGTCGCTGCCATCGAGCAAGGTGGCTTGATAGACGTGCTGGAGCACCCGAACCAGACTCGCTACCCGGAGCAGTTGATCTACGTCGTGGACATCGACGCGTACGTCTACCTCGTGCCGTTCGTGATTCAGGCTGACGGTGCTCGATTTCTGAAGACGATCATTCCCAGCCGGAAGGCTACGCGAGACTACGGGAGGAGACGGCCATCGTGACCGACAAGCTGAGCGCTGATGAGCAGGACATCCTCGATCAATTCGAGCGGGGCGAGTGGCAGTCCGTCCCCAACCTCGAGGACGAAATCCAGGCGGCGCGTCAGGCGGCGCGCCAGACCTTCAACAAGACCAAGCGCGTGAACCTGCGGGTCACCGAGCGCGACTTCAACCTCGCACACGCCCGGGCCAGAGAAGAAGGCATTCCCTATCAGACCCTGCTCTCCAGCGTGATCCACAAGTACCTGTCCGGACGGCTCACCGAGAAGCGGTAGGCCACGGTTTGCGCGGGCGGGCGCCATGGCACCATGGGCTCCCCACGGCGATTCCTGCCTCGCGGCATCGCGGCGTCGGGCAAGGAGCAAGGCGAAGCCGGTGAACGCCCTCAACATCAGCAGCTTCATCTGGGGCATCGCGGACGACGTGCTGCGGGATGTCTACGTGCGGGGCAAGTACCGCGACGTGATCCTGCCCATGACCGTCATCCGCCGGCTGGACGCCGTGCTGGAGCCGACCAAGGACGACGTGCTCCGCATGAAGGAGCAGCTCGACGCGGCGGGCATCACCAATCAGGACGCCGCCCTGCGCCAGGCCGCCGGCGAGGCCTTCTACAACACCTCGCAATTCCGGCTCCGCGATCTGACCGCGATCGGTCAGCAGCAGCGGTTGAAGTCCGACTTCGAGAGCTACCTCTACGGCTTCTCGCCCAACGTCCAGGAGGTCCTCGACAAGTTCAAGTTCCATCACCAGATTCCCACGCTGGTGGAAGCCGACGCGCTGGGCTTCCTGGTGGAGAAGTTCCTCGACAGCTCGATCAACCTCAGCCCGCGCCCCGTCATGAACGGCGACGGCTCGGTGCGGCTGCCGGGCCTGGACAACCACGGCATGGGCACCGTGTTCGAGGAGCTGATCCGGCGCTTCAACGAGGAGAACAACGAGGAGGCCGGGGAGCACTTCACCCCGCGGGACGTGGTGCAGCTCATGGCGCGCCTGGTCTTACTGCCGGTGGCCGACCAGGTCGCGTCCGGCACCTACCTGGTCTACGACGGCGCCTGCGGCACCGGCGGCATGCTGACGGTGGCGGAAGAGACGCTGACGCAGCTGGCCGCCGAGCGCGGCAAGGACGTGTCGGTCCACCTCTACGGCCAGGAGGTGAACCCCGAGACCTACGCCATCAGCAAGGCCGACCTGATCCTCAAGGGCGAGGGCGTCGAGGCCGACAACGTGCAATTCGGCTCCACCCTGTCCAACGACGCCTTTCCCGGCCACGAGTTCGATTTCATGCTCTCCAATCCGCCTTACGGCAAGAGCTGGAAGACCGACCTGGAGCGCATGGGCGGCAAGTCCGGCCTCACGGACCGGCGGTTTCTCGTGGAGCACGACGGCGACACGGGCCATTCGCTGATCACGCGCTCCAGCGATGGGCAGATGATGTTCCTGGCCAACATGCTCGGCAAGATGAAGCGGGACACGCCGCTCGGCAGCCGCATCGCCGAGGTGCACAACGGCAGCTCGCTGTTCACCGGCGACGCCGGGCAGGGCGAGAGCAACATCCGCCGCTGGATCATCGAGAACGACTGGCTGGAAGCCATCGTGGCCCTGCCGCTCAACATGTTCTACAACACCGGCATCGCCACCTACATCTGGGTGCTGAGCAACCGCAAGCCGGTGCACCGCCAGGGCAAGGTGCAGCTCATCGACGCCACCCAGTGGTTCCAGCCGCTGCGCAAGAACCTGGGCGCCAAGAACTGCGAGCTGTCGGACGCGGATATCCAGCGCATCGGCGACGCCTTCCTGGCCTTCGAGGAGACCGAGCAGTCGAAGATCTTCCCCAACGAGGCGTTCGGCTACTGGAAGGTCACCGTCGAGCGGCCGCTACGAGTGGAAGGCATCGATCCCGAACGGGCCTACAAGGCCAAGGAGCTCAAGGAGCTCAAGGCCACCGCCGAACGGTCAGACACCGCGCCGCCGGTCATCAAGAGGGTCCACAAGCGCGGCGTCGAGGCCGACCCGCTGCGCGGCCGCTTCGCCGCCACCGTCCGCGGCAAGCCCGCCGTGGTCGAGTTTGAGCCGGACACCGACCTCCGCGACACCGAGCAGATCCCGCTCACCGAGGCGGGCGGCATCGAGGCCTTCATCCGCCGCGAGGTGCTGCCCTACGCCCCCGACGCCTGGTACGTGCCCTCGAGCGTCAAGACCGGCTACGAGATCAGCTTCACACGGTACTTCTACAAGCCGCAGCCGCTGCGGACGTTGGACGAAATTCGGGCGGACATCGTTGCCTTGGAATCCGAGACCGAGGGATTGTTGGCAGAGATACTGTGAGGCCCAGGTGTCTGAGCCTCTAGGGGAACTCGGGAGCGTCGTAATGTTCCAGGCGCCGATTCGACCGACGGCCGTTGAACCGCGCGAGGGCTATCGCATCTGGCTCAGCTACTCCGACGGCGCCTCCGGCGAGGTGGACTTGTCGCATCTGGCCGGTGGCGGGGTGTTCGCGGCCTGGAACGACCGCGCCTGCTTTGCGGCCGTGCACCTCACCGACTACGACGCCATCGCCTGGAATGACGACCTGGAACTGTGCCCGGACGCCCTCTACCTGCAGTTGACGGGAAAGTCGCTGGCGGAGGTCATGCCACAGGCGCCGGCGATTCTGAGCGATGCCTGAAATCTGCCGGTTCTACGGCATTGTCATCCAGATGTACTTCAACGACCACGCCCCGGCGCATTTCCACGCTCGATACGGCCGCGACCGCGCCGTGATTTGCATTGACCCGCCGGCAGTCTTGCATGGGCGTCTTCCTCCACGCGCCCAAAGCATGGTCTTGGAATGGACCGAGCTGCATCAGCAAGAGTTGCAGCACGCCTGGACGCGCGCGCGACGGCAAGAATCGCCCGGCACGATAGCCCCGCTGGAATGAAGCAAGAGACGGGCGGGTTTCTGGGAGAGATTGTCGGCGGCGGCGGGAGACCGTGAGGGATGAATACCGTTTGGCGGCCGTCGGGGCGACGCATGGGGATGGGCCGAGGCAACGCGTGGTACGGGTAGGGGCGACGCATGCGTCGCCCTTTCGCACCGGCCAAGAGGTTGGACGTTGATGCCAGCCTCCCTGATGTGTACGATCAATACACACATTCTCGCGTAGATTGAAGCTGTCGCCGTGGCGAGGGTTCAACTCATCATTCCGGACGAGGACCGCGAGCGATTCGTCCGCCAAGCGCGCCGGGAGGGCCTGACCTTCAGCGCGTGGCTGCGGGCCGCCGCGCGCGAGCGGCTCGAGGCGCGGCAACGCACGCAACGGTTCGCGTCGTCGGAGGACCTGCGGCGGTTCTTCGACACCTGCGCCGCGCGTGAAGGGCCCGGCGTGGAACCGGATTGGCGCGAGCACCTCCAGACACTCCACGAATCGAAAACCGGCGGCTTGCCCAACGTATGATCTTCATCGACACCAGCGTCTTCATGTATGCGGTCGGCAAGCCGCATCCGCTGCAATCTCCCGCCCAGCGGTTCTTTGACGAGTCGCTGCGCACCCGCCGGACGCTCTGCACCTCGGCCGAGGTCATCCAAGAACTGCTGCATGTCTATCTGCGGATGAAGCGGCCGCACACCTTGGACTCGGCGTTGGAACTGATGGACAGGGCCGGCGTGGACGTGTGGCCCCTGGAAGAGGCGGACGTCATCCTCGCCCGCCAACTCCATGATCATCAGCCCACCCTGAGCGCGAGAGACCTTTGCCATCTGGCAAGCTGCCGGCGGCGCGGCGTGCGAGAGATCATGACCTTCGACCAGACCCTCGCCGACGCCGGACCGAAGCTCGCGGGAAAGGCCGGACGAGCGGGACATCGTGAGGGATGAGTGTCTGCGGCCCCCTCCGTCATTCCCGCGGAAGGAGACCTTTGCGTAACCCCTCCGTCATTCCGGCGAAAAGCCTGCCCCGTACTCGATACGGGGCCGGAATCCAGTCCGGTCGAACCTGGGGGAGCCTGGGTGCGTGGCGGACGGGCGGTTCGCGAAGCGCCCCTACATCTTTATTCAAAGGTCTCCGGAAGCGGGAATCCAGTCCCGACCGAGCCTGGACGCCCCTCCAGGCGCCCTTGAGCCCCGGCGCTTGAGAGCCCTTGCGGAGATACGGGCGGACGGCTTAGCGTTGGAACGGGAGACGGAAGGAGATCGTGGCATGACCGAGATCATCTTCGAGGTCACCGAAGACGAGGTGGACGGCGGCTATTCGGCCAGCGCGGTCGGCTACGGCATCCACACCCAGAGCGATTCGTTGGAAGAGGTCCGCGACAATGTCAGGGAAGCCGTCGACTGCTACTTCGACTCCACGATGCCGCGGCCGAAGTTGATTCGCCTGCACTTCGTGCGCGACGAGGTCCTCACCGCGTGAAGTTGCCCCGAAGCGTCAGCGGCACAAGCCAGCAGTGAGTCACTTTGAGTCCGTCATTCCCGCGGAGGCGGGAATCTAGCCCCGGCGCCCGAGAGCCCTTGCCGAGATACGGACGGACGGAATAGCGTTGGAACCGGTGACGGAAGGACTAGTAGACGAGACTGTGGGTGGAGTTCGCACAAATGGATGAGATGAAAATGTCAGATCCGGAATGCATCCTGCAATGTGGCAACCTTCTCACGGAAGAGGACTCAACGAAGGAGCACGTAATCCTGAATGCCATCGGTGGGCGTAAGACGGTCACCGGCTTCATCTGCACCAGATGTAACCAGAACACAGGACGACTCTGGGATGCTGAGTTGGCAAGGCAATTGAATCCCCTGAGTCTCCTCTTGGGAATAAAGCGGCACAGGGGACGTGTACCTTCACAAGTGTTTCCTACCAGTGGCGATGAAGAGGTGCAACTCCATTCCGATGGCCGGATGACCATCGCTACACCATCATATAAAGAAACTACTATTGGAAACATCAAGCAACTCAAGCTTCGTGCTCGATCCATGCGCGAATTGAGGCGCTTGATTACGGGGCTGCGCAGGAAATATCCACCATTAGCGAACAGAAGCGTCCATGAGCTAATGGCAACCGCACGGGGAGATTCATATTATAGTTCTGACATGACAGAAGTCACCCTGGACTTCGGAGGCGAGAAGACTGGAAGGTCACTCGTAAAATCGGCGGTAGCGCTAGTGTACGACTCGGGCATTGACCCTCAAGCATGCGATCTTGCGATCAATTATCTGTCGACTCATAATGCGAAGCCATGTTTTGGATATTACTACGATGGCGATCGCGATCTGGTAGTCAATCGTCCGTTGGAGAAGCCACTCCACTGCGTCTATGTGAGAGGTCGCTCCGATATCAGGGCAATATTGGGATATGTCGAGTTTTACAGCCTCCACAGAATGCTCCTTTGTCTTTCTGAATCGTATTCAGGGGACGATTTCGCAAATCTCTATGCAGTAGACCCTGTCAAGGGTGAGGAGTTGGATATTGAGATTGATTTAGACTTGTCCATGCCAGATATCCACTCGGCATTTGCCTATGAGAGGTTCGACGATAGAGTCAGGCAGTCTGCGGTCAACAGCTTATTTGAATATATTGTCAAATCAAACTTCAAAAGGTCATTAGACAAATCGATTGGCGATGCTGTGAAGCACGCCTTTGACAACTGCGATGCGGAGCACGGTGAGTATTTGACTGACGATCAACTTCAGCGCCTGATAAAGGATATCATGGGCAAGATGAAACCATTCATCAAGCACAACACTGAGAGTTTTGGCAACTAACTCTATCGGGTTCTGGAATGACGAGGTAACGAAGGCAATGGGCAATCCTGTTCGATATCAGAACTATACGGTGTCTGGCGTCGAGTGGCTTGGCGACGTACCAGCGCATTGGCAAGTTGTCCAGCTTGGAAGGATTGGCACCTTCTCTAAGGGCTCCGGGGGAACGAAGGATGACGAGGTTCCCGTTGGGATACCGTGTGTGCGGTATGGAGACCTCTACACGACCCACAGGTCCTTCATAAGCCAGACACGGAGTTGCGTTTCGCCAGCGAGGGCCAATGCTTATACGCCAATCGATAGAGGCGACGTTCTCTTTCCGACGTCAGGAGAGACAATAGAGGAGATTGGCAAATCTGCGGTGAACTTGATGCACAGCCAGGTTCTCTGCGGTGGAGACTTGATCGTATTCCGGCCGACGATTCCAATCGAACCCAAGTTTGCGGGCTACGCATTGGACTGCCCTGCCGCGCAGACGCAGAAATCCCAGATGGGTCGCGGCATCACCATCATGCACATCTACAGTGGCCAACTCAAATATCTATGGGTAGCTCTCCCACCCCTCTCGGAACAGCACGCCATCGTCCGCTACCTGGATTGGGTGGACCGGCGGATTCGGCGGTATGTGGGGGCGAAGCGGAAGCTGATTGGGCTGCTGGAGGAGGAGAAGCAGGCGGTCATCAACCAGGCCGTGACTCGCGGCCTCGATCCCAACGTCCGCCTCAAGCCCTCCGGCGTCGAGTGGCTCGGCGACGTGCCGGAGCATTGGGAGGTGCGGTCAAGCAAGCGGCTATTCAGCCCCCGCCGAGAATTAGCCAGACCAAACGACGTTCAGCTCTCCGCGACACAAGCACACGGAGTAATCCCCCAAGACGAGTTCGAGCGGCGAGAAGGTCGGAGGGTGGTCAAGATCTCTCTTCATCTCGACAAGCGCCGGCATGTCGAAGTTGACGACTTCGTCATCAGCATGCGCAGCTTTCAAGGTGGATTGGAGAGAGCTTGGGCATCTGGATGCATCCGCTCCTCGTACATCGTGCTTCGCCCAGCTATTGAGGCAGATGTGGAGTTCTTTAGCTACGTCTTCAAGTCGCAAGCTTACATCAAGGCTCTACAGTCAACAGCCAACTTCATTCGTGACGGGCAAGACCTGAACTTCAATAACTTTTGCGCAGTGGCACTACCTCTTCCGTCTACTGAGGAGCAAAAGAATATCGGCATTGCTCTTCGAGCCGCCACCGCCGACAGCGACGCCGCCATCGCCCGCGCCCGGCGGCAGATCGAGCTGATCGAGGAATACCGCACGCGGCTGATCGCGGACGTGGTGACGGGCAAGCTGGACGTGCGTGAGGCGGCGGCGGGGTTGCCGGAGGAGACGGAGGTCGACGACGAGCAGACGTAGGGGCGACGCATGCGTCGCCCTCCGTATCACGCACGGGGAAGGCTCTGCTCCAAGGGTGGTTAGGCTCGGGGAAACTGGATTCCGGCTTCCGCCGGAATGACGGGTAGTGGGCAACTCTGACATCTGAGCGCCGCATGGTGACCCAGCACCGGCGGGTACCCTCGATTCGCCGGTTGCCGTACGGGGATGGATTCCCGCCCCGTATCAAGTACGGGGCAGGCTCTTCGCGGGAATGACGGACTCAAGGTGACCAACTACCGAATGACGGAAGGTTTCGCAACGGCCTCGTATACTGCGACCCACTGAAACTGTGAGACTGTGACGATGAGGAACATCACCGTATCCGTCGACGACGCGACCTATCGGCGCGCCCGCATCCGCGCGGCGGAGTTGGACACGTCGGTCTCGGCGCTGGTGCGGGAACACCTGTCGGCGCTGACGGAGGATGACTTGTCGCGGGACGTCAGCGAGGCGCAAGGCGACCGGGCGACGACCGCTGCGGCGGATGCCACGGTCCGCCTGCATGTGCAGCAACTGCATGACGAGGCACGGGCCAGGGCCGCAGCCCTGGCCGGCCGTCCCATCGGCGACGCGCAAGAGCTCCTGGACTTTCGTCGGCAACTGCTCAAGGAGGTCGCGTCCGACTTTCGCGCGAAGGGCATCGGACTGCATATGCCCGGTGTGGTGGATCGGGAAGAACTGTACGATCGGCGCAAGGCGCGTCTTGAGGCCATGTTGGCTGCCGCCGAGGAGCGGGGCGAGGACCTCGAAGGCGAACTTGCCGCGCTCAAGGCAAGCATCAAGGATGCAAAGTCGCCCGACAATCCGCTCAAGTTCCAACGATAAATGGCGTGATGCGATTTGTTGACACCAATGTTCTGCTCTATGCCGCTTGCGGTACACCGAGGGAGTTCGACAAACGGCAACGTGCACTGGAACTGCTTGCAGAGCCTGACTTGGCATTGTCGGTGCAGGTGTTCCAGGAGTTCTATCACCAGGCCACTCGGCGAAGCCGCGAGGGGCGGCTGACCCCGGAGCAGACGCTCACCTTTCTGGAGCCTCTTCGCCTCTTCCCGATTCAGCCGCTAACTCCTGCGATCTTCGACCATGCTGTCGCAATCAGCCGGCGCTTCGGGCTGTCTTACTGGGACGGAGCCATCCTTGCCGCGGCGCGGGCGTTGGGGTGCGACGCGGTGTACTCGGAGGACCTGAGCGCCAAGCAGGACTATGACGGCCTGCGGGTGATCAATCCGTTCCGCGAGTAGTCGATAGCGATATGACCAGCGACACCAGCGAGCGGGGGCTCGAGCGCCTCATCTGCACGGCGCTCACGGGACACGCCTGCGACCCGCAAGCGGCCGATGCGACGCGCGAGCGGCCACCGGCCTACGGCGCGGGCTGGATCGGCGGCGACCCGCGGGACTATGACCGGGAGCACTGCGTGGACCTGGCGCAGCTCGCGGCTTTCCTCCACGCCACGCAGCCCGAGATCGCGGAGTCGCTGCGCCTGGGCGAGGACTGTCCGACGCGGCGCAAGTTCCTGGCCCGCTTGCAGGGGGAAGTGACCAAGCGCGGCACTATCGACGTGCTGCGCAAGGGGATCAAGCGTGGGCCGCACCAGATCGACCTGATGTACGGCACGCCGTCACCCGGCAACGAGCGCGCCAGGGAACTCAACCGGCAGAACCGCTTCAGCGTCACGCGGCAGCTGCGCTACAGCCGCGACGAGACCCATCTGGCGCTGGACTTGGGCCTATTCATCAACGGCCTGCCGGTGGCCACGTTCGAGCTGAAAAACAGCCTGACCAAGCAGACGGTGAACGACGCCGTGGAGCAGTACAAGCGCGACCGCAGCCCGCGGGAGCGGCTCTTCGAGCTCGGGCGCTGCCTGGTCCACTTCGCCGTGGACGACCACGAGGTGCGGTTCTGCACCCACCTGCGGGGCAAGGCGTCGTGGTTCCTGCCGTTCAATCGCGGCTGGAATGACGGCGCGGGCAATCCGCCGAACCCGAACGGGCTCAAGACCGACTACCTCTGGAAGCAGGTGCTGACCCGCGACGGGCTGACCGACATCATCGAGAACTACGCTCAGATCGTTGCATCGAAGGATGCCAAGACGGGCAAGAAGACGCGGCAGCAGCTATGGCCGCGCTATCACCAGTTGGACGTGGTGCGGAAGCTGCTGGACGACGCGTCCACGCGGGGCGTCGGCCACAAGTATCTGATTCAGCACTCGGCGGGCAGCGGCAAGTCCAACTCCATCGCCTGGCTGGCGCACCAGCTGATCGGGCTGAGGCGGGGCGACGGGGAGCTGTTCGACTCGGTGGTCGTGGTGACGGACCGGCGCGTGCTGGACAAGCAGATCAGGGACACCATCAAGCAGTTCGCGCAGGTGGGTTCCGTGGTGGGGCACGCCGAGCGGTCGGATCGTCTGCGGCGTCTGCTCCAGGAGGGCAAGCGGATCATCATCACCACGGTGCAGAAGTTCCCGCACATCCTGGACGCGATCGGCAACGAGCACCGGGCGCGCACCTTCGCGATCATCATCGACGAGGCCCATTCGAGCCAGGGCGGGCGGACGTCGGCAGCGGTGTCCATGGCGCTGGGGCAGGCCGGCGCGGAGGAAGACGACGAAACCACCGAGGACCAGATCAACCGGATCATGGAGAGTAAGAAGCTGCTGTCGAACGCCAGCTACTTCGCCTTCACCGCCACGCCCAAGAACAAGACGCTGGAGATCTTCGGCACGCCCGTTCCCGACGGCGAGCACACCCGCCACGCGCCCTTCCACGCCTACACCATGAAGCAGGCGATCCAGGAGGGGTTCATCATCGACGTGCTGGCGCACTACACGCCGGTGGACAGCTACTACCGGCTGGTCAAGACGGTCAAGGGCGACCCGGAGTTCGACACCAAACGGGCCGGGCGCAAGCTGCGGCGCTATGTGGAGGACCACGACCATGCCATCCGCCTGAAGGCCGAGATCATGGTGGACCACTTCCACGAGCAGGTGGCCGGCGTTCAGAGGATCGGCGGGCAGGCGCGGGCCATGGTGGTCACCAGCAGCATCCGGCGGGCGATCAGCTACTACCACGCCATCCGGTCCTATTTGACGGCGCGCAAGAGCCAATACCAGGCCATCGTGGCCTTCTCGGGCGAGCACGAGCACGACGGGATGAAGGTCACGGAGGCGTCGCTGAACGGCTTCTCGTCGAACCTGATCGCCGAGCGGATCCAGGAGGAGCCGTATCGGTTCCTGGTCTGCGCCGACAAGTTCCAGACCGGCTACGACGAGCCGCTGCTGCACACGATGTACGTGGACAAGGTGCTCTCCGGCGTGAAGGCCGTGCAGACGCTGTCGCGGCTGAACCGGGCGCACCCCAAGAAGCACGACGCCTTCGTGCTGGACTTCAGCAACGACGCCGACATGATCGAGTCCGCCTTCGCCGACTACTACCGGACCACCGTGCTGGCCGAGGAGACCGATCCGGACAAGCTGCACGACCTGACGGCGGCGCTGGAGGGGTATCAGGTCTATGGACCGGCGCAGGTCGAGGAGTTCGTCGAGCGCTACCTGGCCGGCGCCGACCGCACGGAGCTCGACCCGATCCTGGACGCCTGTGTGGCCGTCTACCGCGAGGACTTGGACGAGGACGGCCAGGTGGACTTCAAAGGCAAGGCGAAGGCGTTCCTGCGGACCTATGGGTTTCTGGCGGCGATCCTGCCCTTCACCAACGCCGAGTGGGAAAAGCTGTACATCTTCCTGACGTTCCTGGTTCCCAAGCTGCCGGCGCCCGAGGAGGACGACCTGTCGAAGGGGATTCTGGAAGCCATCGACATGGACAGCTACCGCGTCGAGAAGCAGGCGGTGCGGGACATCCAGCTGCCGGACGAGGACGCGGAGATCGATCCGGTCCCCACGGACGGCGGCGGGCTGCAGCCGGACCCGGAGATGGACCGGCTCTCCAACATCATCAGGGAGTTCAACGACCGCTGGGGCAACATCGACTGGAAGGACCAGGACAAGATCCACCAGGTGATCTCGGAGGAGCTGCCGGCGAAGGTTGCCGCCGACCAGGCGTACCAGAACGCGATGGCCAACTCCGACGCCCAGAACGCGCGCATCGAGCACGACAAAGCCCTGGGACGGGCGATGACCGATCTGCTGGCCGATCACACCGAGCTGTTCAAGCAGTTCAGCGACAACGACTCATTTCGCCGATGGCTGTCCGAGATGCTCTTCGCCCAGACCTACAACCCGGCGGTCGCACCCGCAGCCGTCCCGGGTCCATAGTCTCGGGCGGCGTCAGCGGCCCGGCCTTTCTCGCGCGGCGGGTTACGGCCCGTGGCACCATCTCCCCGTAACTCCCACGAGCCTTGACCATGCTCATTACGGCTGTCGATAGCGTCATCGTTCCGCAGGCGGGGCGCAGCTATGTCTATGTGCTGGTGCGGACGGACGCGGGGCTGACGGGCCTGGGCGAGGCGACGTTGATGGGGCGCGAGCGGTCGGTGCGCGAGGCGCTGCGGGACTTCGCGGAGCTGGTGATCGGCGAGGATCCACTGCGGCGCGAATACCTGTGGCACCGGGTGTTCCTGAGCGACCGCCGTCGCAGCGGCGCGGTGCAGATGGGCGCGCTGGCCGGCATCGACGTGGCCCTGTGGGACATCGCCGGGCAGGCCCTGGGGCTGCCGATTCACCGGCTGCTCGGAGGGCCGGTGCGGGACCGCATGGCGCTCTATTCCCACTGCCACGCCGATGCGCCAGAGGAGGTTCCCGACGCGTTCGGTCCGCTGCTGGATGAGGGGTGGACCGCCGCCAAGTTCCTGCCGCTGATGCGTGCCGACGAGCAGCGGCGCGGCATGGACGTGCCCGCCGCCATACGCCAGGCAGAGCGCATCGTGCAGGCCGCGCGGGAGTTCGTGGGCGAGGCGTTTCACCTGCTCATCGAGACGCACGGACGGCTCCGGCCGGACGAGTTCGTCGACCTGGCGCGGCGGCTGGAGCCGTTCGATCCCTACTTCCTGGAGGAGCCCACGCGACCGGAAGCGGTCGCCCCGCTGCGGCGGATCCGGCGGACGGTGCGGGTGCCGCTGGCCACCGGCGAGCGCCTGCTGCACCGCTGGGACGCGCAGCCGGTCATCGACGAGGAGCTGGTGGACTACTTGCAGCCGGACATCGCCCACGCCGGCGGCCTGACCGAGGTGTGGAAGATGGGCGTGGCGGCCGACGCGCACCTCATCAAGCTGGCGCCGCACAATCCCCAGAGCCCGGTCAACACCATGGCCAGCCTGCACCTGGATTTCGCGCTGCACAACGCGGCGATCCAGGAGGTGATCTGGCCGTTTGCGCCCGAGATCGTGGCGCTGTTCGAGTGCGATCTGACGATCACGGACGGCCACGCGCTCCCGCCGACGAGTCCGGGGCTGGGCATTGCGCTGGACGAGTCCGCCGCCCGAACGCTGGAGGCCGCGGGTCCGGCCGCGCCACCCGACCTCCTGCGCTATGCGGACGGCGCACCGGCCGAGCTCTGAGGTGCCGAGCGAGGAGTCGTCCGGGATCTACGACGATCTGGAGATTCCCCTTGGAACCCTCCGCCCCTACACGGCGATCCAGATGGTGATGACGCTGGACGGCGCCATCAAGGGGCCGACCGACGCCTACTGGCCGATCGGCGGCGAGGCCGACCAGCGCACCTTTCGCCGGTTTCGGGCGCACTTCGACGCCGTGCTGCACGGCGCGCGGACGCTCGGGATGGGACTGGACCGCTACCTGTGGAGCAGCGAGCTGCGGGAGATGCGCCGGCAGCGCGGCTTCGCGGAGCCCCCGCTATTCGTGATCGTGACCAACTCGGCGCGAATCGATCCCGCCGATCGGGTGTTCCGGCACCGGCGGTACCCGCGGCGGCCCATCGTGGTGACGCACGAGGCCGCCGTCGTGTCACCGGCTCTTGCCCAGGTAACTGAGATCGTGCGCCTGGGCGACTCGGTGGTCGATTTGCCGGCCCTCGCCGCCCACCTGACCTCCGCGCGGGGCGTCCGGCGCCTGGTGTGCGAAGGCGGCGCGATTCTCAACGCCCACATGCTGCACGCCGGTCTGGTGGACGAGTTCTTCATCACCGTCACGCCGGCGATCATCGGCGAGCCGCGGCCGCGCACGGCGGTCGAGGGTGAGCGCGCGCTGACGCCCGAAGACGTTCTATCGCTCGAACTGGTGAGCGTGACGAAGTGCCAGGGCGAGGTCTTCCTGCGTTACCGTGTGCCCAATGCCACGCCGTACGCCAGGTAGCAGTCGTGACTCATCGTCAGCGGCGGTCCCCTTCGCCGGGGCCGACCCCTCATCCCCGTATCGAGTACGGGGCAGGCTCTATTCTTCTCCCCCACGGAGACCTTTGAACGAAGATGTAGGGGCGGTTCGCGAACCGCCCGTCTGCCACGCATCCAGGCACCCCAGGTTCGACCGGACTGGATTCCGGCTTTCGCCGGAATGACGGAGGGTTACGCAAACGTCACCACAAGGGGAGAAGGGACCGGACCAACCCGGTATGCCATTCCTTTATCGGATCGCCTCGGGTTGACATTGCTGTGAGCACCGTCGCACTGGTTCGCACGCAGCCCGAGTCGGTTCTCGACGACATCGCCGACGCCATGCGCCGCGCCGGGTATCGCGACCACCTGAACCCGGATGTCGAGACCGCGCTCAAGATCAACGTCTCCTGGCACCACTGGTACCCCGCCTGCTCCACCGCGCCCTGGCAGCTCGACGGCGTCACCCGCACGCTGCTGGCCGACGGCTTCCCGGTGGAGACCCTCTTCGGCGCGCACAACCGCACGGTGGTGGTCAGCGCCCGCGTGGGCGAGCGCGTCAACAAGCACCGCCCGGTGCTGGCGGCGCACGGCGTGCGCAACGTGCATCTCTACGAGGACGAGCGCTGGGTGCGCTATGAGCCACAGGGCCGGATGCTCACGTTGCACGACGTGTATCCGGAAGGCGTGCGCATTCCCGAGCGCCTCATCGGCACGAACATCATCCACCTGCCGACCATGAAGACGCACGTCTTCACCACCATCACCGGCGCCATGAAGAACGCGTTTGGCGGCCTGCTCTTCGAGAAGCGCCACTTCTGCCACGCCACGATTCACGAGACCCTGGTGGACCTGCTGACCATTCAGAAAGAGATCCACAAGGGCGTCTTCGCCGTCGTGGACGGCACCTTCATCGGCGAAGGCCCCGGCCCGCGCTGCATGGACGTCTACGAGCGTGGCTTGATGCTGGCGGGCGCCGATCAGGTCGCCGTGGACGCCACCATCGCCCGGCTGATGGGCCTGGACCCGTTTGAGATTCCGTTCCTGCGGCTGGCGCACGAAGCCGGCCTGGGCACCGCCGACGCGCGCGAGATCGAAGTCGTCGGCGTCGATCCCGATGCCGTGCGCTGGCAGGCCCGCACCGCGCGCGAGACCTTTGCCAGCCGCGGCCAAAAGCTCATCTATTGGGGACCGCTGAAGCCCCTGGAGCGGCTGTTGCTGCGCACCGTGATCGCGCCCTGGTCCTACGCGGCGTCGCGCGCCTATCACGACGTCTACTGGTGGAACGTGCACGGTCGGCGGCGAGCGGCTGATGCTCTCCGTGGACCCTGGGGCCGGCTCTTCGAGCAATATCCCGTCGACGACCACCGCCCGCTGCCGCACCCCGAGGCCGCCACCGCTCGTCGCTAAGCCCACCGGACCACGTTGCATGGCGCGGTGGGTCCGTGGTTGCGCCGACAGGCCCGCGCCTGACGCTCAGCCTGGAATCAGGCCGTCCTGGGGGCGAGTCCACGGGAGTGACGGGAGGGCCGCCATGAACTTGGCGCGCGGCAGCGGCATGTGACCGACGGGGACGTCGATGACCACGGGGGCCTGGCATGCGAGAGCCTGGGGGAGCAGGGTTTCCAGCTCCGCGGGCTCGCCGGCTCGCAGGGCGACGGCGCCGAAGGACTCGGTGAACGCGACGAGGTCCGGGTTGTGCAGGTCCGTTTCGTAGGTGCCGCCGAATAGCTCATCCAGGTCGCGCGCGACGTTGCCGTAGGCGTCGTCGCGGAAGACGACGGTGACCACGTTTATCCCGTATTGCACGGCCGTGGCGAGCTCAGCCGCATTGAACAGGAAGCCGCCGTCGCCGCTGACGCAGAGCACCTGGCGGTCGGGGTGCGCCACCTTGGCACCCAGGGCGGTAGGGAAACCGAACCCAAGGTTGAAGGAGTAGCCGGAGTCGATAAAGGTCTTGGGGCAATTCACCTGATAGTGGGTGCGAGCGTAGTAGCCAAACTGGGTGACGTCCCAGACGATGTGGGTGTCCTCGGGAATGCTGCGTTGCATGGTTTCGAGGATCGGGTATTGCGGCTCCTGGCGTCGGATGTCGGCGTAGGCGATAAGGCGGCGGGCAGCGACGACGGCTTCCACCGGCGAGGGGCGGTCGCCGGCGTCGGCCGCGCGCAGGATGGGGAGCAGGGCTTCGATGGTGGCCCTGGCGTCGCCGTGCAGCGGTAGCGTGTTGGCCTGGACCCGGGTGAGATCGTCCTCGTCGATGTTGATATTGATCAGCGTGGAGGCCTCGCCGGCGGGATTGCCCAGCGAGAAGCGAGCGCCGATGCCGATGACGACGTCGGCGGCCTGCATCACCTCGTAGAGCTCGTTCATCTCGTCGTGCTCGCCCCAGGGGGCGAAGCACGAACCGTAGGCGAGCGGGTGGCGGTCGGGGATGGCGCCCTTGCCGCCGCTGGAGGTGATGACCGGGATGTTGGTGGCTTCGGCCAGGGCCACGAGGGCGGATTCGGCGTCCGAGAGGGCCACGCCGCCGCCGGCGTAGATGAGGGGCAGGCGAGACGCCGCGATGACGCGGGCGGCCTCGCGCAACTGGTCGGCGCCAGGCACGAGGCGCGAAACCGGCGCCGGGTCGTGCAGCTCGACATCGTCGCGCTCGACACCGGCCTCGGGCGGGATTTCGATCAGCGTGGGGCGGGGTCGGCCGGCGCGCATCTGGCGGAAGGCTTCGGAGACGGCGTCCGGGATCTCGCGTGGCGTGAGCGCCTGCCGCCGCCACTTGATGACGGGCTCCAGGATGGATCCCTGGTCCAGAACTTCGTGATGGCTGCCTGAGCCTCCTCCGATCTGGCCGCGCGGGATCTGGCCGGCGATGGCGAGGACTGGCGAGGAGCGGGCGTAGGCGGTGGCCAGGCCGCTGGCGGCGTTGTACACCCCGGCGCCTGGCACGACGAGGACGACGCCCGGATTGCCGGAGACGCGGGCATAGCCGTCGGCCATGTGGCTGGCAGCCGCCTCGTGGCGGGTGGTGATCATGCGGATGCGGGAGTCATCCCGCAGGGCGGCCATGATGCCGGACATGTGGATGCCCGGAATGCCGAAGATGACCTCCACGCCTTCACGGACGAGGGATTCGACCAGCGCCTCGCCGCCGCTCATAACGGCCATGGCATTCTCCGAATGGGTCGCGGTCTTGGCGGGATCACGGCGTCTGACAAGGTGGCGCGGCGTG
Organism: Chloroflexota bacterium; assembly: GCA_022826485.1. Lineage (GTDB taxonomy): Bacteria > Chloroflexota > UBA11872 > UBA11872 > UBA11872 > JAJECS01. The sequence goes on along the minus strand of JAJDUU010000035.1, from coordinate 174,178 downwards.
CCGCAAGGCAAAGCAAGCGCACCGCGGCAGTATCGCACTCGATTGGCCGAATGGCGGTGACTGTGACGCCGGCCAAGCCCGGCGATGACGCTGGGTTCGGCTCTTGCCGAACCCGCGAGCGTTACGCTATTCAGCCCACATAGTCGCGGCATTGCACGCCTGACCCGGACGGAACGAGCGCATGGTTTCCAGTAAGGCGACGACGGTCGAGCAGTACCTGGCCGAGTTGCCGGACGACCGGCGGGCGGACGTGGCGCGGGTGCGCGAGGCGATTCTGGCCAGCCTGCCCGACGGGTTCGAGGAGACCATGCAGTACGGGATGATCGGCTACGCGATTCCGCTGGAACGCTTTCCCAACACCTACAACGGCCAGGCGCTGGGCTCGGTGGCCCTAGCGTCGCAGAAGCGGCACATCTCGGTCTATCTGCATGGGCTCTACGCCAGCCAGGAGCTGACGGACTGGTTCGTGGCGGCCTACGCGGAATCGGGCAAGAAGCTGAACATGGGCAAGTCGTGCGTGCGCTTCCGGCGCGCCGACGACGCGGCGCTGGACGTGATCGGCGAGGCCGTGGCGCGAGTGACCCCGGAGGATCTGATCGCGGCGCATGAGGCGGTGCACAGCCCCGAGGCCAAGCAAGCGCGGCGGAAGGCGCGGGCCAAGCGCCGCGCCTCCTGAATCCGGGGCGGACGCGAGCGGATTAGGCCGGCTCTTGCGGCGGATCCTTGAGGCCGCTGCCGGTGGCGGCGATGACTACGGAGTCACCGGCGGCAATTGCACCCTGGGCGCGCAGCTTGGCGGCGGCGGCGAAGGCGGCGGCTGAGGTGCCTTCGACGAACAGGCCCTCGTCGCGCGCCAGGGCGGAGCGGGTCGCCGCGATCTCGTCTTCGCGGACCGCCACGGCGTTGCCGCCGGTGTCGCGGGCGGCCTGTAGCACGGCTGCGCCGCGGGCCGGCACGGCGACGTCAATCCCTCCGGCAATGGTCGGGCGGCGGTCCACGGCCACCGGCCCGGCGGCGCCCGACTCGAACGCCCGAACCAGCGGCTGACAGGCCGCGGCCTGGGCGATGTGCATGCGCGGCATCAAAAACCGCAGGCCGGCTTGCCGCAGCTCGGTCAGCGCCTTGTGCGCGCCAAGAATCAGGCCGCCGTTGCCCACCGGAAACACGAGGTGTTGCGGCAATGCGTCCACGCCGGCCTCCAGAAGCTCCAGCACGAACGTCTTGGTTCCTTCGACAAATGCCGGATGCCGGCTGTGCGAGGCGTAGGCCGCGCCGGGCGCCTGCGCGGCGAAGGCCGCCGCGTCGGCCACGTCCTCGCGCGTTCCTCCCACGGGACGCACCGCGGCACCGTACTGCGCGATCTGCGCGAGCTTGGCCGAAGGCGCCGCGGCGGGCACGTAGATGTCGGCGGCCAGCCCGGCGCGCGCGGCGTAGGCGGCCATGGCGGCGCCCGCGTTGCCCGACGAGTCCTCGACGATCTTGGCGACGCCCTGCGCCTCGAGCGAGGCGATGACCGGAGCCGCGCCGCGGTCCTTGAACGACCCGGTTGGGGCCATGAACTCCAGCTTGGCGCGGCATTGGCTCAGTCCATGGCTGCCGCCCCACGCGGCAAGCTCCACCACCGGCGTGCGCCCCTCGCCGAGCGATAGGAGGGGCACGTCGCCGGGCAGCGCCAGCGCCGGTCGGTAACGCCAGACGCCCGGCGCGCCCTCGTCGATGAGCGGTTGAATGTCGTCGGTCAACCTCGGCAGGTCCATGGCGGCGTCGAGCAGCCCGGCGCAACGCCGGCAGGCCAACAGCGAGGCGTTCCACGGCACATCGATGGCGCACGCCGGACAGCGCAGCGTCACGGCAGCCATTCAGCCGCCCTCCCCCAGCCGTATCAAATCGTCGTCCGAGAGCCCGAAATGGTGGGCGAACTCGTGGATCACCGTGGATCGGATCTCTTCGCGGAGCTCGTCGACATCGCGGCAGGCCTCTTCCAATGGGCCTTGGTAGATCGTGATGCGGTCGGGCAGCACCATGTGATAGCCGGAGGTGCGCTCGGTGAGCGGCACGCCGCTGTAGAGGCCGAAGAGCGTATAGCCCGGCGGCACCTCGGCGCTCTCCAGCTCGTCCTCCGTGGGCCAGTCGGCGACGACGACCTCGACGTTTTCGAGGCGATCGCGCAAGCCCGCCGGAATGAGGGCGATGGCCTCGCGGACGGTCGCCTCGAACTCGGCGGGGGTCATGGGCGACATCCGGTGGATGGGCGGCGAGTCGTCCGGACTGGATTCCCGCCTCCGCGGGAATGACGATGCCGTGGTGATCCGGCGACGGTGAGCCGGTTCTGGATTCCGGCGTTCGCCGGAATGACGGAGCGGCGACGGGCCACTATCGGCCTCCGGATGGCGGGGGGACGATGAATCACTGTGCTAGCATCCCGTCGGCCCGCCCTCGGCGGTAAATCGCACCCCATGGACGACGTCGCCGAGCACACTCTCTCCAACGGACTTCAAGTCCTGCTGCGCGAGAGTCACGCCGTCCCCCTGGTCAGCTTCGTCATGTGGTACCGCGTCGGCGCGCGCAACGAGCCGCCGGGCATGAGCGGCGCCTCCCACTGGGTCGAGCACATGCTGTTCAAGCGTACCGAGACGCTCAACCCCGGTGACATCGGCCGCCTGGTCAACGGCGTGGGCGGCACCTGGAACGGGTTCACCACCGAGGATACGACCGCCTATTTCGAGACGGTGCCGTCACAGCATCTGGACCTGCCGTTGAGGATCGAGTCCGACCGCATGGCCAACGCCGTCTTCGATCCCGACGACGTGGCCAGCGAGCGCACCGTGATCATCTCGGAGCGCGAGGGCCACGAGGCGGAGCCCATGTTTCTGCTCTCGGAGGCCCTAGAGGCCGCCGTCTTCACCGCCCATCCCTACGGCCACGGCGTGATCGGCAGCAAGGCCGACCTCAACCGCATGACCCGCGACGAGCTGTACGAGCACTACCAGGCCTACTACGCGCCCAACAACGCGCTAGCGGTGATGGCAGGGGATTTCGCCGAGGCCGAGGCGCTCGATCGACTCGAAAAGGCCTTTGGACACATCCCCGCGCGGACGCCGCCTCCGTCGCTCGACGTGCGAGAACCCGAGCAGACGAGCCCGCGCGAGGTGGACGTGCGGCATCCGGGACCCTTCCCGATCCTGACCGTGGGCCACCGGATCCCGGAGTTTGCGCATCCGGACCTTCCCGCGCTGCTGGTGCTGGACGCGCTGCTCACCGGACCCAAGAGCGGGCCGTTCGGCGGGGGTGGCATCGTGCGCACCTCGCGCCTCTATCGGCGCTTCGTGGCGTCGGGGCTGGCCGCCGCCGTCGGCACGGACATCGGCTTCAACATCGATCCCACCCTGCACCGGATTACCGTGGTGCTGAAGCCCAACGGCGACCGCGAGCCGATCGCCGAGGCGGTGGCGGCCGAGATCCAAGCCCTGCAGGACGCCCCGCCCGACGCGTCCGAGCTCGCCCGGGCCGTGCGCCAGGCGCGCGCCAAGCAGGCCATCGGCCTGGAGGGCGTGACGGCGCAGGCGATGTGGCTGGGCTTCCTGGATATCGCGCATACCTGGCGCGCGGCGCAGACGTTTACCGACCGCCTGACCGAAGTCACGCCGCAGGACGTCCAGCGCGCGGCGCAAACCTATCTGCGTCCCGAGCGGCGGACCACCGGCTGGTTCATCCCCGAGGGTCCGGCGCGGGCGTGACGGACGGTCGGTCGCTCGGCCCCGACACGGTGGCGCGGGCCACCCTGGCCAACGGCATCGTGCTGCTGGTCTATCCCAACCCGTCGTCGCCGTCGGTGGCCGTGGCCGCGCAGCACGCGGCGGGGGCCATCCTGGAATCCGAGGCCGACTGCGGCCTGGCGGGGTTGACCGCCGACGGCCTCAACCGGGGCACGGCGACGCGGTCTTTCATGGACTTCAGCGCCGAGCTCGACGACGTGGGCGCGGCGCTCAATTTCGGCGCCGGCATCGAGTCCGGCAGCTTCAGCGGCCGCGCGCTGGCCGAGGACCTGGACGTGCTGCTGCGCCTGGCCGCGGACGGCCTGCGCAATGCCACCTTCCCCGACGACGAGGTCCAACGTCTGCGCGACCAGGCGCTGACCGGGATCGCGCACGTGGAGAACAACCCCGGCGCGCTGGCCGATCGCCGCTTCCGCGAGTTGCTGTTCGGCCGCGACAATCCCTACGGCCGCCCCGACGAGGGCTATGCCGAGACCATGCGCGCCCTCGCGCCGGACGACGTGCGGGACTTTCACGCCGCGTCCTACGACCCGAAATCGCTGGTGCTGGCGGTGGTCGGCGCGGTGACGCCCGACGCCGTGCGCGACCTGGCGGCGCGCTACTTCGAGGACTGGCGCGGATCGGGCTCGGGCACAGCCCAGCGTCAGCGCGAGGCCATCCGCGAATTCGACACCGCCGCGACCACGGGCGGCGGCGTGCGCGAGGACCTGAGCATGGCGGGCAAGACGCAGACCGAGTTCACGCTCGGCTGGCCCGGCGTCCGGCGGCTGGATGCCGCGTATTTCCCGGTCATGATTGGCAACTACATCCTGGGGCAACTGGGGCTCGGCGGGCGCATCGGCGCCAACGTGCGGGACGCCCAGGGGCTGGCCTATCACGCCACCAGCCACGCCGAGGCGGCCCACGCGCGCATGCCCTGGACAATTCGCGCGGGTGTCAACCCGGTGAACGTCGCCAAGGCCGTCACCAGCGGGCTGGCCGAGGCGCGCCGCCTGATGGACGAGCCGCCGACCGACGAGGAGCTGCGGCTGACCAAGCAGGCCATGATCGGCTCGCTGCCGCTGCGGCTGGAGCGCAACGGCGGCATCGCCGGCATGCTGCTGACGATCGAGAACTTCGGCCTGGGGCTCGACTATCTCGAGCGCTATCCCGGCATCGTCGAGGCGGTGACGGTGGACGACGTGCAGCAGGCGGCGGCGCGGCTGCTCGATCCCGAGGCCTACACCCTGGTAACCGCCGGACCGGAGCTGCCGGCCTAGGCGGCGAGCACGCTTCGCCGACGCTACGCTGCCGCTCGATACCCCGCCGAATGGGAGACGCCATGCACGTGCACCACGTTGATCGCCACAGCGACTTTGCCGCCGCCAAGATGGCCAAGAACAACCTGTTCGAGTCGGAGCGGATGTTCTGCGATGTCTACTGCCTGGAGCCGGGGCAGGCCCAGCGCGTCCACGCCCACGCCGCCTCCGACAAGGTCTACTACGTGATTGACGGGACGCCGACGTTCGAGGTGGACGGCGAGCGGCAGACGGCAGGTCCCGGAAACGCCGTCTGGGCGCCGGCCGGCTCCGACCATGGCGTGACAAATGAGACCGGCGACCGCGCGCGGCTGCTGGTGGTCATGGCGCCGCGGCCCTAGCTAGAAGCTCGACGTCCTTCGTGGTCCTGGATCGAGGGCCATGACCGTGGCGTTGAAGCTGGCCTGCACGAGCTCGTCGCGCACGTCGCGGTGGTCCGGGCTGTCCCACAGGTTGTCGAACTCGTGCGGATCGGCCTGCATGTCGTAGAGCTCGCCCAGCCCGTGGTTGTGGTAAACGTTCAGCTTCCAGCGGCGGTTGCGATACATCGTGGCGCGGGTGTGGCCCGGAAAGTCCACCGCGTCGAGGTACTCGCAGCGCACGAAGTCCCGATGCACATCTGACGGCGCCGCGCCGCGCAGGATCGGCAGCAGCGAGCGGCCCTGCGTCTCCTCGGGCACGGGCAGCCCCGCGATCTCCAGCAGAGTGGGCGCAATGTCCGTGAGCTCCACCAGCGCGTCGCTGCGCAGCCCGGCGACGAAGCGACCCGGCCAGCGCCAGATGAGCGGCACGCGCGTGAGGCCGTCGAAGAAGCGGCAGCCTTTCTGGGTAAGCCCGTGGTCGCCCGCCGACTCGCCGTGATCGCTGGTGAAGATGACGACGGTGTTCTCCGCCTGGCCCGCCGTCTCCAGCGCGTCGAGCAGCCGCCCGAATTGCTCGTCGACCAGCTCGATCATGGCGTAGTAGGCGGCCTGGACCTCGCGCGCGCGGAAGTCGTCGGGATGCTGCGACTCGCTCTGGAAGTCCACGCCGGCGCGGGTCAGGCGGCCCTGGGTCTCGAGATCGCTCGCACGAAACAGCGGTCCGGGCAGCGCCGACGGATCGTAGCGGCGGTAGAACTCCCAGGGCGGGTTGTAGGGCGGGTGCGGGTCGTAGGGATTCACCGAGAGGAACCACGGCGTGTCAGGGTCACGGTCGCTGCTGATGAAGTCGATGGCGCGCTCGGTGCACCAGGTCGTTTGGTGCAGCTCCGGCGGCACGTTGTCACGCTCGGGCGTGGGCGCAATCAGCCCGCCGTAGCCCGCCGGCGCGTTGAGCAGCTCCGCCGGATCATGGCCCTTCTCGTGCAGCCAGCGGGCATAGTCGTGCTCGGCCGGCGGCCAGTCGTTGCGCGGGGCGTGGCTGTACTCGAAGACGCGGTAGCCATCGTCCACGCGCGGCTCCTGCGCCGTCGCCGCGCCGGCCAGGTGCAGCTTGCCCACCAGCCCGCCGTCGTAGCCGGCGTCGGCCAGCGCCCGCGTGACCAGTCGCTCAGCGGTCTCCGGCGGCACCACCGCGTTGCCATTGCGCGCATTGCGGACCCGGCTGGGATACATGCCGGTAAGGAAGCTGGCGCGGCTGGGCGTGCAGATCGGGCTCTGGCAGTAGGCATGCGTGAACGCCACCGATTGGCCCACGAAGCGGTCGAGATTCGGCGTCCGAACGTGCGGATTCCCCAGCGCGCCAACGGTGTCAAACCGCTGCTGGTCGGTGCAGTACCAGAGGATGTTCGGGCGGTCGGGGGTCATCAGGTGTTCGCGGTGGCGGGTCCCTCCAAGCTACCGCAGAGGTCGCCTAGTTCGGTCTGTCCGCCCAACGACCGGCCGCCCCGCGTGAACCATCGATCACAACGCGGTCAGTCCAACAGCAACGGAGAGCGATCTACACCTCTGGCGCGAGGAAGAAAACCGGCCGCAGCGGCAGGAGTTGCTGCGCGCCTTCGTCGAGCCGGTCGTAATTGTCCACCCACAGGCTCACGAGGCGATCAACATCGACAAGGGTAATCCGGCGACGTTCTTGAGTCCGTGCTTCCTGCTCGGCGTCGCGGGTAAACCCGCCCGCTGACACGAAAATGCCAATGTCGTCGTCGCCGAGCACGGCCAGGAACGCGCGAAGCCCATCAACATTGATCCGGTCTGCGCGTCGCTTGACCTGAATCTTGAGCCGGGAGGACGCCGCTCCCAGAGGGTCGGCAGACGCCACGATGTCGATCCCCCGATCCGGACCTGGGGGCGCCTCCCATTGGACGTGGTAGCCCATGGCCTTCAGGAGTCCGGCGACAAGGCTCTGGAAATCGAAAGGGTTCATTGCGGCGAGATAGTCCTTGATCTCCCGCCACGCGTTTTCTTCAGCCTCCTCAAGTATTGACACCGAACTCGGCTCTGCCTCGTCCGGCTCGGGGTCGGGCTGCTCGGCACGCCATTTCCGATAAAGCCGATTCGCCTCGCGGAAAAGCGCCTCGGGGTCTGGAAACTGCTCCAGTGCGCTCTTCCCGTCCTCAGTTACCGACCAGTTTCCCCGCCGCTTGACCATCCATCCGGCCTTCACCAGCCAAATGGTCACGAAGCGGACAATGTTCGGAAAACGACGCACGCCTGGGCGGTTCGGGTACTCGCTGTCTTCGAATGGCGTGGGTTTGAGGACCTTCTCCACGCGGTCGATGGCCTCCCGGGCTGGCAGCCCGTCGGGTGCATCTGGCAGGACTCCGAAAAGAGCCTGGGTCATCTCACCATTTCGACGCTGGGTGATTTCAGCCATTAGGAATCCTCGCTTACGTCACTCAGCAGAACGTCGACCGTGGTATCCAGTGCGGCGGCGATGCGGGCCATCGCCGCCGCCGAGCCCGGTCTATGTCCGCGTTCGATTTCGGAAAGGTAGCTTGCGGCAATGCCCGTCCGCTCGGCCAGGCCGCGCAGCGTGAGGCCGCGATGGTTCCGGAAGGCAGCCAGTGGACGCTCGCCGCGCATGATGGCGAGCGCCACCGCATGAGGAATCCGGCTCCCATCGTCCGCTTCAATCGCGGCCAGCCGGTCCTCAAGCTCCTCATTTCGGGCAATCAGGGCGTCATACGCCGTCTGCGACAGCGTGACGGTTGCGTCACGAGCCATAGGCCTCCCTCCGGTGCCGGACTCTCGGAGCCAACACGTTCGCCCGCTTGTCATGGTAAGCGGCGAACCTGCTAGCGTGGCGGTGGAGGTGGAAGGGGCCGGGTGGCTCTCGCGGTCTTCAAAACCGTTGTGGGGCGCTGGTCAGCGTCCTAGGTGGGTTCGACTCCCATGCACCTCCGCCAGTGCGGGTCGTGGTGGGCCAATGTCGATTGACGCCATGGGGGGTATCGGAGCGCGGTGAAACGAATACAGGTCTACCTTGGCGACCAGGAACTCGCGCTCCTCGATGCTGCCGCCAGCGCCACCGGCGCCTCGCGGTCGGAACTGATCCGGCGCGCTGTGCGGCGCACGTTTGGAACCATGTCGATCACGGACAAGCTGCGGGCGCTCCGCGCTAGCGCCGGTCTGTGGAGCGACCGCGGCTTCACCGGCGCCGAGTACGTCGACGCCGTCCGCGGCGACCTCAACGTACGCCTACGCAACCTCGGCTTGGACTAAGGGTCCGGTGGCCCGCGCTGCGTGCAGCGTGGGAATGCGCGCGTCAGCCGAAGCGCGCGGGGTCGAAGGGCGTCAGGTCGACGGCGGGCGACTCGCCGGTGATGTGAGCGGCCAACGCGGCGGCGCTGCCGGGGGCGAGCAATAGGCCGGCGCGTCCGTGTCCGGTGGCGATGAACGCGCCTGACAGTCCCGGCGCGGCGCCCAGGATCGGCAGGCCGTCGGGCGAGAGCGGACGCAGGCAGGCCGTCTGCTTCACGACCTCGGCCTGCGACACGGCGGAGACGAAGCGCCCGGCCTGGCGCAGGATCTGGCGGCGGGCCGCATCGGTTGGCGCCTCGTCAAACCCCACTCGCTCTTCGGTGGTGCCGACGTAGACTAGACCGTCGGACTTGCGCGCCATGTAGTTGCCATCCATGTCGGAGAACCGGGTCTCGGCCTGCGCGGGCGGCAGGCGCAGTCGCAGGATCTGGCCTTTCAGCGGCGTGACGGGTACGCGGCACCCGATCCATTCGCCAGCCGCGCTCGTCCACGGTCCCATGGCCAGGACGACTGAATTCGCGGGCACGATCCGGCCATCCACCTGCACTCCGGCGATGCTTCGGCCATTCAGGCTCAGCCCGGTCACCCGTCCATGCTCAACGCGCGCGCCACGGGCTTTCGAGGCGTGGATCAGCGCCTGGGTGAAGGCGGCGGGATCGATCGCGGCGCTCGCTTCGCGCAGCAGGCCGCCTTCGATGGGGCCGTCGATCCAGGCGCAGCGGGCGCGCACCTCGTCCGGCTCCAACCACTGGGCAGGCGCCGCCTGGCGCAGCGTGCGCGCTTCGGCGACGTCGGCGGCAATCAGGAGCGACGGGCTCTCCTCGAACCCGTAGCCCGGCGCGCCCAGGCCCACGAGCTCCTCCGCAAGCTCGTGATGTCTCGCCAGGCTCGCCCGCCAGAGCGATCCGAGCGGCCCGACGGCGCGTGCGTCCGACGCCGGCGAGAGCAGACCCGCCGCCTTGCCGCTGGCTCCCGACGCGATGGCGCGAGACTCGATCAGCAGCGGCCGCGCGCCGCGTTCGGCCAGCTCATAGGCCAGGCCCGCGCCCAGCACGCCGCCGCCGCAGATCACCACATCCGCCGCCGATTCGCTCATCGTGCGGCACGATACCCGAGCTGACGCGCCACGGCCCGCGGGTCCGGTTCCTTCTCCCCTGGAGGGAGAAGGCTAGGATGAGGGGGTCGGGCATGCCGGATGGGTGACGCAAACGCCATCCATGCGAGAATCCGACCGTGGAAACCGAGCGCTTTGACGACGCCATCCGGCGCATCGACGCGGCCAACGCCGACGATCCGCACACGCTGATCGTGGACGGCGAGCCCCGGCCCAAGGAGATCACCCACGCCGCCATGCTCTCGGCCTGGGTCCGCCGCCTGCGCCCCGACGCCGGCGAGGCGCTGCTGCTGGCGGCGCGCGCGCACCATATCCGCCGCTGGACCATTCCTCGCGACGCCTATCCGAGCGGCCGGCGCGGCTATCTGCGCTGGCGCACGGCGCTGCAGGCGATGCACGCCGACGAGGTCGGCCGCGTCTTGCAGGAGGCCGGCTACGACAGCGACACGATTGCGCGCGTCCAACAGCTGGTGCGCAAGCACAACCTCAAGCGCGACCCCGAAGCGCAAACGTTGGAGGACGGGCTCTGCCTGGTCTTCCTCGAAACGCAGTTCGCCGACCTGCGCGCGCGGTATCCGGAGGCAAAGATCGCCGACATCGTGCAAAAAACCTGGCGCAAGATGTCGCCCGCGGCCAGGGAGTTGGCGCTGGAGTTGGATTTGCCGTCCGACGAGCGGGAGGCGCTGGAGCAGGCGCTGGCGGGGGACTCGGCACCTTCGGCGTAGGGGTGCCCCTAGTGGGCGCCCGTCTTCCTTCCGCTGCACACGCAGAAGAGACGGTCGGAGAAGCCAAGGTGGCGCAGCGGTTAGCCGTGGTGCTGGAACTTAGTCCTCGCGCAACGGACTGGCGAGTTCGGCGAGCGAACTCTCCGGTTGCTCGACGAGGCACCAATACCAGTAGGGACCGCCATTTGGGAACGGCACGTTGTGCCGTTCCCGGAGGAGCGAGGTGAGCTTGCTCAACGAATACGCCTTGCCATTCCAGTTCAGGTTTTTGTTCCAGCCAATCAGTCGGTCCGCAATGATTTCTGCCTGCCATTTGGGGTCGTTGACGTCGAAGTTGTCCAACTCGCCCATGTTCAGCGCGTATGGCCTTATCTTCTCGCCGCCTCTAATGACGCCGTGATCGACCAGGACTGCCAATGTCCGGCGACGCCGGCGCGTAACTTTCTCGACCTCTTCCGCCTTTTCGCGCACGCGCACGAGATAGTCGTCCGCCTCGGGCAGCGGGATCACCTGGCCGGTGTCAACAAAAAGTGTGTCGCCTGCGCGATAGAGCAGCAGCCGCACGCAGCGAATGTCCAAGCCAGAGTCGTTTAGCCAAAGGACGCTAGTCGCAAGCTCGGTGGGGAAGTCAGGCGCGACGAGAATGATTCGCGGCTTCGCAGTCTGGAGGTCGTCGCGATTCACTTCCTTTTCGCTGAGGAATTCGTCGATTCGGCTTAAGGCGTCGCCATCGAGACCCTGTGCGTCGCCGAAGTCCTGATGAGCGTGCACTAACTGCTCGAAGGTGATATTGGCGACCATGGCCGCATATCGCAGCGCTTGGAGCTCCATCGGCCCGGGGTTTTCGTCGCGCTTAAGCTCGACGACGGCGAGGGTTCCGTCCTCATCAATGGCCAGTAGATCGATCCGCCTATAGCTGTCGGACCAGTTCTCGAACTCCTCGGTGATAATGAACATGTCGCTGCCGAGGGCGCCGGGCTGGTTGATGATGAGTTGTTGCAGATCTCGGCGCTCTTGTAGGCCTTCTGCATGGAACGTCGTAGCTGGCACGGGCTTCAGTGCATTGTCATCGATGCGGTAGAGACTCATTGGATCATGCTCGGTTTCCGCGACCGCCTACTACCGCGGCTTGGCACGCCTTGATGTTGCGACCTCCCCTAAGTGGCGAGGATTGTAGGCACAAGATGCGGGTGGGCGCGCCCGAGGTCCTAGCCCTGGATTCCTCGCTGCGCTCGGAATGACGGATGGTGAATTTAGGCCGGGCGCACGTCTTCCCAGGCGCCGCTTACGCAGGATCGGTCGGCGGCCAGGCCGACCTCGTGCTGGCGGATGATCGCGTCGCGCATGCCGGTGTTCGTCGCGCCCTGTTCGACGGCGTCGAGGAACGCGCGCAGGCACTCGTGGACGCCGGGCCAGCCGGCGGGCGGTTCCAGCGCCGGCTGCCGCGCCAGGCGCCAATGGGGGAACTCCCGCGTGCGCAGGCGCCAGGCGCCCGCCAGCGGGTCGCAGACGATGTCGCCCTCGGTCCCGTTGACCTCGAGGTCGATGCGCAGCGGCCCAACCGCGCCGATGTTGACCTGGAACGTGCCCGTCACGTCGCCGTAGTCCAGGTGGGCGATGGCGCGCGATTGCATCAGCCCGGGCGCATCCTGGCCGTTGAGCACGAGCACTCGGCGCGCCGTGCCTCCGATGGCGCGGTCGAGCATGTCCAGGTACCAGCCCGCCAGCATGTGCACCACGCTCAGGTCGTGCCGCGGCGGATGGCCCCACCCCGCTTGCAGCCGCACCAAGGCGGTGCGGGGCTGACCGATCGCTCCCGCGTCCAGCGCCTCGCGCACGTCCGCGAGGATGGGAAGGTACGAGAGCTCCAGGTCGGGATGAATGAGCTGCGGGGCGGCGCGGAGCGCGTCCAGCATTCGTTCCACGCCGGGCCGGTCGGAGGCGACGGGCGGCTCGAACAGGAGCGGCAAGCCTGACGCCAGCGCGTCCGTCAGCACCGTCTCGTGCGCCAGATCGGGGACGGCGACCGTCACCGCATCGAGGTCGGCAGCCGCCAGGAGCTCAGACGCCGAGGAAAACACAGTGATCTCGGGCCCAAGCTCCGCAAGGGCTCGGTCGCGCGTCGCGGCGCTGGGCGCCGCCACCGCCGCAATCGTCGCGCGGCCGTCCAGCCGCAGCGCCGGGACATAGGCGCTGCGCGTCCAATCGCCGAACCCAATCAGGCCGACACGAATCTTGCTCACGACAGCATCCCGCTTGCGGCCCCTGCGGGGTGAGGGTACTTGAGCACGGCTGGTGGCCGGGAAGGGTCGCGCGTGTCGTAGCGCGGAGACCTACGGAATCGGCGTCACGCTGAGCGCTTCCTCGTAGACCGTATAGGTCACCGTGCCGTCGCCGGCAATCTCAATGCGCGCAACTGGAATAAAGGCCGCCTCCCACCAGTCGTGTCGCAGACGCAGCGCCAGCGTCCACACACCCGGGCCCAGGTCGCTGTCGGATGCCGGCGCGGGAACGAAGCGACCATCGCGGCCTTGTACGGCCAGGCTGCGGGTGTTGGCGTCGAACAGATACGCGTGGCTCACGATGCCCTGACCTGGGTGGAACTGGCCGTCAAACCACTGTGCCGACCTGTGCAGACGGCCGTCGGTGTTGAAGTCGCGCGGAAACGCCCACGGCGAGTCATCGGCCGCCACGACCAGCCACTCCTGCCCGGTCCAACGCTTCGCCGCGTCATCCGCGAGCGTCGCGGTGAAGGCGAGCCGCCCGTCGTGGGCGCTCACCAACGACATCCGCACGCTGAGGAGCGGCGCGGGGGCGGGCATGATCGGGGCCACGGCTCCGCCCGGGGCATAGACCGCGAAGTCGTCGTTGGACCAGATCGGCGTTCGCTGGCCGGGAGGAAACGCCGCTGGCGCCAGGCGCGCCGAGGTGACCACGAGATCCGGCGCGCCATCGCCGAGCGGCTCGGTGTGAAAGCCTGGCCGCAAGTGCTCCGTAAACACGCGCACGACGCCGAGCAGGCGGGCGTGGGACAGCACGGACGCCGCGCGCACCGACCCGATATGGTCGATCGACGGCGATAAGTAGACGGTCGCCGACGCCGGCACCGCCTGACGCAGCGCCTCGAACGATTCCGGCAGCGGCGCCGCATCGATTGCCAGGAACTCGGGCCGGATCCGGTACAGGGCGTCCGCGCCATCGCGCACCAGCAGCTCGAAGAAGCCCGGGGTCTCGATCCACTCCGTCGCGCGGGATGGCAGGCTGGCCAGCCAACGGTCGGTGGCGTGCACGTAGTCGAAGCCCACCCGACGGATAGCCGCCGGTTCGAGCCGGCGGACGGCGTCGACATACTCGGGCCCGCGCACGCGCGAGAACTGTATGAACTCCGCGAATCCCGAGGCATTCGCGCGCCCCGTCGCGACTGACATCGGGATCGGATCGGGCGAGAGAATGCGCGCGTCGGCGGGCGTATGGTCTCGGATATAGGCGACGATCCGGTCGGGGGGCGAGCGCGGCAGCCCTTCGCGGCCCAGGAAATCGGAATCGAAATCCCCCCGGCCCGGCTCGGCGTTCGCCAGCTCGACGCCGCCACTGAGCGCGGGGCCGAGATTGCGCAGGGGTGTCACCACGGTCGGCCAGGTGACGAGCACGACGAGCAGGGCGCCCGCGGCGTAGCGCCGGCGCGGACGCAGCGCCGGCAAGCGCAGGCTCAGCGCGGCGACCAGCCCCAGCAGGGCGAAGTTTCGCGCGTGGCCGTCCAGCCGGGCGACGTCACGCGAGAACTCGTACTGCAGCGTGAGCGCGGCGAGCAGGAAGATCCCGCTTCCAAGGACCAGCGCCAGGACCAGGCGGTCGCGCCATGCGAGCAATACGGAGACGACGGCAACCGGAACCACGCCCAGCGCAAGCACGCCGAGACCGCCCGACACGTCGATAAAGTCGCCGATTGGTCGACGGCTCGCGGGATCGTCAATCCAGGCCAGGGACAGGCCGGTTCCGGACGGTCCGGTCAGGACGCCGGTGATGGCGCCGCCGCCGACGGCCAGCACCAGGGCGGCGATCGCCGGCCCCGCGGCCGCCCGCAGCGCGTCGCGCGCGCGCGGCGGTCGGGCCGCAACAAACCGCGCGGCCTCGAGCAAGGCCCACAGGACCAGCACCATCACGGCGACCGTCTCGTCGGCCAGACCCATGAATCCGACCAGCGCCGCCAGTACCGCCGCCGACGGCCACGACCGGCGGCCGCCGGCGACGACCCGCTCCAACACCACGAGCGTCAGGGCGTAGGCCAGCGTGAATGAGGGTTTCCAGATATTCGGCGGCGCCGTCTCGAACACTCGCTCCCAGGGAAATTCCGTCGATGGCCAATAGGCCTGCGCCAGCCACGTGCGGACGCTGGCATCGAGCGCCGGCAGCTCCCCAACAGCGGGAATCTGCACGAGGCCGGGTGGCGTGAAGTAGTGCACCTGCGTCCAGGCGCCGGCCGTGAGCAACAGCGGGGCGAGGGCCAGCACCGCGACCCACGATCCCCGCTGCAGCAGGAGCAGGCCCACGATCAAGGCGAAGCTCATCCAGAGATAGGCGCCCAGCAATTCCGTCACGAACGCCAGGTCCGGTCCGAACGGCGGGGCCATCAGGCCGACCAGCAGATTGGCGCCGTAGTGGTAGGCGGTGGGCAGATCCGGGTTCCACGGGAACGCCGGCGGGTGAAACCCACCCGCGCGAATCGAAGCCGCCAGGCCGAGATGCAGGAAGCCCTCGACAATCGAGAGGAACTGACGGCTGGCGAGCGCGACCCAAAAGAGCGCCAGGGCCGCGACCAGAATGCCCGCCGTCGTCCGCGGCGACGGCCGCAGGGGCTCGCGCGCGCGCCAGGCCAGGCCGACGC
This sequence comes from Chloroflexota bacterium, assembly GCA_022826485.1. GTDB lineage: Bacteria > Chloroflexota > UBA11872 > UBA11872 > UBA11872 > JAJECS01. The sequence goes on along the minus strand of JAJDUU010000035.1, from coordinate 158,697 downwards.
CGAGCGCGAGCGTGACCACCCAGGCCGCGATCGCCCCCGCGGGCGCCGGAATGACGTACAGCACGACGTTGACGACGAAGCCCCACAGCGCCAGCCCCACCACCAGCCCCTGGGCCAGCGCCAGGCGCTCGTCGCTCTGACGGAGCACGGTGCGGGCGACCACGTAGCCCACGGCGGCCAGCGCCGCGAGTTGCGCCAGCAGAAGCAGCAATCCCGGCATGACCGCCCAGTCCACGGTCACTTACCCGGCCTCAATTGACGCAGCCTGCCCCTTCGATCGCCGCTCACGGCGACTGCCAGCTTAAGGCCCAGCGGCGGTGGACCGGCGTAACGAGGGGCGGCAACGCGCACGCTTAGAATGGCGACATTCGAGAGTAAGGCTGGTGCGGGTGCGTAGCTCGCGGATGCGGCCCTCCGCCGGCCGCCCTGTCGATCCGAAGGCGCGGGCGCGCCTCGCGCGGAGTTCGCTCGTGAAACCGCGGCGCTCGCGCGCCCCGGTCGGGCCGTGGGTTTGGCTGCTGGCGGGCGGCGCGGCGGCGGCCATCATCGCGTCCACGCTGGTGCTCGCGGTTGTCGCGGCCAGCGGCGCGGCAGCGGCCGCCGCGGCCGCCAGCACGCTGTTGACGGACGTCCCCGAGGTCGAGGAGATCCTGGACGTCGGCTCTGGCCTCTTCCAAACCACCACCATCGTCGACCGGCGCGGTCGTCCGCTCGGCGAGCTGCTGGGCCAGGGCCGGCGGACGCTCGTGCCGCCGGAGGCCATTCCCGCCGATGTGAAGGCCGCGGTGATCGCGGCGGAAGACGCCACCTTCTACGAGAACCCCGGCGTTGAGCTGCGCGCCATCGTGCGCGCGCTGTGGCAGAACTTCACCGGCGGCGAAATCGTCTCCGGGGCCAGCACGATCACGCAGCAGCTGGTCAAGAACGTGCTGCTCACGCCCGAGGAGACGGTGGAGCGCAAGGTCAAGGAAGCCGTGCTGGCCTGGCAACTCAGCGAGCGGTTCTCGAAGGACGAGATCCTGGGCCTCTACCTGAATCAGAATTACTACGGCAGCCTGAGCTACGGCGTGGCGGCGGCGGCGCGCACCTATTTCGGCAAGCCGCTGCGTGAGGTGACCCTGGCGGAGGCCGCGCTGCTGGCGGGCATCCTGCGGTCTCCCGCCACCGACAACCCGCACGCCGACCCGGAGGCGGCGCGGCGGGAGCAGCTGCGGGTCCTGGACCGGCTGGAGGAAACCGGTCTCGCGCCCCCGGCGCGGGTCGAGGCGGCGCGACGCGAAGTCATCACCATCATGCCGCCGCAGCCGGCTGAGGTGCGCGCGCCGCACTTCTTCCGCTTTGTGCTGGATGAAGTCCAAGCCCGCTACGGACCGGACGTGAGCTGGCAGGGCTGGCGCATCATCACCACGCTGGACCTGGACCTGCAAGAGCAGGCCGAGACGGCGGCGCGAGAGCACGTCGCCACGCTGGCGGACCAGACGGTGACCAACGCGGCGCTGGTGGCGGTGCGGCCGGGGACCGGCGAGGTCGTGGCCATGGTCGGCAGCCTCGATTTCAACGACGTGGCCATCGACGGCCAGGTAAACGTCACGCTGGCGCCGCGGCAGCCGGGGTCGGCGTTCAAGCCCATCACCTACGCCAGCGCGCTGCGGCGGGGCTACTCGCCGGCCACCATGCTGCTGGACATCCCGACGATCGTGCCGATCGTGGGACAGGAGCCGTACGCGCCGCGCAACTACAGCGAGCGGTTCAGCGGCCCGGTGAGCCTGCGCACGGCGCTGGGCAGCTCGCTGAACATCCCGGCGGTGCGCACCCAGCTGTTCGCGGGGCTCGAGCCAACCGTGGATATGGCGGAGCAGCTGGGGATTACGACGCTGACGGATCCGTCGCGCATCGGACCGGCCCTCGCGCTGGGCTCGAACGAGGTGCGGTTGATCGAGCTGACCAGCGCCTACGGCGTCTTCGCCAACGAGGGCCGGGCGGTGGCGCCCACGGGCATCCTCTGCATTCTGGACGCGCAGGGCCGGGTGGTTGAGCAGCTCGGGGACGACGGCTGCAGCGCGCGGGTGCTGGCCGACGTTTCCGAAACGCCGACTCGCATTGCCTCGACCCAGGTCATCAGTCCCGGTCTGGCGTTCTTGGTGACGTCGATCCTGAGCGACGAGCGCGCGCGGGTGCTCGGCTTCGGTGAGACGCGGCGCAATCTCCAGCTGCCCGACCGGCGGGCGGCCGCCAAGACGGGAACGACCGAGGATACGCGCGACGCGCTGACGGTGGGCTATACGCCCCAGCTGGTGACGGGCGTGTGGGTGGGCAACGCCGACGGGACGCCCATGGACGACGTGACCGGCGTGCGCGGGGCCGCGCCCATCTGGCAACGGTTCATGACGGCCGCGCTGGAGGGCCAGCCGGCGCTGGAGTGGCCGCAGCCGGCAACGGTCGTGGTGCAGGAGATCGACGCGCTCTCGGGCCTGTTGCCGTCACCGTTCACGCCGGAGACGCGGGAGGAGTTCTTCCTCGCGGGCACCGTGCCGGTGCAGCGGGACATGGTGCATCAGCCGTTTGCCATTCACGTGCCCACGGGGCTGCTGGCCACGCCAGCTACGCCGCCGGACGAAACCGAGGAGCAAGTCTTCGTGGTGCTGCCGGCGGAGGCCGAGGAGTGGCAGCGGACGCTGGACGACGACTCACCGCTGCGGCTGCCGCCGGAAGCCTTCGTCGCGGGAACGGCGCCGACCGGGGCATCCGAGCGAGCCGCCATCACCAGCCCGCTGCCGCAGGAGCGCGTGCGCAGCGTGCTCGAAATCCAGGGAACGGCGGCGGGACCGCTGTTTGCGGAGTTCGAGCTGCGCTACGGCGCCGGCCCTGCCCCCGGGAGCTGGGTGCGCATCGGCACGGTTGGCGCGACCCCGGTGACGGAGGGCCCGCTGCGCGCCATCGACACCAGTCAGTTGCCCGACGGCCCCTATACGCTGCGCCTGGTGGTGCGCGCGTCGAACGGGCGCGAGGACTTGGTGTTCCGGCGGTTCGTGGTGGACAACACGCCGCCGGCGGTGGCGGTGGCGGGCCTGGCCAACGGCGACGAGCGCTCGGCCGGAGTGATCGAGCTGGCGGCGGCCCTGCAGGACGCGGGTGGGCTGGCGGCCGTGGCCTACGAGATGAACGGCGAGGTGATCGACGAGGTGCAACGCGCCCCCTACCGCCTGCGCTGGACAGCCGAGCCGGGGACCTACACCCTGCGAGCGATTGCGACAGATCGGGCCGGCAACCAGACGGCGTCGGACCCGGTGACGTTCACGGTGCGCTAGCCGACCGCCTCGTCGGTGTCCGAGATTGCCAAGCGCACCCGATGCCGGCGTTTGTGAAGCCGATCGGGCGTTGACGCGAGGGGGCGGCGTTTCTAGACTCGTGCTGCGCGCGGCTCGTGCGTGAGCCGCTGGCGCCGCGCGCGCTGCTCCCGGCGAAACCGCCGAACCCATCCCAGAGGAAATCCGAGTGCCTGAACGTCCACGCCTCCAGGCTTCCCCGCGCACCGTGAAGGGCCGGGCCGTCAAGCGACTGCGGCAGTCGGGAGTGATCCCAGCCAATCTCGTCACGCCGAACCAGCCCTCGACGGCGGTGCAGGTGGATGAGCGCGCGCTGGCCACGCTGGTGCGGCAGGGCGCCGACGGTCGCCTGCTGGACTTTGAGTGCGACGGCGCAACCGAAGCGGTGCTGTTCGACGACTACGAGCTGGACATCATTACCGACCGCCTGCTGCACGCGACCTTCCGGCGCGTGGATCTCACCAAGCCCGTGACGGTCGAGGTGGCAATCGAGCTGGAAGGGACGGCGCCTGCCGCGGCGGTGATGGGCGTGACGGTCATTCAATCCCTCACGTCGCTGCAGATCGCCGCGCTGCCATCCGAGATCCCGTCGGGCCTGGTGGCCGATATCTCCGGCCTCGAGGAGCCGGGCGACGAAGTCGTGGTGGCCGACCTGCGGGCGACGGACGGCGTGTATACGCCGGTGGGCGACGCCGCCGAAACCGTGATTTCGGTCCACGTGCTGCGGGCGCAGGCCGAGGATGACGAGGAAGAAGCGCTCGACCTCGACGAGGTAGAGATCGAGCCCGGCGAGGAAGGCGAGGTCGCGGAAGCGCCGCCCGAGGAGACCGCGCCGGCCTAAGCCACCCTGCCGCGCCGGTAGCAGTCCACGGAACCATTGGCCGAAGGCTGCGAGCGGTGCGCGTCAAGAGTCACTGAACACACAGGGCCACTGGCAATCAGCCGCCCCAATCCGTTCGCCCCCGTATCTAGTACGGGGCAGGCGCTGAGCCTGTCGAAGGGTCCGTAGAACGGATTGGGGCGCGGTCTAACGACCGATTCCGAGTTTTCCTAGGAAATCTCCAATTAAGCCTCCTTCCGGTCCCTTCCCCCTTGGGGGGAAGGCTAGGATGGGGGGATTGAAGCGCGGCCTACAGATTTACTCAGAAGCTTCCCTAGAAGCGGGCGGCGTCGAAGCGGGCGCGCACGGCGCCCTCGTTGGCGATAGCCACCACCGCCACCACCGTATCGCCGGGCCTGAGCACGAGATCGGTGAACGTGAACAGCGCGTCGTCGCCGCGCAGCACCACGGCGATGCGGGCGCCCAGCTGCTCGAGTTGCAGGTCGTCGACCGACGATCCGGCGGCGGCTGATTCACTGGCCACGGTCAACTCGACGAGCTCGAGACCCGCGGAGCGCAGCCGCATGAGATGCACCACCGACGCCGCGCCCAGGCCGCGCTCGATCATGCTCATGACAAGGTCGGTGGCGTTGACGATGGCCTCGATTTCCAGCAGGCGAAACGCGTCTTGATTCTTGGGGTTGTTGAGACGCGCGATGGTGCGCGCCCGGCCATTGGAAAGCGCGCGGGCGAGCTGACAAATGACGAGGTTGTCCTCGTCGTCGCCGGTGACGGCGATCACGAGGTCGGCGCGCGCCACGCCCGCCGTCGACAGCCAGCGGCCCTCGGAGGCGTCCTGGGGAATGACCGAGGCGCCGAGGTCGTCCTCCAGGTCCTGCGCCTTGCGGCGGTTTTTTTCGAGCACGACGATCTCGTGCCCGCCGGGCGGCAGATCGTGCGCCAGCGCGGCACCCACCTTGCCGCCGCCGGCGATGATGATGAACACGGCTAGGCCGCCGGAGAGCCGGTCAGCCGGTCCATGATCGCGCCGGCAACGATGTCCGTGGAGCAGATGGTCTCGATGCCGCGATCGGCGAAGACGCGCGCGCGCACGGGGTCCTTGACGCGGGCGATCACGCGCGGGACGTCGTATTTCAGGCGCGCCAGCTGGACCGCGGTGAGGTTGGAGTTGTCGCCGTAGGTGGCCGCCACGAGCACGTCGGCGCTGGCGACGCCGGCGGACTCCAGCACGTCGAGGTCAATGGCGGTGCCCACGAGCGTGGTGCCGGGAAAGTCGTCGGGCAGCCGCTGGAACGCGTGGCTGTCGCGGTCGATGACGACCACCGAGTCGCCCGCCGCGGCCATGCGGGCGGCGATCTCGGCCCCGGCGCGGCCGCAGCCGATCACGATGGCGTACATGTCCCCGCGCCCTTCCGACGAAACCGCCCGGTCCTCGCGGCCCCCATGCTACGCTCCCGCGCGCTCGCCGTCCGAGGTCCATCCGCCATGCTGTATGAGTTGCGCATCTACGAGATTCTTCCGGGCCGCATGCCGGTCATCGACGCGCGCTTTCGCGAGCATACGCTGGGCTTCTTCGAGCGGCACGGCGTGGAGGTGGTCGGGTTCTGGCACGAGGTCGTGGGCCGCAGCGACCGGCTGGTGTATCTGACGCGCTTCGCGGACATGGCCGACCGCGAGCGGAAGTGGGGCGCCTTCGTCAGCGATCCCGAGTGGCTGCAACTCCGGGCCGAGACGGAAGCCGACGGGCAGATCGTGGCCCGCATCCACAACCGCTTCCTCGAACCGACGGACTATTCGCCGCTGCCGTAAGACCGACCAGGGCCCTGAACGGCGCCTGCCGGTCGGGCTGACCGGCAGGCGCCGAACGGGCTAGCGGCTGTAGCCGGAGGGGGTTTCCGGCGGGGCCTGCGAGTAGGCCCGCTCCGCCATGCGTTCCAGCAGGAAGCGGAAGTCCCGGTAGGCGTCCAACCCGCCCAGCGGACCGGCCAGCGCTCCCAGCTCTTCCTGCAGGATGGCCAGGTCGGTGGAGACTCCGGCGGGACTATCCTCCCCGCCTCGCGGCAGGCTGCTGTAGCGGTCCGCCGACAGCGCCACGATGCCGCCCAATCGCAGCAGCGGATCCACGCCGGCGTTGTCGAAGCCGAGATCGCGTCCCGTCACCTCGACCTGCTGGCTGCGCGATTGACCCGTGTCCGGCACCACCCAGCGCAGCTCCACCTTGCCGAGCTTCAGGTCGTCGCCTCCGCGCACGCCGTCGTGCAGCTCCACCTCGTAGAACACCGTCGTCGCCGTGCCCGAGGGCAGCTCCGCGAACTCCTTGCGGTCCTCCGCGAAGCTCGCGTCCGACGTCACCCGGTTCTCGTACCCGATGATCCGCCACGACTTCACCACGTCGGGATCCCAGGTCACCTGGGCCCGCGTCTGGTCGGCGAACGGCGTGGACAGCGCCAGCCAGTTCGCCCGGCTGAACGTGGCCCGCGCCTGGTCGGTGTCATCGAGATACCGGTACCAGCCGTTGCCGTGCTGCGCCAACTGCTCCAACAACACGTCGTTGTAGTTGTTGATGCCCACGCCCACGGTGATGAGCCGCAGCGGATTGCCGGCGTCCCGGTCATGGGCTGACTCCAGGATCGCGAACGGGTTGGTGGCGTCCACATTGGCCACGCCGTCCGACATCAGGATGACGTAGTTATGGGCGTCGGGGCGTTCCAACCGCGCCTCGTGCGCCAGCCGCACGCCCAGATCCAGCCCCGCCTGCACGTTGGTGCTGTCATGCGGCGCCAACCGCGCAATGGACGAGGCCACCGACGGGTCGTCCGGCCCCTGATGCTCAACCGTCAGGTGATGGATCACGTCGGTGGTGAAGTGCACCACCGCCACCCGGTCCTGCGGGCGCAGGCTCTGGCGAATGGCCTCCGCCGCCGCGCGGGCGATCCACACCCGATTGCCATCACGCATCGAGCCCGAGGCGTCGAGCACCAGCGTCACATTGAGCGGGCGGTCGTCCGCCACCTCCGCCGCCTGGAACCCGAGCCGGACGAGATGCTTGCGCTCATCCAGCGGATGCGCGACGACATCGCTGGTGATCGCAAAGCCCCACTCGTCGGCAGGAGGCGCGTACTGGTAGTTGAACGCGTTGATCCACTCCTCGGCCCGCACCGAGTCCGGCTCGATGTCGTAGCCCTGCCGCGCCCAGGTGAGCGCGAGCTGGTACGACGTGCGGTCGGTGTCCAGGCTGAAGGTCGAAACCGCGTCGTCGGCGGTCGCGACTACCGGCTGCCGCCGGTTGTCCTGGAAGGTCGTGTCAGCCGGTCGGGCAGCGGAGGGAGGAGCGGCTTGAGCCGCAGAGCGCGATCCCGTCGACGGCGCCGCGACGATCTTCTCGACCGCGACTTCCTTGACGACTTCCCGCCTGACCACCGTCTCGACCGGGACCTCCTTGATCACCTCCTTCGTCACCACCGTTTCGACCGGAATCTCCTTGATGACCTCCACGGTCACGATCTTCTCGACGACTTGTGGTTCGCCAAGGTTGGCCGTGCTTGCCCAGACCGCCAGCACGGCGCCCGCCGCGACCGCTCCGCCGGTCGCCAGCGTGGGGATCCAATAGCGCGAGGCGGCGGCCAGAACCTTGCGTCGTATCCGCGGCATGCGCCGGGGCTCGTCGAGACGTTCCTCCAGGGCGTCCCAAAGGCTCATGGGCGCGCGCAGCGAGGGGGCTTCCGCCGCGAAATATTCCCGCAGCGCGTCGCCCAGGGATTCGTCGGTGGAGTAGTTAGGAGCCATCGTTGGCGACCTCCTGGGCACCTTGAGCCTCGAGTCGCTCGCGCAGGTGACCGAGCGCGCGTCCGAGGCGGGTGTTGACGGAGTCCTCCCGAGCGTCGAGGGCTTTCGCCAGCTGGGGGACGGTGAGATCGGCGAAGTAGTGCAGCACCAGGATGTGCCGCTGGTCCGGCTCGAGACCGGCCAGGGCCAGACGCATCTCCTGGCGCTCGGGGTGCGCCTCGCCGGATTCGGCCGGCGGGATGCTCGCCGTCGGCCGCCGGCCGCTCTGAGACACGCCCTCGCGGGCGAGATGGCGCATCAGCCAGGGTTTGACCGGGCACCCATGTTGGAAGCCGTGGATGCCCCGCCACGCCGAGCGCAGGGCTCCCTGGACCAACTCCTCGGCCAGCGCCCGGCTTCCGGTCATCAGCATGGCCGTGCGATAGAGCAGGTCCTGATAGCGCTCCACCAGGTGGTGGAACGCCTCTCGATCGCCGTCCTGGCAACGCAGAACAGCCTGTTGATCGGTCATAAGCCGCCCTCATGGCCCGCGTGCCGCGGGGTATTGCATAGAGAAGTACGCCGTTTGCGGTCCGATCGTTCCCTCGCGGAGGGCGAGGCCGGAGTACCAATCCCCAAATTCGGAGACCACTGAGTAGAGAGGTAGGGGCCGTTCGCGAACGGCCCTTACTCATGGGGTAACAGGTTGAGCGGCCGTTAGATTCCCGCCTTCGGAGACCTCTGCGAAACCCCTCCGACACTCCGGCGAAGAGCCTGCCCCCTCCGTCATTCCTGCGGAGCCTGTCCCCGCGAAGGCGGGGAGCCGGAATCCAGTCCGGTCGAACCTCGATGCGCGCCGGATGCTCGACGTCGGGCGGGCCTCAGACTCCCCCTCCAGACTTATGCAAAGGTCTCCCTTCGCGGAAATGACGGACTTGCCGTGAAGGTCTGCCCCAACAACAACTTATGTTGACTTGATTGCAGGCGACGCCTACCATCGCTCCGGGCGTTTGCCTGCCGTGGGGGCCCGTGGGCGGCAGCGCTCGGAGACGCCTATGGCTGTCACCATCGCCGTTGCCAATCAGAAGGGCGGCGTCGGCAAGACCACGACCACCGCGAACCTTGCCGTCACCTTGGCCCGTCACGATCTGCGCGTGCTGGCCATCGACACCGACCCGCAGAGCAATCTGACGACCTCGTTCGGTCTCGACAAGGCCGTGTCGCCCTCGCTAGCCGATTCACTGCTGCACCGCGACGCCGAGCTGCCTCGCTATCGCGTGCAGGACGCCACGGACGTCGCCATCGACCTCGTGCCGGGCACGCCGGAGCTGGCGGCGGTGGAGAGCGAGCTGCAGACTAAGCTCGGTCGCGAGATGCGCCTGCGCGAGCACCTGATGCGGCTGGACCGGGACTATGACTTCGTGCTCGTCGACACGCCGCCGTCGCTGGGCGTGCTGACGCTCAACGCGCTGGTCGCCGCGCAGTGGGTCATCATTCCCACCGAGGCGCGCTTCTTCTCCCTGCGCGGTCTGCAAATGCTCACCGAGAGCATCGAAGAGGTGACCATCGTCAATCCGAACCTGCGCGTGCTGGGCATCGTGCTCAACAAGTTCGACCGACGCCTGCGCGAGGAGAAGCACGTGGCCGGATATCTAGAGGAGCAGTGGGCCAGCGAGATGTTCGCCTCGAGGATTCCAACCAACAGCAAGATTCTGGAAGCGTCGAGCTCCGGGCTGTCGATCTTCGCGCCCGGAGCGCGCGGCCGCGGGGTGCGGCGGGCGGTTGACGCCTACGAGGCCCTGGCCGAGGAAGTGCTCAAGCGTGCCGCCTAGCGACCACGGCGGCTTCGACCCCGCGCGCATGGACGCCAACAACCGGCCGCCGGGGCTGGTGCCGCGCATCCTGGCGCGCGACGCCCCCCTGCCGGGACGCGCGACCGGATTCACGCAGATCCGCGTGATCGGTGTCGGCGGGGCCGGAGTCAACGCGGTGGACCGCATGGTTGACGCCGGGCTCAACGGCGTGGAGTTCGTCGCGGTCAACACCGACGCCCAGGCGCTGCAGGGTTCGCGCGCCTCGGAGATCGTGCAGATCGGAACGCACACCACCGGACAGCTCGGCGCGGGCGGCGACCCGCGGCGCGGCGCGAAGGCCGCCAGCGAGAGCGCGTCCGCCCTGGCCGATGCCACCGAGGGCGCCGACATGGTGTTCATCGCGGCGGGCATGGGCGGCGGCACCGGAACCGGCGCCGCGCCGGCCATCGCCGAGATCGCCTCCGAGCAGGGGGCGCTGACGGTTGGCGTGGTGACCAGCCCGTTCACCTTCGAGGGCACGCGGCGGGGCCAGATCGCCGCGGGCGGGATTCAAGCCTTGGGCGAGCAGGTCGACGCGCTCATCGTGGTCCACAACGACCGGCTGCTGAAGATGTCCAATCCCCGCATGGGCATCGGCGACGCGTTCGTGCTGGCCGACGAGATGCTGCAGCGCGGCGTGCAAGGCATCACCGACCTCATCCTCACGACCGGGATCGTGAACGTGGATTTCGCGGACGTGCGGGCGGTGATGACCAACGCCGGCCCGGCGCTGATGGGAGTCGGTGAGGCTTCCGGCGAGGACCGCGCGATCACCGCCGTCAACGCGGCCATGCACAGCCCGCTGCTCGAGACCAGCATCGAACAGGCGCGGGGCGTGCTGCTCAACGTCACCGCGTCCGAAGACGTCACGCTGGTCGAGCTGAACACGGCCGCGCAAGCCGTCGCCGACGTGGTGGCCGACGACGCCAACATCATCTTCGGCTCGGTGATCGACCCGCGCCTGGCGCAAGGCCTGCGCATCACCCTGATTGCGACGGGATGCCGGCCGGCGTCGGCGGCGCAGTCGTCCACGCCCGGTCGCCGCACCCGCCGCCGAACCTCACGGGTCTCGAGGCCGCGGGGCAACTCGCCCTTCACGGTGGTTCCCACGCCGGCGGAGCGCGACGAGACCGGCGCCGCCGGCCGCTAACGAGCCGAGCGCCCTCCGCCCAACCGGCCGGACATGAGGCCGCCCTCCACCGATAATGGCGCCGACATGGTTGACGCCGAGCGCTTGGCACTGTGGCTGGCCGACCGCGAAGCCGGTCGGGTAACCGCACCGGATCACGAGTTGGCGCGCCTGGCGCTGCACCTTGGCGCTTCCCTGGAGTTTCGCCAGCACCTGCACGCCGCCGGGGCGGACGCCGCCAGCCACGGGAGCTCGGCGGCGGTGCTGGCGTCCACCGCGATCCGACGCCTGGGACACGCGGCCACCGGTTACCTGGCGCGGCTGGACGCCTCGCAGCGGCTGCACGCCGCCGAGCGCTTGGAGGAGCTGCACGCGCTGGTCGTCGAGGCGCTGATCCAGGGTCACGGCTCGGTCGTGGCCCTCAGCTCGAGCCCCACCAAGCGCGAGCGGCAGCTCACCGAGACGATCGAGGGACTGGACCGCATCAACGCGGCCATCAACTCATCGCTGGAGCTGGAAGAGGTGCTACGACTCACGGTCGAGTCGGTGGGCGAAGTCCTGAACGCGCCCGAGGTCACGATCTATCTCTACGACCCGGCCATCGACCGCCTGATCCTGCGGGGTACGCGCTCGTTCAACCCCGAGGCCGTGGGGCAACTCACGCTGGGCATCGGCGAGGGCATCGTCGGCGAGTCCGCCAAGATCGGCCGCCCGGTGCCGGTGCGGGACGTGTGGTCCGACCCGCGCTTCAAATACGTGCCCGGCCTGGGCGAAGAGCGGCTGCGCAGCTTCCTCGCCGTACCCATCGTGCTCTTCACCGTTAACCGGCTGATCGGCGTGCTCAACGTCACCTCGACGGAGTTTCGCGACTTTGCCCGGGAGGAGATTCGGTTTGCCGAGATCACCGCCGGGCACATCGCCATCGCGGTGGAGAACGCCCGGCTGCACGGGGAAACCGACGACGCCCTGCACGGCAAGGTCGAGCAGCTCACGTCGGTGCAGAACCTCGCGCGCGCGCTGGCCTCGAACCTCGAGCTCCAGTCGGTGCTGGCCCAGATCGCCCGCCAGGCCGCCGAGCTGACGGGCATGGAGAAGGCGGCCATCTGGCGCGTGAGCGACGACGACCTGCGCATCATCACCTCGTTCAACCTCGGCCCCGAGTACGCCCGGCACCGGCTGACGTTGGGCGAGGGCGCGGTCGGCCGCGCGGTGCAGACGCGCGCGCCGGTGGTGGTGCCCGACGCCACCAACAGCGACCTGCTGTCGGCGTCGCCCGATCTGGTGCGCCGGGAGGGCTACCGCGCCATGTTCTCGGTGCCGCTGATCACCGGCGACGACGTGCTGGGCGCGGTCAGCCTCTATAGCCAGCAGCCCGGCGAGATCAGCCAGGAGCAGGTGGACCTGGCGTTCACCTTCGGCAATCACGCGGCGATCGCCATGGAAAACGCGCGCCTGTTCGAGGAGGCGCGCAGCAGCCTGGAGAGCCAATCGCTGCTGCTGCAGGAGCTCCACCACCGCGTGAAGAACAACATGCAGACCATCAAGTCGCTGCTGGAGATGCAGGCGCGGCGTGCGCAGACGGCCGAGGCCGCCGAGCTGCTCAAGCTCAGCGCCGGCCGCATCGCAGGCATGGCGCAGGTCCACGACCTGCTGTCCCGCCAAGACATCGGACTGGCGTCGGTGGGCGAGATCATCGAGGCCATGGTGACGCTGATGCGCGCCGACCTTGCGGTGAGCGGACGGTCGGTGGAAATCCAGGTCGAGGCCGAGCCGGCGCAGATCACCTCGGACAAGGCCTCGGTCTTCGCCCTGGTCGTCAACGAGCTGCTGTGGAATGCCCTCCAGCACGGCCTGGAGGGGCGTCCAACCGGACAGATTCACGTGACGGCGCGGGTCGACGGCGAATCGCTGATCGTGACGGTGGCCGACAACGGTCGCGGATTGCCGCCGGGCTTCAATCTCGAGTCGGATATTGGTCTGGGCCTGTCCATCGTGCGCAATCTGTCGGAGCGAAACCTGGAAGGCTCGGTGGCCATCGAGCCGCGCGACGACGGCCCCGGCGCGGCGGCGACCCTAAGGTTCGCGCCTTAGGAAACCTCTGATTAAGCCTCCTTCCGGTCCCTTCCCCCTTGGGGGGAAGGTTTGGATGGGGGGATTGAAGCGCGGCCTACAGATTTATTCAGAGCTTCCTTACGGAATCCCTTAGGCCCCTTCCCCCTGGCAGGAGACCCCTGCGAAACCCCTCCATCATTCCGGCGAAGGGAGACCTCTGCGTAACCCCTCCGTCATTCCGGCGAAGAGCCTGCCCCGTACTCGATACGGGGCCGGAATCCAGTCCGGTCAAACCTGGAAGCGCGCCAGATGCTTGGCGTCGGGCGGGTCTAAGGCCCGCTCCTACGGACTTATGCAAAGGTCTCCGAAGGCGGGAATCCACCGGACGCTGAACCTGTCAGCCCACGCGTAGGGGCGACGCATGCGTCGCCCTTGCCTCCTCATTCAAAGGCCTCCTAGCAGGGGAAAGGCTGGGATAGGGGTCAGCGGCGGCGGCCCTCCCGCGTCCCCGTGATCACCGCGATAACGCCCGCCAGCGCAATGACACCACCGATCAGCGTCGCCGGTCCGGGCACCTCCTGCACCAGCCAGATGCCGATGAGGACTCCCGCCGGCACTTCCTGCGCCGCGATGACGTTGGGCACGGTGGCGGGCAGCCGGCGCAGCGCGGCGTTGATGAGGGTGTGTCCAACCGCCAGCGGTCCGATGCCGAGCAATGCGATCCACAGCCAGGCGTCCCCAAGGGCGGCAAGATCCAGCGTGGCCGCGGCGCCGGGCAGGGCCGCAAGGGCGGCCCAGCCGTAGACGCCGGTCACATACGTCTCCAGCGGATTGGCGCGGCGCAGCCAGCGTCCCGCGAGGACGTAGGCCGCCAGCGTGACCGCCGATCCCAGCGCCGCGAGGTCGCCGAGCAACGAGACGCCGGGCTCGCCAGGGTTGAAGCCGGCGAGGATGCCAATCCCCACAATGGCGGCGACGACGCCGGCCAGCTGGGGGCGCGAGGGCGGCTCGCGCAGCAGCAGCGCCGAGCCGGCGGCGACGAATATCGGGGCCGTGTAGGTGATGGACAGCGCGTGGGCGACGGTGGAAGTCTGCGCCGCCACCGTAAACAGGTAGAAGTGGAGATAGAGCGTCACGCCCAGCACCGCGTGGCGCAGGCTCAGCGCCGGTCGCAGCGGGCGGCGCAGCGCCATGGTGAGGAGAAGCACCACCGCCACCGCCACCGCGAGGCGGCCGAAGGTCACCACGGCCGGCGACGCGGGGACCGTGAGCCGGGTGACGGCGCCGCTCCACATGAACAGCGAGGCCGCGGCCACCGACATGGCGATGCCCCGCCAGGCGCTTGCGGTCAGTCCCGCATCTCCTCCTCACGCAGCCATCGCGCCGCGTCCGGCGCGAAGTAGGTCACGACGATCTGCGCGCCCGCCCGGACGATGGCGGTGAGGGCCTCGAGCGCCGCGGCGCGCTCGTCGAGCCAGCCCTGCGCGGCGGCGGCCTTGATGGCGGCGTATTCCCCGCTCACGAAGTAGGCGGCCACGGGCACGGTGACGCGGTCGCGCACGCGCGCCACGAGATCCAGGTTCACCAGCGCCGGTTTCACCATGACGATGTCGGCGCATTCCGCCACGTCCAGATCGACCTCGCGCAGGGCCTCGCGCGCGTTCGCGGGGTCCAGCTGATAGGTGCGGCGGTCGCCGAACGCGGGCGCCGAGTCGGCGGCCTCGCGAAACGGTCCGTAGAAGGCGCTGGCGGCCTTGGCCGCATAGGCCAGGATTCCCACGTCTGTGTGTCCGGCGGCGTCCAGGGCGGTTCGAATGGCCGCCACGCGACCGTCCATCATGTCGGATGGCGCCACCAGGTCCACGCCGGCCGCCGCATGCGACAGCGCCGCGTCCACGATGCGCGACACGGAGCGATCGTTGTCGATCTGCTCGCCGACGACAATGCCGCAGTGCCCGTGGTCGGTGTAGGCGCAGAGACATACGTCAGTGATCACGGTCAGATCCGGCGCCGCGGCCTTGATGGCGGTCACTGCGCGCTGCACGGCCCCGTCGGGCGACGAGGCCTCGCTGCCCCGCGCATCCTTGGCGACGGCGCGGCCAAACAGCAGCACGGCGGGAATGCCGAGTGCCGCGACGCGGCGCGCCTCGTCCACGACGCGATCGACCGAGCGCAGAAACTGCCCCGGCATGGCGTCGATGGGTTCGACGACATCGCTGCCAGGGGCGACGAACAGCGGGTAGATGAACTGATCGACGGAGAGCCGCGTCTCGCGCAGCATCCGGCGGAGCGACGGGGTGGCGCGCAGCCGTCGCGGGCGCACGACCGGCGGCGCCCAACCTTGACGTCGTGACTCGTCGGCAGACATCAGGCGGCCCCCGCCGTCTGAACGACTTCGGCGACGGCATCCGCGAGCGCCGCCGCGGACGACTCCCGCGCCACCGCGTCCGGGGCGCGTCCGGCGCGCCGGCAGGCATCCGCCGTGGTCTGGCCGATGACCGCGATCCGCACCGACGCCGCCGCCTTGCCAAGTCCGCCGAGGGCGATGGCGAAGCTGACGACGCTCGACGGGCTGGCAAACGCCAGCGCATCGACCTCGCCGTCCTTGATCGCCTGCGCGACGGCCGGCGGCACCCTGGCGTTGCGGGTGCGGTAAGCCGCCACCGACCGCGCCTGAAATCCCGCCATCGCGAGCAGCTCCGTCGCGTCGGGCCGCCCGTCCTCCGCTTGCACCACCACGACGGCGGCGCCCGGCTCGGCGCAAGCCATGACCTCTTCGGCCAGATCGTGGCCGGTGCGTCCCGTGGATTCCAGGTCCACGTCAATCCCCGCCCGATCGCACGCGGCCCGCGTCGCCGGTCCCACGACCCCGACCTTCACGCCGTCCGGCACGGCCCGAGGTCGCCGCAGCCGCCGGCTGCGCTGCACGAAATAGCGCACGGCGTTACGGCTGGTGAAGAGCAGCCAGTGGGTCTGCGCGGGGTCGGCCACCAGGCGATCGAGGACCTGGTAGCTGCGCGGCGGACCGATCTCGATGGCGGGCACGTGCACGACCTCGAACCCCAACTCTTCGAGCCGGTCGACCAGATCGTCGGCGGCGTCCTGCGGCCGCGTCACCACGACGCGTGGCTGGGGCGTCATGCCGAGTCGTCCCGCAACGCCCCAACCACCGGGCCCACCACGACCACCGCCGGGTTGCGCACGCCGATCCGCCGGGCGGTGTCGGCAATATCCGCCAGGGTGCCCAGGGTGACGCGCTCATCAGGCCAGGTGGCCCACTCGATGACGGCCACCGGCTCGGT
Organism: Chloroflexota bacterium; assembly: GCA_022826485.1. GTDB lineage: Bacteria > Chloroflexota > UBA11872 > UBA11872 > UBA11872 > JAJECS01. The sequence continues at coordinate 142,429 of JAJDUU010000035.1, read as the reverse complement.
GGGCCGACGGCCTTCAGCCATGAGGCGGGCAGTTGTCGTTGCCAGCGTGGCGACGCCCATGAGGATGACGATGGTGCCGCCGCCGGCGGCGACCGCGGCCCAGTCCACGGGCGCGCTGCTCGTGTCCTCGCCCTCGTGCCCCGTCACCAGCGTCGCGGTGGACGCCCAGTCCCGATGCGTGAGCGGAATGCCGGCGGCGGCGGGCGCGGCGACGGCCGAGGTCACCCCGGGCACCACGTCCCAGGGAATGCCGGCAGCCGCCACGGCGGCGATCTCCTCCGCGCCGCGCCCGAACACGAATGGGTCCCCGCCCTTGAGGCGGCAGACGGACCGTCCGGCGCGTGCGTGCTCGACGATCTGCGCGTTGATCTGGGCCTGGGTTGGCCCGCGGCCTCCGGGAGCCTTGCCGGCGGACAGGCGCTTGGCGTCGGGCTTGGCGGATTCGAGCAACTCCGGCGAAACGAGGCGGTCGTACACCACCACGTCGGCGCTCTCGAGAATCCGTTGGCCGCGCACGGTGATCAGCCCCGGATCGCCGGGACCTGCGCCCACGAGATGCACGGTGCCGGGCTGCGCGGTCACGTGACGCCTCGGGCCACGGTCTCGGCGGCCGCCTCGCGGCCCAGCGCCGCCGCCTGGTCGACCGGACCTCGCCGGTGGGTGCGCACCACGCCGCCGTCGTCGACGTAGACGGCGGTATCGAGCGCCAGCTCGTCGTCATTCACGGTGGCCAGGGCCGCCGCGGGCAGTGAGCAGCCGCCTTGAAGGTCGTGCAGGAACGCGCGCTCGGCGCTGGTGGCGGCGCGCGCCGCCGGGTCTTCGATCGCGGCGAGGAGCGCGAGCACGTCCGGGCGGCCGGCGGGCGCCTCCACGGCCAACGCGGCCTGGGCAGGCGCCGGCAGAAAGTCCGGCGGTTCGAGTACGGCGGATATCGCCGCGTCCAGCCCGGCGCGCTGCAACCCGGCGACGGCCATGATCGTGGCGTGAATGCGTCCCTCCCGCTGCGCCGCGACGCGCGTCCCTACGCTGCCGCGCAGCGGCACGATGTTCAAGTCGGGACGCCGGCGCAGCGCCTGGGCGCCGCGCCGGGGGCTGCCGGTGCCGAGGGTCGCTCCGGACGCGAGGTCGGCCAGCGAGCGCCCAGGGCCGGCCACGAGAGCCTCACGCGGGTCGCCGCGCGTCGGCACGGCGGCGATCACGAGTCCGGGCGCCGGCTCGGTGGGCAAATCCTTGAAGCTGTGCACCGCGACATCCGCCCGGCCGTCCAGCAGGGCGTCTTGCAGCGCCTTGGTGAACACGCCGCGTTCACCAAGATCGGTAATCGGCCGCGTGGGGTCGGCGTCGCCGGTCGTGCGCACGACCACCGGCTCGCACCGCACCTGGGGATGTACCCGCCGCAGCGCGGCGATGACGAGGTCGGTTTGGGCGCGCGCCAACGGCGTCCCGCGCGTGGCCACGCGCAGCACCGGGGGCGCCGCGCCGCTCACGGCGCCTCGCTAGTCGCGCCGGTAGGCCGCCACCAGCTCATGCGCCACTTCGGGGCGAGTGAACTCCACCGGCAGCGGTTGATTCGCTTGCAGCAACTCCCGCACGGCGGTGCCGCTGAGGAACGTCCGCGTGGAAGGCTCATGAGGACACGTCTTGGTGGTGGCCATGCCGTTGCACGCACGGCACCAGAACGCATGCTCGAAGAACAGCGGCGTGATGCCAAGCTCGTGCGGGCCGAACTCCGCGAAGATGTGCTGTGCATCGTAGCTGCCGTAGTAGTTGCCGACGCCGGCGTGGTCGCGGCCCAGGATGAAGTGGGTGCAGCCGTAGTTGCGGCGCATCAGCGCGTGAAATATCGCCTCGCGCGGGCCGGCATAGCGCATCGCCGCCGGCAACACGGCCAGGATGGTGCGTTCGCGCGGGTAGTACTTCTCGAGCAGCACGTGATAGCAGCGCATGCGCACGTCCGCGGGCACGTCGTCGCCCTTGGTTTCGCCGACCAGCGGATGGAGCAGCAGCCCGTCCACGGTCTCCAGCGCGGCCTTCTGGATGTATTCGTGCGCGCGGTGGACCGGATTGCGCGTCTGAAACCCGACAACGGTGCGCCAGCCGCGAGCCGCAAACTCGGCCTTCAGCTCGGCCGGCGTCAGTCGGTATTCGGGGAACGGACCCGTCGGACCCGTGGCGGCGTGGCGCACCGGACCGCCCAGCAGCGTGTCGCCCTGCGCGTAAAGCGCCGCAACGCCGGGGTGGGCCTCGTCGGTGGTGCGGTAGACCTCTTGCGCCTCGCGCCGCTTGTCGTAGCCGAACTTCTCGCGCACTTCGAGATGCCCCACCAGGCGGTCGGACTGGTCGAGCAGCGCCACCGTGTCGCCCTCGGCCACCGTCGCCGCCGTTTCGTCATCGACCGCCAGGGTGATCGGCATGGACCATGGCGCGCCGTCGGCAAGGTGCATGTCGTCGACCACGCGCGTGTAGTCGGCGCGCGTCATGAAGCCGGTCAGCGGGGCGTAGCCGCCGACCCGCAGCATCTCGACATCGCCCAGATGGCGCTCGCCCAGGCGCAGGGCAGGGGGTGCGGCAATGGCGCTCATCGGGCGGCCCCTGTGACTGCGGGCGCCATTGGCTCAAGGCTGTCGGCGAGATATCCCTGCCGCTCCAGCGCGGCCAGAATCTTCCGCAGCGACGCTTCCGGCGTTTCGCCGGCGGTGTTCACCACCACCTCAGGCTGCTCCGGCTCCTCGTAGGGATCCGAGACGCCGGTGAAGTTGGCGATCTCGCCGGCCAGCGCCTTCTCATAGAGGCCCTTCGGGTCGCGCCGCACCAGCTCATCGAGCGGGCACTGGACGTAGACCTCGAAGAACGCGGCGGTCATGGCGCGCACCTCGCGGCGCACGTCGCGATAGGGCGAGATGGCCGAGACGATCATGGTGCCGCCGAGGCGGGTGCCCATGGCCGAGACCCAGCCGATGCGCCGGATGTTGGTGTCGCGATCCTCCTTGGAGAATCCCAGTCCCTTGCTCAGGTGCGTGCGGATCACGTCGCCGTCGAGCTTCTCGACGCGATGGCCGCGGGCTTCCAGCTCAGGCGCCAATAGGTCGGCCAGGGTGGTCTTGCCGGCGCCGGAGAGGCCGGTGAACCAAATGGTGACGCCGTCGTGATTCATGCGGTGGTGGGTCCTTTCTTGCCGGTTTGTTGTCGCGGCGCGGTTGCGATCAGATCTGCCAGTGCAGACCGCATTCGGTCTTGTCGGAGCCGCGCCAGCGACCGGCCCGCAGGTCTTCGCCGTCGCGGGCCGGGGTGGTGCAAACGGTGCAGCCGAGGCTGGGGTAGCCCTGGGCGTGCAGGGCGTTGACGGGTATGTCGTAGCGGCGGACGTAGTTCCAGATCATGGCTTCGGTCCAGTTCGCCAGCGGCGCGACCTTGACCAGATCGTGGCGGTCGTTCCATGCCACCACCGGCGTATTCGCGCGGGTGGGCGACTGGTCGCAGCGAAGCCCGGCGATCCAGGCGCCCCGCCGGCTGAGCGCCTCTCGATTGGGCGCCACGCGGCGCATGGCGCAGCAGGCGTTGGGATCGCGCGTCCACAGCGCGTCGCCGTAGGCCGCCGCTTGCTGGTCCAGGCTCAGGGCCGGCGCAAAGACCGTCGTGCTGAAGCCGTAGCGGCGCTCGACCTCGGCGCGCAGCGCGTGGGTTTCGTCGAACAGCAGCCCGGTATCGACGACGTACACGTCGACCTGGTCGAGCAGCGCCAGCCGGGCCAGCATGTCCACCAGCACGATGCCGCTCGGCCCGCCGAACGAGCACGAAACCGCCACGTCGGGACCGAAGCGCTCGACCGTCCAACGGAGAATGTCCTCGGGCGCTCCCGACTCCAGTCGCAGCGCCGCGGCCTCGATCTCAGCCGAATCGACCGTCGATTCGGGATTCGACCGATCGACCTCCGCCACGGCCTGCACGGCCAGCGCCATCACTCACCAGTTGGTTTCCAAAGGGGCGCGTAAGTGTACAAAGTTGATCCGGTTTATCAAGAATCGACCCCCGACGACGCCCGATCCCCCCCGTATCAATTGCGGGCAGGCTCCAAGCCATTCGCCCCCTCCGTCACCCCGGCGAAGGCCGGGGTCCAGGCCCACCCGACACGCCCCAGATCACACCTGGATTCCGGCCCCGTATCAATCACGGGCAGGCTCAGAGCCATTCGCCCCCATCCGTCACCCCGGCGAAGGCCGGGGTCCAGGTCCGCCCGACACGCCCCAGATCACACCTGGATTCCGGCCCCGTATCAAGTACGGGCAGGCTCCAAGCCATTCGCCCCCTCCGTCACCCCGGCGAAAGCCGGGGTCCAGGTCCGGCCGACACGCCCTCAAGCCCTCAAGCCCGACTGGATTCCGGCCTCCGCCGGAATGACGGAAGGGCGGGGCCGTCAGGAGTTGACAGGCGTTGCGCCCCGTCGTCGACCCTTAGATTCCTCGCGTGCGCTCGGAATGACCGAGGGCGGCCCGTCCTAAACCGCGCACTCCCCTTCGCCGCGCTCCAGCACGTAGAGGCGGTCGCGGTCCCAGTCCACGAAATGCTCCCGGTTCTCGTCGGTGAACTCGGGCGGCAGCGCCAGGTCCTTGAGCAGGTCGTTGAAGTACAGCTTGCCCAGGCGGTCGACGTACTCGTTGAACGGCTCGTCGTCTTCCTCGCGGTTGTCTTCGTAGTCAAGGATCAGCCGCTCCACGGCCAGCGGGACGCGCTTGGCCGGCAGCCGCGTGCGCAGCAGCGTGCCGAGCTTCATGGGCTCGCCGGCGCGCCGGTTGCCGCCGACGAAGACGTGATACGCCGGCACCTGCCGGTCGCCGCTCTTGATGGCCGCGCCGTGGAAACCAATGTTGCCCACGTGGTGCATGCCGCAGGAGTTGGGGCAGCCGCTCATGTTGACCAGGATCTGGCGCGTCAGCGGGTCCTGGATGTTCATCTCCTCGATCTTGCCCTGCACGGCGCGATTGAGGCCCATGGACGAGGTGATGCCCAGCTTGCAGCTGTCGGTGCCGGGGCAGCTCACGACGTCGGTGATCTCGAGCGCGCCGGGGTTGCCCAGGTCCATCGCGTAGAGCTCGCGCCACACGTCGTAGACGCGGTTGTGCGGAATCCAGCGCAGCACGATGTTCTGCCACGGCGTCGTGCGGGCGCGCCCGGACCCGTAGGTACGCAGGATGGTCGCCAGGCCGCGGAACTGCTCCGGCGAGAAATCGCCGCGGGTGACCTTGACCTCGACCGAGGCGTATCCGTCCTGAATCTGCGCCTGCACATTGGAGCGCATGAACCGCTCGAACATGTCGCGGTCGGCCTCGGCAACGGTCGGCGTGTGGCCGTTCAGCACCGGCGCCTCGGCGGCTTCGTCGTCCAGGTACACCAGATCGTCGAGCGGGTAGTCGCGCTTGGCCCAGTCGCCCTTCAGCTCCTCCTCGACCATCTCGCGGAAGGCGTCGATGCCGACGCGATGCACCAGGAACTTGATGCGCGCCTTGGCGCGGTTGCGGCGCAGGTCGTCGGAGCGCTCGAAGATGCGCAGCACGGCCTCGGAGACGCGCAGGTACTCGGTCAGCGGCACGAAGTCGTAGAGCACGAAGGCGCGCTTGGCCATGATGGAGAGCCCGCCGCCGGTCACCATCCGAAAGCCGCGGACTTCCTTGCCATTCTCATTCCGGATCTGCGAGATGAAGCCCAGGTCGTGGATGTCGGTGACCACGCGGTCGGTCTCGGAGCCGGTGAACGCCACCTTGAATTTGCGCGGCAGGAGCTGCGTCAGCGGGTGCCGCACGAAATAGCGCACGAAAGCCCCGGCGTAGGGCGTGGCGTCGTAGACCTCGTCGTTGCAGATGCCGCCCCACGGGTCGCCGGTGACGTTGCGCACGGTGTTGCCGCAGGCCTCGCGGCTCGACAGCCCGGCGTCGCCCAGCACGCGAATGGCCATGGCCGCCAACGGCAGCGGCACGTGGTGATACTGCACGTTCTCGCGCGTGGTGATGTGCCCCTTCTTCAGCGGAGCAAACCGCTCGGCCACTTCGGCGAAGGCGTCGAGCTGATCGGCGGAAACGCCGCCAAACGGCAGCTTGACGCGAATCATCTGGACGTCGGCTTGGCGCTGTCCGTAGACCCCCTGCTTCAACCGAAAGCCGGTGAACAGGTCTGGATCGCGCTCACCGCGCAGGAAAGCCGTCGCCTCGGTGTCGAAGTCCTCAAACTCTTCGTCGCTGATCGGAATGACGCGCCCAGGCGTATCGGTCGAATGCGTGACTGCCATTGCACAAGCCTCCAGGCGCGCCTCGGCCCCTGCTGATAGACAGATTTTGCCAGATGGGCCGACCCGGCAACGATTATTGACCGGGTGCGGGAAGTCTACAGGCCGGAACGCCCCGCGCCAAAGCTGCCCGGCGGCTGGTAGCGGGTCACTTTGAATCCGTCATTCCGGCGAAAGCCGGAATCCAGTCCGGCCGAATCTGCGTCCGTCATTCCGGCGAAGGCCGGAATCCAGTCCGGCCGCACCGGGAAGCGCACCCAATGCTTGGCGTCGGGCGAGTCTGCGACGCGCCCCTGCCCGCATACTCCGAGGCGTCGTGTGTGGCGACTCGGTCCAGGGGCCCTGGATTCCCGCCTACCGAGACCCTTGCGCAACCCCTCCGCCATTCCGGCGAAGAGCCCCCCTCCGTCATTCCGGCGAAGGCCGGAATCCAGTCCGGCCGCACCGGGAAGCACGCCCAATGCTTGGCGTCGGAGCGTGCCTCGGACCCGCCCTCTCGGGGTCGTGCCAGGGACTTGCGGATCGGAAAGGCCGCCGGTCAGGGTCACATCCACCACCCGCTTGCCGCCCGGTGCAGCGTGGCCCCGCGCCCGCTATAGGGACACGCCCGCCGGGCTCGCCCCCTCCACGCGCGCCATCCACGCAGCCGGATCCTGCGTCTCCGCCAGCGTCGGCAGATGCTCCGGCCCTTCCCACAGGCGATTGGCAAAGGCTATGCCGCGCTGGCTCACCACCTGGTCCACGAACGCCTCGCCGATGCGATATTGCTCCAGCTTCATGTCGAGCCCGAGCGCCCGCGTGAGCAGCCGCACCCAGGTGGCCTGCGAGCGTTCGCGGGCTCGCATGCGCTTGGCCAGGTGGGCATAGCCCGGAATCAGGCGGGCGCCGGTGGCGTGCATCACGTGGTTGCCGTAGCCCTCCACGACGGTCATCAGCGCCTGAATCTGCTCGATCGTGCGCACCTGCCGCGGTGACAGCGCCAGGCGCAGCCACCCCGATTGGCGCAGACCGCCGCGCTGGAACTCCTGCACCGCCGCGCTCAGCCGCTCACGCAGCTCACCGTGCTGCCCCAGCGTCACCACGGCTTCTTCCAGGTACTCCTGCAGCAGGCCGGACATGTAGCCGTGCAGCCAGGGCGGATTCCCCGCATGAAACTGGAAGGCGTGCGTGACCTCGTGCAGCGTCACCCACAGCCGCAGGTCGTCCACGGGGACGCCCGCGCGGGCCGCCACGGCTCGGAGGTTGGAATCCACGAAGTAGATCGCGGCGGGGCCGGGCTCGGGGTCGAGCAGCGGGATGTCGTATTGGCCCAGGACGCGACGGCCCAGGAACCCGAGCAGCACGCCAAGCTGGGTGGAGACGCCGGCCTGCGTGGTCACGGCAAGCACTTGCGACCCCACGCCGCCGCCGGCCTGGGCCTGGTCGTACGCCTCGATGACCGGTCGCAGGATGCGCCGGAAGTTGGAGAGATTGGCGCCGATCCAATCCCCGCGCCGCAGCACCCGCACGGAGTCCATGGCTGGCGGGATCGGAGCCCCGGTGTAGTCGCCGACCGCGGCATAGCTGCGCGCGACAAGGTCGGAATATATGGCCGTGAGCTCCGGCGACGCTTCCGGCTCGCCCTGCGCGTCCGCCAGCCGCAGCGCCAAGCGCCGCGTGAGCGACCAGTTGACCAGCGACGACTGCTGCCGGCGCCCCGCCAGCGCCACGCCGCCCACCGCCGCCGCCAGCACCGCCACCACCAACAGCCCCAACCGCCGTCCAGCCGCCATGGCCCTCGCCTACCCCGTCATTTCGTCTAGCCCGCAGCGTACGGCACGAGTGCACGGCTCAGGTTTCGCAGCACCGTCGCCAATGGACGAGCGACAGCGAGATTCTTAGCGGTCGCTGCCTACTTCGAGCTGAAACTCAAGCTGGCCGGAAGCGGGCTCCGCCTGGTCATGGCCATTGGCCAGCGCCGTCCAGAAGCCCTCCGGCGTTTCGGGCTCCGGCCACACGCGGGCGCCCTTTTCGATGAGTGCCTGCAATCCCTCCGCCGGGTCCGGACGCACATAGACAGGCACGAGCTTGAGTCGTTCAAGCTGCTCGACCGCCCCTGCCCACGTTCCCCCCTTGCCGTGATCCGAGCTCACCACCAGCGCCGCGTCGGCGAGTGCGTAGATCAGCTTGTTGCGCCCCATCGCATTGCCCACGTTGAACCCGGCCGCAGGGTCATGCGGCGAGATCAGCACCAACTGCCCATCCATGAGGAACTCGCGGTGCTCGCGTTGCAGCACTGCCCGCTGGAGGTCGTTGCTCAATACGCCCGTTGCTCGTCCGCCAGCGTCGAGCGCGCCTTGCATGGCCGCCTGGTCGATTCCGCGCGCGCCGCCGGACACTAGCGTGTATTCGGCGCCGGCGGTCACTTCGCCAGCCCGAATCGCGTACTCGCGCACTTCGTCATTGACGTGGCGCGAGCCGACGACCGCCAAGCCCGGGGAGTCCAGCAGGTCGCACTCACCGCATCCGTAGAGGATGGGGGGTGCGTCTGCTCCGAGTCGATCAATGAGCCGTCTCGGGTACCCGGCGTCGGCGCGGCTCAGCACCCAGATTGCCCGCTGCTGCCAATGCTCCACGGCCTGGCTGAGCAGAAATCCTCGGTCGAGGAGTCGAGTGAGGCGCTTGGCGTCGACGGGCTGCTGGTCGTCGCAAAGTAGGTCAGAGGCTTCCTGCGTCAGGAAATCGGCCGGCTCCCGGCCGTTTCGATGGAGAAACTGGGCGAGATGTCGGTACTCACGCGGCCGTAACACTTCCGCCGCCGGGGAACGCCGCCCGACGATCAGCGGGGCCGTCAGCAAGAGGATGGCCTGGGCGTTGGCCGAAAGATCGGTAATCACGTGTTGCCGCTAACCAAGCCAAGCGCCAAGGGAAAGACCTCGCCGCTTCCGTGGGAGCGGAGCTTGTACGCCGCCACCGAATCTCTCCGAGGAGTATTCCAGTCGGCCCACTAGCGTATAGCACTGCGACCGACCACCTCGCGTGCATCTCGATATCAGAACAATCCCCGCTTGCACCAAAGTATTCGTCACAAACTATCAAACGATAATTCCAGGATTTGCCAAGGTCCTGGCGCGAAACTGACGCGCTCCGCTGGACCTAACCGAGCTCGTAGTCATAGTTTGACTAGCTCAGCGCGACCAACTCTCGATACAATTCATCAGTAGCACGCTGAGTAGCACCCTCAGCATACTCAGGAACATCCTCAATTGTTGGCACCAACAGCCTACTGAGGGTACGGTTAGCCTCTCGACCAAACGTACTGTACCTAAATCGGTTCATTTCGATACACAGACAGTAATAGAGTTTCATATCCAACGACATAGCCGTCCGAGGCACTAATACGTCAACGTTCTGGGCCGTATAGAACGGGCGCGATTGAACGAATGACGAGAGTGCTGACCCTCCCAATGCAACGGTAATCAGTCCACCCTCATAAGGCTTCGGATCCGCCATTTCCTTCACAAACGCCGCGAATCCATTCCGCTCCCCTGACCTGCCGACGAACACCACTGCATCGTCGTCATCGCCGCTACACTGATCCATCTTATTCAAATCGCGCTTGTTTCCATGCTCAACAGCGAATATACCGTCGAGCTCAATAAGATCCATTTCCTCTAACGCTATCTGGCTGAAATCGTAAGCAACGCAATTGCTCGTCGCTTAGCGAATCGCGTCAACTCACTTGCGCCGATCGCCGCATAGTTTACATCCATATACGCCTCCGCACACCACTCGTCTGAATGCCGGACTTCTCGCATCACACTTTGTCCCTGAATCACCTCGCGATTTCGAAAGGACGTTACCCACTGTCGCTTGATGTCCTGCCACGTGCCATTCATGTCAACTCTCCCACGATGCTTAGTCTTAATAAATCCGTCGTCGCGCCAATAGCCAAACCAAGTCTTCTTTCCCTGCGCATGAGGCCGATGGGCCGTGAATACCATTATGCACGTCACGACCGTTGTTTTTGAGTTGTGAAAGAGATCAATCGGCATTGACATGACTGCCTCGAGCGTATGGCGTGACATCAACGTCTCTTTCCATTGTCCGATGACCCCCGATGGCGCGGTGGCGCAGGTGATTGGGACAATAGCGACGCACGTACCACCAGGCTCCAACAGATCGAGATTATTCAATACAAACTCAAGCTCCTCTCTGTCTTCCGAAATCTCTTTGTTCTTGTACGGCGGATTCAGAAGGCCGACCGAGGGCCTGTGGACCGCCATCGATGCTGTCGGATCGTCGAAGCAGTTGGCACGAAGGACGTTCGTCTTTCCATCCCCGTGCAGAACCATGTTAGAGACCGCAAGCGCATAAATCTTCGGCTGAAATTCAATCCCAAAGAGCTGCTCGTTCTTGATCCGCCGTTGGACCGCTTGATCTGCGCCAGCATCCCGGATCATGGCTCTCATCGCTGCTATTAGCAAACCGCCTGTCCCACAGCAGTTATCGAATACAACGCTATTTTTGTCAACGCCCGCTAATTCGCTAAACAAATCGGCAATGTGTGCTGGCGTTAGGACGATACCAAGACCTTTGTCGTTGTTTGCATAGCGCAAAAATTCCACATAGAACTGCCCTATAGTGTCATAGTACTCATGTGTCTTCATAAAACTGTTGATGCTCTCGTCGGTACTTCGGATTAGCGATACAAAAAAGTCAAAGTCTTCAATCAGTGGCGGGGAAAGTGAGATGAACGAGAAAGCTTGCGAGAGGTCCTTGCGCCTGTCCTCAGATAGATTTGCATGCTCAAACTCCCCGCGGATGGTGTCTGTCAAGCTAGCACCGAGTTGCCTTGCGGTGGCATGAAGGTGATAGCTCTGCTTGAACGCTGAATTGTTGAGGGCGATTAGGATGCCGCTTATGAGGAATCCTCGCTCAGCCTCCGTAATCTTCTTGGCCTGAAGTTGGTTGTTGAGTGATCGGCTGAAAGCCACCAGGGTGTCATAGTCCTGACGGAACTTTGCATCGCTGTGGATAAACGCTTGGTGATAGTCATCGAATGACAGGATTTCGCTCTCGTCCGTCCAGTCAACGGCCTTCGGGCTGCCGCGTAGATGCCAGAAGTGAGAAATCCTGAGGGTGCGATCGTCTTGCCCGCTCACAGCAATTGCTAAAACGTCGAAGCCCCTGGCCAGGCATGAGGCATAGAGGAGCACGCCATCGACCGCGTAGTCAGCGTAGTTGTTTCGTGTGACGCTGACATGCTTCTTTGGATCTGCTTTGCATTCAATTACAATGATAAAATTGGCGGCCGCCTGGGATCGGATCAAGAATTCGGGTTTCCCGACGCCGTGCCCGCGCTTCGAAGCGTTCTTGAGAAGTTTCTGGACGCGCGGAGTCTCGCTGGTCTGCTTTTCGACGATGATCTTGCGGTCGGCTACGTAATAGCCGCGGTCACGCAGCCGTTGGTCAACAAGATCTTCTGTCTTTCGCTCGTTCATTGTCCAGTCTCGTGATAATCCTCGAAACCCGCAGTGGGGTTTGTTGAATCGCCCTGGCGACGTCCTACTTCGCTGGCGGAGATTGGCTGCAATGTCAAAGATACTACCGTAAGGGGGCTCCGCCACTGCGGTCCGGCTCCGTTCAGCACGTTACGGATGGCTGCTACTTGCATTTCCAAGAAAAGGGGCACATACGGATGTGGTGTACCCAGCTAGAGCAGCTCCACGGCGCGATTCGGGTCGTAGGTCACCGTCCAACCCTCCCCCACGGGTCGCATGGCGACTCGCAGCAATTCCGCGGAGTCCCGCGCGTCGTCCGTCACGCGGTCTGGGGCTGTCCGGGCGCCTCAGGTTCCGTGTCGCCCGGCTCCATCTGGTCGATCTCGCGGCTGCGGGCGCGGTTCCAGGTCATGAGGATGGCGGGGAGGATGCCGAGGGCGGCGACGACGGCCGCGACGGCGAAGAAGGTGACGAACACGTCCATGCCGATGTTGGTGAGGGTCTCCTGGAACTCTGCCACCCGTTGGCGTGAGACCTCGATCGCCTCGCCCTCCTGGGGCACGGGCATCGGGATGCCGGCCACGAGCAGCGAGAACCGCTGGGACCCCCAGGCCGTGATCGCCGCCAGGCCGAGGGTCATGCCCACCAGCCGCATCGCCGTCACCGCCCCCGCCGCAGCGCCGCGGTCGCCCTGGCCCACGGGCTCGGTGGCGCCCAGGGCGATGGGGGCGATGAGCAGGCCGAATCCGAGGCCGGCAAGCGCAAGGTGGATCGTGAGCTGGGGATCGGCCACGCTCAGGTCCCAGGTGGTCATGAAGCCGTAGCCGATGGCCACCAGGATCAGGCCGACCACGCTGGGGATGCGGTAGTCGATGCGCTGGCAGGCGAGCCCGCCGATCACCGCCCCGAACGGCATCGCCACCGTCATGCGCATGAGCCGGAGGCCGCCTTCGAGCGGCGAGTGACCGATCAGATAGGTGGTCATGATGGGAATGGTCACCATGCCGATGATCAGCGCCACGCCGACCATCAAGTGGGCCAGGTTGGCCATCACGACCGTGCGGCTGCGGAACATCGAGTTGGGCAGCAGGGTCACCGCCGCCGTCCGCTGGCGGTAGATGAAGGCGGCCAAAGCCACCGCCGTGAGCGCCAATAGCCCGAGCATCCCCAGGTCCAGCCGGTCGATGCGCGAGAGCCCGAGCGTGAGCGAAGCCAGCGCCACGGCGATGAAGAAACCGCCCACATAGTCCAGCGAGGACTTGAACCTCGGGCTCGGTCCCAGCAGCAGGAAGAGCGCGATCAGGACGAGCGCGCCCAGCGGCAGATTCATCCAGAAGACCCAGGGCCAATCCAGGAAGCGCGCGACCAGGCCGCCCCACAGCGGACCGATGACGCCGCCCGCCTCCGCCGAGGCGCCCACGATGCCCAGCGCGAGACCGCGTCCGCCCCGCGGGAACAGGTCGCCGACCACCGCGATGGCGATCGGCAGCATCGCCCCGGCGCCCACGGCCTGGAACACCCTGATGCCGATCAGGAACGGCAGGCTGGGCGACAGCGCGGCCACCGCCGAGCACAGCATGAAAAACACCGTGGCGATGGCGAACATGCGGCGGTGGCCGAAGGCGTCCGACATGCTGCCGATCAGCGGCATGGCGGCCACGTAGCCCAACAGGTAGGCGGTGATGGTCCACGACGCGTAGTCGAGCTCAATCGGCGGGATGCGGAAGTCGAACATGATGTCCGGCAGCACCGTGACCATCACCGTCTGATCGTCGGCGGCGACGAATACCCCCAGGCAGACGGGGATGATCGCGACGTAGGGAGAGACGCGGAACACGCTAGGTCCTCGCCGGCCGTCGAATGCCGGCTCGGCAGGCGCTCATGGGCATCCCTCGGGGCCGTGCTCCGTGGACCACGGGCTCCTTAGGAACCGGTGTCGGGGGCCTCGATCGAGACGGACTCGCCGAACCGCGACAACTCGACCACCCGTATGACGCTCGGGTCGTCGAGCGGGCTGACCTGACCGGCGAACCGGATCTTGACCAGGTGGAAGCTGTCGGCATCGATCTCGATGTTCACGTCAACGACAGCGCCCTCGAGGGTGTCGCCGATCAGCGCCGCGAAGGCACTGGCGGGCAGGGTCCCGGAGAGACTGAATACCTCGCCCTCGGGCCCGTCGAAGGTGGCCTCGATCGACGTCATCACCGCGGCTATCCCCTCCTCGGGCCTGAAGAAGCCGACGGGAGAGTTCGCCGCCGGGACCTCTTCCCAGACCCCGGTGAGCGGGTTGGTGATGTAGTGCAGGTCGCCGACCTTGATGAGCTTGACCTGGATGGGAATGTCGCCAAACAGACCGGAGAACTCCACGCTCAGCTTGTCGGGGATCTCGAGCTGGCCCTTCACCTCCTCGACCGCCAGTCCGGGCAGGAACTCGCTGGCGCCCACCTCATGCGTCAGCGCGAAATCGAACGTCTTGAGGCCGCCCATCACGGCGCCCGCGCGCTGGAGCACGTCGGCCTCGGTCAGGGGAGTCGGCGTCGGCGTTGGGGTCGGCGCCGGAGTTGGCGTGGGGGTCGGAGCAGGAGTTGGGGTGGGGGCTGCGGTTGGCTCAGGCGCGGCGGTAGCTGCGTCCGCTTGGGCAGGCGCGGCCTCCGGGGCGGGCGCAGCATCCGACTCGGATTCGCCGCAGGCGAACGCGGCAACCGCCAAACAGCCGATGACCAGCAGCGACAGGCCGCCCTGGGCGATGCGCCGGCGCATCCGCCGCGGCCAACCGGAGGGAACATGGATTCGGGCAGCGGGATTCAACATTGACGCTTGCCTCCAGGTTTGGCTGCGATATCAACGGCGACGGCCGCGAAGGGGACGCGCCACCTCCGGGCCAAGCCGAGCGCACGTGCCGCTTCGTAGCGAATACTACAAAAGCCACCCCGCCGCCGCTATCAGTGTCCCAACTCGCCGTCGGCGACCGCTCGGGCCGGTTGATCGGCGCGCAATGCGCCCCCGTCAGACCGTTGCCCCGATCGGCTACTTTCGGGCCACATGCGTCATCACAAACCGCGCACCGTTGGCATCGGTCGATGAATAGCCCCGCCTCCGGGTCGTCGCGGCTGCGCGTGGCGCTGGCGCCCGACCTCATCGACCCCGACCCGGCGGGCGTGTGCGCCGTGGTCGACGTGATTCGCGCCTCCACCACGCTCATCGAGCTGGCCGGGGCCGGCGATCCCGAGGTCTGGCTGGCGGCCGACCACGCGGCGGCCCGCGCGGCGGCGGCGCGGCTGGGACCCGGCACGCTGCTCGGCGGCGAGGAAGGCGGGCTGCGACCCGAGGGCTACGACTTCGGCAACTCGCCGCGCGAGGCGTCCGCCGGCGCCTACGCCGGCCAACGGGTGGTGTTCGTCACCACCAACGGCACCAATGCCCTGCGCCGCTGGTCTACGGCCCGGCGGACGTTCGTGGGCGCCTTGCGCAACCGCGATGCCGTCGCGCGACGCCTCGTGGAAACGGCGGCGGGCGGATCGTTGACGGTGGTGTGCGCCGGCAAGGAGGGAACCCTGGCCCTCGATGACGTCTATGCAGCGGGGGACATCGTGTCGCGCATTCTGGAGCTGCGGCCCGAGACGGAGCTCGACGAGACGGCGACCGTAGCGCTGCGGGTGACGCAGGCGCAGCCTGACGCGGAGGCGGCGCTGGCGGAGTCGCAGAGCGCGCAGGCCCTCGTCGGCGTGGGGCTCTGGGACGACGTCCCCTACTGCGCGGCGTTGGACGTGTCGCCGGCGGTGCCGGAACTCGGCGGCGAGGGTCGCCTGCGGCTCCTGGAGAACGGCTGACCGGACGCATCCGACGCACGGGCAGGTTTGAAACCCGCTCCTACCTTTGACGAGCCCCGAGTCGTGGACCGACAGGTTGTGGGTCCGTTGGATACCCGCCTTCGGAGACCTCTGCGTAACCCCTCCGTCATTCCGGCGAAGAGCCTGCCCCGTACTCGATACGGGGCCGGAATCCAGTCCGGTCGAACCTGAAAGCGCGCCGGATGCTCGGCGTCGGGCAGGTCTCAGGCCTGCCCTTACCCCTGGGAGAGGCCCGACATCCAGGCGCCCACCAAGGCGCCCCCAACATCCCGACGCCTAGCGCTGGCGGCCCGTCAGCTCCGCGGCGTCGCCGTCGAGCACGTTCACGCACTCGCGGGCGATGCGCACGTTGTAGTTGGTGCCTCGGTCTTCGGGATATATCTGCGACGTGTTGCAGATGTAGAAGCCGGGAATCGGCGAGCGATAGGCCGGCTTGCGCCGCTGGTATCCGGCCGCGATCACCGGCTGCGCCACCGGATCGCGCGAGACCCACGAGCGCCCGATCTGCTCGCGCGCGAAGCGCGGGAAAACTCGCTGGATCGGCTCGACGAACCGGTCGATCAGGTCGTCGTCGTCGATATGGAAGAACTCATGCTCCGGCGGCAGGTAGTTGCTGACGTAGAGCAGCCGCTGTCCGCCGTAGCGCTCGCGTTCGACCATATTGGTGTGCTCGATCAGCCCGGCGAAGGGCAGGCCGCGGTCGCCGATGTTGGTCCAGTAATACTCCGAAAGCTGGCGCTCGATCTCCATCAGGACCACGCAGGCGCCGACATAGTTCGTGGCTGCCAGGGAGTTGGTGAAGTCGCGTCGCTCCTCGGGCAGGATGCGCCGGATGATCGGCAGGCCCACGGTCGCCACCACGGCGTCGGCATCGATTGGCTGGCCGCCGACGCGCAGCGCCGGGGCGCCAGGCGAGCCAATGGACACCTCCTGGACCGGCGAGCGCAGATGCAGCCCCACCCCGCGTTCGGTGATCGTGCGCGCCAGCGCGTCCACCACGACGCGGAATCCGCCGCGGAAGTAGCCCAGGCGTTCGCGACGTTTGTCGGGCGTCCGGGTGCGGGCGCGCGACATGAGCCGGGCCCACATCCAGGCCATGGACACGCCTTCCCAGTGGCGGTCGAACTTGGCCTCGAGGAGCGGTCGGAAGATCTTCTCGAAGGCCTCGCGCCCGGTGTACCGCGGCATCACCTCGGCCGCCGTCCGATCCTCGAACGCCGCGTAGCTGCGGCGCCGCTGCAGCAGGACGGTTCCCAGTCCCAGCCGCACGCGGGACGGCAGCGACAGGTGCCCGAAGCGCAGCAGGTCGAGCGGCGAGGTGAAGGGGTAGACCCGTTCGCCGGCGTAGAACCCCATCAACGGCTCGTGCCAGTCCAGCCGATCCGCGATGCCGAGCTCCTCGCAGAGCCCAATCATGAACCGGTCGTGGGTGAACAGGTGGTGATAGAAGCGCTCGATGGGCTCGCCGCCGACCTCGACCGTCGCCAGCTCGCCGCCGGGCGCGCCGCCGGCCTCGAACACCTCCACCGCATGGCCGCGCTGCCGGAGCAGGTAGGCCAGGGTGAGCCCGGTGATGCCGGCCCCGACGATGGCTACCTTCATTTGACCACCTCACCCAGGGGCTGGCTGGGACGCACGTCGTCGCGCACGTGCAGCACGTAGTCGAAGCTGCCGATGGGCACGGGCGTCCGCTCGCGCAGCACGAGCCAATCCCAGAAGGTCTCGCGGGCCTTGGGGTCGTTGAAGAACTTGCCCAGGAAGCCAAGCGTCCAGCCCCGATAGGCGAACTCGGGGAACCAGCGCCGCAGCGGCAGGACCTCCGAGGAGTAGCCGTGGGTATCCAGGCGCAACCGCGCCGACGTATCTTTCTTCAACAGCACCACCGGCGAGCTCAGCGCCTCTTCCAGCGTCACTTCTTTCTCATAGGCGATGTTCGGGTAGTTCCGCAAATACCACGCCAGCGGCCAGGCGAACTCATGTTCGACCACCGCCCGCACGTAGTTGGCGTCGCCGGTGACCTGGCCGGACGCCTCGATGGCGTCGATGCCCTTCAGCGCGTCGGGCGCCGTTTGCACGTACATCACGAAGTCGATGGGAACGTCTCCCCGTTCGTAGGTGGTCGGCACGCCGAAGCGCACGGTCCAGGCGAGTAGACCGACGACCATCACGGCCATGGCGGCGCGCAGCATGATCGGCTGACTGGATTCCAGCCGGCGGCCCGCATACCAGCTTGCCAGCACCAGGAAGGGCCACATGACGTGCAGCACCAGCCAGGGGGCCTTCTCGCCGAGCGTCGAGTAGATGCCCATGCCGACGACGCCCCACAGGGCCAGCACCCAGGGCAGGGGCGTGCGCGCCGTGGTCAGGCGGGTGAGCGCGAACGCGCCCACGAGCAACGCGAACGGCTCATAGACCAGCAGGAACATCGGGTAGTAAAACCACGGCTGGTTGACGCGCTCGGATTCGTGGACCGCCGCCCAATAGTTCACCGAGTCGACGAAGGCGTCGCGAAACCCCGTCAGGTTGGTCAGAAACGAGGTGTAGAACAGGAAAGCGATGAGCACGAAGATCAGGAAGCCGTAGACGAGGTGCTCCGCGTCGCGGCGCAGGTGGGTCATGGCCGAGTGAATCCCGCCCACCACCGGCGAGGTCTTCCGCGACGGACGCCGCGCCGCGGCCCACGCCACGATCACGAACCCGGCCAGCAGCCCGACCAGCAGCACGCCGTGGATGTAGGTGTTCTCCTTGGTCACGAACGAGAGTCCCAGCGCGACCCAGGCGATATAGATCCACCGCCTGCGCGGCCGGGCCATGTAGCGCATCAGCGCGCCGACGAGGACGAGCGTGAACAGCGCGACATAGATGTCGTTGCGGACGAACCGCGAGTAATAGAGAAACGCGGTCGAGAGCGTCATGGCGGCCATGGCCAGCGGCGTGCCGACGCGGCCCAGCTCGGGACGCAGCAGGATCAGCGCCGCCACCGTGGCCACGCCTACGAGGGCCGGGATCACCCGCGCCGTCACGTCGTCGTGGCCCACCACCATGAAGAACAGCGTGTTGGTGAAGTACAGCAGCGGTCCGTGATAGGCCGGGTCGTAGCGGTACTGCTTGCCGCGGATCATCTCCACGGATTCCTTGGCGTGGATGGCCTCGTCGTGGTGGAAGGTCCGCGTGCCCAGGTCGTGGAACCGCAGCCCGGCGGCCAGCGCCAGAATGGCGAGGTACAGGAGCACTTCGCCGCGGGTCAGACCGAAGCCCACCGGACCCGCCAGCCAGGCGCGGATTTCGTCCGATCGACCGACCTGGACGGTCTGCTCGCCGATCACGGGCCCGCCGGCACCGTAAAGACCGTGGTGCCGCCAAACTGCGCCACCGGCTCGAGGTAGGCCCGCAAGCGAGACGCCGCGGTTGGGTCATAGCGCGCCCGCTCGATGCGGCCGAAGACGACGTGCGTCACGTCGTAACGGCGCATGAGCCGCAGCGCCTCGGCAGCGTCCGTCGTGGAATAGATGCGGTCCACGTCATCCGACCGTATGCCGATTTCGGGAATGCTCCCCCGCCACAACTGCTCATGTTGCGTCCAGCCCATCACGGTCGGCACACCCGACCACGTGGCGATGCGTGACATCTCACTGTACGGAGTACCCGGTGCCTCCAGAACGATTGCCGCGTCCTCCGCGTTTCGCGCCAGCCAGCGCGCCGCCGCCAAGTCGTCGCTGTGCAATTGCTCGGCCTGGGCGAGTCCGTCGATGGTGCCGGTGACCTCACTGTCGGCGGCCTTGTCGCGCAGGGCGACCGCGGAATAGCTCAGCGCCAGCACCAGCAGCACCGCCACCACGCTGGCATACCCGGCGCGAACCACCGCCCACCCCGGGCCGGCGGCGTCGGACAGCTTGCGCCAGGTGACCAGCAGCGCCGGTCCCGCGGCAATCGCCAGCAGCGCCCACGCCTGGTAATGCACCTTGAACACGGTGTTCATGCGGACATACGGCGGTCCGAAGAAGTCGTCCACGTGCACCATCTCGACGACGAGCATGAGGCCGAACGCGGCCGCTGCCAGCACGCTCAGCGCGAATGGCCCCGGCGCCGCCTGGCGGCGGCTCATCACCGCCGTCGCCAGGGCCAGCACGACCAGGAGAACCCCCACGATCTCGCCGCCGGTGACCACCACGGTCAGCGCCGCCACGAGCAGGCTCACGCCCAGCCAGATGCGGGTCGACCGCGTGCCGTCCGTCAGCAACGCGGCCAGCCCTCCCACGGCGAGCAGGCCCAGCAGACCGAACATCTGCAGGAAGTGCAGCGCCAGCGTGCGCGTGGGCACCACCCCCAACCCCTCGCTGAGCAAGGTGACATCCAGGCTGTAGGGCAGCCACGCGACGGCCGCCGCCGCCACGACGAGCCCGATATGGGCCAGCAACCGGCGCCAGGCGCGAGCTCCCGGCCCGACCCAATGCGCCAACACCGCCGCGCCGATGACCAGCACCAGGTAGGTCGGCAGATCCCACGCGTTGAGCCCATAGAGGCCGCCGAGCAGCAGTCCCGCCAGCAACGAGCCGCCCCACGGCGCCCAGCCCCGAACCGCGCCGGGCCGCCACCAGGCCGCGATGCCCTGCAGCGCGAGGCCGGCGGCCACCACGGTGAAGGGCAGCGCCATCACGTGGGGATGGAGGTCGCCAAGGATGAAGGAAAAGGCCGGAAACTCGTTGATCGTCTTGTCGGCCACGCCGTTGACCGGCTGCCGTTCGATGACCCGCGAGGCGTTCCACCCGATGCCCTGCCAGAACCCCGTCTGGCCGCGAAACTCCTCGGTCACCACGGCGCGCGCAATGGCCAGATTGCCGGCGACGACGCCGACGATCACCGATCCCAGCGCCGCCCGCAGCGCGCGCCGCGGTCCCGCGCCAAGCATGGCGGCCAGGTCGTAGGCCACGGAGCCGACGCCGACGACGAGCAGGGCCAGCAGCGTGGCGAGGTAGGTGTTGTAGGCCACCGCCGGCGAGGCGCCGGCCAGGTGCGCCAGCGCGCCGCCCATCGAGTAGCCCAGGTAGTAGTAGTTGATCGTCTCGCCCGCGAACCACGGATCGAGCGGCGGAAACTCGGCGCTGCGCATGGTGGCGCTCAGCAGCGCCAGGTCCATGGGCTTTTCGGTGCCGGCGATCTCGGGATTGAGCCAGCGCATGCCCACGCCGACGCCGTACGCGACCAGGAGCGCCGCCACGCCCCAGACCCAAAGACGTCGCCGCGGCCAGAGCTCGCGCAGGTCCGCGCGTGTCGTCCAGGCCAGCACGGCCGTCGCCGCCGCGAAGACTCCGAGCGCCGCCCACGCATAGGCCTGGCCGTTGCGGAACCAGCCCGTGAAGAGCCCGAGCCAGGCGACGTAGTGAAACAGGAAGAACCCGACGGGGGCGGCGAGCGCGAGGCCGCGGCTGGTCAGGCGGCCAAACGCCAGGCGCGCCCAGGGCGCCCCCAGCACGGCGAACGCGACCAGTGCGAGCAGCCAGAGCGCCTGATCGATCGGTCCGGCCCTCCGTGCACCGGCGCACCCCTCGCGCCGCACCTCAAGGATAGCCACGCGCCCACCGCCAGTCCGCCGTCAGGCAGCCCAGCCCCCACCGGGCCCCGTCCGGCGCCCCGATCCGCCCCCCATCACTCCAAGCCCCCCTTCCTGACATTCCGAGCACCCCCTCCTGTCATTCCGAGCGGAGCGAGAAATCTAAGGAGCGGGGAGCCACCGCAAAGACCCTCACGCCACCCCCTCCGTCACCCCGGCGGAGGCCGGGGTCCAGGTCCGCCCGCCTCACTCGATTCCCGGACTGGATTCCGGCCTCCGCCGGAATGACGGATGGGGGCGGGGCCGTTAGGAGCTGACAGCCACCCGCCCCGCGCCCGCCGCTCCCACCGGCCCCGCAACGTGCCCCTCATTGCCCCAGACACCTCGATTGCCATAGGATTGACCTGCACCCCAGGTGGGGTGGGGTAGAAAGAGCGAATCCATGGACGAGGCGACGCGCCGGCTGGTCAATCGCTGGAGGTCGATCGAGGGTCACGCGCGCGGCGTCGAGCGCATGATTGCGGACGAGGCCTACTGCACGGACATTCTCAAGCAGACGCTGGCGATTCAGGGCGCCATCGAGAAGGTCAACGCCGCCATCCTCGAGCGTCACCTCCAGACCTGCGTCGCCGCCGCCATCCGCAGCGACGACCCCGGAGAGCGCGAACGCGTGATCCGCGAGCTGCTCGAGGTCATGAAGGGCACGGGACACCTGCGCCGGGTCGCCTCGACCGGCGACGTCCTGGAGAGCGTCGCCGAGGCGCTCGGCGACGCCGGACCGATCCCGCAGCCGGCGGCGGCGGACTCGGCATGACCACCGCCGCGCTCGCGCACGAGACGACCGCGGTGACGCTCCCGATCAGGGGCATGTCCTGCGCCGCGTGCGTCGGACGCGTCGAGGAGGTGTTGTCGGGCGTCGATGGTGTGGCGGCGGCGGCGGTCAATCTCGCGGCGGAATCGGCCACGGCGGAATTCGATCCGGCGCGGACGGACGCCGCCGCGCTGGCAGCGGCGGTTGACGCGGCGGGCTACGCGGTGCCGACCGGTACGACCCGGCTCCGGATCGCGGGGATGGACTGCGCCTCGTGCGTGCCCGGCGTCGAACGCGCGCTGCGCGCGGTGCCGGGAGTCCTCGAAGCCACGGTCAACTTCGCCAGCGGCCGCGCGCAAGTGAGCGCCATTCGGGGCCTGGCGCCGCGGGCCGAGCTCGGCGCGGCGATCGAGGCGGCGGGATTCCGCGTGGACGATCCGGAGGCGGCGTCAACGGCCGAGCAGGATGAGCGCGGCGCGTGGCGCGCCACGCGCCGCCGCGAGCAACGTGTCCTGGGCTGGCAGGCCGCGGCGGCTTTGAGCCTGGGCCTGCTGGTGCTGTGGGCCGGCGCGACCTACATCCCCGGTCTCTGGCGGCCCGAGGTCTTCGCCAATCCGGCTGTGCAATTGGCGCTGGCGACGCCGGTGCAGTTCGTGCTCGGCTGGCGCTTCTACCGGGGAACCTGGAAGGCCCTGCGCCGCGGCGGCGCCGACATGAACACGCTGATCGCCGTGGGCACCAGCGCGGCCTATGGCTCCAGTCTGGTGCTCACGCTCTGGCCCTCGCTCCTGGCGGAGGGCGCCGCCATGCACCACTACGACACGGCCATGATCATCATCGGCCTGGTGCTGCTCGGACGCTGGATCGAGGCGCGGGCCAAGGGTCGGGCGTCGGGCGCGATCGAACGCCTCATGAACCTGCGGCCGGCGATGGCGCTGGTCGAGCGCGATGGTGAGCGCGTCGAGACTCCGCTGGCGAGCGTGCGGGTCGGCGACATCGTTCACGTGTCGCCGGGAGCCAAGATCCCGGTCGACGGCGAGGTCCTGGACGGCGACTCAGCGGTCGATGAATCAATCATCACGGGTGAGAGCGTGCCGGTGGAGAAGTCCGCCGGCGACCCCGTGGTCGGGGCGACGGTCAACACCACCGGGCGTCTGCGAATCCGCGCGACGGCGGTGGATCGGGAATCGGTGCTGGCGCAGATCGTCCGCCTGGTCGAGCAAGCCCAGACCACCAAGGCGCCGCTGCAGCGGCTGGCGGATCGCGTGGCCGGGCGGTTTGTCCCGGCGGTGATTCTGATTGCGCTGGCCACCCTGGCGGTGTGGTCGGCGGTCGGACCCGATCCCAAGGCGGCTCACGCGCTGGTGAGCTTCGTGGCGGTCCTGGTGGTCGCCTGTCCCTGCGCGCTCGGGCTGGCCACGCCCCTCGCCATCATGGTGGGGACGGGCCGGGGCGCCGAGCATGGGGTGCTGATCCGCAGCGGCGAGGCGCTCGAAACGGCCGGCAAGATCGACGCCGTGCTGCTCGACAAGACCGGCACGCTGACCCACGGCGAGCCCGAGCTGGTGGACGTGCTGCCGCGCAACGGCGTCCCACCGTCCGAGTTGCTGCGGCTGGCGGCGGCTGCCGAAACCGACTCCGAGCACCCCATCGGCCGCGCCATCGTGCGCGGCGCAATGGCGCGGGGCGCCGCGATTCCACGAGCCGAGGAGTTTCACTCGGTCACCGGCGGCGGCGTCCAGGCCGTCGTCGAGGGGCGGCCGGTCATCGTCGGCACGGCGGAACTGCTGGCGCGGGCCGGCGTGCCGCTGGACGCCGACGAGGAAGATGCCACGCGGCTGGCGGCGCGGGGACGCACCGCGCTTTACGCCGCCATCGACGGGCAGCTTGCCGGGGTATTGGCCGTGGCGGACACCCTGCGACCCGAGGCGGCCGACACCGTCGCCGCGCTGCGGCGCATGGGCCTGCGCGTGCTGATGCTCACCGGAGACCGACCGGAAACGGCCCAGGAGGTGGCGCGCGCGGTTGGCATCGACGAGGTCCGCGCGCGCGTGCGGCCCGACGGCAAGGCGGCGATCGTGCGCGAGCTGCAAGCGCAAGGCGCGAAGGTGGTGATGGCGGGCGACGGCATCAACGACGCCCCGGCCTTGGCCCAGGCCGATCTGGGCATCGCCATGGGGGCCGGCGCCGACATCGCCATGGCGGCGGGCGACGTCACGCTGGTGCGCAGCGATCTGCGCGGTGTGCTCACGGCCGTCCGTCTCAGCCGTCGCACCGTGCGCACTGTCAAAGAGAACCTGGCGCTGGCGTTCGGCTACAACATCCTGCTCATACCGCTGGCCGCCGGCGTGTTCTTTCCCGTGCTGGGCCTGCAGCTCGATCCCATGCTGGCCGCGTTGGCCATGGCGTTCGAGTCGCTGTCGGTGGTCGGCAACTCGCTGCGGCTGCGACGGTTCGGCGAGGGCGGTCACTGATCGCCTGAGCGCGCGTTCTCGACGTCAGCTAGACGGCGGTTTCGTCCGGGCGCGTTGGAGCCTCAGCACCACTCAACCGCATCGGGGAGGGGCTCGGGACACGTTGACAACGGATCGCCGTTGCCAATCTTTTGGCCGGGCAGATGCAGCTGGTCGCGCAGGTTCACGCTCTGAAGGCCGGCGCCGTGGATTTCGCGCGCGAGGCGCGGCAGCGCCGCCAGGTCGCTCTCCAGGGCGTGCAGCAGCAGGATCGCCCCAGGCGTGAAATGGTCGGAGAGGTTGCCCAGCACAAAGTCCCGCGCGCGGGCGCTGCCATCCCGGGGGTAGTGCCACCCCTTGGAGTCGGCCGTCCACATGGCGATGTGCAGCCCGGCCGCCTGCGATAGCCGCACCAGGCGGCTCCGAGCGTCGGGAATCCCCGCGCCCTCCGGCGGCCGCATGAAGCGCTGCGGATACTCGTAGCCGAGCACGCCATTGAGCTGACGGCGGGCCTCGGCCAGCTCCCAGCGGATCCGGTCATCCGTGAACTGCGGCAGCGGCAGATGCAAATGCGTGTGGTTTTCGATCGAGTGCCCCTCGACGACGGCGCGGCGCCAGAGGGCCGGCGTCTTCTGCAGCTCCGCCCCGACGGGGAAGAAGGTGATCTTGATGCGCTCGTCGCGCGCAATGTCGAGCGCGCGGCTGGTCAGTTCCGGGTCCCAGCAGTCGTCGAGCGTGATGAAGACATATGGCTGCGTGGGGTCCCCGTGGCGGATCACCGGCGGCGCCTCCATGGGATACACCGGCAGCGCGCGGGGCAGGAACGGAGTCTCTGGAAAGTAGCCCGCCGCCTGCAGATAGAGCGGCGCCGGGACCAACTCGGCGTTCTGGGGTCCACCTGAATCGGGCAGGGAAATGACGGCGTTGTCGAATCGTTGCAGAACCACGCCCTGCACGCGCACCGGCGGCGACGTCGGCGCGCCCAGAACGGGCCAGTTGCCGAAAGCGTGGTAGGCGTCCGCGAGGTCGCCGCTTACCCCAAGGCTCGCCGCCGCCGTGCCGGTCCCGCGACGGTGCTGCCGCCAAGCGCCGTGTAGGTCGAGGCGAATTGGCCCTGGCGGCTGTCTTCAACGATATACCCGAGGTCGGCCCGGTGCTCCGACACGAAGACAAACCACGGGTCGCGTTGCTGGGCTACCAGCCTGGCCGGCCCCACGCTCAGCGCGCCGCCGAGCACGGCCCCCGCGCCCAGGCGAAATATCTGCCGTCGCTCGAGCCGCGGCGGGTCGACAGGGAACGGCGCCAAGGAACGACGAGCCGTGCTCACAGGCGCCTCCCGCTGCTGGGGCCGGATTTTCGCGCGCGGAGAGACGCCGTCGACACTGGCGCCTCCCGCTGCCAGGGGCGGGCATGGTACAGGACTCCGGCGGTTTTCCAAAGGCGCCGCTGAGCGTTGACCTCACCCCGGTCTGAGACAGGGGGAGGCGCTGGCCCGCCCCTTCAGGCTGAGGGAATGGGCAGGGCCGAGAGCGAAGACTCCTGGGCGAGGCCCCTCCTCCAGGCAAAGCGCGGCGTATCATTCGTCTCCAATCGCACCACGGCGCGCCGGCGGTGACCGTGACGCTGAAGCGACCCCTGAACCCAATGCCCGAGTTCGTGGAGCGCGCGTTGCTGGACCACGGCCTCATGGAGGCATACCGACAGCGGCCGCCGTATCAGCGCAACGACTACCTGGGCTGGATCACGCAGGCCAAGCGCGAGCCGACGAAGCTGCGGCGCTTGGCGCAAATGCTGGACGAACTCGCGCAGGGCGACCGCTACATGAAGATGGCCTGGCGGCCCTCGTCGCGCGGACGCTAGTCGCGCCCGGCGGCCGGGTGTGCTCGCCGGAGCGTCGCTACTCGGGTCGGCCGCCGGCGAGGGTCCGCTCGAAACGCACCCGACCGTCCACGCCGGCGAGCCGCCGGAGCGCCTCCGAAGCCGCGCCGTCACGCTCCACGTAGCCCGCGCGATCGTAGAACTCGCGGGCCGCCGCGTTGCTGGTCGGCACGTAGAGGCTGCACGCCGGGGCGTGCGTCTCGGCGTGCCGGTACACCGTCTGCAGCAAGGCGTGCGCCACGCCATTGCCGCGATGCTTGGGCGAAACCGCCAGGCAGGGAATGAACCAGTGGTCCGGCGGCACCGCGGGACTGGCGTGCATCAGAGCGCGGATCCGCGGGATGAGCTTGAGCAGCGCCAACGGACCGTAGGCGCGCAGATAGCTCCACAGGGTGGCCCACCGCCGCTGGGCCAGCACCGCCCACGGCGCGTGCGACACCAGGCCGACGACCTGGCCGTCGAGCTCGGCCAGCGTGGTGATGTCATAGCTCCACAGGGTGCCCCGGCGCGCGAAGAGGCGCTCCAGGTAGGTCGAGGCGCCGGCCGCGCCCAGTCCGAATACGGCATCCGCGAGCCCCGGCGTCAACGCCTCGCGCAGCAGCGTCCCCGCCTGCGCCCGGTCGCCCGGCCGCGCGTCGCGCAGCAGCAGCCGTGCGTGGGACGGCTCGCCTCGAACCGCCGCGGGGCGCCCGTTCGCCAGGCGCACCGATCCGCTCACAATGGTCCTCCCTGGGTGCGGCAATCGCACCAGCCCATTGAATGCTATGTGGAACCGATTGAGCGCTGGTGCAGCGCTTATGCAGATTCTATGCAATTCGCCGCGGCGCCGCGGGTACCATGGCTCGCCCGCGCCGCCTGGAGCCGCCCATGACGCAACCGTTGAATCGGCGTTTCGTACTCGCCGGCCGGCCCCATGGCGCGCCCATCCCCGAGCCGACCGAGGGCAAGGCGCTCCTGAGGCTCGCTGACCCGCCGGCGGCCGCGTCGTAAACGGCCAACCCCCAGTGCGGGTGCGCTGGAACTTCGAGCGCACGGTCCACCAGTTCGCCGTGCATTGGGCCGGGGCGTTCCTGGGCGTCTTGCTCACCGCGCTGCTGCTGGACCCGTATGTCCGGCTGCCGGAGACCGGGTCCCTGATGTACTGGGCGACGGCGGCGGCGTTCTCGGCGGTGCTGGCGGCGCTGAACGTCTACGTGCGTCCGCTGATGTACCTGGCCACGCTGCCGCTCACCTGCTGCTTCATGGTCCTGACGCTGGGGTTCGGGCACTTCGTCGTGGGCGCGTTCATGTTCTGGCTGGCCGGACAGATCATTCCACCGATCTACGTCGAGAGCTTCGGCTGGGCCCTGCTGGGAGCCCTCATCACCGCGGCCATCTCGACCAGCGTGTCGTGGCTGGTGTTCCGCCGAGGACAGGGCCAGGCCGGTGGCTCGCCGCCGCCGCCAGGACCCGGGAGCCGTCCTGCGCCCTAGGAAATCCCCACGTCGCCGGAGAAGCCGCCGGCCCGCCATTCCGAAGAAGCGCCAGCCGCCCGTCCGTCATTCCGGCGGAGCCTGTCCCCGCGCCGGGAGACCTTTGCGTAATCCCTCCGTCATCCCGGCGAAGCGCCTGCCCCGTCCGTCATTCCGGCGTAGGCGGGAATCCAGTCCGGGTCACCAGCGCGTCGCGTGGACCTGGACCCCGGCCTTCGCCGGGGTGACGGGGGAGCGCCGGTGCGACGTGGGATTGCCTTGGATCAAGTGGCCCGCCGCAGCGGCTGGAACCACCCCTCTGTCATTCCGAACGCAGTGAGGAATCTAAGGCGCTGCCGAGGAGGCACAACGCCCGTCAACTCCCAACAGCCCCGCCCCCGCCCACATTCCGGCGAAGAGCCTGCCTCGTCCGTCATTCCGGCGGAGGCCGGAATCCAGTCCGAGTCTCCGGCGCGCCGGGCGGACCTGGACCCCGGCCTTCGCCGGGGTGACGGGGGAGCGCCGGTGCGACGTGGGATTGCCTTGGATCGAGTGGCCCGCCGCAGCGGCTGGAACACCCCCTCTGTCATTCCGAACGCAGTGAGGAATCTAAGGCGCTGCCGAGGAGGCACAACGCCCGTCAACTCCCAACGGCCCCGCCCCCTCCCTCATTCCGGCGGACCCTGTCCCCGCAAAGCGAGCCCATTACGCAACCCCTCCGTCATTTCGGCGAAGCGCCTGCCGCCCGTCCGTCATTCCGGCGAAGGCCGGAATCCAGTCCGGGTCTCAAGCGCGTCGGGTCGACCTGGACCCCGGCCTTCGCCGGGGTGACGGGGGAGCGCCGGTGCGACGTGGGATTGCCTTGGATCGAGTGGCCCGCCGCGACGGCTTGAACACCCTCGACTTGCATCACAGATCCTCCGAACACCCCCTATGTCATTTCGAGCGAAGCGAGAAATCTAAAGTGCCGGAAGACGCCGCCGCGCCCTTGGATTCCCCGCGCTGCTCGAAACGCCAGCCTGGCCGCGGCCGAAACGACGACCGGTCGCCAGGGGCTAGTTCAGCGCCGAGGCAAACGCCCGCAGGGACTCGCGCAGGGAACTGCCCGTGGCGGCCACGGCGGTTGGCTCGTAGCCGCAGTGCGCCATGCAGTTGTCGCAGCGCTCATCGCGCCCGCGACCGTAGCTGTCCCAGTCCGTGGTCTCGATCAGCTCCTTGTACGTCTCGACGTAACCGTCCGCCATGAGGTAGCAGGGCCGCTGCCAGCCGAAGATCGAGTAGCTGGGAATGCCCCAGGCGGTGCAGTCGTAGTCCACCTTGCCTTCCAGGAAGTCGAGGAAGAGCGGGCTGTGATTGAGCCGCCAGCGCTTGCGTCCGCCGCCGCGAAAAGCCTCGCGGAAGAGCCGCCGCGTCTGCTCCACCGGCAGGAAGTGCTCCTGGTCCGGCGCCTTCTCGTAGGCGTATCCGGGGGAGATCATCATGTGGTCCACTTCCAGCTCGTCGTTGAGGAAGTCCAGGACCGCGCGCACGTTGTCCGGGGTGTCGTGGGTGAAGAAAGTGGTGTTGGTAGTCACGCGGAAGCCGGCGTGCTTGGCCGCCTTGATGGCCTCCACCGCCTTGTCGAACACGCCTTCCTGACACACCGACTCGTCGTGCCGCTCGCGCAAGCCGTCGATGTGAATGGCGAAGGCGAAGTAGGGCGACGGAGTGAAGAGCGAGAGCTTGCGTTCGAGCAGCAGCGCGTTGGTGCAGAGGTAGACGAACTTGCCGCGCCGCACGAGCTCGTCGGCGATCTTGTGAATCTCCGGATGCACCAGCGGTTCGCCGCCGGCGATGGACACCATCGGCGCGCCGCATTCCTCGACCGCAGCCACCGCCTGCTCGACGGGCATGCGCTTGCGCAGCGTCGCGACCGGGTGCTGGATCTTTCCGCAGCCGGCGCAGGCCAGATTGCAGGCGTAGAGCGGCTCGAGCTCGACGATCAGCGGAAATTTCTCGCGACCGCGCAGCCGCTGCGTCATCAGATAGCGCGCAACGGTGATCGTCTGTCGCAGGGGTACGCCCATGCTTAGGTCTCCTGTCCCCGAGCCGGCACGAAAAAGCTACGACGTTCCATCGGCCCCGTCCAGCACAAAGCGGGTGAGCCGCCCGGCGTGCCAGCCGTTCACGTAGCGGCCCAGCGCCATGACGGGGAAGATCAGCCGGTAGAGGTGATAGTTGATGTAGAACGCCCCGGGGAAGCCGGTGCCGGTGTACAGCGGCTCGTCCCAGGAGCCGTCCTCGCGCTGGGTGTCGACGAGAAATCCGACGCCGCGACGCGTCATGGACCCGTCGTCGCCGGCCGCCACCAGCGCCAGCAGCGCCCAGGCCGTCTGCGAGGCGGTGCTGGCGCCGCGGCCCGACCAGCCTTCGGGATCGTCATAGGACCTCAGGTCTTCGCCCCAGCCCCCATCGGCGTTCTGGCGCGCGGCCAGCCACTGCACGGCGCGCCGGATGGACGGGTCGTCGGGCGAGACGCCGGCCGCAATCAGGGCCGGAACGGCCGCGCCGGTGCCGTAGATGTAGTTGGCGCCCCACCGGCCAAACCACGAGCCGTCGGGCTCCTGCGCCGCCCGCAGCCATGCGATGCCCCGCTGGACGCGGGCGTTGTACGTCTTGCCTTCGAGGGCCAGCATCTCGATCGCATGCGCGGTCACGTCGGCGCTGGGCGGGTCGATCACCTCGCCAAAATCGCAAAAGGCCGGCGCGCGGCAGAGCGTGCGGGTGTTGTCGGCGTCGAACGCCGCCCAGCCGCCGTCGACGCACTGCATGCCCAACGTCCAGGCCACGCCGCGGTCGATCGCGCCCTTGGCGTTGGTCACCTCAACCCGGCGCAGGGCCAGGATGACCTCGGCGGTGTCGTCCACGTCGGGGTAGTTGCGGTTCTCGAACTCGAAGGCCCAGCCGCCGGGGTGGAGATAGGGACGGCGCACGGCCCAGTCGCCCTTCTGCGACACCTCCTCGCCCACCAGCCACTCGCCGGCGCGCCGCAGCGCCGGGGCGTCGGAGGGCATGCCGGCGTCGGCCAGCGCCACCAGCGCCAGGGCGGTGTCCCAGACCGGCGACTGGCAGGCCTCGAGTCGGCGCACGTCCCCGTCCCAGATCGTGAACCGCTCCAGTCCTTCGAGGGCGTGCTTGATGACGGGCTGCGACATGCTGTAGCCGCGCAGGCGCAGGGCGATGATGGAGTAGACCCAGGGAGGCTGGATGCCGCCCCAGGAGCCGTCGGCTTCCTGCCGGCGCATGACCCACGACTCGGCGCGGTGCAGCGCGGCGGCGCGGAGCCAGCCCAGCGGGCGCCGCTCGTAGCGCCGCAGCGCCCGGTCGATCCAGGTGAACCACCCCTTCCACGTGCGCAGTGAGGCGGTGGTCGGCGGAGTCACGCCGGCGCGCAGCTCGTCGATGCTGAAGGCTGCGGGCCTCACCGGGCGATAGGCCCGCACGATGCTCAGCGCCACGATCGTCTGCCGGGCCCAACAGCCGAAGTCGTAGATGTTGAGCGGCACCCAGGTGGGCAGGAAGATCATTTCCGGCGGAATGGCGGGCAGCTCGTCCCAGTCCCACCAGCCATGCAGCGCCAGCCACATGCGGGTGAAGACGCGCGTCGCTTCGAGTCCGCCCCGCTCCACGATCCAGGCGGCGGCCCGCTGCATGTGGTCGGCGTCGGGCGCATCGCCCGCCAGGCGCAGGGCGACATAGGCCTCCACCGTCGTCGAGAGGTCGCCGGGACCCTCATGGAAATTGGCCCAGGTGCCGTCGTCCCGCTGCCGCTGCCGGATCCAGGTCGTCGTCGCCTGCAAAACGTCGTCATCGAGGATTCCCAGGAACTCGCGCAGAAACAGGTCCTCGGCCTCGATGGTCACGTTGGTGCCCAACTCGCCGCGCCAGACACCCTGGGCGTCCTGCTGTTCGAGCAGCTGGTTGCGCGCCCGCTCCAAAACGGCCCGCGCGCGTTCGCGGACATCGCCGGCCGCCGCGGCGCCCATGGGTCCGGGGCGGGCTCCGGACGCGGTGTCCGGCACACGTCGAATCACGGGACGCAGACGCTCCTAGTCGCTGTGGAATCCGCAGTTTGGCGAATATAGCAACGCGCGTCGACTCCCCGAGGGTGCGCGCCGGTCAGGCCTCCACCGGTGTCGAAAGGCCCAGCGCCGCCAGCGCGTGCTCCCCGGCGCGGTTGCCGCTGCGCACGGCGCCTTCCATGGTGGCGGGCCAGCCGGTGTCGGTCCACGCACCGGCCAGGAACAGATTCGGCAGCGCCGTGCGGGGTCCGGGCCGCCGCGCCTGGCTGCCCGGGGCCTGGCGGAAGGTGGCCTGGTGCTCGCGGGTGACGTAAAACCCCCGAACCTGCGCCTCACGCGCGCGAGGGAACACACGCGCCAGCTCGGCGACGAACTGCTGGCGCAGGTCCTCGGTGGGAACCTGCGCGTAGGCGACCGCGCCCGAGAGCGAGACGGCCAAGGCCTGGCCCTCGGAGAGCCCGGCGGCCTCGGTGCGGTCGAACACCCACTGCACCGGCGTCCCGACCCCGGCCGCGAACGGATAGGGCATCACGGGCCGGTCGTAGATCACGTGCAGGTTCACGATCGGCACGGCCCCCAGGTCGGCGAAGCGCGCCGCGTCCGGATCGGCGGCGGCCGGCGCCAGACGCGCCGCCTGCGGGTGCGGCGCCGCCAGCACGACGGCATCCGCCGCCAGGTCTCCGCCTTGCCGCCGGACGCGCAGCTCACCCCCCGGCTCGACTTCTATCCGCGAGACAGCCACCCCAAGCTGCACGTCCACGCCCGCGGCTCGCAGCGCGCGCAAGCCCTGGTCGCTGTGCGCGCGGCCCAGGGTCGTGGTGGTGTAGCCCATGTCCGCCGCCGACCGGTCGCGCAGCAGCCCGACCTTGAAGACCATGGCGGCGAGGCTCAACGAGGCCTCCGCCGACGGCAGGTTCACCGTGGGCAGCACGATCAGGTCCCACAGCGCCTCCAGCGAGCGGTCCGACTGGCCGCGGGCGCGCAGCCAGTCACCAAAGGTCTGGGCGTCCAGCGACGCGTCGCCCAAATCGAGTCGCATCAGCCCAACCAACGCGCGCCCCAGCTGCATGCGCTCCACAAGCGACAGATGCCGATAGGCTCCCAGGCTGCGAGCCAGGTGCAGCGGGGCCGGCAGATTGGCCCGCTTGATCCAGGCCACGCCGTGTCCGGGCCGGATCACCGGAATCTCCAGGCGGCGCTGCATGGCGACCATGCCGGAGGCGCCGATGCGGTCGATGAAGGCGCGGTAGGCCGTGCAGCACCGCAGGTGCACGTGCTGGCCGTTGTCGAACCACAGGCCGTCGCGCTGGAAGGAGTAAGTGGCCCCGCCGAGACGCCGGCGGGCTTCCAGCAGCGTCACGCGCGCTCCGGCGTCGGCGCAGGTGAGCGCCGCCGCACATCCCGCCAGCCCGCCGCCGACCACCACCACGCGGCGGCTCATCCGCGAAGCAGGCTCCACAGCGCCACGCGCACCTTGGTCCCGGTGGACAGCGACACCCGCCCGCGGGTCACGGCGGCCGGGTCCTGCTCGATGCGCCGCAGCACCTGCCGGTAGATGCCGGCCATGGCGGCGGCGCAGGCCGTGCTGCGCCAGTCCAGCAACGGCAGCAGCTGCAACCCGATGTCGAACTGCCGCTGGGCGCGCTGGGCCTGAAAGCGGATCAGCGCGTCGAACGCCGGCGTCGGCGTGAGCGGCGTGCGCAGCTCGCAGGCGAACGCCGCCAGGTCCTCGCGCGGCAGGTAGACCCGGCCCTCCGCCAGGTCCTCGCGCACGTCGCGCAGGATGTTGGTCAGCTGGAGCGCCACGCCCAATTCGTCGGCCAGCGGCTCGGCGCGCGCCATGTCCCGCGACTCGAACACGCCCAGCGACAGCCGCCCGATGCTGCCCGCGACGCGGCGGCAGTAGATCACCAGGTCGTCGAAGGTCTCGTAGGTGACGCCGCGCACGTCCATTTCCACGCCGTCGATCAGATCGCCAAACGCATCCAGCGGCACCGGGAAGCGGTCGGCCGCGTGGCGCAGCGCCGTGATGACCGGGTCCGCGCCGCCGTTGCCGGCGGATTCGAGCCGCTGCCGCGCCTCGGCCAGCGCGGCGGCCTTCGCCGGCGGCGGCAGGCCGCCGTCGCCGATGTCGTCGATCTGCCGCGCGAAGGCGTAGACGGCGCTGAGCGCGCGCCGCTTGGGCGGCGGCAGCAGGCGAATGCCCCAGTAAAAGTTCGCCGCGCGCGTGCGCGTGATTTGCTCGCAGACCTCGTAGGCGGCGGCGACCTCCACGGCTTACCAGCTCATCCAGAGGCGCGCCACGGCGCCCACCGCCCGCGCCTTGTGCCGCAGCGTCGGGCGAGGGGCGCGCCCGAGCACGTCGTAGTCGGCGTCGCGAATCGCCTCCAGCGCGGCCCGCCCGCCTTCGGTAAAGGCCGCGACGGCCATCCCGTGCGTGCCGGGCAGCAGGCGGCTCAAGGGAGCGCCGCGGTCAAGGTGGGCCTCCGCGCGATCGACCTCGAAGGCCATGAGCTCGCGAAACTCGGACGTGGCCACGCGCAGCCCGAAGTCTTCGGGCCGGCAGTCGAAGCGCTCCAGGTCCTCGCGCGGCACGTAGACGCGCCCGCTGTCGTAGTCCTCGGCGATGTCCTGCCAGTGCTCGACCAGCTGCAAGCCGGTGCAAATCTGGTCCGACAGCCACACGCGCTCCGGCGTGGCCGCGTCGAAGACGTGCAGCACCATGCGCCCCACCGGATTGGCCGAAAGCTCGCAGTAGCCCACGAGCTCCTCGAACGTCTCGTAGGCATGGACCGTCTGATCCTGGCGGTTGGCCTGGATGAGACGGCGGAACGGCTCGTCGGGAATGTCCGCCGCCCGGACGGTGGCGACCAGCCGGCGCATGATCGGATGCGCCGGCGCCCGCTCGGCGTAGATGGCCGACACCTCGTCGTCCAGCCAATCCAGCAGGGCCAGTCGATCGCCCTCGGCCGCGTCCCCCAGCTCGTCCACCAGCCGGGCGAAGCCGTAGATGGCGAGCAAGTGACGCCGCACGTCCTGTGGCAGCACGTGCAGGGCGACGGGGAAGTTCTCGCCTGAGGCGCGCGCCATCACCGCGTCGCGCCGCGGCACGCCGTCCGGGATCGCGGACGCCGGCGGGGGCGCGGCATTGACAGTTGACATGGCGGCTCCGCCCGCCGCGCCCGGCAGGTGCGGCGCGGCCTGGATGCTGAAGGATGCCCGGGGCGCAATTCTACGCGGGGACGAATCGCGTCAGGGGCGAGTGATCCGGCCCAGGCGACGACCGCGCCGCCGGACCTATACTCGACACGCGATCGGGCGCTGCGCGGGAGGGCACGACGTGCGCATTGCCATCAATGGGTTCGGGCGGATCGGCCGGCAGGCGTTTCGCGCGCTGCTGGAACGTCAGCCGCAGATCGAGGTCGTGGGCGTCAACGAGCTGGTGGACCTCGAAACGCTGGCCCACCTGCTGCGCTACGACAGCAACTACGGCCGCTTTCCGGGAGAGGTGGCCGTGGACGGCACGGACCTGGTCGTCAACGGACGCCGCATTCCGACCACCGCGCAACGGGAGTGGGATCGGCTGCCGTGGGGCGACCTGGGAGCGCAGTTGGTCATCGAGGCCACCGGCGTCGGCACCCAGCGCGAACGCGCCGCGCTGCACCTGGACGCCGGGGCCGAGCGGGTGCTGATCACGGCGCCCGGCAAAGGCGCCGACCTGACCATGGTGATGGGGGTCAACCACGACCGCTACGATCCCGCCGCTCATCACGTCGTGAGCAACGCCTCGTGCACCACCAACGGCCTGGCGCCGCCGCTGGACACGCTGCACCGCGCCTTCGGGGTGCGCAAGGGCCTGATGTCTACGGTGCACGCCTACACCGCCTCGCAGGCGCTGGTGGACGGCCCGGCGGGCGACATCCGCGAGGCCCGCTCCGCGGCGATGAGCATCGTCCCCACGTCAACCGGCGCCGCCAAGGCCATCGGACTGGTGATTCCCGAGCTCGAAGGCCGCATGCACGGCGCGGCCTACCGCGTGCCCGTGCCCACGGTGTCGATCGTGGAGTTCGTGGCGCACCTGGAGCGTTCGGCGAGCGAGGCGGAGGTCAACGACGCGCTGCGCGAGGCGTCCGCCGGACGGCTGCAAGGGATCATGGCGATCAACGACGAGCCGCTGGTGTCGGTGGACCTGCGCGGCGATCCGCACTCCTCGATCGTCGAGGCCGAGAGCACCATGGCCATCGGCGACGATCTGGTCAAAGTCGCCGCCTGGTACGACAACGAGTGGGGCTACGCCTGCCGCGTGGCCGACGCCGCGGCGCTCGTCGCCGGCGCATAGCCTCCCTCGGCCGGTGACGCGCCCCGCCGATTCATCCAGCCCAGCCCGTCACTCCCGCAAAGGGAGACCCTTGCGCAACGCCTCCGCCATTCCGGCGAAGAGCCTGCCCCCCTTCCGTCATTCCCGCGAAGAGCCTGCCCCGTACTCGATACGGGGCGGGAATCCACTCCGGTCGAACCTGGAAGCGCGCCGGATGCTCGGCGTCGGGCGGGTCTCGGACCCGCCCCTCCAGACTCATGCAAACGTCTCCCAAGGCGGGAATCCATACCGGGTCCAACCAGGCGCCACGCGCAATGCGCGCCGTATGGCCCGGGCCCGTCGGCTTGAGTCCACCGTCTCCACCGCATGAAGCGCGGCCTGGCGGACCTCGACGTCGACGGCCGTCGCGTGTTCGTCCGCGCCGACCTCAACGTACCGCTCGACGGGAGCGCCATCCGCGACGACTCCCGCATCACCGCGTCGCTGCCGACCATCCGTGACCTGCGGGACCGCGGCGCGCGGGTGGTGCTGGCGTCGCACCTTGGCCGACCGAAGGGAACCGCCAGCCCTGAGCTGTCGCTGGAGCCGGTCGCGGAGCGCCTCGCGCGCACGCTGGACGCGTGGGTGCTCCTGGCGCCCGACAGCGTGGGCCCCGAGGTCGAGCGGCTGACGCGCGACCTCGCCGACGGAGAGGTGCTGCTGCTCGAAAACCTGCGCTTCCATCCCGGCGAGGAGTCCAACGACCCGGACCACGTGCGCGCGCTGGCGCGCCTGGCCGACCGCTACGTCAACGACGCGTTCGGTTCCGCCCACCGGGCGCACGCCAGCACCACCGGGCTGGCGCACGTGCTGCCCGCCGCCGCCGGACACCTCCTGCTGGCCGAACTGCGGGCCTTGGACCCCATCGTGCAGGGACCGCCGCGGCCATTCGCGGCCATCGTGGGCGGGGCCAAGATCAGCGACAAGATCGCGCTCCTCGAGCGGCTGGCGACAACCGCCGACCTGCTGATCCTGGGCGGCGCGATGGCCAACACGTTTCTGGCGGCCGGCGGTGTCGGCATCGGCCGATCGCGGGCGGAAAGCGCCGCGGATGCCGTCGCCGCCATTCGCGCGGCCGCCGCCGCGTCGGGCTGCCGCCTGGTGCTGCCGGTGGACGCGGTGGTGGCCCCCGAAGCCGTGGCCGACGCAGCGCCGAGCACCGTGGCGCTGGACGCGGTGCCGTCGGAGGCCATGATCTTGGATGTCGGGCCCGCGTCGCTGACAACCTATGCCGCAGCGCTCGCGGGCGTGCGAACCGTGCTGTGGAACGGGCCGGTCGGCGTCTACGAGTTGGCCCCGTTCGCAGCCGGCACGCTCGGCCTGGCGCGGCTGCTGGCCGACGTGCCCGCCGAAGTGGTGGTGGCGGGCGGCGACGCCGTGGCGGCCGCTCAAGCCTCGGGTCGCGCCGACGCCTTTGCCCATCTCAGCACCGGCGGCGGCGCCACCCTAGAGCTCATCGAGGGCCGCGACCTCCCCGGCGTAGCCGCCCTGCCGGAGGGCTGAGGCGGGGGCGGAATTGCCCCTGGGCCGCTCTCCCGGTCTGCGCGCAGGACGGCCCACCGACAGCGCCATCGGTCTTGCCTTACCACCTTGTCATTCCGAACACCCCCTCTGTCATTCCGAACGCAGTGAGGAATCTAAGGCGCTGGCGAGGAGGCACAACGCCCGTCAACTCCTAACGGTCCCGCCCCCTCCCTCATTCCGGCGGAGCCTGTCCCCGCAAAGCGAGCCCATTGCACAACCCGTCCGTCATTCCGGCGGAGGCCGGAATCCAGTCCGGGTCACCGGCGCGTCGCATGGACCTGGACCCCGGCCTCCGCCGGAATGACGAAGGAAGGCGGCTCGGCATGCCGGTGACGAAGCCGCCGCAAGACCTACTCCGGCAGCCAACTCCGATCCAGCAGCACGCGCACTTCGCCCACCCGCCGCGTGACGGCGCGGGCGTCCAGGTGCTCCAGGAACGCCAGGACGTATTTGCGGCTCGTGCCCAGCCGGTCGCGGAGCTGTCGCACCGTCAGCTGCTCGTTGGCGGCGAAAGCCTCGCCAACGGCCCGCCGCCAGCGCGCATAGCCCGCCCGGCTGAGGCCAAACGTCGGCGTGATGCGCACCAGGTCTCCCGCGGCGGTCAGGGCGTCCAGGAGACCCGGCGGCGCGCCGTGAGCGCGAGCCAGCGTGGGCAAGTCCGGCGGCGCAAAGCCGCCCTGGTCGAGCGCGGCCAGCAGGCGGTCGGCCTCCGGACCATGCGGCGCCGGAGCCCGTCCCGGTGGCAGGATCCGCCCGCCCTCGAGGACAACGTCCCCCTCGGCCGCCAGCCTCTCCAGCAGCGCCGCGACGAGAGCCGCCGGCGCCCCGAGTTGCCGGGGCAGCGCGGCCCGCGCCACACCGCCGGCGGCGCCCGCCGCTAGCAGGGCGCCAATGCGCCGGCTCAGAGCGTCGACGGCGGCGGCCGTCGCCACGTAGCCGCCGACCACACACAGCCCGCCCTGCCGCTCCACCTGGTCCACGATTGCCGTCACCTCGTCCAGGCTCACCTCGGTGCGCCGCGCGATCTCGGCCGGCGTGAGCGCGCCCGAGGCCTCCACCGCAGCCGTCACCAGCTCGGCCGGCGCGGCGCGGCGGGCGCGTTCGAGGGCCTGGAGCGCGCCGGCGTCGCCGCGCGGCACATGGCGGGCCTGCGCGCGCACGATCTCGCCGCCGCCAATGGTCATGGGCGGCGACAGCCGCCGGATCACATAGGGATCGCCCTTGCGGACGGCGACGGACTCGCCAAGCCGCCACTGGACCCAGCCGGCGGCGCCTGGCGGGATCGGGTCGGCCTCCAGGTAGCGCAGGGCCGCGACCACTTCGGCGGTCCCCGAGTGCCACGACACCCGCTCCCCCGGCTTCAACGCCCGCGGCGCCGACGGCAGCAGTTGCAGCGTGGCGTCCACGCGCCGCGTCTCGGTGACGGCGCCGGGCGCCGCCACCACCGTGCCGCGCGGCACGTCGGACGGCGCGACGCCGCCCAGGTTCACCGCCACGCGCCGTCCCGGCCAGGCGCGGTCCTCCGACGCGCGATGGGTCTGCAACCCCCGCACGCGAGCCCGCGCACCACCCGGATACAGGTGGACCATATCGCCCACGTCGAGCGGCTCGCCGGCCAGCGTGCCGGTCACCACGGTGCCGAAGCCGGGTTGGGTGAAGGCGCGGTCGACGGGAAGCCGCGGCCCGCCGGTCTGCGGCCGCGTCTGCGGCTGCGACAAGACTTCCTCCAGCGTGTCCAGGAGCATCTCCAGGCCGGCGCCCTCGCGCGCGGAGACCGGAACGATGGGCGCGCGGGCCAGCGAGCTGTCCGCCAGCGCCTCCCGCACCTCGTGCTCGACCAGATCGAGCCACTCCTCGTCCACCAGGTCCGTCTTGGCCAGCGCGACCACGCCCCGGTCGATGCCGAGCAGCGTCACGATGTCGAGGTGCTCGCGCGTCTGCGGCATCACGCCTTCGTCGGCGGCCACGACGAAGAGACAGGCGTCGATGCCGCCCACGCCGGCCAGCATGTTGTGAATGAATCGCTCGTGTCCCGGAACGTCCACCAGGCTCACCGAGCGCCCGCTGGGCAGCGTGAGCCAGGCGAACCCCAGGTCGATGGTCATGCCCCGCGCCTTCTCTTCGGCCAGGCGATCCGGATCGATGCCGGTCAGCGCGTGGACCAGGGTCGATTTGCCGTGATCGACGTGTCCCGCCGTGCCAACGGTCGCGGCCTGCGGCGGCTCGGACTTGGCGGTCACGCCGAGGCCGACGGACCGCCACTCGGTGCAGGCGCGGCCAGCAGCGGTGCGGGGTCGATGTCGATGAGCCCGTCGCCGATTACGAGGTTGTCGATCAGGCGCACCCCTTCCACCCAGGCGGCCACGAGCAGCGCGACGGCGGACGCCTCCGGGTCGAGGGCGTCGAGCGCGAGCGGCTCCCGCGCCACGGCGTAGTCGACGCTGACGCCGGGTTCGCTTTCCAACTCCCGCCGCATGGCCCGCTCCAGTCGATCAGCCTGGCGCTCACCGTGCTGCCAGGCATCGGCCGCAGCCCGCAGCCCGCGATGAATCACACGCGCCGCCCGGCGCCCTTCGTCCGACAGCCGCTCGTTGCGAGTGCCCAGCGCCAGGCCCGTGTCGTCGCGCACGGTGCGGACCACGCGCACCGTCACGCCGAGCGCCAGGTCCTCCACGACCTGCCGCACCACGCGCGTCTGCTGCCAATCCTTCTGCCCGAAGTAGGAGCGCGCGGGGCGTGTGAGATCGAGCAGCAGCGCGACCACCGTGGCGACGCCGTCGAAGTGCCCCGGACGGCTGGCGCCTTCGAGCACGGTGCCGAGGCGTCCCGCGCCAACCTCGGCGGCGACCCCCGGCGCATAGACCTCGTGGGCCGGCGGAACGAACGCCACGTCCACGGCCTCGGCGGCGAACCGGTCCAGATCGGCGACTTCGTCTCCCGGATAGGACGCGGCGTCCTGCTCGTTCTCGAATTGGGTGGGATTCACGAACCGCGTGGCCACGACCGAGGCGCATTCGCGGCGCGCCGCCCGCAGCAGGGCGGTGTGGCCGTCGTGCAAGCCGCCCATGGTGAGCACGGCGCCAACGGGATCAGCGAGCCGGGCGCGCGCCGCCGCCAGCTCGGCCCGCGTGCGCGCCACGATCATGCCGCGCCCCGGCGGTTGTTCCGGTCCTGGCCGCGCTCCATACTGCCAATCATGGCACTTGAAGCCGAGGCGCCGACCGCCCTCACGGCCACGGAAATCGCCGCCGAGTTGGCGCGCGATGTGCCGTCCAGCCGCATCCGCACCGGTGGTCTGGAGGAGTTGGCCGTGGACGGGGTTGAGCCGTCGGTCGTCGTCCGTCCCGCGCACCCGGACGAAGCGGCGGCCGTCGTGGCGCGGTGCGACCAGATCGGCGCGGCGGTGACGCCGCGCGGCGGCGGCAGCCAGATGGCCCTGGGCAACATCCCCGAGCGCGTGGACGTGGTGCTCGACATGACCGCGCTCGACGCCATCGTCACCTACACGCCCGCGGACCTGACGCTTGGCGTCCAGGCCGGCATCACCCTGGCGGCGCTGCAGGCGCGCCTGGCTGAGGAAGGCCAGCACTTGCCGCTGGACCCGCCGTTCGCGGCATCCGCCACGCTGGGCGGCCTGATGGCCACCAATACCTCGGGTCCGCGCCGGGTGGCCTCGGGCTCGTTGCGCGACCTGGTAATCGGCGCGGAGGCGGCGGGGCCGGACGGCGTCATCACCAAATCCGGCGGCATGGTGGTCAAGAACGTGACCGGCTATGACCTGCACAAGGGTCACATCGGGGCGCTGGGCACGCTCGGCTTGATTACCCGAGTGAATCTCAAGGTGGCGCCGCTGCCGACCAACGAGCGCACGGCGGTCTATGGCTTCGCGTCGGCGCTCGACGCCGGGGGCGCGGTTGGGTCGATCGTGAGTT
The DNA here is from genome assembly GCA_022826485.1 of Chloroflexota bacterium. Classification (GTDB taxonomy): domain Bacteria; phylum Chloroflexota; class UBA11872; order UBA11872; family UBA11872; genus JAJECS01. The sequence goes on along the minus strand of JAJDUU010000035.1, from coordinate 100,800 downwards.
TGCCGGTCTCGCCCACGGCGGTTGACCTCATCGACCGGCGTCTGGTCGCGACAGCCGACGTGCCGGACCGGCCCTGGTTGCTGGCGGCGCGCTTCGCCGGAACCGAAGCTGGAGTCGCCGCCCAGCTCGCGATGGTCCACGAGGCGCTCGCGTCCAATGGGGCCGCGCCGAACATCCTGGAGCGCAATGCCCAACGCGACTTCTGGCGCGATGCGGTGAGCGTGGCGGAACCGCCCCCATCCGGTGAGCCGTATACGGTGTGCCGCATGAGCGCCCTCTCGTCGCAGATTCCATCGCTGCTCGGGTCCGCGGCGGACGTCGCCGCGGAGCATGGCTTGGAGTGGCGCGCGGAGGCTCACGCCGTGAGCGGCGTCGGGCGGGTGCGCTGGACGGGCGGGGACAGCGACGCGGTTTGCCGTGCGGTCGGCGATTTGCGGCGCGCCGCGGAATTGTTCGATGCGCCGGTCGTCGTCGAGGCGGCGCCGGCGGCGGTCAAGCGCCGCCTCGAAGTCTGGGGCGCCGATCCATCGAACGCCGCGCATGCGCTCGCGGATTCGCTGCGGGCGGCGTTCGATCCCAACCGCACGCTCAATCCGGGACGCTTCCTGGCGGATGCCGCATGAGCGTCGCCGCACCGCGCGTCGGCTTCAGCGAGCGCGACGCCCCCGATCCCGCCACCATCGCCACCTGCGTGCACTGCGGCCTGTGCCTCAACGAGTGCCCCACCTACCGCGTGCTGCGTCTGGAGATGGACTCGCCGCGGGGACGCATTCAGCTCACCAAGGCCGTGTCCGACGGGCACATGTCGCTCACCAGCCCGACGTTTCTTAAGCACACCTTCCGCTGCCTGGACTGCCGCGCCTGCGAGACCGCCTGTCCCTCGGGTGTCAAGTACGGCGAGATCATCGAGGACGTGCGGGCGCAGACGGTGCAGGCCGGGCTGCTGCCGCGGGCGCGGCGCATCGCCGATCTGGTGTTGCGGCACGTCTTCACCCGACCGCGGGCGCTGCGGCTGCTGGGGCAAGGCCTGCGGCTGTATCAGCGCAGCGGCTTGCAATGGCTGGTGCGCCGCAGCCGGGTGCTGCACGCGCTGGCGCCGCCCCTGGCGCGGCTCGACGCCATGTCGCCGCCGATGTCGGCGCAGTTCCTCCAGGCCGCCGACCTGCGCCTCGTGCCCGCCGAGGGCGAGCGTCGCCGGCGCGTGGCCTTCCTGACCGGCTGCATCATGTCGCTGTCGCTCGCCGATGCGCACCGGGCCTCGCTACGAGTGCTGGCCCGCGCCGGCTGCGAGGTCCACATCCCCGAGCACCAGCAGTGCTGCGGCGCGCTGCACGTGCACGGCGGCGCGCGCGAGACGGCTCGCGACCTGGCCCGGCGCAACATCGACGCCTTCGAGGCCGACGCCTATGACGCCATCGTCGTGAACTCCGCCGGCTGCGGCTCAACCCTGAAGGAGTACGGCCACCTGCTGGCGGACGACCCCGCCTACGGCGAGCGGGCGCGCGCGTTCGTCGCCAAGGTGCGGGACTTCTCCGAGTTCCTCGCGGAGATCGAGGCGCCCGGCGGTGGTTCAGCCGAGGTCGAGCGCGAGGTGATCTACCAGGACGCCTGCCACCTGGTGCACGCGCAGGGAATTTCGCAGCAGCCGCGCGACCTCATCGGTGCGATTCCCGGCGTCACGCTGGTCGAGACGGCCAACCCCACGGTCTGCTGCGGCGCCGCGGGCCTCTACAGCGCCACCGATACGGAGGTTTCCCTCCAAATCCTCGACGAGAAGCTCGACGCGATCCAAGCCACCGGCGCCCGCACCATCGTCTCCGGCAATCCCGGCTGCATCCTGCACCTACGCACCGGCGCGCGGCGCAGGGGCCTCGATCTCGAAGTGCTACACCTCGCCGAGTTCCTGGACTCGGCGTACGCCGCAGGCTCCGGTCCCCTCTCCCCCGATGGGAGAGGGCTGGAGCCTGCCCCGTTCTCGACACGGGTGTGAGGGTTCCGGTTAGCCTGAGCCGCCGAGCGCCTCGCTGACCAGCGGATAGATCTCGCCGGGCTTGGCGTGCCGCTTCAGTTCCCGCTTGGAGAACACCAGCTCGTCGTTAACCTTCACCTCGAACACGCCGCCGCCGGAGGGAATCAGCGTCCACTCCGCGATGTCCTTTGCAAACTCGGTCAGAATCTCCTCCGTCGCACGGACGGCTCTAGGGAGATAGTTTCATTGACTGCAGTATTCGATGGAGACTCGGGCGCCATGCGACATGTTGCGCTCCCCGTGATGCGGCTCAAGATTCCTGCGTGCCATTCCATCGTCGCACGCCACCCAACCCACGCGCACGTCGGAACCTGAAACCGATGCGAAACCTCCCATCATTCCCACCCCCTCCGTCATTCCCGCGCAGGGAGACCCTTGCAAAAGCCCCGCCACCAGGGACCGGGGAGCGGGTCCGGTTCCCTCTCCCTTGAAGAGGGAGAGGGCGAGAGCCTGCCCCGTACTCGATACGGGGGTGAGGGCGATCCGGTTCCCTCTCCCCCAGGGAGAGGGCAGGGTGAGGGTCCGGGGCGTGGGATATCGCCCCCATATACAAAGGTCTCCGAAGGCGGGAATCCACCCCTCCATCACTCCCACGCCACCACCAACCCACCCACCCCCTTCGTCATTCCGGCGGAGGCCGGAATCCAGTCCGCCGCCACCTCCCACGCCCCCACCACCTCCCGCACCCCCTCCGTCATTCCCGCGGAGGCGGGAATCCACCCCGCCATCACCTCCCACACGCAACACAAACCCGCGCGCCCCCAACCTGTCATTCCGAGCGCAGCGAGGAATCTCAGACATCCGACCTCGTCCGTTCACCGCTCAACCAGCCCACCACGAACGGGCCGCGCCCCAATCACCATGCGCCTAAGACGCCTACGCCGGCCCACGGACGCGTCCGTGGACGCCGGCGCGGCGCCCACGCGCCGCCGCTTCGGCGGGGGCCTGCGGCGCTGGTTCGACCGCGGCGGCCTCGGCGACGCCGACTGGGAAGAGCTCGAAGAGCTCCTGATCCAAGCCGACCTCGGCCCCGAGCTGTCGCTGGAGCTCGTCGACGGACTGCGCGAGGCGGCGCGAGATTCCGGCATCAAGGACCCCGAAGCCGTCCGGGCGCTCCTTAGCGAACGCCTCACGGCGGAACTGGGCAGCGGCGAGCGCGCCTTCGCGGCGGGCGACCCGCCGCAGGTGGTGCTGGTGGTCGGCGTCAACGGCGCGGGCAAGACCACCTCCATCGCCAAGCTGGCGTCGCTGCTCCAGAGCCACGGCTATTCCGTGCTGCTCGCCGCGGGCGACACCTACCGCGCCGGGGCCATCGACCAGCTCCGCATCTGGGGCGACCGCATCGAGGCGCCGGTGGTGGCCCATCAGCCGGGCAGCGATCCGGGGGCGGTGGTCTACGACGCCCTCGACGCGGCCAAGGCGCGGGGCGTGGACTACGTCATCGCCGACACCGCGGGGCGACAGCACACCAACCTGAACCTCATGAACGAGCTGGCCAAGGTGCGCCGCGTGGCCGAGCGTCAGGTGCCGGGCGCGCCGCATGAGGTGCTGCTGGTGCTCGATGCCTTGACCGGGCAAAACGGCCTGCGCCAAGCTCAGGCGTTTCGCGACGCGGTGGACGTGACCGGCGTGATCGTCTCCAAGCTCGACAGCTCGGCCAAGGGCGGCGTGGCGTTCGCCGTCACGCGCGCGCTCGGCGTGCCGATCAAGTTCGTGGGTACCGGCGAGCGGACGGAGGATTTTGCCGTGTTCGACCCGCAGGAGTTTGCCGCCGCGGTGCTGGCGAGCGACGAGGCCGCGGAGCCCGGCTCGTGAAAGGCGTCATCCTGGCCGGCGGCACCGGCTCGCGCCTCGATCCCCTGACGCGCGTGACGAACAAGCAGCTGCTGCCCGTCTTCGACAAGCCGATGATCTACTACCCCATCGAAACGCTGGTGAACGCGGGCGTCACCGAGATCCTGATCGTGACCAGCGGCTCGAGCGCGGGCGACTTCCTGCAGCTGCTGGGCAACGGGCGCGAGTTCGGCATCGACCACCTGGGCTACACCTATCAGGACGGCGCGGGCGGGATCGCCGAAGCCATCGGCCTGGCCGAGCCGTTCGTGGGCCGCGACCGCATGCTGGTGATCCTGGGCGACAACATCATCGGCGGCAACATCATCGAGGCCGCGCGCCGGTTCGAGGCCCAGCCGTCCGGGGCCAAGGTGCTGCTCACCGAGGTCGAGAATCCCCAGGCCTACGGCGTGGCGGAGCTTGACGGCGACCGCATCGTGCAGTTCATCGAGAAGCCCGAGAACCCGCCCTCGAATCTGGCGGTGACGGGCATCTACTTCTACGACGAGAACGCCTTCGACCTGGTGCGCCAACTCGACCGGTCGGCGCGCGGTGAGCTGGAGGTCACGGACCTCAACAATGCCTACCTGGCGCGCGGCGAGATGACTCACGACCTGCTGCAGGGCTACTGGGCCGACTGCGGCGAGTCCATCGACCACTACCTACAAGCCTGCAACCTAGTAGCCGAGCAAGGCGCCAACCGGATCGACCGGTAGTGACGCCCGACCACCGCCGACCCGGCCACATCCCGGTTGGGTCCAGCCCCCTCTCCCTTGATGAGACCTTTGCGTAACCCCTCCGTCATTCCGGCGGAGAGCCTGCCCCGGACTCGATACGGGGCCGGAATCCAGTCCACCGCCACCTCCCGCGCACCCACCAACCCCCGCGCCCCCTCCGTCATTCCCGCGCAGGCGGGAATCCACCCCGCCATCACCTCCCGCGCCCCTTCCGTCATTCCGGCGGAGGCCGGAATCCAGTCCGGTCGAACCTGGAGGCGCGCCGGATGCTTGGCGTCGGGCGGGTCTAAGACCCGCCCCTACAGTCTTATCCGAAGGTCCCTTGATGGCAGAGGGCCGGGGTGAGGGAAATAGGCCCAGAGCGCCGACCCCTCGTGGCCGGCAACTGGAAGATGCACACGACGCCGCAGTCGGCCGTCGAGCTGGCCCGCGCCATCGTCCGCGCCGAGCCGCCGGATGGCGTCGGCCTGGTGCTCTGCCCGCCCGCGATCGCCGTGACCGACGTGGCGCGCGCGGTGGTGGGCACGTCGGTGCAGGTGGGCGCGCAGAACATGCACTGGCTCGATAGTGGGGCGTTCACCGGGGAGATTTCCGCCCCGATGCTGGCCGGCGTGGCGGAGGTGGTGATCGTGGGCCACTCGGAACGCCGCGCCGACTTCGGCGAGACCGACGAAATGGTGAACCGCAAGCTGCGGGCGGCCCTCGCCGCCGGACTCATGCCAATTGTCTGCGTGGGCGAGACCGAGTCCGTGCGCGACGCCGGCGGGGCGCGGGCGCTGATCACCGCGCAAGTCGAGGCGGCGCTCGCAGGGATCGATTCCACGGACGCCGAGCCGCTGGTGCTGGCCTATGAGCCGGTGTGGGCCATCGGCACGGGCCGCACGGCCACCCCCGAGCAGGCCGCCGAGGCCATCGGCTGGGCGCGCGAGGCGCTGAGCCACACGCTGGACGCCCCGGCGGCCCAGCGCACCCGAATTCTCTACGGCGGCAGCGTCTCCCCGGCCAACGCCCGCGAGCTCCTAGCGCAGGACGGCGTCGACGGCGCACTGGTGGGCGGCGCCAGCCTCAAGGCGGCGGACTTCATCGCCATCGCCCGCAGCGCCGTTCCCAAGCAAACCTCCGCCTAAGCCCCTCTCCCCAAGCAGGAGACCCTTACGTACCCCCTCCGTCATTCCGGCGAAGGGGGGCCTTTACGCACCACCTCCGTCATTCCCGCGCAGAGCCTGCCCCGTACTCGATACGGGGCGGGAATCCACCCCTCCATCACCTCCCGCGCACCCACCAACCCACGCGCCCCCTTCGTCATTCCGGCGAAGGCCGGAATCCAGTCCGCCGCCACCTCCCGCGCCCCCAACCTGTCACTCCGAGCGCAGCGAGGAATCTCAGCAGCGGGCAGCCCGCACCAACGTCCGTAGATTCCTCACTACGGTCGGAATGACCCATCTGCGGTCCGGCATGACACGTCTGCCACTCCCACCCCCTCCGTCATTCCCGCGCAGAGCCTGCCCCGTACTCAATACGGGGAAGGGGGGCAGACGTCCGAGGGCCTGCGAATAGCTGGTCGGCCACCCAGCCGCCTCATCAGCCGGCCTACCGCAGCCGCGGCAGCCAACGACCCACCTGTCGCTGATAGACCTCGTAGTCCTCGCCGAACTCGCGCGCCAGGTGCGGCTCCTCGTGGAAGCGGATGATCAACGAGTACATCACGAACAGGCCCGCCGCATAGGCCAGCGGCACGACCGTTCCAAAGAGCGCGGCCCACCCGGCGACCACCAGCAACATCGCGACGTAGAGCGGATTGCGCGAGTAGCGGTAAATCCCCCGCACCACCAGCCGCTTGGGCGCGTCGATGGGGGCGGGTGTTCCCCTGCCAATCTTGGCGAAGTCCCACACCGAGCGCAGATAGATGGCGATCCCCAGCGCAAAGAGGCACACGGCCAGCCCCAGCCACGCCCCGCCGGCCACCACTCGATCACCGCCGAGCAGGAACGGCACGACCACCGCAACCCCACCCGGCACCACCAGCGTGAACAGCGCAACCTTCAGAAACAGCTTCACGCGGCTCTAGCCCCCTCCGTCATTCCGGCGGAGCCTGTCCCCGCGAAGGGAGACCCTTGCAAAACCCCACCAACAGGAACCGGGGAGCGGGTCCGGCCCCCTCTCCCTCAGGGAGAGGGCAGGGTGAGGGTCCGGTTCCCTCTCCCTCAGGGAGAGGGCAAGAGCCTGCCTCGTACTCGACACGGGACCGGAATCCAGACGGAGTCTCACGCGTGTCGCCGGACCTGGACCCCGGCCTTCGCCGGGGTGACGAGGGACGCCGGGATGACGACTGCGCGCCGGAGCCACGGGGAGACGCCCTGGATCGCGAAGTCCGCCGCGCCTCAGGCCGGGCGCGGGTTGGACCAGGCGACGCGTCCCTCGGCGTCCTCGACCTCCACGCGAATGTAGCGCTCGGGGTAGGCGGGCGACTGGCGTCGCTCGAGGGTCACGTCGGTGAGCAGGTCGCCGCCGTCCGCGTCGAGGCTGAATCCGCCTGCCCGGGCGGTAATCAGGGTCACGCGCCGCGCCGGCGAGCAGCGCACCCGCACGTCGGTGGCGCTGATCTGCACGTCGTGAAGCTCAGGACCCATCGAGGAGTAGAAATGCCCCGCGCGCAGGGCCTCGATCAGGCCGCGCTGGCTGAAGTCGGTGGTGCGCACCATCACCCAGCCGCGGCCTTCCTCGTTGAGAAGCCAGTGCGTGTCGTCGGTGGCGAAGCCCCAGGTAATGCCCAGCGTGTCGCCGAAGTCGTCCCAATGGACCGACGAGAACCCCTTGGCCCGGTTGCGGTCGCAGATGGAGTTGAAGACCTCCATCCCCACGAAGCCTTCCAGCTCGCTCATGTCGGCGGCGGTCTGCCCGAGCCAGTAGGGATGTCCCAGGATCGCCAGGCCCCCGTCGGCGTTGACGCGGTCGATGGCCTCCTGCGGGCCCAGAGACTCGTCTCCACGGTCGAAGCTGTGCATGCCCAGTCCCACGATGTGGTACCGCGTGCCCAGCCACGGGTCCGGCCCGTGCATCTCCATGCCGGGAATGGTGATGAAGTCGTCGGTCGCCAGCGCCGAGGTGTCGCTCACCACGTTGTGGTCGGTCAGCGCCATGAAGTCGTAGCCGTTGTCGCGGTACCAGTTCACCGCGTCTTCGGGAGACTTCCGCCCGTCGGAGTTGGTGGAGTGCGTGTGCAGGTTGCCCCGATACCAGCAGCCCTCGACCGCGAAGGGATCGCCCGCGTGCTCGTCAGTGATCATGCCTCATGCCTTGTTCGTCGCGTATCAATCGCTACACTATTGGCCCACACGCCCTCCGCGTCAACGTCCAGTTCCCAGCCATGAAAGAGTCTTCCTGGCGTCCCATCACGTCCTTGGGCGCTCTCGCAGATCAAGATATTCGTGTAGTTCTTGCACGGCTTGACACCATTCGCAGCATTTGGGATCACACAAAGATCGAACTAACCGCAGACGTCCAGGAAAGATTCGCTGAGCGCCTGAAACGGTCGATCGCCGTGGAAACCGGCATCATCGAGGGCCTTTATGAACTCGACCGCGGTCTCACGCAGACCCTGGTAACGCACGGGTTTGCACGGGACACCGTCGACCGTGTCGGTGAATCGGTCCCGGACTTAACACTCAACATGCTGCGGGATCACCTTGAAGGCCTCGACTTCGTTATGGACTACATTGGTGAAACCCAACGCGATCTTACTACTGCCTATATCCGCGAGCTTCACGCGCTCGTAACAGCTTCGCAGGAGTCTTCGGACGCCGTAGATCAGTTCGGTAGACGTATCGACATACCGCTTCAGCACGGTGAATACAAGACCCAGCCGAACAATCCGCGCCTGCCGGGCGGCGGCATACATGAGTATGCGCCCGTCGAGCAGGTCTCCGCGCAGATGGACGAGTTGGTCCGCCTGTTCCACGAGATGGGCGAAGACGTCCATCCGGTGACCCGCGCCGCTTGGCTCCACCACCGTTTCGTCCAAATCCATCCCTTCCAGGATGGCAACGGCCGGGTCGCTCGTCTCCTGGCGTCCCTGGTGCTGGTAAAGGAAGGCTACTTCCCGCTGCACATCCGCCGGGATGACCGCGCGGCCTATCTGGACGCTCTTGAGCAAGCCGATGCCGGGCAACTCGAACCGTTCATAAACCTGCTCAGCCATCGATTGCGCCAGGACCTCCTAAGTGCCGTCTCAGACGCTGCCAAGGCAGCCGCCGAGCAGATGCCCGCCGCCGGCGCCGACAGCCGTACCCGCGATGTCGCGGCCCTCATCGCCGCGCAGCGGCAACGCCACCGCGCCGAGATTCTCGAGCAGCGCCGCCAGGTCAACCAGGTCGCCGAAGCACTGCTCCCGCAAATGGCCGACGCCGTCGAGGCCCGGCTCGGCGAGGCGAAAGCTGAATTCGATGCGCTGCGCGTGCCCTTCACTTGGAGCGTCGACTCTGGCGGCTCCCACGATGTTCCAGATCGCGGTTACTACTGGCAGCACCAAATTGTGCAAACCGCGCGTAGGCTCGACTATTGGGCCAACCAACAAGAGAACAAGTACTGGATTAGGTCATACCTCACGCTAGATGAAGATCGGCTGCGACTGGTCGTCTCAGTGCATCACTACGGTCTGCCCGTTTCCGGAATCATGGCCGTATCCGCATTCGCCGAGATTCTGCATCGGGCCTCGGCGGACGACGACGACGCGGACCAGCATCACGTGAATCGAGAGCTCGTGGACTGCATAGATTCGGAGTTCACATTCAATGAAGCCGACGACGGTGACCAGTTGCACCGCGATCTCGAATCATGGCTGGACGACGCGCTCGCGGTTACCCTGCGCATCCTCGGAGCCGCCGCCGGCTGACCCTCACCCGTCCCTAACTCCCCGTCCGTGAACGGGCGCCCGAATCGAGGTTGGGGCCGCCCCTACGCCACCGCCGCCGCGGCGGCGTGACGCTTGGCGATTTCGCCGTCCAGGTGCTCGCAGCCGTCGATGAAGTAGTTGCGGAACCGCACCAGCGCCGGGTATTCCGTGAACTCCGCCGTGGTCAGGCCGTCGTCGTCGTAGGCCGTGGCGAAGCGCGGAATCTTCGCCCGCAGCTCGGCGATGTCGGCCGGGTCATCGGTCACGTGGATGCGGTCGACGACCGGCCCGTCCTCCTTGATCAACTCGTCGAAGGTCGACCAGTTCATCGTGATGTGCGCGTCGCCGCCCACGAACTCGGTGTAGTGGTGCGTCCCGCGCACGCCGCCGCCCAGCATAATCGTGCGGAAGCCGCGCTCCTTGAGCACCCGGTACTGCTTGCGCGCGATGATCGAGCCGGCCATGCGCAGCAGCTCCGGCGCAATGTCGACCTCGTTCTCCGCCACCCACTCGCTCAGGTCGTCGTCGAGGACGCCGGTGATGTGCGTGATGAAGAACGGCGGCGTGTTGCCGGTGGCGTCGGCGGCCTTTTCGTAGACCTCGCACATGGCCACGGCCTGCGACACGGCGAAGCTCTCCGTGGCGCACATGGGGATGTTGAGGCCGACCAGCCGCCGCATGGCCTCCATGCCCGTCTCGATGACCGGGATCTTGGCCAGATAGTTCGGCGCCACCTCGCGGTGCCGCAGCGCGGCGTCCACGATCAGGTCGGGGTCCTCGTCGAGGCGGGGGTCGTCCTGCATGGTCACGAAGCCCCACTGGCCGCCGCTCGACTCCCACTGCGGCAGGAAACCCTCCATGAACCGGCGCGTGATGCGCTGGTACACCTCGTCGGCCGCCTTGTAGGGGTTGGACTCGATGGCGGCCACCTCGTCGATGATCGGCTCGACGTACTCGGGCTCGCGCCTGAGCAGCACGGAGCCATAGGTCGGATTGGTGGTCCCCGAGACCGCCCCCGCGTCGACCGACGCGTGCAGATCGAACTCGGTTGGATTGTTCACCCACACCCGCGTCGCCGTCTCCCGCTGGACGCGGTGGAAATAGTCCTCTCGCATCGTCGCCTCCCGCCGATCAGTCCCGCTCGGCGCACGGGAAGGTTCCAGGCGTGTCGCCGCGCGAGTCACGCCTCCCGCCTGACTGCCAGGATATCCGATAGCGCGAACGGCCCAAGCCGCACGCGCCATTCCGCCGCCACGGGCTCGCATACCCCACTGTCATTCCTATGAAGCGCCTGCCCCAGTTCGTCATTCCGGCGAAGAGCCTGCCCCGCGCCCGTCATTCCTATGAAGAGCCTGCCCCTCGTCCGTCATTCCGGCGAAGGCCGGAATCCAGTCCGGGTCACCGGCGCGTCGTGCGGATCTGGACCCCGGCCTTCGCCGGGGTGACGAGCGGGGTGACGACGGAGCGCCGGTGCGACGTGGGATTGCCTTGGGTCGAGTGGCCCGCCGCAGCGACTTGAACACCCTCGACTTGCAACCCAGATCCTCCGAAGAAGCGCCTGCCGCCCGTCCGTCATTCCGGCGGAGGCCGGAATCCAGTCCGGGTCACCGGCGCGCCGTACGGACCTGGACCCCGGCTTTCGCCGGGGTGACCAGGGATCGTCCTGGATCGAGTGGCCCGCCGCAGCGGCTTGAACACCCTGGACTTGCAACACAGATACGACCAAGAAAGCCTGCCCCTCGTCCGTCATTCCGGCGAAGGCCGGAATCCAGTCCGGGTCACCGGCGCGTCGTGCGAACCTGGACCCCGGCCCCGTATCGCGTACGGGGCCGGCTCTTCGCCGGGGTGACGGGAGAGCGACGGCGGAACACCTGGGCTGGCCGTTGACGAGTACGCTGGCGACCGCGCACGACGGAGCGTGCCCTACGACTTCACCGCAATCACCCGAGAGCAGCGACTGATGACCCCCGCCGAACCATTCCAGGTGCGCGAGCCGCTACTGCTCATCTCGATCGCCCGGACATTCCAAGAGGACGAAGACCCCTACCACGCCGTGCAGTACGCCTGGAAGGTCAATGTCGAGCGCGCGCGGCGCTACGGGCTCGTGCTGGCGCGTGTAGGCAAAACGGTCGTCGGCGCCTACCGCCCGTACGAATGGCTGGAGGCCTCGCGCGAGGCCTTCCCCAGCAGAGAGCCGCACACTGGTCGCTGGGGGTTCTATGGCCGAGAGGCCGAGCTCCCAGTCTGGGACTACTACGTCGGGAGGCAGGTGCCGGACGACCTCCCCCTGAGCCGCGGCGGTCCCATCAAGTACTGCGATCCGGAGTGAGGCCCCCACCACGTCCTAGTTGACGCCTGGCCCGTAGCGGCGCACCGTGAGGGGGCTTCGCGCCGCGTCGGAGGGCCGCATGGCTGAGCCGCTCACGTCGCCCGACTCGGCGCGCATCGAGCTGTCCGCCGACCACCTGGCCGCCATCGAGCGGCGGCGGCGCATCGTGGTCCACTTCGACGTGATCATGGGCGACGGGGCCAACTTCCCGATCAAGGACATCGACGACCTGCTCGCGTTCAAGTTCGAGTGGGCCGACGACCCTGCCGTGCGCCTCGACAGCATGTGGTGGGACTGGAACGAGGGGCATCAGGCGCCCTTTCCCAGCCGCACCCAGGTCCTGATCGACGCGCCCGGCTTCCGCCGCTGGGCCGACGACGGCGTCAACATCATGCAGATCTTCCTGGAGGCGTCCCGGCAGCGCGGCCTCGAAAACTTCTACCTCTACCGCATCAACGGCTCCGACAACGACCTCGGCCCCGTCAGCCCGATTCCCATGAAGGAGCAGCACCCGGAGCTGCTCATGACCGCCTGGAACGCCAACGGCTATTGGAACTTCGCCCTCGACGAGGTCCACGACTACAAGCTCGGCATCCTGCGCGAGGTCGCCGAGGACTACGACTACGACGGCATCACGCTCGACTTCGCGCGCATCCCGCTGGTGCTGCCGTGGGGGCGGCAGTGGGAGCTGCGGGACCGGCTCACGACGTTCATGCGCAAGGTGCGCCGCATGACGCTGGACGTCGCCGAGGCCCGCGGCCGGCCCCTGCTGCTGGCGGTGCGGGTGCCCGAGAACCTGATGGGCTGCCACTTCGACGGCATCGACATCGAGACCTGGGCGCGCGAACTGCTCGTGGACCTGATGGTCATCGGCTGCCGCTCGTTCGACGTGGATGTCGCCGCGTTTCGGCGCATCACGGCCGGCACGCCGATCAAGCTCTACCCGGCCATCGACGACCACCACTCGTCCGACGGCTACATGTGGCCCCCGATCGAGGTGTTCCGCGGCGTGTTCGCCAATTGGTTCCACCAGGGCGCGGACGGCGTGCAGACCTTCAACTGGGAGCACAGCTCGCTGGAGTCGGCCGAGCGCATCGGACTGAAAGCGCTGAACTGGCCGGCGGCTGAGGCGCAATACCGGGCCTACGTCGAGCTGGCGGATCCCAGCGGCTTCCATCGCAAGGACAAGACCTTCGTCGTCCAGCGGCGCGGCGGCGGCCACGGCCCCATCGTCATCCCCAACCCGGAAGGCTGGTACACGCCGCGCAACATGTATTTCAACTCCAACATGTTCGCGCCGCTGCCCGCCCCGCTGGCCTGGGACGGTGCCGCCGACACGCTGCTGACGCTCTACGTGGCGGACGACCTGGGGCGCGACGCCGAGCACCTCTCAAGCGTGGACGTGCGCGTGCTGCTCTCCGACCCGGCCGCCGACGCGCTCCCCGCCGACGAGCGCCTCGATCCCGTGGAGATCGCCCAGATCGGCCACCCCGATCGCAGCCTGATGAACGATCCCCCGGCCCGCGCCATCGCCAACCGCGTCGAGGTCCGGCTCAACAATCTCCGGCTGGGACCGCCCACCATCGAAGACGGCTGGCTGGTCTATCCGGCCCAGCCGAATCAGTTCGCGGTGGGGGAGAATCTGGTCGGCGTGCGGCTCGCCCGCGGCACGCCCGGCCCGCAGCCCGTCCAGATCGAGAAGCTCGAAGCGCACGTGCGCTACCGAAACTAAGGAGGCAGTTCGCATGGGTGTGACGAAGGTGGTTCACGTGGGATTCACCGTGGCGGACCTGGACCGATCCGTCGCGTTCTACAGTGCGCTGCTCGGCGAGGGCCCCCATTTCCGCCGCCGCTACGACGAGCCCTATATCAGCGACATCATCGGCTACCCCGACTGCAGCCTGGAGATCGCGCTGTTCCGGCTGCCGGGCACCGAGGTCGAGCTGGAGCTGCTGCGCTACTACGAGCCGCCGCCGGGCCGCGTCGATCTCGAGACCTACAACGCCGGCAACGCGCACCTGTGCCTGAGCGTGGACGACTGGGACGCGGCCGTCGCGCGGCTGAAGGACCTCGGGGCGTCGTTCCACCGCGAAGCGCCCGTCTGGCAGACGGCCGGCGAGTTCGAAGGCACCGGCACGCTCTACCTGCGCGATCCCGACGGCATCACGGTCGAGCTCGACCTCCGCGCGCCGGTGGCGGCCGAATAGCGAGTGCGCCCCGCCGCTGGCGCTATAGTTGTTCGCCACAGGCCGCCGTCTGCGGCCTGCCGAAGGACCCGCGCATGACCCCGGAGTTGATTGGGATTCTGAGCGTCGGCGCGGCGCTTGGCGGCCTCACCTTGGCCGTCACGGCCCGTATCAATGCCCGCATCGACCGGCTGGAAGACCGGTTCGAAGCTCGCTTCGAATCCCTGGAAAACCGCTTTGAGACTCGCTTCAAGGCCCTTGAAGTCCGAATTGCCGAACTCAGCGAGCGCGTGGCGCGAATTGAAGGCGTCATCGAAGGCCTGTTCGCGGGCATGAACGGCCGCCGCGACCCGCGCGACAAAGAGCCGGCAGCCTAACGCGCAGCCGCTTGGCGGCGCCCGTCCCGCACCGAGAATCGTCGCCCTGCGGCCGTTACGAACCTGGGTCTGATCCCGAACCAGCCGTCGGCAACGTCATTCGATAGCGCACGCGCGGCACGCCGTCCCAGTCCTCCCACGCCCTGACTGCCCCGTCGGTGCGCCATCCCTGCGCCTCGTAGAACGCCCGCGACGCCTCGCTGTCGGCCAGCGTCCAGAGCGTCACGGTCTCGAAGCCGTCGGTGGCCAGCTCGGCGACGGCGGCGTGCAGCAACCGTCGGCCCACGCCGCGCCGCCAGTGCTCGGGGTGCACGTAGAGCCCCCGCACCTCGGCCGTTCGCGTCGGGTCCACGTCCTCGTCGCGCGTGGTCCCGAAGCCCACGAATCCGAGCACCGTGTCACCCGACTCCGCGACGACAAATCGTTGGTTGGCGGACTGCGCCGGCGCCAGTTTCTGGCGAAAGCGGTTGACTCCCCGCTCGATCCGCATCGCGTCCAGCCGATCGTCCGAGACGATCCCGCGAAACGCGGTCTGCCACGCGCGCACGTGGACTTCGGCGATGCCCGCGGCGTCCGCCACCGTGGCCGGACGCAGCCGCACCGCGCTGCCTACATCCACATCCGGCGGTTGAGGACCATGCTCTCCGTGGCCGTCGTTTGCTCCGGCGTCTCGTCGCCGGGGAAGCCGGTGGTGTAGAGCTGGTAGTAGAGCCCGCCGGCTTCCAGCAACTCGTCGTGCCCGCCGCGCTCCACGATCTGCCCATCCTGGAACACCAGGATCAGGTCCGCGCCCCGCACCGTGGCCAGCCGGTGCGCGATGACGAACGACGTGCGCCCGTCCATCAGCCGGTCGAGGCCGCGCTGGATGATCTGCTCGGTGTGGGCGTCCACGCTTGACGTGGCCTCGTCCAGAATCAGCAGCCGCGGGTCCGCCAGCAGCGCCCGCGCGAAGCAGATGAGCTGTCGCTGTCCCACCGAGAGCCGCGCCCCGCGCTCGCGCACGTCGGTGTCATAGCCCTCCGGCAGCCGCTGGATGAACTCATGCGCTCCCACCGCC
Source organism: Chloroflexota bacterium (assembly GCA_022826485.1). Taxonomy (GTDB): domain Bacteria; phylum Chloroflexota; class UBA11872; order UBA11872; family UBA11872; genus JAJECS01. Next base: position 85,361 of record JAJDUU010000035.1, on the reverse strand, counting down.
TCCGCCGCTTGCGCGACCTCTTCATCGGTGGCGTAGGGCCGCGCGAAGGCGATGTTCTCGCGGATCGTGCCCGAGAACAGATAGCTGTCCTGCGGCACGATGCCCATCTGTCCACGCAGCGAGTCCTGGGTCACCGAGTCCAGCGGCACGCCGTCGATGCGGACCTGGCCGCGGCGCGCCTCGTAGAAGCGGGCCAGCAGGTTCACCGTCGTCGTCTTGCCGGCGCCGGTCGGCCCCACCAGGGCCACGCGCTGCCCGGGCGCCACGTCGAACGAGATGTCGTGCAGCACGTTCGTGCCGTTGTAGCCAAAGGTCACGTTGTCGAACTCCACGCGCCCCTGGATCTGCGGCAGCGCGCGCGCATCGGACTCATCTTCGACATCCAGCGGCTCGTCCATCAGCTCGAAAATCTTCTCTCCGGCCGCCATGGTGGACTGGAGCTGGTTGTAGAACCGCGTCAGTTGCTGGATGGGCGTGAAGAAGCGCGCGATCAGCGCAATGAACGCCACCAGCGTTCCGATGCCCATCTCGCCGTCAATCACGAACATCCCGCCCACCACGATCACCAGCGCCGTCGCCAACGCCGAGATCGTGTCCACCACGGGAATGAACGCCGACACGATCGCGCCGGCGCGCACGCTGGCGTCCACGTTCTGCCGGTTGGTCTGCTCGAACGCCGCGGCGTTGCGGTCCTCGCGCACAAACGATTGCGCCGTGCGCACGCCGTCGATGCTCTCCTGCAAGTTGCCGTAGACGTTGCCCACGGTCGAGCGCACCTGCCGGAACGCGTTTCGCGCCCAGTTGCTGAACACCCGGCTCGCCAGCCACATCAGCGGCATCACCGACAGGGACACGAGCGCCAGCCGCCAGTCCAGCCCGAACATCATCCCCACGATGATCACCAGCATCACCACGTCGCCCACCAGCGACGTCACGCCCAGCGTCACGAACTCGCTGATCACGTCCACGTCGTTGGTGATGCGCGACATCACTGCGCCCAGCGGGTGCCGGCTGAAATAGGAGAGCGACAGCCGCTGCAGCTTGGCGAACATGTCGTTGCGCAGCTGCCGCAGGCTCGCCTGCCCAATGGCCGCCGTCAGCAGCACCTGGAAGTAGTTGAGCGCCCACATCAGGCCCAGCGTCCCGATGTAGACGATCCCGACGATCGCCAGCAGGCCGCCGTTGCTCTGGGTCGTATCGCATATCGGCTCCGCCGGCCCCGCCTGCGGCTCCGTCTGCTGTTGCGCCGGCTGCCGCGCCTCTTCCTGCACCCCGCCGCAGATTGCGTCGTCGATGCCGATCTTCAGCAGCAGCGGACCCGCGTTCGCCGCCCCCGCCGCCAGCACCACCAGCACCAGCACCACCGCCAGCTGCCGCCGGTGCGGCGCCAGATACGCCAGCAGCCGCCGCGCGATCCGGTGGTCGTAGGCCCTGGCGTCGTCGCCCATGCCCCCCAGCATCATGCGTCCCGCCATGCCCATTAGACCGCCCCTCCCTGTGTCGGGCCGGCGGGCGCCGCTTGGGCCTCACGCAGCTCCTCGGCCTCGGCCTCCTGCGTGAGCCACATGTCGCGGTAGAGCCCTTCCTGCTCGATCAGCTCCTCATGCCGCCCGCGCTGCACGATGCGTCCCTGTTCCAGCACGATGATCTCGGCGGCGTCGCGCACGCTTCTGATGCGTTGGCTGATGATCAGCGTGGTGCGTCCCCGCTGCGCCTCCGTGAGGGCCTCCTGGATGGCTCGCTCCGTCCACGTGTCGACGCTCGAAGTCGACTCGTCGAGCACCAGGATGCGCGGGTCGAGCAGCAGCGCGCGGGCAATCGCGATCCGTTGCTTCTGTCCGCCCGAAAGCGTCACGCCGCGCTCGCCCACGGAGGTCTCGTATCCCTGGGGCAGGCCCGCGATGAATTCGTGAATCTGCGCGGCGCGGGCCGCGGCCTCGACCTGCTCGTCGGTCGCCCCGGGTCGTCCGTAGGCAATGTTCTCGCGAATGCTGGTCGCGAAGACGAAGGGCTCCTGATGCACGATGCCGATCTGCCCGCGCAGCGAGGCGAGCCGCGCCTGCCGCACGTCCACGTCGTCCACCAGCACGCGGCCGGACGACGGGTCGTAGAACCGCGGCAACAGATTGATGATGGTGCTCTTGCCCGAGCCGGTGCCGCCCACGATGCCGAGCGCCTCACCGGGCCGCACCCGGAACGACAGGTCGTTCAAGACCTGCTGGCCCTCGTACTCGAACGACACGCCGTCGAATTGCAGCTCGCCGCGCACGTCGTCGATCGCCACGGCGTCCGCGGTCTCCTGCACCTCCGAGTGCTCGTCCAGCACCTCGAAGATGCGCGTGCCGGACGCCACGGCGCGGGCAAAGCTGTTGACGGTCATGCCCAGCATCCGCACCGGCATCATCAGCAACAGCAGATAGGTGTTGAAGGCCACCAGCGCACCGATCGTCGCCTGGCCCTCGATCACCTTCCAGCCGCCGTACCACAGCACCGCCACCTGCCCCAGCCCCAGCACGGCCGTGAACAGCGGCATTCGCATGGCGAACAGCCGCATGACCTCCACGTTGCGGTCGGTGACCTCCTTGTTCACCGGCTCGAATTTCGCCCGCTGCATTCCCTCCTGCGCGAAGGCCCGCACCACGCGCGCGCCCGCCAGGTTTTCCTGCACCGTCGCGTTCAAGTCGGCCCACGCCTCTTGCACCGCCTGGAACAGCGGGCGAATGCGCCGCGCAAATCCCGTCGCCATCCACGCCATCACCGGCACCGTCACCAGCGCCAGCAGCGCCAGTTGCCAGTCGATGACCAGCATCACCACGGCGATGCCCGGGATCAGCAGCGCGATTTGCACGAGCTGGAACGCCCCCATGGACACGAAGCGGCGCACCCGCTCGACGTCGCTGGTCGTGCGGGCCATCAGCTCGCCCGTGCGCGCGCGGTCGTGATAGCCGAACGACAGGCTCTGCACGTGCCGATAGAGCTGATTGCGCATGGTGAACACCACTCGCTGGCCCAGCCACTCGGACGCGAACTGGCGCCCGAACTGCGCCGTGCCCTTCACGGCCGTCAGCGCCACGACTACCGCCGCCAGCACGATCAGCGTGGCGATCACTCTCTCCTTGAGCCCGGTGTCGATCACCTCCTTCAGCACCCACGGGATCGCCAGGTCCGCCGCCGTGGCCACCAGGGTGACGACGAACGTCCCCGCCGCCAGCCGCCAATGCGGCAGCGCGTAGGCGGCCAGACGTCGCAAGACTTGCTTGCTCGACCCCAGCGCCATGCGCGGCTCACGCTGCATCCCGCCCGGTCCGCCCATGGGCGGCTGCCCGTCCGGCGGCCCCGGGGGACCGCCGCCTCTCGCACGGCTCGGCCCATCCCCGGGGGAGAATCCGGGCGGGCCGTCTCGGCCACGGCGGCCGCGTCGCCCGCGGCCATCAGGTCCGCCACGTCGCCTACCGCGAGAGCCGCGACGTCGGCCCTCGGATGGTCCGGGTGCTCCGTCAGTCATGTCTTGTCTCCAGATTCACGCGCGCCCGCCTCCCGCAGCGAGCGGAAATAGCCTTCGTCGCGGCGCCGGGCCATGTGCGCGTTCAACTCGGTCAACGCCTCATCGAGGCGCTCGAGCGCCTCGGCGGGCATGCCGTCCAGCGCCCCCGCCAGGAACGTGGCGAGGGCCTGCTCGTGGGACTCCAGCGCCTCCAGGCCCTGCGGCGTGGCGCTCACCACCGCGTGCCGGCGGTCGTCGGGATCCTCCGCCCGCGTCGCCAGGCCCGCGCGGACCAACGAGTCCACACTCTGCGAGGCCCACTGCTTGCTCACCATCAGCCGTCCGCCCAGATCGGTCATGCGGCAGCTGCGGTGACGCAGCGCGCGCAGCGCCTGGTGCTGCGGCATGGTGAGCTCCAGCTCGTCCGCATACGCGGCGGCGAATCGCATCGCAATCCGCCCCGTGCGCCGGCCGAGCACCATGAGTTGGCGCGCCGTCTCCCTCAGGGCCTCGGTCGCCTCGATGCCGCCGTCGGCCGCTGCCTCGACCTGTTCGTCTATCTCACGGACCGTCATGGCGGCAGATCGTATGCTCACTTGACGGTCTTGTCAAATGACGCTATCGCGCCGTCGCCGCGGAATGACAGTGCTGACGCCTCACCCCTGTCATTTCGAGCGAAGCGAGAAATCTAAGGCGCCGGCAAGAAGCCGCAACGCCCTTACATTCCTCACCACGTCTTGAGCATCTGTGTTGCAAGTCAACGGTGTTCAAGCCGTCGCGGCGGGCCACTCGATCCGGGACGCTCCCTCGTCACCCCGGCGAAGAGCCTGCCCCGTACTCGATACGGGGCCGGGGTCCAGGTCCGCCCGCCACGCTCGAGACCCGGACTGGATTCCGGCCTCCGCCGGAATGACGGACGGGTGGAAGGCGCTTCATCGGACTTACCCGGAGTATGGCCTGAACTGCGCCGCCAGAACACCCCCATCCCGCGCCGCGCGCAGCCCGCGCCACCGAAACCTACGGCCCGAACAGCGGCAGCCCCGGAATCCCAATCTTGACGCGGTAGAGCGCGCCTTCGCGGCAGGTGATGAACAGCTCGTCGTTGTCCGGTCCGCCGAAGCAGCAGTTCGCCGGCTTCTCGTGGCCCACGGGAATGTCCAGGTCGATCTCGCCCTCCGGCGTCACCCGCCGCACGCGGTAGGCGCCATACACCGCGACGTAGAGATTCCCCTCGACGTCCAGGCACATGCCGTCCGGCGCCCACCAGTTGTCCTGGCCCTCGCGCAGATCCGCCAGCACGCCGCGATTGGCCAGCGTGCCGTCCGCGCGGATGTCGTAGGTCAGCGCCTCCCCGGTGTGCGAATCGGCCACATAGGCCACGGAGCCGTCCGCATTCACGTTGACGCCGTTGGGCCACGCCACGTCCGCCGCCAGCAGCAAGTCGCCGCCCGGACCCAGCCGGTAGACGCGGCCGGGCGGCGGGTCCTGCGCGTAGTGGCCCTTGGGCGCGGTGAAATAGAGCGCGCCGGAGGGATGGAAGGTCAGATCGTTGGGCCCGCCCAGCGGGCCGCCCTCGAACTCGTCCACCACGGTGAACACCTGCGCCGACGGCGTGACGCGCGCGATGCGGCCGCCAAACAGGTCGGTGACATAGCAGTCGCCGTTCCAGTGCACCGCCGTCCCATTGGGCGCCGCCAGCCGCACGAACGGCTCGCAGCCGCCGTGGCTCGACACCCGCCACAACGTGTGCTCGCGGCTGTCCGCCACATAGAGCCGCCCCTCGGCATCCATCGCCGGCCCTTCCGCCGAGAGCAGTCGGTCGACCCACAGCTCCACCGGCCCCCGAAACTCCGCCGCCATCAGCCTCGCCCCCATACGCCGCGCCCCGCCCGCGAGCATGCCCCGACGCGAGCAGCGCGGCAACCGGCGGAGCCCCGATTGCTCCCTCCGCGCTTCCGGGAGACCCTTGCCAAGCCCTGCCGCCCGTCCGTCATTCCGGCGGAGCCTGTTCCCGCGAAGGGAGACCCTTGCGTAATCCCTCCGTCATTCCCGCGAAGGCGGGAATCTACCGGACACTGAACCTGTGAGCCCACGCGTAGGGGCGACGCATGCGTCGCCCGTGCCTCTAGATTCAAAGGTCTCCGAAGGAGGGGAATCGGAATCCAGCCCGGGTCACCGGCGCGTCGGGCGGACCTGGACCCCGGCCCCGTATCGAGTACGGGGCAGGCTCTTCGCCGGGGTGACGAGGGGTCGTCCCGGATCGAGTGGCCCGCCGCAGCGGCTTGAACAGCCTTGACATGCAACACAGATGCTCCGATGAAGCGCCTGCCGCCCGTCCGTCATTCCGGCGGAGCCTGCCCCCCTCCGTCATTCCGGCGGAGGCCGGAATCCAGTCCGGTCGAACCTCGAAGCGCGCCAGAAGCTTGGCGTCGGGCGAGTCTGAGACCCACCCTTACAGACCTGTGCAAGGGTCTCCCAGCAGGGGGAGGGCTGGGGCGGGAGTCCCTCGGGGCGGGGTCCCCGGTTCCCGATCAGCCCGTCGACTGGATCAACGCCCGCAGGTACCCCAGGCACCAGGCGCGCGCCAGGTCGTTCTCGGGCGTGTCGCCCAGGACGCCGGGGTAGTGGTCGGGCATCACGTAGCCGTCGAAGCCGGCCTCGTGCAGCAGGCGCATGTGCGCGGCGGCGTCGAAATCGCCCTCGTCGGGGAACACTTCGTGGAATCTCGGCACCGTTCCACGCACATTCCGGAAGTGGATGGCGAAGAGCTTGCCCTGCGCGCCGAAGCGGCGCAGCGCACCCGTCATGTCGCCCCCGGACTCCTGCAGGGTGCCCAGGCAGAAGAGGAGGCCGACGCCCGGATCGGCGTAGCGGTCGAGCAGGACCCCGAGCCCCTCGGGAGTCGCGAACGGCTGGGCCACGCCGCGGTAGACCGGCAGCGGCGGATCGTTGGGGTGAAAGCCCAGGCGCACGCCGGCGGAGCGGGCCACGGGTAGGACGGCGTCCATGAAGCGATCGAGTCGGCGCCAGACCTCCGGCTCGTCCACACGCGGACCGTCGGCGCCGTTGCCGCCCCAGGTGACGAGGTCGCCGGCGTCGAGGCGGGCGGCGTCGAAGGTGCGCAGCACGGACCCCGCGCGGCCCAGCGGCTCATCGCGATAGCCGCGCCAGTCGTGCTGCGCCTCGTCCGCGTGGGCGATGGCGAAGCCGCAGGTGAGCAGGTCGATGCCGTGATCGCCCAGCAGGCGGATGGTCTCGCAGAGAGCCTCGAGCTCACCCACGGCGCGCTCCGCGTCGCCCTGCAGGACGCCCTGGATCAGCGGACGGCTGAGCTCCATGCCCCCGAGCGCCAGGTCGAACTCGGCCAAGCGCGCCAGCAGTGCCCGAAAGCCCTCGCGATCAACGTGGCCGCCGCCGGCCTCCGCCCCGGGAAACCAAGACCAGCGCAACGTGCCGCCTTCGACACCGAGCTGCCGCACCCGCTGCAGGTGCTCGCGGGACGTGGACGCATAGCGCAGACCGAGCTTGATCATGGGGTCATCGTAGCGCGCATGGACCGGCGGGCCATGCCCGAATGGTTCTACGCCTCATCTGAATGCGACCGGAAACCTATCCGTCGCCGAGAGCAGAAATGAACCGTGGCGGACTAAGGATCTGGACGCCTCGGTGCTCACCGATCGGCAGCAGGTGGCGACGGTCGCCGGTGACCACATAGCCGGCCGAGGCTGCCACCGCACATTCCAAGATCCGATTGTCCGCATGACCTCCCTCGATGACCTCGGGGCGCCGCGGGGGGTCAATGGCGGTGGCGGCTTGGCGAAACCGTTCCAGCACCTCTTCCACGCGATCCTCCGTCCAGCCGAATTTACGCGCGAGCACCCCGGCAACTTCATCCAGAATGAACGGCGACAGGTACCACTCGAATCGGCCCCTCCGCGCTAGGTCGAGCAGAAGGCGCTCGTTGCCCGGAAAGTTGAGGCCCGAGACGATGACGTTGGTGTCGAGGACGACTCTCACGTGCGCGGAGAGCTAACCTCGGCCCGATACTCCTGGACCAGGGACGCAACGTCCTCTGGGCCGATGCCCTGCTCTCGCGCTCGCCGCTCGCCATATTGGAGCAGCCGGCGCCACTCACACTCTTCCATGTAGCGGACGAGGGCTTCCCGCACAAACTCGCTGCGAGACTGTCCCTGCTGCCGCATCACCTCATCCACTCGATGCGCCATCTCGGGCGGCAGGGAGAATGTGATGGTCGTGGTTGTACGCGGCATGGCACCCCCTTGTTACCGAGTCTTATCGAATGCTGTGCCATTGCCACTCTGCTGTCAACGGCCCCTCACCATGACTTGTCGGCCTGGCCTACCCCGGCCGGTGCCCCTCGGTTGCTTCGCCCCGCAGCGCGGCCAGGGCCTTCTGGTAAGCGCGCTGGGACAGGAAGTGGCGCAGTCGCGCCGGCGACGTGCGGTCCATTCCGGCGGCGAGGCGGTCCACCTCGGCCAGGGCGGCGGCGACCTCGGGGCCGCGACCCTGGTCGATGGCGTCCATGAGACGTTCGAGCGCCGACTCCAGCTCGGCCGCGCCGGGCCAGTCGTTGGTGCTCATGCGGCGGCCTCCCGGCTCAGGCTTCGGTCACGGAGCGCCGCCCGCCACCTGCCTGTCACTCCGAGTGCAACGAGGAATCTAAGACCCCCGATCACGGCCGCACCGGAGTCTCGCATTTTAGATCCCTCACTTCGTTCGGCGTGACAGACATGTCGCAGTGAGGCGCCGTGCGCAAGCCGGTGTCAGCCGGGCCTGGATTCCGGCGTCCGCCGGAATGACGAACTGGCCCGGAACGCAGTCGGCACTGGCAACCGCGTCCTAGCCCGCGAGCGACGCGTCGAGGCTGATCTCGATGTTGCCGCGCAGCGCGTTGGAGATGGGACAGCCCTGCTCGCCCTGGCCGGCCAGGTCGGCGAAGCCGTCCGCGTCGAGGCCGTCCACCGTACCCCGAACGCTGAGCGCGCTCGAGGCCACCATCATGCCGCCGCCGGGCTTCGGGGCGAACGTCACCACCGCCGAAACCTCCAGCCGCGTGGGCGGGTGGCCGGCTTCGGTGAGCGTGTGCGACAGCGCCATGGCGTAGCAACTGGCGTGCGCAGCGGCGATCAGCTCCTCGGGGCTGGTCTTGCCCTCCGGCTCCTCGGTGCGCGCGGCCCAGGTGACGCCCTGGGTCGCGAAGGCGCCGCTGCCAACCGAAAACTCGCCGTTGCCCTCGACGAGATTGCCGGTCCATACCGCGTCCGCGCGGCGAGTGATGTCAGCCATGGGTCTTCCTTTCGCAGCCTTTGGATTTCAGGTGGACGGGGTCGCGGTCATTGTGCGAAGGCGCTCATGCGCGGGCAAATCACAACCGGAGCGACCCTCTCCCCTGGTAGAGACCTTCGCGTAACCCTCCGTCATTCCCGCGAAGGCGGGAATCCACCCCTCATTGAACCTGGGGGCGGACGGGATGCGCCCGGTCATCCCCAGGCCCGGGTGGATTTTGCAATGGTCTCCGCAGGCGGGAATCCACCCCTCCGTCATTCCGGCGGAGGCCGGAATCCAGTCCGGCCGAACCCGGAAGCGCGCCGGATGCTTGGCGTCAGGCGGGTCTCAGACCCGCCTCTACAGCCTTCTGCAAAGGTCTCTGGTCGGAGAAGGTGAGAGCCTGCCCCGTACTGCACTACGGGGATGAGGGAAAACACGCGGCGGCACGGAGCATCCGGGCGCCTCGGCCTGCCCGCCAGGCGCTACGCTAGACCCGGCGACCCTCGCGGGCCCACCCGCACAGACCCGGAGCGCATGTCCATGCCGCAGCTCACCGGCGGGCAGGCCGTGGTCGAGGGGTTGCGCCGCGCCGGAATCTCCACCCTCTTCGGCATTCCGGGCGTGCACAACGGCGGGCTGTACGACGCGCTGCTGGACGCGCCCGACCTGCGGCTGGTGATTACGCGGCATGAGCAGGGCGCGGCGTTCATGGCCGACGGCTACGCGCGCGCGTCGGGCCGCACCGCCTGCGTGGTCACGATCACGGGGCCGGGCATCACCAACGCCTCCACCGGGCTGGCCGAGGCCTACGGCGAATCGTCGCCGGTGCTGCACATCGCCACCGCGCTGGGCGTCCGGTCGGAGCCGGCGGACACCGGTGAGCTGCACGAGCTGCGCGACCAGTCGGGGCTGCTGCGGGCGCTGGTGGCGCATCACCAGCTCGTCCAGACCGTGGCCGACATCCCGCACGCCATTCACCGGGGCCTGCGGGCCATGGGCGACGCGCGGCCCGGCCCGGTGAGCATCGAGATTCCGCTGGACCTGCTCACGGCCACCGACGACGTGGCGCTGCCGGAGCCGCTGCAGAGCATGCCGCGCGCGCCGTCGCCGGAGGACGTGGACCGGGCCGCCGCGTTGCTGGCCGACGCCGACGCGCCGTTGCTCTTCCTGGGCAGCGGCGCCATGGACGCCGGCTCCGAGGCCGCCGCCCTCGCCGAACGCCTTCACGCCCCGGTCCTGACCGCGCAAACCGGCAAGGGCGCGATCCCCGAGTCGCATCCGCTCGCCCTCGGCTGCAAGAACCGCCGCGACGAGAGTCTCTACGAGTTCCTGCGCACGCGGGACGTCATCCTCGTCGTCGGGTGCCGCCTTGGGGCGCGCATGACCGAGGACGGCCGCATGCCCCTGGCGCACTCGGTGATCCAAATCGACCGCGACGCCGGCGCGCTGGGTCACGCACACCCTGTCACCGTGGCGCTGCACGCGGACGCCGCCACGGCGCTCACCGAGCTGCTGGAGGCGCTGCCCGACCAGCCGGCGCCGGACGACGACGGTCTCGAGGCCCAGGTGGACGAGCTGCGCCACCTGCCGCAGGACGCGCTGGACGACCCCCGCTCCGCGGCCATCCTCGGCGCGCTGCGGGAGGTGCTGCCCGCCGACGCGGTGCTCGTCAACGACATGACCCTGACCAGCTATCACGCGGCGACGCTGTTCCCGGTGGAAGTGCCCCGCGCCTATATGTTTCCCATCTACTTCGGCACGCTCGGGTTCAGCCTGCCCGCCGCGATCGGCGCCCAGATCGCCTGTCCCGACCGCCCGATCGTCTCGCTCAGCGGCGACGGCGGGTTCCTGTTCACCTCGGAAGAGCTGAACACCGCCATGCGCGAGTCCGTGCCGGTGGTGGCGGTGGTGTTCAACGACCAGTCCTATGGCGCCATCGACGGCCACTTTCGCAACATCTTCGGCGGCCGCAGCGTGGACGTGCGGCTGCACAACCCCGACTTCGCGGCTCTGGGACGCGCCTACGGCGCCGACGCCGAGGCCGTGGACCGGCCCAACGACCTGGCCCAGGCGGTCACCCGCGCCCTCGGGCGATCAGGCCCCACGCTGATCGAATACCGCCTCGATCCGGTCTCGCCATGACGCTGCCCCTTGGCGGACTCCCCGTCTGCACCGAGCCTGGCCCACCGACCCCGCAGTGTTTCCCGATGAGTGGACCCTCGATTCCCACCCTCGAATACCTCTGCAAACCCCACCACCAGGCACCAGCCAGCGGATCCAGCCCCTCGCCCTCCGTCCGGTTCCCTCTCCCTCAGGGAGAGGGTTAGGGTGAGGGCCCTCCGGGAGCCGGTTAGAGCCTGCCCCGTACTTGATACGGGGGTGAGGGCCCTCCGGGGCGTGAGCGTGGGACGCCCACCATTCACGCAAAGGCCTCCCTTCGCGCGAACGACGCCAGGGCCCGTCAAGACCGCCACTCACCACCGCGTTACGGGCGGCAGCGCCCCCGCTCTCGGCCGGCCGGCCTGGGCCACGTGACCTCTGTCACGCCGCGTACCCGTCGGCACCTGCGCCGCGCGGCGCAAGGGCTTGGCCTGGCGGCGGTCTTCGCCATCGCGGTGCTGGCCGTCGTCTTCAGCGAGCAGGTGCAGGAGCGCTTCGCCGGGCTGGGGTACCTGGCGGTCTTCGTCATCACCATCGTCGCCGCGGCCACCGTCATCCTGCCGGCGCCCGGCGCGGTGAGCGTGGCCGCATTCGGCGCCGTCCTCAATCCGTGGCTGGTGGGGCTGGTGGCCGCCACCGGCCAGACCATCGGCGAGCTCTCGGGCTACTACATCGGGTGGAGCGGGCGCGGGGTGGTGCAGAACGTGCGCGGCTACGCGGCCATCAAACGCTGGATGGACCGGCACGGAATGGCGACCCTCTTCGTGCTGGCGATGATCCCCAACCCTGTGTTCGACGTCGCCGGCATGATTGCGGGCGCCAGCCGCTTCGGCGTGGTCAAGTTCATCGCCGCCTCGTGGCCCGGTCGCGCCATCAAGAACACCGGCTTCGCCTTCGCCGGGGCCCTGGGCGTCGAGCTCCTGGGCGTCTTCGGGGCCTAGGCGCGGCTCAGCCTCCGGGCGCCTCCGCCGCGGCTCCCGCCTCGCCGTCGTCGCCGTCGGCGGCTACGCGGCGTTTCAGCTCGTCATACGCGAAGAGGCCGATGGCCGCCAGGAACAGCAGCACCACCAGAAAGCCAATGCCGGCCAGCAAACCCGTGATCAGTCGCATGGTCGACCATCTCTCCTCGCCGCGGATCGCGTTGTCTCTAGTATATCGCCGCTTGTCGGTTCAACCGTTACGCCGCGTCCGCATCGATTTCGCCACCGGGTGCGGACCGTCGCCGGAGGGCCTGATCGCGTGAGCTACGGTCGGGTCGCCAGGTCCGCCACAGGCGGCGTTGCGTGCGGGCCGCCTTCCGGACCGTGAGCGGCCATTGCGGCCCCGCGCCACCGCCCGCAATCCCGCAGTCTTCACATACTTACTCGCAGGCACCATACATCTGTAACGCGCCTGTTGCCTTTGGTGAGGCCGCGTCGGCGCCGGCGCCGTCTCTCCTGCCGCCAAGCACCGTCGGCCCTCGCGCCTGCTCCACTTCCGTTCTTCCATGCACTCTCGCGGATGTCTCTCGACCGTGGCGTGGCCGCCCGGCGAGTTCGCTGGCCGTTGCGCGGGGTGCGGACGAATCCCAGCGTGAAGTACGCTTGTACCGCTCGGCGTCACCGTCGCGGCGTGCCTTAAGAATCCTCCCCGTAACATTCGGAATTTTCGGCGCTAACCGGTTTGGAGGGCTGTTGCGACCGCCTGCGTTGACCGTTACTCTATAGCCTCCCGTCGCACCCCAGGAGCCAGCGCGCCGTTGGCCGAAGCCCTCCCGAATCGAACGTGGGAAGCCGCCCTCGGCGTGCTGCAGCTCGAGGTTCCCAAGGCCGAGTATCTCGCTTGGTTTCAGGGCGCCCGCCTGGTGCAGGCGAGCGATGGCGAGTTCGTGGTGGGCGTTCCCACCGTCTTCGCCAAGGAGATCGTCGACCGCCGCTACCGCGACGTCGTCACCCGGGCGGCATCAAAAGCTTCCGGTCGTGACATGGCCGTTACTATTGTTGTCAGCCCCGGCGCGACTCCCGTCACGCCGCCTGCGCTTGCCGACCCCGCGCCCAAGGCGCCCGCGCCAGGCCCCGCGGTTGGCCTGCATCCGCGGCTCACTTTCGAGCGCTTTGTCGTCGGCACCTCCAACCGGCTCGCCCACGCCGCCGCCCTGCGCGTCTGCGAGGCGCCCGGCCACGCCTACAACCCGCTCTTCATCTACAGCGGCGTCGGCCTGGGCAAGACCCATCTCCTGCACGCCATCGGCCACGCCATCGCGGCGCGCGATCCCGACGCCCGCGTGCTCTACGTCCCCTGCGAGACCTTCACCAACGACTTGCTGCACTCGATCCGCACCGAGGACCGCGGCGCCCGCGCGCGCCGCTTCCGCGAGCGCTATCGCTCGGTGGACGTCCTGCTCATCGACGACGTGGAGTTCCTCTCACGGACGGAGACCTCGCAAGAAGAGGTCTTTCACACGTTCAACGCCCTTTACTCCCAGGGCCGCCAGATCGTGCTCAGCAGCGACCAGCCGCCGTCCGAGATCCCGCGGTTGTTCGCGCGCCTCCGCAGCCGCTTCGAGTCGGGCCTGGTCGCCGACCTTCAAGCGCCGGACCTGGATCTGCGGCGGGCGATCCTTGAAACCATCGCCGCCAGCGAAGGCGCCCGGCTGCCGACCGACGTGGCCGACTTTCTGGCGCACCGGGTGCGCCGCAACATGCGTGAGCTCGAAGGCGCGCTTCGCCGCACGTTGATCTATGCCGAGCTGAGCGGGCTGCCGCTCACGCCCGACACGGCGGCTCGCGCCCTTGACGGCCTGGGCGCCGCCTCGCACCCGCGTCCCGTCGCGCCGCGCCATGTGCTCGACCGTACGTCCGCCCATTTCAGCGTGTCGCTGGACGACCTCACCGGCTCGCGCCGCGACGCACCCACCGCCTACGCGCGGCAGGTGGCGATGTATCTCCTGCGCAACGACTCCTCGCTGTCGCTCCCGGAGATCGGCCGCACCCTCGGCGGCCGCGACCACACGACCGCGCTCCACGGCTGCCGCAAGATCGAGCGCCTGATACAGCTCGACGACAATCTCAAAAACCACATCGAGACCATCCGCGCCCAACTCGCCGACATCGCCTAGCCGATCTGGCGCCTGCCGCACCCGTGGGGCTCTTCGTCGAAAACTCCCCACCCCCGATTCTCCCCGGTTTCCGCCTTCCGCGCGGCATGACGGCAGGTGGGGAGCTTTGCCTTGCTTCTCACCACCTTCTGTGTGGATAACCTGGCGCTCCTTGTGGATATCTTGCCCGGCTTGTTGATACATCGCCGTCTGCTTCCACTTTCGAGGTCTTTTCCCGCGCCTATCCACGGCGTCCCACATTTCGTTCACCCGCGCCTCCGCGCGGGCCACACGCCGGTCGCTTCGAGTCCACCAGCGCCTATCGGCGTCTATCCACGGTTTCCCCTAGACGACGACTACCACTCCGAGACTTGGTATAGATCAGGAATCCGATAGCGGAAGACGATTGTGGATTGACAACCACCATCCATGCGATCGCCAACCAGAAGGGCGGCGTCGGCAAGACCACGACGGCGGTGAACCTCGCCGCGGCGCTCGCCGAGCGTGACCACCGGGTGTTGCTGATCGACTTCGACGCCCAGGGCAGCACGAGTCGCCTGCTGGCGAAGGAGCCTGCCGCCGGCACGGTATTGGATGTGCTCGCCGGCGGGGCGAGCGTGGAGAGCGCGACGGTGGCGACCGGTCGCCGCGGCCTGATGCTGATGCCGGGCGACAGAGGCATGGTGGACTATGCGCTTGGCGACGCGACCGCGTTGCGTCGCGCCCTGGGCCCGGTGATTGCCGAGTACGCCTACGTGGTGATCGACTGCCCGCCGTCCCTCGAGGGAGCCACGCTCCTGGCGCTGCTGACGTGCGACGAGGTGATCGTGCCGGTGCAGTGCGAATACCTGGCGCTGGAGGGCCTGGCCAGTCTGATGGAGGCCCTGGCCGGCGTGCGGCGGATGCGGACCGAGGGACCGCGGATGCGATACCTGCTGACAATGTTCGACCGTCGCAATAATCTGGCGTGGGAGGTGGTCGAGGAGGTGCAGGGGCATTTCGGCGAGCAGGTGGCGCAGACGGTGATCCCGCGGAGCGTGCGTTTGGCCGAGTCGCCGGGATTCCGGCGAACGATCTTCGAGCATGACGCGAAGGGGGTCGCGGCGGCTGCCTATATGGCCTTCGCGGTCGAGGTTGAGCGGCATGGCGCCTAGACGGGCGCTGGGCCGAGGGCTGGACAACGTCTTTGCCGACACGCTCGGCGCCCGGCGGTCGCTGCCGCTGACCGGCATCGAGCCGAATCCCCGCCAGCCGCGCCAGGCGATCAGCGACGCTGAACTTGAGGGGCTGGCGGCGTCGATCCGACGACACGGCGTGCTGCAGCCGATCTTGGTCAGCGCTCGCGGCGACCATCCCGGCCGCTACCACCTTGTGGCCGGCGAACGACGCTGGCGGGCCGCGCGGCTGGCCGGGCTCACGGAAGTACCAGCCTCGATCGTGACGGTGGACGATCGGCAGCAACTGGAATTGGCGCTCGTCGAGAACCTGCAACGGACGGACCTGAGCGCTCTGGATCGCGCCCAGGCGTATCGAGTGCTCATGGAGGACTTCGAGCTGACGCAAGAAGGGGTTGCGGGAGCGTTGGGCGTCAGCCGCCCGTCCGTGGCCAACGCGTTGCGGCTGCTCAGCCTCGATGAGGCGTCGCTGGCTGCGTTGCGCGAGGGGCGAATTACGGAGGGCCATGCGCGCGCCTTGCTCAGCGTGACCGACAGGCGCAGCCGCACGCAGCTGTTGGTGGCGATCATGCGGCAGGGGCTGTCGGTGCGGGAAGCCGAGCAGTGGGAATCGGACCAGAACGCCGGTGTCGGAGCGAAGCGCCGCAAATCAAGCACGCAACCAGCGACCGACAGCGACTGGGACCGCGAGGTCGGGCATGTCCTGGAACGGATCCAGGGCAACCTGGGCACGCGGGTGCGGCTCCGCGGCGGCGAAGCGCGCGGTCGAATCGAGCTCGAGTACTACAGCGAAGAAGAGCTGGCGCAGCTCATCGATCGGTTGACGGCGGCGTAGGATGTTTCACGTGAAACACTCCGCGCACACCCTCCGCCAATCCGAGGCGCCCTCCGTCCGGTCCCCTCTCCCTCAGGGAGAGGGTAGGGTGAGGGCCCTCCGGGGCGTGGGATATCGCCCCTTTATCCACAGCCCTCCGAAAGCCGGAATCCATCCGAAACCCGCCGCCGTTAGCAGAGACCCGCAGTGCCCCCGCGGCGCCGAGCGCGAGAATCGCTGGTAGCCATGCCACCAAAACGACGATCCACGCGCCGCCGCCGCCGCGATCCCGTGCGCCGAATTCCCGCGACCGTGATCCCGGCGACAGCCGAAGACGCGCCGCCCGAGGTCGTCGGGCGACCGCCGCGCGGCGAGCAGACGGAGCTGCCCGGACTGCCGTTCCTGCGCCGGGACCTGGCAACCGGTATGACGATATTGGCCGTGCTGATCCTGGGACTGGTCGTCACGTCGTTGGTGATCTAGCCAATCGCTGAGCGAGCCCTTTGCCTCGAAGGGCTACTGGCAACCCGCTCCGTCATACCGCCGGAGCCTGTCCCCGCGAACGGAGACCTTCGCGTAACCCGTCCGTCATTCCCGCGACGAGCCTGCCCCCCTTCCGTCATTCCGGCGGAGGCCGGAATCCAGTCCGAGGGCCGAGGCGCCTCGGTCGGACCTGGACGCCCGCCCCTACCCCCGGCCGATGAACGGCTGCTGCAGCGGCAGCACCGTGGCTTCGAGCAGTTGCACGTGCGGCGGCAGCGCCGCCATGGTCACCGCGACCTCGGCCACCGACTCGACGCCCATCATCGGCTCACGGTTCTCCTCGGTGTCGATTTCCTCACGCCGCTCCACGCGCGTGTTGCCGGGGTTGATGCAGCAGGCGGAGATGCCGTGGTCGCGCCCTTCGAGCGACGTGACCTGGGTGAGCCCCCACAGGCCGAATTTGCTCGCGCTGTAGGCGGATGACTCGGGTCGCACCCGCTGCGCCGAGATGCTGGCGATGTTGATGATGCGACCGCGGCCCTGGGGTCGCATCAGGCGCATGGCCGCCCGCGTGCAGAGGAAGGCGCCGGTGAGGTTGGTCCCAACGACCGTTTCCCAGGTGGCGAGCGCGTGCTCGTGCAGCGGCGACGGCAGCGAGAGGCCCGCGTTGTTGACCAGGACGTCCAACCGCTCGAACCGAGCCGCGGCCTCGGCGAAGACCCGGTCGACGTCGGATTCCACCTGGACGTCGGCGGGCACCCCAACGACCACGCCGCCGTAGGCCTCCAACTCGGTCACGGCCGCCGCCAGCAGCTCCGCGTCGCGCGCCGTAATCAGCACGTCGGCCCCGGCCATGGCGAACGCCCGCGCGATGCCTTTACCGATGCCGCGGTTTCCTCCTGTAACGATCGCCGTCTGGCCTTCGAGCACGCCGTTTGCCTCAGCCGTCATAGCTGCGTTCCCCCTGATTCGCCGCGGTTCTCAAACGCACCACCAGCATCGCACCGTCCGCGGCAGCCAGCCTGGATCGCCGCAGCGATGCTGGACTTCCCCGACCGCGGGGCGCCGTTGAGGATGACGATCCGGCCCAGGGCAGGTGGGTCAGGCATGCGCCCTCCTACTCAGGCGCCCAGCACGGCGGCAATGTTTCACGTGAAACATCGGCGTGAGCCTTGGCGGACCGCCTTCAATCCGACGACGAGTCTGCCCCGTCCGTCATTCCGGCGGAGGCCGGAATCCAGTCCGGGGGCCGAAGCGTGCCGGCCGGACCTGGACCCCGGCGTTCGCCGGGGGTGACGGGAGGGCGCCGAGGCCTCTCAATGGAAGAGGAATAAGAGCGTCACGCGGGCCAGACGCAGCGGAAGCCGACGTTGCCCGCCGAGCTATCGGGGGTGTTGGCGCTGCGCGCGGCGACGCGATAGCGGTTGCAGTAGGAGCGGTGGCACAGATAGGAGCCGCCGCGCAGCACCCGCGCCGTGCCGCCGGGCGGGCCTGCGGGATTCTCGCGCGGGCCTTGAACGTGGAACGTCGGGTGGAACCAGTCGCCGCACCACTCCCACACGTTGCCCGCCGTGTTGAACAGGCCGAAGCGGTTCGGCGCGTAGGCATCCACCGGCGCGGTGGCGAGATAGCCGTCGTCCAGCGTGTTGCGCTCGGGAAACCTGCCCTGCCAGATGTTGCAGCGGTGCTGCCGGCGCGGTGTCAAGGAATCGCCCCAGGGATAGCGCCGCTGCTCCAGGCCGCCGCGCGCCGCGTACTCCCACTCGGCCTCGGTGGGAAGGCGCGCGCCGGCCCAGTCGGCAAAGGCCGCGGCGTCGGGCCACGACACGTGGACCACCGGGTGGTCGCCGCGCCCCTCCAGCGTGCTTCCCGGACCTTCGGGCTGCCGCCACGTGGCGCCGGTGACGGGCACCCACCAGGGCGTGGCCTCGGGGCGCTGAGGATGACGCTGCCGGACATCCTCCGACACGAGCAGGTGGAATACGAAGGACCAGCCAAAGCGCTCGGCGTCGGTGGTGTAGCGCGTCGCGTCGACGAAGGCGGCGAACTGCGCGTTGGTGACGGCGTGGACGCCCACGCGGAAGGCGCCGACCGACACTCGCCGCACGGGGCCTTCGCCGTCCTCAGGAAAGCCGGTGGGGTCGTTGGAGCCCATCAGGAACGACCCGCCGGGCAGGCGGACTGTGTCGGAGATCGGCGCGGCGCCGGAATCCCCCTCATCCCTGCCTTCTCCCCCCAGGGGAGAAGGGGCCGGAGGTGCTCTTGGGTCGTCCTCGAGCGGGGCGGCGGGGTCGGCCGGACCTGGATTCCGGCTATCGCCGGAATGACGGAGGGGTGGCGGTTCGGCTGAGTCCAGTTCCCTCTCCCTTGGAGGGAGAGGGATAGGGTGAGGGTCCGGTCCGGTGGGCCGCGGGGCGCAGCAGGGGGTCCGTGCCGAGGGCCGGTCGCTGGTCACTGAATCGACCTACGCCGGCGCCGCGCGTCCACCGAAGCCAGCGTGCAGCCTATTCGACGCGCTCGGGGCCGGCTGGGGGATCCGCCGGACCCACCACGCTCAGGACGACGGGGTTCGCCGCGTCGCCGAAGCCCACGCGCAGCACGTCGGCGTCGAACTGCAGGTCCACGAAGGACAGCGCCCGGCGCAGCTGGGGCTCAGCGTCCGGTTGGGAGGCGGCGGCGGCCAGCGCCTCGATCGCGTCTGCGGAACCGATCTCCGGCAGCGCGCCCGGCAGCGGGTCGGCGTCGGACGCGGCCTGCGCCAGGTGCATGACCAGCTGCGCCGCCTCGGTTCCCACGCGGTCGGCCAGCGCGGCGAGCAGGAAGGACGGAGTCACGGCGTCGAGGGCCGCGGCGATGGCCATCACGTGCGCCATGCGCGGCGGGCGGCGCTCGCCCTTCTCGATATGGCTCAGGAACGAATGGGACAGGCCGCAGCGATCCGCCAGCGCCCGATAGGAGAGCCCGCGCGCCAGGCGGGCGCGGCGCAATGCCTCGGGGAACCGCAGCCCAGCCTCTGCGCCTGCCATGGGCCGCATTGTACGCGAATGGTTGACACCCGGCCATGCGCGGCGTACTCTTACCGTATACAACGCCGGATGTGGTCATGGGTCGACCCAAGGCCCCGAGGCTCCCGGCGCCACTCGCAAAGGAGGACGCATGCTCGATGTGCAGATCGACGGCGCCGCGGCCGTCATCACCGCCCAGTCGGACGGGCATGCCGACAAGGCCCGTTACGCCGTGCCGACGAAGGCGCTTCGCGCGGCGATGGAGCAGACCCGCCGAGGGCTGGGTCTGAAGGAGTTCGAGCGCTTCGAGCATGCCTGGGTGAGCCAGGTCATGGGCGCCGTCACCGATGCGCGCGCGGCGCCGGGCGTCCGCCGCTACATCAGCCAAGCGTTCGACGACGAGGCGGTGGCGCGCGGGCTGTTGCTGCGGGGGCACTGGCACTGTCCGCGCTGCGGATCGCCGGGCAGCCAATGGTCCGCCGGCTGTCTGTCTGCGGCGTGTCCGCATCCCGGGCCGACCGGCGACGCGCAGTGGGACCATTGCCGCGTCGCCACGCGCGACGACCTGCTCACGCTGATGGTCAGCGAGGGCTACCAGCGCGCCGGGCCGTTGGCGTCGGGCGGCGACGTCAAGGTCCTGGACGCGGAGTGGCAGACCCTGCTGCGGGGCGCGCCGCCGGGGCTGGCCGCCGAGCTGTCCCGCTGGGCGACGCGTCTGCACGACGCCTACGCCGCGCGCACCACCGATGCGTTGATGTTCGCCGCGCGGCTGGGCCACGCCGTCACCCTGGCCGCCGAGCTCGACCCGGAGCGTCAACTCGAATCCGCCCTGTCCACCGCGGGCTACGCCGTCCGCGCCGAAGTCGCCGCCTAAAGGAGCATCCATGACCGATCAACCATCCGAGTCAACCACCGCAACCGCCCCGGAGACCGTCGCGGAGACGCCGCCGGACTTCGAGGCCGCGGTCGACCGCGAGGTCGCCGCCCGCGTCGGCGCGATCGAGCGCCGCTGGCAGTCGAAGAAGGATCGCGAGGTCCACCGCGAGCGGCTGCGCTCGCAGACGGCCGCCGCGTCCCTGGACGACGACGTCACTGCCTGGGTGGCCGACGCCGACCCCGATGAGGTAGGCCGGTGGCTCAAGGACAAGCTCGCGGGGTCGGCCGGCGACGCGCCGGCGCCGGCGGCTGACGCCTCGCAGGGCGACGAGTACGTCGAGGGGCCGGCGGACGCCCCGTCGCAGGCCGCGGCGCGGCAGCAGCTGGCCGAAGCCCGCGCCGCCGAGCCCAGCCCCGACCTGGCGCCCGCCATGGCCGCGCCGGCGGACGCTTTCCAGTCCATCGAAGCCCGGTTCGCCCGCGGCGAGATCGGCCTGGACGCCTACGAGGCCGCCCGGAAGCGGCGCGGGTTGGACTAGGTTCGGGGGACCCGCGGGGGACGGGGCGGCGGGTCGGACTCCTGCCCTCACCCTCCCCCGCTAAAGACCTTTGAAAAGAGCGGTAGGGGCGACGCATGCGTCGCCCCTACGCATGGGTCAACAGGTTCAGCGGCCGGTAGATTCCCGCATTCGCGGGAATGACGGAGCGGATTCGCAAAGGTCTCCCTTCGCGGGAATGACGGAGGGGTTACGCAAAGGTCACCTGCTACGGGGAGGGAGGTGCACGATGGCTATACTCTCGGGCCGTTGCCAGAGTTGCCCGCCCCATGGCTGTCCCACCGGTAATCGAATGGCGCGACGGCGCTGTGCGCATCCTGGATCAGCGGCGGTTGCCGGATGCGATCGAGGTGCTGCACTGCACCGAGGTGGCGCAGGTCATGGAGGCCATCCGCACGCTTGCCATTCGCGGCGCGCCGGCGCTCGGGGTGGCCGGTGCCTACGGCGTGGCTCTTGGCGCGCATCGCTACAACGCGGAGTCTGACGGCCCGTTTGCGGACCACCTCGACCGGGTGGTCGAGGACATCGCCGGGACCCGTCCCACGGCGGTGAATCTGGGCTGGGCCGCCCGGATCGTTCGGGCAGCCGCCGAGCCGCATGGCGAAGACGCCGAAGCGGGCGCGGCCGCGGTGCTGGAGCGGGCGCAGGCCCTGGTGGCCGACAACGACCGCCGACACGACCAACTCGCCGCCCACGGCGCCGGCCTGCTGGCACCGGGCGCGCAGGTGCTGCACCACTGCAACACCGGGCCGTTGGCGACCGGCGCCGGGTTCGGGTCGGCCCTGGGGGTGATCCAGGCGGCGCACCGCCAGGGGAAGGTCTCGGTGTGGGTCAACGAAACGCGACCGCTGCTTCAGGGCGCGCGCCTGACCACCTGGGAGCTGGACCAGTGGGGCATCCCCTACACCCTGATTACGGACAGCATGGCGGGCCACTTCATGCAGCGCGGAGTCGTCGACGCGGTGGTCGTGGGCGCCGACCGCATCGCGGCGAACGGCGACGTGGCCAACAAGATCGGCACCTACACCATGGCGCAACTGGCGCGCGCGCACGGGCTGCCGTTCATCGTCGCCGCGCCGATGTCCACGATTGACTTCGAGACCGCCACGGGAGACGACATTCCCATCGAGGAGCGCGGCGCGGGCGAGGTGCGCGGGCACGGCGCGGCGCGCTGGGCGCCGGGCGACGCGCCGGTGGCCAATCCGGCGTTCGACGTGACGCCGAACGCGCTGGTGAGCGCCATCGTGACCGAGCGCGGGGTAGCTCGGGCGCCCTACACGACCACGCTGGCCGCCTGGCATGAGCCGGTCGAGGCGGTGGTCGCCTAGTGGCCGGTCCGAGCGCTGCCGACGCGCGCGCCCGCGTCGGGGTTATTGGCGGCAGTGGTTTCTATCAGATGCCGGGGTTGGAGCAGCGCCGCGAGGTTGCGATCGAGACGCCGTTCGGCGATCCCAGCGACAGCCTGGTCGTGGGCGTGCTGGACGGCGTCGAGGTCGCGTTTCTACCACGCCATGGCCGCGGTCACCGCATCTCGCCCACCGCCCTCAACGTGCGCGCCAACATTTGGGCGCTGAAGTCCTTGGGCGTGGAGTGGGTGCTGGCCGTGAGCGCCGTGGGCAGCATGCGCGAGCGCATCCCGCCGCTTGACGTCGTGATCCCCGATCAGCTCATCGACCGCACCCGCGACCGGCCCTCCACCTTCTTCGACGAGCCGGGACTGGTCGTGCACGTGGGCCTGGCCGACCCTATGTGTGCGCAGGTCCGGAGCGTCCTGGCCGAGGCGGTGGCGGGCGCCGGCGGCAACGTCCATCGCGGGGGCGCCTACGTGTGCATCGAAGGGCCGCAGTTCTCGACCCGCGCGGAGTCCGAGCTCTACCGCTCGTGGGGCGTGGACGTGATCGGCATGACCGCGCTGCCCGAGGCGCGGTTGGCCCGCGAGGCCGAGCTTTGCTACGCGGTCATGGCCATGGTCACCGACTACGACGTCTGGCACGAGAGCGAGGAGCCGGTGACGGCCGCCATGGTGGTGCGCAATCTAATGGCCAACGCCGAGCTGGCGCTGCGCGCGGTGCGGGCGGCGATTCCGGCGGTGGTGCGGCAGCCGCGGGGCTGCGAGTGCGGCGCGGCGCTCGCCACCGGCATCATCACCGCGCCGGAGGCCATCGACCCCCAGGCGCGGAAGCGGGTGGCGCTGCTGGTGGACCGTCATTTGGACGAGCCGAACGCGTCGTGAGCGTCGTCATCGTCGGCACCGTCGGCATCGACGACATCGCGACGCCGTCGGGACAAGTCACGCGGGTCCTGGGTGGATCGGGCACCTATGCCGCCCTGGCGGCGCGGCTCTTCGCGCCAACGGCGTTGGTGAGCGTGGTCGGCACGGACTTTCCGGAATCCCATCGGCGGTTGCTGGAAGGACGCGGCGTGGATCTGGCCGGCCTCGATGTGGTGGAGGGCGAGACGTTCCGCTGGGGCGGTCGCTATCACGAGGACCTCAACACGCGCGACACCGAGTTCGTGGAGCTGAACGTCGTGACCGCGTTCACCCCGCGCATTCCGGCGACGAACGCGGACTACATCTTCGTGGGCAACATCGAGCCTGGGATTCAGCTGAGCGTCATGGAGCAGCTGGACACGGACGCGTTCGTGGCCACCGACTCGATGGACCATTGGATTCGCGGCCAGTCGGCTGAGTTGGCTGAGGTGTTTCGGCGCAGCGCGCTGGTGGTGCTCAACGACCAGGAAGCGCGGATGTTCAGCGGCGAGTCCCGGGTGCCCCGGGCGGTCGGCCCCATCCTGGCGCTGGGCCCGCAGGCCGTGGCGGTCAAGATGGGCGAGTACGGCGCGGTGCTGGCGGCGGACGACGAGTGGTTCTTTGCGCCGGGCTATCCCCTGCCCGAGGTGGTGGATCCGACGGGCGCCGGCGACGCCTTTGCCGGCGCCATGCTGGGCAGCTTGGCGGAGGCGGGGGCCTTCGGCGGAGGGCGCGGAGGTGACGGTGGGGTGGATTCCCGCCTCCGCGGGAATGACGGAGTGGACCCCTCACCCCAGCCCTCTCCCTCAAGGGGAGAGGGGGCCGGACCGGATGGCCCCTCACCCCAGCTCTCGCCCTCGGGGGAAGAGGCGAGGTCCTTCGGTGGGGGGCGCGGAGGTGGCGGAGAGGTGGATTCCCGCCTTCGCGGGAATGACGGAGTGGGGCGCGGGAGTGACGGGATGGGGCGGGACGACCTGCGGCGGGCAATCGTTTATGGCAGCGTCGTGGCGTCGTTTACAGTTGAAGCGTTCGGCGTCGAGCGCCTGGCCGCGCTCACGCGGGCGGACATCGAAGGGCGTTACGCCGAGTTCAAGGAGTTCGTTGCGTACTAGGCGCCCCATGGCGACCCACCGTGCGCGACAAGGAGAATCGCATGGCCGCATCGGATAGCTCGTTCGAGATTGCCGACGCCGGGCTCGCCGGACTCGGCGTCCGCCGCGTCCGGTGGGCCGACCAGTCCATGCCGGTGCTGGAGAGCATCCGGGAGCGCTTCGCGCGCGAGCGGCCCCTCGACGGCCTGCGCATCGGCGCCTGCCAGCACGTCACCACCGAGACCGCCAACCTGATGCGCACGCTGCAGGCCGGCGGAGCCGAGGTGGCGCTGTGCGCCTCGAATCCCCTGAGCACGCAAGACGATGTCGCGGCCGCGCTGGTCCACGAGTACGGCGCCGCCACCTTCGCCATCAACGGCGAAGATTCAGAGGTCTACTACGACCACATCGAATCGGTGCTGAACACGCGCCCGCATCTCACCATCGATGACGGCGCCGACCTGGTATCGACGCTGCACACGGACCGCACGGACGTCATCGGCGACGTGCTCGGCGGCACCGAGGAGACGACCACCGGCGTGATTCGCCTGCGGGCGATGGCCGAGCAGGGCGTGCTGAAGTACCCCATCGTGGCCGTGAACGAAGCCCTGACCAAGCACATGTTCGACAACCGCTACGGCACGGGGCAGTCCACGCTGGACGGCCTGGTGCGCGCCACCAACATCCTGCTGGCCGGTCGCAACGTGGTGGTCGGAGGCTACGGCTGGTGTGGGCGAGGCCTGGCCAGCCGCGCGGCCGGAATGGGCGCCCACGTGATCGTCACCGAGGTCGACCCCGTGCGGGCGCTGGAAGCGCTGATGGACGGCTACCGGGTCATGCCCATGCAGGAAGCGGCGTCGGAGGGGCATGTGTTCGTGACCGTCACCGGCGACAAGCACGTGATCGACCGGCCCCACTTCGAGGCCATGCAGGACGGCGCGATCCTGGCCAACTCGGGGCACTTCGACATCGAGATCAACATCGAGGCGCTGGAGGAGATGGCCGTGGAGGTCGACGAGGCGCGGCCCTACGTGGACGAATACCGGTTGGCCGACGGCCGCCGCATCTTCCTGCTGGCCCAGGGCCGGCTCATCAACCTGGCGGCCGCCGAGGGGCACCCGGCCAGCGTGATGGATATGAGCTTTGCCAATCAGGCGCTGGCGATCGAGCACCTGGCGTCCAACGCCGGAGACCTGGCGCCCAATGTCTACGACGTGTCCGCGGATATCGACCAGCGGGTCGCCTCGCTGAAGCTGGAGGCGATGGGCGTGGCCATCGATACGCTGACCGAGGAGCAGGCCGCCTACCTGTCCGGCTGGCAGGAAGGGACCTAAGCGATAAGCCCACGTCATGCCCGCCCGCGCCGTCCCCCCTGCCGTCATTCCCGCGAAGGCGGGAATCCACGCTCAATGCCATCTGGCGCTGCGCCGGTAGGCCGGGGCCGTCACCCTCACCCCCGTGTCGAGCACGGGGCAGGCTCCAACCCTCTCCCTTCAAGGGAGAGGGAGCCGGACGGTCACATTCCGCGTAGACCACACGCACTCACGCCCCGCCATTGGGAGAAGGCACTTTGAGCAATACGTTCATGCAGGCGCCGCGCCTGCTGTTCACGTCGGAGTCGGTGACCGAGGGCCATCCGGACAAGCTCTGCGACCAGGTGTCGGACGCCGTCCTGGACGCGTTCCTGGCTGCCGACCCCGAGAGCCGGGTGGCGTGCGAGGCGGCGACGACCACCGGCCTGGTGCTGGTGCTCGGCGAGATCTCCTCCAGGGCGACGGACGTCGACGTCCGCCGCGTGGTCCGCGACACGGTGTGCGAGATCGGCTACGCCTCGTCCGACGTCGGATTCGACGGCGAGACCTGCGGCGTGACGGTGTCCCTCAATGAGCAGTCGGCTGACATCAAGCAGGGCGTCGACACAGCGCTCGAGGTGCGGGCCCTGGACGGCGACCACGACGACGTCGAAGGTGTGGGCGCGGGCGACCAGGGCATGATGTTCGGCTTCGCCTGCGACGAGACGCCGGAGCTGATGCCGGCGCCGATTGCGCTGGCGCATCGCGCCGCGCGCCGGCTGGCGCAGGTGCGCAAGGACGGCACGCTCGACTGGCTGCGGCCGGACGGCAAGTCGCAGATCACGGTGGAATACCGGCACGGCCGGCCCGTGCGCGTCGACAGCGTGGTCATCGCCGCGCAGCACGATCCCGACATCGGCAACGACGCCATCAAGAGCGCCATCGTGGAATCCGTCATCCGCGAGGCGATCCCCGGCGAGCTGCTCGATGCCGACACCGCGATCATCGTCAACGGCACCGGGCGCTTCGTCACCGGCGGACCCACGGGCGACGCGGGCCTCACCGGCCGCAAGATCATCGTGGACACCTACGGCGGCATGGCCCGCCACGGCGGCGGCGCCTTTTCCGGCAAGGACCCGACGAAGGTCGACCGCTCGGCGAACTATGCGCTGCGCTGGATCGCGAAGAACGTGGTCGCCGCCGGGCTGGCGACGCGCTTCGAGGTGCAGGCGGCCTACGTGATCGGCAAGGCCGAGCCGCTGTCCCTGAACATCGAGACCTACGGCACGGGCACGGCGCCCGACGACCGCATAGAGGCGGCCATTCGCGACAGCTTCGACCTGCGCCCCGGCGCCATCATCCGCGACCTCGACCTGCGCCGCCCGCTCTACCGCCAGGTCGCCGCCTACGGCCACTTCGGCCGCGACGACCTGGCCGACATCCCCTGGGAGCAAACCAACCGCGCGGCCGAGTTGGCGAGGTTGGCCGGATAACAACCGCGTCCGACGCGGGGTAAATTACGAGGCGGCCCGGCTCCAGGCCGGTGAGGTGTTTGGTGCCCGACTTCTTCGCGCAGCCGATTCTGAATTCGCCATATGAGTATCCGGGCGAGCACTGGGAGCTCGACGACGACGGGCAGCCGACGAACCGCCTCATTTCCGGCCGCCGCGCCGCCAAGTTCGTCACGCCCGTCCCCGCACCCCGCAAGAAAACGGCGCAGCGCCGGATGGTCCTCGACGAAGGCGAGGGGCTGTCGAGCGAAGACCAGCAATACGACCCGATGCCCATCATCGCCAGCCTGCGCCAGCGGGTGGATGCGTGGCGGCTGATTCCCGACCCCAGCGATTGGAACGTCACCCCCGAGACCGCGCGGCTCTTGCAGCACTGGCGCAGCGACCACTTCAGCGGCCTCCGGCCCTTCTTCTGCCAGGTCGAAGCGATGGAGACGCTGATCTGGCTCACCGAGGTCGCACCGAAGCGCGGCCGCGATGGGCGACGATTCCTGGACCACCTGGCCGGCGCCAACGAGCAGGCCAATCCCGGCCTGTCACGGCTGGCGCTCAAGCTGGCCACCGGCGCGGGCAAGACCACCGTGATGGCGATGCTGATCGCCTGGCAGACGCTCAACGCCGTGCGCCGGCCCAACAGCCCAAACTTCACCCGCGGGTTCCTGGTGGTGACGCCGGGCCTCACCATCCGCGACCGGCTGCGGGTGCTTCAGCCCCACGACCCGGACAGCTACTACCAGAGTCGCGAGCTCGTGCCCGCGGACATGCTGCCCGACCTGCACAAAGCCAGGATCGTCATCACCAACTTTCACGCCTTCAAGCAGCGGGAAACCCTGGAAATCTCAAAGGGCGGGCGCGACCTGCTTCGGGGACGCACCGGGCCCGAGATCCAGACGACCGAGACCGAGGGGCAGATGCTCCAGCGGGTCATGCCGGAGCTGATGCGCATGCGCCGCATCCTGGCCATCAACGACGAGGCGCACCACTGCTACCGGCGGCGGCCAGAGGAGATCGACGAGGAGGGCCGCCTCACCGGCGACGACCTGAGCGAAGCCAAGAAGAACGACGAAGCCGCGCGGATGTGGATTTCGGGACTCGAGGCCGTCGATCGCAGGGTCGGGCTGCGGCGGGTGGTGGACCTCTCCGCCACGCCGTTCTTCCTGCGCGGCTCGGGCTACGCCGAGGGAACGCTCTTTCCCTGGACGATGAGCGACTTCTCGCTCATGGACGCCATCGAGTGCGGCATCGTGAAGCTGCCGCGCGTGCCGGTCGCCGATAACGTGCCGAACGCCCAGATGCCCGTGCTGCGGGAGCTCTGGAAGCACATCGGCAAGCGCATGCCCAAGGGCAACCGCCGCACGGTCAAGAATCTCGATCCCCTCAGCCTGCCCATCGAGCTCACCAACGCCCTGGACGCGCTCTACGGCCACTACGCCAAGACGTTCGACTCATGGCAACGGGCCAATATCCCGGTTCCACCGTGCTTCATCATCGTCTGCAACAACACGGCCACGTCCAAGCTCGTCTACGACTACGTCTCGGGTTTCCACCAGGAACGGCCGGACGGTCCGGACGTGTTCCGGAACGGGCACCTCGAGCTCTTCCGCAACTTCGATGAGCACGGGCAACGCCTGGCCCGTCCCCGCACCCTGCTGATCGACAGCGAGCAGCTCGAATCCGGCGACGCGCTGGATGCCAACTTCCGCAAGATGGCGGTGGCCGAGATCGACCGTTTCAGACGCGACATCGTGGAACGCACCGGCGACCGCAGCCAGGCCGACCACCTGACCGACCAGGACCTGCTGCGCGAGGTGATGAACACCGTGGGCAAGGAGGAGCAACTCGGCGGAGGTATCCGCTGCGTGGTGTCCGTGTCCATGCTCACCGAGGGCTGGGACGCCAACACCGTCACCCACGTGCTCGGCGTGCGCGCCTTCGGCACGCAGCTGCTCTGCGAGCAGGCGGTGGGCCGCGCGCTGCGCCGGCAGTCCTACGACCTCAACGCGAACGGGCTGTTCGATGCCGAATACGCCGACGTGCTGGGCATACCGTTCGATTTCACCGCCAAGCCGGTCGTCATCACGCCGCCGACGCCGCGCGAAACGGTGCAGGTCCAGGCCATCTCGCCCGAGCGCGACGCCTGCGAGATTCGCTTTCCCCGCGTGCTGGGCTACCGCATTGAGCTTCCCAAGGAGCGCCTGAGCGCCGCGTTCACCGCGGACTCGACGCTCACCTTGGATCCGGCGCTGGTCGGCCCCACGGAAACCCGCAATCAGGGGCTGATCGGCGAAGGCGTGGACCTCACCGTGGAGCACCTGGGCAGCCTGCGCCGGGCCGCGCTGGAATACCACCTCACCTGGCGGCTGCTCGAAACGAGGTGGCGCGATCCGGGCGAGGCGCCCAAGCTGCATCTCTTCGGCCAGCTGCGGCAAATCACCCGCCGCTGGCTGGACGAGCACCTGGTGTGCCGGGGCAAGACCTATCCGGCGCAGCTGATGCACCGGGAGCTTGCCGATATGGCCTGCGAGAAGATTACGGCAGGCATCGTGCAGAAGTTCGCCGACCAGGAACCGGTCAAGGCCATCCTCGATCCTTACAACCCCGCCGGCTCGACCCGCCACGTCCGGTTCACAACCTCGAAGCCGATCCGCTGGCGCACGGACCATCGCTTCTGCCACGTCAACTGGGCCGTCTGCGACAGCGACTGGGAGGCCGAGTTCTGCCGTGTGATCGAGAAGCACCCGCGGGTGCGCGCCTACGTGAAGAACCAGGGGCTTGGCCTGGACGTGCCCTACCGCATGGGCGGCGTGAGCCGGCGTTATGTGCCGGACTTCATCCTGCTTGTCGACCAAGGCGAAGGTGACCCCTTGCATCTGGTCGTGGAGATCAAGGGCTTCCGGGGCGAAGACGCCAAGGTGAAAAAGTCGACGATGGAGACCTATTGGATTCCCGGGGTCAACCGGCTGGGCAGCTTCGGCCGCTGGGCCTTCGCGGAGTTCACCGACGTCTATGCCTTGCAGAGCGACCTTGAAGCCAAAGTTGAAGCCGAGCTCAATGCCATAATCGAGCGATGCGCCGCCCCTCGCGTTTCGACGGTTCAGCCTGAGGACCGATGAACAGCAGGCAGGACGTACTGAACGCACTCCGAGCGCACAAAGCCACACTCGCGCAACGCTTCGGGGTCACGGAACTCGCCTTGTTCGGGTCAATCGCCCACGATCAGGCTACCGACCACAGCGACATCGACGTACTGGTTCGTTTCGACGGACCGACCACGTCGCGCGCTTACTTCGGCGTGCAGTTCTACCTGGAAGATCTGCTCGGGCGTCCGGTCGATCTGGTCACCGACAAGGCCTTGCGGGACGAGCTGCGCCCCTTTGTCGAGCGGGACGCGATCCATGTCTGACGACGAGCAGGAGTCGCGTGAGTGGCGCTTCTACGTGACCGACATGATCCAGTTCGCCGAAAGAGTCATGGCGTACACCCGCGGCATGGATCAAGCCAAGTTCGTTGCGGACACACGCGCCTACGACGCTACCCTGCGCAACCTGGAACTGATAGGCGAGGCCTCCACCCGCATCCCGAGCGCCATCCGTGACGCGCATTCGGACGTCCCGTGGCGTGCGATCGTAGGTACGCGAAACCGGTTGGCTCATGGGTATATGCGTGTGGATGACGATCTCATCTGGGACATCATCCAGAACGACGTTCCTGCCCTCCTGTCCGCGTTGCGAGACCTATTGGACGCGGTGTGCAAGGGCGCTGACTAGATGGCCAAACGGAAGCTGCACACGACGGGGCGTGCCGTAGCGATTCACCAGGCGTGCTTCGACAGACGCTTCCGAAAGGACGGCCCATGAAGCTCCACTACTACCCGGAAACCGACAGTCTCTACGTCGAGCTCAAATCCGGGCCCGGTGCGGAGACACGCGAGGTTGCGAACGGGCTCAACGTCGACCTGGACGCTGCCGGCGAAGTCGTCGGATTTGACATCGACCACGCGTCGCGGCGGTTGGATCTGTCGACGCTGGAAACCGAGGCGCTGCCCGTGCACTCCATCAAGGCAAGCTGATCGGTGGCGCGTCGACGCGGGCCGCGGCAACCGCTCAAGGTCGAGTCGCTGTCGCATGAGGCGGCGGGGCGGCCGAATATTCCCAGCGCGGAGCATCAGCCGTTGCTGAAGGACGACGAGCGGCATCCGATCGAGGCGGCGTTCGAGCGGCGCAATCCGGACCTCGACCCGCAGCTGATCTGGCGGGGCAAGGACCCGGCCGACTGGTCGGACCTGGTGACGCAGGCGCCGCCGCTCTACATCCAGGAGAAGGTTTCGCCCAAGGCGCTGATCGACGACCTGCGGAGAAGTGGTGAGTGGAGAGTGAAGAGTGGCGAGCGGGACGGGGAACTCGCCACTCAGACCGGCTTTGCCGATTTGTTCGCCGACTTCAACGGGCTGCCGGAGGGCGCGGACCGGACGGACTTCTACCAACACCAGGCCAACTGGTCGAACCGCATGATCCTGGGCGACTCATTGCAGGTCATGGCCTCGCTGGCAGAGCGCGAGGGGCTGCGCGGCCAGGTGCAGTGCATCTACATCGACCCGCCCTACGGCATCAAGTTCAACTCGAACTTCCAATGGTCTACCACCAGCCGCGACGTGAAGGACGGCAAGGTGGAGCACATCACGCGGGAACCGGAGCAGGTCAAGGCGTTTCGCGATACCTGGCGCGACGGCATCCACTCCTACCTGTCCTATCTGCGCGACCGCCTCGTCATAGCCCGCGATCTGATGACGGAGAATGGTTCGATCTTTGTGCAAATTGGGAATGAAAACGTTCATCGCGTTCGGGCGATGATGGACGAGGTGTTCGGCGAGGACAACCATGTGGCAAGCATCGTTTTTCGCAAGACTACGGGAAAAGGAGGGGTGTCTCTAGACAGCACTTACGATGTAATTGTCTGGTTTGCTAAGCACAAGGAGTCGGCTAAGATCAGACCGGTATTCTTCAAGAGACAGGCGGCTATTGATAGGAACTACCGTTATGATTTTACTGAATCTGGAAGCCTAGTTCATGCGAAGAATCAGCCGTATCGAATAGCTAGGATGAACCCGATCACGTCCCAATCGTCAAGCGCTACAACTCTATTTGCCCTTTGTTATTCCGGGCATATATTTCGACCTGGAAAGGGCGGATGGAAGACCAATAGCGAGGGTATGAGCCGAATCGACAAGGCAGGGAGACTTACATTCTCGGGTCGCACCCTAGGGTATGTGAGGCCGTTTGATGACTATCCCTATCAGGCGTTTAACGACATTTGGGACGATACGCGCCAGTCCGGATTTGGTGATGAGAAAGTGTATGTGGTTCAGACTGGAATTCGTGCTATCGAACGCTGCATTCTCATGGCCACCGATCCCGGAGATCTCGTGCTCGACCCGACATGTGGTTCCGGCACCACCGCCTACGTCGCCGAGCAATGGGGCCGTCGATGGATCACCATCGACACCTCGCGCGTGGCCCTGGCGCTGGCCCGGGCGCGCATCATGGGCGCCCGCTATCCCTGGTACCTGCTGTCCGACAGCCGCGAGGGACAGGTCAAAGAGGCCGAGCTCAGCGGTCGGGACTTTTCGCTCGCCACTCCATACGGCGACATTCGCCAGGGCTTCGTCTACCAGCGGGTGCCGCACATCACGCTGAGGGACATTGCCAACAACGCGGAGATCGACGTGATCTGGGAGCAGTTGCAGCCGGCGGTGGAGGACGCGCTGGGTGAATTGAACGAGACGCTGCGCGGGCGGGTGGATTCCCGCCTTCGCGGGAATGACGGAGGGGGCGGGAATGACGGAGGGAGTCCCCTCACCCCGGCCCTCTCCCCAAGGGAGAGGGAGGCGGACCACTCGGCCCTCTCCCCGAGGGAGAGGGAGGCGGACCACCCGGCCCTCTCTCCAAGGGAGAGGGAGGCAGACCACTCGGCCCTCTCCCCGAGGGAGAGGGAGGCGGACCGCTCGCCACTGACCACTAGCCACTCGCCACTTTCCTCTGCCCCCGCGCCGCCGTTCGTGTCGCCGACGGGTGGACGGGAAGGTGAGCTGATCGACTTTGGCGCGCCCGACGGCGCGACCGTCACGCTGCCGTCCGGCGAAGCCGCTCCGGCCAACGGCCTGCTGGAGTGGGAGGTCCCGCGCGAGGCGCCCGGCGACTGGCCGGCGGCCGCCCGCGAGCCGCTGGAACGCTTCTGGCAGGCCCGCATTGCGCGGCAGCAGGCGATCGACGCCTCTATCGCCGCCAACGCCGAGTTCGAGTATCTCTACGACAAGCCCTACGAGGACAAGCGCACGGTGCGCGTGGCCGGGCCGTTTACGGTGGAGAGCCTGTCGCCGCACCGCATGCTGGGCGTGGACGAGCACGGCGAGCTGATCGACCGGGCGTCGGAAACGCCGGGCCATTACGGCGAGCCGCAGGATTTCGCCGCGATCATCCTGGACCAATTGCGCACGGCCGGCGTGCAGCAGGCGCACAAGGAAGACCGCATCGAGTTCGACTCGCTGATTCCCTGGCCGGGCGAGCAGGTGTGCGCCGAAGGGCGGGTGGCGGAAGCGGACAGTGGAGAGTGGCGAGTGAAGAGTGATGAGCGAGGCGGCGGAGGGCTCGCCACTGACTACTCTCCACTCGCCACTTCCCACGTCCGCGCCGGGATCTTCATCGGTCCCGAGTTTGGAACGGTGCAGCGGCAGGATTTGGTGGAGGCTGCTCGCGAGGCGGCCGAGGCGGGATTCGACCTGCTGATCGCTTGCGCGTTCAACTACGAGGCCCACGCCACCGAGTTCGACAAGCTGGGCCGCGTTCCCGTCCTCAAGGCCCGTATGAACGCCGACCTGCACATGGCCGGCGAGCTCAAGAACACGGGGCAGGGGAACCTGTTCGTGATCTTTGGTGAGCCGGACATTTCAGTGACCAGTGGTCAGTGGCTAGTGGCTAGAAACGGGAGAATGATCGCAAATTATGAGTACGTTAAAGAGCTATCAGGACTTGAAAGTCTGGAGGAAATCAATCGAGTTGGCGGAGATAGTCTATCGAGTCTCTGCGAGCTTTCCGCCGGACGAGAGGTTCGGTCTGACCAGCCAGACGCGGCGAGCGGCGGTGTCGATCGCGGCGAACATCGCGGAGGGGGCGGAACGCCACAGCACGGGGGAATTTCTGCAGTTTCTGGGGATCGCGGGGGGCTCGCTGGCGGAGACGGAGACGCTGCTGATCCTGGCGCAACGCTTGGGCATGGCGAACCGGGAACAGATACGGCCGGTGCTTTCACAGGCGGGCGACGTTGGACGGATGCTCAACGGGCTGAAACGATCGCTGCGCTCAAGGACCTGACCAGCTCCGACTTCCCGCTCGCCCTGGCCGCTGGCCACTGGACACAAGTCACTGTCCGCGGCGTTGACGTGTTCGATCCGAGCACGGGCGAGGTGCGCAGTGACGATACGGACGGCATCGCCTGCTGGTTCATTGACACCGACTATGACTCGGAGAGCTTCTTCGTGCGGCACGCCTATTTCCTGGGCGCGAACGATCCCTACAAGGCGTTGAAGACGACGCTGAAGGCCGAGATC
The DNA here is from genome assembly GCA_022826485.1 of Chloroflexota bacterium. Classification (GTDB taxonomy): domain Bacteria; phylum Chloroflexota; class UBA11872; order UBA11872; family UBA11872; genus JAJECS01. The sequence continues at coordinate 50,694 of JAJDUU010000035.1, read as the reverse complement.
GACGCCGACGCCTGGGCGACGCTGCGCAGCGACATCTCGCGACCCTTCGAACGGCCGGCGTCCGGCCGCATCGCGGTGAAGGTCATCAATCACCTGGGCGATGAAGTGCTGAAGGTGTTTCGGGTCGACTGACCGAGCGAGGGGCGGCGGCGCGAGGCTTCGCGCACTGGATGACGGTGGACCCGAGTCGGAGTGGGGATCACGTGCATGCTTACCCTCACCCTAACCCTCTCCCAGCGGGAGAGGGGACCAGGCCGAATCGGCGAAGCGGGAAACGCCCTGGGCTGACGCGAGAGATCCACGCCCATCACCGGCCGCCGGCACCTATACTGGAAGTGCTGTCACCAGGCGGGTGAGCGATTCAGGATCAGGGTCGGCGAGTCGCGGGGTTGGCGCCGGGGCCTTTGGCGGGGCGACCGGCGGGCTTGAGCGCCCCGATGCGCCTGGGCGGCATCCTGCTGCTGACGGCGCTGCTGGCCCTTGGAGTCGCCGGCCCGCTCGGATTGCTGGCGCAGACGGCGACGGGGTTCGAGGCGGTGCGAGTGGTCAACTCGCTGCGGAAGACGGATGCCGGGAACCCGTCGCTGAGCCACAACATTCCCCGGCTCGAGGTGACGATCGGCGGGCAAACGCTGACCGCCGACTTTGCGGCCTTCTACGAATCCAGCGGCGGCTTGACGCGTTGGGGTCTGCCGATCTCCGAGGTGTTCCAGGAGGAGCCCGCCGCGCTGACGCAGTATTACCAGCGGGGCGTGGTGGACTTTCATCCGCGGGCCGACCTGGGCGGCATCTATGTGATGGAGCGGCGGCTGGCCTGGGACTACTTCGGCGGCGGCGTGGCGGGAAGCGTGGACCAGGGCGTGGAGCCCGGGACCATCAACCACAACTCGGGCGAGGGGCACGGGCCGTGGGGGCACAAGGTCTCCAACTTCTCGGTGGGCGGCGTGTGGACGGGGTTTCTGAACTTCTTCCGGACGTACGGCGGCGTGGACGCCTTTGGCTTTCCGAAGACGGAGGCGCGGATCGATACGAACCGGCCGGGCACGCTGCACATCCCGGCGGCGACGCCGGGGTTCATCCGGCAGTATTTCCAGGCGGCGGTCTTCGAGCATCACCCCGGGTCGGGCGTGCGACTGCGCCTGCTGGGGGATGACCTGCGCAACCGCCTCTATCCCAACAACGCCTGGCAGCGGATCGCGGCGTTCAACGCGGCGACGGCGCTGGCCGACGGGCAGACCTACACGGTTGAGGTCGTCGACCTGACCCCGCCCCCCGCGCCGACGCCCACCGCGGGCGCCGTGATACCGGCGGCGACGCCGACGCCGACGCCGACCGCCGCGCCGGTAACCACGCCGAGCCCCACCCGCGAGCTGGTGGTGGTGGGCACGACGGATACCGGGCTGGCGATCCATGACGGCGCGTGGCACATCGTCAGGGCCGAGGGCACGGACCTGGTGGACGACCGAATCCAGGCCCTGCACGTGGACGGCGACGGAAAAATCTGGGTGGGCACGCCGGTGGGCGCCAGCCGCATCGACCGGGCCGGCGACGGCAACATCTTCACGCGGGACTCCACCGGCCAGGGCCTGGGCTCGAACAACGTGCAGGCCATTGCCGGTTTCGGCGCGAGCGACGTGCTCTATGTGGGACACCCGGATCAGGGCGTGAGCGTATTGGCCGGCACGCAGTGGGACCGGATGCGGCCGGACAACTCGGAGCTGCCGGACCTGGACGTGCGCGACATCTTCATCGTGGATGAGAGCGTGGGGCGCGTGTGGTTCGCCACTCGCCAGGGCGCGGCCCTCTACGATCAACAGACGGACACCTGGCCGCGCTTCATCACGCGCACGATGATCCCCGAAGTGATCCGGGACAACGTGACGGCGATGATCGTCGATAGCGGGGGCCGCCTCTGGCTGGGATTGCTCAACGAGGGCGTGGTGTATTCGGCCAATCTCGTCAGCTGGAAGCAGCTGGGGACGACCGAGGGGCTGGCGAGCGGGGAGGTGCGAGACATCTTCGCCGCCTCCAACGGCGACGTGTGGGTGGCGACGGCCGGTGGGGTGAGCCGCGTGGTCGGTGGAGTGGTGACCACCTATACGACAGGCAATTCGACCCTGCCCGCCGACAGCGTCCACGCGCTGGCGGAAACGGCCGACGGACGCGTGTGGGCGGCGACGGACGCCGGGGTCGGGGTGTTCGACGGCGCCCGGTGGACGGCGTTCAACACGACCAGCGGGTTGCCGAGCAACGCGACGACCACGATCGCGGTGGTGCCGGCGGGGGCGGGGGCGTAGGAGCGGGGCACACCGTTCCCGGCAGCGGCTGCTGCGACTCTGGCTACGCCAACGGAGTGGGCGCTGGAAGAGTCTGAGTCGGACTTCTCTCCAAGTCGTCGATAGGCTCCGCCGCGAGAAGCAAACCTGATCACGCGGATGAGCTCTTGGGCATCATCAACGGCGTAGATGACGCGGAACCCGCCGACTCGTAGGGATCGCAGCAGCGGCTCACCGACGATGGCCTTGGAGCCGCTTCCGTAAGGGTCCTCAAGGAGCCTTTCGATTGCCGCATCGACACGCGCCCGCAGGAGAGTGTCCTGACGGGCGAGGTATCGCGCAGCCCGTCGCTCGATGACCGCGCGGTACGGCACGTAGTGCTAGGCGCCGGGCTTGGTCGTCGACGCCTTCCAGGGCAGCCACTCGTGAGCGTCGGGATTCGCGGCGATTTCCCGAGCTTCCGAAACGGCCTGCTCCTCTGTTAGGTCCCCCTGATCCTTGAGCGTCCAGACAAACGTGAAGGTCTTCGCCGTCGACTGGGTGTTGGGGGGTGCAAGGCTCCCGGCGGCACTCACCTGATCCGCCACGCGGCGTTCGCTACTCATCGGCCACCTCCTCAGGCGCGGCCATCTCAGGCGGCACAAGCTCGAGCGGCACCGTAGCCTTCTCGTCGCCGTTGACAAGGACGACAAATACGTAGTCCCCATAGCTCTCCAGAACCGTATTCTGAATGTTGAGCACGGTCACGATCCTTGCACGCTTGCCAGGGCCTGCGTTCGGTACGGGCACGGTGGCCGTTCCAACGTCGAGCACGCTATTCCCGTCGGCGTCAACCAGACGAATCTCAACGCGCTTCTCTTGACCATACTCGACAGGCCCCGCCTCCAGCCGCAAGACGAGCGCCATCGACGAGTGCAGCGCTGGAACGCTTGGGGCATGGATCTGGTTGAATTCGCCAAGAATGTTGAGCTTGCCCTCTTGCGAGATGTTCGCTGAATCGGCGAGGGCCGCCAACGTCACGTCCACGTAGCCACCTGCCCAGATGTCGGGCGACGAGGACGAGGCCGCGCCACCGCAGGGTCCCGAGACTCATTCCGCCCGAAGGGTGAAAGGGATTATGTGGGCAAGGGGAGCGACCGGCAAGAGGGTCGCCTCTTGCGCTTGCGTGCGGGCAATGGCAAAAGCGGTTTGAGCGGCACGGCAAATGGCGACGCCCGCGGGCTAGCCGCGGTGGGCTTGGTCTTGGCGGGTTTGGCGGTCGCGCAGGCGGGCGAGGCGCACGAACTCGAGCGTCATGCGGCGCGACTCGGCGGAGAGGACGAGATCGTCGGCCAGATAGTGGCTGAGGCTGACTTCGAAGAGCAGGTCGTCGACGGCCGGCTCGCTCATGCCGTAGCCCTCGCGGAGCACGGCGACCACGTCGAGGGCGCCCGCGGGACGCTTGCCGGCCTCCAGGGCGCTCACCTGGGAGGGGCGAACGCCGGAGCGACGCGCCACCTCGCGCAGGTTTAGTCCCTGGGTGCGCCGAAAGTCATGCAGGCGTTCGGCAAGTAACGCCGAGTCCACATTCAGCGCGCCGTCGACGGCGTCGATGGCGCCTGGGCTGAGTGAGGCGCTGACCGTTTGCGAGATCGAGCGAATGGCGGACTCGGCGACGCGGGCAATCGACTCTTCGGCGAGGTGGCGCCGGGTGCGAGCCAAGTCCTCGGGGACGTAGCCCGCGAGCACCAAGAGCTCGCGTGGATCCACGTCCAGCCCGCCGGCTATAGCAACAAGCGTGGCAACGGTCGGACTTTTGTAGTCGCCGCTTTCGAGCCGCGAGAGATATGAGGGTGCGAGCCCGCAACGCGCTGCGAGCTCAGCCTTCGACAACCGTCGCTGCTCGCGGAGCTGACGGACGGCTTCAGCGATTCCCATAAGGGGTAGGTAATGTATACGGCGCGAGCTAGCGCGCCAAGTCACAGCAGTAACGATTATGCCACAGCAGGCAACTGCGAGTAGCCGGGCGACGGTCGACGCGACGCGGGAGCGTGGCTGCCGGGCCGAGTATCCGGGAAGCGGCGAGCTAGGTCGAGAGCAGCCGGCGGATCAGGCCAACATCCACGTCGCGCAGGGCGCCGACTTCGTGGCGCGCGACGGCGGTGCGGGGGTCGGCTCGTCCGTCGCGGTTGACCCAAATGGTCGCAATGCCGCAGGCGCTGGCGCCGAGGATGTCGTTGGTCACGCTGTCGCCCACGAACACGCAGGTGGATGCGGCCACGCGCAGCGTGTGCAACACATGGCCAAAGAACGCCGGCGACGGCTTGCCGGCGCCGAAGTCGCTCGAGACGAAGATCCGTTCCGGCAGGTCGGCCATTCCGCCCCCGGCGAGCTTGCGCAGTTGGTTGTCGCGGGCCCCGTTGGTCACGACGGCGATACGGCAGTCACGAGCGAGTCGTTCGAGGCAGGGCACGGCATCGGGAAAGGTCTCATATGTCTGTGCGCGGAGAGCCGGGAACGCGTCGGCCAGTCGCTGCGCGAGGGCCGGATCCTGGATATCGAATCGTTCCAGCGCGGCTTGCCACGATTCGAGCCGGTAGGTCCCGCGCCGCGACCGCAAGTAGGCCAACTCCGGCGCATCGCCGGGAAACTCCGACCACAGGGCTTCCCATGAGCTGATGCCCGCGCGATTGCAGAACGAATGCACCGGCGTGGCGTGCCAGAGCTTGCGAGCCTCCTGGCGCAGCGCCGTGGCGAGGTCCAGCGGATCGACGCCGTAGGCGCTGGAGGCCGCGCGCGCCGTGTCCACGATGCAGCGCATGGCCACTGGCTCTTCGGGCATGAGAGTCTCGTCGAGGTCGAACAAGACGGTGGGGGCGTCAGGCGCAGGCGGACGCCGTTGGGCGTGAGGTGGTGACAAGGTTGGGGTGCGGGGGCTGCGGCCGTTGGCCCCCATCGTAGCCTTCGCACTTGCGGGAGACTTTTGAATCTAGAGGCACGGGCGACGCATGCGTCGCCCCTACGCGTGGGCTAAGAGGTTCAGCGTCCGGTAGATTCCGGCCCCGTATCGAGTAAGGGGCAGGCTCTGCGCCGGAATGACGGAGGGGGCGCGTGGGTTGGTGGTTGCACGGGAGGTGATGGAAGGGTGGATTCCCGCCTTCGCGGGAATGACGGAGGGGTTACGTAAGGGTCTCCCTGCGCGGAAATGACGGAGGAGGTACGCAAAGGTTTCCTTGCAGGGGGAAGGGACTAGGCAAAGGTTGCCTGGCGGGTCCATTGGCCGGTTTCGGCGATGCGGACGCACTCGGGCATTGGGGCGAGGATCACCTCGCACTGGAGCAGATTGGGGGCGTAGGAACCGGTCTTGACGGCCGGGGTGGCCATGCGCGTGGACTCGCGCCAGAGGGCGTTGCTGGGGCAGCTGTCGGTCATCACCCGTCCGCCGGCTTCTTCGATCTCCTCGGCGTAGCCCAGGCGGCGTGCCTGCGCCTCGATGGCGTAGGACATGGAGACCAGCAGCGTCACGCCCTCTCGGACCTTCTTGCCGCGCAGCTCCTTGGCCAGCTCCACCACTTCCTGCAGGGTCGCGTGGGGGCAGCCGAAGTAGACCAGGTCGACCGTGTCGTCGGTGGCGGTGGTGAGGGAGTCGTAGACCGCGGCCAGCTCGTCGGCGCCGAAGGTCAGCGTCTCGTCGGGCTCGCGGCCCTGCAACACGGCGTCCAGCGTGGGCGCCTCGGGGGTGATGCCCACGATGTGCAGCATGGGGGCGCCGCCGGACGTGGCTAGCGCGGCGCAGAGCTGGCGGGCCGACTCGATTCGCGGCGACGGCAGCCCGGTGAACGCCGGTATGCGGAGCCCGCCGACCTTGCCGGCGAAGTAGCCCAGGCAGCCCCAATCGGCGTCCGAGGTGAGCTCGACGTCGACCTCGATGACGAAGTCCGCGCCGCGGCCCTCCCGTCGCAGCACGCCGAACTCGGGCACGAAACCGGTGGCCATGGCGGCGGCCGCGCTCTCGTTGCCGTTGCGCGTGGTGCGCGCGGCGAGAAACGAGTTCACGAACACCACGGCGTGCGACTCGGTCCAGGCGCAGACCTGGCCACTGAGCGGCACGTTGCCCACCAGATAGGGCGCGCAGGTCCAGGTCATGGAGACGCCGGCCTTGCGCCCAAGGTCCAGCAACTCACGCTGCGCGGGAACCTGCCGCAGGTCGGGCTGGAACTGCTCCAGGCGCTCGAGGTCCATGAAGCTGGCGTGGGCCGTGGCGGTGACGCCCCCCACGTCGTCGATGAGGCAGCCCTTGGTGTAGTTGATGTAGCCCTCGATGAGCTCGAAGGGCAGCTCGCCGAGGGTGCGGTTGGGAACGAACAGACCGCCCGGCAGCACGTTGTCGACCTCGATGAGACGCTCGGCGCCGACGGCCTCACCCCACTCCACCAGCAGGCGCAGGTGCTCGGCGCGCGAGTCGCCGCAGGCGCCGTCGAGCATGGCCTGCTGCTCGGGGGTCAGGTCGATGGTGGTGCGAGCCGGGGCGTTGGAGACCGCCTCTTGCCGCGTCGGCGCCGGCCGATCGGACGTGACCTCGACGACGCCCCGGTCGGCGTCCACGCGCACGACGTCGCCGGTCTGCATGGCCGCGAAGGGGTCCACGTCGAGGTCGGTGACCAACGGCAGACCGAGCGCGACGCAGGCCAGCGTGCTCAGCTCGTCGAGCTCGGTGTTGATGAACGCGAGCGGCGCGTGGCCGGCCATCTTGGCGAGCCGCAGCATGAGCGAGGTGCCGGAGCTGCCCTTGGTGGAGCGAAAGACCAGCACCTTGCCGGCAATGTTGACGCCCTCGAAGGGGTTGCCCACCTCGACGATCTCGCCCGAGGCGGGATCGAAGCCGCCCCAGAAGGAGATGCGCGTGTCGGCCACCAGCGCCGGACCCTCGGCCACGCCGCCGACGATTTGGCGGCAGCTATACGTGTGCGTCGGCATGGGGCGGCTCCCGTAATGGCCGGTGGTCAGGCTCGGGTGGAGCATTATCGGATACGCGGGGCAAGCGCTTTGGTGGATTGGCTGCGGACATGGGCGCCGGTCGCTTGCAGTCGATCGGCCGTCCGGCTTGAGACGCGGCTAGGCCACCTGCGACGATGGCAGCCGTGATGCCTGAGAAAGAAGACGATCCCGGCAGACGGGAAGAACAGCCCTACCCCAGCACGTCGGGCGAGGACGTGGGCGAGGGTGTCGCCGAAGCGCGGGAAAGCTCAATCACGATTGAGCAGTACGAAGGCGCCAACACCTGGCGCGATCTCAAGGACATCAGCCTTAGAAAACTGGCAGAGGGATTGGTGCGCATCGAGAAGCGGGTCGTCGCGATCGAAGCGCGCATGGTTACCAAGGAAGACTTGGAGCTAATGGCTACCAAGCAGGACCTCGCCGGGATGGCGACCAAGGACGATCTGAATCGAACGGCTTCCAAGGAGGACCTGGATCGGATGGCTTCCAAGGAAGATCTGAAGCGGATGGCCTCCAAGGAAGACCTGAAGCGAACGGCTTCCAAGGAAGACCTGGCACGAGCCAAGCAATCCCTAATCAAGTGGAGCGCCGGTGTGGTCATGGCCGGAGTCCTGACGGGCGTCGGACTCATGGCCGCTGTGACGTTCGGCATTCTTCAGGCGGTCTTGGGCTAGCTGCTGCCCATACACCCCGACGGCCTCCGCCGCAGCCGGACTAGGGCTTGGACTTCACCTTGAGCGCTCGGATGAGTGCCACCGGGCCTTCGCCGCGGGCCACTCCTCGTCCAGGATCGTCATGAAGGCGGCGTCGGCCCAGCGGTCGTCGATCTTCATGTGGCGGCGGATGACGCCGTCGAGGCGGAAGCCGGCCTTTTCGTAGGCGCGAATGGCGCGGCGGTTGGTCGGCTCGGGGTCGATCACGACGCGGCTCACGCCCTTGGTCTCGAAGAGATACTGCAGCACGGTGCGAATGGCCTCGGTGCCGAGGCCGCGGTCCCGGGCGTCCGGCTCGCCGATGAAGATGTCGATCCCGGCCGACCAGGCGGCATCGGTATAGGAGTAGTAGTACTGCATCTCGCCGATGGGGCGACCCCGGTCTTCGACGATGAACCTCCAGGTCGGGAGTCCCGAAGGCTCGAGATAGACCTGCCTCGCTTCGGCGAGATCGGCGGGCGGCAGGCCGTAGAAGTCCATGACGTCCGGGTCTCTGAGCCAGCGCATGAGATCCGGGAGGTCGTCGGGCGTGATGGGCCGCAAGCGCAGGCGCGGCCCCTGGATGGGTTCGTGGTCGGTGGGGTCGGGCAGGGACATGGCGGCGGGGCGCAGTGGTTGACGCGAGACATCATCGGATATGGCGTGCCGGCGGGGATTCGCGACTCATCGGCGGGCGGTCGGCTGGTTTTGTGGTACTCACAAAGGGAAGCCTGTGCGAGGCCCCTCGGCGACTCCGGAATCCCCTCAACCTAGCCTTCTCCCCGGGGGAGAAGGGACCGAACCCGCAGTGAGAAAGGTGCCGTCCGCCCTGCTTGCCTGGGAGGGGAGAGGGAACAGGCTCCGGAATCCCCTCAACCTAGCCTTCTCCCCTGGGGAGAAGGGACCGAACTCGCAGTGCGAAAGGCGCTGTCCGGCCCCTTGCCTGGGAGGGGAGAGGGAACAGGCTCCCGAATCCCCTCATCCTGGCCTTCTCCCCTGGGGAGAAGGGACCGAAGTCGCGCCGCGACGAGCGCTGTCGGGCCCCCTTGCCTGGGATGGGTGGGGGCAAGCGGGCTGGCGTGAGTGGTGGGGCCGGGGCTGGCGGCCTGGTGCGAGGGGCTACTCTTGGGGCGCTGCTAGACTCCGAGCTTGCCGGTGCGGCGTCTACGCTTCGGCGTGAGCAGGTGCCATGACCGCCTTCTGGCTCGTTTTGATGGGCTACCTGATCGGGTCGATTCCGATCGCGTATCTGGCCGCCCGTCTGCGCGGTCACGATCTGCTGGGCGAGGGGGCGGGCGGCGTGAGCGGCTCGGCGGCCATCGAGCGGCTGGGTCCGGTGCCGGGCGCGGCGGCTGGATTCCTGGACGCGCTCAAGCCCGTGCTGGTGGTGGCCGTGGCGCAGCGATTCGAGAGCTACGAGGTGTCCGCCGCCGCGGGCGTGGCGGCCGTGGGCGGCCACATCTGGCCGGTCACGCTGCGGTTGCGCGGGGGCCGGGGCATTGGACCGGCCGGCGCGCTGCTGGCGGCGCTGGGCGCCTGGCAGATGTGCCTGGCGTTTGCCGGCCTGGTGCTGGGGCGGGCGCTGCTGCGCGACTCGGCGCCCGGCGCGTTGGTGGGGTTCTTTGCGACGGCGGTGCTGCTGAGTCTGACGGGTCAATCGTTGACCATCGGCGTCACGGCCTGGGTGGTCGTGGGCGTGGTGGTCCTGGGCCGGCTGATCGGGTATCGCAAGGTGCACGCCGAAGAGGACGTGGGCCTGGCCCGGCTGATGGTCCGCCGCCTCATTCTCGATCGTGACGAGCGCTGATTTTCGGCGACCGGTCGCGGTCGTCACCGACTCCAGTGCCTGCCTGCCGCCCGACGAGGTCGAGCGGTTGCGCATCGGCGTGGCCCCCATGGTCCTGGTTTGGCACGGCCAGGAGCTGCGCGACGGCGTCGACATCTCGCAGGCGGAGTTCTGGCAGCGCCTGACCACCGACCCCGAGCTGCCCACGACGAGCACCATGGCGCCGGGCGAATACGAGGGCGTGTTGCAGGAGGCGGCGTCATGGGCTCGCGCGGCGGTGTGCGTGTGCCTGCCGCGACAAATCTCGACGATGGCCGAGGCGGCGACAATCGCGGCGCGGCAGATCGCGCCCCGGCTGCCGGTCCATATCGTGGAAGCCGGCGGCGCGGGCATGGCGGCGGGGTTTCCCGCGTTGCTGGCCGCGCGCGCGGCGGCCGGGGGCGCGGCGGCGACCGAGGTGGTGCAGACGGCGGAGCGGGCGGCGGAGCACAGCGCGATCGTGGCGGTGCTCGATTCGCTGTCCTACGTGGCGCGCGGCGGACGGGTTCCGGGAATCGTGGCGCGCGTGGCCGATGCGCTTCCGTCAACCATCGTCTTGCGCTTTGGGGACGGGACCATCGGTGTGCGGGCGCGATTCGGCTCGCGCGCGCGGGCGGTGCGGGGTCTGATTCACCACGTGGCGCGAGAGGCGCGAGGCGCGTCGTATGTCGGCATCACGGTGCATCACGGCTCGGACGAGGCCGAGGCGCACGAGCTGGCCGCGAGCGTGCAGCGCGTCATTGGGCCCGACGATCTGTTCGTGACGGGCTTCACGCCGGTGATGGGGGCGCACGTCGGACCCGGGCTGATTGGCCTGGCCTACTGCGCGCTGCCGGGCTGACGGGCGGTCGACGGCCTTAGGAGACTCTTGCATCAGTCTGCAGGGGCGGGTCTCAGACTCGTCCGACGCCAAGCAACTGACGCGCTACCAGGTTCGACCGGACTGGATTCCGGCTCCCCGCCTTCGGAGTCCTTTGCATAAAGGGGCGATATCCCACGCCCCGGACCCTCACCCTGCCCTCTCCCTGGGGGAGAGGGAACCGGATTGCCCCTCACCCAACCCTCTCCCTGGGGGAGAGGGAACCGGATCGCCCTTACCCCCGTATCGAGTACGGGGCGAGCTCTACGCCGAGCGTCAGGTGCGGGTCTAGGCTCAACCGGAATGGATTCCCGCCCCGTATCTAGTACGGGGCAGGCTCTTCGCGGGAATGACGGAGGGATTACGCAAAGGTCTCCCTTCGCGGGGACAGGCTCCGCCGGAATGACGGAGGGGATTCGCAAGGGTCTCCCTTAGAGCGAAGCGCCCGCGCCGGCGATGAAGAGGCCCGCGTCGTCGTCGGGACCCGCGTCCACGATGTCGTCCAGCGTCGGCGAGTCGCGCTTGGGCAACGTCACGTCCTCGATATCCAGCAAGGCATCGATGAGGTTGATGGCGAACCAGGCGTCGTTGCCGTCCATGGTGAACGCCTCGGGCACGGCGCGGGCGGTGTCCCGCATGATGCCCAGCCCGTCCCGATAGGGCTCGAAGGAGACGATGCGCTCCAGTCGAACGCGAAAGCTCTGGTCCCCGCCCTTGAAGTAGATGTGCTTGGTGGTGATGGCCAGCAGCCCGTGGTCGGTGCGCTCCATCTCGGTTTTCTCGATGGCGCGGCCCCGGAAGGCGCCCGGACGCACGTAGACGCCCTTGGCCACGCGGACGCTCACCCCCATGGACTGCCCGCGGAACTCGCGGCGCTTCACCTGGCGCAGGTACCCCACGTCGTCGAACAACCAGATCAGCGCCTCGCTCTTCATCAGGTTGAACGGCAGCCGGCCGAACTCCGCGCGCGCCGCGCGGCGGTCGTAGCGCGGGATCACGCCGTGCTCGCCGATGACGTCGAGCAACGCCAGCTTGCGGAAGAGCTCGTAATGACCCTGGCGATCGAGCCGGCGGGGGCTGAGGTTGAACTGGTCCCGATAGCGGCTCAGCCCGCGCCGTTCCCGGCCGGTGAGCACGTGGTCTTCCATGGCGGCTTCGAGGGCGTGGCCCCAGTTGTCCGCCAGCGTGTCCGTCAGGGCGGCGTCGGACATGGTGATGAATCCCGTCGCGGCGGTCTCGCGAATCGAGCCGGGCAGCGCGTCCAAGCCATCGCCGCGGAGCGCTGCGTCGACGCAGTGGTCGCGGATGGATTCCTTGGCGCGCGCGTTTTTCTGGGCGCAGGCGCGGTGCTGGCGGCGCAGGAAGCCCGCCGGCTTTCCGCAGAACCGACAGTCGCCCATGTGTCGGCCTCCCTGGCCCGCGTCAGGGCGCGGGCGTTACGAACGCTCAGTATGCCCCGCCGCCGCCGGGCGATCTCCCGACCGCGCGGGGGTGCGTACACTCGACCGCACCGCGCATGCACCGGGGGCCGGGTCGCTGGAGTCGACGCTGCGCCAGCAGCTGCTTGAGATCGGGCGCGCGGGCATTGCCGCCGTGGACCCGGCGGCGGCGGTTCAGGCCATCGTGCGCGCCGACGCCGAGGCGCTCCACGTGGGCGACGCGGCGCTGCCGTGGGCGGGGATCGATCGCGTGCTGGTGCTGGGCGCGGGCAAGGCGAGCGCTCGGATGGCCGTGGCCCTCGAAGAGCAACTGGGCGACCGCGTGGTCGGGGGACTGGTGATCGTCAAAGACGGCCACGGGGCGCCGACGGCGCGCGTGGAGGTGGTGGAGGCCTCCCATCCCTACCCGGACGAACGCGGCGAGCGCGCCGCGCGCCGGCTGCTGGAGCTGGCGCGGCAGGCCGGACCGCGCGACGTGCTGCTGTGCTGCATTTCCGGCGGCGGGTCGTGCCTCACGCCCGCCGTGGCGCCGGGCGTTGCGCTCGAAGCCCTGCAGGAGCTCACGGACCAACTGCTGCGCAGCGGCGCCACCATCAACGCCATCAACGCCGTGCGCAAGCATTTGTCGGTGATCCACGGCGGGCGGCTGGCGGCGGCGGCGCATCCGGCGCGCGTGGTGGCGCTGATTCTGAGCGACGTCGTGGACAATCCGCTGGACGTGATCGCTTCGGGGCCAACCGTGCCGGATCCCACGACCTACGCCGACGCGCTGCGCGCGCTTGACGACCATGGCCTGCGCGAGACCGCGCCCGCGGCGATTCGCGAGCATCTGCGGCGCGGGGCGGCGGGGGCGGAAGCGGAGAGCCCCAAGCCCGGCGACGCGCGGCTGGCCGACGTGCGCAACCTGATCATTGCCGACAACGCACAGGCGGCGGCAGCGGCCGTGCGGGCGGCCCGCGCGCATGGCTTCGAGGCGCTGCACGTGACGTCGGCGGTGGAGGGTGAGGCGAGAGAGTTCGCGCTGGCGCTGGCCGGCACGGCGCGGGACATTGCCCGGCACGGGCGGCCGGTGGGGCGGCCGGGATGCGTGATCTTTGGCGGCGAGACCACGGTGACCGTGCGCGGGTCGGGCCGGGGCGGTCGAAACCAGGAGATGGCTCTGGCGGCGGCCATCGCCCTGCAAGGCACGACGAACGCCGCGGTGATGGCCCTGGCGACGGACGGGACCGACGGTCCGACCGACGCCGCCGGGGGTCTGGTCGACGGCGGGACGGTGGCGCGCGCGCGAGCGGCGGGCGTCGACGCCGTTGGGGCGCTGGACGACAACGACTCGCACGCGTGCCTGGCGGCGGCGGGCGATCTGATCGAGACCGGGCCCACGCATACCAACGTGAACGACCTCTACGTGGCGGTTGGCTGGTAGCCGATGTCGCAAGAACCCGCGCCGCCGCCCGACGTCGAATGGGCCAAGGTCGCCGGCCCGGACGCCCTGGCGCCGCTGGACCGGCATTGGATGCGCTACCTGCGGGTGGTGCTGCTGGCGGCGGCCGTGCTGATCGCCTGGCGCATCCTGGCGTGGCAGGAAGACTCCTACCAGCTCGCCGCGGCCGGGGCGCCGGCCACGCAGACGACCGCCGGGTCGATGGTCACCGCGCCGCCCATTCCCGCGACGCCGGCGCCGACGGCCGTGCCGGTGGTGGTGATTACGCCCACGCCCACGCCGACGATTACGCCCACGCCCACGCCAACCCCGCCGCCCACGCCCACGCCCAAGACGCACACCGTCCGGGCGGGCGACTCCCTGTCGGTGATTGCCGACTTCTACGGCGTGAGCGTGGACGCGATTCTCGAGCTCAACGAGATCCCCAACCCCGACACTGTGCCGATTGGGCAAGTGCTCATCCTGCCGGCGGAGGCGGACGTGGCCCCCGGAGCGCAACTTCCGGCGACGTATGTGGTCCGGCCCAACGACACGCTAAGCACCATTGCCCTGGCGCTGGGCGTGACGGTTCAAGATTTGATAGCCGCCAACAATATCCCCGACCCCGACAGCATCCTTGTCGGGCAGGAGTTGAACGTGCCGGGCGGTGGGGGGTGAGCGGGTAGGATTGTTGCGCGCGGCGGGCGCCCGTAGACTGGCGGGGTTCGCTGGATGTCGGCCGGCGCCGATTCCGGCGTCGGAGCTAGACGCCTTACCCACCGAATGTTGAACGTCCGCACCCGCGCCTGCCGGACGGGGCCATGAAAAAGAGGAGACAGACGTAGATGGCAGCGACAAGCGACGACGCGCCACGCGTCAACGAATGGCAGCGCGTCGGCGGTCGGGCTGGCGGCACGATCACGGCCATCGCGGGCGCCGACCAGGGCGAGGGCGCGCGGCGGCTCTTCGCCGGCACCATGTCCGGGGTCTACGTCTCGGACGACGGCGGCGACTCCTGGCGGATTTCCAACCGCAGTCTCACCAGCCCCTACGTGCAGGCGCTGGTCGCCTCGCCGGCCGTCACCGAGGACGGCACGGTGTTTCTGGGCGTGGTTGGCGGCGGGGCCTTCAAGTCGTTCGACCGCGGCGACACGTGGAACCAATTGGCCTTCTGGAGCACCATGCCCAACGTGGTGGCCATCGGGCTGTCGCCGGCCTACTCCACGGACCGCATGGCCTTTCTGGGCAGCGACGCCGACGGCGTGTTCCGGTCGACCAACGGCGGGCGGAGCTGGAACCCGTCCAGCAGCGGGCTCACCGGGCTGTCGGTGCAGGCCGTCGCGGTGTCGCCGAACTTCACCAACGACCAGACGGTTTACGCGGGAATCGTGGACGGCGGGCTGTGCCGCTCAACCGACGCCGGGCGCACCTGGACCCAGCTGGGCAAGTCGACCGTCGGCACCGCCACGGTGCAGGCGGTGGCGCTGTCGCCGGCGTTCAAGGACGCGCGGGTGGTGGTGATCGGCACGGAGGAGCAAGGGCTCTGGCGCTCGACGGACGGTGGCCGCCGCTGGGCGGCCGTCGAGGGCGTGGCGTCGCAGTCCATCAATGCCGTCACGATGTCGCCGAACTTCGGCGAGGACCAGTTGGTCGTGGCCGGCACGGGCGATGCCGGCGTGCTGGTGAGCGCCGACGGCGGGGAGACGTGGTCGGCCTATTCCATCGGCGACGAGGCGGGCGCGGTGCTCAGCGTGTCGGTGATGGTCGAGGGCGACGCGACGACCATATGGGCCGGCACTTACGAGACGGGCCTCTATCGGTCGTCGGACCTGGGCGAGACCTGGGAGGCGGCCAACAACGGCATCACCAGCCAGAACTGGGTCACGCTGGCCCTCAGTCCGGCGCTGGCCCGCGACGGCAGCATGTTCGCCGGGGGAACCGGGACGGGGGTGTTCCGATCCACCGACGGCGGCGAATCGTGGGCTCCGGTCACCGAGGACTACGCGGATGCGGACGTCACGGGAATCGCCATTTCGCCGAACTATCGGCGCGACCGGATCGTGTTTGCCGCCACCAACATTGGGCTGCTGCGCACGACGGACGGCGGCGATGAATGGACGGAGCTGGACCGCGGCATCGACACCGACGAGATTCGCGCCGTGGGCATGTCATCGACGTATGCGCGCGATCGCACGGTGTTCGCGGGCGGCCCGCAGGGATTCGGCTTCAAGAGCACCGACAACGGCAACTCGTGGAGTCGGATCGACTATGAGTTCGATGGCGAGACCATCGCGTCCATTGCCACGGGGCCCAACTTCGCCGACGATCAGACCGTGTTCGTCGGAACCCTGGGCGAGCGCACGGCGGCGGTGCACCTGAGCACCGACGGCGGGGCGACCTTCGAGCGGTTCGTGGAGCACGACTCCGCGGCGCCGTGGATTGCACTGGGGATTCCGGCCGCCTACACCCCGGAGGACCGCTGGTGGATGTTCGCCACGGCGGGCCAGGTGTTCAAGCCGGCGGAGCGATTCTCGGATACCTGGAACGGCACCTTCCCGGCGAGCCGGCGCTCGGCCGTGCTGGCGGTGGTGCCGGCGCCGGTTGCGGGCGACGAGCGCGTGTTCGCCGCCACCAGCGCCGGGGTCTACCGCAGCGCGACCAGTGGGGCGACGTGGCAGCCGATCAACGCCGGCCTGAGCAACCTGGCGGTGCTCACGGTGGTGGCGTCACCGGACTTCGCGGAGGACCAGTCGGTCTACGCGATGGCGCTGGGCGGTGAGATCTGGCGCTGGGTGGACGAGCCGGCGGAGGCGGAAGAGGAAGAGGCCGGCGAGGAAGCCGAGGCGGAGGGCGACGGGGAGTAGGCGGCGGTCGAGGCTGGGCGTTCTAGATTCCTCGCTGCGCTCGAAATGACAGGTTGTGGTGGCCCGCGCTGCGTGCAGCGTGGGATTGGTGCTGTGGATTTCCCAGGCTGCGCGCAGCCTGGGCCACCGGGCAGGGTGCTGCCCCGTCACCCCGGCGAAGAGCCGGGTCCAGGTCCACGCGACGCGCTTGAGGTCCCGACTGGATTCCGGCCTTCGCCTTCGCGGGGACAGGCTCCGCCGGAATGACGGAGGGGAGCGCCTCGGAATGGCTACCGGCTGCGCTCGGAGTGATGAGCGTGCTTCAGCGCGGAGTAGGGGAAAGGCCCTTGAGCCGCGTGGTTGGAAGTCTCCTGAGCGTCTGATTGCGCGGATCCACCTCGATGCCGACGGACTCCAGGGCTGTCACGCCAAGCAGCGGTTCGGCGTCCGCCTCGCCGATCACGATCGTCGACCCCACAACTTCGCCCATGAACTCGATATCGCCGGTCGTGATGTCCAATCTGACTTCGCTGCCATCGGCCAGCCCGTACACCCGTTGCCCTTTGGGCATGAGGCCTATTGCTTCCAGGAACGGCCGGGGCACGAGGGAGTCGATCGCGCCGGTATCCACCAGGAAAAGCCCTTCCCAGGTTCGCGCCGGGTCTGCCGGGTTTCGAACCACGGCGGTGACTTGCGTGACTCCCATTTCACGCCCCCTTCCGTGGCCGCCCTCTGGGCCGGCCCATGTGACTCTGTGGCTCGAACGCGCCGCCAAGCACGCCCTCAACCAATTGTGGCGGCCCCATCATTGCGGCGCAAAGCAGGCCCGGGAATTGACCCGAGATGGAAGTTCGGGGAAACCAACGGGTGCCGTCGACGCCTGAGCGCGGAGTCTTGCTACCCGACGATCGAGTAGAGCCAGGTGCCTAGCACGAGGCTCACGGTGGCCAGGGTGAGCAGCACCGCGAGTCCGGTGCGTGACACTCGCCAGGAGCGCGGCCGCTCAATCATTGCCGGTTGTCCTTCGCGTGATTTGCGTGGGTCGCTGGCTGCACTTTAGGCACGCGCGGCGGCTGGGGCAAGAGAGCACGGCTACCACGGACGACTGAATTCCGGCCTCCGCCGGAATGACGGAGGGGTTTCGCAAAGGTCTCCGTGCGCGGGGGCAGGCAATTCGCCGGAATGACGGGCATTTGCGCGAGGCTCCCCTTTCGCTGGAGTTACGGAAATCAAGAGACCGACAGGCCCAACAAAGGGCAAACGGCGGTCGTCCGGGTGCGTTGTTGGGCCTGGTCGCCTCTGCTAGACTTGCCCGGCTCGCGAGGGTGTGAATGTTTTCACAAAGTCCTCGGATCGGACTGAGTCGCGATGGGCTTGGTGCGCGCGGCGGCGCTGGCGCTCCAGTTCGGCTCGCTGGTCGGGGCGATGTTTATCGTCGGCATCCTAGGGGGTCGGTGGCTCGATGAGCGGTTGGACCTCAGCCCGCTCTTTTTGCTTGTGGGATTGATGCTCGGTCTCGTCGGCTCGGCCTACGTCTTCTATCGGATCATGACCGCGTTGTCGCGCGCGGATCGCTAGCCCATGGCCGCCGTTAAGCCGACCCAGGTCGAGGACATTCGGTACGCCGAGGAGGGCGCCGATCTCGCCCCCCACATCAGCGCGGCGGCGGAGCCGTTGGGCCATTTCGGGCCGTTCACGTTCACGAACTCCATGCTGATGATGTTCATCACCATGGCGGTGCTGCTGATCGTGGCCTGGCTGGCGTCGCGGCGGATCCGCCAGGATCCGGACGGTGCGCTCGTGCCGGAGGGCTTGCAGAACGCGGCCGAGGCGGTGATCGAGTTCCTCGACGAATTGGTGCAGTCGACGGTGGGCAGCAAGTACGCCCAGCGCCTGCTGCCGATCGGGGCCACCTTCTTCATCTTCATCCTGGTCGCCAACTGGTTCAGCCTGCTGCCGGGCATCGGCACCGTCTGGATGGTCGTTCCCGACCCGCACGACCCGGCGCACGAGATCGCCGCGCCGATCTTTCGACCGGCGACCGCCGACATCAACATGACGCTGGCGCTGGCGATTTTGGCGTTCCTGGTCATCCATGTCTCCGGCATCCGGGCGCACAACCCCTTGGGTCACCTCAAGGAGATGTCGCAGGTCGCGCTGCTGGCGCCGGTGTTCATTCTGATCGAGCTGTTCGTGGTGATCTCGCTGTCGTTCCGACTCTTCGGCAACCTGTTTGCCGGGGAGGTGGTGCTGAACGGACCGATCCTGGCGGGGTTCGCGCTGGGGCATATCCCGCTGATCGGGGTAGTGTTCCTGGTGCTTGAGTTATTGTTCGGCCTGGTTCAGGCCGTAATCTTTTTCATGCTCAGCATGGTGTTCACGGGACAAGCCGTGGCTGAGTCGGGTCACGAGGCGCACTAGACGCCGCGAGGAGGGGTTGGACGCATGGAAGAAGCTGCAAACCTGGCACCGTTGGGCGCCGGGTTGGCAATTGGCATCGGCGCAATCGGGCCGGGCCTGGGAATCGGTCTTGGGGTGCAGGCGGCCATGAACGCCATCGGTCGCAATCCAGAGGCCGCCGGCGACATCCGCAATACGATGATCGTGGGTCTCGGCTTGGCCGAGGCCATCGGCATTTACGCGTTCATCATCGGCATCCTGTTGGCGTTCGGCTAGGAGAGCGACCGCTGCAAGCGTAGGCGGAGGCGACGCTGATGGACGGGTTAATCAACTCACTGGGGATCAGCGGCTGGAACATCCTGTTCCAGCTGGTGAGCTTCGTGATCTTCTTGTACCTGATGCGGCGCCTGCTGTTCGGGCCGATCACGGACATGCTGCGCCGGCGCCGCGAGCGGATAAGCGAGAGCCTGCAAGAGGCGGAATCGCTGCGCGGACAGGTCGAGCGCGAGCGGGCGGAGTTTCAGTCCGAGCTCGCCGGCGCGCAGGCCGAGGCCCAGCGCATCCGCGACGAGGCCGCCCGCAGCGCCGAGGCGCTGCGCACGCGAGAAGTCGAGCGCGCGCGTGAGGAAGCGGAACGGCTGCGCAGCGACGCCCGCGCGGAGATCGACCGGTCGCGGGCGCAGGTGCGCGAGGAGCTTCGCCGCGAGACGGCGGACCTGGTCCTGGACGCCACGGCCCGGGTGCTCGATCGCTCCATCGACGATCCCGAGCACCGCCGCCTGGTGCAGGAAGCCCTGGCGGATGTGGACGGGGGCGCCAGGTGAGGCAGGGCGCAGCCGCGCGCCGACGCCGCGCCCGCACCTACGTGCAGGTGGTGGTGGCCGCGGCGCAGCGCGAGGACTCGTGGGACGCCTGGGAGCAGGACCTGCGGGTGCTGCGCGCCATCGCGGCCGACGACAGCGTGCGGGCGTTCCTGGAGAGTCCGGCGACGCCGTTGGCCGAGCGGCTCGACATGGTGGATCGGGTGGCCCGATCCTCCGTGAGCGTGAACGGCCTGGGGTTACTGCACGTGCTGGTGACGAGCCGCGACGTCGACGCGCTGCCGGAAATCGAGCGCGGGTTCTTGCGCATCGCGGACCGCGAGCGCCGCATGGACCGCGTGCACGTGACCACGGCCGCGCCGTTGGAAGCGGCCGAAACGGAGGAGCTGCGGCAGCGGCTGGCCCAGCCGGGCCGCCGGCTGCACCTCACCACGACGACCGACCCCGCCGTGCTGGGCGGTTTCGTCGTGCGACGCGGCGACAATGTATTGGATTTGAGCGTGCGCGCCCGGCTGCAGTCGCTGGGCCGAGCGTTGCGCTAGGCGCGAGGGACGCGAATGTCTATCAGCCCGCAAGAGATCGCTGACGCCCTACGGCGAGAAATCGAGGGTTTTCAGGCCAGCGCCCAGCAGGCCAACGTGGGCAACGTGCTCGAGGTCGCCGACGGCGTCGCGCAGGTCACGGGCATCTCGGAGTGCCTGGCGGGCGAGCTGCTGGAGTTTCCCGGCGGCGTGATGGGCATGGCCCTCAACCTGGAAGAAGACACCGTGGGCGCGGTGATCCTCGGCGACTACCTGACCATCGAGGAAGGCGACGAGGTGCGCACCACCGGCCGCGTGGCCCAGGTGCCCGTGGGGCCGGAGATGCTGGGGCGCGTGGTCAACGCGCTGGGCGAAGCGGTTGACGGCAAGGGGCCGATCACCGCCAGCGCCACGGACGTTATCGAGAAGGTCGCGCCCGGCGTGGCGCTGCGCCAGGACGTGGATACGCCGGTGCAGACGGGCATCAAGGCGATCGACGCCATGATTCCGATCGGCCGCGGCCAGCGCGAGCTCATCATCGGCGACCGCCAGATCGGCAAGACCGCCATCGCCCTGGACACGATCATCAACCAGCGCGGCGGCGACCTGATTTGCATCTACTGCGCGATCGGCCAGAAGGAAAGCGCCGTGGCGCAGGTGGTGGCCCTGCTGCAGGAATACGGCGCGCTGGAGCACACCATCGTGGTGGCCGCCACCGCCAGCCAGCCGGCCGCGCAGCAGTACATTGCGCCGTTCGCCGCCTGCACGATGGGTGAGTACTTCCGTGATCGCGGCCAGGATGCACTGGTGATCTTCGACGACCTCACCAAGCACGCCTGGGCCTATCGCCAGGTGTCGCTGGTGCTGCGCCGCCCACCGGGCCGCGAGGCCTACCCGGGCGACGTGTTCTACCTGCACTCACGGCTGCTGGAGCGGTCGGCCCGCATGCACGACGACCAGGGCGGCGGATCGCTGACGGCGCTGCCGATCATCGAGACTCAGGAAGGGGACGTGAGCACCTACATCCCCACGAACGTCATCTCGATCACCGACGGCCAGATCTACCTGGAAGCCGACCTGTTCAACGGCGGCATTCGCCCGGCCATCAACGCCGGGCTCTCCGTGTCCCGCGTGGGCGGCGACGCGCAGATCCGCGCCATGAAGCAGGTGGCCGGGCAGCTGCGGCTGGGCCTGGCGCAGTACCGCGAGGTGGCGGCGTTTGCGCAGTTCGCCTCCGACCTGGACCGCGCCACGCGCAACCAGCTGGAACGCGGCGCGCGCCTGACCGAGCTGCTCAAGCAGCAGCAGTTCGTGCCCGCGCCGATCGAGGAGCAGGTCTGCATCATCCACGCGGGCACGTCCGGCGCGGCGGACGCTGTGCCGGAAGACCAGGTCGCCGACTTCGAGCGGGAGTTGCTCGACTTCCTGCGCTCGGGACAGGCTGAACTCCTGGCCCGCATTCGGGAGACGAGGGAGCTGAGCGACGACGACGAGGCCGCGCTGGACGCCGCGATCGCCGACTTTTCGGCCAACACGTTCTCGGGCCGCGCCGCGATGGCCGGCAGCTAGGCGATGGCCAATCCGCTTGAGCTGCGGCGCCGCATTCGCAGCGTCGAGAACACGCGGCAGATCACGCGGGCCATGCAGCTCGTGGCGGCCTCGCGCATGCGCCGCGCGCAGGACGCGGCGGACGCCGCGCGGCCCTACGCGCAAGAAGTGCTCGGGCTGATGCAGCAACTCGTGGCGGCCACCGGCGACGATCTGCTGCCGCCCATGCTTCGGACGCGGCCCGTGGAGCACTCGGCGTACGTGGTGATGACGACGAACCGAGGACTGTGCGGCGCGCTCAACACCAACACCGTCCGGCAGGCCATGGAAGACGTCGAGGAGTCGCGGGCGAGCGCCGAGGTGTCGGTGATCGTCATCGGCAGGCGCGGGCGCGTCGCACTGGCGCGGCTGGTGCCCATGATCGCGGCCTTCACCGACATCTCGGACCGGCCAACGGCGGCGGACATCCTCCCCATTGCCCGGATGGTGATGGACGGCTATCTGGCGGGCGACTTCGATGAAGTCCAGATCGTGTACCCGGAGTTCGTGAACACGCTCACGCAGCGGCCGACCTCGTTGCGCCTGCTGCCCGTGGTGCTGCCGGAAGACACGGATCCGCGCGACGCGGACGTGATCTTCGAGCCGGACCCGGCCACGGTGCTCGAGGCGCTGGTGCCGCGCTTCATCGAGACGGTGCTCTACGAGACGCTGCTCGAGCTGACGGCCAGCGAGCACAGCGCGCGCATGGTGGCCATGCGCGCGGCCACGGACAACGCCAGCGAGCTCATCGACGCCCTGGGGCTCACCTACAACAAACTGCGACAAGCCAAGATCACCAGCGAGATCATCGACATCGCCTCCGGCGCCAACGCGCTGGCGCAGCGCGTGTGAGGGAAGGATTGGGAATGGCGAGCGGACGCATCTCACAAATCATCGGGGCCGTGATTGACGTCGAGTTTCCGGCCGGCGAGCTACCCGCGCTGTACAACGCGCTGGAGGTCGAGGCGCCGGACCGCGACGACCGCGTGGTGCTGGAGGTCGAGCAGCACGTCGGCGACGGCCGGGTACGGTGCGTCTCGATGCGCCCGACCGAAGGCCTGAGCCGCGGGCTGGCGGTGGCCGATCTGGGCGGACCTATTTCGGTGCCGGTCGGCGCGCCGACGCTTGGGCGCGTGTTCGACGTGACCGGCGAGCCCATCGACGGCAAGGGCGACGTTTCCACCGAGACGCGCTATCCCATCCACCGCGCGCCGCCGCCGCTGACCGAGCAGACGACGCAGGCGGAGGTGTTCGCCACCGGGCTGAAGGTCATCGACCTGATCGCGCCGTTCACGCGCGGCGGCAAGACCGGCGTGTTCGGCGGGGCGGGCGTGGGCAAGACGGTGATCATCATGGAGATGATCAACAACATCGCCGTGCAGTACGGGGGCTACTCCGTGTTCTGCGGCGTGGGCGAGCGCACGCGCGAGGGCACCCAGCTGATTCGCGAGATGACCGAAGCCGGCGTCATCGGCAACGCGTGCATGGTGTTCGGGCAGATGAACGAGTCGCCCGGCGCGCGCCTGCGCGTGGGACTGGCCGGCCTGGCGCTGGCCGAGTACTTCCGCGACGAGGAAGGGCGCGACCTGCTGCTGTTCATCGACAACATCTTCCGCTTCACCCAGGCCGGCTCCGAGGTTTCGGCGCTGCTGGGGCGCATGCCGTCGGCGGTGGGCTATCAGCCGTCGCTGGGCACCGAGATGGGCGAGTTGCAGGAGCGGATCACGTCGACCACGAACGGCTCGATCACCTCGCTGGAGGCGATCTACGTGCCGGCGGACGACTACACGGACCCGGCGCCGGTGACGACGTTCGCTCACCTGGACGCCACGATCCGGCTGGAGCGCTCCATCGTGGAGCGCGGCATCTATCCGGCGGTGGACCCGCTGACGAGCACCTCGAAGATTCTCGATCCGCGCATCGTGGGCGAGCGCCACTACGACGTGGCGCGCGGCGCGCAGCAGGTCTTGCAGCGGTTCAAGGACCTGCAGGACATCATTGCGATCCTGGGCATCGAGGAGCTTTCGGAAGAGGACCGCCTGACGGTGGTGCGCGCGCGCAAGATCGAGCGGTTCTTCTCGCAGCCGATGAACGTGGCGGAGGCCTTCACGGGTCAGCCGGGCGTGATCGTGCCGGTGGAAGAGACGATCCGCGGGTTCGAGGAGATTCTCGCGGGCGAGCACGACGAGCTGCCGGAGCAGGCGTTCTACATGGTGGGGACGATCGATGAGGCCGTGGCCAAGGCCGAGCAGCTCGCCGCCGAAGGCTAGGCGCGGCGTCCGTCAACGGCATGCACCCTCACCCCAGCCCTTTCCCTTCAAGGGAAAGGGGACTCGATGATGGACAAGGAGCGGGCAGCCACAAGGGCTGTCCCAATGCTGGGAGTGGACGGACACGGGGGCTGGATTCCCGTCTTCGGAGAGCTTTGTATAAAGGGGCGATATCCCACGCCCCGGACCCTCACCCTGCCCTCTCCCTGGGGGAGAGGGAACCGGATTGCCCTCACCCCGTATCGCGTACGGGGCAGGCTCTTCGCGGGAATGACGGACCCCAGGTGACTCACGCCCCGCTGTCGCCGTCTGCGCGAGGGCGCTCTGATACTCTCGACATGGAGGCGTAGATGGCTGGGTTGACCCTCACCGTTGTCTCGCCGGAGCGGGAAGTGCTGCGCGAGGACGACGTCGATATGGTCGTTGCGCCCGGAATCGAGGGCGAGCTCGGGCTGATGCCGCGGCACGCGCCGCTGGTGACCCAATTGCAGGCCGGCACGCTGCGCTATCGCAGCGGCGGCGATGAGCGCTACCTCACGATTCTCGGCGGATTTCTGCAGGTGATGCAGGACACGGTGACGGTGCTCGCGGACGGCTCGGAGCGGTCCGACGAGATCGACCTGGAACGGGCGGAGCGCGCCCGCGCCGAGGCGCTGCGCGAGCTCGAAGAGGCGCGCACGAGCGGCGACGACGCGACCGTGATCAGGGCGCGGCTGGCCTTGCTGCGCGCGCTGGCGCGCATTCGCACCGCGCAACGGGCCGGGCGCGGCTAAGGCCGGCCCCGTGGCCGCAGCCCTGGCCGACGCCGCCACGACCACGCCGGTCACGCGGGTCGCGATCACCGGCGGCCGCTCGCTAAAGGGCGCCTATCGCCTGCCCGGCGCCAAGAACGCGGTGCTGCCCATGATGGCGGCCTGCCTGCTGACGGACGAGACCTGCGTCATCGAGGACATTCCGCTCATCACCGACATCATGGTGATGGCCGAGCTGCTGCGCGGGCTTGGGGCCCAGGTGGAGATCGACACCGAGCGGCGCTCGGTGGCCATCACCGCGGCCAGCGTGCACTCGACGCG
Organism: Chloroflexota bacterium; assembly: GCA_022826485.1. GTDB lineage: Bacteria > Chloroflexota > UBA11872 > UBA11872 > UBA11872 > JAJECS01. The sequence goes on along the minus strand of JAJDUU010000035.1, from coordinate 25,691 downwards.
GCCCGATCCACGCCTGGTCCGCGCCATGCGGGCCTCGTTTCAGGTCACCGGGCCGCTGCTCTCGCGCTTCGGGCGGGTGGACTGCCACGCGCCGGGCGGTTGTCAGCTCGGGACGCGCCCGGTGAACGTGGACATCGAGGGCTTCGAGGAGATGGGCGCCTCCATCGCCCTGGGCGGCGGCGTCTACCAGGCGGTGGCCGACCCGCTGGTCGGCGGCCGGGTCTACCTGGACTACCCGAGCCACACCGGCACCCAGAACCTGCTGATGGCGGCCACGCTGGCCAGCGGCTACACCACCATCGTGCACGCCTCGCGCGAGCCGGAGGTGATCGCGCTGGTCCACTTCCTGCGCAGCATGGGCGCCGAAATTCACGGCGAGGGCACGAGCACGATCGGCGTGCAGGGCCAGTCGCGGCTCTACGGCACGGTGGCGCGCGCGATTCCCGACCGCATCGTGGGCAGCACGATGGCGGTGGCGGCCGCCATGACCGCCGGCGACGTGGAGCTGGTAAACGTGCGTCCCGACCACCTGCAACCGGTGCTGGTCAAGCTCGCCGCCATGGGGGTGGCGCTGCAAGAGACCAACCGCTCGGTGCGAGTGATGGGCAGCCCGATGCTCAGCGCCACGGTCATCCAGTGCATCCCGTTTCCAGGATTCCCCACCGACGTGCAGGCGGCCATGGGCACGCTGATGACCCAGGCGCACGGCGAGAGCTCCATCATCGAGCGCGTCTACGACGGCAACCTGGGCTATGTGGAGCAACTGCGGCGCATGGGCGCCGACGTGACGGTCGAGGGCCCGACGGCGAGCATCCGCGGTCCGACGCCGCTCACAGCCTGCGAGGTCCGGCTCTGGCCCGACATTCGCGCCGGCGCGGCGCTGCTGCTGGCGGGGCTGGTGGCGGAGGGGACGACGGTGCTCGATGAGGCGGAGACGATCCAGCGTGGCTATCAAGACCTTCCGGGAGACCTGCGGGAGCTTGGCGCCGATATCACGGTGGAGCGCCGCCCGCGTCCGGCGGCCACGGCGACGGTTGGCTAAGTGTTCCGATCCCTAAGCTCGCAGCGGCTTGGGGTTGACCTTGGTACCGCCAACGTGCTGGTGTACCTGGTCGGCCAGGGCGTGATCATCGACGAGCCGTCGGTGGTGGCGCTGTCGGTGCAGGACCGCCGCATCGAGGCCATCGGGCACGCGGCCCGCGAGATGGTGGGGCGCACACCCGGCAGCCTGCGCGTGATGCGTCCGCTGCAGGATGGCGTGATCGCCGACTACCTGGTCACCGCGGCCATGCTGCGCTACTTCATCGAGCGCGCGGCGGGGCGCCACCGCCTGTTCCGGCCCGAGGTCATGGTGGCGGTGCCCACGGGCGTGACCACGGTGGAGCAACGCGCGGTGATGGACGCGGGCATTTCCGCGGGGGCCAAGCGCGTGCACCTGATCCCGGAGCCGCTGGCGGCCGCGATCGGGGCCAACGTGCCCATTTCGCACGCCTCGGGAAGCATGGTGGTCAACCTGGGTGGGGGAACGACCGAGATTGCGGTCATCTCGCTCAACGACATCGTGGCCGGCTGCTCGGGGTCGCTGCGGGTCGGCGGCAATCGCCTGGACGAAGCCATTCGCACCTACATCAAGCGCAAATACAACCTCATGACGGGCGACCGCACGGCGGAAGCGATCAAGATGCGCATCGGCAGCGCGATCGTGCTGGAACCGGCGGAAACCATGGAGGTGCGCGGGCGCGACCAGATGCAGGGGCTGCCGCGAACCGTGACGATCACCTCGGACGAAATCACCGAGGCCATCGCGGAGCCGGTCGATCAGATCATCCGCGGCGTTCGCAGCGTGCTCGAGGCGACCCCGCCCGAGCTGGCCGCCGACATCATCGACAAGGGCCTGGTCATGACCGGCGGCACGGCGCTGCTGCGCAACCTGGACAAGCTGGTGGCGCGCGAGACGGGCGTGGCCGTGCACGTGGCAGAGACTCCCCTGCTATGCACGGTCCGCGGCACGGGCGTTGCCCTGGAACACTTCGACGTGCTGCAAGAAATCGTAATCTCGCACCCGTAGCACCGGCCCAGCGAGGCGGACATGACGCTGATTCTGCAAACGTTTCCCATGCCCCCGGGTCCGCAAGCCGATCTCGAGCGTGACTATGAGGTGCGCCAGGCGCCGTTCCCCGACGACGCGGAGTTGGCGGAGGCGGCGGTCGGCGCCGTGGGTGTGATCGCGGGCACCGAGCCGTGGACGCGCGAGCTGCTGGAAGCCAACGCCGGCACGCTGCGCTGCATCTCGCGCGTGGGCACCGGGGTGGACAGTATCGACCTGGACGCCGCGACGGACGCGGGCGTGGCGGTGCTCAACGGTCCGGGCGAAATGTCGCTGACGGTGGCCGAATACTCGGTGGGCATGATGTGGACGCTCGCCCGCCGCATCTTCGACGCCGACGCCTCGGTGCGCACCGAGGGTTTCGCCAAGCGCATCGTGCTGCTCGGCAACGACCTGGCGGGCAAGACGGTGGGCATCGTGGGGTTCGGGGACATCGGACGCCGCGTGGCGACGATCTGCCAGCACGGCTTCGGCATGCGGGTCCTGGCGCACACGGCCAATCCCGACCCGGCGCGGCTGGAGGCGGCGGGGATCGACGGGGCCTTCGTGTCGCTGCCCGAGTTGCTGCGCCAATCCGACTTCGTGACGCTGCACACGCCGGTGACCGAGGAGACCATGGAGATCATCGGGCGCGAAGAGCTGGCCCTGATGAAGCCCGGCGCGTTCCTGATCAACAGCTCGCGCGGGCGCCTGGTGGACGAGGCGGCGGTGGTGGAGGCGCTGCACGACGGGCGCCTGGGCGGCCTTGGGTCGGACGTGTTCGCCGTCGAGCCGCCGCCGGAGGACCATCCGTTCTTCCACACGCCGCGCACGATTCTGACGCCGCACTTCGGCTCGCATAGCCACGAGTCGATGTTCCGCATGGGCGACCGCGCGGTGCGCAACTTGCAGGAGTTCATGGGCACGGGCCGGTGTGAGCGGACGGTGAACCCGGAGGTCTATCAGCGGTTGGCGGGGTAGGGACGGCGCCGAACAACGCCCGACGCCAAGCATCTAGCGCGCCTCCGGGTTCGACCGGACTGGATTCCGGCCTCCGCCGGAATGACGGAGGGGGGCAGGCTCCTCGCCGGAATGACGGAGGGGTTTCGCAAGGGTCTCCTTCCAGGGGGAAGGGGTCCGACGAGAGATTGCCCGGCGGCGGGCGGGTGACATAGACGCGGGCTCGCATCGTTCGATGCGAGCCCGCAGCGCGAACCGTGTCCGTGATCGCGCCCGGTCGTCTGGCGGGTCCGGTGGCTCGAGCCCCACGCGAGCGCACTCGCTGGTTCGGGGTCTCAAGTGTCGCTAGGCGTCATCCGGGCCCGGCGCGACCTGCTGCCCCGCGACGAATTGGCCGTGACGCCGCGGGGCGCAACCTGTCAATTTGCCAGCGTCCCATCTCGACGCGAATGTTTCGCATCACGCCACCTTTGGCGGTGCTGGCCCGTCGATCAACCGCTGATCCGCGGACCAGGGACGACCCGTGCAGCGCTGTTAACGCTGCGTGTACATCGTATATGAAGTATCGGGCGGGGCGCAAGGGCGGTTCGGGAACCGCCCGTCGGCCAAGCATCCCCAAGTTCCGCCAGGGTCGACCGGACTGGATTCCGGCCCCGTATCGAGTACGGGGCAGGCTCTTCGCCGGAATGACGGAGGGGGTGCGCAAGGGTCTCCCTTCGTGGGAATGACGGAGGGGTTACGCAAGGGTCTCCATCAGGGAGATCTCTGCAAAGCGTGGCCGTACCCGGTGTACCTGGGGCATCCGCCGCCAATGTTCAGAGTCGACCGGACTGGATTCCGGCCTTCGCCGGAATGACGGAGGGGTTACGCAAGGGTCCTATCAGGTGAGAAGGGGCCTGATCCGGTCTTCGGCTTGTACGCCGGGTGTTGCTGGAGCTAGGTGGGCTGGCCGATGGCGTGGAGGAACTCGGCGCGGGTGGCGGGGTTGTCGCGGAAGGCGCCGCGGGTGACGGTGGTCACCATGCGGCTGCCGGGCTTGCGGACGCCGCGCATGGTCATGCAGAGGTGCTCGGCCTCGATCATCACCGCGACGCCGCCGGTGTCGAGCACGCGCTCGATGGCGTCGGCGATCTGGCTGGCCAGCCGCTCCTGCACCTGGAGCCGCCGGGACAGGTGCTCCACCACGCGCGCCAGCTTGCTGAGCCCGACGATGCGGTCGTGGGGCAGATACCCCACGGCAACGGTGCCGAAGAAGGGGAGCAGGTGGTGCTCGCAGAGCGAGTGGAAGTGAATGTCCCGGACCACCACCATCTCGTCGTGGCCGTGCTCGAAGGTGACCTCGAGATGCTCGTCCGGGTCGGTCAGATGACCGTTGAGCAGCTCGTCGTACATCCGCGCGACCCGTGCCGGCGTGTCGAGCAGACCGTCGCGGTCGGGGTCCTCGCCCACGGCGATGAGGATTTCGCGCATGGCGGCCTCGATGCGCGCGTGCCGCTCGGCAAGCTGCGCGCCGGTGGGCTGGGGCGCTTCGGCGCCGTTGGTGGATGCGGTCATGCCATTCGTCCTGTGAGTGTGGTGGCCGCGGCGCGTGGTCGCGCGATGGCGTCGGGCGGATCGTAGGGCCCGCCGAAGCGACCGGCGCCGCTGCCCGGCCCGACGCTGTGAGTATACGCAGGCGTCAGGCGGGGTCTCTCGGGGCTGTAGGAAACCGGCGCGTGCGCGCCGGTCATAATCGGGCCGCTTCCTCGAGGTCCCCAGGATTGCCGCGCCCATGCGCCCCGCGTCGGTAAAGGCCGTGACCTACCACGCCATGTGGGCGTTCTTTCTGCCGTTGGCGGCGTCGCAGGTCTTGCAGCAGGTGCGGCACCCGCTGCTCGACGCGGGCATTGCCCGGGGGCTCGAGCCGGCGGCGTCGCTGGCGGCCTTTGGCGTGGTCAGCGGCGTGGTGCAGATTCTGGGCGCGGCGGGTATCGCGGTTCAGAGCGCCTACCTGGTGCTGGTGCGCGGGCGCCGGTCCTACCACTTCATGCGGCGCTACACGGCGGTCTACACCGTGGGCATCGTGGGGCTGACGCTGGTGACGGCGCTGCCGGGCAGCGGGCCGTGGTTTTTCGAGCAGGTGATGGGCACGCCCGCGGCGCTCACGCCGCGCGTGGTGCAGATGATGCAGATCGCCGTGCTGGTGCCCGCCTTCAACCTGGCGCGGCTGTTCTACGTGGCGCAGCTGGCGCATTTGCGGCAGACGCGGGTGGTGTGGGTGGCGCCGGCGGTCAGCGTTGGCTTGCTGGCCGTGCTGGCGCTGGGCGTCATCCCCAACGTTCCGGTGGCGGCGAGCGTGGCGGGATCGACGGTCTGGCTGGCGGTCGCGGCGGTTGAGGCGGTGGTGCTCGGCTGGCTGGCGCATCGCGCGTCGCGCCGCGCGCCCTACGGCGACGACCCGGGCGGGGAATTGCCCCTGGACGTGCGCCAGGTGACATGGTTCGTGCTGCCGCTGATCGCGACGCAGTTTTCCCTGGCGGCGGGCCTGCCGCTCACCAACGCGGGGCTGCTGCGGCTGGCCGAGCCGGAGACGTCGGTAGCGGCCCTGCGCGTGGCCATGAGCCTCATCATGGTCAGCATGGCGGCGCTGGCCACGCTGCGGCAGGTGGTGCTGGTGATGGCGCAAGACCCGGTCGACCATGCGCGGGTGCGCGCCTTCGTGGTCGCGGTGTCGCTTGGCCTGACCGCGCTGATGGCGCTGATCGCCTTCACGCCGGTGGGACGGTTTGCGCTGGAGGGCGTGATCGGCGCGCCGCCGCGCGTGGCCGACGCGGCGCTGCCAGCGCTGCAGATTTTCGTGGCGGTGCCCGCGGTGATGGGGCTGCGGCAGTTCTACTCCGGCCTGACCATGCACCAGCGCCGCACGTCGCTGGTGGCGGCGGCGGCCATCGGGCGGCTGGTGCTCATGGCCGTGCTGCTGTTCGTCGTCGCGCCCGCCGCCGCGCTCGCCGGCGCCTGGGTGGGGGCCATGGCGCGCACGGTGAGCATGGCCAGCGAGTCGGCGGCGGCCTACGCGATTGGACGGCGCTACGTGGGTCGGGAAGTGGCGCCGGGGCAACCGCTCGCCAGACCTGCACCACAGCCCGCTGCGGTGAAGACGCGCTCGTAGGACTCCGATAGGGGCGGTGCGCGAGCCGCGCCTTCGCCAGGTATGCAGGCTGCCGGGCACGACCGGACTGGATTCCGGCCTCCGCCGGAATGACGGAGGGGGTGACGCAAGGGTCTCTTCCGGGGAGACGGACTTAAGGACTCAGCCGGCGCGATCCTTCTGAAGTGCTTGGATGAGGGCCTCGTTGCGAGCGGCGACGTAGCGCTCGAACTCGCCGGGCTCCCAGGTGAAGAGGCCCCGGCCCTCGCGCGCGCCGGTGTGGCCGGCGGCCACGGTCTTCTCCAGAAACGCGGGCGGCTCGTCGCTGGAATCGAGGTCCGGCCCGAGGTAGGTGAAGATCTGGCGATACACGTCCAGCCCGGCCATGTCGGCCTGGCGCATGATGCCGAGCACCGGGATGCGCCGCGCCAGCACGCCCTTGATGAGTTGGTCGATCTCGTCGGCGGTGGTGACGCCCTTGTCGATGAGGCTGAGGGCCTCGCGCGCGAGGGCGAACTGCAAGCGGTTCATCAGGTAGCCCGGCAGCTCCTTGCGGATGACCACCGGCCACTTGTCGAGCGATTCGAGCGTCTCGCGCAGGCCGCTGATGGTGGCCGCGTCGGTCGATTCACCGCCACAGATCTCGACGGTGGGGATCAGGTGCGGCGGCAGCATCCAGTGGGCCAGCGCCACGCGCTCGGGATGGGCGCAGGCGCCGGCGATGTCGCTGATGCTGATGCTGGACGTGTTGGAGGTCAGGATGGCGGGCGGCGGACAGTGGCGGTCGAGCTCCGCGAAAACGTCCTGCTTGACCTCCAGGTCCTCGGCCACGGCTTCGGCGCCGAATTCGGCGCCGGCGGCCGCTTCGGCGAGGCTGTCGGCGGCGCGCAGCCGTCCCACGACGACGTCGACATCGCTGTCGGCGATCACCCCGGCGCGCACCAGGTCCTGCGCGTCCTGCCGCGCCTCGGCAATGGCCGCTGCGGCGCGACCGGCCGCCGCGTCGTATAACGCGACGTGGAAGCCGCCGCGCGCCAGCTCGAGCGCGATCCCATGACCCATGCGTCCGGCGCCCACCACCACGGCCCGGCGCCCATTGCCCGCGGTTGATTCAGTCATCACGGTTCCGTCCCCCGCTGCGTTCCACCGGCACTATGAGCATAAGCCCCGCGGGGGAGACCTTTGCACAAGTCTGGAGGGGTGGGTCTCAGACTCGCCTGACGCCGAGCATCCGGCGCGCTTCCAGGTGCGACCGGACTGGATTCCGGCTCCCCGCCTGCGCGGGGACAGGCTCCGCCGGAATGACGGACGGGGCGGGGCCGTTCGGAGTTGACGGGCGATGTGCCCCTGGCCAGCGCCTTAGATTCCTCACTCCGTTCGGAATGACAGAGGGGGTGGTCGGAATGATGGAGGGGGAGGCTCTTTGCGGGAATGACGGAGGGGTTTCGCAAGGGTCTTCGGGGCGGGGAGATACACTGCCGGCGTTGGCCGCATGACATCCACAGACACCACCGGGACGCGTAACGCGGCCGGAGCGACGGACGGCCTGCTGGCCCCCATTGCCGCGGCCTTTGCGATTGCCGCTCGCCCCGGCGTGCTCGGTCTGGGACTCGGGGCGGGGGCGGCGGTGGGCGCGCTGGGCGGAAGCGCCGCCGCGCTGGCCTACATTCGATCGCCGGCGGCGATTCCGTTCTTCGTCGTCGCGGCCGTGCTCATCGTCGTCACCTGGTCCGTGGCGGCGGGCGCCGTGGCGGCGGCGGCCGGCGAGCGGGACATGCCTCTGGCCGCCGGGGTGCGAAGGTCGTTGAGGCGCGCCGTGCCGCTGGTGGCGGCGGCGATTCCGGCCGCGGTGGTCGTGGGGGTGCTGCTCGCGGCGCAGGTGGGCGTGTTCGCCCTGACGCAGATGGGCGCGCGCGGGCCTCTCGGCGAACTGCCGGCGCGGCCGCTGGCGCTGATCGCGGTGGTCTACACGTTGATCTTTGCCATGAACGTGCTGGTCATCGTGCCCGTGGGCGCGCTGCTGTGGCTGGTGGTGCCCCACGTGATGCGCGGGTCCGGCGCGGTGGAGGCGCACGCGCGGGTGCGGTCGGCATGCTGGGAGCATCCCGGTCCGGTGCTGCGCACCCTGGTGGGCGTGGTCATCATGGCGAGCGCGGCGGCCGCCGCGCTGCTCGGAATCGCGGCGCTCGGGCTGGTGCTGGTGTCCTTTGCCCAGATTCTGGGCGCGGGCGAGACCTTCCTGCTGCGATTCTCCGAGCCGCTGGTGTCGGACATGTTCATGACGGTGACGGTGGACAATCTGGCGGCGGTGGTCGTGATGGCCACCGGCATCGGGGCGGCGGTGGGCGCGGCGACCGGTCCGAGCAGCATGCTGGGAGTCGCGGGCGGGGCCTATCTGGCGCGGCACGTGGGGGAGGCTGAGTCCGGGGCGTAGGGTCTACGCCAAAGGCCCGCCCGACGCGAAGCATCCGGCGGGCTTCTAGGTTCGACCGGACTGGATTCCGGCTCCCCGCCTTCGCGGGGACAGGCTCCGCCGGAATGACGGACGGGGTGGGGCCGTTGGGAGTTGACGGGCGTTGCGCCCCTCGCCAGCGCCTTAGATTCCTCGCTGCGCTCGGAATGACAGAGGGGGGTGGTCGGAGTATCTGTGTTGCAAGTCAAGGGTGTTCAAGCCGCTGCGGCGGGCCATGCGATCCAGGACGATCCCTCGTCACCCCGGCGAAGGCCGGGGTCCAGGTCCACCCGACGCGCCGGTGACCCGAACTGGATTCCGGCTCCCCGCCTTCGCGGGGACAGGCTCCGCCGGAATGACGGACGGGGTGGGGCCGTTGGGAGTTGACGGGCGTTGTGCCCCTCGCCAGCGCCTTAGATTCCTCGCTGCGCTCGGAATGACAGGTAGGGCGCGCGGATTACCAGACGGAGTGCTCGGAACGACCGATGGGGGGCGGAGCGCCTAGCCGCAGGCGCCGAAGCCGCAAGACGGGCAGACTAGGCAGAGGCCCTGGGCCCGGAGCGGCGCGGCGCAGTCGGGGCAGGTTGGTGCGGGTGGACGCACGACGGGCGGCGGCGCCGGTGGTCGTGGGCGGACGTCCCCGAGGCGCGGAGGGGAAAGCGTCGCCGCCGGTGGGTCTTTGAGGGGAGCCATGCCGACAGTGTAGCAGGCTGTTCGGTGTTTGTCTGGTAGTATGCCGGATGCCGACCGCGCCTATACTGCGGCGCCCCAATCACTGAGAATCCGCCCATGTCCGCCCTGGTCTCGCGCCTGGCCGATCTGGTGGCGATCAACAGCGTCAACGCCAGTCTGGCCGGAGGCCCTGGCGAGCAGGCGATGGCGGACTACGTGGTCGAGGCCGCGCGCGGCATGGGCGCCGAGGTCGAGCAATATGAGGTCGAGCCGGGCCGGCCGAACCTGTTGGCGCGGCTCGACCGCGGACGTCCGCGCACGCTGATGTTCGAGTGTCACCTGGACACGGTCGGGCTGGCGCCGATGCCGGATGCGCTGAATCCGCGTGTCGAGGGCGGACGGCTCTATGGGCGGGGATCGGCCGATCCCAAGGGCTCGTTGGCGGCCATGCTGAGTGTTCTCGAAGGGGCTGCCGCGGACCCGGCGTTTCCGGTCAACGTCTGGCTGGCGGGATCCATGGATGAAGAGATCACCATGCGCGGGTCGCGGGCGCTGGCCGAGCGCCGGCCCGCGGTGGACGCGGTGATCGTGGGCGAGCCCACCAACCTGCAACCCATCGTGGCGCACAAGGGCGTGCTGCGCTGGCGCGTGCGCACCACGGGCGTGGCGGCGCACAGCGCGACGCCGGAGCGCGGTCGCAACGCGATATTCGACATGCAAACGGTGATCGGCGCGCTGCGCGCGGGGATCGAGCCGGGCCTGGCGCGGTCGTTGCATCCGCGTCTTGGACGCGCGACGTGGAGCGTGGGCGTGATCGAGGGCGGCGAGGCGGTGAACGTGGTGCCGGACGGCTGCCAGATCGACTGCGATAGGCGGCTGCTGCCGGGCGAGGAGCCGGAGGCCGTCCTGGCCGAGGTGGACCGGGCGCTGGATCAGGCGCGTCAGGCCGACAGCGGGCTCCGGGTCGAGCGCGAGGCGCCCTATGTGCACGTGCCGCCCATGGAGACCGCCGCCGACGAACCGGTGGTGCGCGCGACCGTGCGGGCCCTTACGCAGGCCGGTCGCGACCCGACGCTGGCCGCCGTGGCCTATGCCACCGATGCGTCCATGCTGGCGTCCATCGGCGGGCTGCCGGCCGTGGTGCTGGGTCCGGGCGATATTGCGCAGGCGCACACGAACGACGAGTGGATTGAGCTGGCGGAGTTGGAGGCGGCGGTGGGGGTCTATCGCGGGATTTGCGAGGCCTTTGCCGATGGCGGGTGACATTGCCCCTGATGCACGGCGCGGCGTCTGGTCGGCCCTACGCCGAATGCGAGGGACGTGGGGGGGGATTCCCGCCTCCGGAGACCCTTGCATAGTTCGGTAGGGGCGACGCATGCGTCGCCCCTACGCCACGCATGCAGTGCGCCTTCAGGTTCGACCGGACTGGATTCCGGCCTTCGCCGGAATGACGGAGGGGTTACGCAGAGGTCTCCCTCCGCGGGAATGACGGACACGCTGTGACTCGGCGGGCTTTGGCGATGCGGGCTGAGCGAGGGCGAACGGAAATCCCAATGGGGCGACCACAAAAGGTGGCCCTAGGCCGAACTCGAAGGACGTGGGGGGTGGATTCCCGCCTCCGCGGGAATGACGGACTTGCTGTGACGCGGCGGCCTTTGGCAATGCGGGCTGAGCGAGGGCGCGCGCCATTTACAATGCCGTCCGCTCTGGTGACCCTGAAGATGCCATGCCGATAACGGCGGACGTGTGTGTGCTCGGCGGCGGTCCGGGCGGCTACGTGGCGGCCCTGCGGGCGGCCGCGCTTGGGGCCAACGTCGCGCTGGTGGAGGCCGAAGAGGTCGGCGGGGTGTGCCTGCTGCGGGGCTGCATTCCGTCCAAAGCCCTGCTGCGCAGCGCCGAGGTCTATCAGCTCGCGCTCCACGCTGGCGCGTTCGGCGTCAACGTGTCGGGCGTCGAGGCCGACTATCCGGCCATGCGGGCGCGCAAGGACCGCATCGTGCGACAGCTGGTGCGCGGGGTGGGCGGCCTGCTGGATGCGGCCGGGGTCACGGTGGTGCGCGGCTACGGCACGCTTGCCGGCGCGGGCGTGGTCGAGGTGGATATGGGCGACCGGGGCGACCTGGTCATGGCGCCACAGGTGATCATCGCCAGCGGCTCGTCGTCGGTGATGCCGCCGGTGCCGGGCGTCGATCTGCCGGGAGTGATCGACAGCGACGGGGCGTTCGAGCTGGAAGAGCCGCCGGAGCAGATCGTGGTGGCGGGGGCGGGCGCGGTGGGCGTCGAGTGGGCCACGCTGTTCGCGCTGCTGGGGAGCGAGGTCACGCTGGTCGAGATGCTCCCGACCGTAGTTCCGAATGAAGACGCCGACGTGAGCGCGGCCTTGCGCAAGATCCTGGTGCAGCAGGGCGTGACCGTGCGCGACGGCACGCGCATGGAGTCCATCGCCGAGCGCGAGGGCGGGCTGCGCGTGAGTCTGGCAAAAGACGACGAATCACTAGAGGTCGACGCGACGCATGTCTTGATGGCCACCGGGCGGCGGGCCAATGCCATGAACCTGGGTCTCGACCGCATGGGCGTGACGCACAGCGCGCAGGGGATACCTGTCGACAGCGCCATGCGCACCAATCGGCCCGACGTGTACGCCATCGGCGACGTGACGGGACAGCGGCTGCTGGCGCACGTGGCCTCGCATCAGGGTGTGGTCGCGGCGGAGAACGTGGTTGGCGGCTCGGCGGCCTATCACGACGACGTGGTGCCGGCGTGCACCTTCACGCATCCCGAGATTGGCAGCGTGGGGCTGACCGAGGCCGACGCGCGGGAACAGCACGGCGAGGTGACCGTGGGGCGCTTCCCGTTCCAGGCGCTGGGCCGCGCCCGAGCATTTGGCGATACCGACGGCTTCGTGAAGCTGGTGGCCGACGGCGCGGGGGGCCGGTTGCTGGGGATGCACGTGATCGGTCCCGGGGCCAGCGACATCATCGCCGAGGGGGCGCTGGCGCTGCAGTTGGAGGCGACGCTGGACGATCTGCGGGAGACGATTCACGCGCACCCGACCTTCCCCGAGGCCACGGCCGAGGCGGCCTGGCAGGCCATCAACCAGCCGCTGCACCTGCCGCAGCGGCGTGCACGTGGGAGATCCTCGTGAGGTGGATTCCCGCCTCCGCGGGAATGACGGGGTTGCCTTACATAGATTGGTAGGGGCGTCCCTCGTGGGTGCCCGATCCGCCGGTGATTCGGGCAGCCAGAAGGGCTGCCCCTACATCGAAAGATTCGGATGAGCGACGCGAAAGGGCCGGCCGTTATCGCGGCGGGCGAGGTGATGGTCGAGCTTGCCGGCCCCAAGCCGCTGGCGCGGGTGGAGACGATCAAGCGGTCGAACTCGGGCGACGTGCTCAACGTGGCCGTGGCGCTGGGGCGGTTGGGCCTGCCGTGCGCGATTTTGACCAAGGTCGGCGACGATCCGTTCGGCGACTATCTGCTGGAGGACTGGGCCGGCCTCGGGGTCGATCAGCGCTACGTCACGCGTGGCGGCGGGCCGACCGGCCTGTATGTGGCGGAGCACGCCGCCGATGCCAGCTACCAAATCTGGTACTGGCGGAAAGGGAGCGCGGCGTCGACGATCGCGCCCGCCGACGTGGATCGAGTGGACCTGCAGGGCGTGCGGCTGGTGCACTTGAGCGGTATTTCGCAGGCCATTTCGGCGTCGTCGCGGGCCGCGACGCGGCGCCTGGCGGAGCGCGCCCGCGAGCGCGGAATCCCGGTCTCGCTGGATATCAACTTCCGTCCGCAACTCTGGTCGGGGGAAGAGGCGGCGGTGGCGATGCATGAGGTGCTGCCGGACGCGGACTTCGTGTTCTGCGGCGCGCCGGACGAATCGCTCGCGGTGGCGGGCGTCCGCGATCCCGAGGACGCGGCGCGGTATTTCCTCGACCGCGGGGCGGAGCTGGCGGCGATCACCATGGCGGGGGACGGGGCGTTCGCGGCCACCGCCGACGAAACCGTGCGGTTGCCGCACGTGGCGCGGCGGGTCAAGGGACCGCAGGGGGCCGGGGACGCGTTCGTCGGCGGATTCCTGGCGGGGCGCCTGGCGGGCGCGGACCTGGCGACCTGCGCGCGCTTCGGCACATTGGTCGCTGGGCTGAAGGTCGAGAAACCGGGACCGCTTCACGGGCTCCCGCAGCGTCCCGAGATCGTGGCGCGGGCCGGAGAGCTGGGGTGGGATGACGTGCTGCGGACGCTGGACGTGTTGGTATCAGGGTCCGACCGGGACGCATCGGAGGTGACGGGATGATCGTGGTGACCACGCTGGAGATTTCGGGCCGGGAGATCACCGAGACGCTGGGGATCGTGCAGGGGAACAGCGTGCGGGCGCGCGGCATCGGCCGCGACGTCATGGCCGGGCTGCGCAGCATCAGAGGCGGCGAGGTTCGCGAGTATGCGGAGCTGCTGGCGCAGGCGCGCCGGGAAGCGGTGGACCGCATGGTGGCCCACGCCGAGTCGCTGGGCGCGGATGCCATCGTGGGCGTGCGCTACAACGCGGCGGACGTGATGCAGGGCGTGGCCGAGCTGTTGGCCTATGGGACGGCGGTGCGGACGACGGCCGGGGAGTAGCTGTGGGGCGGGTCGGGGGGTTCCCTCACCCTGCCCTCTCCCAGGGGGAGAGGGTTCCGGACGTTGACTCGCGGGAGTGGGCACGACGGCTCGCTCGCCGGCGGGTCGGGGGTTGCCCTCACCCTGCCCTCTCCCAGGGGGAGAGGGTTCCAGACCTTGACTCAGGGGAGTGGGCACTACGGCTAGCGTGCCGGCGGATTGGGGGGCCCTCACCCTGCCCTCTCCCGGAGGGAGAGGGTTCCGGACCTTGACTCAGGGGAGTGGGCACTACGGCTAGCGTGCCGGCGGATTGGGGGGCCCTCACCCTGCCCTCTCCCAGGGGGAGAGGGTTCCGGACGTTGACTCGCGGGAGTGGGAACTATGGCTAGCGTGCCGGCGGATTGGGGGATTCCCTCACCCTGCCCTCTCCCGGAGGGAGAGGGTTTCGGACGCCGGAATGACGGAGGGCTTTCGACGGCGGGGGAGTAGCTCTGGGGCGGGTCGGGCGTTTCCCTCACCCTGCCCTCTCCCAGAGGGAGAGGGTTCCGGACCTTGGCTTACGGGAGTGTGGGTTCGGGTGGCCAGCCGAGTGTGGGGGCGTCGTCGCTGCGCTCGTAGGCTAGGGCGATGCGGACGGCGGTGCGCTCGCGGTATTTGGGCGCGACGATTTGCAGGCCCACGGGCATGCCGTCCGAGCCGCGGCCGCAGGGGAGACACACGACCGGCTCGTGCGTGCCGTTGAAGCAGCGCGTATAGCTTCCCATCCAGGTGAAGTCGGTGAGCGCGTCGGCGATGGGCACGGGTGAGCGCGGGAGGGCGGGCGTGACCAGGGCGTCCACCTGGCCGGCGGCGCGCCGGTAGTCCGCCAGTGCGTCATCGCGCATGGCCCGCAGGCGTCCCAGCGTCACCGCGGAGTCTCGCGGGTCCAGCTGCAAGAATTCCAGGCCGGCCGCCAGCCGCTCGCGGACGGGCTGGCCGACGCGGGTGAGGTCGCCGCCCGTCGCCGCCGAGATCGAGGCGTGGGCTTCGAGAACCATGATGCCCCAGTGGGACTCGATCACCTGCGCCAGCGACGACAGCTCGACCGCTACCAACTCGGCGCCCAGCCGGGCCAGCGCGTCGATGGCGCCGCGCACCAGGGACTCGATGTCGGGGTCGATTTCCTCGAAGAAATAGCTCGACGGCACGCCGAGGCGCAGGCCGTCGAGGCCGGCGTCCGCGTCGGGTACGAGGCGCGCGACGCGGTTGGCCTCGCCGATGTCCGCCTCGTCGTCCGGGTCCACCATGGCGCGCAGCAGCAGCGCCGCGTCCAGGGTGGTGCGGGCCATGGGTCCCGGCGTGTCGAAGGTCGGGGCCAGCAGCCGCACGCCGTCGAGGCTCACGCGGCCGTAGGTGGGTTTGATGCCGACGATGCCGCAGGCGGCGGCCGGGATGCGAATGGAGCCGCCGGTGTCCGATCCGAGCGCGCCGAACATCATGCCCGCGGCGACGGCGACGCCGGACCCACTGCTCGAGCCGCCGCTGGCCCGCGCCGTGTTCCACGGGTTGCGGCCCGGTCCGAACTGGGAGATCGCGCCGGTTGGGTGCAGGGCCATCTCGTCGCAGTTCAGCTTGGCGATGATGACCGCGCCGGCCCGCTTGAGCTGGCGGACGAGGGTGGCGTCCCGTTCGGCGACATGGCCGTCGTAAACGTGCGAGCCCACCGTGGTAGGAACGCCGGCCACGTCGGCCAGGTCCTTGATGCCGATGGGCACGCCATGCAACGGACCGCGGTAGCTGCCGCCGACGATCTCGCGTTCGGCTTGCCGGGCGGCCGCCAGCGCCTGATCGCCGAGGATCGCGGTCGTGGCGTTGAGCGCCGGGCCCAGCCGCTCGGTGCGCGCCAGGCAGGCGCGGGTCACCTCAACCGGGCTGACCTCGCCGGCGGCGATGCGCTCGCCGATCTCGACCAGGGTGAGTTGCCACAGCTCCGTGGCGTCAGTCACCCGCGTCCTCCCAGCCGAGCCAGGCGACCGGCGGCGTGGTCCGCTCGCGCGTGTCCGGGGGCGCGTTGGGGGACGGATAGCCCAGGTAGATGAATCCGACGAGCCGGTCGGTGTCGCCGAGACCCAGCGCCTTCCGGCTGGCGACGTAGTCGCACATGGCGCCGGTGCGCCACTTGGCCGCCAGGCCCTCGGCGTGGGCCGCCAGCAGCATGTTCTGCACGGCGCAGCAACAGGCGGCGTAGTCCTCGAGGTCCATCACCGGGTCGTCGGCGCGCGGGTGGCTGACGACGATGACGACGGGAGCGCGGGTGAGCTTGGCGCGGGCGCCCTTGATCTCGCCGGCGGCGATCGGGTCGTCGGCGTCAAGCTCGTCGCGCAGGCCGTCGCTGATGGCCTCGCCGACCGTCCGGCGCGCGTCGCCGGTCAGGACGTGGAACTTCCAGGGTTCCGTCATGCGATGGTTGGGCGCCCACACGGCCACGTCCAACAGCCGTTGAATGGCCGCCTGCGACGGCACGTCGGCCGTCAGGGCGTTGATGCTGCGGCGGTCGCGCAGCGCCGTAAGGGTATCCACGAAGCCTCGAATGCTTGGGGCTGGCCGTCACGGGGTCATGGTAGCCATTCGCGCGGCGGGGGCGCGGGGCTGCGTGACGGCCGCCCAATCCCGCCGACCTGGCGAGGGGGCTTTGGTCACCGACGGTCGATTCTTAGTGGTGTAGGCTTGGCCGCCCGGCGGCGCGGCAGATGCCGCTGGTCATTGAAGGATCGACATGGCGGGAGACAAACTTGTCATTCTGACCGTGGAAATCCAGCGCGAGGGCGAGCAATGGGTTGGCCGTTGCGTGGAGCTGGGAACGGCCACATTCGGGGAATCCGTTGACGAGGTTCACGAAGAACTGATCGATCTCGTCATTCTTCACCTGAATGGGATGGAGGATGCCGGCGAACGGGAACGGTTTTTCGAGTCCCACGGAATCAAGGTCTACGAGGACTCAGTGCCGCAGGAGGTCGAGCGGCCCGTGCCAATCAGCCGCGATGCCCCCTTGTTCACGCAGATTCTTTCAATGCAGATCGACGCACCTCACTCGACGGCAGCCATGGCCACGGCATAGGGGGTGTGAGCCATCGCCAGCCGTGCGGGGCTGCCCGCGATTTCCTGCGCCAAGCTGGAGCGGTTGCTCGAACGCGACGGCTGGCACAAGGGTCGAGCATCCAAGCATGGCGCCGTCTATCGGAAGTCCTTTGTTGTTGACGGTCGGCCTGTGACCCGGGTCACGGTCATTCCGACGAAGAAACACAAGCGGAATAAGCCGATCCCACGCGGCACCCTGCGTGAAATCCTGGGACCGAAACAGACAGGTCTCGGGGTAGACGGTCTTCGCCGACTTATCGATTTGCACGGCTGAGACTGTTGGCCACACGCCCATAGCGCCTGGGGGTCCAAGCGACCCGATACCCGCCGGCGGTACGCTGGGGCGGCAGTGACGGGATGGGGTCAGGCGGCGCGTAATGCAGATCGGCGTCCTCACGGGCGGCGGCGACTGTCCGGGACTGAACGCCGCCATTCGCGGCGTGGTGCGCCAGGCGGCGCGCCTGGGCTGGACCACGCTGGGCTTTCGCGAGGGCTGGGCCGGCGTGCTCGACCGCGAGGCCGAGCCGCTGACGATCGAGGCGACGGACTCCGTGCTCGACGTGGGCGGCACCATGCTCGGCTCGTCGCGCACCAACCCGCTGCGTGACCCTGAGTCGTTCGCCAAGGCCCGCGCGGTGTTCGACGAGTGCGGGCTGCGCGGTCTAGTGGTCATCGGCGGGGACGACACGCTGTCCATCGCCGGCGCCATGGCCGCCGAGGGCGACGCCGTGGTGGGCATTCCCAAGACGATCGACAACGACGTGCCGGAGACCGACGTCTGCATCGGCTTCGACACGGCCGTCACCACGGTGTCCAACGCCGTGGGGCGCGTGCGGACGACGGCGGTTTCGCATCGGCGCGTGGTGGTGGTGGAGACCATGGGGCGGGACGCGGGCTGGCTGGCGGCGGCGGGCGGCCTGGCCGGCCGCGCGGACTACATCGCGGTGCCGGAGCGGCCCATCGAACTGGGGACGCTGGCGTCGCACGTGGAGCGTCGCGCCGCCCGCGGCTTGTCGTTCAGCGTGATCGTGGTGGCCGAGGGCGCCGAGATCGTGGACCTGGAGGTCGACCCGGCGGAGGTCCATTCATCGGACGAGTTCGGGCACGTGCAGCTTTCAGCGCGCGGCTTGGGATATGCGGCGGCGGGCGCGCTGGAGCGCGCCCTGGGGCGGAGCGTGCCGGCGGTGGTGTTGGGCTATACGCAGCGCGGCGGTCCGCCGACGCCGTTCGACCGCGTGCTGGGCACGCGCTGCGGGGTGGCGGCGGTGGACGGCCTGGCGTCCGGCGACCACGGGATGCTGACCGCCCTGCAGCGCAACCGCATCGTGCCGGTGCCCCTGGCCGAGGTGGCCGGGCGCACGCGCCGGTTGGACGCGAGCTATTTGGCGTTGCTGGATTTGTTCGACTAAGCGGGTTTGGCGGCGGGGCGGAGGCGGAGTATTTGGGCGGCCGGTGGGCGTTGACCGGCGTCCCGACCTTCCCCTACCAGGCGACGTGTGCATGACCTGGATGGGCGGGTCTGAGACTTGCCCCTACGAGGAACTTCCAGCGGGCCCTCAGGCTTGACCGGACTGGATTCCGGCCTTCGCCGGAATGACGGAGGGGTTAGGTAAGAGTCTCCCTTGGAAGGGGAAGGGATTTTCTTGCGCGATTTCGTATCTCGGCGCGGCGCGTGCGAGAATCTCTAACCATTTCGGCTCGGCAGAGCCCATCGTCCGAACGCCCGGGCGCCGCCGGCGCGAGATTCCGGCCGGCGGATCCGCCGCATCGGGCGCGGCTCCAGATGCCATGACTGTCGAAACCCCCTCGATCGAGGACACCTACCGCGACCTTCGGTCCAAGCTGGCCGACGTGGTGCCCGAGCCGGAGCTGGCGATCAAGGCCGAGCTGGCCTACCGCATCAATCGACTCAAGCGGGAACGCGGCGCGGTGATCCTGGGTCACAACTACATGGAGCCGGCGCTGTTTCACTCGGTGTGCGACCACACCGGGGACTCGCTGGAGCTGAGCCGCATCGCGGCTACCACCGAGGCGGACCCGATCGTCTTCTGCGGCGTGCGGTTCATGGCCGAGACGGCCAAGATCCTCAATCCCGATCGCACGGTGCTGCTGCCGGCCGAGCGCGCCGGGTGCTCGCTGGCGGCGTCGATCACGGCGGCGGACGTGCGCGAGCTGCGCCGCCGCTATCCGGGCACGCCGGTGGTGACCTACGTGAACACCTACGCCGACGTGAAGGCGGAGTCGGACGTCTGCTGCACCTCCAGCAACGCGGCCCAGGTGGTGGAGTCGCTCGACGCCGAGCAGGTGATCTTTCTGCCCGACGAATACCTGGCCCGCAACGTGGCGGCGTCCACGTCCAAGCAGATCGTGTTTCCCAGCGCGCAGCCGGTATCCCAGGAGCGCCGCGCGGCGGACGCGTGCAACGGCCTGCAGTACGAGATCGTGGGCTGGCACGGGCGGTGCGAGGTCCACGAGCAGTTCACGGTGCAGGACATCCGCGACGTGCGGGCGCAGTTTCCGGACGTAGTGGTGCTGGCGCACCCGGAGTGCAGCCCGGAGGTGGTCGCCGCGTCCGACTTCTCGGGGTCGACGGGCGCCATGACCCGCTACGTGACCGAGACCGCCGCGCCGCGCTATCTGCTGCTGACCGAGTGCAGCATGGGCGACAACATCGCCGCCGAGGCGCACGACAAGGAGATGGTGCGGCTCTGCTCGGTGCGCTGTCCGCACATGAACGAGATCACGCTGGAAGAGGTGCTGGCGTCGCTGCGGGAGAACCGCTACCAGATCGAGGTGGAGCCACGCGTGCGCGCGCGCGCCCGGCGGGCGATCGAGCGCATGCTGGAGATCACCTGAGGCTGTCGGCGCCGAATATTGCCGCGCGGTTCACCGTGTCGATCCGGAAGCGAGGAGGAATTCTGGGACGACTAGGAAACCCGCAACTAGCTGTCGGCATTGACCGGGTGATAGAGAACCGACGCCGGCAGCGTTAGCGGCGGCTCGCCAATCCGGCGAAGCAAGAACGGTCCGCGCCCAAAGTTCCGCACGGCGATATCGGCTGCCTCCTGGAAGTCGTCGTACGTTCCGAACACCTTTTCATCATGAACAACGACCCACTGGCCGAAGTGGTCGGTTTCGAGTACGTCGCGCATGCGCTCGTAAGCAGCAATCTCCTGGGACAGCTTCGCCATGAGTTGGCCCTCCCCTCACACTCCGAGGGACGCTCCCGCTAAACCTGCCGCGGGGGCGGGAGACCATGTCGAGTGTACGCAACGGTCGATTTCCAGACCGCCGCAGATTTGCTCGCGCTCCAGCCATGAGACCGGTGCGGGTTATCCGCTTGTCAAGACCTTGGCATACGCCTGTAGAGGTGCATCTGAGACCCGCCCGACGCCGAGCATCCGGCGCGCTTCCAGGTTCGACCGGACTGGATACCGGCGTCCGCCGGTATGACGGAGGTACGGTGGCCCGCGCTGCGTGCAGCGTGGGCATGCGCTCCCACGGTGCGTCCTAGGAATACCGAAAGCGTCATTTCGAGGGTAGCGAGGAATCCAAGGCCTTCGACCTCGGGCGCGGAGCTAAGCCGCTGCGGAAGCCCGAACCTGGATTCCGGCCCCGTATCGAGTACGGGGCAGGCTCTTCGCCGGAATGACGGAGGTCTTTTAGCTCGCCAGGTATTCGCGCAGCGGGCGCGCGGCTTGTGAGCGCTGGAGCTTGCGCAGGGCTTCCACCTGGAGCTGGCGGATGCGCTCGCGGGTGAGCCCGAAGTGGGCGCCGATGTCGTCCAGCGTCCAGGGTTCGGCGCCGTCGAGGCCGAAGCGCAGCGTGAGGATGGTGCGTTCGCGGTCGGGCAGGATGGCGAGGGCGCGATTGACGTCGTCGCTGAGCGACTCCACGAGCAGGCGCGCGTCGGGCGTCTCGGGCTCGGGGTCCTCGACGAAGTCGGACAGCGGCTCCTCGCCGTCCTCGCCCACGGGCTGCTCGAGCGACATGGGCGAGCGGCCGGCGCGCACGATCTCGACGATGCGGGTCGGGTCGAGCTTGAGCACGTCGCCCAGTTCCTCGGCGGTGGGGTTGCGCTCCAGCTGCGTGGCCAGGTCAGGCGCGATGCGGCGGATCTTGCGCAGCGTCTCGACGACGTGGACGGGCAGCCGCACGGTGCGGGAGTCGTTGGAGAGCGACCGCGTGATCGCCTGGCGAATCCACCAGGTGGCATAGGTGCTGAACTTGAAGCCGCGACGCCAGTCAAAGCGCTCGACGGCCTGCATGAGGCCCAGGTTGCCCTCTTGAATCAGGTCGAGCAGCGGCAGGCCGCCGGTGGCGTAGCGCTTGGCCACGTTGACGACCAGGCGCAGGTTGGCGCGGGTCAGGTGGGTGCGGGCGGCGTCGTCGCCGGCTTCGACGCGCTTGGCCAGCGAGACTTCCTCGGCCGCCGTGAGCAGCGGCACGCGGTTGATCTCGTTGAGATAGAGGCGCAGCGTGTCTTCGATGGACGCGCCGGCGCCGGGCTGGGGAACCGGGCTCGGCTCGGACGCCCAGCCACCTTCGCCGCCCGACGACGCCTCATCGCTGGCCGTGCTGTCGCGCGGCTCGAGGTGGGAGAGCGCGTCTTCCCAGGCGTTCGGCGCGGGAGTTGCCAGCACATCAGTCGGGGGTGCCACCGGAGGTTCCTCGGTTCGCAGCAGGTGTCCGCAAGTGAGCGGCCACGGGTCGATTGGTCAGGGCATTCTACACGTTTTTACAGAAAACTCTGCACTTATTGTCTAAATTCTCACCATTGGAGCACGAATTGCTGTTGTTGGCCGACCAATGGCGGTGGTAGCTTCAATTGACACCAGCACACCCTGGGGCCTGCCATTTGCGCACGGTGAGCCCCCGCGACGAGATTCTGCGGGCACTCAAAGTCGGCGGTGGCATGTTTGCGCCGGATATCGCCGACTGCGTGGGTACCGGCACGTCCGCCGTCCGACCGCATCTGGAGAGCCTGACGGCCGACGGTCTGGTGACGGCGAGCCCGGTGCGCGGGCGGCCGGGGCGGCCCCGCTATCGCTATCACCTGACGCCCAAGGGCCACGAGTCGTTCGAGCGCACCTACGACGACCTCGCCTCGTGCATGGTGGACGCGGTGCGGGAGTTGGGCGGAGAGTCCCTGCTGCAGGCGGTCCTCGAACGGCACGAACGCCGGCAACTCGACAAATACAGCCCCCGCGTCCGCGGCTTGTCGTTCGATCTCCGCGTTCACGAGGTGGCCCGGATCCTGGATGAGTGCGGCTATATGGTGGAGCTCGAGGCCACGGACGACGGCTACCGCCTGCGCGAGCACAACTGCCCGGTCTCGCGGGTGGCCGAGGGCTGCACCGCCGCCTGCGAATCGGAGCTGCGGTTCATCCGCAAGCTGGTGCAGGCCGACGTGGAGCAGTTGGCGGTGTCGCCGAAGGGCGACCAGGCATGCTGCTATGCCATCCGCCGATGAGGATGGCCGCCGCGGCGTAGAACCTGCCGGGCGCATCTATCTCGACCACGCGGCGACGACGCCGGTCGATCCCGACGTGATGGCCGCCATGCTGCCCTACCTGTCCGCGCATGCGGGGAATGCGAGCAGCCTCTATCTGGAGGGCCGCGAGGCGCGCGCCGCGCTGGACGACGCGCGCGAGGACGTGGCCGCCGTGCTGGCCTGCGATGCGGCGGAGGTCGTGTTTACCGGCAGCGGCAGCGAGGCGGCCAACCTGGCGATCCGGGGCGTGGCCTGGCGCGCGCACGCGGAGGGACGGCGCCACCTGGTGACGAGCGCCGTGGAGCACCACGCGGTGCTGCACACGGTGCAGCAGCTCGAGCGACGGCATGGATTCGCGGCCACCTATCTGCCGGTGGACGCGGTCGGACGCGTCGATCCCGCGGACGTGCTGGCGGCGGTGCGGGACGACACGGCGCTGGTGTCGGTGATGTACGCGAACAACGAGGTGGGCACGGTGCAGCCGGTGGCCGAGATCGCCGCGGCGCTGGCGGACCACCCGGCCCTGGTGCACACGGACGCCGTGCAGGCCGCTGGGAGCCTGAGCCTGGTGACGCCGGAACTCGGGGTGGATCTGCTCTCGCTGACCGCGCACAAGGTGTACGGCCCGAAGGGAGTGGGCGCCCTCTACGTGCGGCGCGGGGTGCGGCTGGCGCCGCAGATCGTCGGGGGCTCGCAGGAGCGCAACCGGCGCGCCGGGACGGAGAACGTGGCGGGAGCGGTGGGATTCGCGGCGGCGCTCACCCGGGCGCACGCCGAACGCGCGGCGAGCAACGCCGCGAACGCCCGGCTGACCGGTGTTCTCAGTGAGGGCCTGACGGAGCTTCCGCGCGTGCGCCTGACCGGACCGGCGGATGGTCGGCTGCCGAATTCCGCGAGCTTCGTGATCGAGGGCGTGGACAGCGAGGCGCTGCTGCTGCGGCTGGATGCGGCGGGGATCGCGGCCTCGAGCGGCTCGGCCTGCACCTCGGCGTCGCTGGAGCCGTCCCACGTGCTGCTGGCCATGGGCATTCCGGCCGACATCGCGCGCAGCAGCCTGCGACTGACGACGGGACGCTCGAACACCGACGCGCAGATGCGGCAGGCCGTGGAGATCATTGACCGTGCGATTGGGCAGCTGCGGCGCCAAGCCAATACGGCCGCCGCGGTTTCGATGGCGTAGACTTCCGATGCAGCGCTGAAGTGGAGGGCAGGAGATGACTGACGCGCTTCCGATGGCCGCGTCGGCGCCCGTGCTGGCGATCACCGAGTCGGCGGCCGCGCAGTTCAACCGCATGCGCGCCAAGCGCAAGAGGCCCGAAGCCGTGCTGCGGGTCCGCGTAGTGCCCGATTCAGGCTGCGGCGACTTCCGCTACGCCATGGGGATCGAGCCCGGCCCGCGTGACGGCGACATGTCCATCGACGCGCACGGCATCACGGTGATCGTCGATGCCGCCAGCATCGGCCTGCTGCGAGGCTCGACGCTCGACTACAGCGATGCGCTGATCGACGGCGGGTTCAAGCTGCTCAATCCCAACGCGCAGAGCGCCTGCGGCTGCGGCCAATCGTTCACCACCAGCGGCCGGGCGGTGACCAGCGAGCACAAGCGGGGCGCGCTGGCGCTTTAGCAGCGGGCAGGGTCCGATTCTCTGACAAAAGCCGAGGGAAAAGCCGCCCTGGGGGGGGCGAACGGGGATAATGTGGATGTTTGTCGTTACATACAATAGAGTGTTGACAGTAGTCGACCTTCAGGCCAACATATAGGCAACCCCCCCAGTCATTTCGATGGCTGGGATAGAGGCTGCCTGCGGGTGGCCTCTCTTTTTTTGGTTCCCGATGCACGCCAACGTCTATATCGACGCGTTCAATCTCTACTACCGCGCGCTCAAGGGCACGCCGCACCGGTGGCTTGATCTTCGAGCCCTTGCGCTGGGATTCCTCGGCTCTGAGTTCGAACTCCACCACATCCGCTACTTCACAGCCCCGATTAAGGCTCAGGCGAGGGATCCGCAGAGGCACATCCGCCAGCAGATTTACTTTCGCGCCCTCCGAACGCTCCCGCGACTTAGCATTCACGAGGGCCATTTCCTACAGAACCCGGTTCTGATGCCTCGCGCCAATCCCCAGCCGGGGGATCCGCCTTTCGTCAGGGTCATCCGTACCGAGGAGAAAGGGTCGGACGCGAATCTGGCGGCCTACCTGACGCGTGACGCGGCCAAGCGCGATTGCCAGGCGGCGTTCGTCGTCACGGGAGATTCCGACTTTGCCGGCGTCATCGCCATGGTGCGCCGGGATTTCAGCTTTCCGGTGCATGTGGTCGATCCAAAGGAAACGGCGAGCTTTCACTTGCCGAAGGCCGCTAGCACCTACCGGCTCCTGGATCGAGCACTGCTCCCCCGGTGCCAGTTCCCCGCGACGATTTCGGACGATCGGGGACGCATCACGCGGCCGCCGTCGTGGGCCTAACCACTCTGACCTGATTCCCCGACGCCGACGGGCCACGCCGGGCCGTGGCCGATTGGATGATCCAATACCGTCCGTCTTGACCCGGGGGCATTGCGCGGTACTATTCAGACAGCGCACGAGATGCGTGCGCTGTCAGGTCAATGTTGACCTGGGGCATTCCCGCGAGGAAGGGGGAAGGCATGACCCACTACGTTGGTCCACGAGCGACCATCTCTGCCCGCTCGGGCGAGCACATTTGCCCGCGTTGCGTCGGCCGTGGATTTCGCCGCTACGACGGAGGCGGCCGTCCGCTTGCGCGCGCCAGCTACGCCGGCGCTACGTTCTGGCGCTCATGCTCCCAATGTCACGGCACGGGTCACGTGCCGGAGGGTGTGACGTCGCTCGCGGCGTAGCGCTCGAATCGCGGTGATCCGCGAGCGCTCCGGCTTCGGCCGGAGCGCTCGTTTCATATGCGGGGAACGGCGGCAGCGGAGGCCATCGACGTTCAAGCATCGCTTGCCGCCCTATGCTCCCATCCGTTCGTTAGGCCCTTCGACAGGCTCAGGGCGAACGGACGGGAGCAGTGTCGATCGACTAAACCAGTCCGTCTCTAGGAGTCTGCGCCGTAGAAACATGGGAACATCGGTCAAGCCGTTGACTGAGCACGTGGCCCATGCCGACGACCTTCCGTCCCTACGAGCCCAACCAGACCCTGCTGCTGCCCCCAGATCTGCGGGACTGGCTGCCCCCG
>JAJDUU010000032.1 GCA_022826485.1 Chloroflexota bacterium | reverse complement strand
TTCCTTCGTGACCACGGACTCGACCGGGACCTCCTTCACCACTTCCTTGGTGACGACGGTCTCAACCGGGACCTCTCTGATCACTTCCTGCGTGACGATCTTCTCGACGACTTGCGCCTCGCCACACGCCGCCAGCACCGCTGCGCCTGCCGCGCCGAATAGTCCGGCGGACGCGCCCCGCAACAGATTGCGGCGAGTCATCACTCGCCCCGCAACATGCTCCATACAAACCTCCCCTTGCCGCCGACATGGCGGTAGTGCACCGCTCCGCGGACCGTCCGCGGCGGCGGCTTAGCAGCGGCGCATTATCCATCATTCGGCAAGCGCCGCGAATTCGCAGGATACCCGAACTCCCGGCAGTCGTTCTAGGTCACCAGCTTGACCGCTCGCGAAGGTGTCACGCCGAACCGCACGGTCCACCGCGCCCGGCGCGAACTGGTCCAGACGGCCCGCTAGAACCGGCCTTCGTGGATGCGCCGCAGGCCGATCCACAAGGCGGCGTCGCCGGCAACGCGCGCGTCGGTGTAGATGCCAAAGCCGTCGGATCCCGACTCAACGATGGCCCGAGCCGCGGTGACGATGCGCTCAACGACAACCGACACGGGATCGGTGGCCGGTGCGTTCGAAGCGATCGCCGTGGCGCATATCCGACACCGATTGCCAACCAGGCGGCGCACGGTGGCGAGCTCCCGCTCGATGCGAGCGGCATCGGCCACCCAAGAGCCCGACTCGCTTGACGGGTCGCTCGGCGGATAGAGCGGGTCGTCGAGAAAGAAGCGCGGATAGAGCGCATCGACCAAGCCCTCCTCGACCCATGCCGGCCAGTCCAGGCCGAGCCTGTAGGCCTCGTCCGGTCGGGCCCAAATGCCCTCGGTTGCCGCCGCGACCTCCACCGGCCGGCCCAGGGCGTCCAGGTCGCGGCGCAATTCCCGAAAGAACTCCGTCACGTAATCGGCGCGCAAACGCGCCCAGGCCGGGTCGTCAGCGGGCTGCGACCGTGGATCCACCCCAAATCGCCGGCGGAACTCGGCAAGCGCCGGTTCGTCGTAGCCCAGCGGCCACACGCTCTCGCCGGCCGCCAGCACGGGCAAGAACTCCAGCTGCACCCCATCGGCCCCAAAGTCCCGGGCGAAGGCCACCAACTCACGGCGCACATAGGCCCGGACTTCGGGGTGCGCCAGGGCCAGATAGCCCACGTCGTAGCCCAGCACCGGCTCACCGACGTCCCAGTCGAGCCAACTCCGACCGTCGCGGGCCTTGGACATGAATTCGGGGTGCTCGACGGCAAACCGGGGCACTCGACCAACAGGTTCGATGACGCGCGGCACCTGGTGACGTGATCCCTGCCAAACACCCGCAAGGCCGAGAATGCTGTAAGCATCAACCCGAAGTCCGGCCGCGTGGGCCTCCGAAATGCGGCGCTTCAGCAACGACGCGGAGTGTTCGATCTGCTCCGGCGCACCGAATTCGATGTGGTCCGAACCCGGCGGACGCTCACAGGCGACCCATGCGTGACTCTCAAGCACGCCTTGGGCGTAGTGCATGACCTTTCCGACTCCGGCAGCGGCGCAAGCGGCGGCGGAAGCGTCCGGGTCAACGAATTCGATGTCGACCATGGGCGCTCACGCTAACACTCTGCGTCGTAGCGCCAGGATCCCCGGCGCGGCAGTCGCCAGAAGCCACAGAGCCGCACGCCAGCCGCCGTCCCGTTGGGACGGCGGCCCTCAGTGGTGATGGTGATGCCGGTGATCCGACGGTCCGTTCCGGTTCGCGGCCAGGCCGGAGGATCCGGCACGCCCGCGGCGTCCCCACCGTCGCACGGCGATCCACAGATAGGCCAGTCCGAGCAGCCCCAGGGCCGTCAGCACGGTGGCGCCGCCGGCCGAGGCGTCGACGTAGAACGCGATGGTCAGCCCCGCGATGGCGCTGACCACCCCGACGACCACGGCCGTGGCCATGGCGGTCCGCAGACTGCGCGCCAGCCGCAATCCAACCATCACCGGAATCACGAGCATGGCGCCGACCAGCAGGACGCCGACGACCCGCATTGACAAGGTGATGGTGGCGCCGGTCAGCACCGCCAGCGCGAGATTGAGCGCGCCGGTCCGCACCCCGTTGACCCGCGCCAAATCGTCGTCGAACGCAATCTGCGCCAGATCGACGAAGAACACGCCGACAAACAGCACCACGGTGGCTGTGATCCCCACCAGGAGCCACAAGTCGAGCGGCGACACGCTGAGGACGGAGCCGAACAGGAATGAGAAGAGGTCGACGTTGAAGCCCCCGGCGATGCCGATGACGACGACGGCAGTCGCGAGCGACCCGTAGAGCACCACGGCCAGGGCCCTGTCGCCCGGCAGCCGACCGCGCGAGCGAAGCTGCTCGACCACGATGGCGCCTAGCGATGCGGCCCCCAGGGCCACCAACGACGGAAAGGTGTTCGTCGCCAGTCCCACCGCCACGCCCATCAGCGCCACGTGCGCCAGCGTGTCGGCGATGAGCGAGAAGCGGCGCAGGACGACGAATATCCCAAGCGTGGGCGCCAGCAGGCCCACGAGCACGCCGCCGGCGAGGGCGCGCAGCATGAAGTCGTAAAGCAGGATCGACGGCACGACTAACGGTGTTCGTGGAGCGCGTCGTGGATGAGCACGTCGACGGGCACGCCGTAGAGCATGGCGATTTCCGCGCTGGTGAGCTCGTGGGACGGCCCGTGACGGACCAGGGTGCGGTTGAGACAGGCAAGCGTGCTGGCCTCGCGCATCATGGCGCCAATATCGTGCGAGACGAGCACGATGGTGATGTTCCGCTCGCGGTTGAAGTCGCGAAGAAGGGCGTACAGCTGCTCCTCGCCCGAGACGTCAATGCCGGCCGCAGGCTCATCGAGCACGATCAACTCGGGCTGACGCACGAGCGCTCGGGCCAGGAGCACGCGCTGCTGCTGACCGACCGAGAGCTCCGACAGCAAGCGACCCATATAGCGGACCATGCCGACGGCCTCGAGCGCTTCGACGACCTCCGGCCGATCGGAGCGCCCAAAGATCGCCAGCGGGGCAATGCCGCGATACGCCCCGTGGGCCACCGTCTCGGCGACGGTTATGGGAAAGTCGCGCCAGGTGCCGGCGACCACCTGCGGCATGTAGCCCACGCGGTCCCAGTCGGCAAAGTCCGCCGAGTCACGCCCAAAAAGCCGCACCGCGCCCGCGCTCGGACGCAGCAGGCCGAGGGCCAGCCGGATCAGCGTGCTCTTACCGCTGCCGTTTGGCCCCAGAATTGCGGCCAACTCGCCAGCATGGATGGTGAGGGACACGTCCTCCACCGCCACCGCCTCGCCGTAAGCGAAGGTCACGTGGTCCCATTCGATGACGGGAGGCGGTGGCAGCGCGGACGTCATTCACATTCCAGCGCGACCCTGAGATTGGCGAGATTGTCACGCATGAGGCCGATGTAATCGCCGTGCGCCTGGAGCTCATTCTCCGTCACGCTCTCAATGGCGTGGATGGAGAGGAGCTCGATGCCGGTTTCCCGGGCGACGGTCTGCGCGAGGCGATCGCTGAGCACCGGCTCGACCATGACATGCCCCAGACCCAATTCGGTCACGCGGTCCGTGATTTCGGCGAGCCGCTGCGGCGAGGGCTCCATTTCGGGGGACAAGCCAGCCAACGCAATCTGCTCGAGGCCGTAATTCGCGGCGAGATAACCGTAAGCCGCGTGCGACGTCACGAAGTGATCGTGCTTGCAGGCGCCAAGGCCCTCGACAAACTCCTGATCCAGCTCCTGCAACTCGGCGATTAGCTCGTCCGCCTGCTGCCGGTAGGTGTCGGCGTTGGCCGCATCCGCCGAGATGAAGGCGTCACGGATGCGCTCGACCTGTGCGGCGGCCAGCGTCGTGCTCAGCCAGAAGTGGGGGTCAAGCCCGCCCTCGTCGTGGTGGTGGCCCTCTTCCTCGTCGTGATGGCCCTCTTCATCCTCGTCGCTATGGCCTTCTTCCTCGTCGTGGTGGCCCTCTTCCTCGTCGTCGTGGTGGCCCTCTTCGTCCTCGTCGTGGTGGCCTTCTTCCTCCTCGTCGTGCATATGGACTTCACCTTCCATAGCAAGCGCCGAGTCGGCCGCTTCCACGACAATCGCCGAAAGTTGGTCTTCGACAGCCTCGATCGC
Organism: Chloroflexota bacterium; assembly: GCA_022826485.1. Taxonomy (GTDB): domain Bacteria; phylum Chloroflexota; class UBA11872; order UBA11872; family UBA11872; genus JAJECS01. Next base: position 49,124 of record JAJDUU010000032.1, on the reverse strand, counting down.
CCTATTCATCCAAGGCTCAAGACCGATCCCGTTCATGACGATCACGTCGGCATCGCCAAGATCCCGCAACTCGGACGCTGTGAGTTCGTAGCCGTGCGCCTCGAGTCCTGGTTCAACGAGCACAGTGACCTCGGCCAGGTCGCCGCCGACACGTTCGGCGAAGTAACCCAGCGGGTAGATGGTGGCAATGACCTTAAGGGGCTCCGAAGTCTGGTCGCCAGACACCGGCTCTTGGGTGGCAGCTAGCGCTGGGGTCGCGGTGGCCTCGACGCGCTCCGAGCTCGTGTCGGCATCCCCGCAGGCCGTTGCCAGGACCAGGACACCCAAGAGCGCGGCCAGCGCAATCCGCAGTTTCATCAATCACCCTCCGATGGAGACTTTCCCATTGCCCAATCGTCGCAATATACACCTTGTTGACACCCAGTCTCACTACAAAGCTGGGTAGCCGAGCGGGCAGTGCGTCCAGATCGAGACGGGGCGTGTCGTAGTCTAGCGGCCTCGATTTCCCTCCTCGGCAGCCCAGTCGATCCACACGGTCATCGGGGTCGGCCCCCGATTGGCCCAGGCATAGAAGGGAATAGCCGTGAGGTCGGCGCCGTCGCCGCGACCAGCGGCGGGACCCTGGAGCACGGTCACTCCGCCCAAGAGATCGGGGCGGTCGTGCGGCAGAAACGCCTGAACGTCCGCCGCCGGCTGATACAGCGCCTCGGGTTCGGTCTCGGGCGTGAAGGGCCGAATGGCCGCGCCCGGCTCGACCGCCAGATTGCGAATACCCGTCGCGGCGTTGTCGATGCCCTCGAAGCAGTAGAGCAGCGGTCCGCGCATGAGAGCCGTCTTGCCGTGGAACTCCTCCGCTCGGGGATCGGCATCCATGCCGACCACCGGCATCGGCAGGTCGAGCGTGATCACGTCGCCGTCAGTCCAGGTGCGCCGCAGCGCGAGATATGACCCTCGGGTGATTGGGTCGGCGACCGGCTCGCCGTTGATGTCGGCGCGCGCGCCGTCGCACCAGCCGGGAATACGCAGGTGCACCGTGAACTCCTCCGGTTCCGGCACGTCGAGTCGCAGTTCGACGCGACCGCTCCAGGGATACCGCGTGCGCACGTCCACGCCGATCGGCGAGCCGTCCGGCAGATGCCAGTCCATGCGGCAGGCGTCGTAGAGATGCACCCACACGCCGTCGTCGGACGTCGTGAACATGTAGGACGGCAGGGAGGGAATGAACCTGACCGCGTTGGCCCCGCAGCAGCCGGTGGCCGGGTTGCCCCATTGGTTGCGGTTCGGATGGTCGCCGTCGGAAAGCATGGGACATAGATAGAACCAGCTGCGGTCGTCGAGGCCGACGTGCGGCATCAGACTGTTATAGAGCGCTCGTTCGAGTTGGTCGGCGTACGCGGCGTCCTCGCTGAGCATGAGCATGCGCCAGCTCCACATGGCGTTGCCGACGCTCTCACAGAGCTCGAAGCCGTGGTTGATGTGGTCCAGCACGTTGCCGAGCGCGCCCTCCGTGAGGGCGAAGGGCTCCGGCGTGATGCGCTCGGGCATCCAATGATCGACCGCGATGTGTCCGGAGACTTGCAGCTTGGCGCGCATCATGTCTTGCCAGATGGCGTGCAGTTGGGCGTGGAGCGCCGGATCGTCTCGCTCCGCCAGCAGATCCGCCGCTCCCGCGGGCAGATAGGTCTGCCGCACGACGTGGCAATTGAAGTGGCGCCAGCGGCCCTTGCCGGTGTGGGGGCCGATCATCGGCTCCTGCTCCATGAGCAGCGCGGTGAAGTGCGCCGCCAGCCGAAAGATGCGCTCTTCGCCGGTCGCGCGCCAGAGCTCCACCAACGCCATCTCGATGCACGGGTGCTCCGCAAACTCGCGGCCCTCGTACTTGGCCGCGATAGCGTCCGCGACGCGGACGGCCACGTCGAGGAAGTTCGTCTCCCCGGTGGTCCGGTGATGCGCGACGGCGGCCTGGATCAGGTGACCCGGCGTGGCGAGCTGATAGGAGTTCTCAAAATCGTCCCCGTAGTAGCCGCGCCAGAACTCCTCGCTGTCATGCGCGGCCACGATGCCGGTGACCAACTCATCCATGAGCGCGCGCAGGTCCGGATCGTCCACGGATTGCAGCGTGAAGGCGCAGGCTTCAACCACCTTCATGACCGCCGCGCGCCAGGAGTGGCGGATGCGGCGGCTGTTGCGTCCCTCGAAGACGGCGCGCATCGTGTCGAGCGCGGCGGGGATGCGCGACGGGTCGCCGGTGCGTGCGTAGTGCGCGAAGGCGCGGAACGGCGCCACCTGGCCGTCCTCGTCCAGCCAGGCGAGGAAGGCGGCAATGCCGGCGGTGCGGTTGCCCTCCAGGCGCGGCTTCCAAAAGCCGTCGCCCATCGTGACGGCGTGAATCGGCACGGGGCGCAGCCGGGCATGGGGGCTGTCGGTGGTATCGACGGCGCCCGCCAGCCGCCAGCGCGGCTCGGCGACGCTGCCGGCGCTACTCCCAGGCAAAGCCGTAGAGCCGTGAACGACGCAGGTAAAACTTGGCGGCCACGTCATCGCGCGGGGCCGCGCTGCCGCCGGACCAGCGCGCCGGCTGCGCCTTGGCGTCACCGTGCCAGGCCACGTAGTCCGCGCGACTGAAACCTTCGATCGCGTTGCCGTCTGGATCGAGCAGCTCGACCTCGAGCGCGCCGGGCCCAACCGTTGAGGTAGCCGCGTTGAGCAACAACTGCTTGCCGGCCACCGGCAGGGGGTGGGTGGTGAGCGTGCCGACGTTGACGCCGCCCGAGGCGGACACCGCGGCCCAATAGCGATCGAGCTCCCAGCTCGCGCGGCAGAGCGCGCCGTTGAAGATGTGCAGCGACGGCTGATCGGAATTGATGTCGCCGTGGATGCCTTCGAGCGCGCCGTAATACATATAGACGCGGCCCTCGTGCTCGATGAAGCTGTGGGTGGGCCAGAGCATGCCGCCGCCGTAGTCGCCGAGCGGCGCGTTGTCGAGCGTGGGGCGGCGCGCCGGGCGCTCCCAGATGCGGCGGTCGGCGCTGCCCGCGAACTGCCAGTTGATCGTCTGCTCGCGCAGGTTGTAGCAGCAGAGCAGGCCGAGGTGTCCGCCCTTCACCTTGAGCGGAGCCAACTCCATGAACTGCAAGTCCGGGGCGTCCTTCCAGTCGGGCTCGATGATGACCTCGATCGGGGACCAGTCCGAACCATTCGGGCTGGTGCGCCGGCCGATGACGCGGCGGCCCATGGGGAAGCAGTCGTAGGGGATGAAGCCGCCGGGGTGCATGGTCGTGCCGACCTTCTGGATCAGCTCGTAGCCCCCGTCCTCGGCCTTGAAGTAGGCCGAGTGGTCGGCCCCGCCGATGGGCGTGGTGTAGGGCATGATCATGCGGTTGCCGATCGTCATCACCTCGAGCAGCGGCCCTTCCTCGGCGTTCCAATGGATGCCGTCGGACGAGAAGTAGCGATAGACGGCGGTCGGATGCCGGTCCTCGCCGGGCCGGCGCGGGATGCCGGGAATGAAGTTGGCGCCGATGCCCTCGGGACGTCCCGGCACGCGCATGGCGAACATCTCGTAGCGCCGCTCGGGCTCCGCGTCCGGGTGGATGAGCACCGAGGCGAACTGCGAGGCGCCGCCCGAGTCGTGGTCGAAGATGATGTTGGTCTTCGGGTACCCGGGCTGCGGGGCAATGTCGAGCTCGGGCCGTGTCCAGTTGACGCCGTCTTCGGACTCGCAGTAGGTGAGGCGCCGGAAGGCCTCGAAGCGCTCCTCGCCGGCCGGCGTCGAGAGATGCCAGCCCTTCCACAGGCCGTCGATGGGGTCCTTGGCGAAGGTGCCGTGGGCAAACACCGACCCGCTGTCCCAGGGAAAGTGCGGCTCCAGGAGCGGATTGGCCGGATCGGGAACCGCCGGCTCGACCCGCCACGCGAGCGTGTCGGAATCGGCAACGTCGTCATTGAGCAGCATCGACAGGCAGTTGGTCCGTGGCATGGCGCTCTCGCTCGCTGTGGGCGATGCCGCGCTGAATTGGCCGCGCGGGACTGGCCGAGTTTAGCGGAACAGCCCGCCTACAGTGGCTCACGTGCTCCGGTCAGGCTCAGGCAGAGACCGTCGCCTGCTACAACTGCGAACCGACGCTTGGGACTACGGCGACGGCAGCGCCGTGACAAAGGAGTATCCCGGTAGATACACCGGCTGAACGCCGCGGCGCGTTGCGCGAGGTTTCGGCGCTCTTTCTCAAGCTCGGCGTGCTGGGCTTTGGCGGGCCGGCGGCCCACATCGCCATGTTTCGCGAGGAAGCCGTGGCCCGCCGCAAGTGGATCTCGGACCAGCGGTTCATGGACCTGGTGGGCGCCACCAGCCTGATACCCGGCCCTAACTCGACCGAGATGGCGATTCACCTGGGATTCGAGCGGGCCGGCTGGCGGGGGCTCCTCGCGGCGGGCGCGCTGTTCATCCTGCCGGCCTTCCTGATCGTGACCGGACTGGCGTGGGTCTACGTCGAGTTCAACGAGGTGCCCGCGTTGCAGTGGGCGCTCTATGGGATCAAGCCGGTGGTGATCGCAATCGTGGTCAACGCCATCGTGGGACTGGCCAAGACCGCGCTGGGCAAGGTGTGGACGCTGGTGCTGGCGATCGGCGTGCTGACGCTCTACATCGTGGGGATCAACGAGCTGATCCTGCTGGCCGCGGGCGGCGGCATCGGCCTGCTGGCCAGAGTGCGGGAGTGGCCCGGACTCGGGGGCCGTGCCCTGTTCGGCCTGTTGCCGCTGGGCGCGATGCCGGCCGTCCTTACGGCGGCGAGCACGTTCAGCCTGGGCCACCTGTTCTTGTTGTTTCTCAAGATCGGCGCGGTGCTCTACGGCAGCGGCTACGTGTTGCTGGCCTTCATGCAGGGCGACTTCGTCGACCGGCTGGGCTGGCTCACGCAGCAGCAGCTGCTGGACGCCGTGGCGGTCGGGCAGATGACGCCGGGCCCGGTGTTCACGACCGCCAGCTTCGTGGGCTACATGCTCGGCGGCTGGTCCGGGGCGGTGCTTGCAACCGTGGCGATTTTTCTGCCGTCGTTTGTATTCGTCGCCATGCTGAATCCGCTGGTCGCTCGGGTGCGCGCCGACCGACGGGCCAGCGGCTTCCTAGACGGCGTGAACGCGGCGGCGATCGCGCTGATGATCGGCGTGGCGGCGACGCTGGGACGCGCGGCGATCGTGGACGTGTTCACCGGAGTGCTGGCCGCCGCGGCCTTGGTGCTGGTGATGCGCTACCGCACGACGGCGACGTGGCTGGTGCCGGCGGGGGCGGTGGTGGGGGTGATTTACCAGTTGGTCGTTCAATAGCGGGCCTTCGCGGGAATGACGGACGGGCGAGCGCCGCCAGGACACGACGGGCCTCGTGCCCATTTGCCTGCCCTTTAGATTCCTCGCTGCGCTCGGAATGACGGATGGCGCGGGAATGACAAGGTGGTAAGGCAGATTGCCCTTAAACGACGGAGTCGTGGCCTGTGCGATTTCGTGAGGGCAAGCGGTCTTCGCCCCCCATTGGCGTATTCTGAGAGCGCGGGATCGCTTGCAGCCTGGAGAACGACGCATGGCAGTCGAAACGGCGCCGGTCAAGCGCACTGAGGAGCTGGGGGAAGAGCTCGCGCACTTCGAGCGCGAAGGCTGGGTGATCTTCGAGGACGTGTTCCATCCGGAACGCGACTTCGCGGCGCTGTTCGAAGACTTCGAGCGCATTGCGGAACGCCTGGCCGATGAGGAGCTGACGGCGGAGCAACTCGCGGCGTGGCCGCGCGACGGCGACCTCCAGGCGAAGCTGATGTACCTCGCGGAGTGCGCCGGCGGGATCGACCCGTCGCCCTTCGATCCCTCGATTCGTCCGACCACGGTCGCCACGGCGGATCGGGACCCCTACCTGGGCAAGCCCGCCTTCGATCTGCTGCGCCACCCTAAGCTGCTGGACGTGGTCGAGCCGTTTGTCGGACCCGAGATCTACTCCTGTCCGATCCAGCACGCGCGGCTCAAGGTTCCCGAGCGATTCCTGGCGCCGGACGACGCCCTGGGGCGCTCGACTCCCTGGCACCAGGACCACGCGGTGCAGTCACGCGAGGCCGACGACACCGAGATGATCACGGCGTGGGTGGCCCTGAGCGACGCGATGGCAGACGACGGGTGCTTGAAGATCGCGCCGGGGAGCCATCGCCAGGGTCTGGCGCGGCACTGTCCCAACCCGGCGAGCGGCGTGCACCTGCCCGACGGGGTCATGGCCCAGGAACGCACGCAGCCGCTGCCGGTGCGCGCGGGGTCGGTGATCGTGTTCTCGCGCCACCTCATGCACGGCGCGATGCCGAACCTGGGCGACAGCGTGCGCATGAGCCTGGACCTGCGCTATCAGCACCCGGACGCACCTTCGGGGCGCAGCTATTTGCCGGGGTTCGTTGCCCGCAGTCGCTCGAATCCGGCATCCGAGTTGCGCGACCACCGCGAGTGGCGGCGGCGCTGGCTGGAAACGATGGAGCGGCTTGCGGCCAATCCGCCGGCGAGCACCGGTCTGCGCTGGGACATGAACCACCCGCTCTGCGCGTAGCCAGTTCCGTTCGTGGTGAGCCTGTCGAACCACGCCCTTCGACATCGCTCAGAGCTTGCCCCGTACTCGATACGGGGGCGAACGGATTGACTCGTCCCGGTGATTCCCTGCGGACGCTCCGAGGGGCTTGAAGCCAACAAGGGCGGGTTTGAAACCCGCGCCTGCGTCAACGGATCTGGATTCCGGCTTTCGCCGGAATGACGAATAGTCCTAGCGCGCCGCCATGGCCGGCTGGTGCTGCTCCAGCCATCCCCTGAGCGGCACGTCCTCGTCGGTGGGGGACGTGCGCCCGTGCTGGCTCGTGGCATAGCCGAGCAGCTGCCGGCGGATGGGATCGGCCGCCTCCCATAGGTCTGGCGGCACGGTCACCTCGTCGCGGGCGTGGACCCAGCGGTGGGAGTAGCCGTAGAACAACGCCTTGCGCACGATGGGCGCGTAGTTGGGCGATCCAGCGTGCCAGAGCCGACGATCGAAGAGCACCGCCGTGCCGGGCTCCACGCAGACGGGCATGGCGCCGTCCGGCTGGCCGCGACCGGTCGCGGGAATCTCAATCTCATTCCGCAGATGGCTGCCGGGCAGCACCCAGAAGTTGCCCCGGTCGGGCTCGCTGGCGTCGCTGAGGAAATACGCCACCTTGAGCGAAAGCCGCGGGCGGGGATTGGTTTCGAGGTCCTGGTTGATCTGACCGGAGTCCTGATGCCAGCCGAGCGTGGCCTCCGTTCCCCCGTTGGTCGGACGGTCAATCTGGGACGCCATGATGTAGTGGCTGTGATAGAGGTGAATGTTCCAGCCCAGGATTCCCCACACCTTGGGCAGCGTGCGCGGGTGATCCACCAGCTCGATCAGGGCGGGATCCAGCCCGGCGACGTCGATGGCGTTGACGCGACCGGCGCGTTGGCCGTGCGGCGTGTGGGTGTAGCCGCCGCCGGCGACCAGGCGGTCCATCAGCTCGCTCAGCTCGTCGACCTTGGCGTCGCTGAGCGCGTCTTCGACGACCAGAAATCCATCACGTTCGAAGGCGTGCGCCTCGGTTTCCGTGAGCGCGAATTCCAAGCAACTCGGGTCCATCGCCGTACCTCGGTTCACGGTCCACCAAGGCGCAGTGTGGCACGCGGAACACGTGCGGCGCAGCCGGCGCGCGGGCGGCAATCACGCGCCGCCGTGGTTGAAGCGGCAATCGGCTACGTGATATACAGCGCCATCGCCAATAGCCGTGAACGGGTGCAGGCGAATTCGACTGCGCGGCGCCTACAACCAGGCCGATGCCGATGAGTGCCGGAAGGGCACGATCTTCAGCGCGCCGCGGCACGCCCAAACGCACCCAGGCGATATGATTTCAGCCAACGTTGTGTCCGTATTGGCCGGTTGTGCGGCGGCGACCTCATGCGCCCCCCACAAGCAGAGGAGTGAGGGATGAGAGGAACCTTGAGTCCAACGGGGACGCTGAGCCGGCGGCGCTTGTTCCGCCTGGCCGCGGCCGCCGGCGGGACCGCGACCGTCGCGATGATCCTGGGCGCCTGTGGCGAGACTGAAGTCGTCACCAAGGAAGTCATCAAGGAAGTCCCGGTCGAGACCATCGTCACGCAGGAAGTCATCAAGGAAGTGTCGGTCGAGAAGATCGTCACGCAGGAAGTCATCAAGGAAGTTCCGGTCCAGCAGGTCATCACCCAGCGGGTCGTCGAAGAGGTCATGGTCGAGCGCGAAATCCTCGACATTTCGTTCTGGGACTTCGAGACGCGGCCGTTGGGCGTGGCGGCACAGGACGCGTGGTTCGCCCGCGCCGGCATTTCGTCCGACGTGCGCATGAACCGCGAAGTGGTGCCGTTCCGCGAGACGGAGCCGAAGATCCTGGCGGCCAAGGCCGCCGGCACGCTGCCGGACATGGTCTGGAGCCAGCCGGACGCGACCTGGAGCTGGTCGGGGCAAGAGATCGTCGCGCCGGCGACGGACGCGCTGGACATGATGGGGCGCGAGATCTTTGGCGAGAACGACCTCAACGCGACCGCGGTCGACGGGGTGCACTACGGCGTGCCGCAGTTCCTGTGGCCCCACATCCTGTACTACCGCAGCGACCTCTACGCGCAGCACGGGCTGCCGGCCCCCGACTCGTGGGACAACATCCTGGCGAACGCGCAGGCCCTGAACGACCCGCCGGACATCTACGGGTACTTCACCTACTTGCTGGACGCCCATCCCAAGATGGCGTGGAGCCTGATGCCGGCGCATGACGCCTACGTCTTCGACGAGAACGGCAACAACTCCATCAACAGCGAGGGCACCATCGCGGCGCTCAAGCTGGCGAAGGCCCTGGACGAGGTGTCGGCTCCGGGCGCGGCGGCTCGCCACGAGGGCCACGGTCGGACGGAGTTCATCCGCGGCGCCACGGCGCACATGGTTTCGTCGACCTCCTTCTCTGGCACCTTCCTGGCCGACAAGCCGGAAATGCTCGAGCAGGTGGCCGCCGTTGCGCAGCCGAGCGTGGCCGGGACCGGCGCCGGGTTGGCGGGGATGAACATCCTCAACATCACCACGCAGACGGACTACCCCGACCGCATGGCGGAGTTCTTCGCGGCGCTCTTCGACCGCCCGAATTACCAGGAGTGGTTCCAGAGCACGGTGATCGGCTGGGCGCCGACGCACGTGGCTGTGCAGAACAGCGACGAGTATTGGGGCCACCCGCGCATCGCCCCGGTGGCGCACATCATCCGCGCGGGCGTGGACGCCTCGCAGATGGCGTGGGTCGGCGGATCGAAGTACGGGTCCAAGGGCTCGGAGCTTCTCGGGACCGTCACCGCCCGAAACATCGTGAAGGACATGTTCATCATGGTGTTCGACGGCGAGAGCCCCGAGGACGCGGCCGCGTGGGCCGAGGCCGAAGTCCAAAAGGTGATCGACGAAAACTAGTCGATCAAGTGCAGTTTCGGGGGCGGGCCGTCAGCGTTAGCTGCGGGCCCGCCCCCTGCATACAACGGTGAGGTGGGGTATTCGAGGCCTCAGCCTGCGCAATTCCGAGCGGCTGCTGGGTATAGGGCTGCTGTTTCCTACCGTGGCGCTCATTGCCGCCGTCGTGCTCTACCCCATGATCTCGACGATGTGGCTGGCGTTCTTCGACGAGAGCCTGCTGCGGCCCAACGATCCCGCCGAGTTCGTCGGGCTCGGCAATTTCGTGCGGTTGGTGACCGACGGCGAGTTCTGGAAGGTCGTCAAGAACAGCGTCGTGCTGACCGCCGGCGCCGTGGCCGGCGAGGTGATCATCGGCATGATCATCGCCCTGGCCGTGAACGCCAGCTATCGCGGCCGCGGCCTATTCCGCACCCTCAACATCCTGCCGTGGGTGATTCCGTCGTTCGTGACGGCGTTCGTGTGGGTCTGGCTGCTCCATCCGCAGTTCGGGCCCATCAACGCGTTCCTGCAGCTGCTGCACATCATCGACGAGCCAATTGCCTGGCTGTCCGAGGGCGTCACCGCCATGGTCTCCCTCATCGCGGTCTACACCTGGAAGGGACTGCCGTGGACCTTCCTGGTGCTGCTGGCGGGCCTGCAAACGATCCCCGAAGACTGGTACGAGGCCGCCAAGGTCGATGGGGCGTCGGCCTGGCAGATGTTCTGGCACATCACGGTGCCGGCGCTGCGTTACGTCCTCGTCATCGTGCTGGTCCTGCGCACCATCTGGACCTTCAACTCCTTTGACATGGTCTACCTGCTCACCGGCGGGGGTCCGGCGCGAGCGACCCTGACGCTGCCGATGCAGGTGTTCACCGCGGGCTTCCGCGAATACAACGTCGGCATGAGCTCCGCCATCGCCGCCGTGATGGTGGTGCTGGTGGTGCTGCTGTCATTGATCATGCTTCGCGTCGGCTGGGTCGAGGAAGAGGCGCAAGGATGAGGCGCGTCACCAAGGTCCTGACGGCCAATCATCGACCCCGGGCCCTGCTCGGACTGTTTCTCTCGTTCCTCGCCGTCTTTCCCATCTACTTCATGGTCGTGGGGTCGATCAGCCCCGTGGAGACCTTTCTCAGGCGAGATCTTGGGGAAATCCTGCTGCCCCGGGCGTTCGTCGGCGACCACATGGCGGTGGTGGCGTTCGATCCGGTCTTCCTGCGCTTTGCGCTCAACAGCATGATCGTGGCGACGGGAACGACTTTCGTGTCCATCGTGGTCGCCACGCTTGGCGCCTATAGCCTTGCCCGGCTGCGGTTTCCCGGCGGCGAGGTGATTGGGCGGTTCGCCCTGCTGACTTACACCGTGCCCTCGGTGCTGCTGCTGATTCCGCTGTTCAAGATCGTCGTGACGCTGAATCTGGCGAACAACCTGGTCGCCCTCATCATCACCTACACCACGTTCTCCGTGCCGTTTTGCCTGTGGCTGCTGCGCAGCTATTTCCAGTCGCTGCCGCGCGACCTGGAAGAAGCGGCCATGGTGGACGGCGCCAGCCGGTTGGGCGCGCTCTTCCGGGTGATCCTGCCGCTCTCGGTTCCCGGAATCGTGGCGACGGCGCTGTTCGCGTTCATCCTGGCCTGGAACGAGTTCCTGTTCGCCCTGGTGTTCACCACCACGTCGGACGTCAAGACGCTGCCGATCGGCGTGAGCACGACGTTCACGGCGGAGCAAACGGCCACCGACTGGGCGGTGGCGATGTCGGCCTCGACGCTGTCGGCGGTGCCGATCTTCATCATCGTGCTGATCTTGCAGCGGGGGCTGGTGCGAGGGATTACCGCCGGCGCCGTGAAGGGATGAGGCTTCTGACGCAGTCCAAGGACTTGCATGCACACACACGGAGGGTTTGCCCGTGATCATCGACGTCCACTCGCACTGTTTGCAGCCGGATCACGTGAGCGAGGCCTCGCGCCGCGCCGACGAACGGGCGGGGTATCCGCCCATGCAGCCGCTGCCGTTCGAAACCTACCAAGAGGCCATGCGCGTGGTGGACAAGTCCGTCGTCTTTGGCGTGCGCGCCCTCGCGTGCGGCGCCCTGAGTCCCAATGACTTCACCGCCGACTGGGTGGCGAAGGACCCCGACCGGATCATCGGGTTCATGTGCATCGACCCGACCGAGGACGGCTATCTCGACGAGATCGACCGCTGCGCCTCGGACCTCGGCCTGCGCGGCATCAAGATCTATCCCATGCTGGCGCACTTCAATCCGGCCGATCCGCTCTACTTCGCCCTCTACGAGAAGGCCCAGCGCCTGGGGCTGCCGATCCTGTCGCACGTGGGCGCGCACCCGAATCCGCGGTCGATCCTCAAGTACAGCCACCCGCTGCTGTTCGACGAAGTGGCGCAGGCCTTCCCGGACCTGAAGATCGTGATCGCGCACATGGGCCACCCCTGGCAGCGCGATTGCGCGATCGTGATCCGCAAGCACGCCAACGTCTTTGCCGACGTGTCGGGCGCGGGCTGGGTGCGGCCCTACTCGGCCTGGGAGGCCCTGGTGCTGATGGTCGAGTGGGGCGTGGCGGACAAGCTGCTCTTCGGCTCGGACTTCCCGTTCTGGACGCCAGGGGAAGGCATGACGAAGATGCGCCGCCTGAACGAGCAGGTGGAGGGCACCAACCTGCCGCGCATCCCCGACGAAGTGATCGAGGGAATCATCCACCGCAACACCCTGGAGCTGCTGGGGCTCGAATGATCGGCGGACGTTTCTAGGCCGGGCCCGAACCACCACCGCGAAACCGGCGACTCTCGCCAAGGAGCTGCATGCCCATGCGACCAAGAAAAATCACGGACATCAAGACCTTCCTCGTCGGCGGGTCGTGGCGCAACTGGCTGATCGTCAAGATGGAGACCGACGTCGACGGCCTGCACGGCATCGGGGAGGCCACGCTCGAAGGCCGGTCGGCTACGGCCGAAACCGCGGTCCATGAGCTGAAGCGCTACCTCATGGACAAGGACCCCTTCGAGATCGAGAAGCACTTCCAGGAGCTGTACCGGCGGGCGTTCTACGGCGGCGGCGCGGTGCTGACGAGCGCGATCAGCGGCGTCGAGACGGCGATGTGGGACATCAAGGGCAAGGCGCTCGGCGTGCCCGTCTACGAGCTGCTCGGCGGCAAGGTTCGGGACCGCGTCAAGCTCTACGCCAACGCCTGGTACCGGCAGGGCATGAGCCCCGAGCAGATGGCCGAGGCCGCCAAGGCCGCGCTGAAGCTGGGCGTGCAGGGGATGAAGTTCAACCCGTGGGGCGCCCGCGAGGGCATCGACTTCTATCGCATGGACAACAACATCCTCAACACCGGCGTAGACGCCGTGGGCGCGGTGCGCGAGGCCGTGGGACCCGACATCGACCTCTACATCGACTGCAACGGCATCTTCAACACCGTCGGCAACGCCGTGCGCGCGGGCAAGGCGGTGGAGGAATACAACATCAGCTTCTTCGAGGAGCCCATTCCCCACGAAGACCTGGACGCCATGGCCTACGTCCGCAGCAAGCTCAACATTCCGATCGCCACGGGCGAGCGCCTCTTCACGATCTTCAGCTTCCAGCAGCTGCTGGCGCACGGCGGCGCCGACATTGTGCAGCCGGACATGGCGCACTGCGGCGGGATGCTGGAGGCGCGCAAGATCGCGGCCATCGCCGACTCGCACTACGCCGCGTTCGCGCCGCACAACCCCAACGGCGAGGTGTCCTACGCGTCGGCGGTGCAGATGGCGGCCTGCATCCCCAACTTCCTGACGCTGGAGCACTTCCCGCCGGAGCCCTGGCGGTTCGAGGTGTGCGCCAACCCGCTCAAGGTCGAGGACGGGTGGCTGGAAATCCCGGACCGGCCGGGTCTCGGCGTGGAGTTCAACGAGGAAGCCGCGAAGGACCACCCCTACCAGCCGATGGACCTCTACGACCTGCACCGCCCCACGCTGCGGCTGAACGTGCCGTCGTTCAAAGGACTTGATCAGCTGCGGTGAGGAGGGCGTTCCGGCTGATGCTCCGCAAGGCTTCGCACGCACACGCACGGAGGGGACTCTCATGATCGTCGACGTCCACACGCACTGCCTGCAGCCGGAGCACGTGAGCGAGGCGTCCCGCCGGGCCGATGTGCGGGCGGGGTATGCGCCGATGCAACCGCTGCCGTTCGAGACCTATGCGGAGGCAATGGAGGCGGTGGACCGGGCCATCGTCTTTGGGGTGCGCGCGCTGGCCTGCGGCATGCTGAGTCCCGACGACTTCACCGCCGAGTGGGTGGCCAGGGACCCGGACAAGCTCATCGGGTTCATGGGCATCGATCCGACCGAGGACGGCTATCTCGACCAGATCGACCGGGGCGTCGCCCTGGGCCTGCGCGGGATCAAGATCTATCCCATGCTGGCGCACTTCAATCCCGCCGATCCGGTCTATTTCGCGCTCTACGAGAAGGCTCAACGCCTGGGACTGCCGATCCTGTCGCACATGGGGACGCAGCCGAATCCGCGGGCGATCCTGAAGTACAGCCACCCGCTGCTCATCGACGAGGTGGCGCAGGCGTTCCCCGACCTGAAATTCGTGATCGCGCACATGGCGCATCCGTGGCAGCGCGACTGCGCGGTGGTGATTCGCAAGCACGCCAACGTCTACGCCGACGTCTCGGGCGGGGGCTGGGTGCGGCCCTGGCAGGCCTGGGAGGCGCTGGTGCTGATGGTCGAGTGGGGCGTGGCCGACAAGCTGCTGTTCGGGTCCGACTTCCCGCTCTGGACGCCGCAGGAAGGCATGGACGATATGCGCGGCCTGAGCGACCAGGTCGAGGGCACGAACCTGCCGCGGATCCCGGACGAGGTGATCGAGGGAATCATCCATCGCAACTCGCTGGAGCTGCTGGGGCTCGACTGATGGAGCGGCGGCTTGCGGCCGCGCGCCGAGGGAGTGGGCGTCGTGCCTCTTTGCCGCCCCTTAGATTCCTCGCTGCGCTCGGAATGACAGGCGTGGGGCGCTCGGAATCACAGGAGCGAGACGCTCGGAGTGACAGGAGTGGGGCGCAACACCTCGATGAGTCTGTGCCCGGTGGCCCAGGCTGCGTGCAGCCTGGGAGCCTCACCCGCAACCGACCCCACGCTGCACGCAGCGCGGGCCACCGAAACCTGGCGTTCCGAGGCGCAACGTCTCGTTCGGCCGGCGCCATGGGAAACTGCTGCGCAGACCTCGTCCTCGAGGACCGCGGTGAAGTGGCGCCGGTTCACGTCGCCGGAGACGTGGCACTGAGAGGCTTCTTTTATGTCAAATCGAATGCGCGCCGTCTCGCTATTGGCAGCAGCCGTGCTGGCGGTCTCGCTCGCAGCCTGCGTCCAGTCGCCCGCGGAGCCGCTGAAGCTCGGGCTGCTGACCTACATCAGCGAAGGGTCGCCGCAGAACGCCCAGGATCGGCAACGCGCCTTCGACCTGGCGATTGCGCACCTCAACCAGGCGGGCGGCGTGTTTGGCCGCCCGGTCGAGACAGCGGTCGGCGATACGGCGCTCGACCCGGAAACGGCGGTGAGTGAGGCGCGGCGGCTGATCGAGGCTGAGGGCGTGCACGCGCTCGTCGGTCCCAGCACCAGCGCCAATTCCCTGGCCGTCATCGAGCGCGCGGCCGGGCCGGCCCAAATTCCCGTCGTCAGCCCCTCGGCCACCTCGCCGCGTCTGACCGACGCCGCGGACGACGACTACTTCTTCCGGGTCGCCCTGTCCGACGTGGCGCAGGGGCCGGTTCTGGCGCGAGTCGCCCTCGAACGGGGCTTCGACAACGTGGGCGCGATCTATCGCAACGACGCCTGGGGGCAGGGATTGGTCCAATCCTTTCAGGACGCCTGGGAGGGCGCTCTCACCGCCGTAGCGGTCGAACCGGAACAGACCACGTTCGCCGACGCCCTGCGGCAGTCCGCCGCCGGCGGCGCGCAGGCCCTGATCCTGATCGTCTTCTCGACGGAGGGCGAAGTGATCATTCGCGAGGCGCTCGACGGCGGGGTCTATGACCAGTTCGTCTTCGGCGACGGCTACAAGAGCCAGGCCCTGATCCAGGCGCTCGGGGGCGCCGCCTTGGGCGGGATGTATGGCACCGGACCTGCCGCCCCGCCCGCCAGCGAGTCGGCCGCCCAGTGGGAAGCGGCCTTCGTGGACGCCTACGGCGGGCCGCCGGCAGGCACCTATGTCCAGGAGGTCTATGACGCCACGATCGCCCTGGCGCTGGCAGCCGAGGCTGCCGGGAGCAGCGACGGCTCCGCCATCCGCGACCAGTTGCGCGCCGTGGGTGGTGGACCGGGTGAAGTCGTGTTTGCGGGACCGGAAGGCATCGCGCGGGCGCTCGAGATCCTCCGCGCCGGCGACGCCGTCGACTACGACGGCGCCTCCGGGAGTTTGGATTGGGACGTAAACGGCGACCTGAGCCGGGGCTACATCGGCATTTGGCGCTACACGACCGACGAGCGGATCGAGGAAGTCGACGTGGTGCTCTTCGAAAACTAGCGCCGGCTTGGCGGGCGTCGATGGTGGAGTGGCGGCCGGGCAGTGCATCGCGCACCATCGGCAGCGAGCCGACGTTGCGGGCGCGGGAGCGAGGGCGAAGCCATGGTCACGAAACAAGCGGGCGAGCTGCGGCGGATCGTGCTCGACATCCTGGGCGCCGCCGGCGCATCAAGCGAGAACGCGGCGGATGTCGCCAACCATCTGGTCATCGCCGACATGAGCGGCGTCGTCACGCACGGAGTCACGCAGCTTTCGGGATATGTCGACGCGATCAGGGCCGACCAGCTGCTGCCGCGCGCGCGACCCGAGACCCTGAAGGAGCTTGACGGCGGGGCGCTGGTCACCGGCAACTGGACCTTTGGGCAGGTGGCGGCGAGGTACGGGGCCGACCTCGGCATCCGTAAGGCTTATGCGTCCGGCCTGGCACTGGTTTCGCTGGTGCAGTCGCACCACATCGGGCGGCTGGGGCACTACGTCGAGATGGCGGCGTCGGAGGGGCTGGTTTCGCTGGTGTGCGCCGGCGGCTTCGGCGCCGTCGACCCGCAGACGGTGCCCTACGGCAGCCGCACGCGCGTGCTGCACACCAACCCGATCGCCATGGGCTTTCCCGTCGCGGGCGCGCCCCCGATGATGTTCGACTTCGCCACCACGGCGCTCTCGGGGGTGAAGGTCGTCAACGCCCAGCTGCGCGGCGAGACGCTGCCGCCGGGCAGCATCGTGGATGCGGACGGGAATCCGACAACCGACCCGCAGGCATTCTTCGACGGCGGTGCCCACATTCCCTTTGGGGCGCACAAGGGCTACGCGCTGATGATGGCGGCCGAGTTTCTCGGGCGCATCTTCTCAGGCTCGGACGACTACGCCGAAGAGGTGCGCGGGGGCGACATCATGCGGCACCAGGGCGTGACGATGCTGTTCGCGCGGGCCGACTTATTCCGCGATATGGACACCTACATGAGTGGCGCGAGGGGGCTGGTGGATCAGGTCCACGCGGCTGAGCCCGCGCCGGGGTATAGCGAGGTGCTGGCGCCCGGCGACCTGGAGGCGCGCACCCGCCTGGAGCGCGAGCGGGACGGCATTCCACTGCACGACGACGTGTGGCAGGACCTGGTAGACAGCGCCGCGTCCCTCGGGCTGGACATCGGCTGACGGTCGGCCGGGTCTAGCGGCGGTGGGATTGCTCCCCGTCGCCGCGCCACATGGGGCTGGAGGGACTGGCGAGCCAGACGTTCCAGCGCGCTTCCCAGCCGCAGGCGGATTCCCAGGCGCCCCGCACGGGGACGTGCGGCCGTGGCCCGGAGGGCGGGGCGCCGGCGCGACCGGGGCCGATGGGGTCGACGAGGAGCCCAAGCATTTTGCGCAATCGAGTCTGGATTCCCGCCTTCGCGGGAATGACGGAGGTGAGTCGCCGGCGCAACTCGGACTGGATTCCGGCCCCGTATCGAGTACGGGGCAGGCTTTTCGCCGGACTGACGAAGGACAGTGGCCAGCGCTGCCCCGCGCGCCGGCCGACTGGCGTAGCGGGACAACGCGGTTTGCATGGCGGCCCGGACGACTCACCCATACGTCGATTCTCCGATGTCGCGGCGTCGTGCGGAAGACGGGGCCGGTCAGGCTTCGTACATTAGTTCACAATCCAGCGAATACCAGCGACATAGGGTTGCCCTAGATGTTCGGGCTTATTGCGAGCTTTGCCACCAATTGGCGGCGGGCGGCGGTGGTAATCGCTGTCTGGGTCGTCGTCGGCGCCGCCATCGTCGTCACGGCGCCGCCGCTTACCGACGTCACCACCAACGACCAGGAAAACTTCCTCCCGGACGGCTCGGAGTCGCTCCGCGTCGTCCAACTGGTCCGCGAGAAGTTCCCGCGCGGGCTGGGCATCCCGGCAATCATCGTCTTCCATCGACCGGAAGGATTGTCCGACTCGGATCTGGCCGTCGTGGCCGGTGTGGATGAGGCGCTGCAAGCCGCCGACGCACCATCCGACATCCAAAACGTGCTCGCGCTGAGCAACTCGTCGCCGCTGGCGGCGAGCTCGCTGCTGGCGCCGGACGGAACCACCGTGACGACGATCGTGACGATCAGGGGCTCGCCGGCGGAAGAGACCTTTCACGAAACCCTTCGCTGGATTCGCGGCCAGGTGAGCGACGGCACGGCCGAGGCGGGCCTCACCGTCGCAATCACGGGTCCCGCGGGGATCGTCTCCGACGCCGTCGAGGTGTTCTCCGAGATCGACTTCCGCGTGACGCTGTTCACGGTGTTGCTGGTCTTGACACTGCTCTTGCTCATCTATCGCTCGCCGGCATTGGCGTTGCTCCCGCTGGCCGGGGTGGGATGGACGCTGGTCGTTGCCCAGGGCCTGGTCGCGACCCTGGCGGCCAACGCCGGCCTGGTGCTCAATAGCCAGGTGACGGCGTTGATGTCGGTGCTCATGTTTGGAGCGGGCACCGATTTCACGCTCTTCATCGTGGCGCGCTACCGCGAGGAACTGCGGCAGCAGCCGGATCGCTGGCGGGCCATGCAGGTGGCGCTGCGCCGGGTGGGTCCGGCGATTGCGTCGAGCGCAGGCACGACGATCGCGGCGATGCTGGCGCTGCTACTCGCCACCTTCGGCTCGTTCCAAACCATGGGGCCGGTGCTCGCGCTGGCGATCTTCCTGATGCTGCTCAGCGGGCTCTCGCTCATCCCCGCCATGGCGGTGCTGCTGGGACGGGTCGCCTTCTGGCCCGGCCGCATGCAGGTGACCGGCGCCGAGCACTCCCCGATCTGGTCGCGCGTGGCCGACTTCGTGACGCGCCGTCCGGTCGCCACCTTCACGGCGACGTTCGTGCTGCTGGTGGCGATGGCCGCGGGCACGCCGACCATCACGCCGAACTTCAGCTTTATCGACGGCTTTCCGGACAGCGCCGAGTCCAAGATCGGCGCCCAGATCATGGACGACGCTTTCGGCGCCGGCGACCTGGCGCCCACGAGTGTCTATCTGACCACTGACAACGTGCTGGCGAGCCTGGTGGCCGTCGACCGCGTGAGCCAGGCCGTCGCCGAGATACCGGGCGTCACACGGGTGAGCGGGCCCACGCGACCCACGGGCGAACCGCCGACGGTGGATCCGGCCGTGCTGCAGGCGGCCGTCGCCAGCCTGCCCCCCGGGCTCCTCCAAGCCGGCCCTCCATCCGGCGCGCTGGCGGCTGCGCCTCCGGCCAACGCCGACCCGCGGACGCAGGCGGTCATGGAGGCGCTGCTTGCCGCGCGCCGCTTCCTCTCACCTGACGGCACCACCGCCCGGCTGGACGTGGTGATGGGCGACGATCCCTACGGCATCCCGGCCATTGAGCGCATCGACGAAGTTCGCGCGGCCGCGCGGAGTGCGGTCGAAGGCGCCAGCCTGGACGACGCCGAGGTCCTGGTGGGCGGCCCAACCGCGCTGCAAACCGACGCCTGGGCCGCGGTGAACACCGACGTCAGGTTCGTCGGCCCCATCGTGGTCGTCCTGATCTGGGTCATCCTGCTGCTGCTGCTCCGCAGCCTGGTGGCCGCGACCTATCTGATCGGGAGCGTGCTGCTGAGCTTTCTCTCCGCGCTGGGGATATCGGTGGTCATCTTCCAGAACCTGATGGGGCATCCCGGCGTGGGGTATCAGAACGCCGTCTGGATGTTCATCTTCCTGGCCGCGCTGGGAGCCGACTACAACATCCTGATCATGACGCGCGTCCGAGAGGAGATTCGGGCACGGGGTCTGGTCGAAGGCACGCGCATGGCCGTGGCGCGCACCGGAGGCGTAATCACTTCGGCGGGCCTGATCCTGGCCGGCACGTTTTCGATTCTGACCACGCTGCCCCTGCGCGACATCTTCCAACTGGGATTCGCGGTCATGCTGGGCGTCCTGCTCGATACCTTCGTGGTGCGCGCGCTGTTCGTGCCCAGCCTGGTGCTCTTGCTGCGACGCTGGAACTGGTGGCCGGTGCGGATGCGGACCGCGGAACAACCAAGCGACGGCGCCGGAGTCGCGCACTAGGCGCCGGGTCACGTGGCCGCCCTGAACCGGCGTCGGCTGCTCGCCGCCATGGCGGCCCTGGCCGCGGGCGGCGTTGCCCGCATCACGGTGCCGACGCTGGCCTTCGGCGCGGAGCAACTGCTCCCGGCGAACGCGATCGAGACCACCGACGGGGCGTTCTTCCCGGTCGACGGCGGGCTGTCGGGCTTCTATGTCCGCGACGACCCGAGCGGGCCGGCGTTCTGGTCGCTCTTCGACGCAGCCGGCGGGCACGCCTGGTACGGCCCGCCGATGAGCCGCGTGTGGCAGGACGCCGACAACTGGTATCAGCTCTTCGCCTGCGCCATGTTCGTGCAGCCGCGAACCGACGGTGCACCCCGGCTGGCTCCGATCGTGGACCTGATCGTCACAGGACCGGCCGTTTCGAACAGTTTCACGAACGCGACCAAGCTCGAATTCGACGGCTGGCCCCGATACAGCCAGGCGACGGCGGTTGCCTCGGCGATCCAGGACTTCATCACGGCCAATCCCGCCCTGCAACCAGGCGCGGCGCGTTCCCAGCCGCGCCAATTTGCCGGCAAGGTTCGCAACCTCTTCGCCAATCTTGGCCTCGAGCACGTGGGCGGGCAGGTTCGAGTTGGCGTGCTGGGGCAGCGCTATAAGGCGTATTTCGCGGGTCGGCCCAGCCGCCTGCCCAGCGCCGCCCTCGTTCCCGAGGAGTTTGCCGTGTCGGATGAGGCGACCGGCATTTCGGACGACCTGGCGGGCACGCGCAAGGGAATCGACCGCGGCTTCGGCTGCACCCTGGCGAGCGAGCAGGGCGTCGGCGCCGGCGTGAACCACATGAACCGGCTGGGACTGTGGTGGAACCGCGAGCAGTTCATCTGGAGCGCCATGGAGGCGTACAGCGACGCCGCGCTGCCCACCATCGCCACCGACCGCAACTTCCGCGTGAACAAGGAAGTCGTCGGGCTGCTCCAATTCACGCCGGCGTACGCGGGCGGTGGGCCGTCCGAGCCCGCGAAGTTCAATCCGCCCAACGGATTGGACCTGCCGGCCGATCATGCGTCGAACCACTTCGGCCGGTTCGTCCGCGGCGTGGTCGAAAGCCGTCGGCCGCTGCCAGACTCAGCCGACGCGTCGCCGGCGCGTCTGAATCCGATCTCACACTGGATCCCGTCGAACGAGCCGGACATCTGTCGCCCGCGGATGCCGGGCTATGCGTGGGGCGGCGAAGCTCACCAGCGCTGGGTGGACCGCACCGGTGGCTCGGGTGCGTCCGCCGCGAACGAGATCGACGACGCCGAGCGCGAGCGCCTGCTCTACCGCCTGGTGCAAGTGGCCTACGAGGCCATGATCGCCGCCGACCCCGAAGCGCGCCTGATCTTTCCCTCTCTCGGCGTGGTGGACCGAAGCTGCGACAACACGCCGCGGCAAATGCAGTTTTGGGACGGCTGGGTGAGCTTCCTGGCTGGGCAAACGAACCGCGAGGACCTGGTCGCCAAGAACTTCTCGTTCCACGACGTCTCCCTGGCGCTGCACAAGGAGCCCGAACGGATGTACGAGATGGTCGCCAACTACCGCGCGGCGCTCGACAACCTCTCGGACACGGTCGGCGCACCGGACCCACTGGCCGGCGAGCGGCAGCTCATCGTGATGGAGATGGGACTGCAAGACGATCCCGGGCTCGGCGCGTACTTCGACGCCACGGACGTGGCGCACTTCATCATTCAGGCCGTGGCGAATGCGTTGGTCGGCGGCGCCGACAAGCTGGCGCTGCACAAGCTGATCGACTTCCCGCTGTCACAGAGCTCTGGGCAAGGGGCGCGCGTGGCCGTGCGCTACATGTCGCATGTGACCCGGCAGCATCCCGACCGCACGAAGCGCCCGGACATTCGGGGCGAGCGCGCGGCCAACGGGTACGCCGGGCCAGTCCGAATCGATCTACCGGGTCCGGGATTCATCACCAGCGTGTTCTACAACCGCCGGCGCGAACCGATGGACCTGACGCTTACTTTCAGCGCCGGTGATGAGCCGCCCAATGACGCCATCCACCTCTCCGATCACGTCGGCAACGAGCGGACACTCGACGTCGGCTCACACCAACTCACGCTCGCCGCGCCGCGTCAGACATTCAACGCGTATGGCAAGAACTGGGCCTGGGTTGGCGGCGGCACGCACGTGGCGCGCTATCCCGATGACGTCACGCTGACGACCGACCCGCAAATCCCGGAAACCGTGGAGTACCGGACGATTCCCGCGATCGCCAACGCACCGACGGCGTCACGCTAGAATCTGCCTCACGCAGTCCATCGAGCACGCACATGGCGGCCCAGCGCGAACGTCCACTCACGGTCAACGACCTCGTCATCGTCGACTGCGACGTGCATGCCAACGATCCTCCCGAGGCGCTGGCGCCCTATTGCGACGAACCGTGGCGTGTGGCCCTGGAACACCTGGGCACCGTGCCGCGCCGCTACCTGGAGGCGCCGGGATACGCGCCTAGCACGCCCTTCGACCTGCCGGTGCCGGGACGCGGCCTGACCCACCGCACGGTGGCGACCGCCGACCAGATGCGCGAAGACCTGGACGCCATGTCCATCGACATCGGGATTCTGTTCCCCGACTTCTTGCTGCGGATGGCCGTGATACCGCAGGCCGATTTCGCGGCGGCGGTGGCCCGGGCCTTCAACGCCTGGCTGGCCGAGAACTGGGTGGACCCGGCACGGGGGCTTTACGGCACCGTCCTCGCCGCACCGCAAGACCCCGAGGACGCCGCGCGCGAGATTCGCAAATACGGCTCACGCAAGGGCTTTGTCGGCGTGTTCCTGCCGACCTGCGCCGTTCGCCCCCTGTGGGGCCACACCATGTACGACCCCATCTACGAGGCGGCCCAGGAAACCAACTGCCCCGTAATGCTGCACAGCGTCGGCGGGATCCTGCACACGAACTTCCCCTTCAACACCGAGCAGTTCGCCACACAGCTGGGGCGCCACTCGGTGGAGCATGGGTTCGCGCTGATGGGCAACATCTTCAGCATGATCGAGACCGGCATGCCGGTGCGCTTCCCGGATCTGAACGTGGTGTTCACGGAAGGCGGCGTGTCGTGGGTGCCCTACGTCCTGTGGCACCTCGACAAGGAGTACCACGAGCTGCGACACCAGGCGCCGTTGCTCACGAAGCCCCCCAGCCACTACATCCGCGAGTTCTACTTCTGCACGCAGCCGGTCGAGGAGCCGGAGCGGCCGCAGGACCTGGTGACGCTGATTGACTTGATTGACGGCCGGGACCACGTGGTCTTTGCCTCGGACTGGCCGCACCACGACTTCGACCACCCGCGCGAGGTGATGATCAAGCCGTTCCCCGCCGAGACGAAACGCAAGATCATGGGCGAGACGGCGCTGAAGCTGTTCGACTTCGCCGAGCTGCCGACGAACGGGGCCGCATAGGGGTCATTCGGGCGGGACCACCGTGTCGTTCCGAACGAACGTGAGGAATCTAAGGGCGCTGCGCCTTCTCCCTGCCCCTTAGATTCCTCGCTGCGCTCGGAATGACAGTCGGTGGGTGGGATGATCGTGGCGGCCGGCGCCTTCCCAGGCTGCACGCAGCCTGGGCCACCGGGCACACTCCCATCGCACCGGCGCTCCCTCGTCACCCCGGCGAAAGCCGGGGTCCACGTCCGCCCGATGCGCCCCAGGCTCGGACTGGATTCCGGCCTCCGCCGGAATGACGGACCGGAGGCCGGCCCTTCAGCGGCGTGACAGGTGGCGTGCCCGGATTGACGAATTCAGCCAGTGCAGCCAGCTACCGAGTGCTTGCGGCCGCCCGCCACCGGGCCGACGTCAGGCGGGCGATTCCTCGTAGAGCGCCTCGCCGCGGTGCAGGCGTTGGGCGATTTGGAATGTCTGGCCCTGCGCCCGAACCGTCGGCGCGTGTGCGGCCAGATAGCGCGCGCCGGCCACGAGGGCCATGGTGGCGTCGTCCCGGCTGGCGCTCAGGGCGAACTGCCGCATGGCGGCCTCGACCGCCTGGATGGTGTGGAAGTCGCGGTCCTCCCGCAGCAAGGCGCCGCCCAGGCCGGCCAGCAGATCGTCGTCGCGCCCATCGCCGGCGCGGTACTCGACCACCAGACGCGCGGCATCGTCGACCTGCTGCCGCCGGTCGAGGATGTCCGGCAACTGCCGCAGCAGATCGGCGCCCGTGGTCGGCGACCGGCCATTGAGACCCGGCACGCGCGCCGGCGGCACGTTGAGGAAGCGGTCGAGGTAGACGCTCATGGCCGCGTCGTAGACGCCGCGCAACAGCTCCCGCGAGGGCGATCGCATCAGACCGCAGCGAACCGCATTGGCAAACGACAGCGTGTGCAGCGCGCGATCCCAGTCGCCGAACTCGTTGCTGACGTGAAATCGCGCGACCCGCGTGACCGCGGCTTGCACCACGGCCTCGGCAAGCTGCACCGGGCCAATCCCGGAGCGCAGCGCCTCCGTCAGCGACGCGGCGATGGCGTGAGGATCGTCGCCCAGGATGGTGTCGATGAGCGCCGCACGTTCAGGCCAGGGTGGTTGCGCACCTGCCGGCGCGGAGACGTCTGGAATTTCGACAAACGCGCCCTCGAGGATGGCCACCAGGTCGTGCGGCCGCCGCCAGGAGTTCGACTCCTCCATGCGCTGCGCGTTGGCGTATCCGCGCGCCAGCGACGCGAGCACGCCCTCGGCGAGGTCCCAGCCGGCGATGTCCAGCGCTTCCAGCGCCTTGTTGGTGAAGTCGAGCACGTGACCGCTGGATAGGTACCGATGATCCGTGGCGGCGGCGAAGAGCATGTCCGCCAAGGCTTCGGACTCGAAGCCCGCCCGCACGGCGGTGAGCAGGCAGCGCTCGGCGCCGGTGGCGTCGCGGACCTCGACGGAGCGGCGGAACCAGCGTTTGAGCGCGGCGGGATCGGCGGGAGCGTCCGGCAGCGGTCCGGCGGGGAATCGGGGCGCGGCGCCGGCGCAGTCGCTCGCCACGTTCGAGAGTCCGTGAAACAGCGCGCGGGCGTGCGCGTCGCGCGGCAAGCGGGGCAGCAGGTTCATCATGCAGGTCAGCACCGTGAGCCCCTGCCCCCAGCCGTCGGCCAGATAGCGGACCCCGAACTCCAGCCCGATGCGGAATGGCTCGCGCGGGTCCGCGCCGGCTTCCAGCAGACCGATGACCGCCTTGGCGATGACAAGCGAGAGGTTCCGCTCCAGGCCGTCCCGCAGACGGCGGCGGTGATGCGCCAACTCGTCACGGTCGGCCCGCAGGTCGATCCAGACCTCGCCGTCGATCACCTCGGACGGGAAGGCCTGCGCGTCGTCGGCCCACAGGTCGAACGTGCCGCCGGTGGTCACGTCGAAGCGCGCGTGGTGCCAGTGGCAGGTCAGGATGCCGTCGTCGATGCTGCCGCGGTCGAGCGGGAATCCCATGTGGGGGCAGCGGTTGTCGAGCGCGTGCACCTGGTCGCCGTCGCGGACCAGCACCAGCGTGCGCCCGTTGGCGCGCAGACTGTGACAGCGGCCGGGCGCGAGGTCGCTCAGCTTCCCGGCGTTGACCTTGCCGTCACGCGTCATGGGTCCGACCTCCAGCCGCCCGTGACCCAATGCTCCCACCGCGGACCGCCGCCGCCAAGCTTCGGCGCGAGCCACGCCGGGTGTGCGCGGCTCAGTAGCCTCGGCCGAAGGGACAGACGAAGGCCAGGGGGCGTCCTCTGACGAAGCGGCGCAGGTTGTCCCAGAAGATCTGTTGGCGCTCGGCGGCAAGCGTCGTGCTCAACGCCGAGGTGTGCGCCGAAATGAGGATGTTGGGCGCGGTCCACAGCGGACTGTCGGGCGGCAGCGGCTCGACGGCCGTCGCGTCGATGCCTGCGCCCGCGATGTGACCGTCGTGCAGCGCATCGGCCAGCGCGTCCTCGTTCACGATCCCGCCCCGGGACACGACGACGATGTGCGAGCCCTCGGGCATGAGCGCCATGCGCTCGGCATTGATGAGATCGGCGGTCGCCGGAATGAACGGCGACGTGACCACCAGCCAGTCCGTGTGCCGCAGCATCTCGTCCAATGCCTCCGGCGGGTAGACCTTGCGCACACCGGCGGGAACGTCGGTGGGGCTCGGGTCCATGGCATGCACGTGCATGCCGAATGGCAACGCGCGCTGGGCGACGGCTCGGCCGACGCCGCCCATCGAGAGGATGCCCAGGCGGCTCCCGTCGAGCGGCAGCATGCGGTGGTTGTATTTCACCGTGTCCCAGACGCCCTGCCGCTGGTCGTCCAGCGACTCCACCAGATGGTGCGCGAGGGCCAGGATGAACATGAACGCGTGATCGGCCATGGGGTTGGTGTGCGGACCCGGTGCGTTGGTGATCTGGACGTCGGACGCGACGATCTCGGGCACCTTCATCAACCGGTCGATGCCCATGCCGGGATTGTGGATCCAGCGGAGGCGGGTGGCCGCGCGCATCTCGGCGCCGGTCGGGGTGCCGTAGAAGGCGTCCGAGTCGACGACCTCGCGCAGCCGCTCCTCGGGAGTCTGCGGCTCGACGAAGGTCACGTCGGGAAACTCCGCGCGAAGCTCATCCGTCGGCAGGACGTAGTAGTCGGCGTGCGGGACTATCAATACCTTCATGGCAGCGTCTCCAGGCCGCCCGGCCTCGGCGGCGGCTGCCAGAACGGTAGCGGGGCGACGCGAGCCCGTCTATTCGGGCGAAGTAGGCAACCTTGAAATCTGGGTGCCGCATGGTGTGGCGCAACACCGATAGGCGGCCTCGGTCCGACGGTTGAATCGCGGGGATGGATTCCCGCCTCCGGAGACCTTTGCGTAAACCCCTCCGTCATTCCGGCGGAGAGCCTGCCCCGTACTCGATACGGGGCCGGAATCCAGTCCGGTCGACCCTGGAAACGCGCCGGCGGCGGCCCGAGCGTGCCCGGACCGCCGCCGTGGGGGGGACGGAGTTACGCGACCGTGACTTCGATTCGCTTGGGCTTGCTGGCCTCCAGCTTGGGCACAGTCACCGTGAGCACGCCGTCGGTGAAGCTCGACGTCGCGGCCGCCGCATCCAGGCGATCCGACAGGCGCAGGGCGCGGTGGAAGCTTCCCGCGTGCCGCTCGCGCAGCACGTAGCCCTCGCCGGCGGCCTCGCCCGTGTCAGCGGTCTTGGCCTGGATCGTGAGCACGCCGTGCTCGACGGAAATGTCGATGTCGTCCTTGGCGACGCCGGGCAGCGACGCGCTGATCTCGACCGCGTTCTCGTCCTCGCGGACGTCGACCGGCAACACCCACGTGGATGCGCGCGTGGGCAGCGCGGTGCGCCGCCAGGGACGCCCAATGGCGTCGTGAATGCCGAGCAACTCGCGGAACGGGTCCCATCGCTGAATCGTGGCCATCGTGTCCTCCTCCGTACGGTCCGCCTTTCGGACCGACGTTTCGATCTGTCGGAGGAATCGTAATACTTGAGCGTGTATCTATCAAGTAAGTTTCCTTGCAAAGCGCAGATAATTGCGGAATGTGCGGGGGCGGTGCGTGGTGCGCCGGGACTCCCAGGCTGCACGCAGCCTGGGCCACCGGGCGGATCGCGTCAGGATTCGAGACGTGCTGAGCTTCTCGGCGGCTCCTTAGATTCCTCGCTGCGCTCGGAATGACGGAGGTGGACAGGGCGCCCACAAGGGGCGCCCCTACACGGATCGAATTACGTGTTGGTGGCTAGGCCGGCGGGGTCCAATCGGGCAGGCGGCGGCGCCAGACGTCGGCGACGGCGTCGCGGATGAACAGCGCCTGGCGCCAGTTGTCGGTGAAGACCGACAGCCGGTAGCCGCTGGCGATCATCTCGGGGCAGGTCCACAGCGTGGCGCCTGGGGCCGCGGCCGCCAGCCAGAGCTGGATGAGCTCGTCGACGAACTCGATCCAGTCGTGGAACTCGGGCGTGGGATTGCCGTCGGCATCGATCACCGGCACCTGGGCGTGATGCCCGTTGAAGGCGCGCAGGTGAAACCACTTCGAGTTTTGGACCAGCTCCGGCCGGTCGAGCAGGCGGCCGGCAAATGGCGGGGGCAGGTGCTTGATGACGGCCGGATGCGAGTGGTCCCACACCATGGGCATCAGGCGGCCTACGGCCTTGGCGAAGCCGTCCGCCAGGGCGTAGGCCTTCTCGGGCGTCTCAGTGGCCGTGTCGCGGTGCACCTCGATCGCCGCCTCGATCCCCATCTCCGCCGCCGCCGCGAGCGTGCGACGCGCCAGTTCCACCGCCGAGCGCGTGGGCGTGTCGTGGTTGCCCATCTGCACGTTGACCGTCGCCGCGCCGGCTTCCTGCGCCGCCGCGAGCGCCGGTCTGACGTCCTGCGCAGTCTCGATGTCGGACGTGCACCAAAACAGCAGGCCCGAGTCGTCCACCATCTGGCGGGTGATGGGCGGCGCGCGTCCGGTGAATCCGTCGAATCCGGCCCCGGCCACCTCCGCGATCTTGCGTTCGAAGCTCCATTCGCGGTCGGGGCTGGGGTGGCCCATGAAGCTGTTGATCGCGGCCAACTGAAGGAGTTTGGGTGGTTCGGGGGATGCCTGTGCCGCCATGGATTTCGCCTGAATTGGGTAGGAGACCAAGTGGCCGTCAGGGTAGCAGCGGGGAATGGGCGGCAGAGGTGCCGACCATCCCATATCCGGTGATTGAACGCCCCGCCAGTGTTCCCCCGTCACCCCGGCAAAAGCCGGGGTCCAAGCCCCCCGGACACGCCTCGGCCCGCACCTGGATTCCGGCCCCGTATCGAGTGCGGGGCCGGCACTCCGCCGGAATGACGGATGGGGCTAGGCTCCTTATTCGAATGTCGCTGGGAGCCTTGGCCAGACCGAGAGCACCCGCCGGAATGGCGTAACGTAGGCTGACGCGGCGCGTGAGCGGTGCTGCATGGGGAGGCCAGGTCGATGAGCGAGGCGGAAGAACCGCGCGTGGTAACGGTGGGTCGCGGCCGGCGCGACTACGTGCCGGGCGTGTCGCTGGAGTGGCTGGCGGATGCGGACCTGACGCCGGGCAGCGGGATGACGCTGGGTCGCGCCCAGTTCGAGCCCGGTTCGTCGAATCCGGAGCACTACCACCCCAACTGCCACGAGCTGGTGTTCGTCGCCGAAGGCACAATCGAGCACACGCTCGGATCGAAGACGGTCACGCTGTCCGCGGGATCGCTCCTGCACGTGCCCCAGGGTGTGCGGCACCGAGCGATTAACGTCGGCGAGGACACGGCGACGCTGCTGGTGGCGTTTTCGAGCGAAGCGCGGCAGACGGTCTTTCTGGACGACGCCGAAGGGTAGGGCATCGGAGCAGAAAGCCTGATGGGTCTTTGCCGGCCGGAGCCCCTCAACCCAAGCCTCTCCCCGTGAAGACCTTTGCGTAATACCTCCGTCATTCCCGCGGCGCCTGTCCCCGCGAAGGCGGGGAGCGGGAATCTACCGGACGCTGAACCTCTTGGCCCACGCGTAGGGGCGACGCATGCGTCGCCCTTGCCTCTTTGTTCAAAGGTCTCCCGTGGGAGAGGGAGCAGACCTAGCGGGCGCGCCTGGGGCTCATCTGAATCCGGCGGCGGCGTACCACTCCAGCGCATCGTGGAGCGTGTCGTCGAGCGGGCGCGCCCGGAAGCCCAGTTCCCGATGGGCCTTGCTGGCATTGAAGTACAGGTAGCTCATTCCGGTGACCGCTTCATCGCGGGCAATTGGCGGAGTGATGCCGCCAAGGTCCGCGAGCGGCTCGACCGTGACGCTGAGCACCGTGAGGAGCCAACGCGGCAGGGTGACGATCGGCCCGGAATTGCCGGCGATGCCTCCCACCCGTTTTGCGAGGTGTCGGTAGGTGAGGTTGTGACCGGTGAGCAGGTAGCGCTGACCAGGCCGCGCGCCGGTGGCCATGGCCAGCAGGCCGCGCGCCGCGTCACGCGCGTCGACGAGGCTGTTGCCGCCCGGCGGCACTGCGCGCACCCGGCCACGAACGAGCGGGCGCAGCATGCGCCAGGCGTGACCGCTCCGGTCCCAGGGCCCCAGCACCGTGCCCGGATTGGCCACCACGGCGGGGAGTCCCCGCGATGCCGCATCGAGCACCAGCCGTTCTCCGGCTTGCTTGGACATGGCGTACAGCAGCCCGTGCTCCTCGGCATTGAACGGCGTCATCTCGTCCATCGGCGTTTCGAGCCGGTCCGCGAGCCCAACCGCCGCGAGCGAGCTGACGTGGATGAGGCGCGCCGGCGGGTGCGCCGCCAGCCAACTCAGCAAGTTCGCCACGCCCTCGACGTTGACTGCCCACTGGAGTTGGTGATCGCGCTGACGAAACGACTGGTTGGCGGCCAGGTGAAAGACCCAGTCAAAGGCCTCAGCGGGAAACGACGCCGGATCCCGCAGGTCGCCGGACACCTGGCGGACGTCCAGACCGTCGAACGCGGGCTCTGCCCACGGGTCGCCCGGCAGCACCAACGCGGTGACGGAGTGACGGGCGGCGGCGAGCTCGCGAACGAGCGCGCTTCCGAGCTGGCCGGTGGCTCCAGTGACGAAGCAGCGCATGCTATTCGGGGCGCGAGCGGCTCACCGCGGCGCGCCGCCGGCTAGGCGACCGTGTCCGTGATCTCGAATGACAGGTCCCCAAGACCCTGTACCTCGAATCCGAGACGCAGCGTGACCGGGCCGTCGGGCAGGGTGACGCCGCGGACGACCAGCGTCGACGTCTTGTTCATCGCCAGGCTGAAGGGCGACTCCGGCGTGACCTCGGCAAACCCGTGCTCGACGCCGTCGACTTCGAAGTAGCAGTTGGCAAGGTCCAGGTCGACGCCGTTGACCGCCACCGGCAGCAGACGCCGCGCATATCCCGACCCGAGCGTGTTGGAGAGATTCAGCGCGAACCCGTCCGCGGTGGCCCGCAAGCTGCCCTTCACGTAGAGCCGCCGCAAGAGGAATCCCGGAACCTTCAGCGCCATTGATCGACCTCGACCTGTCGTTGCATGTGAAAGATATCGCGTTCAGCCGCGGCCACGTCATTCGGCAACTGCCGGCTCCCCGGTCGGGCGTCGGCGAAGTACCAAATCTGGGCCAGGCGCTCGACCAACCGGGTGACCTCGAGCGCATGCTCGGGATCGGATCCCACCGCGAGGGTTCCGTGATTGGCCAGCAACACGGCCATGCGCGGACCCAGGGCGGCCACCGTCGCCTCTGCCAGTTCCTCGGTCGCGGACGGGGCGTACGCACTGACCGCAACCTCCCCGCCGATGTACACGACCTGTTCATCGAGAATGGGCGGGATTTCCTCATGGCGCACGGCCAGCACGCTGGCAAACACCGGGTGCGCATGGACCACCGCGCGCACGTCCTCACGCGCTCGATACACGGCGCCGTGCATGAGGCACTCGACGGACGGGATGCGGTCGCCCTCGATGGGATCGCCGTCGAACGTCACGGTCACGATGTCGTCGACCGACGTCTCGTCGGACGGCAGGCGGCTGGGCGTGATGTGCATGGCGTCGGCGCGGCCCTCGGCGCGGACGCTGACGTTGCCCGCCGTGCCCACGACCAATCCTTCGCGGTACATGGCTTGCCGGGCCGCGAGCACCGCGGCTCGCGCCTCCAGGGCGCTCATAGCGTCTCCTGCACAAAGGCCTCCAACCGGCTTCGCAGATCCATCCAGCAGGCGTAGTGTCCATCGTACGCGCGCACGGACGATGGGTCCGGCCGGTGAACGCGCGGTGAGGGCGTCAGCTGGGCAACGGCCTGGTCCAGGGTGAAGTCGCCGGACGCCACCGCGCCGCACATGGCCGCGCCGATGGCCGTGACCGGCAGGCCGGGGTAGGCCGCCACCGGCGCGCCGAGCACGTTCGCCAGAATCGGGGCGGCGGCTGGGGCGGCGGCGAAGCCGCCGGTCAATCGGACGGGCGCGTCGGCGACGATCGGCGGCGGCAGGCGCTCCAGGTTTCCCCGCACGGCGAACGCAATGTCCTCCAGCACCGCCGTGGCCAGCAGCGCGCGCGTGGGCACGCCCTCCGCGAAGGGCATGGGCGAAACCACGCCGGCGGCCCCGAGGCCGGCGGTCGCCACGTCCATGACGCGGGCGCCGGTCGTCGCGAAGATGCCGCGCTCGGCCGCCGAATCCGTTGAGCTCGCCAGGTTGGTCAGCTCGCCGTCGCCGGCCTGACCAAGCCAGGCATAGCCGCTGGCCACGTCGCCCGCGTTGCTCTCGGCCAGATAGCCGCCGCCGATGCGCAGGCCGCGCCACGTGGGAGCCGCGGCCTCCCAATGCGCCTGAGGTCGCAGGGTCGTGAGGCTCCAGCCGGCCGTCACGCAGTCACCGTCGGCCGGATCAGCTTGCCGCGAGCCCAACTCGGCCGCGTGCGTGTCGGGCACGCCCGTCGCGACCGGCAGACCCTCGGGCAGTCCGAGGCTCCGGGCACGCCGCGCCGAAAGCCGCCCGGCCGCCACGTCGTCAACGACGGGCGGAAGGAGCGATCGAGTCCAATCCGGAAGCACGGCGTCAAACCACCGGTCCTCAGGGATCGACCGCGCGCCGGTCTCGGCGGCGCTCACCGATCCGATTGATTCAGCGCCCGTGAGTCGCCCTACGACCCAGCCCTCGAGCGTGGTCAACGCCCGGGCACGAGCCGCGACCTCCGGCGCCTCGGCTTCGAGCCAGGCCAGCTTTCCGGGCCAGAAAATCACTGCGGGCGCGCGACCCGCCTGTCGCATCAGCGCGTCCCCGTGGGTGGCGTCGACGGCGGCGCCATGGAGCGACGCTCGAAGGTCGTCGTTGCCCGAGGCAAAGAGCACCGTGTCGTCGTCAGCCAGCGCGATGAGGCTCTGCCGCATGGCGCACACCCCGAGCGATCGGACCTCGCCGCATCGAGGGGCCACTTCGGCCAGGCACGACTCCACCTCGGACCAGATGCGCTCGGCGTCAAGGGTTCGCTCGAGGTCGGTGATGACCATGGGCCTGCGCGGCCGATCCCGTTTGGCGACGGCGTGTAGGGCGCCCGTCGCATCCAGCGCCACCACCCGGGTTCCCGACGAGCCGATGTCGACGCCGAGATAGGCGGCCCCGGCCGTCATGGCGCAGCGTTCGGCGGGACGGGATTGAGGAGCGGTTCACCGGACAGGAAGCGCAGATAGTCTTCCACGATCATGTCGGAATGCCGCCTGACGGTGACGTCCGTCGCCCCGCCGATGTGCGGCACGAGGATCACGTTCGGCGCCGAGAGCAGTGGGTGGCCCGGGGGCACGGGGTGCGTCTCGAATACGTCGAGGGCGGCGCCGGCAAGGTGGCCGTCCTCCAGGGCGGCGGCCAGCGCCGCAGTGTCCACCACGCCCTCGCCGGTGGTGGCGACGAGGCGCGCTCCGGCCGGCATTTTGGCCAGGGCGGCGGCATCGATCAGGCCCTGTGCCTGAGGGAGCGCCGGACAGTGCACCGCGACCAACGTAGAGGCGGCGAGCAGGTCGTCCAGCGACGCGGCAGTGCAGCCGAGCGCCTGCAATTCCTCCGCGGTGACGGCCGGATCGCTCGCCAGAATCCGGCAGCCAAACGGTCGCAGCAACGCAGCCGTGCGCCGTCCAATGGCGCCCAGGCCAATGATGCCGACCGTCTGCCCGCCGAGCTCCGTGCCACGAAAACCGAAATACCCGGCGGTGGGATCGGTCCAGCCACCCTCCGCGACGAACGCCGAGGCCTCGATCACGGGCCGCACCAGGTTGAGCATGAGCGTGAGCGTCAGTTCGGCAACCGCCTGCGAGTTGCGGCCCGGCGTGTTGGCAACGACCACGCCGGCAGCCGCGGCCGCGTCGAGATCGACGTGGCTGTGGTCAACGCGACACACCCCCACGAAGCGCAACGTCGGTGCGTTGGCAATCGTTTCCTCGAGTACGAAGTCCGCCTCGATGAAGAGGGCGCCGTAGCCGTGCTTCTCGATCTCCGCCGCAAGCTCAAGCGGGTCGACCATCTCCTGGGTCTCGGTCCACGGACGCAGGGTGAGGTCCGCGACGCGCCGCAGACGATCCACGGACGGACCATCCAGCTCGACCAGGCTGAGCACGCGCGGGCGACGGCGCGCAGAGTTTTGCGCGTTAGTCATAAAGCAGGCACCATCGGGAACTGGCCCGTCGTGGCCAAGGGAGCATTGTGAACCGAATTCTCGATCGCGTTCGCGAGCCGGCCGATTTGCGTCGGCTGTCCGCCGACGAGATGGCTGCGCTGGCCGATGAAATCCGCGCGGAGATCATCGATACGGTTCAGGCCAACGGCGGTCATCTGGCCTCGAATCTGGGAGTGGTCGAGCTGACGCTGGCCCTGCACCGCGTCTTCGAGAGCCCGCGCGACCCGATTATCTGGGACACGAGCAACCAAGCCTACGCGCACAAGCTGGTCACCGGTCGCGCCGACGACTTCAAGACCTTGCGTCAACCGGGAGGACTCTCGGGGTTTGCGGCGCGCGAGGAGAGCCCGCACGACGTCATTGGCGCCGGACACGCGGGCACGGGCGTATCGGCCGGCGCGGGCGTCGCCCTCGCCAGCCGCGTGCACGGTGACGATGCTTCCGTCGTCACGGTCATTGGCGACGGCGCATTCACGTCCGGCGTCGTGTTCGAGGCGTTGAACCATGCCGGCGACCTCGGCTTGCCGCTGGTGCTCATCTTGAACGACAACGGGATGTCGATCTCGCCCAACGTCGGGGCGCTGGGCCGCAACTTGGGCCAGGGGCGGCACTATGACTGGACGCCGCCTTCCGTCGACAGCCGCTTCACCCCGTCCCAGCGCGAAACGGCTCCAACTACCCCGTCGGGCTCGGCCCGGGAGTTCTTTGCGGCCTTCGGATTCGATTACCTGGGGCCCATGGACGGCCACGACCTTGGCAGCCTCGAAGAGGTGTTGCAAGAGGCTAAAGAGCGCCGCCGGCCGGTTGCCGTGCATGTGTTTACGCAGAAGGGGCGGGGTCTCCCCGCCGCGGTGAGCGATCCGGTGACGCTGCACCAGCCGGGCACGGCTCAGGCGGTCGGGGCAACCGTCGCGCCGAGCTACAGCAAGGTTCTGGCGCAAACCCTGGCCGAGCTGGCGAACGACGACCCACGAATCGTGGCGGTGAGCGCGGCCATGCTCGAAGGCACCGCACTCGCGGACCTGCAGCAGGCGCTGCCCGGACGCGTGCACGACGTGGGCATCGCCGAGAGCCACGCCCTGGCGCTGGCCGCCGGCCTGGCCACGCAGGGCCTGCGGCCGGTGGTGTGCATCTACTCGACCTTCCTCCAACGCGCGTTCGACCAGATCGTGCATGACATCGCGATTCAGGAACTGCCGATTGTGCTGGGAGTTGATCGCGCCGGCGTTGTGGGCGACGACGGCCGCACGCATCACGGAGTGCTCGACCTGGCCTATCTGCGCGCCATTCCGAACCTGGTGGTGGCGGCGCCCCAGGATGAGAATGAGCTGCGGCATCTGCTGGCGACCGCCATTGCGTCGGATCGGCCGTTCGCGATTCGCTATTCGCGCGGCGCGGGCCGCGGCGTCTCCTGCGATGAGCCGCTGCGCCAGCTGCCCATCGGTCGCGGCGAGCTTCTGCGCGAAGGCGACGACGTCGCCCTGCTGCCGATCGGCTGGGCCGTGCATCCGGCGCTGCAGGCCGCGGAGATCCTGGCCGCGGAGCACGGCATCCACGCCACGGTCGCCAACGCGCGGTTTGTGAAGCCGCTCGACGCGTCCCTGATCGTGCAGGCCGCCGAACGAACCGGCCGCGTGGTGACCATCGAGGACCACAACCGCATGGGCGGCTTCGGCAGCGCCGTGCTCGAATTGCTGGCCGACCACGGCCGGCGCGATATCACCGTCAGTCGCCTGGGCCTGCCGGATCAGTTCCTCGACCACGGACCCGCGGACAGGCTGCGCGCCGCGCACGGCCTGAGCGTCGACGGCATCGTGGACGCGGCGCGCGGGCTGGTGGATCAGCCCCCGGCCGAGGAGTCGACCGCAGCCGACTGGCCGTCCTCGCTCGAACGGCCCACCACCGCGTCCTAGGGCGCCACGTCCTCCGGTAGCTTGGTCGAGCTGGCGGTGATGGCCGCGTCCAGCTGGGCGCTCGAAAGGCCCTGAGCGCCGCGCAGATCCGCGCCGGAGAGGTTGGTCCCGCTCAGGTCAGCCTGTTCCAGATGGGCGTTGATCAGCACCGCACCGTCCAGTCGCGCCCCCGACAGGTCCACGCGCTCGAGGTGAGCGCCCGGCAGATGGACTCCGCGCAGGTCCGTTTCGGAGATGTTGAGCCGGTCGCTGCCGCGCCGGGTGTGGCGTCGAGCTCCGATGGTCGTCATCGCCATTTGCACGTCCGGGCGCACCACGTCGGGATCATCCGCCAGATCCGCGTCGAGCGGAGCGTTCTGGCGCACGTAGCGGCTCAGCACGTCCATCACCGGCCAGTAGTCCTGCGGCGACTCCTGCACGATCTTGCCGAGCTCCTCGATGCCCCTAATGCGCTCCTCGATCACCGGCTCACCCTCATGGGAAACGTTGAGCTGCGCGATCGAGCTGCGAACGCGCGTGTTCAGCGTTGGGCCCTCGCGCGCCTTGATCGACTCGTAAAGCGATCGCTGGCGGCGCCAGAAGTAGTAGAGGCCGCCGCCGAGCAGCAGCACGCCGATGAGCTGAACCGGACCGAAGCCCTCGTCGGCGGCTGCCTCTCCCGCTGGCGGCAGGGCGGGCGTGGGCTCCGGGGTGGCCTCCGCTTCCATCCGCATGACCTCGCCGCAGGTGGCGGCCCCCCAGAACATCGCTCCGCTGATCACCACGAAAAACAGCACGATGCCGGCGGCGGTGAGCAAGAACTTGAGGTTGCTCCCCTGCGGCCCCTGATTGTTCACCGGCGATCCCTGAACGTCGACGACTGTCGCAAGGTTACACCGCGATCACGGGCGCGGTCGCAACAGACTGCTACGATCCCGGCGTGAATGTTGGCAGTGGAGCAAATCGCTCCGCGACCAGGCCCCGTTGACCTCGAGGGGAACCGCTTCCATGGCCGTTGAGCGCTTGCGGCGCCGCCTGATGCCCTGGCTGGAGTCGCGCGTGGGCGCCTCACCGGAAGCGCTGGCGACCGCGGAGATCCCGGTCGTCGCCTTGGACGCCCGCCTGGAGCTCGCGCCCCCGGTACTCGTTGTCGGACTCGGCGGGCGCGGCGTGGCGACGGTCCGACCGGATTGGGCGCCGGCGCTGGAGTCGGCGCTCGACGGGCTGACCTACGACCTGCTCTTCTCGATCTACGGCGCCTACGAGATCAGCCGGGCCACGCTGCCCCATGGATTCACCGGCTGGGGCCCCTACTTCTGCATGGCGGCCGACGAGGAGAGCTTCTGCGAAGCGAATGACCCGCGTCCGGTCTACCTCAGCGGCGACGAGATCCGATCGATGGCCGATCCCAAGGTCTACTGGCACTGCTTCCCGGACGAGGCGATCGGGGGCTTCGGCATTTTCAACGACGGCCAGCTGGTCTCGTTGGCTTCGATTCGCGTTGAAAGCGACGAGCTGCTGGAGATCGGCATCGACTCGGCGCCCGGCCAGCAGCTGCGCGGCATGGGGCGGGCCGTGGCGGCGGCGGCGGGGCGCTGGATTCTGGAGCAGGGCAAGGTGGTGTGGTGGACGACCTCGACCTGGAACGTGCCCTCGTCGCGGCTCTCACGCGCGCTGGGCCTGGTGCACGTCTGGAGCGAGATGATCGCGGTGCCCGGGCCGTTTCGCATGCCGCCGCAGCCACTGGGCGCGCCGGCGCCCGGCGCTGAAATGCGCAACTACTATCCCGAATGGGCCATGAATCACGACATCAAGCCGCGGGAGGACTAGGCGAAACGTGGCCTCGGATCGACCCCTGCGCGTAGCGATTGCCGGCTGCCACCGCATGCTCGATCGGGTGGGACAGAGCCACAACTGGGCGGCGGCGTTCGACGCGGTGCCCGACACCGAGATCGTGGGCGTCTTCGACTACGGCGCCGAGACGCGGCGCGAGTTCAAGGCGGCCTGGGGCGACCACATTCCCGATTTCGACGACTACCCGCGCATGCTCGAAGCGGTCGATCCCGACATCGTGTGCATCGCCACGCGGCAAACCATGCACGCGGACCAATGCGAGCAGGCCGTCGCGGCCGGTGCGCGCGGCGTGTTCTTCGAAAAGCCGCTGTGCACGACGATGGACGAGGTCGATCGCATCGTCAACGCGTGCGAAGCCAACGGCGTGGGCGTGGTCTACGGCCTCGACCGCGCCTGGTGGCCGCCCTACGTGCATCTGGCCAAGCTGCTGGCGGACGGTCTCATCGGCGAGGTTCAGGCGGTGTTCGGGTTCGGGCTGGCGCAGCTGCTCAACCACGGCTGCCATTGGCTGGACGTGATGCTCGCGCTGGCGGGGCATCCGGAGCCAACCTGGGCCGCCGGCTATGTGAACGATCTGTCCGGCTTACCGGCGGATCATCGCGACCGGCTGGATCCTCCGGGCCGCGGCATGTTCGGCTGGGGCGACGGCAAGTTCGCGCACGTGATGCGCGACGGCGCGCCGAGTCACGCCTACGAGGTGCTGGGAACGGCAGGCCGGCTGCTGGTGACCAACGACGCCAACGACGCCCTGGTGTGGCGCATTCGCGAGGGCTTCGGCTTCCTGGGCCGCGAGGGTCTGGCGGCCGAGCCGCTGGAACTGCCCGACCGCGGCGGGCTCGCGGACGCCGGCCGCGTGGCCGTGGGCGACCTCGTGGCCGCGATTCGCGACGGCCGGCCCTCGATCTGCGGACTGGACCGCGCACGCCTGGTGACCGAGCTTGGCTTCGCCTTCCACGAGTCGCACCTGCAAGGCGGCGCGCGGGTGGCCCTGCCGCTGCAGGAGCGCAACGTGCGCGTGCCGTCCTACGAGTGGGGCAACGAGGCCCCCGACTCGGGCTAGCGCCGAACCGCTACACCATCTCCCAGCGGCTGGGATTCATGCCCGGCGCCTCGGAACTCATCCCCTCCGGCTTGTTGCCGCCCTCGGGCAGCCAGTGGCGCGTATTGCGGTCGGCGAAAAGCGGCCGCACGTGGTCGGGCAACGCCGCCACGGCGTCGGCGTCCCAGGCCGCCACCTCACCCTGCGGTCCGGCCCATGCCGGACGATAGGCGATGGCGATCATCTCCCGCGGCCGATCGCCGGTGTTGGGGAAGTTCCCATGGAACACGCGGTGGTTGATCAGCACCGCCGATCCCGCCTTGGCCGGCACCATGACCTCTTCGGGGTGGCCCTCGAACCGGAGATAGGGATTCGCGTCGGCGTGGAAGGAGAGATGCGACCGCGGCACGACGCGAAACGGAGAGACCTCCGGCGTCAGGTCGTCGAGGTAGTAGAGCACCCGCACCATGAACGGCGTGCTGCCGCCCTGGCCGAAGATCCTGGATCCATAGGGCTGCCCGTCGGTGTGCAGGCTGATGCCGGGATGGCCGGGCTCCGAGCGGGCATAGGCCACCGACATCAGGATGATGTCCGGCCCGCAGAGCGCGCGCAGGAACTCCAACGCGGGCGGATTCGCAATGAGATCGTTGATCAGGCCGCCGGCAAACTCCACGCCCGGGCGGACCTGCTGGCTCTTGCTGTAATCGGTGGCGACGGTCTCCCAGGTTGCGGTGACCGCCTTGAGTTCGGCGACCCGCTCCGGCGTGAGCAGGTCGGGCAGGACCAGATAGCCCTCGACCTCGATCTGCCGGATGCGCTCTCCGAGAGTCAGCGCCGACCAGTCCCGATCGTCAATCCGCCGCGTCGCCGCCTCAACGGCCATCGCCGCCTCCGTCGCTAGATCGTCCTCTCG
Source organism: Chloroflexota bacterium (assembly GCA_022826485.1). Taxonomy (GTDB): domain Bacteria; phylum Chloroflexota; class UBA11872; order UBA11872; family UBA11872; genus JAJECS01. The sequence continues at coordinate 9,350 of JAJDUU010000032.1, read as the reverse complement.
CGCTCTGACCTTCCCGCATTGCGCGCGTCACGGTCAACCGCCTCTCTGGCTGGGCAGCAGTTGGGCAGCAGTTGGGCAGCTCGGTCTAGGCCAGCCCCAGACGGTGATTCGAGAGGCGTTCCAGGCCGTCGGCGGTGACGAGGTAGTTGTGCTCCAGGCGTACGCCGTGGAAGGGCATGCCGTAGGCGCCCGGCTCCAGGGCGATGACCATGCCCTCCACGATCTCGCCTGCGACGCCGGGCACGAAATCGGGGGCCTCCGGATGCTCCAATCCGAGCGAATGCCCGGCGTGGCCGGGTAGTCCCCAGTCCGGGTTGGCCCTGCGCAGCACGGCGTCCTGCACGGCGTAGATCTCGTGGGCGCGAACTCCGGGCCGAATCATGGCCTCTGACGCCGTCAACGCCTCGTGCACCGCGTCGAACGCGTATTGCTGCTCGGGCGTGGGCCGACCGCCGAGGGTGATGGTGTTGGTGAGATCGCAGCGATAGCCGTTGACGTACGGAAACAGGTCCATCACGACGTTGTCGCCGGCTTCCATGACCCGCGGGCCGGGGTCGCCGCGGCGCGGCACGACCCGGGGACCGGAGATGAACTCGCACATCATGACGAAGGGTCCCTCGGCCACCTCCAGACCGGCGGTGACGATGGCGGCGTAGGCGTCGATCTCGCGCATACCGGGAGCCAGGCACTCCCACGAGGCCGCGTGCATGGCCTCACCAACGCGGACGGCGGCGCGGATCGAATCCAGTTCATCGGCGTCCTTGACCCGCCGCATGAGGCCCAGGTGCGGCTCGATGTCCCGCACCTCGTGCGCGGCGGCGGCAACGGAAGCGGGCAGGGCGGAGCGCTCGGCGCCGATGGTCGCGCTTCCGAGTCTCCCCAGCAGGTCGATCACCGCGCGGGCCGTGCAGTGGGCGCGGGTGACGTCGGGCTCCGCCACGCCCCACGGACCGTGGATCACCTCGTCCACGACCGGCTCGCTATCGAGCTTGGCGAACCCGTCGAGGATGAGCGTCGTGGGGCCGCCGCGCTCGATGACCAGGTACTGCGGCGCGCGGTGGTGGATGTCGTTGGGCGACGGCATGTAGTTGGCCAGATAGAACACGTGCTCGGGCCGCGTCACGACGAGCGTCTCCACGTCGGCGTCGACGCGATCGAGCAAGCGGCGCGTGCGCGCCCGACATCCCTCGGTGCTGAGCATGGTTTCCGTCACCTGTCGAGCGGCGCTGGACGCCGGCAGTCTCGCGCACCGCCGCGCGCCGGTCGAGTCTCAGGCGGCGGGGCGTCCGAGCGCGTGGCGCAGGGCGTGCTCCAGCATCGGGAAGTGAAAGTGATAGCCGGAGGCAACAAGTTTCGCAGGCTCGACTCGCTGGCTGGCCAGCAGCATCTCGTTTGCGATCTCACCCATCATGGCTCGCAGGACCAACGACGGCAGCGGCAGCAGGGCTGGTCGGCCGAGCACGCGCCCCAACGTGCGGGCAAACTCGAGATTTGTGCACAGCTCCGGGGCCACGACGTTGATGGCGCCCCGCAGGTCGTCGCGCGCCAGCACGTGCCGCACGACGCCTACGACATCCTCCAGGGCCACCCACGACCACCACTGGCGGCCGCTGCCCAGCGGACCGCCCAGCCCCAGCTTGAAGGCGGGCGCCTGGCGCGTCAGAAAGGCGGAGTGGCCTGCCACCACGGGCGCGCCACGGAGATGCACCACCCGAATCTCGCGGCCGGCGGCGGCATGGGCGGCAGCCTCCCAGTCGGTCGCGACTCGGGCCAGGAAACTCGTCCCTGGCGGGCTGTCCTCGCGCAGGACCTCGTCGCCGCGGTCGCCGTAGTACCCAACCGCGGAATAGGCCACGAGGACGCTGGGGGGACTCCGCAACACGGCCAGCGTCTCCGCCAGCAGTCGCGTTCCCTCCACGCGGCTGGCGTAGATGCGGCGCTTCTTGGCGGCGGTCCAGCGCCAGGCCGTGGTCGGCTCGCCGGCCAGATGCACGACGGCATCCAGGCCCTCGAGGCCGCCCGCGTCGATGGTGCCGGCGGCCGGGTCCCAGGCAACCTGGCCGGGGCCGGCGTCCCGCGGCGGACGGACCAGCTGGATGACCTCATGACCGTCACTCTGCAGCGCGGCGGTGACCGCACTGCCAATGAGCCCGCTGCCGCCGGTGAGCGCTACGCGCACGGTGCCCCTCCGATCGCCGTTCTCATAGTGTTAGCCGAACGCAGGCCAGGGGCAAGAAATAGAACCCGTCGTCTCGGGTGAACTCCGAGAGGGCGGTTCGCGAACCGCCTCTCCGCCGCTACTTCGTCGCGCCCTCGTAGATATGGCGTGGCGGTCGGCGCAGGTCCCACACCAGACCGCACCAACTCAGCACCGTGAGCAGCCAGTGGGTGATGTCGATCTCGTACCAGTAGAACCCGTTGCGCTCGGAGCCGGGGTAGCGGTGGTGATTGTTGTGCCAGCCCTCGCCCATGGTGACCAGCGCCAGCCAGAAGTTGTTGCGGCTGGTGTCCTTGGTGTCGAAACGGCGGCTGCCCCACATGTGGGCGCCGGAATTGATGAGATAGGTGGTGTGCCACAGCATCACCGTGCTGATCACGAAGCCCCAGACCAGCACCTGCAGCCAGGTGACGCCCGTCTGAGGGAATGTGCGCTCTAGCCAGAATCCGAGGCCTATCACACCGCCCGCATAGGCCGCCATGCCCAGGCGGTAGTGAGACTCGAAGAAGCGCAATTCGGGAAACCGGGCCAGGTCCTTGACCTCGTCCCAGCGCGTGTCATCGCGGCTCACGCGGATGAGCCAGCCGACGTGCGCCCACCAGAAGCCACCGTGCAGCGGGGAGTGGACATCCTCCTCGTCGTCCGAGTGCCGATGGTGAAATCGGTGATGACCGGCCCACCACAGCGGCCCCTTCTGCATCGCGGTCGTGCCCAGGAAGGCGATCACCGCCTGAAAGACGCGCGACGTGCGATAGCTCCGATGGGAGAAGTACCGGTGATAGAAGCCGGTGATGAAGAACACGCGCATCCAGTAGAGCCCCAGGCAGACCACGACCGCCGGCCAGCTCACGCCCGTCCAGATCGCGGCCAGCGCCAAGAGGTGCACGAGCGTAAAGGGGAGGTTGCGAACGACGGCGTGGAGGCGAGAGGAAGAGTCCGTCTCGGGAGCGCCCCGCTGGACGGCGGGCACGGCCTCGGACGTCACGGCCGGCCTCGGGAATTGGCGATCACGGCTGCCTTTTGGATGCGGCGCGATGCGACGCCGCCTTCGTTAGAAAGGGTGAGAGATTGCCCCGCCGCATTCAAATCGAGTTTTCGGCGGCGGCGTCACGAGGCCGCGGCGGCGGCGACGGACCGGCGGGAGGGCGCCGCGGTTTCCCCAACGCGCTCCAGCAGCACCTGAACATCGCGAGTCTGCCCGGTGGCGAATGCCGCCGAGCAGGAGGCCAGGTACAGGTCCCACATCCGCACGAACGTCTCGTCGAATCCCAGCCGCCGCACGTCCTCGATGCGGCTCCAGAAACGGGATCGCCACGCGTCCAGCGTGCGCACGTAGTGGGCGCCGATTTCGTCCACCTGCCGGACGGCAAGACCGCCGCGCGGGGCGCCGGCGGCCTCGGCAATCTCACACATGGCCGGAAGCAGTCCGCCGGGGAAGATATAGCGGCTGATCCATCCCGCGCCGCGATACGGCACGTCGACATCGGCGTCTGGAATCGCGATGGTCTGCAGCAGCATCCGGCCGCCCGGCCGCAAGGCGCGCGCGCACACCTCGAAGAAGCGACGCCAGTAGGCGCGGCCCACGGCCTCGAACATCTCGATCGAGACGATGCGGTCGAACTGCCCCTGGATTTCGCGGTAGTCGCAGAACTCAATGTCGATGCGGTCGCTCAAGCCCGCCTCGGCGACACGCCGCCGCGAGAGCTCCAGCTGCTCGCGTGAAATGGTGATGCCGGTTACGCGGCAGCCGGTGTTCCGGGCCGCGTGCAGGGCAAAGCCGCCCCAGCCGCTGCCAATCTCCAGGACGTGGTGCTCCGGACCCAGGCCGAGCTTGGTGCAGATGTCTTGCATCTTGGCCCGCTGGGCCGTGGCAAGGTCGCCGCACCCCTCCGGCCAGCGGGCGCAGGAATAGGTGAGCGTTTCGTCGAGGAAGAGTCGATAGAAGGCGTTGCCGAGGTCGTAGTGCGCCTGGATGTTGCGCCGGCTGCCGGTCCTGGTGTTGGCCCGCCGCCGGTGCCGCCAGGTATTGAGCAGGCGCGCCACCAGGCTGGCGCGCGATTCCAGTCCCAGGCGCGGACCGTTGCGCAGCGACTCTTGCAGCAGGGCCGTCAGGTCGTCGCTGGACCACTCGCCGGCCATATACGACTCACCCATGCCGGTCGTGCCGCCCAAAAGCGCCCGCGCGAAGAATCGCGGGTGGTGGATGTCCGCGCGCACCTGGCGGGGGGCGTTGCCGGGACCGAAGCTGCGACGCGATCCATCGGGGAGCCTGATCCGCAGCGTGCTGCCGGACCACCGACGCAGGCGGCGAAGAATGACGGCGCCCGCCACGGCGTGGATGGGGTTAGTCATCTCGATCGATGAGGCTGAGCCGTCGGACGCGCAGGCAGAATTGTGCCATGCCAGGCCGTCGGGCCATGCCTCGGCCGAGGGCATGGCGCGCATCGGGACAGCGGACTCCACACGCCGCCCGAGCTCGGTGCGGCGGACACCGGAGCAATTCAAACCCCTCGCAGCCCTTGACGCCGTACACTTGGGCTACGCTGCGCAATGGAAGCGTCACTGACTCAACGACTGCCGTGAATTCTGTGTGGATTGATCGCACGCTTGCCGCCCTGCGGGATGCTGGCGGCAGGGTCACGGACCAGCGGCGTCTGATTCTGGCGGCCATCGACGCCTCGCCCGCCGGCGTATCGGCCGAGGAGTTGGTTGCCGCCGTGCAGGAATCGCGCGGCGACGCCTCGCGAAGCACGGTCTACCGCACGCTGGACCTGCTGCGGGACATTGACGCGGTGGAAACGGTGCACCCCTCGCCCGAGCAGCATCGATACCTGGCGCGCCGGACGCCCGATCAGCATCACGTGGTGTGCCAAACGTGCGGCACGGTCGAGATCATCGAACGCTGTACGTTCGATGCCATTACCAGCGAGGTGGAGCTGCAGACCGGATTCGCCGTGACCGGCCACAGCCTGGAAGTGTTCGGGGAGTGCGGTACGTGCCACGGCGAGGACTCCTAGCCGGCCGTCCACGTCGCCGACACGCCATCCCGCCGGCCAACCGCGCTAGGGTTGGCTGGCTCCATGTGTCACCATCGAGAGACCCGCTCACGTACCTGGCAGCGCCTACCTGCTAATGCCAGCGGGCCTGCCGCCCATTGGAGCACGCATGACGTCCACGCCCTACGCCGATCTGGCAACTCGACTCCTGACCGCCCTTGACCTGGACTACCCGCCGGTGGCGGTCGCGCGCGTGGACGCGGCGCCGTCGGGGATTTCGGCGTGGACCGACGCGGTGCCGTCGGCCTGCACGTTTTGGCGCCGCGCCGAAGAGCAGGTGTTCTTCGCCGACGAGGCGGCGCACATGGGCTGTCCCATCGGCGCGATGGTGATGGGATTCGAGCTTCCGGCGGCCAAGCAGGAAGAGCTGATGGGCCTGGTTGGCGACATGTGCTCCCTGGCGTACATCCGCGAAGAAGAGATTCCGCATATTCCCCATTTCGATCCGGGACCGCGAGGCGCGGTGTACGGCCCGCTGGCGACGTTCCCGTTGGAGCCCGACAACGTGATCCTGTGGCTGACGCCCAAGCAGACGATGTATCTCGAAGAGAGCCTGGGCGGCACGCTGTGGACCGGTCCGCACGACGGCGTGTTCGGCCGGCCCGCCTGCGGCGTGCTGCCGACGGCCGCCGCGCGGGACGCGGCGTCGGTGTCGCTCGGCTGCATCGGCATGCGCACGTTCACCGAGATCCCCGACGCGTACGTGCTGGCCGCCGTTCCCGGCGCCGCGCTGGCGACGCTAGCGGACGGACTGGACGCGACGCTGGCGGTCAACGGAACCATGGAAGCCCAGTACCGGGAGATGAAGGCCGCCGTCTAGCCCGGCGGCCCGCAACGTACGTCTGAGAGGATCGACCCAGTGTCAACGTGCGCTTCGGCGGCAGCCGAAGCCGTCGAGCCGGCGTTTGACGATCGCGGGCTGGTGCCCGCGGTGTGCCAGGACGCCGCGACGGGCGAGGTCTTGATGCTCGCCTACATGAATCGCGAGTCCCTGGCACTCACGCAGGAGTCAGGCGAGGCGTGGTTCTGGAGCCGCAGCCGGCAGGAGCTGTGGCACAAGGGCGCCACGTCGGGCAACGTGCTGACGGTGGAGTCGATCCTCATCGACTGCGACGCCGACGCCCTGGTCGTGAAGGTCCAGCCGGCAGGTCCCGCCTGTCACACGGGCGAGCGGACGTGCTTCTTCCGACGCTTGGACTGAGCGCGCGAGCCGTCGGCGCGCGTTAGACGAGCACCCGCCGCGGGTCACTAGCGGCCCCGCTGACTCGATACTCCAGGTGCAGGTGGGGGCCCGTGGTCCAGCCTGTGAGGCCGACGAAGCCGATCGTCTGCCCGCGGCTCACGAACTGACCCGGTGAGACCGGCGGCGGCCAGGTGAGATCGTCGAGATGCGCATAGAGGGTTTCTTCGGTCTCACTGTGCGCGATGACCACGATCATTCCGTATGACGCTCGGCGGTCGCCCGGAACGACCAATCCCGCGGCTAGCACCACGCCGTCGTTGGCCGCCACGATGGGCGTGCCCGACGAGGCGGCGATGTCCATACCCAGGTGGGGACACTGCCCAAACGTGCACCCGCCGTACTCGGTTGTGATAAGGCCCAGCAGCGGCCAGATAAAGGGCCCGCTAGTGCCCGCGCCTTGTTGGCTGCCAATCTGCGTGGCCAGCCGCTGCGCCCGCTCCCGTACTTCGGCGGCCTTCCGCCGACGCTCCTGCTCAACGATCTGGCGTTCGTATATTTCGCGCTGGACCGAAATGCGGTAGGCGAGAGCTTCCGACTCACGTTCAAATGCCCGCACGTCCGCTTGGTGCTGCGCCTGCTCCTGCTGCACGCCGTAGATGAGGTCTTTCTGCTCCTCGGACCGGCGCGCCAGCTCCGCCTCGATGGACTGGGCTTCGGCTTGCAGCTCCTCCTGCCGGTCCAAGCGCGCCGTCAGGTCGGCCGTGCGCAGCTGAATCTCGCCGCGCCGCAACCGGAGCTGGCCGATGTCGGCGACGCCGCGCGCCAGCAACCGCTCGAGCGACGCCGCCCGGTCGAGCGCGGTGGCGAATGAGTCCGCCGCGAGCACCGTTTCCAGCAGCGTCGTGCGGCCCGCCTTATACAGCGACCGCGCCTTGCGCTCGAGCACGGACGTCTCGCTGGCCAAGGCGACGTTGAGATCCCCGATGGACTGGTTGATATCAAAGACCTCGAGCTCCACGGTCTCGAGCTCTCGCTGGACCTGGAGCAGCCGCTCGGCGGCCAGGTAGAGGTCGGCATTGATGACGGCCAGTTGCTGGTGCAGCGTGCTCTCGCGCACAATCGACGCCGCCACCAGCGCCTCGGTGGCGCGCCGCTCACTGTCTACACGCTCGATTTCCTGCTCGGTGGCCTCGATATCTTCCTCGGTCACCGATTGCGCGAGCAGCGGGGTGGTTGCCACCGCCGCCGCGCCGAGGAGCGATACCCCAAGCAGCGCGCGGCGGTTGATGGGCCGGCCAGGGCGCCACAGATGCGAGTGCGGCGACTCCGGCGATTCAGGCATAGACCTCCAAGGTCAACGGACAGGCGCAAGCCACGCTTGCAGGGCTATTGTCAACGATTGCCCCGCTCTTATTGAGATAATATCGCAATAAGGGCTCGCCCGCTGGCGCCGCGGCAGCCTGCCTAGAATCATCGTCGCGATACTCCGTTGCCGCCATTCCCGCCGCCGCGGGAGTCCACGACCGGAATCTGCCCCATGATCATGTCGCTGCAGCCGCGGATCCTGCTGGCCGAATTCGTGGGCACGACGCTGCTCGTGTTCGTCGCCATGATGACGACGTCGATGGCGCAGGTTGGGTTCGGCGGCATTGCCGCGGGCGATCTGCTCATTCCGGCGTTCGGCCACGCCTGCATCCTGACGGGGCTGGTGTACGCCATCGGCCACGTGTCCGGCTGCCACATCAACCCCGCCGTGACGCTGAGCCTGGCGGCCATCGGCAAGTTTCCCCTGCGGCAGGTTCCGCCCTATGTCGTCGTGCAGATTGCCGGCGGCCTGATGGGCGCGCTGCTGCATGCCTGGACCTGGCCGATGGGACCCGGCACGGCCATGACGCTGCCGGCGGCCGGCGTGAGCGCGGGACAGGCGTTCCTGCTCGAGGCGGTGCTGACATTCCTGCTGGTCTCCGTGGTTATCGGGGTGGCCGTGAGCGGCCGGGTGCCGGCGGCCGCGGCGGGCGCGGCGCTCGGCGCCACGCTGGGCGCCTTGATCCTGGTGGGCGGCACGATCACCGGCGCCTCGATGAACCCGGCGCGCAGCCTGGGCCCCGCCATCGTGAACTGGCACTTCGACGCGCACTGGATCTACTGGCTCGGACCGATCGTCGGTGGACTCGCCGCGGGCGTCGTGGGCGTGCTCACGCACAATCTGCGGAGCAGCCCGACAACGACCAGCTAACCGGCGCGGAGCCGCTGGCCGTAGACCTTGGCCTGCGCCACGATGTCCACGCCCACGGTCTCGCTGAAAGCATCCAGCAGACGGGCCGTGATCGGCCCCACGTCGCCGTCGCCCACGGGGCGATCGTTGAAGCGCGTGGCCGGCATCATGACGAACGGCGTCGAGGCGAAGAATGCCTCCTGCGCCACGATGACGTCGTAGGGCTCGAGGTTGGCCTCGCGCGTCGGCACGCCGATTTCGGCGGCCAGGTCCAGGATGCTCTGCCGCGTCACGCCGCGCAGGATGTGCCGCGGCTCCGGCGTGAGCAGCTCGCCGTCGCGGACGATGAAGAAGTTCGAGCCGGTGCCCTCGGTGAGATAGCCGTCCTCGTCGACCAGCAAGGCCCAGGTGTCGGCGCCGTGCTGCTGGGCCTCGTTGAGCGCCATCCGGTAGTGCATGCGCGAGCGGCTCTTGACCTTGGGATCGAGCAGGCGTCCGGGAATCGCATGCTGCCGCGGCACGTGGGCATTCACGCCGGTGTCGAACCAGTCGGCCATCGGGCCGATATAGGGAATCAGCGGCCAGGTGTGGATCGCCACCGTCGGGCGCCCGGCCCCGGGCGCCACCGCCGCGGAGAGCGCGAAGGCGCCGGGCGACACGTGGGGGACGGGGGTGTAG
>JAJDUU010000014.1 GCA_022826485.1 Chloroflexota bacterium | reverse complement strand
GGAGGCGTCACCGTTGATGTGCGCCGCGGCCACCGTGACCGCAGGTCTTGCCAGGATCGGGTTACAGCCGGGTGAGAACGTCGTGATCCAGGGTGCGGGTATGTTGGGGATCTATGCCGCGGCCATCGCCAAGGAGCAAGGCGCCGGACAAGTCATCATGGTCGACGTACTCGACAAGCGATTAGAGATCGCCAGTGACTTCGGTGCCGACCACGTGATTAACGCCGGCCAGTACGATGATGAAGAGCTTGTCCTCAAGGTGAATGACCTGACCGGCGGGCGGGGCGCGGACGTGGTCGTTGAAGTGACTGGCTTCGCCAGCGTCATACCGCTGGGAGTCGAGATGCTGCGCATCGGCGGGCGATATCTCATGCAGGGAGCCTTGTACCCCGACGACAACTTCCTGCTTGCCTCACACGATGTGATTACCAAATGCCTCACAATCACGGGTCTCCACAACTACGACTCCCGGTACCTGGGCCGAGCCCTGGACCTCGTCTACCGAAGCCGCCACAGATATCCGTACAAGAGACTTGCCGGCCCAGCATTCCCCCTCACCGCAGAAGGCGTGACCGCCGCGCTCGAATCGCTGGAGACGCACGAGGGTATGCGACCCATAGTGAAACCGTGACCAACTCATACATGCAGGAAGGTGTGAGCCAATGAGCAAGGTCAGCATGGTAATGTTCGACCTTTCCGGGACGACGGTGCATGATGACACTGGTGTGAGAGACTGCCTGTACGAGGCTGCGCAGGAACATAATCTAGACACGACACCAGATGAGATCCTGCTGCACATGGGAACGAACAAGATTCATCTTTACCAGTTTCTCATTGCGCGGTCGAGAGGAGACAGAATCGACATTGAAGATTTTGAGAAGACAAGAACTCATGATACTTACGAAGAGGCGAAGAAGGTCTTTGACCGTTACGAGGAGCTCATGATCGAGCACTATCGCCGGGAGGTCAGAGAAGTGCCGGGAGCCGCCGACACATTTCGCTGGTGCCAGGAAAGTGCCATCAAGGTCGCCACTAATACCGGCTTTCATCGTGCCATAACCGAGGCCATCATGGACAGCCTCGGCTGGGTGAGCGACGGGCTGGTGGACATCGCCGTGGACGTGGAGCATATCCCCGGACAGATCGGACGCCCTGCGCCATTCATGATTTTCTACGCTATGACACAGTTGAATATTCAGAGCGTGCACGAGGTTGTCAAGATCGGCGACACGCCAGCCGATATGCTGGAAGGCTCCAATGCGGGATGTCGCGGTGTTGTTGGCGTACTGAGCGGGCCCAGACCGGTCGATGCCTGGGGCAAGTATCGACACACGCACGTCATACCCAGTGTCAGAGAATTGCCTGAATTGATAACGCGCGAGTTTTCATGATCGGACCTCTCTTACCTTAAGGACAATTCGATCCGCGGCCGTGCTTCCCGGGCGCTCCGCAGTAGCTCAGAAGCGGGCCAACGGTTCGAGAGGCCATTCGGGTCCTGGAGCACGACGGGTGACGACAGGCACGAACACGAGGAAGCCACCGAATCTTCAAACACCCGGACGAGCTTGGGATTGTGGTGGAGGCCGGGAAACCGAGCTTCTTTATTCCGAAGGGAACCTGGAACAGTATCCTCAAGCAGGCTGGGCTGACGTGAGGGGCGCGATGAAATACGCCGTCGTGATCGAACGAGGCCCCTTGAGCTATGGGGCACATGTGCCGGACTTGCCGGGTTGCGTGGCGGTCGGCGAGACCAAGGCGGAGGTCTGTGCACTGATTCGGGAGGCGATTGAGGTCTACATTGAGGCTCTTGAGAAGGATGGGCAGCCGGTTCCAGCTCCGGGGGTGTACGAACTGATGGAGGTCCAGGGAGTCTGACGAGCCGAGCTACGGTGGATGCAGGTCTACAGAATCTTCGGCTGGCGGCGGCAAGAAGGTCGGTTGGACGAGCGGCTCGCTGGCATTGCGGAGATGGTGGGTTCGAGTCCGATTTGGTCTACTAAACTGGATAAAACCAAGAACTCTTACTTTGAGGTTCCGGTTGGTAGTAGAGTACGCGAGTTCTGTCTCTTGCTCATAGGGGGAATCTGCCGTGGGCACCGACCCTACAATTAAGGTCCCTCCTTTATACTTCATTTTCGGGCGAGGCTAGAGGCTCTATCAAAAGACGGAGCATTGCAGTGAACGCGGCGCAAGGTTCCTTCGGCAAGTTTCTGGCGGGGTTGGGCAGCCTGTTCCCCTCCGCCCTGGTTGGTCCCTCCGGGTGGGAGCGGTTGCTGGCGTTGGCGCATCGCCTGCCTATTCACGTGATCGACAACCGTTTTGGTTTCGAGTTCGCGCTTTGCGATCCGGAACCGGCGGCGGACTTCTTCGCAGGATTCTCCCCCCGGTGCCGCCTTGCCGAGTTCTTCGTCAGCCAGGGGAAGACTGCCCCGCCCGGTTCGGCGCCGGCTGCGATGGGAGCATTCCTCGCCGAGCAGGCGCAGAACCCCCAGGCCTTTCTCCCGCGCTCGGGCGGAGACGTCATCCTTGAGTATGACCTGGCCGGAGCCACGCCGGATCCGGATGCGCCGCCCGGAATCTTCCTTGTGCCAGGGACCGCCAGCGAAACAGACGCGCGGGAACTGCTTGGCGACCCGGACTCTGCGGTGACGGCTTTGTGGGCCGTTGCCGGGTGGAGCCCGGACGCGGCGGAACAGCGGCAGGTGCAGCGAATCTACGAGGCGCTGCCGCCGACCGGGTTCATCTCCCAAACCGGGGTCATCCCGGGGAGGGCGCAACGGGCTATCCGTCTCATTGTGCGGATATTCTCTGTGGGAGAAGCCATTGAGATGCTGGAGCAGCTCCAATGGCCCAGTTCGCCCCCTGCTGCTGCGGCGATCCTGGAAGACGTGATGCATCTGACCAGGCCGTACATGGGGCTTAGCATCGACGTGACAGCGCAGGGCGTGTCACCCCGCTTGGGCCTGGAGCTGTTCCGTCCGGTGGAATGGCATGAGCTGGACCGCCAAGGGTGGAAGAGCCTGTTCGACCTGCTGGTCGAGAAGGGCTGGTGTCTGCCGGAAAAGGGCCGAGGGATGGCGGCGTGGCCGCAACTGGGCCAAGTGTTCGCCGAGGGCGGCGTGTACCGGCTACGGCAGACCATCAACCACGTCAAGCTGATCATGGACTGCGGCGAAATTTCGGCCAAAGCCTACGCTGGCATTGACACGCCACGGGTAGCCCTGTGACCGTGAGCGACGCTGCGAACAGCTTCGGCCCGTGTCAAACCGCACGGCTCTCCCTAGTGCCGGTCAAATCCTGTCAGTGATCGACCTGGCATCCACGGGCCTCCTCCACTTGCTCTATTAGTCATTCCGGCTTTCGCCGGAATGCGGGAAATATGGCCGTTGTATGCTTGGCAACTCAAATTGGCGCCCTCCCCAGGAAAGGTGAAATGGTATCCAGCGATATTTTCAGCGATGGATATGCTCCGCAATATGCGTCGCTCTACATCAATCACCCACACTGGGAGCCGAAGCTGCGGCATAACGCGGCGTTGCTCAGAGCGCTGTTGCATCCATTGGGCAATTGGCTGGATACCTGTTGTGGGCAGGGCTGGCACCTTGCGCAGTTTCCGCGCCAGCGGCGTATGGGCATCGACATCAGCGCAGCCCAATTGGAGCGGGCCAGGCAGCAAAATCCCGGCGTCCCCTTCATTCAGGCCGACGTTGTCGATTACGAGTTTCCGGACGGGCAGCGCTTTGACTTGGTGAGCAACTTCTGGAGCTCTTATTCCTACCTAAACGATGAGGACGCAATACGGAAGCTGGTGCAGAAGCTCGTACGGTGGACTGCTCCGGGCGGCGCTCTCTATCTGGAACTGACCGAACCGGAAGGGTTGGAAGGTTTCAACGATAACGAGTTCTCAGCGGAGACGGGCGCCAAGGTCGCCCTGCGCTCCGCCGACGAGGTTCTCTGGCAATACCAAGACGTCGGCGGCGTACACCTGATGATGAGCCCTCCTTTGGAGTTCTTTACCGACATAATCGCGCCACACTTCACCAGACTCGACCACTCGACAATGGTTCGGTCAGTACGCCAATTCGTTGCCTGGGGCAAGCGCCCCGACTGAATGCCGGCCGCCTCGCCCGACAATAACAATGGACTTCCCAGCCTATCGGCTGAGAAGTCCATGCCCCTGCATCCGCCCTGCCCTCACCGTTGAGAGGCTGCGTTTACCAAACGATAATCATTCCGCCCGAAGCCTTCGCCAACTCCTCTTCCGTCAGATTCTCCGATGGTGGCAGCACCAAGTGGGTCGTGGTTTCGCTGTCCTCGTGCACCACGATGTTGTAGTCGTCGGGGATGTCGACCCCTATTTCAGACGATATGGCAGCGTTGGGGTTCTCCATGACGCGAGAGCGGAACTCGTCGTCTTCCGCAGCCTTGGTCATCACGTGGGCCTTCATTTCAGCAACGGTCTGCATCAGGGTTCCTCCTTGCAGGTTTATGTAGTGCCCAAATACTCCGAGGCCAAGAGTGCCCGCGCTCACCATCGCGCGGAGAGGGGTGCCTGTCAAGTCATCTGGCGACGGGATCAACTGGGCCAGGGAGTCGTCGAGATTCCCATGGACGGTGAGATCGGATTCCGTGCGGCGACGCTGCCCGACTTCCACGCCGACTTGCCCGACCGGCTGATCGTGGCCACGGCGCTGGAGGGTCATCGACTGGTGACTGCCGACCGGCGGATTCTCGACTGGCCGGGGCAGGTGAGCCGGCTGGACGCTACGGAGTAGACCTCTTCGGAATCACCCTCACCCCACCCTCTCCCGCTGGGAGAGGGAGCCGGACCACGGTCGAGACAGGGTGTCGCGCCGCCCGCGGCTTATCCGCGGCGAATCCCACGCTGCGCGCAGCGCGGGCCACCGGGCGCGGGCGCCAACAAGGGGCGTCCTATGCGGAAGTCAAGCTGCGGCGGCCCCCTCACTCCCGATCAAGTCCGGGACAGGCTCTAACCTCTCTCCTTCCTTGAGACGTGTGCACGGCCCTGAATAGGCGGGTTTGAAACCCGCCCCGTGTATGTTGCAAGACCCTCGGATTGTCCGTGGGAAAGCACCGGGCCGGGACAGACCGTCCGCCCCTGGGTCCCAAGAGACCGATCGGTAGCGTGGTCGTCCCGACCCTTGGCGCGGGCCCAGAGCCCGAACCGTTGCCAGGGCCGCCGGAGCGAGCCCGCATCTTGCAAGGTGGGGCGGGAGGCCAGCGCCGCATCGGAGGGTACCGGAATGGCACCGTCGTTGAATCTCGGCCTGGACGTCGCCCGCGATCACTTGGACATCGCCGTGCACCCGACGGGGGATGCCTGGCGGGTCCCCAATACCGCCGCGGGCCACGACACCGTGGTCCGCCGGGCCCGCGCATTGCACCCCGCCCGGCTGGTGCTCGAAGCCAGCGGCGGCTACGAGCAGGCGATCGACGCCGCCCTGGTCGCCGCCGGGCTGCCCGCGGTCGTGGTCAATCCGCGCCAAGTGCGCGACTTCGCCCGCAGCCGCAACATCTTGGCCAAGACCGACCGCCTCGACGCCTGGGGACTGGCCCGCTTCGCCGCCGAGGTCCAGCCGCCCCTGCGCGCGCGCCCGGATGCCGCCACCCGGGACCTCCACTCCTTGGCCACCCGGCGCCGCCAGCTCCTCGCCATGCGCGTGGCCGAGCAGCAGCGGCGCCACCGCGTCTCGCCCATCGTCCGCGCCAGCCTCGACTCGCACCTCGCCTGGCTGACCGCGGAGCTGGCCGAGCTCGAGGCCCAGATCGCCGCCGCCGTCCAGGCCGCCCCGGCGCTGCGCGCCCGCGGCGCCTGGCGCGGCCGCCGCTCCGTCTGGGGCGGGCGCGCCTCCGTGCGCGCCGCGCTCTATATGGCCGCCCTCGCCGCCAGCCGGGCCCACCCGAGCCTGCGCGCCTTCTACCAGCGCCTCCTCGCCGCCGGCAAGCCCAAGCTCGTGGCCCTCACGGCCTGCATGCACAAGCTCCTCGTCCTCTGCAATGCCCTCTGCAAACAGCAGGCCATGTGGGACCCCACCATGCGCTAACCCTTGACGGCCAAACACCGTTGCTACCGCCGCCATCCCCAGCAGCAAGGACCAGCCGCCGAGTTGCTTGTCGGTCAGATGTCGGAGCTATTTCACGCTATGCATCCGCAGCGACCGGACGAATGTGCCCTGGGTTCATTGTGACTTCTCCATTACGGCAAGATCGCTGCCGACCAAGCTCGCCTCGCGGTGGACCGTCGACCGCTCCGCCTGCGATCTCCACCTTCAGACCTTCGCCCTACAACGTCAAGGTGGCTGCACAGCATCCAGTCGTCCGCGGCGCATCTGGCGCCAACTCTTGTCTAGGCAGTAGGGTCCTGGCGCGATCATTTCGCGGGACCACACCATACGTGGGTTACGCTACTGCGGCCGAGCTGAGAGTTCAGCCGAAGAGGCGCCGCTCTCGCATTGCCCGGGTCGTCGACTCGAGTCCCATTCGGCCAAGTAGCTCCTTGCTGCCTGGGACGAGCCAACGTTTCTTGATGTTGCTCGGCGGATAGTGTGTGATGAAAGACGAAATCTTGACCTATTTGGAAATGTGCAGCCGTCAAGGCATGTCTCTTCAACGTGGGATGTGTTTCAGGGAGCCTCCAGCACATGGCATCGTTCTAATGTCTCGTCGCCCGAATGCTCCTTATGCTGACGACTTGAGTTTGGACGAGCAAGTGCTTTTCTACGAAGGACATGACATCGGACGAACTAGATCTACTCCTAATCCGAAGACTATCGATCAGCCCAGGATTAACGCGAATGGCCGTCCGACCGAAAATGGAAAGTTCGCTTCATGGGTAGACGCCCTAAAGGCAGGGCGGGTCTCCCCTGCAATCTTCCGCGTCTATGAGAAAATGCGCCCTGGTATTTGGACGGACCGGGGACTCTATCTCCTGAAAGATTATGACTACCCGCTCGTGAATGACCGGCGGGTCTTCAAGTTCAGACTCGAACAGGCTCCCTTTGATTCGTCTGACCGCAACGAGTCAGCTCCCACCGACCTCAAATTTAGTCGGCAAATCCCATCATCGATCAAGCAACATGTGTACAAGCGAGACAAGGGAAAGTGTGTAATGTGTGGCGCAACCGACCACCTCCACTTTGACCACGACTTCCCATTCGCTAAGGGCGGCGCAAGTATATTGCCGGAAAACGTGCGCATACTTTGCGCGAGACACAACTTATCCAAATCTGCAAATATCGAATAGGGGATTCTGGCAGCCGGCTGTGCACGACAAGCTTCGTGGCCCTCGTCGAAATGACCATAGTCATGACCATGGTAGGATTGCGGTGGTTGGCGAGTCGAGAAGTGAGCGATGGCGACTGAAACAACCGGGAAACCCGGCCTGCGGACGATCAAGGCGTCGGAGTTTAAGGCCAAGTGCCTGAAGCTCATGGACGAGGTGGCGGAGAGCGGCGAGGAGATCGTCATCACCAAGAACGGCCGCCCGGTGTCGCGGCTGACGCCCTATCGGGAGCCAGTCAAAAGCTGGTTTGGGCGTGACCGGGACATCATCCAGATTCACGGCGACATCGTTGAGCCCATCGACGTGGAGTGGGAGGCCCAGTCCGACCCGGACCGCGTGTTGAATCCTTGATCCTGCTCGATACACAGGTCCTGATCTGGTCGCGATTCGGTGACGGACGTCTGGGGCGGAAGGCCCACCGGCAGATTGATCGGGCCGCCCGGGAAGGCGACATGGCGGTGTCGGCGATCTCGTTCTGGGAGGTGGCCATGCTGCACGACAAAGGCCGTCTCACGCTGCTGCGCAACGTGGCCTCTTGGCGTGATGCGCTGCTCAGGGAGGGTCTGGTCGAGATTCCCGTGGACGGTGAGATCGGAATCCGCGCGGCGACGCTGCCTGACTTCCACGCTGACCCGGCCGACCGGCTGATCGTCGCCACGGCGCTGGAGGGCCATCGACTGGTGACTGCCGACCGGCGGATTCTCGACTGGCCGGGGCAGGTGAGCCGGCTGGACGCTACAGAGTAGACCTTTTCGGAATCCCCTCACCCCACCCTCTCCCGCTGGGAGAGGGTGCCGGACCACGGCCGAGACAGGGTGTCGCGCGGCCTGCGACTTATCCGCGGCGAATCCCACGCTGCGCGCAGCGCGGGCCACCGGGTGCGGGCGCCAACAAGGGGCGTCCTATGCGGAATTCAAGCTGCGGCGGCCCCTCACCCGACCCTCTCCCCGCGGGAGAGGGAGCCGGACCCCGGTCGAGAGAGCGGCCAGCCCCCATCGCGTCACTCGAACAGGTGGTGGAAGGGCCTTGGCGATGTCTTGGGCTTGACTTTCCCCGTGTAGCCGATGTGGAAGAGGGCGTCGCCTTCGTGGGCGAGGGGCAGGTTCGTGCGCCCCACGATCACGCCGTCCATGGGCGACTTGATTTCGGTTTCGGTCTCGCCCAGCGGATCCGAGACGACGGCCAGCAGCGCTCCGGCGTCGATCTCGGCGCCAATCGGCTGTCGCATCCTGATCACGCCGCTGGCCGGCGCCCGCACCCAGCTGCTTTCGCGAAGAATCGTCGGGGCTTTGGACTCGGTGCCCCGCTTTTGCGCGGGCAGCATGCCGAGATGCTCCATGACCCCGATTACGCCCCATAGGCCGGTCCGAATCGCCGTTTCGTCGAAGCGGAGCGCTTCGCCCGCTTCGTAGACGATCACGGGAACGTCGCGCTTGTCGGCCGCCTCGCGCAGGCTGCCATCCCTGGACGCGGAGTTCACCACCAGCGGGGCGCCAAAGGCGCGCGCCATGGGCTCGGCGGCGGGATGGTCCAGATCGACGCGGATTTGCGGGAAGTTCTCCCGGTGCACGGCGCCGGTGTGGAGATCGATGCCGTGCGTGGCGTTGGTGAGGACCTGGGCAACGAACATGTGGGCGAGGCGGGCCGCCAGCGAGCCCTGGGCGAACCCCGGGAAGGAGCGGTTGAGATCACGCCGGTCGGGCAGGTATCGACTCAGATTCAGAAAGCCAGGCACGTTCACGATGGGAACGGCGATCAGCGCTCCCCTGAGGCGCCTCAAGGCGGCCAGCTTGATGATGCGCCGAATGATCTCGACCCCATTGAGCTCGTCGCCGTGGATGGCGGCCGAGACGAATAGCACCGGTCCATCCTCGGCGCCGTTGATGACGTGCACGGGCATCATCATGGGAACGTGGATCGACAGATCGGCGATCGGCAGGTCCACCTGGGTCCGATACCCAGGTCCGACTTCCACACCGCCAATCCTGATGGGATCGGACGAACCGCCGGCGGGAGTGCTCATCGGCCAGACCCTACCCCTGCGCCTCGGCCAGCGTGGGCTGGGCATGCGTTTCGAGGAACGCGATCATCCGCCCGGCGATGTCGATGCCGGTCGACTGTTCGATTCCCTTCAGGCCCGGCGTTGAGTTCACTTCAATGAGCACCGGTCCGCGACGGGATCGGAGCATGTCGACGCCGGCGACGTTGAGCCCCAATGCCCGACAGGCACGCACCGCGACCGAACCTTCTTCGGGCGTGATCGTGAGCGCTTCCGCCGTGCCGCCGCGATGCAGATTGGATCGAAACTCGCCCGGTCCGCTCTGGCGCTTCATCGCGCCAATCACGCGGTCGCCGATGACGAATGCTCGAATGTCGGCCCCGCCCGATTCCTTCACATATTCCTGAACCAGGATGTTGATATTGGCCTCGCGGAACGCCTCGAACGTGCTCTTGGCCGAGGGCATGGTCTCGCCCAGCACCACGCCCAGGCCTTGCGTCCCTTCCACCAGCTTGATGACGACGGGCGGGCCGCCGACCATGCGGATAAGGTCCTCGGCTCGCCGGGCGGAGTTGGCAAAACTGGTGACCGGCAAGCCGATCCCCAGGCGAGACATGATCTGCAGCGCCCAGAGCTTGTCGCGGGCGCGTCCGATCGCCTCCGACTCGTTGAGCGGCCAGACGCCCATCATCTCGAACTGGCGCAACACCGCCAGCCCATAGAAGGTGATCGACGCTCCGATGCGTGGAATCACGGCGTCGTAGCCGGAAAGGACGGCGCCCCGGTAGAGCACCTGCGGTCGATCAGACGTGATGTTGGCGTAGCACTGCGTGGTATTGATGATGTCAATGCGGTGCCCCTTGACCTCGGCGGCCTCCACGAGGCGCTTATGGCTGTAGAGACCCGGATTGCGCGCCAGCATTGCGATTCTCATGTGCTCACCCCTCCCGCCTCGGGGCCGCCCCGGTCCTTCGATGGACCATCGACAGCTAGTCTTGGCTTCCTGCCTGCGCGGTATGAGGCCTTGGGATCGACGATCAGACGGTCCCGCATGGCTTCCCGGCCGATGATCATGGGAAAGCCCATGGCGTCACGATTGGCAAGGCTCAACTCAATCGGCCAACGGCTGGAACCTATCTGAAGCTTCGTGCTGATTATGTACCGGCGCTCGCGCGTACCGCTCGAGTTCGTGACCCATCGCCGATCGCTGACCGGCGCCTCGCAGACCACGGACGTGACCTTGTCCCGCTGAATGGGGTGGACGCGAAACCGTATCCATTGCCGACCGTCAACCATGCGCAGGCTGAGGTCCCACGCATGCAATGCGGAGGTCTTGGCCCCCGTGTCGAGCTTGGCCTTGATGGCGGCAATGCCCAGGCCTGGCAAGGATGCCCATTCCCGCCATCCAAGTATTCGTCGGTCTTTGACGCCGGAAGCCATTGAACGCTTAGCGCGAGCCAATCGCCGCTGGTTCGCCGCTTCCAACTCTACCCACCGCGGTTTGGCAGGTCATCGGGCGGGCGCCGCGAGGGGCGCCCGCCGAGATCACGCCAGGTCGTAACGATCCAGGTTCATGACCTTGTTCCAGGCGGCCACGAAGTCCCGAACGAAATCCTCCTGCGCGTCGTCGCACGCGTAGACTTCCGCGAGGGCTCGAAGCTCGGAGTTCGAGCCGAAGACCAGGTCGACCCGCGTGCCGGTCCATTTGAGCTCGCCCGTCTGGCTATCGCGCCCCTCGAACACATCCGGAGATGCGGCGGCCTCGGTCCACTGGGTGTTCATGTCAAGCAAGTTGACAAAGAAGTCATTGGTCAGCGACCCGGGTCGATCGGTGAAGACCCCATGCGGGGATTGCCCGGTGTTCGCATCCAGGGCGCGCATGCCGGCAACCAGCACCGCCATCTCGGGCGCGGTGAGCGTGAGCATGTAGGCCCGCTCCACCAGCAGGTCTTCCGGGGCGCCTTCCTGCCCCGCCTGGAGGTAGTTGCGGAATCCGTCCGCGGTGGGTTCGAGCACGGCGAACGACTCTTCGTCGGTCCAGTCCTGCGTCGCGTCCGTGCGACCCGGGGCGAATGGGACGTCCACGTCATGACCGGCGCTTCGGGCCGCCTGCTCGACGCCCGCGCAGCCGGCCAGGACGATCAGGTCGGCCAATGAGACCGTCGCGCCGCCATTCTGCGAGCCGTTGAACTCGGCCTGGATCTGCTCGAGCGCCCCCAGCGCCTGGCTGAGACCCGCCGGGTCGTTGACGGCCCAGTCGTTTTGCGGCGCAAGCCGGATGCGCGCCCCATTCGCCCCGCCGCGCTTGTCCGTGCCGCGGAACGACGCGGCCGACGCCCACGCGGTCGAGACGAGCTGGGACACGGACAGCCCCGAGGCGAGAATCTTCGCCTTGAGCTCGGCGATCTCCTGCTCCCCGATCAACTCGTGATCGACGTCCGGGACGGGGTCCTGCCACAGCAGCGGCTCGGTGGGAACCAGCGGTCCGAGATACCGGGTGCGGGGACCCATGTCGCGGTGAATCAGCTTGAACCACGCCCTGGCGAAGGCATCCTCGAACTCCTCGAAGTTCTCCAGGAAGCGCTGCGCGATCGGACCGTACACCGGGTCTTCCCGCAGGGATAGGTCCGTCGTGAGCATCATGGGGGCGTGCTTCTTGGCGGGATCATGCGCATCCGGCACGGTGGTCACCGCGGCGGCATTCGTGGGTTGGTACTGCGACTTCCCCGCTTCGCTCTTGGTGAGCTCCCACTCATGGTTGTGCAGGTTCTCGAGGAAGTTGTTGTCCCACTTCACGGGGTCCGTGGTCCACGCGCCTTCCAGGCCGCTGGTGAACGTGTCGCCGGCCTTGCCGCTGCCGTAGCTGTTCTTCCACCCGAATCCCTGCTCCTCGAGCGTGGCGCCCTCGGGCTCTGGGCCGACGTTACTTTCGGCGCCAGCGCCATGGGCTTTGCCAAAGGTGTGTCCGCCGGCGATCAACGCCACGGTCTCCTCGTCGTTCATCGCCATGCGCTTGAAGGTGTTGCGAATGTAGTTCGCGGCCGCGAGCGGATCCGGGTTGCCGTTCGGACCTTCCGGATTCACATAGATGAGCCCCATGTGGTCGGCGCCGTAGGGTCCTTCGATCTCACCGTCGTCGCTGTGGCGCTCGTCGCCGAGCCAGGTTTCCTCGGCTCCCCAGTCGGTCTCGTCGGCCTCCCACACGTCCTCGCGACCGAAGGCGAAGCCAAAGGTCTTGAATCCCATGGATTCCAGCGCGCAGTTGCCGGCGTAGATGATCAGGTCGGCCCAGGAGAGCCGCCGGCCGTATTTCTGCTTGACCGGCCAGAGCAGGCGCCGCGCCTTGTCGAGGCTGGCGTTGTCCGGCCAGCTGTTGAGCGGGGCGAATCGCTGGTGGCCTGAGCCGCCGCCGCCCCGACCGTCACTGATGCGATAGGTGCCCGCGGCGTGCCATGTCATGCGGATGAACAGCGGACCATAGTGGCCATAGTCGGCCGGCCACCAATCCTGCGACGTCGTCATAACTTGTTCGATATCTTGCTTCAACTCATCGACGTCAATAGTCTTAACCGCTTCGGCATAGTTGAAGTCTTTGTCCATCGGATCAGATAGCGGAGAGTTGTGACGCAGAACCTTCAGGTTCAACTGATCCGGCCACCAGTATTGGTTGGAAGTCATCGTCGGTCCGTCCTTTGAAGTCGTCGGCGACTGGCGCGGACTCTCAGAAATCGTGGCCCGCCCGGATATCATAGCCACAATCGCCGCCCCGCGGCAGCCGTGCGCGACCGACGCGGGACGCGATGCGGTGAACCGATGCGGCGATCGCGAATCCGAGCTCCATTCGGCCCACGGAGACTTGACGCTCCGAGCAGATTCGAGCCAAATTCGCCGGACGCGGCGCGGGCTGGGGTGTGCGCAATGGCGGGCAGAACGTCCAGAAGGGCATCGAACGGCATGAAGAAACCCGCCGCCAAGGGAGGCGAGGGGAAGGTAGTGCTCCTCTCAGGCGGCAACCCGCAGATCGCCAAGGCCGACGGCGATGCGCCCGTGCAGTCCTATATCGCGGCCATGCCGGGCTGGAAGAGCGACGTCGGACGCCGCCTGGACGAGGTGATCGTGCGCACCGTGCCCAACGTGCGCAAAGCCGTGCGGTGGAACTCGCCCTGGTATGGCATCGAGGGAATGGGTTGGTTCCTCAGCACCCACGTCTTCACTCGTTATGTAAAGGTGACCTTCCTCAACGGCGCGTCGCTGCAACCAGAGCCGCCCGGCTCGGGCAAAGATCCCGACGCGCGGTGGTTGGACATCCACGAAGGCGAATTCGACGAGGAGCAGATGGAGGAGTGGGTCCGCCAGTCGGCCGCGCTACCTGGCTGGGATGGGTTCGACACGCTCTGAGGTCTGGCTCGTCGCAGTTTGCGAGACCGGGTTTGGGAGTCCTCGAGCGACGCCATCACCGCCGTTGCGCGAGGACCACGGGATGGTCCTCGATGGTCCCCTGGACGGCCTCCTCGTTGCCGCACGCCGTGGATGCAGTCTCAAGCACCACGAACCCCGAATGGGCCAGAATGCCGAGGTATTCGCCGAGGCTGTAGTTGCTCCAATACATCGCCACTCCATGGAAGTCGTCTTCGGTGTAGCCCGGTTCGCTTTGGTGACTCAGCGTGCACAGCAGATATCCGCCCGGCCTGAGCCAACGGTGAATCCTCCGAAACAGAGCCGGCTGCGCCTCCCTGGGAATGTGGAAGATGGAGTACAGGCCGACGACCGCGTCGAAGTGGGACAGATTGAAGCTGACCGACATGACGTCTGCGCATAGGAAGTCTCCGGTTGGAACGTGGCGCCGCGCCCGTCGGAACATCTCCTGTGAGACATCCACTCCGGTGACTCGGTGACGTTCGGACAGTGACCGAGCAATCGGGACGCCGCCCCACAGCCCACGTCGAGCACCGCAACTCCGTCCTCCAGGCGCTCCAGGAGTCCCCCAATCTCAGTCGGCGTCTGGGATTTTCGAGACTCGTGATAGGTCCGTGCGCAGGCGTCATATCCTTGGCGCACGAGCGCTCGGTAGTCAGTTTCTGGATTAGCCGCCGGGATCACGGCGCCACATCCCTCAATGCCACGAGCCTCAATGCAGAAGCAGTGCCGCAGTATCGCAGGGGGTAGGAGACACGCTCATGGACAAGCTGGCGTTCGTTGATTCGCACGTTCACTACTACGACCTACAGCATCCGGAGCTGGTGTACGAGCACTGGAAGCCGGGGGTACCGCACCCGACGATGGGGTGGAAGTTGCAGAAGCTGGCTGAGCGGAGCTATCTGGCCGAGGACTATATCGCCGAGACTCGGAACGCGAACGTGACCAAGTCGGTGCACGTGCAGGCGGCCATCGGCAGCCCGGACCCGGTGACCGAGACGGAGTGGCTCCAGGAGGCGGCGGACCGCACCGGGTATCCGCACGGGATCGTGGCCCATGCGGACTTGCGGGATCCGGGCGTAGCCACGGTGCTGGAGCGTCACGCCGAGTCGCCCAACATGCGGGGAATCCGCGACTTCTCCTACGGGGACTACCTGGTGGAACCGGACTTCCACCGGGGCTTCGCGCTGCTGGAGACGTTCAACCTGGTGTCGAGCCTGTCGGTTCAATGGCATGAGATGGAGAAGGTGCGGGACCTTGCCCACATGTTTCCGAACATCACGATCGTGGTGGATCACACGGGATGGCCGGCGGAGCGGACGGACGAGTACTTCGCGAACTGGAAGCGCGGCGTGGCCATCGCGGCAAGTGGCGACAACGTCCGCTGGAAGATCTCGGGCCTGGGCATGGGCGACAACGACTGGACGGTCGACAGCATCCGGCCGTACGTGCTGACGTCGATCGAGACATTCGGCATCGAGCGCTGCTTTTTTGGCACCAACTGGCCGGTGGACTGGCTATGGAGTACCTACGACGAGCTGATCGGCGCCTACACGGAGATCATCTCGGATTTCAGCCGCGACGAGCAGACTCGGCTCTTTTCCGGGACGGCCGAGGAGATCTACCGCATCTAAGGGCGGCCTATGTAGCGCCGGCTCAATAGACTCGAGGGCAGATCCGGTATTTGACCCGCGCCTTGTATTCCGCCCACTTCTCGGCACCGTACTTCTCGACGCAGTGCTCCTCGTCGTCCCGTTGACGCCAGGTGAAGAGGGAGACGATGAAAATGAGGTAGGTCCAGGCCCAGAGGTTGGCGAAGTGCCCAAACGACAGACTGATGCCAAGGCAGATGATGCCCTCGCCCATGTAGTTGAAGTGGCGGGCCGCGCCCCAGAATCCGCTGCAGAGGATTTTGCGGTCGCCGGCCTGAATGTACTCGGGCTCGATGATTCCCAGGAACTTCCGGTCGGGCCAGCGCTTGAAGGTGTACTTCTGCAAGTTGCCCCCGCGCGTGATGGTCCAGCCGAAGAAGAGCAGCAAGCCTAACCCGATCAGCCACACGTACGTCCATGGCGTCGAGAATCCGGGGTGCGGATAGGCCGCCATGCCCCAGAGCGGGAGGATGTAGAGCCAGCCGTAGATAATCAGCCCTCCCCAGATCAGCTTGAAGCCGAGTTTTTCGTGAATCAGATCATAGGTGTAGAGCTGAACGCGCTCGAAAATGAAGTAGTCCAGGATGTAGAGCCCGAAAAACGCCGTATACAGAAACACGCCGGGATTGACGTTTTCTCCGAATTGCTGGACGTGCCAGGCGGCTCCCGACAGGGCGTTGAGCGTCAACATGGTCCCGCCGACAACGTAGAGGTACATCTTGAGATCGAATCGTTCGTTGAAGAGCGGGTGCTCCAGAGATCGCCCCGTCCAGAACGCGTGGAACGGATTCTTGATCTCGCCTTGCGGCTGGCTGAGCATTGCCGCGAGTGAGATTAGGGCCGCGACGACGGTTCCGCCGGCTACGGCATAGATCGACGATCGATAGAACCAATCGCGCGGCATTCCGGTGACTTCGGTCGCCCACACGACGATCGCGATGACGAATACCAGAAGCCCGTTCAGCCGATAGTTGCGGGGTTCACCGGTCGCTGGGTTGATGACATAGCCGGGAACTCGTCTGGCCGGCAGGATGACCTGCGCCACGAAGAACACGGCAAAGATAATCAGCGGGGTGAAAAACCCCCAGAGGATCTCCGCCCCGGAGAGCTCGAACAAGTGCTCAATACCAAGCCATTCAATCATGGGCGAATATCCCGGTAGCTAATCATCCGGTGATTATGGGCACCGGCAAGGAGCCGGTCAATCAGGCGCCGCAAACCGAAACACGGGCGAATCCACGCGCGTGAAGTGGATCGACGGCGATCGCCGTTCGCTGGATCAGTAGAGCCAGGGGCAGATGCGGTACTTCACGCGGGCCTGATACTCCGCCCACTTCTCCGGCCCGTACTTCTCGGCGCAGTAGTGATCGTCTTCGCGCTGGCGCACAACGAATAGCCCGACGATCCAGATGAAGTAGGTCCAGGCCCACAGATTGGTGAAGTGACCGAACGACAGCGCGATGGCCGCCGAAATGAACCACTCGCCCATGTAGTTCATGTGGCGGGCCCTTCCCCAGAAGCCGCTCACCAGGATCTTGCGATTGCCAGCCTGGATGTACTCGGGTTCGATAAGTCCGAGGAATTTGCGCTCGGGCCAGCGCTTGAAGGTGTATTTCTGCATGTTGGCGCCGCGGGAGATGCCCCATCCAGCCAGGAACAGCAGAGCCGTTCCGATGAGCCAGCCATACGTTGCTGCGGTCGAGAACCCCGGAGTAGGATGCGCGGCCATGCCCCACCACGGGAGGATGTAGAGCCAGCCGTAGACCATCAGGCCACCCCAGAACATCTTGAACCCGAGCTTTTCGTATATCACGTCGAACGTGTATAGCTGAACTCGCTCGAAAATGAAGTAGTCCACGACGTAGAAGGTGTAGATCGCCGCGCACAGGAGTACGCCTGGATTGAAGCTCTCCCCAAAGCGCTCGACGTTCCACGCGGCTCCGGATAGGGCGTTGAGCGAGAACATAGTCCCACCAACGACGTAGAAGTACATCTTCAAATCGATGCGTTCTTTCAGAAACGACAGCTCCTGGATTCGTCCAAGCCAGAAGGCCGCAATCGGGTTCCTGGTTTGGTCTCTTGGCTGGGTAAACACCGCGATCAACGTGAATACCGTGACGGTAATCGTGCCGCCGGCAAACGCGAAGATGGCCGACCGGTAGAACCAGTCACGCGGCATGCCGGTGACTTCGGTTGCCCACACGATCACCGCGATTCCGTACACCAGGAGTCCGTTGAGCCGATAGCTACGAGGCTCCCCGGTTCTGGGATTGATGACGTAACCGGGCACGCGGCGACCCGGCAATAGGAGCTGCACGACGAAGAATACGGCGAAGATAATCAGCGGGGTGCAGAAGCCGAGAATCGCCTCCGAGGGGGAGAGCTCGAAAAGGTGCTCAACACCAAGCCACTCAATCATGACCGGATACCCCTCCGCCGGCGGCGTGGCGAGAATACGTCACCCGCGTGGGCGCCGGCCGTCGAGCGCTAGTGGGAGACACGCGCCTGGAGACTCTTGAATAGCGAGGTAGGTGCGGGTCTGAGTCCCGCCCAACGCCAAGCGAACCTCGCGGCTCCAGATTCGATGGATCTGGATTCCGGTCTCCGCCGGAATGGCGGAGGGGATACACCTAGATCCCCGCCCGAGGGAGCCGTGCTCGGCTCGGGAGCGTATGGAGGACCGAGACCGAGGTCGGACCGTTGGCGGTTAGCTCGACGGCTGCTCGCAGTTGAGCATCCAGTTGATGCCGAACCTGTCGATGCAGGCGCCGAAGTAGGCGCCCCAAAACATGTCCTGCAGGGGCATGGTCACGGCGCCGCCGTCGGAGAGCTTGGCGAATAGCTCATCGGTCTCATCCCGGCTTTGCGAGGCGTACGAGATCGACATATGGCTGCCCGGCGGCGCCGGCTCGCCGAACGTGGATGGCACGTCGCTCCCCATGAGCACGCTTGCGCCGATGGGAAGCGAGACGTGCATGATGTTGTTCCGTTCGTCTTCCGGGACCTGCATGTCGGCAGGACCGTCGCCAAACGTCTGCAGGACGAGGAATTCGCCGCCAAAGGCCGAGCGATAGAACTCGAAAGCCTCGCGGCAGTTGCCGTTGAAGTGGAGATATGGGCTCAGGCTCATGGCGGCCTCCTCGAAGTTTGCCGGCGAAGCTACCAGAGCGCGCGCGCCGCTGCTCAATCACCGGGATCCAAGCGACCCCGGGGGCCCTCCGGCGGCGGGCTGGAGCCTAGGCGCCGTCCTCCGTGCGCCTCAGCACCAAACAGGTGATGTCATCGGATTGCGGCGTGTCGCCGACGAATTCCCGCACGGCGTCGAACAGGGCGTGCGTGGCCTGCTCGGAGTTCGTGGGAGGATTCGCCTCGAACACCTCCTGGATCCGGTCGACCCCGAACTGTTCGCCGTCGCCATTCATGGCTTCGGTGACGCCGTCGGTGTAGAGCACGATCGTGTCGCCGGGCTCGAGCTGCATCGTGTGGCTCGGGAAGTTGATTTCCGGCGCCACTCCAAGCGCAACACCGCCGGTCAATGACAGCAGTTCCGCCCCGCCTCCGGCTCGAACCAGCACCGGGGCGTCGTGCCCGCCGTTGGAATAGGTGAACATGCCGCTCGCGGGGTCGAAGATCGAGTACAGCACCGTGACGAACATCATGGTTTCGTTTTCTTCATACAGCAGCTCGTTCACTTCACGCAGGGCCTCGCCGGGATCCGCGAGGCCGATGGCCGCGCCCTTGAGCAGGGTGCGGCTGGACATCATGAACAGCGCAGCTGGAACGCCTTTGTCGGAAACGTCGGCAATCGCCAGTCCGACCTTGCCGTTTTCCAGACGAATCACGTCGTAGAAGTCGCCGCCGACGTTGCGCGCCGGCTCCATGTTGGCGAAGACCTGGTATTCGTCACTCTTGGGGAAGGCCTTGGGCAGGATCGACTGCTGCGTGCTGCTCGCGACCTCGAGCTCGTTTTGCAGGGCGACCAGCGCATCGCGCGAGGAGAGCGCGGCGCGCCACTCCTCGAGGTGTTGCAGCGCCCGTTCCATGGTGATCTGCAGGTCTTCGAAGTCGAGCGGTTTGGTGACGAAGTCGAATGCGCCGCGGTTCATCGCCGTGCGGATGTTCTGCATATCGCCGTAGGCGGAGACGACGATGCACCGCACATCAATGTCAGAGACATTCGGTATCTGATCGAGCAGCGTGAGCCCATCCATCCGCGGCATGTTGATGTCCGTGATGACCATGTCGATATCGGGGTTGGCGTTGAGCTTCTCGAGCGCCTCGATGCCGTCGCCAGCGAATTCGAAGCTGTGCGTGCCCCGGCGAATCCGGCGGCGCATGCGCTGTGTGATCAGCGGTTGGAGATCCGGCTCGTCGTCAACCACGAGGATGTTGTAGGGCCGCTTCATGCCGCTAGTCTTGTGCGTCATTTCACCGGCTCAGTTCGCCGCTTCACGGTCGGGAGCCGGCCCAGCGCCGGTCTCGCCCTGCGCCGTCACCACGGCGTCGCGCGACGACAGGGCCGCCCGCCAGGCATCGAGATTGAGTCGCGTTCGCTCGATGGTTTCCTGCAAGTCTTGGAAGTCGATCGGCTTGGTGATGAAGTCAAAGGCGCCGCGTCGCATCGCCGTGCGAATGTTGTCCATGTCGCCGTAGGCCGAAAGGATGACGGCGCGGACCGACGGATCGACCCTCGGAATCTGCTCGAGCAAGGTCAGGCCGTCCATGTGCGGCATGTTGATATCCGAGATGACTATGTCGATGTCCTGGTCTTCCTGCAACAGGTCAAGAGCGTCGACGCCGTTGTTCGCAAAGACAAAGCAATAGTCACCAGACCGAATCTTGCGCCGCATGCGCTGCAGCACCAGCGGCTCAAGATCTGGCTCGTCGTCAACCATGAGGATCTTGTAGGGTCGCCCCATCTCCTCCCCTTCTGCTTCGTTGACTTGGCCGGCATTCGGACCGCGACAGCCGCCCCGCGCCCAGAAGCAGACGTATCCACGCAACCTCGCCCGGGAGCGTCGTCACTGTAGCGAATTCCGCAGGCGCCTTGGCGGCGCCGCGCGCCATACACGGGACCGCATCCGTTTCGACCGCTCGCCCATCGAATGCCCGGTACGCCGCAAACCCGCGCTTCCGGACCCGGATGGCAGCCACGCGGCAACGCGCCGTTTCGACAATCGCGGCGCAAAGCTGCGAATCTGCGACAATTGCGGCCTGGAAACTTCCTAGCCCCTCCGGCATCCGCCCTGAATCAAGGAAAGCACCATGCGAAACAGGTTGATGGCGCTGCTGGTCGCCGGGCTGCTCCTCGTGCTCGCCACGCCGGTTGGAGCCACCGACGACTGCGAATTCGTCCTCGGGTTCGCCACGCTCAAATCGCTCATCGACGACGCCGAGGGACCAGACGTCGTGGGCGACTGCTTGGAGAACGAGGGCTTCAATCCGATGTTGGGCGAGGCGCACCAGCAGACCACCGGCGGGCTGATGGTGTGGCGCAAAGCCGACAACTGGACCGGCTTTAGCGACGGGCAGCGCACGTGGATTAACGGCCCCGAGGGGCTGCAATCCCGCCTCAACACCGAGCTGCTCGACTGGGAACGCATTGCCCAGCTCCGCCTGAATGCCTCGAGCTTCGAGTACGCCGTCGGACGATCGGGCGGATCACTGGCGGTCGCGACCATTTCGGAACCGCTGACCTTCAATCTCGCCATCTCCAACGACGCCTCGTCGTCGGGCATCCTGGGCTTCCTGTTCGATGGCCTGACCGAGACTTCCTGGCTCACGGATGAGGTCGAGCCATCGCTGGCGGAGTCCTGGGAGCACTCGGACGACGGGCTGACGTGGACCTTCCACCTCCGCCGAGACGTCACCTGGCACGACGGGCAACCCTTCACCGCCCACGACGTGGACTTCACCTTCAACCGGCTCATCTACAACGACGACATCGCGGCCAGCAGCCGCGCGTCGTTTCAGTTCCGCGTCTTTGACGAGGAGACCGGCGCTTGGCGAGAGTCGCCAATGACGGTCACGGCGCTGGACGACTACACCGTGCAGTGCGTGCTGCCGGTTCCGTTCGCCACCTTCCTGCGCTCCATGGGAACCGCGATCTACCCGAAGCACATCCTCGAGGCGCACGTGGACGACGGCACGTTCGCCGACGTGTGGGATATTGACACCGACCCGGCCGAGATCATCGGCACCGGGCCCTTCACCATCGCGAGCTATGTCCCGGGTGAGGAGATCGTGTTGCGGCGCAACCCGAGCTACTGGCTCACGGACGCCGCCGGAAACACCCTGCCGTACCTGGAGACGATCGAGTACACGATCGTCGAGGACTTCGAAACGGAGCTTGCCCGGTTCCTGGCCGGCGAAGCCGACATTCACGGCGTGCTGGGCGAGGAGTTCGCCGACCTCGAGCCGCTGCAAGCCGACGCCAACTTCACCATCCACAGGCGCGGTCCGGCGTTTGGGACCACGTTCCTGGGATTCAACATGAATCCCGGCAGCAACCCGGACACCGGCGAGCCCTATCTCGCGCCGGAAAAGCTGAAGTGGTTCCAAAACCTGAAGTTCCGCCAGGCAGTCGCGCATAGCATCGACAAGGACGCGATCATCAGGGACGTGCTGCACGGACTGGGATACGCCCAGTGGTCGTCCGTCAGCCCCGCGGCCGGCGACTTCCACAACCCGGGTGTCCGCCGCTATCCCTACGACGTTGCCCGGGCCAATCGCATCCTCGACGACCTCGGATGGGTGGACACCGACGGCGACGGCATTCGCGAGGACGATGCCGGCAACCCGATCTCGTTCACGCTGGTGACCAACACCGGCAACACCGTGCGCAGCAGCGCCGGCGAGATCATCCACCGGGGAATGACCGCGATCGGCATCGGGGCGGAATTCCAGCTGATCGATTTCGGCGTGCTCGTCGGCCAACTGGTCAGGACCTATGACTGGGAAGCCATGATCATCGGCTTCACCGGCGGGTCCGACCCGCACAGCGGCATCAACCTCTGGCACTCCGCCGAGGCCCTGCATCTCTGGAATCCAAACCAGGCGCAGCCGGCGACGGCTTGGGAAGCGGAGATCGATGAGCTGTACATCAAGGCCAGCCAGGAGCTGGACCGCGACCGGCGCGTGGCCTACTACCACCGCGCGCAGGCAATCGCCGCCGAGAACGTGCCGGTGATCTACACGACGCTCACCGAACGGCTGACCGCGGTGCGCAACGTCTTCGGCAACACCACGCCCACGCTGTATGGGCTGTGGGATATCCGCTATCTCTACCGAACGGACCTCGCCGAGTAGGCGCCGCCAGAGCCTGAAGTCCGCGTAGGGCGCCGGTCGTGGGCGCCCTCGGTCTCGACCACGGTCCGGCCCCTCTCCCGGCGGGAGAGGGTGGGGTGAGGGGGTCCGCGGCAAGCACCGTGGGGTCCGGTGGCCCACGCTGCGCGCAGCGTGGGATCCGTCGCCGTTCGTGGTGAGCCTGTCGAACCATGGACGGCGCCCTTCGACTGCGCTCAGGGCGAACGGAGACGGCTCCTGCCCGGTGGCCCGCGCTGCGTGCAGCGTGGGACCCGACGCGGCTGAGCCTTCCAAGCGCATCCCATTCTCGACCACGGGCCGGCCCCCTCTCCCGGCGGAGGCCTTTGAACAAAGAGGCAAGGGCGACGCATGCGTCGCCCCTACGCGTGGGCTAAGAGGTTCAGCGTCCGGTAGATTCCCGCCTCCGCGGGAATGACGGAGGGGTTACGCAAGGGTCTCCGGCGGGAGAGGGACGGGGTGAGGGGTCGCCGCCCGGCTCAGCCCGCCTTTGGTCGAAAGATCGCCAAGCTCGCCGTGAATCCGTGCACGAAGTTCGATCCGCCGATCGGCCCCAGCTCCCCGCCGCAGAAAAAGCCGCTGACCGGCACGTCGCTGCCGAGCGCCTGGCGCACCAACGAGATATCCCCGTCGGGCCGGCCGTACATGCGCGCGCCGCGTCCGTTGCAGGTGAACAGCAGCGCCCCGGCGGCCTCAGGCTCGAACGCCTGCGGCGTGAGCAGCAGCTCCAGGTCCTCCTGAGCCGTCGCGGCGTCGCGCACGTGAAACTGCACCGTGTCCTGCTCGCTCACGATGCCGGTCACGGCCAGGGCGCCCGAGCCGGCGTCGGCGCCCATCAGGCCGCGAATGAGAAAGCCGCCGCGGCCCCAATCGTCGGCGTCGGTCGAGATCGCGTGGCCCAGCATCACGCCCACGCGCATCAGCTCCTGGTCCTTTTCGGCGGCCTCGGCGAACACCTGCCGCAGCGTGTCGATCGGCGACTGCCCGTCGAGCTCGGTGATGATGTTGCCCTTGGCGCCGGTCACGGTGCGCGGCGAGCCGACGGGCCGGCACCCCTGCGAAACCACGATGCTCACGTCCACCGCGCCGCGCAGCGCAACGGCAACCACGCCCCGGTCGGTGATGGCGTCGCCGTTCGCCAGCCGGTTGCCGCCCGCCGAGCGCGCCCAACTGGCGATGCCGCCGATGAGCGGCACGCCCGGCGCACGCTCGTTCATGCGCTCGACCAAATGTTCCGTGTGCACCGAGAAGGGGTCCACCAGCGCCACCACGGCGGCGGCGCTCCGCAGGTGCGCCGCGGCCGCCTCGCCGTCCTCGAGCAGCGCCGCGAGGTCCGGCAGCGGGTCGATCTGCACGCCCGGCATCGAGCCCGCCAGCAGCCCCGTGGCCGCCTCGTCCTCGATCTCGCGTCCGGCCGCCACCACGCTCTCGGCCGTACAGGCCAGAAAGTGACGCGCCGGCAGCGCCTGGCGAACCGCCTCGATGATCGGCGTAATTTCGGTGTTGTCCGGCGGCCGCACGAACGCGACGGCCAGATCCAACGCGTCGTCCCCGCCCTGAACCTGATCCCGCAGGTCCGCCGCAATGGCCTCAGGCGCATGCTCCAGCGACGCCGCCGACCAGAATTTCATCGGACTGTCGTCTTGCGCATGACGTGGCTTCCCATAGCTGAATCTACACCGTTGGCTAGAAGCAGTTCGCATGCAAGTCCGAGTGGGGGCAACCCTGGTGGTTGCCCGCCCGACTATCCCCAGCCACGCACAGGCGTACTACTCTCAACGAAACTACAGCGGTCGAGAACGATTCGAGCATGACTGCCGCCGCCAGCACACGCAGCCGAGAAGAAGTCATTAACGTCGTGCTGGCGCAACTGCTGAGGGATCGCCTGGGGCTGTCAACGGCCGCCGAGACCATACGCGGACCTGCCAGACCGGACATCGTTCTGCGGCGGCCCGAAGGCCCGGTCGTGCTTGAAATAGAGTTCGAACCGGCGGCCACCGTGGACGCCGACGCGCTGGCGCGGTTGGGCCTGGAGATCGATGGCCAGCCCGTGCAAATCGCCGCCGCCGTCGCCGTTCCCGTGCACTTGCGTGCAATCAGCCAACAACACCTCTATGAACGTCTGGCCGGCGCTAGCCTCACGTGGCGCGAGTGGCGGATCGACGGCACCGCGGGCCCAAGGGTCAGTGGCAGCTTCGTCGAGCTCGGCAACGCGGCGGCGCGAGCCGCCCCACCGGCCAGCAACCTCGAAGAAGCGGTCAAAGTCCTCGACGATGGCGTCCGCAGCGCCGGCTCGCGCCTCTATAGCTCACCCGGCACGCTGGCACGCGTGGCCGGCATCTTCAACGCACCGCCGAGCGATGAGGTGGCCCACATGGCCGCGCTGGTCGTCACCAACGCCATGGTGTTCCAGGAGCGGCTGTCCAGTGTTGACGCAGCCATTCAGCCGACCAGCGCCTCTCGCCGCAATGGCGTCTTCTCGCGCTTGCGGCTGCTCACCATGTGGGACGCCATCCTCGACATTGACTACTACCCCATCTTCAGCATGGCCCGCGATGTTGTGTCCGAGCTTTCGGACGTCGAGGCTGCCGCTGTGCTGGAAGAGTGCGCGGAAACCGCCGCGCAACTGCTGGGCATGGGCGCGGTGGGTCGCCATGACCTGGCCGGACGCATCTTCAACCGGTTGATCGCCGACCGCAAACTGCTGGCCGCTTACTACACCAGCATTCCGGCCGCCACCTTGTTGGCGGGGCTGGCGTTAGCGCCGGAACGCTGGCCGAGCGTGGACTGGAGCGACGCCGAGAACCTGAGCCAACTGCGCGTGGTCGACCCCGCCTGCGGCACCGGCACCCTGCTCATGGCGGCCTATCAACAGATCGTCCAAAACCGCGCGACCGCGCCGGCTTCCGTCATTCCGGCGGAAGCCGGAAACCAGGAGACCGACGAGGCACTGCATCAAGCACTCGTCGAGCACACCCTATTCGGCGCCGACGTGGTGCAGGCCGCCATCCACCTCACCGCCGCCACGCTTGCCGCCATGTCGCCCTCTGTGGGCTTCACCCAAATGCAACTGCACAGCCTGCGCATGGGCATGGAGCGGGGAGCATCCGTGTTCGATGCCACCGAGCAAGGCTTCGAAGCGGCCGGCGTGGAGCCCGAGGCGCCATCAGTGAGCCAAGACGTGATTCACCTTGGCTCGCTGGACTGGTTGCAAGCACCTGTAGCCCAATCATCATTCTCAGCCACGCGCGAACAAATCGGCGCAAAGGGTGGCGCAGGCGACGAGGTTCGACCGCCGCGCGCTGACTTGGTCATCAGCAATCCGCCCTTCACCCGGCGGGGCAGCGACGGCGGCAAGGGCGCGGCGCTGGCGCGGGTGCTGGACCTGCCCGCAGGCGACGCGGAGGCGCAGCAAGCCGTGGCCCGGCGCACCTCCGACCTCATTAGGGGCACGCCGGCCAACCAGACGGCAGGGCATGGCGCGTCGTTCACCGTTCTAGCCGACCGGCTCGTGAAACCCGGCGGCCGAGTCGCGCTGGTGCTGCCGGTGACCGCATTGGCCGGGGAGTCATGGCGGGACGTACGCCAGATGCTCGCCGACCGCTACTTGCTTGAGTTCGTAGTCTCGTCTCACGATCCCAAGCTGCGCTCGATGTCCTACGACACCGACATTGCCGAGGCCCTAGTAGTCGCCCGTCGACTGCGCGAAGACGAGACGCCATCGGGCCGGGGCCGGTTCGTCAACCTCTGGCGCGCGCCCTATCGCGACACCGACGCACTGGCGCTGGTCAACGCTATCAATGTAGCGGCAGAGGCGCCCTTGCACCGCTCCGACGGTCCGCCTATCGGCGGTATTCCCTTGATCGTCGGTGGCGAGCAATGGGGAGAGCTGTTGGACGGGCCGGTGGACGCGAGATCGTGGGCCGCCTCCCGCTGGCGGCAGGGCCAGACCGGCCAGTTCGCCGCCGCGCTGGAACGCGGCGAGCTTTGGGCGGCCGACGGCTCGCGAGTCATCGCCCAGCTTCCTATCGAGCCACTGGGAAGCGTCTGCAACGTAGGTCCGCAGGACCGCCAGATTCGCGGCTCTCTCGGGGCGTTCGACGCCTATCACGGGTGGGATGCACAAGCGCAATTCCCGGCGCTTTGGGCGCAGTCGCAGAAAGTACACCAGGGGTTTGTCTCTGAGCCAAATGCGCGCCTCTATCCCTCAAATCGCCGCGACCATCCGCCGATATGGTCCCAGGCCGGCATGCTTCAGATGACCCGCGACGTCAGGTACAACTCACAACGAATCATGGCGACCCGAACCATTGCTCGGGCGCTCGGCGTGAGTCAATGGTTTTCCATGAAAATCCAAGAGGGCATTCCCGCGAACCACTCCCGGCAAGAGGTCGCACTCGCCCTTTGGTGCAACTCCACGGCAGGACTAATGCTCCACGCCAATCACGCCAGCAGATCGCAGTACGGAAGAGGTCGCGGCAACAAGGGAATGCTCGAAACGCTGCCAACACTCGACGTGCGCGAACTTCAGCCTTGGCAGCTCGACGAAGCCCAGTCCATCTGGCGCGACTTCCAGGGTCGCACCTTCGAATCCTTCCACCGCTGCGCCGTCGACCCCGACCGCATCGATCTCGACCAACGCATCACCACCGACATGCTCGCCCTCGACGATCAGGCCCTAACCACCATCTCCCGCCTCCGCACCCTCCTCGCCAGCGACCCGTCCATCCACGGGGCGAAAGAGCCAGAGTTGCCGTCCTAGCCCTAGCTTCCTTACCCCACGCGAAACAACGCGTACACTCCCAATCCGTCACCATCCACACATTCAGGCCGTTTTTCCCAGAATGATCCGCCTCGCATATACGTGGCCGACATCCTGTCAATCTCAGCTTCGACCTAAGAATCTCGAATATCTCACGACTTCATTCGGCTGACTATGTGGTCCACGCCTGCGTGTGAACTTGCCACCATGCGCCATTCGGATTAGTCGGTGACGGTCACGAAGCGGTATTCTGAGTGCTCGCCTCCGCAAGTGTAGAAATCCAAGTTCAAGCGACAGATTCGGCATCTGTTCATAGGTGTGAATTAGAGATTCATTCTCGACACCATCACGACCGAATTCAGAAACAACCACCGAATTAGCATCGCGAATTGACTTAACGCTTCGGTAAAGCTTATCGATACCTGCAGCTTGGCTCCAGTTAGAGAAATAGACATTCATCCCAGCCGAAACCATCTGTAGCATATTCAAGGTTTCTATATCAGATTGCTGAGCAGTGCTGACGCAAGATGCCTTATCACGAGATTTCACCCGATAGGTTGATCCATCATAAAGAACCAAATGAGTGCTCGGTGAAATTGGCAGAAATACTTGAAATCCTTTTTTAATTGCGCCGGTAGTTCCCATGGCCGAAAGGCCCTCACAGTATTGATTATACTTAAAAGCCGGGTTGTCACTTGCTAGAAATTCATTGTTCCTGGAAATCACCAAATGAGCATTCAGATCTAAAATTGACTCGAGTAGATCAGGAACCAAGTTAAGCAGACTCTCAGGTGCATTCTCAGAACCCCCTAACATTCTTCCCACATCCGACCTGTCAAAGTCTTGCCGACTTCTCCGGTCACCGGAATAGACTCGGTCGCTAATCTTTGCCATAATCTGCTCCACTTGATCAGCGGCTTTAGCGGTGCGCATAGATTGAAGGGCCACAAAAAGCAAGAGGAGATTACGAGACGCATCGCCATCTCTAGGGATACCTTTGCTTTCATTTATTGATGAGATAACTCTGGCCATGTGATTCTCGAAAAACCCCAACATATCTTCGTTGCGATTGTCAGCCCCGTAAAAGTTGGGCTTATGGCATTGGTCCCGGACGCTTACGCTCCTTATCGGCATCGATCTCTCAAGATTATAGATGTGGATTCTCCTTGGTTCGCTTTGAAATGCCTTGAGATAGAATTTAGGAACATAATGCTGCCTTTTCTTACCCGTTTTGCATCACTCCTTTCCCCACAATAGATCTTTGCCCAGATATGCGTCTCGGAGTGAGCATCAGACTGGGTTGTTCTGTTCTGCTCACATTTCGGCCGATTATAGAAAACACGAAACAGGCAAACCACGACCACGAAACACACGGCACGCTCAGCCCCTAACGCAGCCGCACCTGACCGCCTGCTTCACAGCCATTACCTTAGCCCGTTACCTGCCACCATACGAAGGCTATGACTCCGGCGAGGACCAGATAGAAGGGCCAGATGGCGATTGAGCCGAGGGTCGCGAACCATGCCTTGGCGGCTGAGCCTGCGGGCGTGATCTCGAATAAGTCTTCGGCGGTGACATCGCCGCTGCGGAGCTTCTGCAGGAAGGCGTTGTAGGACGCCCTGAACCGCCGCTCCAGAGCCAGGTAGTACATGTCGAGGCCGAGGAAGACGATCAGCGGCACGTAGGCGATCCACAGGTGGTCGAATTCGGTCATGCCCGCGCCGAGGACCAGGATGGCCGCAATGATGATGACGCACCAGGTCTTGCATGAACGGCTGCCGTCGGCCATGCGGGCGATGACGGACTGCATGATGGACAGGGGCGCGTGAACGGCCGGGGAGTTCTCGTTCGGGGTTGCGTCGTCAGTCATGGAGACCTCGCAGGCAGGTCCGTTCAGGCGGGCCTGAGTCAATCCTATATCGCCGGGCGGCGGCGGCTGGCAGCCGGTGGCGCGAACGGGCAATCCCCAGGATTGTCCTTGTGGGACCGTGTACTGGTGGATAGTGCCGGCGGCCCCTCACCCCTGCCCTCTCCCCGCGGGAGAGGGAGCGGACGCGCACGGGGAATAGGGAGCAAACGCACTGGCGCCGGATCCCACGCTGCACGCAGCGTGGGCCACCGGACCTGGATTCCGGCGTCCGCCGGAATGACGGGCGGGTGATGGCGGGAATGACGGGCGGGGGGATAGCGGTTACCGGCAGCCCAGGGATTTCCTCGTCACCCCGGCGAAGGCCGGGGTCCAGGTCCGTCTGACACGTCCGTGAGCCCGACTGGATTTCGGCCCCGTATCGAGTACGGGGCAGGCTCTTCGCCGGAATGACGGAGGAGACGGAGCGAGGGACTCCCGGCGTGGTTCGACGGGCTCACCACGAACGGGCGGCGCGGCGCGACTGCTGTGGCCCGAAGCTTCACCTCCGCAATGGTTTGTTGGTATCGTGCTAGGCACCCTTCAGGCTGCCCGGGCGACGGTGAGGAGCGAGCAAATGGCGAAGATGATTCCGATGATTGGATCAAGCGAAGCCGGACCGCTGGGAGCGATGCACCTGCCGCGGCTGTGGCTGAAGGTCTCGTTGTCGGCGGCGGGCCAGCTCAATGACGAATACGACGCGTGCGGCGCCGGGTTCGACCAGATGGTGCTGGACGGCCTGGGGGTCGACCGCGACGCGGCGGTGGACTTCATTTCGAGCAGTCGCCCGACGTATCCGCAGTTCGAGCAGTGGGTCGTCGACCAGAACGGCGGCAGCATCGACCAGTCGGTGATCGACGCCTCGAACGCGGCGATCGCGGGCTATGAGCACGGCGACGACATCGTGGCGGCGATTTCCGAGGGCGCCGGGACCAACGCGGACCACGCCATCAAGGACGCCGTGACGCTGAATGCGCTCGAGGACTGGAGCGACTTCCACGCGTCCCTGAGCGGATAGGCGTTCAACCAGCGACGGAAGACGGGGTGCGGGCAGTCCTTCGCGGCTTGTCCGTACCCCGCACCACTTAAGGGGGGCTAGCGATGGCGGACATGGCGCAGCGGATTGGTTTTGTGGGCGTGGGGCGGATGGGCGCCAACATGGCGCGCCACCTGAACGACGAGGGCTATACGGTCTCCGCCGTATTCGACGCGCAGGGCGCGCTGGCCGAATCGCTGGCCGGCGAGCTTGGGTGCGAGGCCTCGGACTCCCTGGCCGGAGTGACGGCGGCGTCCGACGTCATCATCACCGTGGTCACGGACGACGCCTCCATGGGCGAGATCTTCAGCGAGAGCGGCGACAGTCTGCTGACCGGCGCCGAGGGCCGGGTGTTCATCAACTGCGCCACCATCACGCCGCAGGTGCACGTGGATGTGGAGGCCCTAGCCGAGGGCGCCGGCGCGAGCAGCCTGGAAGCCTGCATGGCCAGCAGCATCACGCAGGCGCGCGACGGAACTCTCTACCTGATGTGCGGCGGGCGCGAAGCCGTCTACCAGCAGGTCGAGCCGCTATTGGAAACCCTGAGCATCTCGCGTCGCTACATCGGGCCCGCGGGCACGGCGGCGCAGGTGAAGGCGCTGGTCAACATGGTGATGAACATCAACACCGCCGGGCTGGCCGAGGGCCTGGGCCTTGGGTCGGCGCTGGGGTTGGACCTGGACGTGCTCCAGGAGGTGTTCTCGCAGACCGGGGCGAACTCACGCGTGCTCGAAACCGACGGCGAGGACATGGTGATCCGGGACCATGAGACGTACTTCTCATCGGCGCACGCGGCCAAGGACTCGGGCATTGCCCTGTCGCTGGCCGACGACGCCGGACTCGACCTGCCGTTGGCGCAGGCGACGAAGGCGCAGTACGACAAGATGATCGCCATCGGCAAGGGCGAGCTGGACAAGTCGGGCGTGGCGGAGCTGACCTTTCCCGGACGGAGCTAGGCCCGCGGGCAGGCCGCCGGTCTGAGGAGGACTGCCTCGTGCCCATCGTGCGCCTCGCCGACCAGCCAGAAACCGCGTGGCGGCCGGGACAGACCTTGCGTCAGGTGATTGGCTCGGCGCAGGGCTCAAGCTCGCTGTCCATGCAGCACTTCACGGTGGAGCCCGGGGCCGAGACGCCGCTGCATTGGCACGACGTGGACGAGGCGCTGCTTCCGCTCTGCGGGTGCATTCACGTGTACCTCGACGATCAGTGGCGCACTGCCGGGCCCGGCGACGTGTGCGTATTCCCCGCGGGCAGCGCGCACGGCTTCACCGGCGCCGGCGACAGTCCGGCAGTGATTCTGACCGTGTTCCCCGTGCCCGACGCGCTCACGGATGTGCACACCACCTATCTCCGGGGGAAACCGCCAATTCCCTGGTCGAAGCCGTAAGGCCCCTGGATCCAGCGACGTTCCGCGTTGGCGGCGCCGTTCCAATCAAGGTCGGACGGCGTCTCACGTTTGCATAGGCGCGCGGCCCGCTCCTACACTTCCACGTCGAAGTTGAATAGGTGCTAGCAAGCCTGCGGGCGGGCCTGGACGGCCTCAGCATGAGGGGGTATCTCGTGAGCGTATTTTCATGGAAGCGAACTGCCTCGCTTGCGTTGCTGGCCGTGCTCGTGGTGGCCGCCCTGGGATGCGGTGAAGCCGCAAGCGACGAGCCGTTTCGGATCGGCGTGATGGAGTCCGTCACCGGCCCCGGCGAGACCTATGGCACCGTGGCGGTGCAGTCCAAGGAAATGGCCGTGGCCGAGATCAACGCCGCGGGCGGCATCAACGGGCGCATGCTGGAGCTCGTGGTCGAAGACTCGAAGTGCAACGCCCAGGACGCCATCACCGCCTACAC
This sequence comes from Chloroflexota bacterium, assembly GCA_022826485.1. Classification (GTDB taxonomy): domain Bacteria; phylum Chloroflexota; class UBA11872; order UBA11872; family UBA11872; genus JAJECS01. Next base: position 185,623 of record JAJDUU010000014.1, on the reverse strand, counting down.
CAAGCTCACTGACGTTGATGGAGTGAAGATCATCCTTGGCACCTCGTGCAGCGGCGCGATGCTCGGCGCCGCGCCCCTGGCCGAGGAGGACGGCGTCGTGATGTTCTCCGGCCTGGCGACGAACCCGGACATCGCGGAGGCCGGCGACTACATCTTCCGCACCGCGCTCAGCGACGCCACCGTGGGCGTGGACACAGGCAACGTGCTCTGGGCCGACGGCATCCGGAAGCTGGCAACCATCAGCGAGTCGACCGACTACGCGGAGGGCGTGCGGCGCACCACCTCCGAGCACTTCCAGAGCCTGGGTGGCGAGATCGTGGGTGAGGAGCGCTACGCCTCCGACACCACGGACTTCCGAACGCAGTTGGAGAAACTCCTCGGCGCCAACCCGGATGCCCTGCACATCGCCGCCCAGTCCGAGTTCACCGGCGGCACCATCATCAAGCAGCTTCGCGAGTTGGGCTACGACGGGCCCATCTACGCTGACGTCGTGCCGATTGGAACGACGGCCCAGGAGATCGCCGGCGACGCCGCGACAGGCGTGATCGGCATTACGCCGGACCTGGACCCGGCAAACGCCAAAGCCCAGGAGGTGTTGGCGAACTTCAGCGACCGTTACGACTACGTCACGCTGCCCTGGTTCCTCGGATCGGCCTATGACACCGTCTACATTGCCGCCGAGTGCCTCAAGAAGACCGGCGACGACCAGGACGCCGACGGGTTCCGTGACTGTCTCTACGAGATCACCTGGAGCGGAACGATCGGCGACAACTACAGCTTCGACGAAAAAGGCGAAGTGGTTGGTCTGTCCAACGCCGTGTTGGAGGTGTTGCCACCCGCCGAGCGAACCGAAGACAACGGAGGCTACAAGGTCCTGGGCGCCGCGCCGACCGGGTGAGCCTAGCCGTATTGACAGGAAATTCGCCGGGTGGCCCGGGATCGCCGGGCCGCCCGGCGGTCGCATCAGCTAGACCGGCGAGCCATTTGCCTTCCACGTTCGGGGCGCTCTCGGGCCATTGCGCCCGTCCTTTCGCGCGATGAGCCTGGCACGGCTCAAGGCTGCCCCGCTCGGTGCGCTGATGCGCTTTCGCGAGCACCACAGCCGGGCGCTGGCCACGGTGCTGACCACCGCGGTCCTGGCATACATCCTCTGGAAGATCTTTCAGTCCCCCAGCCAGGCCTTGCAGTTCGCCTTCAACGGCCTGCCCGTGGGCGCCGTGTATGCCCTGCTGGCCATGGGATTCACGCTCGTCTACAGCACGGTCTGGTTCTTCGACCTCTACTACGGCGCGGCCGCCGCGCTGGGCGCCTACGGCGTCTTCTATCTGCGATCGCAGGACTTCCTGGGCGGTCGCTACGACGTCACCAACCACTTCGTCAACATCGCCTTTGCACTGGTCGTTGCCGGGGTCGTGGCGTGGGCGCTGCACGTGAACTTCCACAGCCGACTACGGACCCGTCTCAATCAAGATGCGTTGGTCGCCCTGGGCGGCACGCTGTCGGCGGGAGTCGGGGTCTATATGGGGTTGGTTCTTGCCAATCCAAAGCAACTCAACGCCCTGCTCAGTCCGGTGATCGGCGTGCTGGTCGCGGCGGTGGCCGTGTGGGCGCTCCTGCGAGGCTTGCGGCGTCTCTCCCTTGGTTCCGGTCGGGCGGCGCTGATCGGCACGATCCCACCCGCGGCGGCCGTTGGCGCCTATTGCGGATTCCTCGTAGCAACGACGCCGGAGTTCAACCTCTATTTGAGCTGGGGCGTTTCTTGCGTGCTGGCGGGGGCCGTGAGCCTGGCCCTTTACCGGGGCCTCTACGTGTACATGCGCCTGAGGGCCAAGTCGCCCCTGATCATGCTCGTGGCCTCGCTCGGCATCCTGCTGGCGATCACCGCCATCACCACCATCATCTTTCGGGCCGCGCCGCGCCCGCTGCCGGAAGCGTTCGGCAGCGATGTGTGGACCGTTGCCGGAGCGAACATCAAGGGATTCAACGTGTTCTCCATCGGCGTGGCGCTGGCGGGCTTTGTCGGCCTGCTGCTGCTCCTCAAGAGGACGGCGTTCGGCACCGCGGTGCGGGCCATCGGGGACGACGAAGAGGTGTCGAAGGTGGTGGGCATCAACACCACGGTCGTCATTGCCGTGGTGTTCTTCATCGGTGCGATATTCGCCGCGCTGGCCGGAATTCTCAGCGGCCACGACACCGCCATTCAGCCGCGGATGGGGCTCCTGCTTCTGCTCAAGGGCTGGATCGCCTCGGTAATCGGCGGCATCGGAAATCTCCACGGCGCCATCATCGGCGGCTTCGCCCTGGGCATGATCGAGCAGTTCGGCATCTGGGACCTGGCCGGCGAGTGGAAGGACGTCATCTCGTTCGTGGTCCTCATCATCTTCCTGTCGTTCTGGCCTCAGGGCCTGTTGCCACGGAGGTAGCGGGGTGGCGCTGAGTACCCAGACCGTCGGAAACCTGGTGCGACGAACGGTCGACGCCGGGCGGCGCCGGCGGTTCGCCAAGGGCAACATCGAGCTGTGGGCCAACCTGGTGATCATCTCCTGGGCCGCAGCGTTCATGCTGTGGCAGGGCGTCGGATTCGCCATCACCGTGAGCACGGTCTTCGCCATCTGGGCGATCCTGGCGGTCAGCCTGAACCTGGTGGTGGGCTATACCGGCCTGCTGTCGGTGGGGCATATCGGGTTCTTCGGCATCGGGGCCTACGCGATGGCGATCCTCAGTTCCGACGCCTCGTACGAGCAGCTGCGGACGGAGGCCATCCCGACCTTCGGCTGGCCCTTCTTCGCCGCGTTGCCGTTCAGCGTGATCCTGGCCGGACTGGTGGCCGTCGTGGTGGGCGTTGCCTTCAACCGATTCCGCGACGACATCTACGTGCTGGTTTCATTCGGCTTCGCCGTCATCGCCTTCAACCTCTTCTTGAACTGGCGCCCGCTGACCCGAGGGGCCTTCGGCATCCACGAGATCGCCAGGCCCGAGATCGGTGGGTGGACGCTCAGCGGCGCGTTCGAGTTTCTGGTGCTGGCGCTCGTGTTCCTCGCCATCGTGGTGCTCATCTCGTGGTTCATCGTGACCTCGTCGTTTGGACGGGTGCTCAGAGCCATCCGCGAGGACGAGCAGGCCATCGAGGTCTTCGGCTACCAGACCGCCCACTACAAGCTCGCCATCTGGGTCATCTCGGCCATGATGGCCGGCCTGGCGGGCGCCCTGTTCGGCAGCTGGACGAGCTTCATCGATCCCAATTCCTTCGTCCTGCTGGAGTCGATCCTGCTGGTGTCAATCGTGATCCTGGGTGGGCTGGCCACGATTTGGGGATCGATCCTTGGGGCCATGGCCTTTGTGATGCTCGAGGAGGGCATGCGTTTCCTGCCGTTTCTGCCCACCGAATTCGTCGGCCAGGCGCGGCAGGTCGTCCTGGGCATCCTGCTGGTGCTGCTCATGCTGTTCCGGCCGCAGGGCCTGGTCGGGAGATTCCGGCTGTGAGCACCAAGCTCGATCCCCGCACGTTCGCGCTTGAGACCAAGGCAATCTCGAAGCACTTCGGCGCCGTCAAGGCCGTGGACCAACTCTCGATGTCCATCTTCAGCGAGTGGATCACCTGCGTCGTCGGGCCGAACGGCTCGGGCAAGTCGACCCTGATCAATCTGCTGAGCGGGATGCTGCCGATCGACGAAGGCATCGTGGTGATCGACACAGTGGGCATCCGCGTCCTGAAGGCGCACGAGACGCCGGACCACGGGATCACCCGGACCTTTCAGGAGGTGCGGCTGTTCGACCAGATCAGCGTGTGGGACAACATCATGGTGGGCCTGACGGAGCGCCGCCTGTTCCCCTCGCTGCTGGAGCGGACGAAACCGCGTCACCAGGAGAAGGCCGAGGAGATCCTGCGCAGCGTCGGCATGTGGGAGAAGCGCGACGCCATGGCCGGGGACCTCTCCTACGGCCAGCGCAAGCTGCTGGAGATCGGTCGCGTGATGGCCCTGGACGTGAACATCTATCTGTTCGACGAACCGTTCGCCGGCCTGTTTCCCCGGATGCTGGAACGGGTCAAGTCCATCCTGAAAGAAATGCGGCAGCAGAAGCGCACCATCATCTTCGTCTCCCACAACATGGACATCGTGCGCGAGCTATCGGACCACATCTTCGTGCTGGACAGCGGCGCTCTCCTCGCCGTGGGGGAAGTCGACGAGGTGCTCGGCAGGTCCGACGTCATCGACGCTTACCTGGGCCACTGACGTGAGCAGCGGGCTCGCATGATGCTCCTTGAAATGGACGGCATCTCTGTGCGGTATGGGGCCGTGCGAGCCCTGACCGACGTTTCGCTCGGAGTCCAGAAGGGTGAAGTCGTCGCGGTCATGGGTCCCAATGGGGCCGGGAAGTCCACAGTGCTCAAGGCCATCATGGGACTGGCGCCCGTGGTCGATGGGACGGTCTATTGGCGGCAGGAGCCGCTCCTCGCCGCCACGCACGAGATCGTGAAAGAGGGCATCGCCTTCGTGCCGCAAGGTCGGCGCGTGTTCACCCACCTCACCATCCAGGAGAACCTGGAGATGGGCTGTCTCTACCTCAACGACGATGCGGAGAAGGCCCGCCGCCTTGACTCGGTCTTGGAACTCTTCCCCATCCTGCACGAGAAGCGCGCCGACTACGCCAGCCAGATGTCCGGGGGGCAGCAGCAGATGCTGGCCCTGGGTCGCGGCCTCATGGCCGCACCGGACGTGCTGCTGCTCGACGAGCCCACCCTGGGCCTGGCGCCGGTGGTGGTGAAAGAGGTGTTTCAGAAGGTCGCCGAGATCGCCGAGCGGCTCAACACCACCATCATGGTCGTCGAGCACAACATCAAAGGCGTGCTGGACATCGTCGACCGGGCCTACGTCCTCGACATGGGCCGCGTCGTCCACGACGGCACGCCCCAATCGGTCCAGGAGACGGACATCCTGACCCAGGTTTTCCTGGGCAAAGTCGATGCTGGGGAGGGCGAGGAGACGGAGTAGGGTAGCGTTGCTGCAGCGCTGGCACTTGTTGTTCGGTGCGGTTGCCACTAGGAATGAAGCGCGTCATTTGAGCGGTCTACGCCAGAAGGCGGCGCTAGTGGCAACGGCAGCGCTGGCGCTGCTGGTCGTCGCCGGGTGTGGGGAGAGTCAAGTAGCTATGACCGGCGACAGTCAAGTGGCTACCAAGTACTACCCGGAATCGACATGCAGCCCGCACTCTCACCCGATCCGGCTGCCGAAGACGAACGTGGCCTGGCATCCCCACAGATCGACGATCTACTTCAGCACGGGGACGCCGGGTGCTGCGATCTACGCAGTGGCTGCGGATGGATCGGGGCTGGAGCTAGTTGCCAGGACGGCCCCCGCCAAGGAGGAGATTGTCGGGCGACCGGCGAGGATGAGCCTCTCCCCCTCTGGTATGCAGCTCGTTTACGGCACATGCGCCTATCGAAGCCATCCCCCGCCAGGTCGAGGGTATCCGCCATGGCTCGAATACGACCCGGAACTCGCGCGAGCGTCGACCGACGGCACGGATGACATCCGCTTGACCATGGATTCCACAATCTCCGACTTTCCCGCCTGGTCGCCGGACGGCAGCCGGATCGCGTTTCTTTCCAGCCGCCTTGCCAGTCGCACGACAGAATCATTCCGGATTTCCGGGGGCCTGCGTCTTTACACAATGGCAGTCGATGGCACCGACATCCATCCACTTGACGACGCGGCCAATTCCACCGCGGTCATCATTGCCCCACATCCGCCGCAGTGGTCCCCGGACGGGCAACGCATCGCCGTAGTGGGCTACGACGAACGTCCGGGATACTCCATCTACACCATCAGCGCCGCCGGCGGGGCCATGCGGTGGATCACCGAAGCGGTGAGCGGACCGTCGTGGTCGCCGGACGGGCGGCGCATCGCATTCGCAAAGGCAGACCCAGAGCGCGACTCCGTGGGGCTCTACACGATCGCAGCGGATGGGACCGACGCGCGGCGCCTGACAACGATCCGAGGTTGGCGGCAGCGTTCTGGCACCCTCTTTAGCCGAGACCCGCACGCCGCGGACGCCTGGGTCGAGACGGTGGCCTGGTCACCTAGCGGCTCACAGATTCTCTTTTCGTGCTTCGGGACCGGCGTAGTCGATCTGGACGGCACGCTGGTGAACGCGTCACCCATACCCGGGGCACTCGCCGCTTGGTCGCCGGACGGTTCGCGGATCGCGACCATCAGCATCGGACGCCCCAATCACGCCGGCTACTTCGGCACGTCCGTGTACACCGCAGCGCCCGACGGCAGTGATGTGCGTGTCGTGGCCCGGGCGGAGCCCACCCGCGAGCCGGCGCCGGTGCAGTCGGGCCAAGTGAGCATGACGCCCGACCCGGCGGCGTGTGCCGGCTAGGCCGCGATCAACAAACCTGACAGGAATCCAGGCCTGGGGCCATGACGACGAGCAAGGATGAACATCGCCTGCAGCGGGCAGCCGTCCACCCTTCTATACGACCACCTACAGCTCGCCGCCAGACGTGCAAATAAGCAACTCCGATGCCGTGCGTCGTCGAAGCGTGGGCCGCGTAGTCACGATGCGTCCTGAACCAGTTCGAGCAGCATGATCTTGGGCACCGGATCGTCCGGTAGATGCGGATCGGACGGATTGGGCCGGACATCTACCAGGCTGCGGAGCAATAGCCCCTGCTGCCGAAACGCGGCCATAAGCTCCTCGAACGAGCGGTAGTAGAACGGGACTTCATGACGCGCTTGCTCCGTGCCGAACGTTTGGGTGATCACTCCCGCTGAACAGTAGTCGTCGACCTTCCCCCTGGCGGCGAGCGCGTAGGGATTGTTCATCGACAGGAGAAGGCGGCCACCGGGCTTGAGGGCCTCGGCGATCGCGGCCAGCACGCCCAAGAGGTCCTCACAGTCTTCGAGCACCATGTTTGCGGTCGCCAGATCGAATGCCCCGCGGTGGGACAGCAACCCTGAGGCCAGGTCCGCTTCTACGTACTCAATCTCGAGTTGATCCTGCTCCTCGAAGGTCCGCGCGAGGTGCAGGAGCTTCGGCGAGATGTCGACCGCCACTACGTCCGCCTCGTGGCGCGCGAACAAGCGGGCCACATGGCCTTCTCCACAGCCCGCGTCCAACACCCGCTTGCCGGAAACATCGCCGGCCATCTCGAGTAGACGGCCGGCGAGGTGGTGGAGAAATGCGTGCAGCGAGCCCGACCGAGCTTGGGCCGCGTACCAATCGGCTATGGGGTCGTAGGCGGCCATCACGTCAGGGGCTCACGTCGGTCCAGCTCGGGTCGCGCGGCACGAATGGCGCCCACTCGAACGCAATGCTCCAGCGGGCGAAGCCGGACACCGGACCGCCGCCATCGGTGAGCACGCAAATCCCCTGGTACCACGGACCCGGCCCATCGCCGGGCCGGTATCCGGAGCTGCGAACCACGAGCGCCGCCCGGCCATTTGGAAGCGCGATTCGCAGGAGCGTGGGGCCCGGAGTGTGGCCGCACAAGATCAGGTCGGCCGACGCGACATCATCGCGGGACAGCGCCGCGTCGATTTCGTGATCGGTGAATGCAGGCGTGAAGGCTGGATCCGTGTCCCAGATCGTGGCAAACGGATTGCCGGGCATGCCATGGCTTACGAACACGTCCCCTGCCCGCGCCCCGTCTAGCGACAGCTCCTCCGGCAAGGCCCGCAGCCATTTGAGGTCCGCGGAACTGATCTTGGCCTGCCCTCGCTCGATGTGGGACAGGAAGTAATCCGGCGAGTCCGGCCGGCGCCGGCGGGCGGCGACCGTCGCATCCCAGCGCGACGTTCCCCAGTCGCGCAGATAGGCCTCGTTGTTGCCATAGATGACGTCGATTCGCTCCGCGCGCAACAGGTCCATCGTTTCGCCGGGTGGGTCGGGCGAATACGGCGAGGTCAGAAAGTCACCGCAATGCACGATGCGATCCGGAGCGTGACGCCGGCATGCCCTGATCGCGGCCTCGAGACCCGGCACGAAGCCGTGCGTGTCGCCGATCAGGCAAATCCGCATGCCGCGCACCACAGGAGATCGCGAAACAGAGGTCCCGCTTGGTCAAGTCTACGGATGAGGCTCCGCTTCCATCATTCGACCGCGGCGTCGCGCCTACTCCGGAAAGGACCGCCTAAACGACGACGTACAGCTCGCCGTCGTCGACTTCGACGGTGTATGACCTGAGCCGCTCGCCGAGGCCGCGGATGCGCTCGCCGGTGTCGAGGTCGAACTCGACCTGATGCCAGGGGCAGAGCAGGACGCGTCCGTCGAGGACCCACTCCAACTGCCAGTCGGTGTCCGCCGAGCCCATCAGCGTGCCGCTGATCGCGCCTTCGCAGGCGGGGCCGAGCTGATGCGGGCAGCGATTGCGGTAGGCCCGAAAGTTGCCGTTGACGTTGAAGACGCCAATCTCGAAGTTGCGGTGCTTGACGAAGGTGCGCTCGCCGGGCGCCAGGGCGTCGGCGGGTCCCGCGGATATGCGCGCCATCGCGGCTAGCCGGCCCGCACGGGTGCGTCGATGCCGAACAGCGCCAGCGCGTTCTCGCCCATGATCTTCCGCTTCACGTCCGCCGGGAACGGCATGTTGAGCACCTGGCGCGGATGATCGAAGTCATGGTGGGGCCAATCCGACGCGAACAGCACCTGGTCGGCGCCGTCAAACATGTCGAGCATCGTCACCAGGTCCTGGGGACGCTCGGGCTCCTCGATCGGCTGGGTCGAGAAGTAGAACTTCCGGATGTAGTGGCTTGGGGGGTGTTCGAGCAGGGGCGCCATCGAGCGGTATTCGTGGTACTCCTTGTCCAGCCGCCACATCGTAAAGGGCACCCACGAGATGCCGCCTTCGGTGAAGACGATGCACAGGTCGGGGAATCGCGCCGGTATGGCCGATTCGAGCATGCTGAACATGTTCGCCATCAGGGCAAACTCATGTTGAATCGGGTGGCGGAAGAGAATCGTGCGGAACTGCTCGACGTTGAAGGGAAACGCGGCGTGAATCAGGCCCACGCTGTGCAGCATCACCGGCAGACCCATCTCGGCGGCGGCTTCGAAGATCGGGGTGTAGCGCCGGGCGCCCCACAGCGGATTCACGCCCGCCGTCGGCAGATAGACGCCGACGAACTCGTCGAGCGCCCCATAGCGGCGAATCTCGCGCGCGGCGTCCTCGGGGTCCTGCGGCGCGGCGACCACCGCCCCGTAGAGCCCGTCCGCGCGGCTCACCCACTCCTCGGCCAGCCAGGCGTTGTAGGCGCGGCCGAGCGCCGCCGCGTACACGTCGTCGGGCAGCGCCGCCATCGTCAGCAGATGGTCCGGGAACAGGATGCCGATATCGACCGCCAGCGCGTCCAGGTCCTCGCGCATCTGCTGCGGCGTGTGCACGGACCGCGCGCCCGCCCCGCGGTCGGGCAGGGGCAGATCGATCGCGAGCCTGAGCGCGTATCCCGGGATGTCCAGATAGCGGCGCGGCAACGTGCTGATGTGCTCCAGCACCCGGCGATAGGGCGCGTCGCAATAGGGCGCCAACGCTTCAGGCGTGTCGTTGACGTGCACGTCGACATCCACGATGACCATGTCGTCGCGGGTGGTGGACGGACGATCGGCGGTGACTGCCATGCGGCAAGCCCCCTGGAAGCGTGCCAAGCGCGCCATTCTATGCCGGATCGCGAGCGGCGACCTACCGGCGACCGCGGATCTGCTCGATGACCGGCGGCGAATTGGCCCTGCGCCGCACCAAGATCGTCGCCACGATCGGCCCCGCCAGCGTTGGACGGGTCGATGAACTGGTGGCGGCCGGCATGGACGTGGCGCGGCTCAACTTCTCGCACGGCACTCCGGCCGATCACGCGGCTGCCGCGCGGGCGGTGCGAGATGCGGCCGCGCGCGCCGGCCGGCCGGTGGCCGTCATGGCGGACCTGGCCGGCCCGAAGGTCCGGCTCGGCCGGCTGCCTCCCGGCGGAGTGGTGCTCAGGACCGGCGCGACCTTTACGCTGCGGCGCGACATGGAGATCGGCGATGCGCACGGCGCGGCAACCAATCACGACGGGCTGGCGGGCGACCTGCGGCCAGGCGATCGGATATCGCTGGCGGACGGAGCGGTCGAGCTGCGCGTGACTTCCACCAGCGACGACGCGGTGTGCGAAGTGGTGACCGGAGGCGCCCTGCGGTCGCACGCCGGCGTCAACGTTCCTGCATCGAGGCTCTCGCTGCCGGCCATCACGGAGCGCGACCGCGACGGCCTGGTCCGGGCCCGCACCCTGGGAGTCGACTACATCGCGCAGTCGTTCGTGCGCCGGGCGTCCGACGTGGACGCGCTACGCGCGGCCCTCGGCGCGCCCGCGATTCCGATCGTCGCCAAGATCGAGACTAGCGCCGCCGTCGAGGCGGCAGCGGATATCCTGCACGCGGCCGACGCCGTGATGCTCGCCCGCGGCGACCTGGGCGTGGACGTGGACCTGGAGCGCGTGCCGCTGATCCAAAAGAGCCTGACCCGCCAGGCCGTCGCGATGGGTGTCCCGGCGATCATCGCGACACATATGCTGGAGTCCATGATCGACGAATCTCGACCCACGCGCGCCGAGGTGAGCGACATCGCCAATGCCGTGCTCGACGATGCCGACGCGGTGATGCTGTCGGGCGAAACGGCGATCGGCCGTCATCCCGTCGCCGCGGTGCAGACGGCCGCGCGCATTGCCAGGGAAACCGAGCGCCACGGCGACGAATTCTCGGCCCCAATGCTCCAACCGCAGCCCGGCGATTCAGCCGCGGCCGTAGCCCGAGCAGTGGCGGACGTCACGGCCGCCAATCCAGACATCGCCGCGATCGCCTGCTTCACCGAGACCGGCGAGACTGCGGAGCTGCTCGCAGGAGCACGGCCGCGCGTGCCCATCGCGGCGTTCTGTGCGGACGAGGCCGTCGCCCGCCGCCTGACGCTGCGCCGCGCCGTGCATCCGATCCCCACCACTCGGATGCCCGACACGGACGCCGTGATTGGAATGCTGGACGCCGGCTTGAGCCGCGATTTTGGCCTCGCGCCCGAAACCCCGGTGGTGCTCGTGGCGGCGTCGCCCGTCGGCAAGGCCAGCACCAACCTGCTCAAGCTGCATCGCGTCGGCGAATGGTCGGCGCCGTGAGCCAGGCGGTTGCGCCGTTCAAGCAGCGGCTGCGCGACGCTCTGGAGTCGGACTCCCTGCCGATGGCGCTGGGTCGAGTGCTGCCGCTGCTGGACGGGCGCCGGCGCGAGGCGTTCGACGGACGCGACTTCCCCGCCGAGCAGGCGCGGCTGGCGGCGATCCGCAAGCGCGACGTCGCCGACGGCCCCCGTTTGCTCGATCAGTTCACCGCGGTTGCGGAGAAGGCCGGCATGGTGGTGCATCCGCCGGCCGACGCGGCTGCGGTGCGGGAAACGGTGGCGGAACTGCTGCGCCGGGCGTCGGCGCGAATGGTCGTGAAGAGCAAGTCCATGGCCACGGAGGAAATCGGTCTAAACCAGGCGCTCGAAGCCGACGGGCTGGAAGTGGTCGAAACCGATCTGGGCGAGTTCCTGGTGCAGGCGGCGGACGAGCTTCCCTCGCACATCGTCGCGCCGGCGCTGCACATCACCCGCGAGCGCGCCGCCGAGCTGATCGGCGGCGTCACCGGGCAAGACCTCCCGCCGGATCCCGACACGCTGGTGCAGGCGGCGCGCGAGTACCTGCGCGACAAGTTCATCGCCGCCGACGCCGGCATCACGGGCGCTAACGCCCTGGTGGCCAGCACCGGCAGCGTGATGCTGGTGAGCAACGAGGGCAACGCGCGGCTCTGCAGCAGCCTGCCGCCGCTGCACATCGTGGTCGCGGGCGTGGACAAGCTCGTCGCCACCATGACCGACGCCGCGGCCACGCTGGACATGCTGCCGGCGAGCGCCACGGGACAGACGATGTCCAGCTACGTCTCGTTCATCAGCGGACCCAGCCGCAGCGCCGACATCGAGATGTCCCTGTCACTCGGCGTGCACGGACCGCGCGACGTGCACGTGGTGCTGCTCGACAACGGACGCGAGGCCATGCGGCGCGACCCGAAGTTCCAAACCGCGTTGCAGTGCGTGCGCTGCGGGGCCTGCTCGAACGTCTGCCCGACCTATCAGCAAGTCGGCGGACACGCCATGGGGCACATCTACACCGGTCCCATCGGCCTCTTGCTCACGTCGTTCCATCACGGCATGGAAAACGTGGCCGGACCGCAGGCGCTCTGCGCGGGCTGCGGCGCCTGCGCCACGGTGTGTCCCGCCGGGATCCCAATCCCTGAGTTGATCCAGGAGGTGCGCACTCGGGCCGTCGCCGACGGCGCCGCGAAGAATCGGATGAAGTTGCTGGCGTTGGGCGTCCTCGCCGAACCTCGGGCGTTCGAAAAGGGGCTGCGCACCCTGACCCGGATTCCGGGGGCGCAGGCGTTGGCGCGCCGGCTGCCGGGATCGCCGCTGCGCGCGCGTCCGCTGCCGCCGGTGGCGGCGCGACCGTTTCGAGATCGACTACCGGGCCTGACGTCCGAGGCCGGCGCGAAAGCCCAGGTGGCCTACTTTCCCGGCTGCCTCACCGACTGGCTCGCGCCGGAGACGGGTGAGGCGGCCGTGCGCGTGCTCGGGGACGCCGCCGTGGCGCCCGTCGTCTTCGAGTCCTGCTGCGGGCTGCCGGCCATCAACGCCGGCTACCGCGAGCCGGCTCTGCGGATGGCCAAGCAGACCATCGAAGCCATCGAACGCTCCGGCGTGGAAACCGTCGTCAGCACGTCCACCAGCTGTCTGGGCGCCATTCGGGACGACTATCCACGGCTGCTTGCCGACGAGCCCGAATGGCGGGAGCGGGCACTTGCCGCTGCAAGACGCATGGTCGAATTCGCCACCTATGTCGAGGAGCATGGGCTCGCCGGCGGCGCCACGCCGCGACAGCGTGGCGTGGTGACCGTGCACGACGCCTGCCAGTCGCGTCACGGGCTGGGTCTCGGAACCGGCATGCGCCGGCTGCTCGAGGCAGCGGGCTACGACGTGCGCGAGGCCCCCTACAGCGGCGAATGCTGCGGCTTCGGCGGGTCGTTCTCATTCGACTTTCCCGAAGTGGCCGGTCGCATGCGACAACGCAAGCTGGACGCGTTTACGTCCACCGGCGCCAAGCTCGTATGCGGCGACAATCCCGGCTGCCTGCTGCACCTTGATTCGGACGGCGCGACACCCGACGCCCCGCGTCCGGTGCACTTGGCCGAGCTCCTGCGAGACGCGGCCCCGGACGCTCAGTGACGACCGACCGACTGCAGCGTCAGCTCGCGTTCATCGTCGAGATCGACAAGGCCAAGTCCATCCTGCGCAACTCGTTGGTCATCGAGGCGGGCCGCCGCGAAAACGACGCCGAGCACGCCTGGCACCTGGGGGTGATGGCGCGACTGCTTGCCGAGTACGCGCGCGAGGAGATCGACGTCTATCGGGTGATCGAGATTCTGTTGGTCCACGACCTGGTCGAGATCGACGCCGGCGACACCTTCATCTACGACATCGCGGCCCGCGAGCGGCAAGCCGAGAAAGAACGCGCCGCGGCCGACCGCATCTTCGGCCTCCTGCCGCCCGATCAGGCGGCCGCGCTGCGCGAGGCGTGGGAGGAGTTCGAAGCGCGGCAGACGCCCGAAGCCAGGTTCGCCTTCACGCTGGACCGCCTGCAACCGCTGCTGCTCAACTTCCACACCCAGGGCCACGCCTGGCGCAAGCACGGCGTGCGCCGAGCCCAAGTGATGGCCGTGAACGCCACCATCGCCGACGGCGCGCCGGAGCTTTGGGAATACGCGCGAGAGCTGATCGACGAGGCCGTCCAGCGGGGCTATCTGGCGGAGTAGCCGCGTACCACGGCATCACCGTGCGTCTAAGCGTGAGCTGAATCGCACCACGGCCCGTCCGAATAACCGCGGACGGTCGCCGCGCGCCAATCCTGCGCTGCAATTTTATGCCAAGCCGTGGCTCCATCCACGCCATGCGAGGCACGAACTTGCCGGAGATACGCGATCTAGATAGACTCGCTGAGTTTAACGTCGGCTGTCGTAGCGAAGCTGAAATGATCATATGAATTGAGTTCTGGGACAATGGCCAAATACATTTTTCAACGTTTGCTCATCTCAATCCAATTGTTTCTGGGAGTTTCAGTCGTTGTTTTTCTGTTGGCAAGCATGATTCCCGGCGATCCTGTTGTCAATCTCTTCGGACGTTACGATCAAGTGGCGCTTTCCATCCAAGATCGAGCGGGGATTCTAGGACAAGAGCAGGCGCGGTCTTCCGGACAAGATCAAGCGTGGAAATCGGGGGAAGATCGCAAGGAATTGCAGCGCCGATTCGGCGATGAATCTCCAGGTCCAGTGCGCTATATATTCTGGATGAAGGAGATTCTGACCGGCAATCTAGGCGATTCAATTGAGAGCTACCGCCAGGTTTCCGACATAGTCGGAGAGGCAGCCAAAGTCACATTGACACTTGTCTCGTTTGCACTCATCGTTGCCGCAGCAATAGGGACTGCATTTGGTGTGATTTCGGCAAAGTTCCGAGAATCAAGCTTAGTCCGTTCGCTCGGTGCAATCCCTGTCCTCCTGGCTTCAATCCCACCGATACTCATTGTCCTCTGGGGGATTCACACACTCATCATTCGACTGGGATGGCTGCCTGCCTTCGGGATTGGTGGACTGCCGGGCACTGGCGGATCTTTCAGTCTGACAACGCTTCACGCCGCCCTCATACCGACCGCAGCCTTGGCGCTGCCGTGCATAGCGATGCACATGCGCCACACACAGCAATCGATCAGGGCTCCGCGCTCCGGAAGTTCCGAGCAGACCGAACCTGCCGAGGACTCAAGTGAGACACCGATTAGCTCAGGGCACGTGCTCCGCAGTGCTGGGCTGCGCTTGGTGAGGAATCTGAGCCTCTATCTCCCATCTCTCATAGGCGGCGCTATCGTCGTCGAGATGATGCACGGATGGCCAGGCTTGGGTGGGCTCACGGTCACCGCATTGGTGGAGCGTGATTACCCGGTACAAACCGCGGCTCTGCTCGTTGCCGCAGTCGCGGTGCTGGCTGTGAGGCTCCTCAGCGACGTGGCTTACGGTTGGCTGGACCCGCGCGTTCGCGGTTCCTCTCGAAGCTCCACGCCCGCCACCGGCGAGCCGGCGACGGCCAGCCACGGCGCCGCCGGGCGACAGTTCGGCCCACCGCTTGAACTGCTCGACCGCCCCTTGGCGCACCGTCCATGGAGCATCGCGCGGCGTCGCTTTCTGTCCAGCCGTCCGGCCGTCGCCGGTTTCGTCATGCTTCTGGGGTTCGTCGCAATCGCCGTGCTCGGGCCGCTGGCGGCCCCTCATGATCCGCATGACGCCGTCCCGCTGAGCTCAATGGCGGAACCAAGCGCTTCCCATTGGCTCGGGACCGACCGCTTTGGTCGCGACATCTTTAGCCTGCTGCTGCACGGTGCGCGCACAGCACTATCGGTGGGCGTGGCAGCGGTGGCGATCAGCCTGGTCATCGGCTTCGCTGTTGGTGCAATCGCGGGCCTTCGTGGCGGATTTATCGACAGCGTCCTCATGCGGGTCACCGATCTCGGCATGACCTTCCCGCCGTTGCTCCTAGCGATATTCCTCGTGGTCCCAATATTCGTGGCTTTCGGAGCTGGGACTGTGGCCTTGATCATTGGGATCATCAGTTGGCCAGGGATTGCACGTCTGGTCCGCCGCCAGGTCCTCATCCAGCGACACTCGGCTGATGCTGCGGATTCGCTGGCGACCGAAGACGAGCGACCGGACATCGCGCGTCTTGTGCTTAGGAATCTTTCGGGCCCGGTGGCGGTGGCCGCTGCCTATGGGCTGGCCGGAGCGCTCTTGACAGACGCCACACTGAGTTTCCTTGGCCTTGGCAGTCCCGACCCAGCCGTCAATTGGGGACTGATGGTCTCGCAAATGCCGGGCAATTCCCTTTTCGCCGTCCAGGGCTGGATAACGCCTGCGGTACCGATTGTTCTCTTGGTTCTATCAGTCCACCTGATTGCTGACGGTCTTCGAGACGCGTTCGATGCCCGGAGTTGAGAGCCGCTGGTGGCGGACGATGACCGCGCGCCAAACCATTCCAAAGCAGCGTGATTACCCGGGCGATTGCAGAGTTCCGCCGGAGCCAGACATGATCCAACGGGTCTGAACCGGCTTGCTTCACCCCTCGGCGATGCGCTCCACGTGCCAGGGGTGGCGATTGGCGTAATAGGTTTCGGACGCGTGGAAGGCGCGGGCGGGCGGGCCGAGCACGAGTTCGAACAGGCACAGATCGACCCAGGCGTCTCCGTCGCGGATGCGGTTCGGCAAGCGCGCCGCCTCGCTGAAACCGGCGGCGCTTGCGATGGCCGCGAGGTCCGCGTCGGAGGCCGCGATGGGGAACTCAAGCACGCTCACGCCGATCTCCCCGGCCCGGTCGACCGCGGCACGCAGCAGATCGACGGCATGGTCCATGTACGCCGGCGCCACGCGCAGCGAGAGCGTGGCCACGTGCTGCTGCGGGAACGTGTCGCGGCGCACGAAAACCGTTTGCCCCGCCACGCGGTTCCTGGGCGTGGCCAGAACCAGCACGGCGCCCTGCGAATTCTGGACGCGGAGCATGAGGCGGGCGAAGTGGTACTCATAACGCGTGTCGCGGAGACAGTTGTCCAGCACCTCCTTGAGCAGCCAGGCCGGCTGGGGCAGGTTGTAGAGGATGGCCGCGCGCGGCAGATCGCCCCAGACCGCGTTCCGCACCGTGGGCTCGCCGTCGAACGCCAGATACGTCGCGTCGAACTCGTGCGCGTCCACCACCGAGAAACGCATGCCGTCGCCGACGCGATACCAGAACCCGTGGTTCTCGTAGAGGTGGCCGGCCACCGGATTGGTGGTGCAGAGATGGAGCGCCTGGCCGCCGTTCGCCACGAACTCCCGCAGCATGCGCGACATGAGCGCGTCGGCCACACCCTTGCGGCGGTGCCGGTCCTCGGTCGCCACGAACTCCACGATGCCCACGTCGCGCGTGTCGGCGGGGACGTAGTAGCCCAGCGAACCGGCACATTCGCCGTCGATGGTTCCCACGAAATGCGGCGTGTAGAGCGTCTCGGCCAGCGCCCCGCTGAACAGATCGTCTTGAAGCGGGTCCCAGGTGCGGACCCGGCCGCCGAACGTGTCCATCGGCGGGAGGAGGCGCTCGATCCGCAGGCGCTCGCCGTTCCGCAGCGTGACGCTTTCGGTGTCCATGGCATCGCTCGGCGTGGGCGGACGCAAGATTCTACGCGTGGCCCGGTGGTCCGGAAGCGACGCGGTGCGCCACTATGGCGGGAACCGGCCCCGCCCTCGATGTGCCCCCGAAGGATTCAGCCATGGCTCAGGCAACCACAGCCAATCCCGGAATGATCGACCGGCTCGCGTCGTCGCGCGTGTACGACCTCGGCACGCGCTACGAGATGGACATGCCGGTGCATCCGGCTCATCCGCCCTACATCTTCACCCTGCAGCGCCGCCACGGCGACACCTTCCGCCCCGGCGGCTACAGCTCGTCCAACGAGCTGATCGTCATGTGCGGCCACACCGGCACGCACATCGACTCGCTCGCGCACGTCTCCGAGCACGGAAAGCTATTCGGCGGCGTGGACGCCGGCTGCAACCAGCAGGGCGGCCGGGGCATGAAGACCATCGGCGTGGAGACCATTGAGCCGGTGGTGCGGCGCGGCGTGCTGCTCGACGTGGCGGGTGCGGAGGGCGTGGACATCCTGCCGCCCGACTACGGGGCCGATGCCGAGGTCCTGCAAAGCGTGGCCAAGGCCCAGGGCGTGGAAATTCAGGCCGGCGATTGCGTCCTGGTGCGCACCGGGTGGATGCGCCATTGGGGCGACCCACCGGCGTATCTGGCCGAAGCCGACGGTCAGCCCGGCGTCAATGCCGACGCCGCCGAGTGGCTGGTCGAGCGCGGGATATTCCTGGGCGGATCGGACACGGCGGCGTTCGAGCAGGTCATTCCCGGCGCGGCCATGCCGGTGCATCAGATCTTCCTGGCGCGCAATGGGATCCACATTCTCGAGATGGCCGATCTGGAGACCCTGGCCGCGGACGGTGTCTACGAGTTCGGCTTCATCCTCTCGCCGCTCAAGCTGGTGGGCGCCACCGGTTCGCCGGTGCGTCCGCTCGCTTTGGTCTAACGCGTCTAGCCCAGAAAGAGGTCGTAGGGCCCAGGAATCGGCGACTCGACGGCGGCGCGTTGGAGTAGTTCGCGCGAGGGGCTGAGCGCCCGCGCCGCGATGGCGCGGTTGATTTCCGGAACCTTGTCCAGCTCGTCGATCTCTTCGAGCGTGAAGAAGCGCGCGGCGTCGACCTCTTCGCCGGGGGCGGGCTCGCCGGCCACGCGCCGGAGCAGGAAGACCACGTACGTGGAGTGGTCTTCGCCGTGCCGCGAGCGCACCGCCAGCAGCCCTTGGACCTCCGTGGAGAGGCCGGCTTCCTCCTCGACCTCGCGCACGGCGGCTTCGGGCAGCGTCTCATCGGATTCGCAGAAACCGCCCGGAATCTGCCAGGTGCCGCGCCCGTGGGCGGTGGCGCGGCGCACCAGCAGGACGCGGTCGCCGTCGACCACGGCGCCGCCCACCCCGACGTTGTAGCCGGTGTTGTAGCGCGCGGGAATCGGGCTCATCGCGCCATAGTACCGGCGCGCATGGCGCCGCCGGGGTTGCAGCGGGCGCTCACGGACGCCAGACCGAAGCCCATTGAGTCTCCGGCGTGCAGCCTCATAGAATCAGGGGCCTCCCGGACTCTCAGCGTGCTCTTCGTGCTCTTCGATTTCCACACGCACACCTTCTTGAGCGATGGCGAGCTTTCGCCGATCGAGCTTTTGCGGCGTTGTCACGTCGCGGGCTACACGGCCGTGGCCATGACGGATCACGCCAGCCCCGCCAACGTCGACATGCTGGTGTCGGCCCTCGCCCGCGATTGCCGCATCGCCGAGGAGGCCTGGGGCATCGTGGCCATGCCGGGCGTCGAGATCACTCACGTGCCGCCGGGCGAGATCGACGCGGTGGCGCGACAGGCCGCCGAGGCCGGCGCCGAGCTTGTGGCCGTTCACGGCGAGACCATCGCCGAACCGGTCGCCGCCGGCACCAACCGCGCCGCGTTGGAGTCCGACTACGTGCACGCGCTGGTTCACCCAGGCCTGCTGAGCCCGGAGTTGGCGCAGCTGGCGCAACGCAACGGCAAGTGGCTGGAGCTGTCGGCGCGCCGGGGGCACTCGCTCACGAACGGACACGTGGCCGCGCTGGCGCGGTCGTCCGGAGCTCGGCTGCTCGTCAACAGCGATGCGCACGCCCCGGGCGATTTGCTTTCGGAGCCCTTGGCCCGCCGCGTCGCGCGCGGGGCGGGCTTGAACGCCGACGAAACCGAGACGGTGGTGACGGATAACCCGCTGGAGTTCCTGCGCCAGATTGGGCGCTCGGTCCCGGATATCAGCCAGGTCCCATGACGCTCCTCGAGCACGAGCCGCTGCCGCCGGAGTTCGACATCATCGAACCCGACGATCCGGACGCGGCCGGCACCGACCGGGTGGAGCTGCCGGTGCTGCCGCTGCGCGCCGAGTCGCTCTATCCCATCCCCGAGACCATGACGCCGTTCCTCGTGGGTCGCGAGGGCTCCGTGTCGGCCATCGAGGACGCGTTGGCCCGCGACCGGCGCATTCTGGCCGTGGCCCAGCGCGATCCCAACAAGGAGGAAGTCGGCTTCGACGACCTGCACGAGATGGGGACCGAGGCGCGGATCATCCGCATGCTTCGGTTGCCGGACGGGACGACGAGCGTGCTCGTGCACGGCGTGCGGCGCGTCCGCGTGGTCTCGGTCATCAGCGAGTACCCCATCGTGCGTGTCGTGGGTCAGGTCGTGGAGGATCTGGACGAGGACCCCGCGGCTTCACGGGCGGCGATGCCAAAGGTGCTGAAGCTCTTCCAGCGCGTCTCCAAGCTCAGCGACACCATTTCGGAAGAAGCGCAGATTCGCGCCATGAACGCCGAGACGCCCGGGTTGCTCGCCGACGTGGTGGCAGCGTCGCTGGAACTCTCGCTCGACGATCACCAAACACTGCTCGAAATGCGTGACGTGGCAGAGCGGATGGATCGCGTGCGCACGCTGCTGGACGGCGAGATTCAGGTTCTCAGGCTCGAGCAAGAGATCCGTGAAAGCACGCGCAACGACGTCGACATCAAACAGCGTGAGTTTTATCTGCGCGAGCAGATGCGAGCGATCATCAAAGAGATCGGGGAAACCAACGCGCAGAACGCCGAGATCGCCGCCATTCGAGAACGGCTGGAGTCCGGCGCCTATCCCGAGGCCGTCGTCACCCGTGGACTCAAGGAGATCGACCGGCTCAACGCGCTTCCCCATGGATCGCCTGAAACCAGCGTGTTGCGCACTTACCTGGAGTGGCTCACGGAATTGCCGTGGCGGCGGCGGTCCAGGGACAAGACGGACGTGGCGCGGGCGGAGGACATCCTGAACCAGCATCACTACGGGCTGAAGGACGTCAAGGAGCGCTTGCTGGAATACATCGCGGTGCGCCATCTCGCGCGCCGTTCCCGCAGCCCCATCCTCTGCTTCGTGGGACCGCCGGGCGTCGGCAAGACGAGCCTGGGCCGCTCCATCGCCGAAGCCCTGGGCCGCACGTTCGTGCGGGTGTCGCTGGGCGGCGTGCGCGACGAGGCCGAGATTCGCGGCCACCGCATGACCTACGTGGGCTCCATGCCGGGACGGATTCTGCAGAAGATGCGCGAAGCGGGGACCGTAAACCCCGTGTTCATGATCGACGAGATCGACAAGCTCGGGCTGGACTTTCGCGGCGACCCCGCCGCCGCCCTGCTCGAAGTGCTGGACCCGGAGCAGAATCACACCTTCAGCGATCACTACCTGGAGCTGCCCTTCGACCTGAGCAAGGTCATGTTCATCGCGACGGCCAACACGCTGCACGGCCTGCCGCCGGCGCTCGTCGACCGCATGGAGGTGATTGAGCTTCCGGGCTACGTGGAGGACGAAAAGGTGGCCATCGCGGAGCATTTCCTGGTCGCCCGGCAGCTGCGTGAGCACGGGCTGAACGCCACCGCGCTCCAATTCGAACGGGAGACGCTGCGGCGCATCGTTCAGGCCTACACGCGCGAGGCGGGCGTGCGCGAGCTGGAGCGCGCCATCGCCACCATCGCCCGCAAGCAGACCCTGGCCCGCGCCGAGGGTCGCGAGGGGCAGCCGAACATTCGCCCCGCGGACGTGTCGGAGTATCTCGGCCCGCCCAAATATCGCTTCGGCAAGGCCGAGAGTGAAGACGCGCCCGCCGTGGCGACCGCGGTGTTCACCACGCCGGCCGGCGGCGACTTGTTGCCGATCGAAGTGTCCATCGCCGAGGGCACGGGCAGGGTCACGCTCACAGGCTCCCTTGGCGACGTGATCCGAGAGTCCGCGCACGCCGCCATCACCTATGCCCGAGCCCATGCCGACGAGTTCGGCTATGGCAGCTCCGACTTCGACGCCACGGACATTCACGTGCACGTGCCCCAGGGGGCGCTGCCGAAGGAAGGCCCGGCGTCCGGGGTGGCCATTGCCGCCGCGCTGGTCTCGGCCCTGGCCCGCCGCAAGGTCCGCGGCAGCGCTGTGATGACCGGCGAGATCACGCTTCGCGGGCGGGTGCTGCCGGTGAGTGGAATCAAGGAAAAGGTCCTTGCCGCCCAACGTGCGGGCATCGAGACCTTCGTGCTGCCGCATGGCAATCGGCAGGACCTCGATGAGCTCGACGCGGACACCCGGCGCGGCCTCGACTTCGCCCTGGCGGCTACGGTGGACGAAGCGCTCGCGCACGTCCTGGTGGCCTAGCACGGCGCGGTCCGCCGCCCGGACGACTCGATTGACGGCCGGGAATGGCTATTCTGCGTAACGTGTCAGCGGAACGCCCCGCGTAACAGGAGAGCTGAGCAAGCGTTCTGATGTTTGGGCCGTTCAACACGCTCCTCGGACTCTTCTCGCGCGACCTTGGGATCGACTTGGGCACCGCCAACACCCTGGTCTACGTGAAAGACCGCGGCGTGGTGCTGTCGGAGCCGTCGGTGGTGGCCACGGATCAGAACACGATGCGGGTGCTGGCCGTGGGCGCCGAGGCCAAGAAGATGGTCGGGCGCACGCCGTCCAACATCATTGCCATGCGGCCGTTGCGAGACGGGGTGATTGCCGACTTCGACACCGTGGAGACGATGCTGCAGTACTTCATCAGCCGCGTGCATGACGAGCTGCCGTTCGCGCCGCGTCCGCGCGTGATCGTGGGCGTGCCCTCGGGCGTCACCGAGGTCGAGAAGCGCGCGGTCCACGAGGCGAGCTTGCAGGCCGGTGCGCGCGAGGTCTACCTGATCGAAGAGCCCATGGCCGCCGCCATCGGCGCCGGGCAACCCATCCAAGAGGCCACCGGCAACATGATCGTGGACATTGGCGGCGGCACCACCGAGGTGGCCGTGATCTCGCTGGGGGGCGTCGTGGTGAGCCACAGCATTCGCGTGGCGGGCGACGAGATTGACGAGCAGATCGTGGAGTACTGCCGCAACGAGCACATGCTGCTGATCGGCGAGCGCACGGCCGAGGCTTGCAAGATCGCCGTGGGATCGGCCTACGCCGGATTGCAGGAAGACACGGTGCTCGTCCGCGGCCGAGATCTGCAGAGCGGGCTGCCACGGCAGGCGGAGTTGACCTCCGGGCATATCCGCGAGGCTATCAGCGCGCCGGTGACCGAAGTCGTGGACAACGTGAAGCTCGCCATCGAAGCCACGCCCCCCGAACTGCTGGCCGACATCATGGAGCACGGCATCTATCTCGCCGGAGGCGGGGCGTTGCTGCGGAATCTGGACAAGCGCATCGAGCAAGAGGCCGACATCCCGGTGCACGTCGCCGAAAACCCGCTCGAAGCGGTCGTGCGCGGCACCGGTGCGTGCCTGCACAACCTCGAGGCCTACCGCGAGGTGTTCGTCTCCGAGAACCGATCCCCCTACGCATAGGTGGTCACGAGCATGCGCGGAGGCCAGCGAGCCGCGATTGTCCTGGTCGGGCTGATCGTGGCGGCCATCGTGCTTTCGATGCTGCACAACACCGGCGCCAGCGTGCCGGTGGAGGGTCTGGTGCTGCGCGTGGTGGAACCCGTGCGGAGCGCCTTTACCACGGTGGCCAACGGCGCCTCCCGCGCCCTGGCCGACCTTGAGCAGTTTGGGGAGATGCGGGAGGAGAATGCCGCGCTGCACGCGGAAGTGGCCGAGCTTCGCGCGCAGGCCGCCCGTCTCAGCCATGCCGAGCGCGAAAACGAGCGCTTCCGAGAGGCCCTGGCGTATCTGGACGAGCACCCCGAGCTGAGGCTCGTCACCGCGCGCATCGTCGGACGGGACAGCCTGGACCTGCTCGATACGATCGTGATCGATCGCGGCGCATCGCACGGCATCCGGGCGGGGATGGCCGTGGTGGCCAACGGCGGGCTGGCCGGCCGTGTGACCAAGGTGACCGAAACCACGGCCGACGTCCTGCCCGTGCACAGCCCGCAGAGCACGGTGAGCGTGCTGGCTCAGGGAGAGGACGCCACGGCCGACGGCACACTGGATGGCACCAGCGGCGCCGACCTGGTGATGCGCCACATCGACGCCGAGGCCGAGATCATGGTCGGCGACCCGATCGTGACCTCCAGCCTGGGAGGTTCCCTGCCGCGCGGCATTCCCGTGGGACGAATCGTGGCCATCGAAGTCTCTCCCACCAGCGTGCTGCGACAGGCGATCGTGGAACCATTCGTCCAGCTTGAGCACGTGGACGTGGTCCAGGTCATTCTTGGGCAGACGGCCGGAAGCTAGGCATGGTTTCGCGTCTTGGCACGGCCGCACGAGGCGCGCGGTGGCTTCCATCGCCGGGCACATGGGCGGCGGCGCTCTTCCTCGCGTTGCTGGCGCTCGTGCAGACCTCGGTTCTGCCGTATTTCGAAATCCTCGGCGCACAGCCATCGCTGGTGCTCGTCAGCGTCGTGATCCTGGCCACGATGCAGGTGGGGACGCGAGCCCTCGGCCTGGGCTTTGCGGGCGGGCTGATGGTCGACCTGTTTTCGGCGGCGCCCCTCGGAACCAATGCCCTCCTCTTCACCCTGATCGCCTACGTGGCCGGCGGGGGCTTCGGCGGCGTCGACCGCGCGAACGCCGTCATCCCAGCCGCGGCAGTGGTGCTCGCAACCGCCGCCTACTACCCAAGCGTGCTGCTGGCCCTGCAGTTGCAGGGCGTGGACGTCGTGTGGGAGGCCCATCTCCCGGCCCGCCTGTGGCCGGCAATCATCGTCAATCTTGGCGCGGCGGCGGTGCTCTACTACCCGGTGCGGCTGCTCGAGCGCTGGACCCACGGTCGCCCGATTCCAACGTATCGAGGAGTACGCTAGGGACCTATGGCGGTAAACGGCGATCAGACCGGTCAATCGGCGGCGGGGCCCCCTGGTTCCAAGAGTGACGGCGGCGCGAGCGCCAATCGCAAGCTGAGACGCGGCCTCATCCTCGGCGGTGCGGTGCTGGGGGCCAACGCGGCCTTAGCGGGGCGACTGTGGCAACTCCAGGTCGTCGAAACGGAGACCTACCAGGAGCAGGCAGCCAGGAACCGCCTGCGAACCGAGCCGGTGCGGCCGGTGCGCGGGCTGGTGTTCGACCGCAATCGCGAGCCGCTGGTCCGCAACCTGCCGGAGTTCGGCGTGTGGGTCACGCCGGCCGACGTCCCGAAGTCGCGCGAAGGATCGATCATCGCCAGCCTGGCCGCCCTCACGGGCGAGCGGCCCGACGACCTGCGCTTCAAACTGTCGCAAGCCCGCTACGATCCGGGCCGCCCGGTGCAGGTGGCGGCGAACGTGCAGCGGGATTCCGCGCTGGCCATCGAAGAGCGCCGCCACGACCTGCCGGGCGTGCAGGTCCGTTCAGGAATTCGCCGGCAATACCTGCACGGCGACGCGTTTGGGCACATGCTCGGATTTGTCGGTCCGGTTCCGGCTGAGTCGCTGGAGGAGTACCAGGCGCTTGGCGTGGGTTTCGATGAGACGGTCGGGCTCTCGGGCCTCGAGCGCCAGTTTCAAGGGGCGCTGCGCGGCACCGACGGCTCGCGGAAGGTCGAGATCGACGCCCTCGGACGCGAGCTGAACGAGATCGAGTCCGAGGCGCCCGTCGAGGGGCGTCACCTGGTGCTGACCGTGTCCGTACGTGAGCAGCGGGCCATTCGGGAAATCCTGGCGCGGCATCTGGCCCTGCGCGACGCGGGCGCGGGCGTTGCGGTGGTGATTCGACCCGAGGACGGCTCGGTGGTGGCGCTCGCCAGCCTGCCCGACTACGACAACAACGCGTTCGGCGCGGGAGGCGACCCGAGCGTGCTGACGCGCTTGGTGACCGATCCGCGCCGCCCGCTCATCAATCATGCGGTGGCCGGCCTGTACCCCCCGGGCTCCAGCTACAAGGTCATTGCGGCCTCGGCAGCGCTCGAAACCGGAATCGTCCTGCCGCAGACCAAGATCCGGTGCGACGGCCAGCTGGTGCTG
Source organism: Chloroflexota bacterium (assembly GCA_022826485.1). Classification (GTDB taxonomy): domain Bacteria; phylum Chloroflexota; class UBA11872; order UBA11872; family UBA11872; genus JAJECS01. Next base: position 160,020 of record JAJDUU010000014.1, on the reverse strand, counting down.
CCAACCGGCTGGGCGTTCAACGACTGGTTGGCAACCGGGCACGGCATGGTCGACCTGCACCGGGGCATATCGGAGTCGTGCAACATCTACTTCTACAACATCTCCGGCGGCAACCCGTACACGAACCTCACCGGGTTCGGCAATCGGCGGCTGGTGGAGTATGAGCGCGCCTTTGGGTTCGGCGAAGCCAGCGGCATCGACCTTCCCGGCGAGGCCGCCGGCCTGGTGCCAACCGCCGAATGGAAGCAGGGCAATCTGGGACAGCCGTGGGTGACCGGCGACACCTACCACGCGGCCATCGGCCAGGGGCTGGTGCAGGTCACGCCGCTGCAGATCGCCATGATGTACGCGGCGCTGGGCAATGGCGGGCGCCTGCTGCGCCCGCGCCTGGTGGACCGCATCGTCGATACGCAAGGAAACGTGCTGCAGCGGCTGCCGGTGAGCGAGCGCGGGCAATTGCCGGTCTCCAAGGAGCACCTGCGCCTGCTGCGCAATGCGCTCTTGGAGGCCGTCAACGGTCGGAACGGTACCGGCAAGTACGCGCGCTCCGAGTTCGCGGTCGTGGCGGGGAAAACGGGTACCGCCGAGTACAGCGGAACGCGCGACTCCCAGGACAAGCTCCCCAGCCATGCCTGGTTCGCGGGCTACGCACCGGCGGAGAATCCCGAATACGCCTTTGCGGTCCTGGTGCGTGACGGCGGCGAAGGCGCCTTCGCGGCCGCGCCCATCGCGCGGGACATCATCGACTACTTGATGTCGGGCGAGATGCCTCCACTGCCCCAGGACCGCCCGGACTTCATTCCTCCAACGCGGCGACTGGCATGACGCACGCCCTGCGGCGCTTCGATCTCGCCGTCATCATTCCTTCGATTGCGTTGGTTTCGGCTGGAATTCTGATCCTCTCCACCTCGGGCGATCCCGGCCAGACGGGCCTTGACCACAAGGCGGTGCAGCAGGGCGTGTTCGTGGCCATCGGGCTCGCGGCCGCGCTCGTCATGGCGTTCCTGGACTATCGCCTGCTTCATGCCGTGGCGCTGCCAGCATTCATTCTCGGCACGATCCTGGTCGCCGCCGTGGTGGTGTTCGGCGACGCCAGTCTGGGCGCCCAACGCTGGTTCGTGGTGGGTCCCATCGTGATTCAGCCGTCCGAGATCATGAAGCTCGCCGTCATCATCTTTCTGGCGCGATTTCTGGCGCGGCGCGGCGAACGCGTCCGTTCCATTCGCACGCTGCTGCTGAGTCTGCTCATCGTGCTGGTGCCCGCGGCGCTGGTGTTCATCGAGCCGGACCTGGGCTCGGCGTTGGTGTTCGTCGCGATTTGGTTGGCGATGGTGTTCGTCGCCGGCGCGCGCTGGTGGCACGCGCTGATTCCCGCGGGGATGGCCCTGGCCGCCTTCCCCTTCGCCTGGTTCTTTGCGCAGGACTACATGCGGGAGCGCTTCGTCGCGTTCTTGGATCCAGGGAGCGATCCGCTTGGCGCCGGATATAACGTGCTGCAGGCGCGCATCTCCATCGGCTCGGGCGGCTGGTGGGGGCAGGGAATCGGCCAGGGCACGCAGTCGCAACTCGAGTTTCTGCGCGTCCGCGATACCGATTTCATCTTCGCCGTGCTGGGCGAGCAGCTGGGATTCGTCGGCGCCCTGGGCGTCATCATGTTCTTCACCATCTTGCTTGCCCAGGCCGTGATCATTTCGATTCGGGCGCGCGATGACTTTGGCCGCTACCTGGCCATCGGCATTGCGGGCATGCTGTTCTTTCAGTCTTTCGTCAACATTGGAATGAATGTGGGCCTGATGCCGGTGACGGGGATCACGCTCCCGCTGCTCAGTTTCGGGCGCAACTCGCTGGTGGTCACGCTGGCGGCCATTGGCATCCTGCTCAGCATCAATGCGCATCGGACGGCCGCGCCGCACCGACAGCAGGGCGTCTGGTGGGTGTCGAGTGTGAGACGAATGGCGGCCCGCCCGGAGTCGCCGCCAAGACCGTGAGCGGCCCAGGCTGGGCCGAAGTTGCCGTCCCGGCATCGTCGGGCAATCTCGGGGCCGGCTTCGATGCGCTCGGGTTGGCGCTGGAGCTGCGAAACACCTATCGGTTCGAGCCCAGCAGTCACGATCACATCGAGGCCAGCGGAAAGTTCGCCGAGTTCGTGCCGCGAGACGTCCGGCGCAATCTGGCCTTTCGCGCGTTCCGCTCCCTGGCGCCGACGGCGGCCGGTCCCTATCGGCTGCACGCTCGGCGAATCATTCCCGCGCAGGGCGGCCTGGGCAGCTCGGCCAGCGCCATTGTCGGCGGGCTGGTGGCGGCCACGCTCGCCTTCGACCTCGAGGTGCCCCAGGATGAGCTGCTGCGGCGAGCGGCCGAGCTCGAGGGGCATGCGGACAACGTGGCGCCGGCGTTGCTGGGCGGCATGGTCATCACCGTCCCGGACGGACCCGACCTGCCCTGGCTGCGACTCGAATTCCCGGCAGCCGTCGGGATCGTACTGGTCGTGCCGGGCTACCGGGTGCCCACGCACCGAGCGCGGCAGGTCCTGCCCGAACAGGTCCCGAGGGCCGACGCCGTTGCCAACCTCGCCCGCGCGGCGCTGATGGCCGGCGCCGTGAGCCACGGTCGTTTCGACCTGTTCCGGGAGGCCATGACCGACCGCTTGCATCAGCCCTACCGCTCCGCGCTCAATCCCGCGCTGGAGCCCTGCATGGCGGCGGCGCTCGACGCGGGCGCCTACGGGGTGGCCCTGAGTGGGTCGGGCCCCACCGTCATTGCCTTCGGTCCGCGCGACCGCAATCTCTCGGTGGCCAGCTCCATGTCCGATGCCTGCCTCGACAGCGGCCACTCATGTGAGACCTACGTGGTCGGCGCGGCGGCTGAAGGGGCGTATCCAACCGAAGCCTGGCGCACGCGCACACGGCAAGCCGACCTATAATCAAGCGTCGGCGTACACCGTCGCCGGAACGAGCGGTGGGCGCCGCGGGGAGGCCTACTGCGCACCGAAGTTAGCCGTCGAGGAGTTGCTCCACGCCCGGACGCGACCAGCGTCGGCGCGGACATCGCCGCATCGGGCGGACACGAGACCATCGCGGTCCTCGATTTCGGGTCGCAATACAGTCAGCTCATCGCCCGGCGCATCCGCGAAGTCGGCGTCCGGACGGAGCTCCTTTCCCACGATCAGCTGCACACGGTCGACGGCCGCAGCCTGCGCGGCGTCGTGCTCTCCGGCGGTCCGGCCAGCGTCTACGCGCCGGGCGCCCCTCAGCTTCCGGCGGACGTGCTCGACGCGGGCGTGCCGGTTCTGGGCATCTGCTACGGCATGCAACTGCTCAGCCACAGCCTGGGCGGGCGCGTGCAACCCGCGGCACGGCGCGAGTACGGCCCGGCACGCGTGACGGTCGCCGACGCGAGGCATCCGCTCTTCGCCGGTCTGCCGGCCGCATTCGACGTGTGGATGAGCCACGGCGACGTGGTCGAGGAACTTCCGCCAGGATTTCGCGCGGTTGCCGCCACCGCGCACTCGCCGACGGCCGCCATGTCCAACGGCAACGGCGTGAGCGCGCTGCAGTTCCATCCCGAGGTGCGGCACACGTCGCACGGGCTGGACGTGCTGCGCAATTTCGCCCGCGACATCTGCGGCTGCCGTGGTGATTGGACCCCGGCGTCGCTCGTCCGAGAGGCCATTGCCGACATCCGCCGCCTTGCCGCCGATGCCCGCGTGATTTGCGGGCTCAGCGGCGGCGTGGACAGCGCGGTGACGGCCGCGCTGGTGCACGCCGCCATCGGCGACCGGCTCACGTGCATCCTCATCGACACCGGCTTGCTGCGCGCGGGTGAAGTCGAACAGGTCCGGGACGCACTGCGCACCAGCCAGAACCTCGACCTCATCGTCGTTGACGCGGCCGACGAGTTCCTGACCGGCCTGCGAGGCGTGACCGATCCGGAGCGGAAGCGCGCCATCATCGGTGAGGCCTTCATTCGCGCCTTCGAGCGCGAGGCCGCCCGCATCGACGATGCGCGCTTCCTCGCGCAGGGCACGATCTATCCCGACGTGATCGAAAGCGGCGGCCGCGTCGGCGCGGCGGTCATCAAGTCGCACCACAACGTCGGCGGATTGCCCGATCGCCTGGGCCTGGAGTTGCTCGAACCGCTGCGTGAGCTCTTCAAGGACGAAGTGCGCGCCGTGGGGCGCGAGCTTGGCCTCCCGGAATCGATCGTCGACCGTCAGCCGTTCCCCGGTCCGGGCCTCGCCGTGCGCGCGCTCGGCGACCTGACGCCCGCGCGAGTCGACACGCTGCGAGCGGCGGACGCCATTGTGCTGCAGGAGCTGGAGCCGATCGCCGCGTCGCATGCCCTCGCGCAGTACTTTGCCGTGCTGCCCGGCGTGCGCAGCGTCGGCGTAATGGGCGACGAGCGCACCTACGGCGAGCTGGTGGCCGTCCGCGCCGTGACCTCCGACGACTTTATGACCGCCGACTGGGCGCGCATCCCAGCCGAGGTGCTGGCGCGAATCTCGAGCCGGCTGGTCAACGAGGTCCCGGGCGTGAACCGTGTGGTCTACGACATCACGTCCAAGCCTCCAGGGACTATCGAATGGGAATGATCGGGCGGCAGCCGGCCCCCAAGCTGCTGGTCGTGGGCGGCGGCGGCCGCGAGCACGCGATCTGCTGGCGGCTGCGGCAGGACCGACCGCACGCGGAGATCTTCTGTGCGCCGGGCAACGCGGGTACGGAAGACATCTCCCGAACGCTCGACATTGGCGCGGCCGATATCGACGACCTCGTGTCCTGGGCGCGGTCGGAACGTCCCGACCTGGTGGTGGTCGGGCCCGAGGATCCGCTGATCGGCGGTCTCGTCGACGACCTGCAAGCAATTCGCGTACCGGCCTTCGGACCGACGGCCCGCGCGGCCGCGATCGAGGGCAGCAAGGCCTTTTCGAGCGCCCTGGTCACGCGCCTCGGCGTGCCGGCGCCCGACCACGCCACGTTCGACAACGTCGACGAGGCGCTGGGCTACGTGGAGGACGAACCCGACGGAGTCGTGGTCAAGGCCGACGGCCCGGCGCTTGGAAAAGGCGTGATCGTTTGCAGCACCCCTGAAGAGGCCGATGCGGCGGTGCGGCGGATGATGGTCGACGGCGCGTTCGGCGCCTCCGGCGCGCGCGTCGTGGTGCAAGAGCTCCTGCAGGGTCCCGAGCTATCGGTGCTCGCCCTGTCGGACGGCACGACCTTTCGCACCATCGGCGTGGCCCGCGACTACAAGCGCATCGGCGACGGTAATCGAGGACCGAACACCGGCGGCGTCGGCAGCTACACGCCCGTGCCCGACGCGCCCGCGGAGCTCGTAGCGCGCGTCGAGCGCGAGATCATCGCCCCGGTCCTGGCCGGCCTGCGAGCCGAGGGACGGCCGTATGTCGGTCTGCTGTACGCCGGGCTGATCCTGACCGCCGAGGGCCCCAAGGTCATTGAATTCAACTGCCGGATGGGCGACCCGGAGACCCAGGTGGTGCTTCCGGTGCTGCACGGCGACTTCGTGGATCTCATCGACGCCGCGGTCAGCGGCACGCTGGACCGCGCGAGCATTGGCCGTCCGACGCAGGCGGCGGTGGCCGTGGTGTTGACGTCCGAAGGCTACCCGGGTCCGTCCGAGAGCGGTCACCCGATCGATGGGCTGGACGCTGCCGACTCCGGGCTGGTCTTTCACGCCGGCACGGAGCGGCGCGACGGCGTCGTGCGCACGGCGGGCGGGCGCGTGCTCGCCGCGGTGGGGCTGGGCGATGACCTGGGCGAGGCCCGCGACGAGGCCTATGCCCTCGCCGCGTCGATCCACTTTCACGGCGCGGGCTATCGCTCGGACATCGCCGCCGATGCGCTCGGCATGGCGGTCGCGTCGTGATTCCCCGCTACACCCGACCCGAGATGGGCGCCATCTGGGACCGCCAGATGTACTTCGAGTTCCAGCGGCGCGTTGAGCTGGCAGCGGTCAACGCCTGGGCGCGGGACGGCCGGATACCCGCCGACGAGGCCGCGCTGCTGCAGCGGGCCAGCTTCACCCTCGAGCGCATCGACGAGTTGGAACGAACCAGCGATCACGAGACCAACGCGTTCGTCGACGCCCTGGCCGAATCCGTGGGGCCCGAGGGCCGGTGGCTGCATCTCGGGCTCACGTCGTCCGATGTCCTGGACACCGGATTGGCGCTGCAACTCGTCGCATCCGGCGACCAGTTGCTCGAGCGCCTGGATGACCTGTCGCAAGTCCTGACGCGGCTGGCGCTGGAACATCGCCGCACGCTGATGATGGGCCGCAGCCACGGCGTGCACGCGGAGCCGATCACGTTTGGACTCAAGCTGCTGATTTGGATCGACGAGGTGCGGCGCCAGCGTCAGCGGCTGTGTGACGCGCAGGCGACCGTGAGCGTGGGCAAGTTCTCCGGATCGGTGGGCACGCACGCCCACGTTCCGCCGCGAGTCGAGGAATGGGCCTGCGCCGAGCTTGGCCTGACGGCGGCGCCGGTGACGAATCAAATCGTGCAGCGCGACCGCCACGCCCATTTCATGACCACGCTCGCCGGCATTGCCAGCTCGCTGGACAAATTCGCCACCGAGATCCGCAGCCTGCAGCGCACCGAGATCCGGGAGGCCGAGGAACCCTTCGAGGAAGGCCGCCACGGCTCATCCTCCATGCCCCACAAGCGCAACCCGTCGCGCTGCGAGCGCGTCTCGGGGCTGGCGCGCGTGGTGCGGGCCAATGCGCAGGCCGCGCTGGAAAACGTGGCGCTGTGGCATGAACGGGACATCAGCCATTCGTCGGCGGAGCGGGTGCTGATCCCCGACTCGTGCATGGGCCTCGACTACATCCTGTGGCTCTTCACCAACGTCATGCGCGACCTGCGGGTCTACCCGGAGCGGATGCGAGCAAACGTGGACATGACCGGCGGCCTCATCTATTCGCAGGGGGTCCTGCTGGCTCTGGTGCGCGCCGGAATGTCGCGTCAGGATGCCTACGCGATCGTGCAGGATCACGCCGGCACCGCGTGGACGAGCGGAGCATCGTTCCGCGACCTGATCACCGGGGATTCGCGCGTGACCGAGCGGCTGACGCCGGACGACCTGAATCTGGCCTTTAGCCCGGACCCGCATTTGAAATGGATCGATGCTGCGTACGAGAGACTAGGCTTGAACGAAGACGCCGCGCCGGACGCCCCGGCGCGATAGGCGGAGGTGAGCGCGACATGACGAACACGGTTACCCAAACCGATCTGGAGGGCCTGCGGCTCATCAACCGCGGGAAGGTGCGTGACATCTATGACCTGGACGACAAGCTGCTGATCGTCACCACCGACCGCATTTCGGCATTCGACCATGTGCTGCCGACGGCCATTCCAGACAAGGGCGCCGTGCTTACGGGCATGTCGGAGCGCTGGTTTGGGCTCACCGAGGACATCGTGCCGAACCACCTCATCACGACCGACGTGGACGCCATGGGCGACGATGTGCGCCGGCACGCCGACGTTCTGCGCGGCCGCACGATGCTGGTCAAGCGCGCCGAGCGCATCGACGCGGAGTGCGTGGTGCGCGGCTACATCACCGGCTCCGGCTGGGTGGACTATCAGCGCACGGGCCAGATCTGCGGCATCGACATCCCGTCCGGCATGCAGGAGGCCGAGCCCTTCGCCGACACGCTGTTTACGCCGGCGACGAAAGCCGAGACCGGCCACGACGAGAACATCAGCTTCGCCCAGCTGAGCGACCTGGTGGGGGCGGAGCTTGCCGGGCGACTGCGGGACGTCAGCATCGCGGTGTACTCGCGCGGCCGTGACTACGCCGGCGAGCGCGGCATCATCCTCGCCGACACGAAGTTCGAGTTTGGCTGGGTCGACGGTGAGTTGACCCTGATCGACGAGGTCCTTACGCCGGATTCGTCCCGGTTTTGGGACGTGGCGGAATACGACGTCGGCCTCTCGCCGCCGAGCTTCGACAAGCAGATCGTGCGCAACCACTTGATCGAGATTGGCTGGGATCGGGAGCCGCCGATTCCCGCCCTGCCGGAGGCGATTGTGGAGCGCACCGCCGCGCGCTATCGCGATATCCGCGAGCGCCTGGCGGCGTGAGCGGCCTGCCCCAGATCTACACCGCGCACGTGTTCGTGCGCCTCAAACCGGGCGTCAACGATCCGCAGGGGGCCACGGTGGCCGACGGGTTGCGTGACCTCGGCTTCGACGGCATTCGCGATGTGCGCGTGGGCAAGATCGTCGACGTCGAGCTGGTCGCCCCGGACGCCGCAACGGCGCGCGACCGCCTGCAATCGATGTGCGAGCAACTGCTCACCAACCCCGTGATCGAGGAATACGAGTTGGAGCTGATCGAGCCGCAACCGCTCAAGCTCAGCGACACCGCCTGGTAGCCAGGGTGCGCGCAGCGGTCATCGTCTTTCCGGGCAGCAACTGCGACACCGACACGCACCATGCGCTGTCCCACGTGATGGGGGTGCCGACCGATCTTGTCTGGCACGCCACGCCGTCGCTGGACGGCTACGACCTGGTGGTCCTGCCGGGCGGATTCAGCTACGGGGACTATCTGCGCACCGGCGCCATGGCGGCGCAGGCTCGGGTGATGCGGGCCGTTCGCGAGGCGGCTGATCGCGGCGTGCCCGTGCTCGGCATCTGCAACGGGTTCCAGATTCTGCTCGAAGCCGGGCTGCTCCCCGGCGCCATGCTGCCCAACGCCTGCGTCGAGTTCCGCTGCGAATGGGTGCACGTGCGCGTGGAGACGCGCCGCACGCCCTTCACGGAGGCGACTGACGTCGGCCGGGTCCTGCGCATGCCCATCGCGCACGGTGAGGGCAACTATGTCGCGGACCACGAAACCCTGGATGCGCTGCACGACAACGACCAGGTCGTCTGGCGCTACAGCGACGCCGCCGGCAGACGCACGGCGGGGGCCAATCCCAACGGCTCGGTCGGTGACATCGCGGGCATCTGCAACGCGCGGGGCAACGTGGTCGGGCTCATGCCCCACCCGGAGCGCTGCAGCGAGACGGCGTTGGGCGGCACCGATGGACGCCTACTGTGGGAGTCCGTGCTCGCGCGCGTGGCCGCGTGACCGCGCCCACCGATCGCGCCGTCCCGGACGACGCCACGCTGCGCGAAGTCGCGCTGACGCGGGACGAATACCACCTGGCCTTCGACCTGCTCGACCGCGCCCCGAATGCGGTGGAGCTGGGAATCATCGGCGGCATGTGGAGCGAGCACTGCGGCTACAAGCATTCCCGTCCGCTCCTGCGCCGCTTTCCCGGCACGGGTCCGCGGGTGCTGATCGGGCCGGGACAGGAAAACGCCGGCGCCGTGGACATCGGCGACGGACTGGCCATCGTGATGAAGGTCGAGAGCCACAACCACCCGAGCGCGGTGGAGCCCTTTCAGGGCGCGGCCACCGGGGTGGGCGGAATCCTGCGCGACATTTTCACCATGGGCGCGCGGCCCATTGCCATCCTCGACAGCCTGCGCTTCGGCTCGCTGGACGACGCCCGCAGCCGCTTCCTGGCGAACGGCGTGGTCGGCGGCATCGCCTGGTACGGGAACTGCGTGGGCGTGCCCACGGTCGGCGGCGAGATTCAGGTGGCGCCGTGCTATGCGGGCAATCCGCTGGTCAATGCCATGTGCGCGGGCCTGATTCGGCATGAAGACCTGACCAGCGCCGCCGCGTCCGGACCGGGCAATCCCCTGATTCTGGTCGGCACGGACACCGGGCGCGACGGCATCCACGGCGCCACGTTCGCCTCGGTGGAAGACCCGGAAGCCTCACACCGCGGCGTGGTGCAGGTCGGCAACCCCTTCATGGAGAAGCTGCTGCTCGAAGCGTGCCTGGAGGCGTTGACGACCGGCGGCGTGGCCGGCCTCCAGGACCTGGGCGCGACCGGCCTCACCAGCGCCACGATCGAAGCCGCGGAACGCGGTGGCTGCGGCGTCACCATCGACGTGGCGCGCGTCTCGCGTCGCGCCGACCGCATGACGCCCTATGAAGTTATGTTAAGTGAAAGCCAGGAGCGCATGCTGGTCGTGGCGCATGCCGGGCGTGAGGACGAGGTCCGCGCCGTCTTCACCAAGTGGGGACTGCACAGCGACGTAATCGGTCACGTCGCCGACGGCCATGACGTGCGCGTCACCGAGGGATCGGTAAACGTGGCGCAGTTACCCGTGTCGATGCTGGTCGATGCCCCAACCTACGAGTTCCCGGTCGAGCGACCGGCCTACCTGGACGATGTCCAGCGGCTGAACGTCGACGAGCTTCCCGAGCCGGTGGATCTCTCCGGGACCCTCCTCACCATGCTGGCCTCGCCCAACATCGCCAGCCGGCGGGGCGTCTACCGCCAATACGATCACATGGTGGGCACGCATACGATCGGGCCGCCGGGCGGCGATGCGGCGGTGATGCGAATCAAGGGGACGGACCGCGCCGTCGCGCTATGCACCGACGGCAACGCGCGGCATTGCTACCTGGACCCATTTCACGGCGGCGCCATGGCGGTGGCCGAGGCCGCGCGCAACGTCTCCTGCACCGGAGCGACGCCGCTCGCGATCACCAACTGCCTCAATTTCGGCTCGCCAGAAGACCCTGCGGTCTACTACCAGTTGGCGCGCGCGATCGACGGTATGACCGCGGCCTGCGAGGCGCTCGGCACGCCGGTGGTCAGCGGCAACGTAAGCCTCTATAACGAGTCCAGCGACCAGGCCATCTGGCCCACGCCGGTGGTCGGCATGCTCGGGCTGCTCGAGCGAGCCGACGCGAGTTGTGGCATCGGGTTCGGTGCGGAAGGCGAGATCGTGGGATTGCTCGGCGATGCGACGCCGGCGCTCGACGGCAGTGAGTACCTGGCGGTCGTCCACGGACAAGTCGCCGGAGCGCCAACCATCGATCTCGACGCCGAGTTGGCCGTTCAGGCCCTGGTCCGCGACCTGATCGAGGCCAGGCTGCTGGTTTCGGCCCACGATTGCAGCGACGGCGGGCTTGCCGTCGCGGTTGCCGAGAGCGCCTTTGCGGGCGGCATCGGCGTGGACCTCGAACTCGATTCGAGACAGGAGCGAGACGACGTGGCGCTGTTCGGCGAAGCTCCATCCCGGATCGCGATTAGCGCCACGGCCGCGCATTGGGCGGCGGTCGAAGACCGGGCCGCGGCCGCGGGCGTTGCCGTGCACAAGCTGGGCCGTGTCGGCGGCGACCGGTTGCGCATCGGTCCCATCGACGTGGCGCTCGACGAGGCCCATCGAGCGTGGGACCAGGGCTTGAACACCGCGCTCGCCGGACGCCAGCCGAGCGGTTAAGATGCGCCAGGGAGGGACTCCGGGGTAGCCCCGCTGGCATTCACGCGCTCCAGTCCATGCGGGCCGACGCCGCCCAACGCACCGGCGCCGGCAACAATCCGAGTCCCGTCGCACCCTCTCCCGATTTACGAACCCGCGGCCCCATTGGGCCTGCCCAACCTGCGCGAAGCCTGCGGCGTCGTGGCGGTCTATGGTCCCGATGCGGATGTCGCGGCCCTGGCCTACGTGGGGCTTTACGCCGTCCAGCATCGGGGACAGGAAGGCGCCGGCATCACGCTGGGGAACGGCGACGACCTGTATACGGTCAAGGACGAAGGGCTGGTTTCGCAGGTATTTCGCGGCGACATCCTGGCAGAAGCCCACGGACATCTCGCCATCGGTCACTGCCGCTACTCCACCAGCGGCTCGAACACCACGCAGAACATTCAGCCGGTGCTGCAAGCGACCGACGTGGGGCCGATATCCGTGGCCCACAACGGCAACATCGTCAACGCCCTAGACCTGAGAGACTCGAACGGCGAAGCCGGCTATCACACCACGGCCACTTCCGACACGGCCGTCATCGCCCAGGCGATTGCCGGCGCGCCCGGCGCCGGCGTATTCGAGCGGGTGTGCCACACCGTGCCGCGGTTGCAGGGCTCGTTCTGCCTGGCCGTGGCCACGCCCACCGAAGTCATCGTCGCGCGCGACTCCATGGGCAACCGCCCGCTGTGTCTCGGCTCCATCGACGGCGCCTGGATCGTCACCTCGGAAACTTGCGCGCTGGACGCGGTGGGCGCCCAAATGGAGCGGGAGATCGAGCCAGGCGAGGTTCTGGCCATCGGCGCCAACGGTCTGCGGTCCCAGCACGCCACGCCGCCGCACCGGCACGCGCTGTGCGCCTTCGAATACATCTATTTCACGCGGCCCGACTCGTCCCTCAGGGGCGAGCTGGTCCATTCCGTCCGTCGCGAAATGGGGCGCCGCCTGGCCCTGCAGAATCCGGTGGACGCCGACCTCGTGGTGGGCGTGCCGGATTCGGCCATCGCCGCGGCGACCGGATACGCCGAGGCGAGCGGCCTGCCCTACGCCGACGGATTCCTGCGCAATCGCTATATCGGGCGCACGTTCATCGAGCCGTCCACCGAGCTGCGCAAGCTGTGGGTGCGGCTGAAGTACAACGCGCTCCCAAGCGTTACGCGCGGCAAGCGCGTGGTCATGGTCGACGACAGCATCGTGCGCGGCACGTCGCAGCACCAGTTGGTGGACCTCCTGCGTGACCGAGGCGGTGCGACCGAGGTTCACGTCCGCATCACCGCCCCACCGATCCGCTGGCCCTGCTTCCTGGGCATCGACATCCCCGATCCCGACGAGTTGATCGCGCACGAGCGTCCGGTGGCGGACGTCTGCCAGGCCATCGGCGCTGACAGCCTCGACTACCTCTCCATTCCGAATCTGGTGGCCGCCACGCGCCAGGAGCACGAGGAGCTGTGTCTGGGCTGCTTCACGCGCGACTACCCCATCGACGTGCAGCTGGCGTTCGACAAGTTCGAGCTCGAGCGGCCAACCGAGCTGCAGACCGCGCCGGTGTTCCCCCGCCAGGCCGCAATGTTCCCGCTGGAGGAATCCGAGGCCGATCCCGCCGAGAACGGCGCATGAGCACGGCGCCGCGCTCGGTCTATGCGGACGCCGGCGTCGACCTCGACCACAACGACTCACTGAAGGCGGCCCTGCGGACCGCCGTGGCCAGCACGTCGGACGATGCGTCGCTGCCCGGATTCGGGGCCTTTGCCGGCGGCCTGCGCTTGCCGTCGGACATGCGAGACCCGGTGCTGCTGGCGAGCACGGACTCGCTGGGCACGAAGCTGCTGCTCGCGCTGGCTTGGGATCGTCCCGAGCTTGCCGGCGGCGACCTCGTGCGTCATTGCATGAACGACCTGGCCGTGCAGAACGTGCGCCCGGCGGCGTTTCTGGACTACGTGGCGGCGGCGCATCTCGAGCGCGACGTGGTCACGCGATTGGTGCAAGGCATCGCCGAGGCGTGCCGCGAGGCCGGCGTGACGCTGATCGGCGGCGAGTCGGCGCAACTGCCCGACACCTATCGGTCCGGCGCCTACGATCTTGCCGGCACCGTGATCGGTGTCGCCGAGCAAGACGACCTGGCGGATTCCGCCAACATCCGCGAGGGTGACGTCTGCGTGGGGCTGCCGGCGGCGGGCCCGCATACGAACGGCTACAGCCTGGTCCGGCGCGCCCTGGAGCGCGGCAATCCCATGGCGCCGCTCGGCGAGACCACCGTGATCGACGCCGCGCTGACGCCTCACGAGTCGTATGTGGAGCCACTGCTCCGGGCATTCCAGGTTCCGGGCGTGCATGCGGCCGCCCACATCACCGGCGGCGGACTCATCGACAACCTGCCGCGCGTGCTTCCAGACGGGTTCGCGGCGCGATTGTCGCCCGCGGCGTGGACGATTCCGCCGCTGTATGCGTGGATTCAAGCAACCGCCGACGTGACGCCCGAGGAGATGTACCGCGTGTTCAACATGGGCGTGGGCGTCGTCATCGTGTGCCGGCCCGACGCCGGCGAAACGCTGCTGGCCGAGCTTCCCGGCGCGTTCATGGCCGGATCGGTGGTCCCGCGCGATGGCGCGGCGGTGGAGCTTATCGACGCGTGAGCGCGCCGGAGGCCGCCTGATGCGGCTCGGCATCATGGCGTCGGGCCGCGGCTCGAACGCGCGCGCGATTCTGGAGGCGGTTCGCGACGGGCGACTGCAAGCCGAAGTGCCGGCGCTCGTGTGCAACCGCGCCGGCGCCGGGGTGCTCGACGTCGCGCGGGACTTTGGCGTGCCCGCTCACCTCGTCGTCCGCAGCGACTTCCCGTCCCGCACGGCGCAGCAGCGGCGGATGCTGGAGGTCCTGCAAGACGCCCGGGTCGACACCGTCGCGCTCGCCGGGTTCAGCGCGATCTTTCGCCCGTTCTTCCTGGAAGCCTTCCCCGGCCGCATACTCAACATCCATCCGTCGTTGCTTCCTGCATTCGGGGGCACGATGGCGCCGCGGCCTCAGGCCGACGCCCTGGCGGCGGGGGTGAAACTCTCCGGCTGCACCGTGCACCTGGTGACGGAAGACGTGGATAGAGGGCCGATCGTGGCGCAGGCGGCCGTGTGCGTGCGTCCCGACGACACGGTGGATACGCTCGCGGCACGCATCCTGGAGCAGGAGCACCGCATTTACCCCGAGGCGTTGCAATGGTTCGCCGATGGGCGAGTTCGCGTGGTCGACGGCATCGCGCGCGTTGATCCGCCGGTGACGGCGGCATGAGCGCGCCGCGCGCCCTGCTGGCCGTCGCCGACAAGCGCGGCATCGACCGCCTGGGCGCGGGTCTGCACGCCCTGGGCTGGGAAATCGTGGCCTCGTCGGGCACCGCCCAGGCACTGCGGGATGCCGGCGTGCCGGTGCGGTCGATCGACGAGGTGACCGGCTGGCCGGAGATGTTCGACGGCCGGGTCAAGACGCTGCACCCGGCGATTCACGCCGGAATCCTCGCGAGACCCAACCTGGCAAGCGATCGGGAGCAACTGGCCGAGCATGGCCTGACGCCCATCGACCTTGTGGCCGTGAATCTCTATCCGTTCGCGGCGACGCTGGCCCGAACCGACGACCACGAGCAGCTCATCGAGAACATCGACATCGGCGGCCCCGCCATGATTCGCGCCGCCGCCAAGAACCACGACAGCGTGTGGACCGTCACCGATCCGGACGACTACGAGCGCGTGCTGGACGCAATCGAGGGCGGGGCGGACGGCGGGGATCTGCGGCGTGAGTTGGCGGCCAAGGCCTTCGCCCTTACAGCCTTCTACGACGCGCACGTGGCCGGGTACTTCCAGGCGCAGGCGGGCGATGACTTTCCCCACCGACTCACCGTGCCGCTGCAGAAGATGCAGGACCTGCGCTACGGCGAGAATCCCCATCAGCGCGGCGCGTTCTACGCCGCGGGCGACCCGGAGCTCGGCCACGGCGCGCTCGCGGGCATCGAGCAGCTGCACGGCATGGAGCTGTCGTACGTCAACATCCTGGACCTGCAGGCCGCCTGGGCCGCGGCGAATGACCACGACCGGCCGGCCGTCGCCATCGTCAAGCACACCAATCCCTGCGGCCTCGCGGTGCGAGACTCGCTCCGCGAGGCCTATGCGAGCGCGCACGCCGGCGATCCGCTCTCGGCGTTCGGCGGCATCGTGGGATTCAACCGCGAAGTCGACATCGAAACCGTCGCGGCGATGAAGGGCCACTTCTATCACGTGGTCGTGGCGCCGGCGTACGCCGACGACGCGCTGCGGCGCCTGCGGCGGCGCCAGAACCTGCGCATCATTCGCTGGTCCGCTCCGCCCGCCAGGCTCCCGCTGCGGTTCGAGTCGGCCCACGTGTGGGGCCTCGACCGAGGCTATCTGGTGCAGGATCCCGACCGGAGCCCCGGGGACGACCTGGAGCTGCGGTCGGTGTCAGCCATGCCGGCATCCGACGCGGACCTGGCGGAGTTGCGATTCGGGCTGCGGGTGATACGGCACGTGAAGTCGAACGCGGTGGTGCTCGTCAAGGACGGCATGCTGGTTGGCGTGGGCGTCGGCCAGATGAACCGCGTGGACGCAGTGCGTCATGCCGTCACGCATGCCGGCGCCGAGGCCGCGGGCAGCTACCTCGTCTCCGATGCCTTCTTCCCCAAGACGGACGGCCCGGAAGAGGCGCTGGCGGCCGGTGTGCGGGCCATTGCGGCGCCCTCGGGCTCGATCGAAGACGACGCCGTGGTGGCCGCCGTCGACGCCCGCGGCGGCGTGATGGTGTTCGCCGACGAGCGGCACTTCAAACATTGAGCCAAGCCGACACGCGCCCGTTGCGAGTGCTGATGCTCGCCGCCGAGTGCACGCCCTACGCCTGGACCGGCGGCCTGGGCGACGTGGTCGGGTCTTTGCCGACGGCGTTGCGAAAACTGGGCGCCGACGTGCGGGTGGCGCTGCCGCATTACGGATCGATCGATCCCGCCATACCCACGATTCCAGCTACGGGCGACTCGTTCGCGGTGCCCATGAACGGCGTCACCCGCCGAGGATCGGTCGGTCTGGTCGAGCAATGTCCATTTCCGCTGTATCTGATCGGCAGCGACGACTACTTCGCTAACCGGCCCGACCTCTACGGCTATCCCGACGATGGCCATCGGTTCGTCTTCTTTTCGCGCGGTGCGCTGGAAGCCATGCGAACGATGCGGTGGCAGCCGGATGTGGTCCATTGCCACGACTGGCACGCGGGGCTGGTTCCCAACTGGATTCACGCCGGGCGCGCCAACGGGGACCACGCCGATTCCCCGGCCACCGCGCTTACCATTCACAACCTGGCGTACCAGGGGCACTTTGGCGAGGAGATCCTGGAAGCGGCGGGCCTCGCGGAGGGCGGGTTTCTGGAGCATCCGACCGACCCGGAGCTCACCCCGCGATTGAATTTTCTCGCCCGCGGGATTCGCTATGCCGACGCCGTCAATACGGTGAGCGCCACCTACGCCAGGGAGATCCTGACGCCGGCATACGGGGAACGGCTGGACCCGCTGCTGCGTGAGCGCCACGACGGCATCGCGGGCATCGTCAACGGCATCGACACCGTCGCCTTCGACCCCGCATCCGATCCGCATCTGCCGGCGACCTTCAGCGTGCGGAACCTGGCGGAGCGCGCGCACAACAAGGCGGCGCTGCAGCGCGAGCTTGGGCTGCCCGTCGAGGCCGACACGCCACTGCTGGGCATGGTGTCGCGGCTGGCCGATCACAAGGGACTGGACCTGCTGGCGCCGGTCGTGCCCCACATCGTCGAGCGCGGCGCCCAGCTGGCGGTGCTGGGCACCGGCGACCCGCGCCACCACGAGCTCTTGACCCAGGCCTCGCGGGAGCATCCCCGCCACGTCGGGTTGGCCTTGCGCTTCGACCCGCCGCTGGCGCAGCGAATCTACGGCGGGTCGGACATCTTTCTCATGCCGTCACGCCACGAGCCGTGCGGCCTGGGCCAGCTCATCGCCATGCGCTACGGCAGCATTCCCGTGGTGCGCGCCACCGGCGGGCTGGCCGATACGGTTGAAGACTTCGACGCGCGAACCGGCGTGGGCACGGGGTTCGTGTTTCATCGCTACGACCCCATCGACTTCTTCGGGGCCATTGCCCGCGCGCTGGAGACCTATCGCTATCCGGATGCCTGGTGGGCGCTCATGCGCCGGGGCATGTCGCGCGATTCCTCATGGGACGCCGCAGCGCGCACCTACCTTGAGCTTTACGGTCAGGCGCTCGAAAGCCGGCGGACCGCCCGAATCTCCTAGGCCAGCGCCAGGCCCGGTTCGGGTTCGAGCGGGCCGTTCGCCACCTCGCCGCGCGCCAGGCGCCAAGCGCCCGCCACCGCGATCATGCTGGCGTTGTCGACGCAGTGCTTGAGCGCCGGCACCTGGACGGGAACCGGGGAGGCCGCGTCCAGCGCCGCGCGCAGCCTCGCATTCGCCGCCACGCCGCCGGTGAGCGTGATCGTGGCGGCGCGCATCTGCCGGGCCGCGCGCACGGTCTTGGTCACGAGGACGTCGACCACGGAGACCTCGAAGGCGTGCGCCACATCCGCCACGAAGTCGGCGTCGTCGATGCCGGCCGCGCCGTTGTCCGCCGCACCAATCCGCGCCGCCTCGACTGGTCCTAACTCGTCGTGAACCAACCGTCGCACCGCAGTCTTGAGTCCGCTGAAGCTGAAGTCGCTGGTGCCGGGCAGCCACGCGCGCGGCAGCTCGAAGGGGGACCTGTCGCGTCCCGCCGCCGCTCGCTGGATGGCGGGGCCGCCCGGATATTCCAGTCCGAGCATCCGCGCCACCTTGTCGAAGGCCTCGCCGGCGGCGTCGTCCCGCGTGCGCCCGATGAGCCGGTACTCGCCGGGCGCGGCGCCGAACACAAGCTCGGTGTGGCCGCCGGACACGATCAGCGCCACCAACGGAAACTCCGGCGGATCGCCGTCGTTGAGCCATGGCGAGGCGAAGTGGCCTTCCAGGTGGTTCACCGGAATGAGTGGGCAGTCCACGGCCGCCGCCAGACCCTGCGCGAAGCCGAGCCCCACGAGCAGTGAGCCGGGGAGGCCCGGTCCCTGCGTCACGGCCAGCGCGTCAAGTTCCGCCGAGTCAACCCCGGCTGTCGTCAGGCACGCGTTCCACACGGCGTCGATGGCCTCGACGTGAATGCGCGCAGCGGCTTCCGGCACGATGCCGCCCATCGCGGCGTGCGGCTCGATTTGGGTCTGGCTCTTGAGCGCCAACTCCTCGCGTCCGCCCCGCACCACCGCCACGGAGGTGTCGTCACAGGAAGTCTCGATCGCGGCGATCAGCGGCCCGTCCGTGACCGTCACAGGCGCGCGGCCCAATTGAGGCGCTCCGAAAGATCCCGCTCGTTGCGCGTGAGGCGTGCGTGGAAGTCCGGCCCGTGGATGGGTTCGCTCCACATGATCAGCGCGTCCTCCCGGTCGTCGCTGTAGTAGCGCGGTCGCACCCCATGGTCCACGAAGCCGTATTTGCGATAGAGATTCTGCGCCCCCCGATTGCTCATGCGCACCTCGAGCGTGATGCGCGTGGCGCCGCGCAGCCGGCTGAGCTTGGCCATCTCGATGATCAGCGCCTCGGCGAACCCACGCCGGCGATATTCGGGATCGACGGCGATGGTCGTGATGTGCGACTCGTCGATCATGAGCCACATCCCACCGAACGCAACGATGTCGTTGCCCGGCACCGGGGCGCGCGGCCACAGGTTGAAGGGGAATCGCCGTGGCGGCGGCTGCGGCGGCGGTTCCACGTCGGGGCGGCGCGCCACGAAGTACCACGCCCGCTGGTTATCCATGATCTCCCGTCGATACGAGTCGCGCGGCCAGGGCACGGAGAACGAGGCCTTTTCGATGCGGCGCACCTGGGGCAGGTCCGCGAGCTGCATCGGCTCGATGACGATCTCCGGGCCGTCAGCCATGGTCGGCCGCCGGGACATAGATGGGGCGGGCCACTTCCGCGCCAACAGCGGATCGATCGCAGCCGCCGGCGAGGCGGCCCACGGACTCGGCGACCGCGATTGGCTGGATTCGCTTCAGTCGCAGCCCGGCAGCCCGCAACGCCGCCGCCGTTGCGTCGTCGACGTCACCTGCCACTGAGGCTCCGGATCCAAGGCAGTCGACGAGCGCGCTCGGATCCACCGCGGGGCTGAGCGGCGCACCCGGCTCACCGGTCCAGCAATAGAGGCGGCTGCGCCCGGCCGGGATGACGATCGGCCCGACGCGTTCGCCGGCGGCATGGGCCACGGCCGCGGCCGATCGCACGCCGATGAAGGGTACGCCCCATCCGGTCGCCAGTCCCTTCGCAAACGCCACTCCGGCGCGCAGGCGCGCATAGCGGCCCGGGCCCATGGCCGCGGCGACGGCGCTCAAGTCTTCACGCAGTGCCGGCATCGCCAGACCCTGGCCGGCGAGCACGGCGCGCAGCCCGTCGAGCAGCGGCGTCTGCGCGGCATCGCCCTGCCAGGCGGACCCCACCTCGTCGCCGCGCAACAGCGCCATGGCGGGCGCGGTCCCTGTGGTGTCGATCGCGAGTACCATCGTCATCGCGCCGCCATCCCCGCCCCCACGGCTGCGAGGAGTTCTCGACTGCGAGGTCCGCCGGCTGAAATCGTCAGCGTACGCCGGGTGGTCGACCCCGCCCGGATCGATACGAGCAACCGGTCATCCGGCATTCGCTCGCCCGCGCGTTCGGGCCACTCCACGACCGTGACCGCCGGCTCGTCGAGCAGGTCCTCCCAGTCGATCGAATCCACGTCGAGCGCTCCCGCCAGGCGGTAGAGATCAACATGTTGCAGTCGCACCCGGCCCGACCCGTAGACCGCCACGAGTACATAGGTCGGCGACGTGACGCCCTCGACAACCCCAAGCCCTTGCGCGACGCCCTGGGCGACGACGGTCTTGCCCGCGCCCAGTTCCCCCTGGAGCGCGACCAGGTCTCCCGGCCGTGCGGCCCGACCAATGCCGGCGCCGACGGCCCGCGTAGCGTCAGGCCCGTCGGACACGATGCGGATGTGGGCGGCCGTTGGGGAGGTCAAGTCACGCTCCACGCAAGGCGGGGGCGATGAGCCTGCACATCGCGATGATCGCGCCGACCGGGTTCTTCGCGGACTACGGGTGTCACGTGCGGATCCTGGAGGAGGCCCGTGCCCTGCAGGCATTGGGCCACGCGGTCACAATTTTTACCTATCCGACCGGGGCCACGCCGGACGGACTGCGCGTGGTGCGCCTGCCGGCGATTCGGCACCAGTCGAGCGCGTACATCGGCTCGCACCGGCTCAAGCTGCTGCTCGACCCGCTGCTGGCCGGACTGGTCCTGACTCGCGGCCTGCGCGAACCCATCGACGTGGTGCACGGCCACCTGCACGAGGGCGCCGCGATTGGATGGCCGCTCGCGCGCGCCCGGCGGGTGCCGCTCGTCCTCGACTACCAGGGAAGCCTGACCAGTGAGATGGTCGACCATCGATTCCTCTCGCCGGACGGACCCGGAGTCCCGTTCTTCGGCGTCATCGAGCGCGTCACCGAGTCCGCCGCCGACTGCATCGTTACGAGCTCGGCATTCGCCAGGCGCCAGCTTGCCGCCCGCAAATCATGGCCGCCGGAACGGATCGTCAGCGTTCCGGACGGCGTGGACGTGTCGCGGTTTCGACCGCGCGCAGCCGAAGATGGCTCGGAGCTGGCGGCGCTGCGGCGGCAACTTGGCATTCCGCCCAACCGGCTGGTCGTCGGCTATCTGGGGCTGCTCGCGGAATACCAGGGCACCGGCGACCTCATTCGCGCCGCGCGTGAGGTGGTTGACGCCGAGCCGGGGACGCATTTCTTGATCATGGGCTATCCCAACGCCGCCGAATACGAGCGCGCCGCGGGACAGGCGGGCCTCGCCGACTACGTGACGTTCACGGGACGAGTTCCCTACACCCAAGCCCCTACGCACCTGAGGCTCTGCGACCTGGCGGTGGCGCCCAAGCGGTCGAAAACGGAAGGCAACGGCAAGGTGCTGAACTACATGGCCGCCGGCTTGCCGACCGTGGCCTACGCGGGTGGAGTGGCGGCCGAATTTCTGGGTCCCGAGGCCAGGCTGGCCGAGCGCGGGTCGGTGCCGGCGCTCGCCGGTGAGATCCTGCGACTGGTGAGAGACGCCGACGCGCGCCGGGCATACGGTGAGCGCCTGCGAGCGCGTGCGGAGCACAAGTTCTCGTGGCGACGACAGATAGGCAAAATCCTCGACGTGTACGCGTCCGTCGGCGCGGGACTGCGGCACGGCTGATTGCTACCGTAACCCTGACGCCCGCCACACGTCGGAGGGTCGCATAGAGCCTGGGCTGGCGATCGGCCTGGCGGCCGGTTGCGCCTTCGTGATCACCGCGGGCGGCTCTGCCGCGCTCAGGCGCCTGCTGCCGCACTTCCGGTCGGCTGAGGTCAAGCGGGGAGCGCACCAGATCGCCGCGCCGCTCGGCGTGTCCGGCAAGCTGCCGCTCGTGGGAGGACTTGCGGCCGCGGTCGCCGCGGTCGTCGCCGCGGCGCTGTTGTCGGCCGGCCCTACCGCGTCGAGCGCCTGGTGGGTGCTGGCCGGCGCGGCCGGGTTCTTTCTCTTCGGGCTGGCGGACGACCTGCGCAAGACGCGCACCGGTCGCGGCGTTCCGGAGGGCGCCTACCTGGTCATCGCCCTCATTCTCAGCATCGGCGCAACGGCGCTCGTGGTAGGCCCCGGCGCCCACGAATCCGGCGCGGCATCGCCCTACGCAATGGCGCACTGGCTGGGATCGGGAGCGCACGTGCCGCTGAGCATTTGGTATCTCGCGCTCATCCTTGGAACCACGCTGGCGACCAGCTTCAGCGACGGCATGGACGGCCTCACACCCGGCACCGTAGCCTTCGCGACGGCGGGCGCCGCGCTGGCGGCCGGGCTTGCCGCCAGCGTCGGCCAGGCCGGCTGGCCGCTCGGCATCGCGGCCATCGGCGCTGGTCTCCTGGTCTGGAATCTGCCCTCGGAGTGGTCGCCGGCGAATCGCGGCGCCCGGCGACGGGCGAGCATCTATATCGGGGACAGCGGTGCCCTGACGCTGGGTGCGGCCTCAGCCGCCGCGGCAATCGTGGCGGGCGTCGATTTGCTGTGGCCGGTGATCGCCGCGCCCCTGCTGCTCGAGGGGCTTTCGTCGCTGCTGCAAGCCAAGATTCTGGTTCCGCTCTACCGACGCTGGCGCGATCCCCGACTGCCGGACGGCTCGCCGGTTCCGCATCAGCGTTTCCCGCTGCCCCTGCTGGCGTCGCCGCTGCATTACCACTGGGAGATCGTCGGCCTGAATCGGCAGAAGATCGTGCTGGGATTCTGGGCGGCGACGGCGGTGACTGCCAGCCTCTGTGCCGTCGCATCCGCGCTATCGGAAACGGCGTGGGCGGCGCTGGCGATTACGCTCGCCGCGGCGGTGAGCGCGGGGTTCTGGGCCGCCGCCACCTGGACCCGTCCGGCATTCGTCGCCGCCGACGGCGACTTCTTGCTGCTGTTTCACGGCCGGCCAATCACGCTGCTTGGTCAGCTCCTGGCCCGACGGCGACGCGTGGTGGGCGACGCGGATGTGGTCAAGGCGGCCTCGGAACGCGGTCTTCTCAACCGGCCGATGAACGCCCACGTGCTGAACGCAACCCTCGACGCGATTCTCGCCGATCCGAAACGACCGTCCACGTGAGCGCACTGGTCGTGAACGACGACCTGCGCACCGGACTGAGCGCGATCCTGGCGGCGAGCGGCGAGGGCGGCCCGTGGTCCTGGCACTCCGTTGCCGCCGACGCACGGCACGAAATCTGGCGCCTTCGCTCTGGACCTGCATCGCTGATCGTCAAGGTGTACCGACCGGATGTCGACCGCTACTACCACCACCGCTGGCGGCGCGAGGAGCGGGCGTTGGACCTGCTCAGCCGCCAGGCGCCCGGATTGGTTCCCCGCCCGCACGGGGCTCTGCTGGCCCCCGACGCCTTTGCCGCCGTGGCCATGGAGGATCTGGGCGCCGAGTCGTTGGCCGAGCGACTGGACACCGCCGACGCCGGCGAGCGCACCGGCCTGTTGGAGCATGCAATTGAGACGCTGGCGGCGTTTCGCGACGTCGCCTCGCGCCACCAGGGCATGCTCCGGGCGCTGGCGTACCAGAGCGATCTGGACCGGATCACGCGCGACACGCTGCGGCGACGCCTTGCCATCGCCGCAGCCCGACTCGGCAATCCATCGACCGCCCCGGAGCCGGACGCCGCACCCCGAACGTTGGCGCCCGATCTCCCCTGGCGGGACCTCGAGGCCGGCATCGTCAGGTCGCTCATCCGCGCGCCGCGGCAAGTGGTCCACAACGGATACTCACCGCTCAACCTGATGCCGCGTCCCGGTGGACGGCTGGCGGTCATCGATTGGGAGACGCTGGCGGTAGCAGCGCCGGCGCTGGACGCGGCGGACCTCCTGACGTTTCCGGGGTTCGGGCTCACGGCGAACGCTATCGGCGACCAGGCCTCGCGGATCGCAAGTGTCGGAGGCGTCGCTGAATTAGCCCACGAATTCTGGGCCGCCGCGGCGGAGCGCAGCTTGACCTATGCCGCCACTGCCGCGGTGCGGCAAGGTCGCCAGCACGCAACGTCGGCAAGAGATCGTGCGTCGACGTACGCAGCGCGGCGGCGGTGGTATCTCCGTGTCTTCGACGACGCCGTGGAGCGTCTCGACCTGGACGCCGGCGCTAGACGGCGCATTCGTGACGCGGCGCCCGGGCTCGACGCCTGATGTTCACCCTGGCGGACGTCGCCCTGGCCGCCAAGCGGCCGGTCCCACACGGCGCTGACGACCTCGCCATGACCGCGGCGCACTTCGACAGCCGCCGCATTCAGCCCGGCATGCTCTTCGTGGCGCTGCCCGGCGCCCGAGTTGACGGCCACGAATTCATCGGCGACGCCTTTGCCCGCGGCGCCGCGGCAGTGCTGTGCGCCCGGCCCGATCCGGATCAGCCAATGAGCCGGCAGGTAGTTGCCGCCGAGCCGCAGGCCGCGTTCGAGCGGCTGGCGGGTGCGCTGCGCGCGCTCTCGTCGGCGACCTTCGTCGGCGTCACGGGCAGCAACGGCAAGACCACCACGAAGGAAGCCCTGGCGGCGGCCCTGAGCGCCGCAGGCCCCACGCTCGCCACCGAGCGCAGCGAGAATGCCGAGGTGGGCGTGCCGGCCACCCTGTCGCGGTTGACGCCCGCGCACCGCTACGCGGTTGTCGAGATCGGCGCGCAGGTCGTCGGGGAAATTGCCCACTACTGCAGCTATGCCAAGCCGGACGCCGGCGTCATCACCTCTATTGCCGGGGCGCACCTGGGGCTGTTCGGCTCGATGGAGGCCATCGCCACGGCCAAGGGCGAGCTCTTCGAAGCCCTGCCGGAGCATGGACCGGCCATCGTGAACGCCGACGACCCTTGGTCCGAGGCGTTGCGGCGTCGCGCGCCAGGGCCGGTGGTGTCGTTTGGCCGCTCGGACGCGGCGGACGTGCAAGTAGTCAGCGAACTGCTGGCCGATCCGCCGGGGACGCGCGTTCACATCGAGGCCGACAGCTTTAGCGACAGCGTAGACGTCCCGGGTACGGCGGGCGCAGTTGATTTGGCCTTCGGCGCCGCATTCGCGGCCGCTCGGGCGCTGGGCGTGAACCCCGCCACGGCTTGCCACGGTCTGCGCGCCTTTCAGCCCGCGCCGCACCGCATGCGGCTCGAAGCGCTACCCGGTGGCGGCCTGTTGCTGGACGACACTTACAACGCCAATGCCGCGTCGATGGCGGTGGCCCTGGACACGCTGCGAGCCGTATCCGTCCCGGGGCGCCGCATTGCAGTGCTGGGCGACATGTTCGAGCTGGGCGCCTATGGCCCGGCGGCTCATGAGCAGGTGGGACGGGATGCCGCCGGCATCGATCGGCTGCTCTGCGTCGGCGCGCTCGCCGCCCATATCGCCTCGGGCGCCCGTGCGGCGGGTCTGGAAGCGGTTGACGTGATCCCCGCGGACACCGAGTCTTCCGCGTCAATCGCCGCGGCCGTGGACGCCGCGGCGGCGTGGCTTCACGGGGAGCTTGCGGCCGGCGACGCCGTGCTGCTGAAGGCCAGCAACGGCATGGGCTTTGCCCGCCTGGCGGACGCGGTCACGGAGGCGGCGCAGCGGTCCGCCGGCTAGTTCAGCCCCCGGCGCGCCTGGCCTTGCGCGCCTCTTCCCGTGCCTGCTCCGCGCGGTAGTTGGAGATCCAGTTCATGGAGAAATCATCGCGGCCGCGGATCAGGTTGGCGGCAAGCACCGCGTGCCTGATTTCCTTGTGGGTCATATCCAGGATCGCCGCCGTCAGGCCGGCTTCCATGGCCATGAGCAGGGTCGCCGCGTTGAGGGAGCGTCGGGCCGGCAACCCGAATGACACGTTGCTGAGTCCGATGGACATGTTCAGGTCGTCCTCTCGGTGCAGCGTGCGAATCGCGCCCAGCAGCCCTGGCCCAAAGACGTCGTTTGCTCCCACAGGCAGGCACACCGGGTCGATCACAATCCGGTCGGCGGAAATGCCGTGCTCCGCTGCGCTGGCCACCAGCGCGCGCGCGTTCTCGACCCGTTCCTCCGCCGTCTCCGGCATCGCGGCGCCGCCCTTGGTGCACATGCCGATCATGCAGGCGTCGTGCTCGGCGATTGCCGGGAGCAAGTCCTGCATGTAGTCGGCCTCGAATGGGACGGAGTTCACCAGCGGGCGTCCCCGCGCGACCTCGAGCCCCGCCAGCAGCACGTCGATCGTGTAAGAGTCGATCGACACCGGCACGTCCACCACGTCCTGCACCGCGCGCACGGCGTCGCGCATCTTGCGCTTCTCGATCTCGTGGTGCGGATCACCCGTGTTGACGTCGATGACCGCGGCGCCCGCCGCGACCTGCCGCGTGGCGTCACGCTGGACGTATTCCCAGTTGCCTTCGTCGTAGGCCCGCTGGAGCCGAGGCTTGTTGGTGGGGTTGAGTCGCTCGCCGATGGGCACGAAGGCCTCATCCGGGCTGATCACCACTTCCAGGCCGTCGCGGCCGCGGAGCACCGTGCGCACGGAACCTCGATTCACGACGTGGGCGCGGCACCCTGACATGAGGCGTGCGCGAAGGAGTGGTTGAGCATACGAACGCCGCGTAAGCCTGGCAACGCGGGCAGAACTTCGAAGGCCAGTTTCTACAGATTCGTCATTCCCGCGGAGGCTGGAATCCATCGTCGCGTCGCCCGCCGGCCGGCGAAGCACCCGGGCGATAGATCGCGTCGGCCATCGCCAGCGCTCGCCTCGTGGCCTCCACGTCGTGAACCCGGACCATATCCGCGCCGTTGGCCACGGCAATTACCGCGGCCGCCAGCGAGCCCTCCAGCCGCTGAGCGGCCGGCAATCCGAGCACGTAGCCGACAAACGACTTGCGCGACACGCCGACCATTAGCGGCGCCCCGAGCGCAGTCAACGACGACATTTCCCGCAGTAGGTCAACGTTTTGCTCCGGCGACTTGCCGAAGCCGAATCCCGGATCGAAGAGCAGGCGATCGCGGGCAATGCCGGCGGCCTGCGCCCGGTCGAGCAGCCGCCCGCCGTCCCCGAACACGTCGCGCACCAGGTCGTCGTAGGCGACGGCTGCGACGTGCGGGCCGATCTCGGATCGCCGCACGTTGCCCCGTCGGTTGTGTGTAACGACGAAGGCCGCCCCCGCTCTCGCGGCGACATCGAGGATCTCGGGATCGTGCGTGCCGCCGGTCACGTCGTTCACCATCACCGCGCCCAGGTCGAGCGCGGCGCGCGCCACGGCGGCCTTGCGTGTGTCGATCGAGAGTGGCGTTTCGGGCGCGCGCCCTCGCAGGGCCTCCAGCGCCGGACCAACGCGGTCGATCTCCAGTTCCGCGGAAACCGCCGCCGCGCCGGGCCGCGTGGACTCACCGCCCACGTCGATGATGTCGGGCGCCGCATCGAGCAGCGAGTCGATGCGGGCATGCAGCGCGTCGGCATCGTTGGCGACGCCGTCCCCGCTGAACGAGTCCGGCGTCACGTTGAGCACGCCCATCACGAACGTGCGCGCGCCCCAGGCGAAGACGCGCGAGCCGAGCCGCAGCTCGCCGCGGTCTACGGCCGGGTCATTCACGTCGGTCGCGCGACATCGCCTTTGGACATGTGACGCACGGTCTTGCCGGAGTCTGCGAACGTCCGCATGACCTCCGGCTTGCCGTAGGTCCAGACGATGCGCATCGCCTCCGTGCCCTCGTTCCAGAACCGGTGGTGCGAGCCCTCGGCGATCCAGATGTGGTCGAAGGGCCGCAGTTGCAGCACCTCGCCGTCGACCGAGCACATCGCTTCGCCTTCGACGCAGGTGATGCACTCCTCGGTGTCGTGAAAGTGCATGGGCAGGCCCGCACCGGGCTCCATGATGGTCATGCCGGACGAGACGTTCTGTGAGCCGCGATCGCCGTTCATCAGCGGAACGCTGCGGACTCCCGATCCGCGATCGAACACTTGCGCGTCGCTCTCTCGTATCACGACCTTGGGCATCTATATCTCCCCGCAACGCGCCGGCGCACGCCGACGCAGCGTCCTAACGCTACCCCACCCGGGGCCGGACCGGAGCCGAGGCGCGCATGGCGACCGCAGTTCCAGGAATTCGCCTCGCGCGAAGGACCCGCCGGATACGACGTGGTAGCTTCTGCGGCGACGGCAGTGCACGCGTCGAGCCCCCCGCTCGCGCGAGGAAGGTCGCAACATGCCCAGAGTGGCCATGATCGGCGCCGGCAGCACGGTTTTCGCCACGCGGCTCATCGGCGACATGCTGACCTATCCCGAGCTTGCCGACTCGACCATCACGCTCGTCGACGTCGATCAGCAACGGCTCGCCACCACGCAGGCGCACGCCGAGCGGGCCGTCGAGCAGCTCGGCGCCGGCATGCGCATCGAAGCCCCGGCCACCAGGCGCGAGGCCCTCGAGGACGCGGACTACGTAATCGTGATGGTGATGATCGGCGGCGTGGCGCCCTTCGAGGTCGATATCCAGGTGCCTGCCCGCTTCGGCATCGACCAGACCGTCGGCGACACGCTGGGTCCCGGCGGGGTGTTCCGCGGCCTCCGGACCATCCCGTTCCTGCTGGAGCTGGCCGACGAGATGGAAGAGGTCTGCCCCGACGCGCTGCTGCTCAACTACGCCAACCCCATGGCCATCAACTGCTGGGCCATGAACGCCGCCACCGACATCGCGACCATCGGCCTCTGCCACAGCGTGCAGGGCACCGCCCGGCAACTGGCCGGGTACTGCAACATTCCCGCCGACGAGGTGACCTACTGGGTCGCCGGCATCAACCACATGGCGTGGTTCCTGCGGTTCGAGCACCAGGGTCAGGACGCCTACCCACAGATCTGGCAGGCCAGCGAAGACCCGGACATCGTGGCGCAAGACCCGATTCGCTTCGACCTCTTCAAGCACTTCGACTACTTCGTCACCGAGTCCAGCAACCACATGTCGGAGTACATCCCCTACTACCGCAAGAACGCCGACCTCATCACCAAATACATTCCCGAGAAGTGGGACTACCCGAGCTTTTGGCCGATTGACCGCGAGGCCTCACAGGAGAAAGTGCGAAAGCAACTCGCCGGGACGGAGCCGCTGGACCTCTCGCGCAGCCACGAGTACGGCGTGCAGATCATTCAGGCCATCGAAACCGACACGCCGATTCGGGTGAACGCCAACGTTGAGAACACCGGCTTGATCAACAATCTGCCCGCGGGCGCCTGCGTCGAGGTGCCCTGCCTGGTGGACAAGACCGGCGTGCAGCCCTGCCACGTGGGCGACCTGCCGACGCAGCTTGCCGCGCTCAATCTCTCGAACATCAATGTGCAGGAGATGTGCGTGACGGCGGCGCTGGCCGGCGACCGCCGCATGGCCATGCAAGCCGTGCTGCTGGACCCGCTGACGGCGGCCATCCTCACGCCGGCGGAAATCGAGCGAATGGTCGACGAAATGCTCGCCTCCCAGACCGAATACCTCGACTACCTGCAGTAAGTGCCAGGGCCCACCGCGCCTCCCAAGGGCCACCGAGTCAGGAAGCACCCATGATCATCGACGCGCACACGCACATCTTCGACCGGTCGGTTGGGGGAGCCAGCGAGAACTTCCCGCTCTGGCCGGGCAATCGCTGGGGCGCGAGCGCGCCGGACCTCATCGAGCAAATGGACCGCGCCGGGATCTCCAAGGCCTTCATCATCAGCTACACGCCCGTCGACGTGATGGCCCACTACCGGCCCGAAGAGCGCGACCACAAGCTCGCCGTCTTCCAGCATTACCTGACCAAGGAGTATTTCGTGCGGATGTGGCGGCAGCATCCGGACCGGTTCGTCTGGATCTCGGACTCAATCGACCCACGTGTGCCCGGGTATGTCGAGCGAGCGGCCGCGGACCTCGATCTCGGCGCCGCCGGACTCAAGCTGTTGCCGCTCTTCGTCGACACCGAGATGGGCGATCCGCGCTGGCGGCCGATCTTCGAGCTGCTGCGCGACCGCGGCAAGCCCTGCATCATCGACATCGCCTGGTGGTACGCCCACTTTCCGTGGTTCGCGCCCAGCGTCCTTGGCAAGTACGACTCGTTCACCGAGTACGTGAAGGGCTTCGGCGAGCTTGTCGCCGACTTCCCCGAGGTTGGGATTCAGCTGGCCCACTACGGCACGCCCGCGCTGCGGGATCGCGACAATCCAGCCGCGCCGCTGCGCTATCACCTGCTGGACGAGGTCATCGAATTCATGCTGGCGCATCCGAATCTCCACTGCGATCTGGGGGCGTACCAGCACGTGATCGGCGCCGATGAGCCGCATCCCTACAGCAGCGCGCTGACGATCCTCGAGATCCTCGTGGGCGGCATCGGGACCGACCGCATTCACTGGGGCACGGATTGGCCCTACCTGGGCGTCCAGCCTTACGAAAACCTCATCCGCGCCATCCGCGAGGCGCCGTTCCTCAACCAGGATGGGGTGGACAAAATCCTGGGTCTGAACGCGCAGCGATTCGTCGGCGCCTAGGCGGCGACCAGGATTCGGTCCCTGAAGAATCCGGTCAGGGCAGCGACGCCTCGATTACCCGGAGCATATTGCCGCCCAGGATCTTGAGGGTCTCGTCCTCCGTGTAACCGCGCTCGAGCAGGGCCACCGTGACGTTCGGCAGGGTGCCGGTGTCCTCGAAGTCCTTGGCCCAGGTGAAGTCTTCCTCGGCAATCCGCTGATTGAAGCTCACGTTACGGGTTCGCTGGGTGCCGTCCAGGAGGTAGTCGGGACCGAGGCCCACGCTCTCGATGCCGCCCATGTCAACCAGATAGTCGATGTGGGTCAGCACGTCGTCGATGGTGGCGTGACCACTGTCGAGCAGCACCCGCGAGCAGAAGTGGACGGCCGCCACACCGCCGTTGTCGGCCAGATCCTTGATCTGGTCGTCCCAGAGCAGCTGGGTGCTTCTCGGGTTGAGCTCGCGGGCTCCAGTGTGGGAGTTGATGACGGGCCGATCGGTGATGGCCAGCACGTCGGCAATCGTCGCGGCCGACGAGTGCGACACGTCGAGCAGCATGCCCAGGCAATTCACCTCGGCGATCAATTCGCGGCCGAAGTCCGTCAGTCCCGGCTCGTCGGAGTCCGACTGCGCGGTTCCCACCTGGTTGCGGGTGGCCCAGTGCAGCTGCAGGTGCCGCATGCCGAGGCGGTAGAAGACGCGCAGTGCGGCCAGGCTCCCCTCGAGCAGCTTGGCGCCTTCCGCGCCCAGGATGAGACCCAGGCGTCCGGTGCGCTTGGCCTCGGCGATGTCCGCCGCACGGTGCACCACGAAGACCTCGTCGGGCATGGTCTCGATGGTGGCGAAGATCTCGTCGTAGGCCTCCATGGCATCGCGCATGAAGCCCTCGGTGCTATAGAGCGAGCGCTCGAATTCGGCCCGGCTGTCCGAGAAGGCGCGCCCGGACACCGTCGCCTGCACCACCTTGGCCGTCACGCCGCCGGCAAGGTCTCGCCGCAAGTCCTCCGGCCGCACCATGTGGTCGTGCGCCAGCACCACCAGCGCGCGCTCGTGCAGGGCGTGCCCGGCCAATGTCTCCGTACGCAATTGTCGCTTTCCCGATCTGTTTGGCCCGTTGCCGGCCGCCCAACGATACCGCCAAACCCAGCGATCCCCTACGCCGCCACAAGTCGAGCCGAAACGGCGCCGCGTGGTAGCCTCGCGCCCACCAAAAATCCGGTGCAGGCGGCGCCGTTGAAGATTGCCAATCACATTGGGGCCATGCCCTCCGTAGGGTCGCGGCTGCTCGCCACCCAGGTGAAGGCCGCGCGCCGTCGGGGCGTCGACGTGCTGCCGTTGATGCCCTACGCCGAGCGGTCCCCCGCACCCGAAGCCGTCGAGGCAGTGGTGCGCGAGATTCGCCTGAACCGCGAGGCGCCCTCACGCGGCCTGCCGGAACTTTGCCAAGTCGTGGCGGAACGCATCGGCAGCGAAATCGGATGTCCGGTGGACCCCGAGACCGACGTGCTCATCACCAACGGCTCGATGCAGGCGCTCAACCTGGTGTTTCGGGCGGTCCTCGATCCCGGCGACGAGGTGATCATTCCGGCGCCCTGCTACTTCTTCGGCGGCTGCGTCGAGCTCGCGGGTGGGCGCCCGGTGCACGTGCCCATGGACGAGGCCGCCGGCTATGCCTGGGACATCGAGCGGATCGCTGCCGCCATCACCCCGCGCACCGTAGCCATCGTGGTAAACACTCCGGTGAATCCCACCGGGGTGGTGCTGGGCGAGGACACGCTGCAAGCCATTGCCGCCCTGGCCGAGCGCCACGATTTGCTGATCGTGTCGGACGAGTCGTACGACACGATGGTCTACGACGGGCGCCGCCACGTGAGTTGCGCAAGTGTTGCGGACGCCGCGCGGCGCACCGTGCTCATTCGCAGCTTCACCAAGAGCTACGCCATGCCCGCGTGGCGGGTGGGCTATATTGTCGGCCCCCCAAGCGTCGTCGACGCTTGCATCAAGGCGCTGGAATGGGAACAGCTTCACGGCAACCACGTCGCGCAAGCCGGAGCTGCCGCCGCGATGCGCCATCCCGTCTATCCGGGGGACAGCATGGCCGCGGAATTCCAGCAGTTGCGCGACGTGATTCATCCCTTCGTGTCAGCCGGTCAGCCCCTGCGCGCCTTGAAACCGATCGGGGGACCGTTCGTGTTCATCAATGTGTCGGAGGTGTTCGAGTCCTCCACGCAGGCGTCGGCCACTCTGCTGGAGTCCGGCATCCCGACCACCGCGGGACACTTCTGCCGGTCGGATCAGCACGTGCGCATGGCGTTTGGGGCGTCGCCGGAAGTCTTGCGCGAGGCCGGGCGCCGCATAGCCGAAGTCGCTGCCACCGATTTCAGCGATCAACCAGTTCACACCGATCACGTAGCGAATAGGAGGGCCGTACTCAGCAGCAGGTAGTCGAGTGACACAGGTAGTCGAGGTCAACCCGCTGGGACGTTCCCAGACATGGGCTGATCTGACACGGGGAGGATGTTTGTGACAGGAAAACGAGCACTATCGAAGGCTCTCAGCCGCCGGATGATTCTCCGGAGCGGAGCCGCGGCCGTCGCCGGCGGCGTCGGCGCTGCCGCGCTTGCGGCGTGTGGTGAGGCCGAGGTCGTCGAAAAGACCGTGACGGTCACCGTCACCGAGGTCAAGGAAGTCGTCAAGGAAGTTCCGGTCGAGACGGTCGTCACCAAGGAAGTCGTCAAGGAAGTTCCGGTCGAGACGGTCGTCACCAAGGAAGTCATCAAGGAAGTTCCGGTCGTCGAGGTCAGGGAAGTCGAGGTCGAGAAGGTCGTCACGCAGGAGAAGGTCGTCGAGGTCGAGGTCGAGAAGGTCGTCACGCAGGAGAAGGTCGTCGAGGTGATGGCCGAGAACCCCAAGGCCGACAGCCTCGTCATCGCGCTGCCCGTGACGCAGCGGGTCGACGATTTGGACGGCTCGCAGGTCTACGAGTTCCAGACCAAGATCCACGCCTTCTCCACCTCGGAGAGCCTGCTGCTCTACGACTACCAGACGCAGACGCTGAAGCCGCGCCTGGCCGAGAGCTGGGAGGTCGCGCCCGACGCCACGTCGGTCACCTTCACGCTGCGTGAAGGCGTCACCTGGCACAACGGCGACCCGTTCACGCCGGAAGACGTGGTCTTCAACTTCAACCGGATCTTCCGGGACGACGACCCCTACCACGCGGAGGGCACCTTCTACTACAACGGGTTTGCGCAGCCGTTCTACGACAGCACCGAAGTGCTCGACGCTCGCACGGTGCGCGTGAACCTGAACAAGCCCGACGCGCTGGCGGCGGAGAAGTTCGGCGCGCTGGACAGCTCGTACATGGCCCATCCGCCCAGCGTGATGGAGCATGGCAATCGCGAGTACTCCACCGACCCGGACAAGTACGTCGGCACGGGGCCGTACATCCCGGTGGAGCTGCGACCGGCCGAGCTGGTGCGCATGGTCCGCAACGAGAACTGGTGGGGCCCGAAGCCCGACTTCGACGAGTTGATCTTCCGCCTCTTCCCAGGCGGCAGCGCCGGCGCCGACGCGCGCGTCAACGCGCTGCTGGCGGGCGAGGTCGACGTGGCGCTGTACACGCCGGCCACCCGTCGCAACGACCTGTTCCGCGCGCCCGGCATCGGGGCGAAGTGGTATCCCAACTTCGTGCTGGTGTACTTCTACATCAATCACACGTTCCCGCTGTTTCAGGACCATCGGGTGCGACAGGCCGTGGCGCGATCGTTCGACCGCGTCAGCTACCACGAGGCCACCTCCGGACCAACCGTGGTTCCGTGGGGCAGGTTCTGGTTCCCCGGCTCGCCGTATCTGAACGACTCGGCGGAGCTGGACTACGACCCGGCGCAAGTCGAGTCGTTGATGCAGGACGCCGGCTTTTCCAAGGGCGGCGACGGCGTGTGGGCCAACGGCGACATGCGGGCCGAGTTCAAGATCCAGTACCGGGGCGACCCGGGTTCACCGCCTGACCAGGAGACATTCTGGATGCAGGGGCTGAACGATCTTGGCTTCTCCGTGGAGCTCGAGGCCTGGGACCCGGCAATCGGCGCCGACTTCGAGAACGGCCCCTACGCGCAGCAAAACCTGCACGTGGGTGGCTGGGGCGTCGGCGTGTTCCTCGGGGACCCGGCCTTCGCCTATCAGCGTTGGACGGCGGGCGACGACTTTGCCCGCAGCTACATGGACAACGCTGAGATGAACCAGCTCTACCAGGACATCCTGGTCGAGGCCGATGCCGCCAACCGGACGGCAAAGGTGCACCGGATGCAGGAGATCGCCGCCGAGCAGGTCGCCTGGATTCCGAACACCGTGGCCACGCTCGGGGCTGCCTGGCGGGAGGAGAAAGTCACCAACGTGACTTCCGGCGCGACACAGTACAGCTACCCATGGCTGTACAAGGTGGCGCCTGTTTAGGAGTTGCCTCGGTGGCGGGGATTCGCGCTCACGGTCCTAACGGACCGGCGGCGCGGGTCCCCGCCTCCCCGCTGCGCCGCGGACCGACCAGCCCACCATGAGCCGATACATCGCGCGACGACTTCTGTCGATCATTCCGCTGCTCATCGCGGTCAGCATCATCGTGTTCGCGATGAGCAAGGCCTTGCCGGGCGACCCTGTCGAGATTTTCCTGCGCCAGGCCGACATCTCGAATCCCGAAATCGTCGCCGCGATGAAGGACAAGTACGGCCTCAACGACCCCTTGCCGAATCAATATTGGACCTGGCTCACGCTGATGTTTCGCGGCGACATGGGCGAGTCGATTCTTAGAGGCGAGCCGGTCGCCGAACTGCTCTTCCGCGGCATGCGCAACACGTTCAGCGTCGCCACCGCCTCGGTGGTCCTGGTGGTCGTCGTCGGTTGGACCATGGGCGTCGTGGCCGCCGTGGTTCACAACCGGGGATGGCATCAGGCCATCACGCGCTTCCTGGCCCAGGCTCCCGTCTTGATGCTCAGCATCCCGGGTTTCGGCATCGCCGTGTTCATGGTGCTCGCGTTCGGCGTCACGCTCGGCTGGCTCCCCACCAGCGGCGTGTCCAATCCCCGCTCCGGGGAA
The DNA here is from genome assembly GCA_022826485.1 of Chloroflexota bacterium. GTDB lineage: Bacteria > Chloroflexota > UBA11872 > UBA11872 > UBA11872 > JAJECS01. The sequence continues at coordinate 124,529 of JAJDUU010000014.1, read as the reverse complement.
GACGACATTCTCGACCTCGCCAAACATCTCATCCTGCCTACCATCGGCCTCGCGCTTGCTTCAGTCGGCGGCAACTGGCGGTTAGCGCGGAATACGATGATCGAGATCCTGCGCGAAGACTACATTCGCATGGCCCATGCCAAAGGCCTGCCGCTATGGCGCGTCTACTTTGTGCATGGCCTGCGCACAACCCTTGTCCCGCTCCTGACCAGCGCCGGACTCCTATTCGGATCCCTGCTTACAGGATCGTTCATCCTCGAATACATCTTCGCCTGGCCTGGCATCGGCCTGATGATGGTCGAATCCACGGTTAGTCGCGACGTTCCTGTGGTCATGGGTGGAACGATGTTGATTGCTATCATGTATCTTTTCATAAATCTTGTCGTCGATATTCTCTACGCCTTCGTGGATCCGCGAGTACGCTATGCATAGCTCTCGAGTACTCGAAAGCGTTGCTGGCCGACGTACCAGACGGACCCTAGTTTTTCTGCGGGAGCATCCAGTGCTCAGCTTTTCGCTCATCCCCATTATTCTTACCATCATCATCGCCTTCGCCGCCCCCCTATTGCCCATCTCGGACCCGAACCGAGCCAATCTCTCCGTGCGCTATATCCCGCCGCTTTCCGAGGCCTTTATCTTGGGAACGGATCGTCAGGGCAACGAAGTCGTACATCCGGAACGCAACCCAGACCTGTTTCCATCGAGCGTCGTCGAGCGCTACATCCCTCCGGTGCCCAAGCACTATCTGCTGGGGGGCGATAGCCTCGGCCGAGATATGCTGTCGCGCCTCATCTGGGGCAGCCGGATCTCACTGCTGATTGGCATTTTCGCCAATGTGGCGGTGGTGATGATCTCGGTGTTCTTCGGTTTGTTGGCCGGCTATCTCGGCGGCCGCGTGGACGGCGTGATCATGCGCCTGGTCGATGTTGGTTTGGCATTCCCAGGCCTTCTCCTCGCGCTCCTGATCCTCACCGTGCTCGGACCGTCGGTCATCAACATGGCCATCGCGGTAATCCTTTCCTCCGTGCCGCTAAATATTCGTTTCTTCCGCGGCCAGGTGCTCACCGTGAGAAACGCCAAATACGTCGAGGCGGCGCGCCTGCTTGGCTACAACAATCTGCGCATCATGTTTCGAGAAGTGCTGCCGAACGTGATGCCGCTGGTCATCACGGTGACGGCCCTGAACGCCACGAGCTTCTTCATCTTCACCGCCGGCTTCAGCCTGATCGGCATGGGGCTCAAGCCGCCCGATCCCGACTGGGGAACCATCATGTCGGACGGCCTGCGCGCGCTCTACGAGGCGCCGGCGGTGATCCTGGGTCCGACGATCCTGATTTCGGTGCTGGCAGTCTGCTTCAACGTCCTCGGCGACGAGGTCCAGAAGATCCTCAGCCCGCGCGAGAGCCAGCTTTGAGATGAGCGTGGCTGCCGCGACGGAACCGGTGCTCGCCGTTAGGGATCTGCACACGCACTTCTTCACCAAGACCGGGACGGTGCGCGCCGTCAACGGCGTGAGCTTCAGCATCTATCCGGGAGAAATCGTGGGCCTCGTCGGCGAGTCCGGCTGCGGCAAGTCGGTGACCGCGATGTCCATTCTGGGGCTCGTCGACGCCCCGGGACGGGTGGTCAACGGCACCATCGCCTTCGATGGTCGCGACATGCGGAAGATGTCAGGGGGCCAGCTTCGCCGGGTCCGCGGTCACGAAATCGCCATGATCTTCCAGAATCCCATCGGCGCCTTGAACCCGGTATTCAGCGTCGGCCGTCAGCTCGTCGAGGCGATCCGCACCCACCAGCGCGTCAGCCGCCGCGAGGCGTACCGGCAAGCCGTCGGCTTGCTCGAGCGCGTGGGGATACCCGATCCCGAACAGCGGCTGCCGCAATACCCGCATCAGTTCAGCGGCGGAATGGCGCAGCGGGTTGTGATCGCCATGGCGCTGGCCAACCGGCCCAAGCTGCTCATTGCCGACGAGCCGACGACGGCGTTGGACGTCACTATCCAGGCGCAAATCATCGATCTGCTGGCCGAGCTGAATCAGGAGTTCGGCATGGCCGTGCTGCACATCACGCACAACATGGCGCTGGTGGCCGAAAGCTGCGCGCGGACCATCGTGATGTATGGCGGAAAGATTGCCGAGAGCGGGCAGACGGACGTCGTCTTCGACGATCCGAAGCATCCCTATACGCAGGCGCTGCTTGGCTCGGTTCCGGACCTCGATCAACCGGAGCAGATCATTGATCCGCTCGAAGGATTCCCGCCCGACATTACCCGGGAGTGGACGGGCTGCGAGTTCGAGCCACGCTGCAGCCAGCGCTTCGAGCAGTGCTCGGTTGAGAATCCCCTGCTGCGCGAGGTAGCCGCCGGACATGCCGTCCGTTGCCACCTGTATCCGGCGGCCTCATGAGCGAAAACGCCACGCCGCTGCTGCAGTGTGAAGGGCTGGTCAAGGCGTTCAGCCTGCCCCGCACCAAGATCATTGAGCGCCGGCGGTCGTTGCTGGCAGTCGGCGGGGTCGATCTCACGCTCGACGCCGAGGAGACGCTGGGCCTGGTCGGTGAATCGGGCTGCGGCAAGACCACGCTGGGTCGCCTGATCGTCGGCCTCGAGCAGCCCACCAGCGGCAGCGTCACCTTCAGCACGCGAAAGGCGCCGTCGTCCAACGGCAACGAACGGCTCGACCTGGCGCGGAACGCTCAAATGGTATTTCAGGATCCGCTCGGATCGCTCAATCCGCGGAAGCGCATCCGGGACGCCATCAGCGAGCCGCTGCGAATTCACGACATCGTTCCCGAGGACCAGATCAACGAGCGAGTCAGCGACCTGCTCCAGGAAGTCGGGCTGCCGATCGAGTTCGGCGCCCGCTTCCCGATGCAGGTGAGCGGCGGCCAGCAGCAGCGCGTGGCCATCGCGCGCGCCCTGTCGGTGGAAAGCGAGTTGCTGGTCGCCGACGAGCCGTTGTCGTCGCTGGACGTATCGGTGCAGGCGCAGATCCTTGACCTGCTGCGGCGCATTCGCGACCGGCGGCGCCTGAGCGTGATCTTTATCTCCCACGACCTGGCCGTCGTCCAGCAGTTGTGCAACCGGGTGGCCGTGATGTATCTCGGCAAGATCGTGGAGGAAGGGGAGACGCGCACGATGTTTCAACGCCCGCGTCATCCCTACACCACCGCGCTGCTCTCGGCGGTGCCCCGTGTCAAGACAGCCGCGGGCGAGCGCATCCGCCTGTCCGGTGAACCGGCCAGCGCCGCCAACATTCCGCCTGGATGCCCGTTCCATACGCGTTGCTGGAAGGCCCAGGACATCTGCCGCACCGAGGTCCCCAAGCTGGAGCCGCTGGACGGCGCCCAGGTGGCCTGCCACTTTCCCGAGTAGCGCGAATGGGCTTGCTGCAAGACCGAGTCGCCATCGTCACCGGCGCCGGCGGCTTGCACGGCATCGGACGCGCCATTGCGCTGGCGTATGCCGAGCATGGCTGCCGCGTGGCCGTCGCCGGCGGCAGCGCCGTCGATCAGGTCGCGGATGAAATCCAAGCCGGCGGTGGGGAAGCCATCGCTATCCCCTGCGACGTGTCGGTCCCCAGCGATATCGAGCGCCTGGTGCAGCGCACGGAGGCCGAGCTTGGCCCCATCGACATCCTGTGCAACAACGCCGGCATCCTCCGCCGCGGGCACCTGCACGAGATCACGCTGGACGACTGGAATCGCACGCTCGCGGTCAACCTGACGGGGCTGTTTCTCTGCACGCAAGTCGCGGCCGCGCGCATGACGGCCCGCGGCGCGGGCGGCCGCATCGTCAACATCTCGTCGCTGTGCGGGCACCAGGGATGCCCCGGCCAGGTGAGCTATGCCGCTTCCAAGGCCGGAGTGGAGGGCTTCACCAAGTCGATTGCCGAGGACCTGGGGAAACACGGCATCACCGCGAATTGCATCGCCCCCGGTCCCGTCTACACCAACATGACGGGCAAGGCGGCCCCAGCCGGACAGGCGGCCGTGCGCTGGAACGGGGCGCCAATTCCAGACTTCGGACTGCCGCCCGACGTGGCTGGCGCGGCGGTGTTCCTGGCCAGCGACCTCGCCAGTTGGATCACCGCCGCCACGCTGATCGTCGACGGCGGGCGGCTGGTGCAGTGACGCGCGGGGGCTCGCCGAGGCCGCCGACGCGCTAGAACGCCGGAGCTCGCCATGGCAGCCGTCAAGATCGTCGTCATCGGGGCCAGCCGGGTCTTCGCCCCCACCATCGTGGCCGACCTCTGGCACGCCCGCGACGACCTGGCGGGCAGCACCGTCGCCCTCTGCGACGTCGACGCGGACACCCTGGGCGTCACCACGCGCGTGGTCGAACGCATGGTCGCCGAGCGGGACATGCCCTACCGGATCGAGTCGTCGACTGACCGTCGCGACCTGCTGGACGGTGCCGACTACGTCATCGTCGCCATCGCGCTGGACCACCGGCGGCTGTGGACCATCGACCTCGACATCGCCGAGAAACACGGCATGGTCCTCACCACCGGAGACTCCGTCGGCCCGGGCGGGTGGTCGCGGGCCTTGCGCACCGTGCCGGTGTTCCAGGCGATTGCCCAGGACATGGAAGACCTGTGCCCCGACGCCTGGCTCTTCAACTACACCAATCCCATGTGCGCCATCTGCCGCACGCTGGTCAAGACCACCGAGCTCGAGGTCGTGGGGTTGTGCCACGGCATCGAGGGAACTACGCGGCGCCTGGCGCAGGTGCTCGACCTTCCGGAGCAGAACATGTCGGTCCGCGCTGCCGGCATCAACCACCTGCAGTGGATTCTCGATCTGCGCTGCAACGGCACGGACCTCTACCCGGCGCTCAAGGCTGCCGAGCGCCCACCGCCAAGCGAGCGCCTGGACGTGAGCTGGGATCTGATGGAGCTGTACGGCTACTTCCCGTCACCCGGCGATCGCCACGTGAGCGAATTCTTCCCCTGGTATTGCCGTCCGGGCGACGACGGCAAGCTGCCGCGCGGGCTGTTCCGCTTCGACATGGACGAGTACTTCGACCGCGGAGCCGAGGTTCAGCGGCGGTTCACCGAGATTGCCGACGGATCGGACCCGCTCCCCGACTCGCTGTTCAAGCCCACCAGCGAGAAGGCCGTGAAGCTGATCGCCGCCCTGGCGACCGGCCGCGGCGGCAGCTATCACGTCAACATCCCCAACGAGGAGTCCATCGGCAATCTCGCGCCCTGGGCCAACGTCGAGGTTCCGGCGTGGTTCGACGAGAGCGGGATGACGCGTGAGCCGGTGGGCGCGCTCCCGGAACCCTTGGCCGGGACGCTGCGGCCCTGGATCGACCAGCTGGAGCTCCTCACCGACGCCATTGTCCAGCGCGACCGCGAGCTCGCCCTGCTGGCCCTCCTCGCCGACCGCACGATCGTGGACGTCGACGCCGGCCTCGCCATGGGCCGCGAGCTGCTGGATGCGCACGCCGCGTATCTTCGCGAGTATCACTAGGTCCCCACCCAAGGAGGCATGTGCGATGCCATTCGTCGACCCGGCAACCGCCAACAACCTGACGCACGACGCCATCGCGGCCATCAAGCAGCGCAACGGCTCCGACGCCTGGCGCGAACGCATCAGCGCCACCAGCGAGCACCGCAGCGTGCTGCTGCACTGGCCGCCCGGAAACGCACAGGCCGCGCACTACCACCCCGACTGCGAGGAGGTCTTCGTCGTGCACGAGGGACGCGTGGAGTTCGCCTTCGACGATGAGCAACCGATCCTGGCCGAGCCGGGCGCCGTGCTCTACGCACCTCGCGGCTCCCGGCACTCCCTACGCGTCGTCGGCGACGAGCCCCTGCTGATGATGTGCTTCCTCGCACCCAACCTCCCGGACGACGAGGTTCCGGCCTGAACTGACTACCTGGCTGCTGCTTGACCCCCAAGCCGTGGCGAGACTCGTGTCACACCTGGTCAAGCCATGGTTGGCCAACGAGTTCCCGCTAGGGTTCAGGATTCAACGGGCCTGGATTCCCGCCTTCGCGGGAATGACAATCGTCTCCTAGCGGGCGAGATCTAGCCGCGGGTCGCGGTGGGCGTCGGGGCGTAGCTCGGACAGGCGGATTAGGCCGCGGTGCCATGGATACCCGTGCGGCACGCGCTCGGCATTGATCGCCGGACTGGTCCAGAAGTACTGGACCACCGCGTCTTCGGGAGCCGTATAGGTCTTGATGTGGTTGCCGGCCAGGTCTTCGAGCACACCCACCCGCTGGCCCTTGCGCACCTTCTGACCGATGCTGACCTCCGACTGCCAGTAGCCGCTCTCCAGCGATTCCATGCTCCAGCGCCGCGGACCGAGGATCGCCTGGGGCGGAACCGGCGCCGGCTCGCCGTCGATCATGTCGAACCGCTTCAGGGCGTTGGCCAGCGACTGGTATTGCATCTCGATCTCCGCCGGGTCCTGGACGCCGTTTTGCCCGATCTCCGTCCAGACGTTCGCGACGCCCTCGCGCATCAGCGCAAAGGGCAAGCCCTGGTCCAACTCGGAGAACCTGTCCTGGATGTCGGCCTGGCGCGGGTCCAGGTAGGGCACCGGCATCGACCCGGCCAGCCGCCAGGTGTCCCGCCGCAGACGCTCGTTCGTCGTCGGGTCGGCGAAGGCCACCCACGGGTCGAGCGCCTGCACGTACTCACCGGCGTGCATGTCGACGTGGAAGTCGAGGTCGCGCAGGAGATTGAAGATGCAGTCGATCTGGAACTCGGAGTAGGTCCCCTCGGGCCGACCCGCCGGCTGGAAGTGCAGCTCGCGCTCGTCAACGGGGGATAGCTGCGTCGACCGGGCAAAGAACGCCCGCGTGCTCATGATGGGGATGATGCGGACCTCGCCGCGCAGCGTCGCCGGATCGAGCTCGCGAAAGAGGCGGATGGCGCCGTGAATCCCCGCAAACTCGCCCGCGTGCATGCCCGAGGAGACGCCAAACTTCGGACCCGACCGCGCGCCGACGACCGTGCCGACGGGAATCTCCAACTCCTCGCCCGAATGGTGGACATACCGCTCGATCCGTGAGGTCTTGGACCCGCCGCGAGCGCTCATGCCGCCTCCCAGCCGCACCAGTCGAGGACGAACGCAATCGCCGTCTTCGTCACCGGGACCAGATCGTTCAAGTCGAAGAACTCATCCACGGAGTGCGCCCCACCACCGCCGCCGGGACCGAAGAGGCAACCCGGCGTTGGGCGTCGCAGGCTGTGCTGGTGCAGGTCGCAGAATCCGGTGATCGCCACCGGCCCGAGCGGACGTCCCGTGGCGACCTGGTGCGCCTCGGCCAGATGTGTCACGACGGCGTTGTCGTCGCCCATGTCCAGCGGCTCCAACGCCAGGCCTTGGAAGGTGACCTGCGGCGGATGGTCCCGCAGCCATTCGTCCTGCGCGGCGGCCTCGGCCACCACCGCCTCGATCTCGGCCCGTGCATCGGCCACGGTCTCGGGCGGCATGAAGCCCAGCGTCGCGTCCAACACGCAACGGGCGGCGACCGTGCCGACCCACTCGCCGCCGGCGATGCCATAGACGTTGAAGTGGATGGGATGCTCCGTGCCGGCCCAGCGATCCGGCACCGTCTCGTTCTTCTTCGCCTCGAGCTCGCGCAGCGCCCGCATCACCACCCAGGCCTTTTCGATGGCATTCACGCCATGGGTGGCCGAGATGTACGGCACCGGCTTGCCGTGGATGGTGACGCGGAAAGCCACGTGGCCGGGATGGGCCACGATCGCTCGACCCGGGCCGGTGCCGTCGAGCATCAGCACGCCGTCGGCCTCGTAGCCCGCCGCGACCAGCGCCAGCGAGCCGTTGCCGGAGCACTCCTCGTCGATGGTGGTCTCGAGGATCAGGTCGCCCTTGAGGCGCAGCCCCGCGTCCTGCAGCGCCTGCACCACGAAGAGCATCTCGCAGCAGCCGGCCTTGTCGTCCTGCGCCCCGCGGGCATAGAGGCGATTGCCGTCGATCTCGCCGCCCCAGGGGTCGCGGCTCCACAGCTCGACCGGCTCCGGGGAGGTCGTGTCCACATGCGCGTTGAGGATCAGCGACCGCCCGCCGCCGGCGCCGGGCCAGCGGCCCGCCACATTCGGGCGGTTCTCGTAGGACCAATCGGTGGGGCTCCAGGTCGGATAGCGGGCCAGCGCAACGGGGTCGCATTCGATGAGCTCCACGTCCAGCCCGAGGTCTCCCATGCGACGCGCCATCCACTGCTGCGCCGCCAGCTCCTCGCCGCGTGCGCTGGGTATGCGGACGAACTCCTGCAGGCTGGCGACGTGCTCGTCATGGCGCCGGTCGAAGGCTTCCCAGGCCGCCGTCCGCGCGGCGCCGAGGTCAAGCGTCGCGGTCATCTCGACCTGCCTCCGCCACCGTGACCGTGCGCGCGTACCACGGGTCGCCGTCCGGGCGAGCCTCGGCATTGACGGCCATGCTGGTGGTGACCGCGAGGACCACGCCGTCGAACGGTGCGGTCACCTCTTGCACCGACTCGCCGAAGTAGTCCCAGATCTGGCCCAAGACCTCACCGGCGGCCACCCGCGCCCCGGGCGTGGTCGCGGGCACCCAAAGTCCCGCTGCGTCGACAACATGGCTCCATATCTTCGGTCCGACGACTGACAGCGGCACCGCGCGTTTCGTCACGACGCCGTCGATGACATCCAGGGCGTCCAGCACACGCAGCAGGTCATCCACGAGGACCTTGGCGTCCGCGACGACGTCGCTCACCCCGCCGCCGCCCGAGACGATGAGCGCCGCCCGGTCTCGAGTCGCCAGGCGACCGGCGGCGCCCAGTTCGATGGCCATCGGCTCGTTCTGGTCCACGGAAACGCGCATGTCGGCGCCGGAAGCCACGGCCATAGCCAGGGACTCGAACTGCGATGCCGCCGGAGGCACGGCAACCCAATGCGCGTGCAGCTCGGTCAACTCGCCGCCCCGGACATCGATGTGAACGTCGGCGTTCGCGAGAGCTTCGGCAACGGCCTGCGCGATCCGATCGCTGGCGGAGGATTCGTCCGCGCTCGCGGAGCCCGCGAATGCTCGGACCACCGCACGGCCATCGAGCGGGCAGAACCGGGCGGCCCGCTGATTGAACCCCGCCACATCCACGACCGGCACGATCCGGGCCCGGCCTTTCGTCAGCAGGCCGGGCAATCGCTTGGCCAGCATGCGGCACGCCGAGATGCCGGGATAGGCCGTGCCCGCCAGCCCGCCGACGATGTTGACCACCGGTCCCGGCGTCGCGGCTGAAATTTCAATGAGCGGGATTTCCGCCGACGAATGCCCGGGCACCGCAATCGCCCGAACCTCTCGCTCCGCGGTCACGGATCAGGCGCTTGGCGCTGATGCATGGAACCAGTCGAGCTCGAGCGACACGTAGCCCCCGCGTTGTCCGGTCGGCAATGCCGGAGCATGGCGACCCCACCAGGATTGCAGCGCCGGAGTTTAGCACTCTGTCGATATGGGCGATTCTGATCTGCAAACTGGAGACTATTCGAATCGCCAAGCAATCCCGACAAGCAATCCATCGACTTACACCAAGATACGTTGGCATTTATCAGCATATTGATCTCGATGCTTCTATTGATATTCAAGTCGAATCAGACCACATGCTATCATTCAGATCGTCGTTGCATAGACACGTATCAGGTCAACGAATGGCATCCCCACGCCTTGCCGACAAGGTAGCCATCGTCACCGGCGCGGCATCGGGCATCGGACGCGCCAGCGCCATTCGCTTCGCGCGCGAGGGCGCCAGGGTGGTGATCGCGGATATCAACACGTCCGGCGGTGAGCACACGGCCGCTTCGATCAAGCAAGCCGGCGGTGAAGCGCGGTTCAGCTATTGCGACGTATCGGACTCCGAAAACGTGCAGCAGGTCGTCGATGACGTCGTGACGTCTTTCGGTCGCATCGACATCCTGTTCGCGAACGCGGCCTACCTGGACGAGCTGTTCGCCGTGGCCGAGACGTCCGAGGTGGTCTGGGAGCGGCACATCGGCGTCACCCTCACCGGCGTCTACCTGTGCTGCAAGTACGTCATCCCGCACATGATCCAGGCCGGCGGCGGATCGATCCTGGCGACCTCATCCGTCGGCGGCTCCGTCGCCTTCGACGGGCAGGCCGCCTACTGCACCGCCAAGGCCGGCGTGGAGATGCTGATGAAGACGATTGCGCGCGACTACGGCCGTTCCGGCGTCCGCGCCAACGCCATCGCGCCCGGCGCGGTCTACACGCCCGTCATGGACGACGTGAAGCGCCGCAATCCCGACGGCTGGGACCAGGTGCTGCGCGACATGAGCTTGCTGGAGCGCCTCTGGGCCGAGCCCGAGGACATTGCCGCGGCCGCCGCCTACCTCGTCAGCGACGAAGCGGCGTTCGTCACCGGCACCGTGCTCACCGTGGACGGTGGCTGGACGGCCCACTAGCCCCGCGTCCGTCCACCGGGACCCTACGACCGTTCGAGAAATACCCGAATGACCCGTCCGTCGGTGCGGATCATGACGCTGCCGGCGAGGTCGGTGCGAAAGACGGCCGCGTCGCGAGCGCGGAGCCGCCGGAGGGTGCCGTCCCGCGGGTGGTCGAAGGCGTTGTACCGCCCGGCGGACACGACGGCGATCTGCGGCTCGACCGCGTCCAGGAAGTCGGCGGTCGACGAGCTGTTCGAGCCGTGATGCGGCACCTTGAGCACGTCGGCGGGCCTCAGAACGCCGGACTCCACGAGCTCCCGTTCGACGGACGACTCGATGTCGCCCGTCAAGAGAATCGTCGACATCCGGTAAGCCAGATGCAACACGACCGACCGATCGTTGTCGTCGTCGGGTCCCGGCTCGGGCGGGTTGAGCACCGAGAGATCCACCTGCGGATGCCATGCCAGCGCCTCACCGCGTCTGATCTGCCGCACCGCCACGCCGGCATCGCGGGCCAGGTCCATCACCTCGCGCATCACGGGATGGCTCAGGTCGTGATCGGCGTGTATGACGATTCCGACGGCGAACTCCCGCATGACGGTCGGCGCGCCGCCAATGTGGTCCCCGTCGGCGTGCGTGAGCACCAGGACGTCGAGGCGATCCACACCCAGCCGCCGCAGCTGCGGCACGATTTCGGCGCCGGCGGTCGGCGCATCGGGTCCGGCGTCGACCAGCATGGTTGCACCGTCCAGCCGCATCAGCAGGGCGTCCCCCTGGCCGACATCCAGCGCGCGCAGCTCGAGCTCGCCAGCCGCCAGCGGCGGCAACCCGGTGGTGTCCGGTCGCGCCCGGATCACGCTGGCGACCACGATCAGCATCCCCGCCAGCAGCAAGAGCGCCGCAAGGCGCGGTCTCACCGCCGGACCGAGGGATGGCAGCCCCGCCCGGCGCAAGCGCCGACCGATAGCATCGATCCGCCGCCCGCAGCGATCGATCCAGGCGGCGCCGAGCGCGATCAGTCGCACGAGCGAAGGCGGTGCGGGCCTCGTCCCGCCGCTATCAGATCAGGACGCGCGCTGCGTGACGCCGCGCCGCCCCCTACGTGCCCGTACGAACTTCGGCCGCAGACGGTCAGAGCGGGCGGACGTGCCCATCGCCGCGGACGACCCATTTGTAGGTGGTCAACTCGCGCAGGCCCATCGGCCCGCGGGCGTGCAGCTTCTGGGTGCTGATGCCCACCTCGGCGCCCAGCCCAAACTCACCGCCGTCGGTGAATTGCGTGGATGCGTTCACGTACACCGCGGCGGCGTCGACCTCATCGAGGAATCGCTCGGCATTGCCCAGCGACCGGGTCACGATCGCCTCGGAATGGCCCGATCCGTGCGTCTGGATGTGGCCCAGCGCCTGGTCAATGCCATCCACGACGACCACCGACATGCGCAGGTCGAGCCATTCCGTGTCGAGGTCGTCGCCCGCAAGGTTCACGACGCGCGCCAGGCCGTCCAGCAGCGGCTGCGCCTCGGCGTCGGCGTGCATCTCCACGTTCTTTCCCGCCAGGACTTGGCCCACCACCGGCAAGAACTCGGACGCCACGGTTCGGTCGACGAGCAGCGTGTCCAGCGCGTTGCAAATGGATGGACGCCGCGTCTTGGCGTTGACCACGATGCTCTCGGCCGCCGCCAGATCGGCGCTCGCGTCGACATAGGTATGGCACACGCCCCAGCCCGTTTCGATCACCGGCACCGAGGCCGTCTCGGTCACGAAGTCAATCAGCCCCTGGCCGCCGCGAGGCACCACCACGTCCACGCCATGGCGCGCCTGCAGCAGCTGCCGCACCAGCTCCCGGTCGGGATTGGTGATGGCCTGAATGGCATCCGCCGTCACTCCCGCCGCGCCGAGCGCCTGGCGCGCCAATTGGACCAACGCGCCGGTGCTGTGCTGGGACTCGCTGCCGCCGCGCAGGATAACCGCGTTCCCGGCCTTGAGACCCAGCGCCGAGATATCGATGGCCACGTTGGGACGCGACTCGAACACGGCCCCAATGACGCCAAGCGGCACACGTCGCCGGGCAACTTCCAGGCCATTGGGCAGCCGGCGCGCGTCAACGGATTCGCCGACGGGGTCGGGCAGGCCAATCACCGTACCGAGCGCATCGGCGATCCCGTCGATCCGCGCGGGCGTCAGCGTCAGGCGGTCGATGAAGGCGTCGTCGCGACCCGCGGCGCGCGCCTGGGCGACGTCCTCAGCGTTGGCCGCCAGCACGTCGGTCTGCTCGGCCCGGAGCGCCGCCGCCATCGCCTCGAGCGCCCGGTTCTTGGCGTCGGCGTCCAGCTTGGCGACTTCCCGCGCGGCGCGTCGCGCGGCGGCCACCAAGTCGGGGACGCGCGAGCGGACGGCGGTCGGCGCGTCAACTGCGGCGTTGATATCGGCCTCCTCGGTCGGATTCAGGGACTGTCCAGCAAGACCAGGTTGTTGCGGTGCACGGCTTCCGCGCCGTGCTCGTAATCGAGGATCGAGGCAATCAGGTGCGACGGCCGACCCAGGATTCGAACCAAGTCGTGCGAGGCATAGTTTACAAGCCCACGGGCAAAGACCCGGTCATCGGGGCCGGCCACCGCCACCACGTCGCCGCGGATGAAGTCGCCGTCCACGGCGCAGATTCCCGCCGGCAGCAGGCTGCGCCCCGCATCGGTGAGGGCCTGTTTGGCGCCGCCGTCGACGCGCAGCGTGCCGCGCTCGGTCGCGGCGGAGCTGAGCCAGCGGGCGCGGCTCGTGCGGGTCACTTCTCGCGGTGCAAATCGCGTGCCGATGCGCTCGCCGGCAGCGACGCGCGGCAGAACGTTGGGCACATTGCCGCCGGCGACGACGACCTCGATCCCGTCGAAGCTGGCGCGGCGTGCCGCCTCGACCTTCGACCGGACGCCGCCGGATCCACCGGCGCCGGTCGCTCCCGCCGCGCTGGCCAAGAGATCGTCGGTCATCTCATGCCCGTCCCGAATCAACTCCGCGTCGGGGTGGCGGCGAGGATCGCCGGTATAGAGGCCGTCTGTCCCCGTGAGCAGAATCAGCAAATCGGCATCGATCAGTTGCGCGATGAGGGCCGACAGCGGGTCGTTATCGCCAAACCGGAGTTCCTCGGTCGCGACCACGTCGTTCTCATTGGCGATCGGCAGCACGCCCTGGTCCAGCAACCCATTGAGGGCGTTGCGCGCGTTGAGAAATCCGTCGCGCGTGGTCAGGTCGGCGCGGGACATCAGCGTCTGAGCCACCGTGATGCCGTGCCCGGCGAACACCGTGCCGTAGCGGGCGATGAGCGGCGCCTGGCCCACCGCCGCCAGAACCTGGCGGATGACGAGCTGATTGCCTTGCAGGTGCAGCTTGGCGCGCCCCGACGCCACGGCGCCGGAGGATACGAGCACCACCTCCGCGCCGTCCTGCATGAGTGACGCGATCTGGGCCGCGATCTGGTCGATGTACGACTCGTTGAGGCCGGCCGGCGTGGTGAGCAATTGCGTGCCGCACTTGACGACGATGCGCTTTCGACCGGGCATGGTTACCGGGGCTCCAGATCCGCCGTGCCGCTCGGGTGCGTGATTGTAGGGACTCGCCGATATAATGGCGCTTCCCCGCGCCGCGCGCCGTGTGGCGTGCCCAGCCCGAAGGAACACACGCCCATGGATCGGGACAACAGCGACGCGATCCGGAACGTGGTGTTCGTGGCGCACAGCGGCGCCGGCAAGACCTCGCTCACCGAGGCCATGGCTCACGTGACCGGTCAAACGTCTCGCCTCGGGCGGGTGGAAGACGGCAACACCATTTCCGACTTCGACCCCGACGAGGTGGAGCGGGGCATGTCGATCAATCTCTCGGTCGTGCCATGCCCCTGGCGCGGCGCCACCGTCAACGTCATCGACACGCCCGGATATCCGGACTTCATCGGCGACGTGGCCTCGGGGCTGCGCGCGGCGGATGCGGCGATTGTGGTGATCGATGCCACTGCCGGCATTCAGGTGGGCACCGAAATCGTGTGGCGCCTCGTCGACCGGCGGGACCGCCCGCGGCTCGTGGTCGTGAATCGCATGGACCGCGAAAACGTGAGCTGGGAAAACGTCGTCCAAGAGCTGCGCGACAAGTTCGGCGCGGCCATTGCTCCGATTCAGATCCCGCTGGGCGAGGCGCCGGCGTTCGACGGCGTGGTCGATCTGCTTGACGGCACGGCCCGCGCCTTCACCGACTCCGGCAGCGAGCCGATCCCGGTTCCGGACGACCTGGCGGAGACGGTCGAGATCGCGCGCGAGCAACTCACGGACGCCGTGGCCGCCACGGACGACGACCTGCTTGAGAAATACCTGGAAGGTGAAGAGCTCGAGCGCGCCGACCTCGAGCGGGCGCTGCGGGAAGGCGTGCGCAGCGGCGAGGTCTATCCCGTCGTATTCACCGCCGCCACGGCCACGCATGGTGTGCGGGAACTGCTCGATGCGATCACCGCCGTGCTCCCGGCGCCGTCCGACCTGCCGGTCGCACCCGTCGCAAACGGCGCGACTATTGACTTCTCGATCGACGGGCCGATCGTGGCCCAGGTGTTCAAGACCCTGGCCGACCCGTTCGTGGGCAAGGTCTCGCTGCTGCGCGTCTATACCGGGACGATCTCGGGCGACGTCGAGCTGCGCAACCAGACCAGCGGCAGAAACGAGCGTCTCTCGGGCTTTCAATACCCGGTGGGCAAAGCCGGTGAGCAAACGGGAGTCGTGGTCGCGGGCGACATTGCCTTTGTCACCAAGTTGGAGAACGTCGCCACCGGCGACACGCTGGTGTCGGACAGCTCCACGCACAAGATGGGCGCGCTGGAGATGCCGACGCCACTGTTCGAGGCCGCCATCACGCCCGCGACCCAGGCGGACTTGGACAAGATGGGTCAGGTGTTGGCACGGATCGCCGAAGAAGACCCGTCGCTGCAGGTGGGGCGCGACGACCAGACCGGCGAGACCATCCTGGCCGGACTGGGCGAGTCGCACGTCCATATCAGCCTGGAGCGCATCCGGCGCAAGTTCGGCGTGAATCTGCTGGCCGACGTGCCGCGGGTGCCGTATCTGGAGACCATTCGCAAGACCGTCAACGCGCACGGGCGGCACAAGCGCCAGTCCGGCGGACGCGGGCAGTTCGGGGACGTGCACATCGAGTTCTCACCCCGAGAGCGGGGCGCGGGCTTCGAGTTCGAGGACCGCATCAAGGGCGGCGCGATCCCCAGGCAGTACCTGCCGGCCGTCGAGAAGGGGCTGGTCGAGTGCTTCGTCAAGGGCGCGCTCGCGGGCTATCCCGTGGTGGATATCAAGGCGGCGGCGTTCGACGGGCAGTATCACGACGTGGACTCGTCAGACGAATCGTTCCGCAACGCCGCCCGGCTGGCGGTGGAAGACGGCTATCCGAAGGCCGGCCCCGTGATTCTTGAGCCGATCGTCAAGCTGGCCATCGAGATTCCCGACGGCAATACGGGCGACGTGATCGGCGACATCAGCGCGCGGCGAGGTCACGTGCTGGGCATGAATCCCGCCGACTACGACGGCGCCTCGATCGTCGAAGTCGAGGTACCCAAGGCGGAGGTGCAGCGCTACGCCACCGACCTGCGCTCGATCACCCAGGGGCGGGGCCAGTTCACCAGCGAATTCGTGCGCTATCAGGAAGTGCCGCCGCACGTGCAGGATCGCCTCGTGGCCGAAGCGGCCGCCGAGAACGGCTAGCGCGCCAAATGGATGACGCCGGCCGCGAGTTCCTGCAGCGGCTGATCGACGCGCCGAGCCCGTCCGGCTACGAGCAGGCCGCGCGCCGCGTCTGGCACGAGACGGTCGCCGACTACGCGGACGAGGTGCGCGGCGACGTGCACGGCAACGTGATCGCGACCCGAAACTCCGGCGGCAGTCCCAGGCTGATGTTCGCCGGGCACTGCGACGAGCTGGGCCTGCAGGTCAACTACATCTCGGACCAGGGATTCCTGTACTTCAACACCATCGGCGGGCACGACCCGAGTCTGATCTCGGGACGGCGCGTGATCGTCCATACGCAGGACGGCCCGGTGCGCGGCGTGACCGGACGGCGGGCAGTTCACCTGACGCCTCGGGATCAGCGCGGCAAGGAGCAGAAGGTCGAAGACATCTGGATCGACATCGGCGTGGGCGACAAGGACGAGGCCGAGTCGCTGGTGCGGGTGGGCGACGCCGTGACCTACGAGCTTGGCATGCAGCCGCTGCGCAACGGGCTGGGCGTGGCGCGGGCGTTCGACAACAAGATCGGGGCCTGGGTGGTGGCCGAGGCGCTACGGCGCATCGAGGCCGACAAGTGCGCGGCGGAGGTGGTCTCGGTGGCCACGGTGCAGGAAGAGCTGGGATTGCGCGGCGCCACGACGAGCACGTTCGGCATCGACCCCCTGGTCGGCGTGGCGGTTGACGTGACCCACGCCACCGATCATCCCAACGTCAACAAGGTCACCGCCGGCGACGTGAGCCTGGACGGCGGTCCCGCGATCGCCCGCGGCGCCAACGTGAATCCGGTGGTGGAGCGGCTGCTCATGGAGAGCGCCGAGGCACTCGGGATGGACGTCCAGATCGAGGCCGAGCCCCGCGGCACGGGCACCGACGCCAACGCCATGCAGCTCTCGCGGGCCGGCGTCGCGACCGGTCTGGTGAGCGTGCCGCTGCGCTACATGCACACGCCGTCGGAGATTATCTCGCTCGACGTGGCGGACCAGGCGGCCGACCTGCTGGCCGCGTTCGCCCAGCGGCTGACGCCGGACATCGACTTCACGCCGTAAGGCAGGACCAGCGCCGCGCCCGGTGGCCCATGCTGCGCGCAGCATGGGAATCGACATTTCTCCTGGGTCTGGCGCCTTAGGCGCGGAACAGCTCGTGGAGCGCCTCGGCCGGGGTGAGCGCGGGGATGGGTGAGCGATCGAAGTCCTTGACGTTTCTGGTCACGATGTGTCGCGCGCCGCAGGCCCGCGCGGCGGCGACCTGCAGCGCGTCCTCGAAGTCGCGCATGGGCAGCTCGGCGGCGTAGCGCACGGCACTCGTATCGGTCTCCGCCACCGCCACGAAGCGAATCAGATCGAGAATGAACCCGCGGGCGCCGGGGCCGCCACGCGACGGCGCCACGAGGTAGTAGAAGTTCGAGACGCTGTGCCAGGCGATGAAGGCACTCTCGCGACCTCGCTCAAGCCGGTCGAGGATCTCCGCCGCCGCGTCCGCGTGGGGCTCCCGGTCGAGCGCCACGTCGAGCAGCACGTCGGTGTCGAGCAGCATCAGAGGTACTTGCGGGCGAGAGCCTCGTAGCGCGGATCGTCGCCGTCCGCCGGTCGGAGCCGACCCCGCCAGCGCGCGGCGAAGGATGGCGCGCCTTCGTCCACCACGTCGCGAAGACCCTGCTCGACCAGTGACGACAGCGAGACGCCGTGGGCGCGGGCATGGCGCTTAGCGGCGAGAACGACCTCGCCGTCAACCGTGAGCGTGAGCCGGTGTTTCATTGATGGTCACCAATGATACGTATACGTATTCCATCTTTAGTATACGCATTAGGCCCGCTCGGGCTGGATGGCTAGCTCGTGGGAGCTAGCGCCGCTCAGATTCTCAATGTGCTTGCGGTGGATGGGCCGCTGCGGCCTGCGCCGGCACACGCGGCCGGACGCGTTCGGCGATGTCCTCACCCGATCTCAGCTCCGCCACGCGCAGTTCAAACGTCTTCTGGAGGTTCAGCCAGAACTGCGGCGTTGTGCCGAAGTAGCGCGACAAGCGCAGCGCAGTGTCTGCCGTCACTCCCCGCTGGCCCTTCAGAATGGCCGTGATTCGGTTGGTCGGGACGGACAGGGCGTTGGCGAGCGCATTGGCCGAGAGCCCAAGCTCGTCCAGCTCACCACCCAATATCTCCCCCGGATGCACCGGTCGCATGCGATTCGTCGTCGGCACGGCCCACCTCCTCAGCGGCGGTAGTCCACGATTTCCACGTCGTAGGGCCCGTCGTCGCCCCAGCGGAAGCAGACTCGCCACTGGCGATTGATCCGAATGCTGTAGGTGCCCGCTTCGGTATACCACTTGCCGCGGCACTGGCCGGCGCTGGCACGCGGCTCAGATTCGCCGGTTTGGTCACACTACGCATGGTAGGGCTGGGGCTATGCTCGGGCCATGGCATTTGGATGGATGAACGACTTGATGCGCCTGCGCGGTGGCCCGGGACCGGCGCAACCTGAGCGCCTTGACCCGGCCGATCCCATTCTGCACGCGGCGTGGGCCACCAGACCGGAGCGAGCTGCGCAACGCCCGCGAGCGGCCCGGCGCGCGGCATGGGCGGCAATGCTGGCGGTTGGAGTCGCGGTCGTGCTGCTGGTCGCCGCGGCCTGCGGCGAGGATGAGCCACCGCCGGCACCGGCCACGCCGACGCCGGCCGTGGCGGCTGCGGCGCCTTCGCCGACGCCTGAGCCGCCCACGCCGACGACCGCACCCACGGCAACCGCGACGCCGGGCCCAAGCCCAACCGACACTCCAGCACCCACGCCGACCCCAACTCCAAGCCCCACGGCCACGCCTTCACCGACTCCCACGCCGGAGCCCACAGACGAAGCCCCTGACGCGTCTGACTTCAACCGCGACCGGCTGCACGACGCCGTCGCGAACAATCCACCGGAGTCGGTTCGCATGACGGCTCAGGCGCGCCTGATGCCCATGGTCGAGGGCGAGATCGCGGTGACGCTCGAGCTCGTGCCGGCGGACGAGGCCATACGCATGCTGATGGTGCTTGGCGCGGACGACCAGCAGCTGAGCCTCGAGCTGATCGTGATCGGCGCCACGCAATACATCCGCGCCGTGGACCTGGACGGCACCGAGAGCCCCTGGCTGGCGTCGAGTATTGCTGCCGGCGAACCGGCGCTGATCGACGCGATGGGCGCCGGCGACCTGCTTGACGACATGATTCCCGAGGACGAGCTGGCGCCGATCGAGGTGGTCGGCGTGGAGGACTGCGGCGACGGCCGGCAGTGCTTCGTCCTCACGAGTCCCGAGGACAGGTCGGTGCAGTTGCTGGTGGATACCGAGACCTATCTGCCCGTCGTGTTTCGCGGCCCGGCTCTCGGCGAGGGCTTCGAAACGGACGTTGAGATGCGATTGGAATGGAACGCCGAAGTCTCGATCAGCGCGCCGGCTGACGCGCGGGAGGTGTCCCCGGATGAGTTCGCGCTCACCCTGGCCGGATTCTTCTTCGGCTCGGCGGGCATCTCGCAGGGACCGACCCTGCCGCCCAGCACCCAGGAGCAACCGGGGGCCGACGCGGAACGCGTGATCACCAGCGAGCGCGCCGCCCTGTGGATGGAGTTGGACACGTCGCCCTATGGCGAGGCACGCGACGACCTGGGCGATCTGTTCCACGGCGACCCCGGCATCGCGCAAGTGCGCTACGACCCGACCGTGGACATCTGGAACTGGGGCGTCGGAGAGATCGAGCTGGCGGAAGCCACGGCGCGCGAGCTGTTTGGCCCCGACGGCGCTGTTCCCTGCGGCTCGCTGGACCCGGTCGTGGTCTGTGGCGCGAATGGCGTCGGTGCCGGCGCCTACCTGCTGGTCTGGAGCGAGGTGCTCGACCCCATTCCGCTCGACGACCCCGACTTCAATCGCACCTACTGGGCCCTATTCCAGGACGGCGATCCGGCGAACGATTGGGAGGCGTTGCCGCAGTTCGCCAACGACGTGCTGGACGGCAGCGACACGCACTACTGGATCGCGGCAACGACGGACGGCTGGGAGTTGGGCCGCACCTTCGGGCCGCAGCTGGAGCCCATGCCAACCGAGGCCGCGGCCATGATCCTGACGAACGTCGTGGTCTTCTGGGTGCCGGTGTCGGAGCTCGGCGATCTGGACGCCCTGAGCCTCGGCGTGGCCGGCTTCAGCGGGCCGGTGGAGAACCCCTACGGCGTCAACGGCGCCTTGGACCGGTCGCCGGAGCCGCAGCAGCCGCTGACGCCGCTCGACGAAGTGGGGTTCTAGAGGGCTCTGAGAGTCGTCAGCCCTCGTCGGCGCCGTAGAGCGTCGTCGCGGGGTGGAACGAGGACCAACCGAGCCAGTAGGCCAGGTGGCCGGGTAGGCGGGCGAGCTGGGCGCCGTCCGGACCGACGAGCGCCTCCTCGGTGACCTCCCAGACATCTCCCTGCCCGTCCACGACCGTGCGCGGCTCGCTGCCCGGCGCGAATTCCCGCTCGCCGCGCTCGAACGCGCGCACCGCGGCGCCAGCGCTCCAGGACACTTCGCCCCGACGCCGGTCGACGCCCTCGATGGTCAGCTCCTCGCCGAGCGCCACGAGCACGACCGGCTGAGCATCGAGGGTGTCGTTGAGCACCCGAGCCTCGACCACGTCTGGAATCGGATAGGCGCGAGCGGCGTCCCCGAGCACGAGCGCGAACACGCGGTCCTTGGGGGCCAGGCCATCCGCCGTCGGCGCCGGGAACATCACGTCGGGGCTGGCGAAATAGCCGCCGTAGGCCGCGCCGGGTGAATAGTCGCGGCGGTGGCCCGTGTTGATGCTGAGCACGGCGGTCGTGGGATTGGCCGTGCGCCAGGCTTCCCAGGTGGTCGTGACGATCGGGATGACGTCGAGCCTGCCCGGATCGGCCGCCAGCGGCCCGAGCACAGGCTCGCCGGTCAGCTGATTCCAGAGCGTGAACGTGCCGCGGTCGTACATCAGCTTGTTGCTGCGCATGAGGAACCCCGACGTGCCGATGCTGAGCACGTCGCCGCGGTAGCGGCGGCTGAACAGCACGCCGGCGCCGCAGAGGGTGCAGTAGGCCAGCGCCACGGGCTCGCCGCCCACCACGTCGTTGGCCATCTCGTGCCAGTCCAAGATGCGGAGGGGATAGGCGCGATAGTCGCCGTTGATGGCGACGCCGAAGACCACGTCGTCGGGTTCGAGGTAGGCCGCATTGTCGGCCGCGACCATCGGCGCCGACTCCAGCGGGGGAATGCCATCCAGGCGCACGCCGCCCCAGACGATCTCCTCGAAGCGGATGCTGCGCGGCGCGGATTCATCGAAAAACCGGACAAACTGCGGGTCGACACGGCCGTAGATGCGGCCCTTCCAGGCGCCGAACCCGGGCACGGTGGTCAGGTCGGTCCGCGCGTACCACTCAGCCCACTCCGCCCACGATTCGTATTGTTCTCCGGTGAGCTGGAACAGACCCTGCCGAGCGTTGTCCCACGTGTCGGGATGAAACGCGCCAAGCTGCGCCGCCCGCAGGACCTCGATGAGCACGGAGATGAGCCGCTCGTCGCCGGTGGTTCCCATATACGCCACAAGCTCCACCTGAGCCTCTGGAAAGGTCGGGTCGAGCAGCAGGCCGTCAAGCAGCGACTGCGCCTGGTCATCCGATAGCCTGCGGTCGTCCGGCACGGGGGTGCCGGCCAGGGCCGGGCGCGGCGTGGGCTCGGCGGTCGCCGTTGGGGTGGGCGCGGCCGTCGGCGTGGGCGCGGCCGTGGCGGTGGGACTGGGTGTTGGAGATGGAGGCGCGGTGACGATCACCTTGGCGGCGGCAGCGGGCCTGGTCGGTGAGGCTGTCGATGGGGAATCGTCGCAGGCCGCCAACGTGGCGAGCGCGGCGCCGCCGGTCGCCATCAGCCCCAGCACCCGGCGGCGCGACACCACCGCTCGTCGCGAGGTGCCCTGCTCTGACGACAGGCGTTCGGCGGAGATTCCCGTCACCGGCGCCCTCACCCTAGCCCTCTCCCATCGAGGGAGAGGGGACCGGACTTTGGCGGAGGTCAAGCGGCGTTTCGTCCCGATCGCAACGACCGACTCCCCCTTGAGCGGCCATGCGCGCCCTTGAGCTATCATCGCCGCTACTGTCAGCGGCCCTATTGTCAGGCCGTCGTTGTGTACATGCGCTATTGACATCCATCGCCGTGACTCCGGTGGGGCCCTTCACCAAGCCATACGTATTTGGCCGTCGGGCCGTTTTGCCTACCGTGCCAAATCCACCATTCGGGCGCACGACCCCGACCATCTTGCCGAGCGGCTGACGTGACTGTCGACGCCAAGGACCTTCCCACGCCCGAGGATTTGCACTTTGGACACTTCGCGGCGGTGCCCGAGTATCGCCAAGTCAACCGGGAACTCGTGCAAGAGCTGTTTCGCCACATGCCGAATCCCTTCGTGCACGTCGATCTGGCCACCGGCACGGGTCTGGTGCCGCAGCTCCTGATCGAGGAGGCCGAGAAGCGGGGCTTCCGGGGCACGATCATCGGCATCGACCGGAGCCCCAAGGCGCTGGAAATCGCCGAGGCCACCACGCCGCGACCGTCGAACATCGACCTGCGCTTCGTGGAAGCCGACGCCCGATACCTGGAGCGTCTCAAGGGCGATGAGCTCCCCGCCGACGGCGCCGACAGCCTGAGCATTCACGACGCCATTCATGAAATTACCGATCAGGACGGGCAACGCCAGGTCTACAACGGCATGGCCGCGATCGCACGCGAAGGCGCCCTGCTGTCGTCGAACAGCACCTTCACGACCGTCTCGATGGCGGTGGCGAACTCGCTGCGCGGACACGGCGAGTGGAAGCTGCACTTCATGCGCCTGACCGGCGCCCGCCGCAACGACAAGGGCGGCTCCCTGCCCTACCGCCGGCCCGATGACTACCGCAAGATGATCGAGGAGGCGGGATTCAAGGTCGTGCACGAGCTGGAGCGCGCAATCCACCTCACGCGTGAAGCGCTGAAGGCGATCGCCCGCTATCCGGCGTTCGTGGAAGGCGTCGCGGGCGACCTGGTCTTCCCACGTAAATTCAGCCTGGCCGAGCAGAGCCACTACCTCAGCCTGGCCGTCGACAAAGTGCGCTACGACGGCCTGCCACGCATCTGGCACGAGATCATCGGCCGGAGACGCGCCGAGCCCTAGGAAACCTCTGATTAAGGCCACTTCCGGTCCCTTCTCCCTTGGGGGGAAGGTGAGGATGGGGGGGATTGAAGCGCGGCCTATGGACTTATTCAGAGATTCCCTAGACTCGCCCGTTCGTCCGCGCGGGGATGACATGGAAGGTGCGTGGAGAAGGCTCTGCGCCGCGCGCTCGTTGACGCTCATGCGCCACCGCGCATAGCATCGACCCGCAGCGCCAGCCCATCGGGGGAGCCGCCATGTCGGTATCCGGGCCGCTCGACGAAAACACTTTTGCCGCGCTCCAGGCCGCCGACAGCCCCACGGTGTCGAACGCCATCGAAGAGCTTGGCGTGCGCGACCACCGGGTCGGGTTTACCGGGTCACAAGTTCGCTGCATGTTCCCCGAGCTTGGCGTCACGCTCGGCTATGCCGTTACGGCGCAGATCGACACCACGGGGCCCGGCCCGATCGAGGTGGGCCGCGGCATGCGCGAATTCGCCGAGCTGCTGGCCGCCGCTCCCAAGCCCGCGATCGTCGTGGTGCAGGATGTCGGACCGCACAAGGCGCGCGCGGCGATGTTTGGCGACTATGCCGCCACGCTCTATGGCGCCATCGGCGCCGTGGCCTTCGTCACCGACGGCGCCATCCGCGACGTGGACCAGCTGCGCGAGATGCGCTTTTCCTGTTTCGCCGCCGGTACGTCGGCCTCCCACGGCAACCCGCGGCGCATCACGATGGACATCCCGATCGAGATCGACGGCATGGTGGTCGAGCCGGGCGATCTGATCCACGGCGACGTGAACGGGCTGCTCAACGTGCCGCTGGCGGCCGCCGCGGACCTGCCCGCGCAGGTCGAGCACGTGCGCGCCACGGAGCGGGCGGCGATGGACGTGCTGACCGGCCCGAACGCCTCGGTGGACGAGGCGCTCTCCAAGATGGGGCACTGAGCGATGGCGCTGAAATACTCGGTGGTGCTGGCGACGCTGGCGTCCAGCCCCGGCGGGCAGGTGTGGGAGGACCCGGACACCGTGCTGGGCGCGGTTGCCGACGCGGGCTACGACGGCGTCGACCTGGACGCCGAGCCCGACCGCATCGACGATGCGCTGTTCTACAGCGTGGTCGACAAGGCGCGGAACCTGGGGCTGAGCATTCCCTCGCTGCTCGGGGCCTGGGGCGGCTGGCACGCCGGCGAGGAGCGCGACCTGGCATCGAGCGACGAGGCGAAACGTAGCTATGCCGTCGACTACGCCAAGCGCTGCCTCGACCTGGGCGCGACGCTGGACGAGCCGCCGGTTTACGAAATCTGCGCGGTGTCGTTCGTGCCTGAGTACCCGGTAACCACCAAGCCGCTCACGGAGCTGCGGAGTCAGTTCGAGCGGTCGGCGCGCGAGATCGCGGACCACGCCGAATCCGTGGGCGTGCCGGTGGCCATCGAGCCCGTCAATCGCTTCGAAGGCTACGCCGGGTTCATGAACTCGGTCGTCGAGGCGGTGGCGGTCGTCGAAGCCGTGGGGTCGGACTACCTGGGCATCGTGGCCGACTTCTTCCACCTCAACATCGAGGATGGCCCGGTCACCGAGGCGCTGCGCACCGCGGGCAAGCACCTGCGGCACATCCACCTGGCCGACAGCAATCGCCAGATGCCCGGCACCGGCCATCTCGACTTCAGCGACATCGTGCGCGTCCTGCACGCCATCGACTACCAGGGCTACCTCTCCATCGACTGCGTCCCCGCCAAGCCCGACTGGCGCACCGTGCTCACGTCCACGCGCGAGTTCATGGCCCAGATCGAGGCCGGCGTGGACTTGCAGCGGCGTTTGGCAAGCGTGGCGTAGCCTGACGAGCCGCTTGAGGACGTCCATGCAGCAGGCGCTTCGGGCAGGTCTTATTCCCTCTCCCTGGGGAGAGGGTTAGGGTGAGGGGGATTCCGTGTCTGCCACCCCGACGAACACACAGATAGTCCTGGCGCGCCGGCCTGTCGGCGTGCCCCAGGTTGACGATTTCGAGATCGTCGAGTCGCCGATTCCGCGGCCTTCGGCCGGCGAGGTGTTCGTGCGCTCGATCTACGTCTCGGTCGATCCCTACATGCGCGGGCGCCTGTGGGAGAAGCCGTTGCGCGGGGAGCCGATTGCACTCGGCCAGGTGATGATCGGCGAGGGCGTGGGCGAGGTGGTCTTCTCCAGCGACCCGCGCCTGCGCGAGGGCGAGATCGTCCGCGGCGAGTTCGGCTGGCAGAAATACGCCGTCACGACGCTGGAAGACCTGGAGATCATCGACCGCCAGGCCGCGCCGCTGTCCACCGCGCTCGGCATCCTGGGCATGCCCGGGCTTACGGCCTACTACGGCATGCTCGAGGTGGCCCGGCCGCGCGCGGGCGACACCGTGGTGGTGACGGGCGCCGCGGGGGCCGTGGGCAGCGCCGCCGGCCAGATCGCCAAGCTCCAGGGCTGCCGCGTGGTGGGCACTTGCGGCAGCGACACCAAGTGCATGTACCTGGTCAACGAGCTTGGCTTCGACGCGGCGATCAACTACCGCACCCAGCCGCTGGACGACGCGCTCGACAGCGCCTGCCCCGACGGCATTGACGTGATCTTCGAAAACGTCGGCGGCGAGGTGCTGGAGGCCCTGCTGCGGCGCATCAACATCCACGCCCGCATCGCGCTCTGCGGCGCGATCTCGCAGTACCACTCCCAAGAGCTTGCCCCCGTGCCGCCGCACTCGCGCACCATCCACAGCCGCCGCGCGCGCATGGAGGGATTCCTGGTCAACGACTTCGAGGACCATGACGCCGAGGCCATGGCCGCGCTCACCGAATGGGTGACCACCGGCCAGCTCACCTACCGCGAGAACATCGTGTCAGGGATCGAGAACGCCCCCGCGGCATTCGTGGGTCTCTTCACTGGAGAGAACATCGGCAAGCAACTGGTGCGCGTGAGCTCGGAAGAGGTCTCCGTCCGCGAGCCGCAGTAGGCGAGCGGTTCCACTGACCGACCCCATCTACCGACTTCGTTCGCCCTGAGCCTGTCGAAGGGCGTCTCCTGAGCCCGCCAGCGAGGCGTGGTTCGACAAGCTCACCACGAACGGAGCGGTTCGTAGGTGCGGGTTTCAGACCCGCCCTTCGCTGGCCACCCACGGCCCCTTGGCCGCTGCTGCAAGAAGCGTGCCGAGGGCAACCCTCGCGGAATTGACGACTAGCCCGAATCCACCCGTGCGGCGAGCTCGTTCCAGGCGGCTTCTACCCGTGCCACGGCGCTGAGGGTGGCGTAGGTGTCGGGCCACATGGTGTCGACGATGGCTTTGGCCTGGACGTCATCGCCTGCCGCCGCGAGCTGCTCGATCTCGGCGGTGTGCGCGGCGTGGCGGGCGGCGGTCTCGCGCGCGAGGCGGGCCAGCTCCCGCGATGCCCGGAAGTGCTCCAGGGCAAGGTCCGCCGTGGAGATACCGGCGGACGGGTCGTGCTCGGCGCGCTCCTCGCTGGTCGCGTGACCGTACTTGGGCGGCAGGCGGGAGCCGTCGTCGGCGTACATGGTGTGCGTCGGCTCGACGTGCGGCGTGACCGAGAGGTACATGATCACGGGCTCGCCGCCGATGACCCGCACCTGGTGCAGCTCGTCCCGACCGGCAAAGCACAGCTCACCCGGACCCAGCACCGCCGTCTCGCCCTCAATCTCGAACTCGGCGCGGCCCTGCATGATCAGGAAGACCTCGGCGCCCAGGTCGTGGCTGTGGCGCGTGGCCACGTCGCCCGGCTCGAAGCGCAGAAAGCGCGCGCGGATCTCGGGCGTGATGACGACGTTCTTGATGTCGCGGCGATAGTCGAAGACCTCAAGCGGCATGGCTAAGCGGCTCCTTCCAAGTGGAGACCTTTGCCAAACCCTGTTGGGCCGGACTGGATTCCGGCCTCCGCCGGAATGACGGAGAGGTTAGGCAACGGTCTCCAGGTGCGCCAGCACGATATCGCGTACCAGCGCTACGTGCTCCACGGCCTCGCGGCCCGGCGTGAGCGGCGGCTCGCCGCGCGCGATGCAGTCCGCGAAATGCTCGAGCTCCAGCTTGAAGGGGTTGGCCTGCCATGAGCGGGTCGTCGCGGCGGGGTGGCCCTCGGCGTCGATCCACTGCACGGTGACGTCGGTTGGAATCCCGCGGCTC
Source organism: Chloroflexota bacterium (assembly GCA_022826485.1). Lineage (GTDB taxonomy): Bacteria > Chloroflexota > UBA11872 > UBA11872 > UBA11872 > JAJECS01. The sequence continues at coordinate 97,088 of JAJDUU010000014.1, read as the reverse complement.
CATCCCGTGGGGAACGACGCGATGACGCGATCGCGCGAGCCGTAGACCGCCAGCGTCTCCTCGAAGCTGAACAACTCCGGCAAGTCGATCCAGTTGCACACCGCCCGCGCGCCGCCGTCGTACTCCAGCACGGTCGAGAGGGCGACGCCGCCGGCCCAGATGTCGGTGCTGACCACGCGCCGCGGGGCGCCGAACATGCCGTGCAGATTGCCGATGTCGTGGATCATGCTGCCGTTGATGGCCCCGAAGGCGCTGAGCGTGGCGGAGTCGACGCGGTCGCGGCCCAGCGCTTCGGCCACAAGCCGGTCCGACTCGGCGCGCCCGGCCTCGATCACCGCGTCCGGCAGATCCGACGGCACGTGGTAGTCGAACGTCGCCAAGTGCAGCGCGTTGTCGGGGTGCAGGTGGTTGACCTGGATGAAGCGCACGTCGTCGATCTGCGCCACCCGCCGCTGCGCGAACCGAAAGGCCGGGTCGTAGCGCTTCATGTAGGCCGCCTGGTAGACGACGCCGGCGCGGTCGGCGGCGGCGGCCATCGCCTCGGCCTCGGCGACCGTGTAGCAAACGGGCTTCTCGACTAGGATGTGCTTGCTGGCCTCAGCGGCCGCGATGGCGGGCGGCGCATGCGAGCCGGTGGTGCATACGATCACCGCGTCGATGTCCGCGCGCCCGACCAACTCGTGGTAGTCCACGTGCCGCCGCTCCGGCGGCACGCCATAGGCGTCGCCGACGTGGTCCAGCAACTCGCGCGACAGATCGCACAAGCCGGCAATCTCGAACACGTCCGGCAGCTCCACCAGATGCGGCAAGTGCTGGATCTGGGCAATCCCCCCGCAGCCAACGACGCCAATCCGAATCCGGCTCACGATCCGCACCCCCTTGAATCTGGAATCGGTACGCCGAGCCTACCGCTTGATCCGAGTGGTGCAGGCCGCGACGGCCATGTGGCTCGCCGCCATCGGAAGTAAGCTGACTGCGTCTCGCTTCAAAACCACTCGCTCGTGCCGCGCGTCTTCGACAACATCACGTCAGAACTTCTACCGGCTCTCACCGAGACCCTCAGGATCTCGCAACGAGCCGATTTCTGCGTCGGCTACTTCAACCTGCGCGGCTGGCGGCTGATCGACCGTTTTGTTGACGGCTGGAGTGGTGCCGACGATTCACGCTGCCGCCTGTTAGTTGGGATGCAGCGGCTGCCGCACGACGAGTTGCGGTCTGCGCTGAGCCTGTTGAGCCGCGATGATCTCGTTGACTCGCAAGCAGCCCGGCGGCTACGCCAGCAGGTGGCGGCAGAGTTTCGGCAGCAGTTGACCACCGGCTCCCCCAGTAATGAAGACGAGGCCGGGCTACGGCGGCTCAAGGCGCAAATCAAGGCCGGAAAGGTCGTCGTCAAGCTCTTCCTGCGCTACCCCCTGCACGCCAAGCTCTACCTCCTCCACCGCACCGACCCCAACAACCCAACCACCGGCTATCTGGGAAGCAGCAACCTCACCCTTGCCGGTCTGGCCAAGCAGGGCGAGCTAAACGTCGACGTGCTCGACCATGACGCCTGCGCCAAGCTTCAGCGCTGGTTTGACGACCGCTGGGACGACCGCCTGTGCATCGACATCTCAGAAGAACTTGCCGAGATCATCGATGAGAGCTGGGCGCGGGAGGTACCGATTCCGCCCTATCACATCTATCTCAAGATGGCCTATCACCTGTCGCAGGACGCGCGGGCGGGCCTGCAGGAATTCAAGATACCGCCCATCTTCGGCGACGCACTTTTCGAGTTTCAGGCTGCCGCGGCCCGCATCGCCGCGCATCACATCAACCGACGCGGGGGCGCCCTGATCGGCGACGTCGTGGGGCTCGGCAAGACCCTCATGGCCACGGCGGTCGCAAAAATCCTGGAAGAAGACCACGGGCTTGAAACGCTCATCCTCTGTCCCAAGAACCTGACCGACATGTGGGAGGACTACGCGCACCGCTACCAGTTGCGGGCCAGAGTGATGTCGATCAGTGTGGCCATCAACCAGCTGCCCACCCTGCGCCGCTACCGCGTCGTAATCGTGGACGAGAGCCACAACCTGCGGAATCCCGAGGGCCGGACCTACCGCGCCATCCGCGAGTACATCGCCGAAAACGAAAGCCGCTGCGTGCTGCTGTCGGCCACGCCCTATAACAAGACCTACGGCGACCTCTCCGCGCAGCTCGGCCTCTTCACGCCAGTCGACCACGACCTAGGCGTGCGGCCCGATCGCAAACTGCGCGAAATGGGCGAAACCGAGTTCATTCGCCAGCACCAATGCGGTCTTGGCACGCTGGCGGCCTTCGAGAAGAGCGAGTTCGCCGACGACTGGCGGGAACTCATGCGGCTCTACATGGTTCGTCGCACGCGCAGCTTCATTAAGGACAACTACGCGGAAACCGACCCGGACGACGGCCGAAAGTTCTTGCAGTTCGCCGACGGAACCCTTTCGTATTTCCCCACGCGAGTACCGCGCACGCTCGGGTTCTCGATCGACCCGCGCAACGCCGATGATCAATACGCCCGCCTGTATTCGGACCGGGTCGTGAGCGTGATCAACGCGCTCGAACTGCCGCGCTATGGCCTGGGAAACCACGTAGACCCGTCGCCCGACCAGCCACCCAACAACGTAGAGCAGCAGGTAATCGACAACCTCAATCGCGCCGGTCAACGGCTCAAGGGATTCTGTCGCACCAATCTATTCAAGAGGCTGGAAAGCAGCGGCCCGGCGTTCATTCAGTCGCTGGAACGGCACGTAATCCGAAACCTGCTGGTGCTCCACGCGATTGAGCAGGGACTGGAGATTCCCATCGGCACCCAAAGCGCCGACGACCTGGACACCCGCGTGACCGATACGGATCGGATCACCGCACGATTCCAATTCGACGACGCCGACGAGTCGCATTCAACTCCCGGCATATACACGACCGAAGCCTTTCAAGCGCAGGCCGCGCAGGCTTACACGCGGCTGGCCGGACCACGGCGGAACCGCTACGACTGGCTGCGGGCCGACCTATTCAAGCCCGAGCTCGCCAACGATCTGCGGGCCGATGCCGAGGCGCTGCTGGGAGTGCTGGCAGAGGCAGGCGAATGGGAGCCGCGGCATGACACGAAGCTGCAGCGGCTTCACGACCTGCTCACCCGCGACCATCCGGAAGACAAAGTGCTTGTGTTCTCCCAGTTCGCCGACACCGTGGACTACCTCACGGAACAACTCCGGGATGGCGCCACCGAGCGTCCGGCACTCGAACAGCTGGAAGGCGTCACGGGAAACTCGGAGAGCCCGACAGCCACAGCCGGTCGATTCAGCCCGGTCAGCAACGGGAGACGCGACGCAGTTTCGCCCGACGACGAACTGCGCGTGATTGTCGCCACCGATGTTCTCAGCGAGGGCCAAAACCTGCAGGACTGCGCCATCGTGGTCAACTACGACCTGCCCTGGGCCATCATCCGGCTGGCCCAGCGGGCGGGCCGCGTCGACCGTATCGGGCAGCAAGCCGCAGAGATTCTCTGCTATTCGTTCCTGCCCGCCGACGGCGTGGAACGGGTGCTGCGGCTTCGCGCGCGGGTGCGGACGCGACTACGGGAGAACGCGGAAGTCGTCGGGACCGACGAAGCCTACTTCGAGGACGACGAGGACCGGCCAATTCTCGACCTTTACAACGAGCAAGCCGGCGTCCTTGACGGCGACGAGGACACCGAAATCGACCTGGCGTCCTACGCCTACCAGATCTGGAAGAACGCCACCGACGACGATCCATCGCTGCGCCGGCGAATCGAGGATCTGCCGGACGTCGTCTACAGCACACGCACTATCTCCCCTGGGATGCGAGAGGGCCGTGGTGACGGTGACGATCCCGCCGGCGTGCTGATCTACCTGCGGACGGCCGCCGACAACGACACCCTCGTCCGCCTCGACGCCAACGGAAACACCGTCAGCCAGTCGCACTTCGCCATCCTCAATGCCGCCCGCTGCGCACCGGACACGCCCGCCGCGCCACGCCAGGAGCGCCACCATGAGCTGGTGACAAACGCCGTGCGGCAAGCAGCCGCCGAGGAAAAGCGTGTAGGCGGGCAGCTTGGCCGGCCGTCTGGAGCCCGATTCCGCGTCTACGAACGCCTCAAGAACTACATCGAGCAGGGGCGGGGCACGCTCTTCGTAAGTGCCGAGCTCGAACGAGCTCATCAGGCGATTTACCGTTTCCCCTTGCGTGAGACCGCCCGCGACACGCTGAACCGACAAATGCGCAGCGGCATGTCCGACGAGGGACTGGCCGAGCTGGTGACGACCCTGCATCAGGAGGAACGCCTCTGCGTGGTCGAAGACGACACGGCGCCGGAGGAGCCGCAGATCATCTGCTCACTGGGCCTGCGCGGCGATGAGACGTAGGGCGGCGCCGCGCGGTGGGCCAGTGTACTGGACGCTCCGCCTTACCTGATATAGACTTTTCGTAAGGAGGCATCTCATGCTCGTGAAGATTACGTCCAAGCGCCAGGTCACCTTTCCCAAGCACGTGCTGGACGCCATGGGCGTCGGCCCCGGCGATCGGCTCGAGCTGCAAGAGGGTCCCGACGGATACACCCTAAAGCCACGGCGAATCGACTATTCGAAGCTGGGAACCCTCGGCGACAAGATAAAGCCGGGCACTCCACCTTTCGACATCCGCAAGTTCCGCGACGAGGGATATGATCCGTACAAATATCGGGATTGATACGTCGGTTCTAATCCGGCTGGTGACCGGCCAGCCCCCTGACCTCTTCACGCTCTGCGTCGAGAGGCTCAGCGCCCTCTGCGCAGCTGACACCGAGATACTCGCGTCCAACCAGGTCATCGGGGAGACCTACGTCACCCTGCAACGCCACTATGGCGTCTCGAAGGAGGACGCCCGCGCCGAGCTTCACACCACCCTCACCAGCGGCCTGGTCGCCCCGCTGAACGGGCGCGCCGTGCTGGATGCCCTCGCCGCCTCCGGCGGCCCAGGGCTTTTCGACCGCCTGATTGCCAACGACTACGCGCGGGCCGGGTTGGACACGCTCACTCTCGACCGACGGATGGCCTCCCTCCCCCACGCGCGTCTCGTCTCAGAGTGAGCACCCGGGCCCAGCGCAAGCCGGACGCCGAGGGCTAGCCGTGGCGTTCCGCTCCGAGCAGGTCAGGCAAGCAGTCCAAGACTTCGACTTCCAGCGTCTGTTCATCGAAGAGCTGGGCTGGGACCGGCCGCCCGGCAACCAGTCCGCCGAGGTTGACGACCACGCCTACGACCTGGGGGCGGTGGCGGAAAAGAGCGGACTGGTTGCTTACGTGTGCCGAAACCCGGAAGTACCCGAGCGCGCCGTGCGCATGAAGATCGAACGGCAACTGGCAAAGCAGACCCACGAGCACCTGCTGGTCTTTGTCGACGACGCTGCAACGCGCCAGGTCTGGCAGTGGGTCAAGCGGCAGCCCGGGCGCTCACCGCTCTACCGCGAGCACGCCTTCCATCGGGACCAGACCGGCGAGCCATTGATCCAGAAGCTCCAATTGCTGGCCTTCAGCTTGGACGAAGAACCCTCCATTGCCGAGGTGACGGTTCGCGCGGGCAGGGCCTTCGACGTCGATCGTGTCACCAAACGCTTCTACACCCGGTTCAAGACCGAGCACGACGCCTTCCTCGAGTTCGTGGAGGGCATCCCGGTCATGGACGATCGCGAGTGGTACACGTCCCTGATGCTCAACCGGCTGATGTTCATCTACTTTGTGCAGAAGAAAGGCTTCCTGGACGGCGACCGGGACTACCTGCGCAACCGGCTGACGGACGTGCAGCGGCTGCGCGGTGAAGGTCAGTTCCTCAGCTTCTACCGGCACTTCCTGCGGCGGTTTTTCCACGAGGGGCTGGGACTGTTGCCGGAAGATCGGGCCGCAGACCTCGACGCACTCATCGGCACGGTGCCCTACCTCAACGGCGGCATCTTCGACGTGCATGAACTCGAAGACCGATACCAAGACATTCAGATTGACGACTCAGCCTTCGAGAGGCTGTTCGCCTTCTTCGACGCCTACCAATGGCACCTCGACGAGCGCCCGCTGCGGGCCGACAACGAGGTCAATCCCGACGTGTTGGGCTACATTTTCGAGAAGTACGTCAATCAGAAGCAGATGGGGGCCTACTACACCAAGGAAGACATCACCGGCTACATCTCGCAGAACACCGTCATTCCGCGGCTATTCGACATGGCGCGAAAGCAATGCGCCATCGCGTTCCGGCGCGACTCCGCGCTCTGGCGGCTGCTGAGCGAGAACCCGGACCGCTATATCTATCCGGCCATGCAGAAAGGCGTCGCTGTTGAGCTTCCGCCACACATCGCCCCCGGCGTGGACGACGTGGCGCAGCGCGGCCGCTGGAACGAGCCGGCCGACGAGGCCCACGCCCTGCCCACCGAGACCTGGCGCGAGCACGTCGCGCGACGCCAGCGGCACTATGAAATCTGGGAAAAGCTGGTGGACGGCGAGGTCCACCAGATCAATGACCTGATCACGCTGAACCTGGACACTCGGCAGTTTGCCCAGGACGTGATCCTGGATTGCGAAGGCCCCGAGCTGCTTCGGGCCTTCTGGAAGGCCATCCGAGAGGTCTCGGTGCTTGACCCCGCGTGCGGCTCCGGCGCCTTCCTCTTCGCCGCCCTCAACGTGCTGGAACCGCTTTACGACGCCTGCCTGGAGCGCATGGAAGCCTTCGTGGACGAGTTGGACCAGTCAGGCGGCAAGCACAGCCCGGCCAAGTTCATCGACTTCCGCCGAGATCTGGCCGAGGCCGCGCGCCACCCCAACCGTCGCTACTACATCCTCAAGTCGATCATCATCGGCAATCTCTACGGCGTGGACATCATGGAAGAGGCGGTGGAGATCTGTAAGCTGCGGCTCTTCCTCAAGCTGGCGGCGCAGGCCGGCACGGTGGACGAGCTGGAGCCGCTGCCCGACATCGACTTCAACATTCGCGCCGGCAATACCCTCGTGGGCTTTACTTCCCTCGATGACGTTCGCCGGGCCATGACTGTGATGCCCGACGGTCAGTACAGGCAGGTTTTTCCCGAAGAACAGGCAGTCCTCGACCACATCGAAGAGCAGGCGCGGCTAGCCAGTGCTGCCTTTACCCAGTTTCAACGACAGCAGACCATGCTCGGCGGCGAGATCACTGCCGACCATAAGGCTGACCTGCGCCGCCGTCTGGACAATTTGAGCACAGAGCTCAATCGCTACCTCGCCGGCGAGCACGGAATCGACCTGGGCGACTCGGACGCCTACACCGCTTGGGGCGACAGCCATAAGCCATTCCACTGGTTCGTCGAGTTTCACGGGGCCATAAGCGAGAGCGGATTTGACGCTGTGATCGGGAATCCTCCTTACGTGGCTCGGCGGACGGTCGCCAAGGAATACACGCTAAGGGGATTTCAAACGTCAAGTTGCCCAGACATATATGCACTGGTCGCAGAGCGAAGCGTCAACGTCTGCCGTAGCGCCGGTTGGACAAGCATGATCGTGCCGCTTAGCCTCACATTCAGCTCAGGATTCACTAGCCTACGCTCTCACCTATACGAGGAATGCGATTCCATTTGGTTCTCGTCGTTCGGCCGCATTCCGTCTGCCCTCTTCAGCTTCGATACGAGGGTACGCAACACGATCTATCTGGCCCGTAAATCGTCAGATTCACAGAAGTGCAGTTTCACGACACGTCTTCACAGATGGTTCGACTCGCAGCGTCCGTCTCTGTTTGGCGCACTATCGTATGCACCGTTTTCGCCATCAGCATTTGGCGGATTGATTCCCAAGCTAGGAAGTGAACGCATTCTACAGAGCTTCGAGTCACTACTAGAGGGTAGCGCCTACCGCCTCCAGAACGAGCTTGCTCCGCGTCGATCCGGCGCGCATAATCTTCACTTCAAGCAGACCGCTTATAACTGGCTGACATTCTGTATAAACCAACCGCCAGCATACGGTCAGGACGACAACCTGATTCCCCAAACAAAGTACGGAACCGTCCACTTTCTGGAATCCGATGATAGAGATTTGTCCATGCTCTTAACGAATGGCAAGATTCTCTTTGTCTGGTGGGCGGCCATTGGCGACGACTTTGATGTGACTCAGAGCGGCTTCACTAGCGCCCCCCTGGGACCGAGCCAGCTAACCGTTCGCCAGAAAAACCATCTATTGCCGCTATTGCCGTCGTTAGAAGACGCTATGAACGACAATATAGTCTTCAAGCTAAACGCTGGAAAGAACATCGGCAACTACAACATCGCCAGATGCCGGCACATCACGGACAAAATTGACAAGGTTTGGTTAGAAGCATTGGGCCTAGGCGACCTGTGGGAAGACATCGAGTTGGAGCACTCATTGGTCGTAAGAACCTCGTTCGAGGATCGAGGATAGAAGCAGGATGGACTTCATCACAAACTACGGCATCAAGTACCGCATGGGGCGTTCGGGGTGAGGGGCCGATGGTAGTGCCAGGCGTCCTGAGCGGCGGGTGTGAGGACGTGCCATGACCATGGAAGCGGTGGTCGCCACCATGGTGGACCGCATCGTGGCGCGGTTCCAGCCGTCTCGCGTCGTGCTCTTTGGCTCCCGGGCACGCGGCGGGGCAACGCCGTCGAGCGACGTGGACCTGTTGGTGGTGATGGGCGACGCGCCGGACAAGCGCCGGGCCGCGGTCGAGATGCGGCGGTTGCTAGGCGACCTTCCGGTCGGCAAGGACATTGTGGTGACCACGCCCGATGAGATTGCCGGTCGAGGACAGGTGGCGGGGACCGTCCTCCACGCCGCGCTCCGGGAAGGGACTGTCGTGTATGAGCGTCCCTGATCCCGTGGTCCAGGAAGCCATACGCTGGCTGCGGTTCTCAGCGGAAGACCTGAACGTGGCGGTGGAGTTCATGCGCCGTGGAATATTCCCTCGATAGGGCATGCTGAGAACCGACAACAGGCATCGCGCGAGCGGCGAGAGCGGCCGGGCACCGGAAAAGCGGTAGGGCCTCAATGGAACAGGATCTGGACTTCGTCATTAACTCCGACATCAAGCACCGCATGGGACGGAACGGGTGATGACAAAGAGGCGAAAGAGATCAAGCACAAAAGGCAAGCAACGACGGATGGATGATTCGGCCATTCGCGACGTTGGCACTTGGTTTGAGAGGATCCTCACCAATGCACACCGTGCACTGGACCTTGCAAGCCGACTTTCTGTTGACGACTGCAACGAGTCCAACGATCTCTTCTGGGCACTGGCAAAGTACGCCGAGAATGTGCAGGAGTCGATAACCCAGTTGGACAGAATCAACAACAAGATACTCCCTCGACTGATTGAGATACCCATCGAATCTGAGGCCGAGGGTGATACCGCGTGGGCGAACCTAAAAGGAATGCGCATCAGACTTGCGCACAAGTTTTGGAGTATCGATCCTACAGTGCTCTGGGCGACCGTGGCGAGCGACTTTCCGAAACTCATTGCCCTGATTTCGAAGATCAAGCTTCAACCGCACCCCATCGGCAAGCAGGTACAGCCTGAGCTTATCTTTAGAGGAGAAGAAGTGTTGTCCCTGCCTTTCTCTGATGCAGGGAACAAACCCGCTCTTGGGGAGGGCATTCTCTTCCTCTGGTTTTACGAGGACGGGGACTTTCAAGTGTTGCGAGTGGGAAGGAAAGGGCCCAAGGAATTACTCCTATCATCCGCAACTCCGATGACTCTCGTCGGACTATACCGCCTAAATGACCAGCCGGAAGGCAGCGAGAACGATACACAGATAGGCCCAGCAGTAAGAGTGGGGCCATCAATCGATCCGCAACAGGAGGAACGACGGTGAATAAAGTGCTACACGTGAGAACAACCATACAGCTAGGCGGCAAGGCCTGAATCCGCAGTCTGCGGGTCACGGCTGGAACGGTGGTGAGTCTGCTGGCGTCCGGTCGCTCACCCGCCAAAGTCCTCGAAGCTCATCCGTATCTTGAACGGGAGGACATCGGCCAGTCCCTGGCCTAGCCGGCCCGGCGGCTGGAGGAGCGAGAAGTCCAACTCTCCACGGCATGAGGCCGAAGCTCGTCCTCGATATGAACCGATCTTCCGATTGGGCGTTGGCGCCGCGGAAGCGCGGGTGGCAGACCGTACCGTCCCGCTCTACGACGCGGCGTGGGGGCAATGCCGGCCTGGCGCGAATGCACGCCCCGGAATCCTGATGCCGGCGGTGCTGCGCGAGGGTCCCTACCGTTTCTTCTTCTACTCCGGCGACGGTGACGAACCGCAACATGTCCACGTCATGCGCGACGAACGGGTCGCGAAGTTCTGGCTGGACCCGGTACGCATGCAGCGAAGCGGCGGCATGCGACCCTTGGAGGTTCGACGGGTGCAGCGCATAATTGAGGCGAATCGCAGTCGGCTCATGGACGCGTGGGATGACTATTTCAACGATTGAGGCGCGCATACCGGCGGCGCGCGCGGTGACCGTCACGGAAGACACGCTGCACGCTGAGCTTTCCGATGGTCGCGCGGTCTCCGTGCCGTTGGCCTGGTATCCCCGGCTGGTCCACGCAACGCCGGCTGAGCGAAACCGTTGGGAGTTGATTGGCCAGGGCCAGGGAATTCACTGGCCCGACCTGGACGAAGATCTCAGCGTCGAAGGGCTGATCGCGGGCCGTCCGTCAAGGGAAAGCCAACGCTCCTTCAAGCGCTGGCTGAAGGCCAGGCGCGCCGGCCGCCCGGCGCCCTCTGCCGACTTGACCGAGGGTTAGCGAGGCGTCGAGGGTTAATTCATCCCTGTCCGACGCGCCGCTGCTTGCCCTGTTCTGCTCCAGCCGCTGTCCTGGAGACCTGATTCTCAAGGCCTACGACGCCGCCGTTGCCTTGCGTGAGGCCGGCATCACGGTCATCGGCGGCTTCCACACGCCGATCGAGAAGGATTGCCTGGAGATTCTGCTGCGCGGCACGCAGCCGGTGGTGGTGTGTCCGGCACGGGGGATTGGGCGCATGCGCCTGCCGCCGGCGTGGAAAGGCCCCATAGCCGAGGGCCGCCTGCTTCTACGCTCTCCCTTCGACGACGCGCGGCGGCGGGTGACGGCCAAGCTGGCGGCGGACCGCAACCGCTACGTGGTCGACCAGGCCGCCGCGGTGCTGATCGTGCACGCCGCTCCGGGCGGCCAAACGGAAGACCTGGCGCGCGACGCCATCGCGCAAGGAAAGCCGGTGCTCACACTGTCGAGCCCGCACAACGCGCACCTGGTCGCGCTCGGCGCGCGAACGGTTGACGTTTCAAACCTCGCGGACGCCATACGGTCGGTCCTTGACTCCAACCAGAGAACCAAAGGACACGCCTGATTCAGACCGCTTCCGGGCGCAGCAGATTCCGCCTAACCGCCGCTCAGAACCCTGTAGCCGTAGTTGTCCTTGGTGCGTTCGGCCACTGGGAGGACCTCCACGACGACGCGGGATAGACCCACGACCTCGCCGTCGGCGTCGAAGCTGTAATTGTCGCCGAGGGCGCCGCTCCAGGTGATGTCGTAGAGGCAGTCCCGAAAGCCGTCGGCGTCCTGGTCGTCCCCGGTTTGGCTGAGGCACTCGGCGGCGATGTAGACGGTGTCGTAGGCTGAGCCGAGGTGCCAGGGCAGGGTGATGTAGTCGTAGCGCTGCCTGAAATCGGCGAGCACGGACTGCGCCTTGGCGTTGTTGGGGTCGGGCGCGGCGGTGATGGCCTTGACCCCGGTGGCCGCGTCGCCGGCAATTTCGAGCGAGGTGGTGCCCACGGAGATGGTGTCGCCGTAGATGGGGCCCGCATATCCCAGCTCCCGCGCCTGCTTGATGATGGTGCCCGCAGCGAACTCGGCCTGCGGCGCGACGTGGAGCGCGTCCGGATTGGCCTCGAATAGCTTGGTCAGCTGGGACCGGAAATCCGTGACGTCGGAGCCAAAGCGCTCCGCGGCGACCACCGTGCCGCCGTTCTCCTCGAACCGCGCGACCGAGGTGCGGCGGACGCCCTCGGCGTAGTCGGTTTCCTCGGTGATGGTGGCCAGGCTGCGGATGCCGTCGGCCCAGAGCACGTCGCCGGTGCGAATGCCCACCTCGATGTCGCTGATCTGGGTGCGGAAGATGTAGTCGCCGGCGTCGGCGATATCAGGATTGCTGGCCAGACCGGAGAAGAGGATGACGCCGTCCTCCTCGGCCAGCGGGGCGACGCCGAGCATCGCGCCGCTGCACGAGGTCCCGAGGATGATCTTGACGCCGTCGACGTCGGTGAGCTTGTTGTAGGCGTTGATCGCGTCCTGGGCGTTGCACTTCGAGTCCTCGACGACCAGCTCCAGCCGGCGCCCGTCGACGCCACCCGCGGCGTTGATCTCGTCCACGGCCATGACCTTGGCCTGGTGGGCCACCGTGCCGTAGGTCTCCCCGGCGCCGGTGAGCGACTCCATCACGCCGATGCGGAAGGGAGCGCCGTCGTCCGCATCCTCGCCGCACGCGACGAGAACCGAGGCGACGCCGGCCAATAGTCCTAGCGCGACAATTCGTTTCCAGGACGAGAAGCGCATGAAACACTCCCGCAGGGCGATTGGGTCAGCGGCCGAGCACCGCCGATGCACACTGTGTGCGCAGTTTAGGGTGTCGTCGGGCGAGCGCCGCCTGAGATCGGGAGAGACGTGAAAGCCGCGACTCCATGCTCGTGATCTTCGGCGGCCTGCCAGCGGTGGGGAAGACGGCGATTGCCGCCGGACTGGCGCGGGGCGTCGGGGCCGTGCACCTGCGCATCGATTCCATCGAGCAGGCGCTGCGGGACTCCGGGGTGGAGATTTCCGGACCCGAGGGCTATGTGGTCGCCTATGCGGTCGCGGAGGACAACCTGAGGCTGGGCCGCACGGTCATCGCCGACTCGGTGAACCCGCTGGAGGTGACGCGAGCCGCCTGGCGGGATGTCGCCCGCCGGGCAGGCACGCGCTGCATCGAGATCGAGATCGTCTGCTCCGACCATGGCGAGCACCGGCGCCGGGTGGAGTCCCGGAAATCCGACATCGCCGGCCACCGACTGCCGACGTGGCAACAGGTGTGCGATCGGGAGTATGAACCGTGGGATGCCGATATCGTCATCGACACCGCCGGACAGAAGATCGAAGTCAGCGTCGCCGCACTGCGCGAGCGACTGGAGGGCCATGAGTAGGAATTTCGGCATGTGGCCATTGACGCGGCCCGCGGCGTTAATCTCGTCCGCAGCCACGATTCTTCTCAGATGATCCGCGGTGCGGCGGGACTCACCGGCGACCGTCAGCGATTCCCTGACGCCCATGCCGGTCGCGGCTGCCTGGCAGAGGAGTGACCGGTGCTCGACGTCGACCGCTTCCAATGGGTCAGCTTCGACTGCTACGGCACGCTGATTGACTGGGAGACCGGCATTGCCACGGCGGTCGACGCAGTCCTGACGTCCCACGGGATACGCAAGTCTCGGGCTGAGATCCTGGCGCTATTCGCGGACGTGGAGCCGCGAGTGCAGCGCGCAGGCTACCTGGAGTACCGCCGCGTTCTGCGCCGGGTGATGGCCGTGATCGGCCGCGAGCTCGGCTTCCAGCCCACCGAGTCCGACCTGGCCTGTCTGGCCGATGCCCTGCCGCGTTGGCCGGTATTTCCGGATACCGTGGACGCGCTGCGGGCGCTGCAATCACGCTTCAAGCTCGCGGTGATCTCCAACGTGGACGACGACCTGTTCACCGGGACGGCCGCGGCGCTGGGCATCGACTTCGAAGTTGTGGTCACCGCGCAGCAGGTTCGCAGCTACAAGCCGAGCCTGGGCCACTTTCACACCGCCGCCACGCGCCTGGGCGTCGCCACGGACGCCTGGCTGCACGTGGCCGAGAGCCTCTATCACGACATTGCGCCAGCCAACAAATTGGGCATCGCCAGCGTTTGGGTGAACCGTCCGAATCGGGGCGGCGGCACGCGCCGCAGCGACGCCGTGCCCGATCTCGTGGTGCCGGACCTCATGGCTCTGGCGCGGATAATGTGTCCGCCCTGATCGTCGTCCCGGTCGGGCAACGGATCAACCCCAATCAGCGAAGGACAGGTCGTGACGCCGGCATCACCCAAGCTCAGCCCATTCCTCTGGTTTAACGGTCGAGCCGAGGAGGCCGCCGAGTTCTACGTCTCGGTGTTCCCAAACTCCCGGATTCTGAGTGTCTCGATCGTCACGGAAGGCCCCGCCAAGGGCGACGCGCTGGTGGAGTTCGAACTCGACGGCCAGAGGTTCGGGGCCGTGGACGGTGGACCGACGTTCAGCTTCACGCCGGCCATCTCGTTCGTGGTCGCCTGCGACTCGCAGGAGGAGATCGACTACTACTGGGACCGGCTTTCGGAGGACGGCGCACCGGGCCGCTGCGGCTGGCTCGAGGATAAATTCGGCGTGTCGTGGCAGGTGACCCCCTCGATGCTGCCCGACCTGATGGCGGGCAACACGGCGAAGTTGATGGAAGCACTGCTCGCCATGGACAAGCTCGACATCGAAACGCTGCGCCGGGCGTCCGAGAGCAGCTGAGGCCGCATGCTCGTTCGGGCACTCCTAGTTGTCGCGCTGGCGGCCCTGGTGCTGTCGGCTTGCGGCGAGGACACGTCAGCACCGCCCGAGTCTCAGGCGCCGGCGACTTCGACCACCGCCGTGCAGGCGCCTCCCGTACCGGCGCAACCTGTACCCACCGCGACGGCGGCGGCGATCCAGGCAACAACGGCGCCTGCGATCGCTGACGACGCCGGAGCCGCAGCCGCAGTGGATGCCGCCAGAGATTTCCTCGACTCGCTCGGCGGGGACCAACGGTCGGCGGCGCTGCTCGCCTTTGACTCACCCCTGCGGCCCAACTGGTCCAATCTGCCGCCGGGCATGACCGGCTTCGAACTCAACGGCGTCCGCATCGGCGACCTGGACGCGCGGCAGACCGAGCTGATGCACGGCTTCCTGCGGGCGGCGCTCAGTCCCGAGGGCTACGCCAAGGTCGTCGGCATCGTGGGGGCCGAAGATGCGCTGGCCGCATCGTCCGGCCGGCGATTGAGCGCGGACAACTACTGGCTGGCCTTCTTCGGCGAGCCGTCACCGCAGAATCCCTGGGGCTGGCAATTCGGCGGTCACCACCTGGCCGTGAACGTGACCGTTGTCGACGGGCGCTCGTATCTCTCACCGACGCTGATCGCGATTCAACCGGCGTCCTACGAGGCCGACGGCGTCACCGTGGCGCCGCTGGCCGGCGAGGTGCAGACGGGGCTGGCGCTGATGCATGCGCTGGACGATGAGCAGCGGGCGGCCGCGCGGGTGCAGCGCCCCAACGAGCTCTGGGCCGGCGCGGGCAAGGACGGTGTGACTCCTCCGCTGGAAGGGTCACGCGTGTCCTCCTGGAGCGACGCGCAACAGGCCCTGCTGTTGGACGCGGTCGCGTTATGGATCGGCCTGCTGCCCGCCGACAGCGCCCAAGAGCGTTTGTCCGAGATCGAGGCCGAGCTTGCCGACACCACCTTCGCCTGGCACGGGGATGTCGACGCCAGCCGACCCATCTACTACCGCATTCAGGGCCCAAGCCTCATCATTGAGTTCGCCACCCAGAGCAGGTCCGGCGGCGAGAGTGCGCACTACCACTCGATCTATCGGGACCCAACCAACGAATACGGCGGCGCCGCGCTGGATGCCCGCTGACGGAGACCCTTGCGCCACCCCTCCGTCATTCCGGCGGACGCCGGAATCCAGTCCGATCGGACCTGGAAGTTGGCGATCGCGGGCCGTCAGCAGGATGGGAAATCCGCCGTCCCAACTTGGGCTGCCGCTCCGAATCCGTCATAATGGTTGCCCGTCAACTTCGGGCTGACTCGGCTAGCGAGGCAGGATTTCCATGACGACGGCATCTCCCGCCGTGGCGCAGGCGCCGCGGCTGACGACGGACCAGATCGCCAAGTTCAAGCGCGACGGGTATCTCGTGCTGCCCGGGGTGGTCGACCCCGAACTTTGCCGGCAGGCGCGCGACCAGATGTGGGACACGATTGCGCAGTACCGGCCCAGCATGCGGCGCGACGATCCCTCCACCTGGACCCCGATCTCCGACGAGGAGAACGCGAGCTACACGCGCGAGGCGACGGGCGGCGACCCCTACTTCGGCGGCGGGGGTCATCGGTTCTACATTCGCAATGGGGCCGAGGACTTGCTGCTCGACATCGGCGCCCGCGTGGTGTGGGACGTCGCCGAGCAGTTGCTGGGCGAGGGCGAGGTGGTCTACCCCGCGGGCCTGGACGCCACCGGCCACACCACCGGGCCCTGTTTCCTGACCGAGGACGCGGTGAAGGGTATGGAGTCCCATCTGGGTGACAAGACCAGGGAGTGGACCGGCCCGGCGACCTACAAGACTGGACCGCTGCGCCTGCCGAAAACCGGTCCCCACTGGGTGACGGGCCAGGGCACGCGCGGCATGTACTGCACGCTGCCGAACGGCTCCCCCCGCGGTCCGAACTATCCTTCCGCCCACTCCGGCGAGGGCATGGGCTCGGAAAGCCGCTGGAAGGTGCAGACCGCCGTGTATTTCGACGACCTGCCGCTGGGCGCAGGCGGCTTGCACCTGTGGCCGGGCAGCCACGCCAGGGTGTGGGAGGCCTACCGCGAGCTCAAGCAGAGCGGCTCGGGCGAGAACTATGACGGCTACAGCCACCCGGTGGTTGGGGAGATCAAAGCCGACACGGAGCCGGTCGACACGCACGGACCGGCAGGCTCGGTGGTGCTATGGCACTCGATCATGCTGCACATGGCGGGCGTCAACATGTCGAGCGACATCATCCGCCAGGCCACGCTGTACGCCTTTGCCAAGACGCCGGAGTCGATGCCGGACGACCGCGTGGTGAATGAAACTCTCGACGACATCTGGGCGGACTGGTCGGACGAGGTGCGGGCGGTGGCGGTCTAAGGGGTCGGCTTTCGACCGGGCCCCGGATCCCAGGCTGCGCGCAGCCTGGGCCACCGGAGGCCCTCACCCCGGCCCTCTCCCAATGGGAGAGGGAGCCGGACGACTGCCCGGTTGCTGTGGGGCTGTCTTCCGGGCTGCGTGCAGCCGGGGCCACCGGAGGTCCCCTCACCCCGGCCCTGTCCCCGTGGGAGAGGGGGCCGGACTCGGGTCTGGCGGCTGATTCGACCGGGGGCGACGCTTGCCGAGCCCTGAAGGGGCGGGACTGAGACCCGCCGCTACTTCGAATGGCTGAGTGCGCCTCCGGGTTCAGGCGGACTGGATTCCGGCGTGCGCCGGAATGACGGCGGGGTTTCGCACGGGTCTACGATGGGAGAGGGGCCGGACCGACGCTTGGCTCGCGCTAGCCTCCGGCGGCTTGCTGCCTTTCGGCGCGGACCTTGGCGCTGAGGGCGGGCAGGTGGCCGTCGTTGGCCAGGCGCTGCTCGAGGTGGCGCATGCGCTTCGGTGAGGCGGTTTGGAGCATCACGTCGCCGTAGGCCCGTTCCATCAGGTGCCGCGACAGGTTGCCGACCGATTTGCGAACGGGCTCCAGGTCGTCGTCGGGTTGCCGCTTTTGCATGTTGATGGTGAACATCCGCCGGCGCGTGCCGCCGCCGAACGATGCGTGCTTGAGCTCGTGCTGGAATATCAGCACGTCGCCCGGCGCCGTCTCCAGCGCCACGGCCGGAACGTGCTGCCCCGGGACGCCCCACGCCTTCTCCGGCAGCCCCGTGCGCGCGTCGGCCGGCGCGCGGTAGTAGTCGACCGCATTCAACATCTGCGAGAAGCGGCCGCCCTTGAGATGGCTGCCCGGAATCACCCGCAGGCTGCCCGACGCGACGTCCAGCGGATCCAAGTAGAAGGCAAGCTTGATGGAGAGCTTGGCCCCGTGGCTGCAGTCCGAGTGCCAGGGCGTGTCGCCGGAGTAGACGTTGCCGTCGCTCGTCATGTAGTTGAAATCCGCGCCGCAGATCGAGACGCCGATGTCGTAGATGCGCGGGTCGTCGATCAGCGAGCATAGGTAAGGGTGCTGATCGACGAACGGCACCACGATTGTCAGGCGCTCGTCCAGATCGTCGGACGCCCCGTCCAGCCCGCCGCCGTTGGACGTCCACACGTCGCGGAAGGCGTCGTTGAGCTTGTCGACCTCGTCGCGAAATAGGCCCCGCAACGCCAGGTAGCCGAAAGTCTCGAAGAATCGCAGTTGTTGCTCGGTGAGTAGCATGGCGCTCTCCGATCCGCACTCACACACGGCCCGCCCCTAGAATGCTGCCACCTTCTCAGGCGCCGCGCCAGCCGTGGGCGCCCTTGATTCGGGGCACGAAGCGCCGGTTGCCGGAATCGCTCGACCGGGCGTAGCTAGCTATCCTCGTCGATGCGCCGGGGGCCACGGCGCATGTTGGCGCGGCACGGGTCACATTTAGAAGCAAGCGTCGTGATATATTGCTTGGCTGGTTCCGTCACGTTATCTTTTGTTTTTCTTACATGAGAGGAGCACGATTTGACCGAAATCGATGAGGTCTTGGCAAGCAACGCCGGCTATGCGGCAAACTTCCGCGCGGGGGATTTGACCGCGTCGCCCGGGCGTGAGCTTGCGGTCGTGACGTGCGCGGACGCGCGCATTGACGTGCACCGAATACTGGCCCTCGAAGAGGGCGAGGCTCACGTCATCCGCAACGCGGGCGGCGTGGTCACCGACGACGTGATTCGGACGCTGATAATTTCCCAGCGCCTGCTCGGTACCCGCGAGATCATGCTCATCCATCACACCGACTGCGGCATGCTGAAGTTCCGCGACGACGACTTCAAGGACGAGATTGAAGCCGAAACGGGGATTCGTCCGGCATTCGCGCTCGAAGCCTTCGCGGATCTCGACCAAAACGTGCGGCAGTCCATGGCTCGAATCCACGCCAGCCCGTTCATTCCGCACAAGGACCAGATTCGGGGATTCATCTACGATTGCGCCACCGGAAAGCTCACGGAAGTCTTGGATGCGTAGAGAGACTCTGGCAGGTGAGCTGGTTCTTATCGACTGGTATAACTGAGTTTCATTCCAACTGTTATCCCATATACTATCGACAGGTTACGATTACCATCGATTCGAGGATGACAGCAACATTGTCCCTAAAGAAGATTGGTGCTATAGTTCGGGATTGATTGGATTGGCGGGGCCCGAACGGTCCGCCATGCGGCAGCGAGGGAGAGGCACGTTGCCCGCCGTAGCCCCACCCTGGCGGAAGCCATCGCTCCGGCCGCCACACTCGCGCGGCGCTTCGAGCCGCAACGCCGCCCACGCAGAGTTCCTGCGCGGCCGCCGTGAGGCAATAGCCGGACGCCTAGCGTGCCCTCAGTCGTGAGCTACGGCCGGCAGGCCTTTCGCGGAGATCTTTTCGGCGGCGTCACCGCCGCCGTCGTCGGGCTCCCGTTTGCGCTGGCGTTCGGCGTAGCGTCGGGTCTTGGACCGATGGCCGGACTCTACGGGGCGATCGCGGTGGGCTTCTTCGCGGCGGTGTTTGGGGGGACGCGGTCGCAGATTTCCGGCCCCACCGCTCCAATTGCCATGGCCATGGCGGTGGTCGTCGCCACCCACGCCGACAACCTGGCCGAAGCGTTCACCGTGGTCATCATGGCGGGACTGATCCAGACGCTCCTGGGCGCCACTCGCGTCGGTCGCTTCGTGTCCTATGCGCCGTTTTCGGTGATCTCCGGACTCATGTCGGGCGTCGGCATCATCATCATCCTGGTGCAGACGCTGCCGGTCGTGGGCGCGCCGATGGCAATTGGCGGTCCCGTCGACACGGTGCGCGCGTGGCTGGACGCGCGCCACGACGTCAACTACAACGCCCTGGCCATCGCCGTGGTCACGTTGGCGGTGGTCGTGGTTTGGCCCAAGCGACTGCGGACCCATCTGCCGTCGACGCTGGTGGCGCTGCTGGCCGGAACGCTGCTCAGCGCCCTGTGGCTGAGCGACACGCCGGTCATTGGCCAGGCGGCAGCCGGGCTGCCGGAGCTGCAATTGCCCGACGTGTCCGTCGACGCCCTTGCCGGCGCGGTGCTGCCGGCGCTGATCATCGCGCTGCTCGGAGCGATCGACAGCCTGCTGACGTCTCGCGTCGCCGACTCGATGACGCGCACCCGGCACGACTCGAACCGGGAGCTGATCGGGCAAGGCATCGGCAACATGGCCGCGGGATTCATCGGCGGGCTGCCGGGTGCCGGGGTGACGCCGAGCACCGCGGCGAACCTCCGCGCCGGGGGACGCACGCCGGTTTCCGGCGCGTTGCACGCGGCGATCCTGCTGGCGTTGGTCCTGGGCCTGGGGCGATTCGTCGAGTTCATCCCCCACGCGGCGCTGGCCGGAATTCTGATCAAGATCGGCTGGGACATCATCGATTGGCAGTTCCTCACCCGTATCCACCGCGTGCAGCCGGAGCACCTGCTGGTCATGGCCGTCACGCTGGGGTTGACGCTGGTCCTTGACCTGGTGACCGCCGTGGCCATCGGCCTGATTGCCGCCGCCGTGGCAAGCGCGCGGCAATTCGAGCGCCTGGACATGGATAGCGTGGTGTCCACGCCGCTGCCGGAGCAGAGCGCTCATCCAGATTCGGATGCCTCGAGCACGGAGACCTCATTCGCCGAACGCGTGGGCCTGGTGTCCCTGGCCGGGAGTTTTTCCGTGATCTCCGCCAGCAAGCTGATCAACACGATCAGCGCCGACATTCGCCACCACGAGGTCGTGATCCTCGACTTTTCGGACACCGTCTACATGGACGACAGCGCCGCGCTGGTCCTGGAGCGGATGATCGACATGGCGATTGCCGAAGACACCCGGTGCGTGGTGATGGGACTGGGAGGCCGGGCCGCCATCACCCTGCACGCGCTCAACGTGCTGCGGCGCATTCCCGCCGATCGGTTCGTGGCCACCCTGGACGAGGCGCAGGCGACGGCGAGGCGATTGCTGGCGAGCTAGCCCGGCCGTAGGTTGCGGATCCGCCGCACCGTCACGGTCGGCGCCGACGCTGGAACCGCAGCATCGAACAGCAGCCAGCGAAATCGACGCCGGTGACCGTGAGGCTCGCCACCAGACCTCCCGCGGTGACGGCGGCGATGGCGATGCCGAGGTCGTACCAACGCTGCGGCGCGAACTCGAAGGTGAGCTCGGCGCCGTCGGTGACGGGCAGCAGATAGCCGTTCCATAGGCCGTCCGCGAACTGGGGCGCGAAGGCTTCACCATCGACCCACGCCAGCCAGGCTGGATCGTAGGCGCGGCGGAGCAGAACGAACGCCCAGCCGTCGGCTCCGCGCGCCGTGGCTTCGATTCGCGTTGGCTCGCGCGCGCCGATGTCGAGCTGCGGCTGAACCAGTGTGGGTGATTGCCGCGAGGCGGTCGGACGCCACTCGCCGGGTGTGAGGGCCAGCGTGCTCACGGCTTCGAGCCCGGGTCCGGCGGTGACGCTGATCGGTCCGTCTCCGGCCAGGCCGACCCGCAGCCAGCGCCAGCCGCTCGTGGAGGCATTGGTCGTCAGGCGCGCGACGGCCTGCCGGCTCGCAACTTCGAGCCAAGTCGAACGAGGGCTGGTGAACACGCGCAGCCAGACGGCGCGGTCGCGGTCGTCGGGCAAGTCGATCTCCAGCGCCTTACGCACGCCGTCGGGCTTGGCGAAGGCCAGACCGAAGCCATAGTCGGACGCCCAGTCTTCAAGGCCCTCGCGCGTCAGCCGCTTGAGCCATGCCTGTCGCTCGTCCGCGTAGGCGCCGCCGCGCGTCCAGCCGCCCCGCGATCCCTGGAAGCCGAACCAGCCGGTGACCGGCAGCAGGGCCACATCGTCGTCGACGGCGAATACAGCGTCGGTGGTTGACTGCGCAGGCGCGACCGAGCCGGGCAGAGAGGGCCGCGTGCGGTGGTTGGCCAAAACGTGCGTCGTGCCGGCGGAAGCAGGCGTGTTGAGCGTGTCGCTCCAGACGGCGCTCGTGGATTCGAGCAGCAGCGCGGCGGCGCCGAGCTCAATCGCGAGTGCATTCGGGCCGGACGCCAAAACGGCAGCGTCAGGCCGTGCGGCCAGAGCCGCGGCCAAATCGTCACCCGCCGGCTGGTCGCGCATCACCACCACGTGGCTGAAACCCGCGCGCTGCGCAGCGTCACGAGCCGGAAGCGGCTCGCTGCCATAGATGAACTCCATCCAACGCCCCGCAACCGGCGCGGGCGGAACCGGCGACCGCGTGTCGCCGGTGAGCGATGGATGCGCCAGGCTGGCCGCCTCCATCAGGCGCAGGGTGCGCGCCGGGTCCCAGGGCGCGGGTCGATCGTCGGAGGACACGACGAGGATCCGGCCATCGGGGCCTGCGGCCGCGTCAACCGCCCTCAGCACGTCGCGATAGTCCGCCGGCAACGGACGCGGAACATAGCCGGGTTGATCGGTGCTCCAAAGGAGCGGGATGCCGGGAACGGCGTGAACGCCGAGCGCGAGGCCGACATATCCGGCCAGCAGCGCGGATCCGAGCGCTCGGGGCGCCCGCCACCCGGTCGCCGCGCGGCTCAGCAGGTCCGCGACCACAAAGCCCGCCCCAAACGCCTGCGCCGCAATCAGGACGCCGATGACGCGATCCGGCTCACGGAAGACCCACAGGCCGGGCACGGTGTTGACCGCCGTCTGATAGGCATCCGCGGTGAGCGTCCAGTTCGAGGCGGCCGCCACCAGCGCCGCGGTATAGCCGCCAACGGCCAGGAACAGCGCCGGCGGACCCCAGCGGCGCAGAAGGACTGCGGCGAGCGGCAGCGCCGCCACGATCCACCCCGCAAACTCCCAGGGCAGCCGGTCGGCGCCCGCAGGCACCAGGACCTCGTGCCAGTTGGGGTTGGCCGCGCCCTGCAGCGTGGTCGGCAGGTCCTGGTAGCGCGAGAGCACCGTGCGCGTTTGATCCATGAGCGTATAGGCCGGGTCGGGGCTGCCCCCATAGAGCTTGACGGCGACGAACGGCGCGATCTGGTAGGCCAGAAGGGGGATGAGAGCCGCCGTCCACACGAGGATGTCGGTCAAGGCCCGGCGCCGCTTGACGGGGCACTGCACCATGGTGCCGACGGCCCAGGCGGCGATCATCAGCGAGGTGAAGACCAGATAGTGCGGCTGCGCCGCGCCGAGGAGAGCGAATGCGAGCGCGGAGGCCATGGTCCAACGCCGTTGTCCGGTTCGCGTGCCCTCGAGATAGAGCCCCAACACCAGGGGCATTGCCGCCCACTGGGCCAGGAGCCAGCTGTGCTCCAGTCGCGCGATGGCCCAGGGATTGACCACCAGGGCAACCCCCGCGACCATGGCGCCGACGGCGGCGCTGGCGCGAGGGATATCGGTTCGCCAGCGGGCGACCAACGCAAAGGCGGCAAAGGCGCTGACATATCCGACGCCGGCGATCCACAGGACGATCAGCCGTGCGTACGTGGCCCCGTCGAGGCCGAGCGACTTGGCCGCGCCTACTAGAGCAAGCGTGATCGGCAGCCGCCCGGTGCCGGCAATGTTGAGCGTGTCGCGCGGCGACCAGAGCGGATAGACGCTGTGCTCGACGACTCGATCAAGGACGAGCGAGGGGTAGAGATCACGCTGCTGCAAGTCGCCGGGAGTCGCAATGACGGCCCAGAACACGGCCCCGACAATGAGCGCGCCGGCGGTGAAGGCAAGGACCCAGGGGCTGGCCAGCCGCTTGACGAGCCGACGGGCAACCGGCGGCAGCGTTGGACGCGGGCCGAGACGATCGGTCGCTACCGTTGATGACGCGGCGATTGCGGGTGATGCCGGGCGTGCTGGCGGCTTTGAGTGTAGTCGCGGCCCTGGCGGCGGGCCTGACGTTGGCGACGGCCGAACGCGAGTGGCCGGCCTTTCCGGCGTACGCGTTCAACCTGGATTTCGGGCCGGCGTTCGCTGGGGGCAGCCTCGAACAAGGGCTTGCCGCCCCGGCGACGCCACTGCGACGCGTTGAGCTGCACGCCGTGAGCCCCTGGCCCGACGCCGTCCTGGTGCGAGTGCGCGACGTCGGCGATCCAGCGGCCCCGCTGCTGGTCGAATCCAGCGTTGAAATCGGCGTCGACGGCACGATCCAAGTTGCAATTCCGCGGACGGTGGACACCAGCGGGCGGCAACTCCAGATCCAGGTCGTCAATCCGCCCGGATCGCGCACGCCGCTGGCGCTTCAGGCCAACCGCACCAATCCTTATGCCCAGGGCCGCGCCTCCATTGGCGGCGATGTCGGTACGGGATCGGTCGACCTGGCGCTTCAGACCTGGCGGCGCGTGACGCCAACCGCCCTGGGAATCGAGGTGGTTCGCGCGAACGGGTTTGGCATCCTCTTCGCGCTGGCGTCGCTGCTCGTGATCGCCGGTCTGGCGCTGGCCTGGGTCTGGCGACGATTCGCCGGCCGCTCGCGATTTGCGCCGGCGACGGCATGCGTGCTGGCCGCCGCGGTTGGCCTCGCCCTGGCGCGCATCGGCTTTGAAGTCCTGGCGCCCTGGGTGGCGTAGCCGGCGCTACCGACCCCACTCGGCACGGCTGTGCGGACGCGCCGCCCCCAGCAGGCGCCGCAGCGTGACCGTGCCGTAGACCACGAGCGT
This sequence comes from Chloroflexota bacterium, assembly GCA_022826485.1. Classification (GTDB taxonomy): domain Bacteria; phylum Chloroflexota; class UBA11872; order UBA11872; family UBA11872; genus JAJECS01. The sequence continues at coordinate 72,515 of JAJDUU010000014.1, read as the reverse complement.
GATCCAGCAGGCCGGCACGTGAAAGAGCCAGGCGCGATCTCGACGACGCACCCAGCCGATCGCCGCCTGGACCAATAGGGGAAGGATCGTCAGCGTGGCGGCGGTGAAAAGCAGGATGCCCAGCCGCGGCGGAGCGGCGGGCGCCGTTCGAATGCATGCCGCGCTGAAGTAGAGGAAATCCTGCGCTCGCCTCGTTTGCTTGCGGGCGAACTGTCCCAGCGTTTGCGCGTAGTGGTGCGCGATGCCGAGGTGCAGCTTGGCGACGTGGACGAACGGCCCGGACGTGCCCAGGTGGAGGATGTCGACATCGAAGAGATACCCGTCGCGAACGGCGGCGGCGGCAATCGACCGCCGAGTAAAGAAGCCGTTGGCCCCCACCGTGGGCAGACGTTCCCGACGAAACCGGACCTTTCGGTAAGCCGGAGACGCCTCGTACACCTCATGGTCCACACCGGTCCACTTGCCGGTCACCAGGCACTCACGGTCGTAGGTCCCGAGGAATAGGACGAGGGGATCGTTCATGCCGAGCAGGGCAAAGTAGCGGTCGAGCGCAGGCATCGTGTCGAGGGCGGCAAACTGAATGGGCTCGGCGCCCGCGATCCGTGGATCGGCCAATGCGTCGGCCACGGCCTCGAAGGACCGCGGCGACGCCAACTCGTTGTCCGAATCGACAAAGCCGACAATCTCGTGGGACGTGTGCGCCAGACCCGCGGCCTTGCCCGCTTCGCCCGTGACCAGTGGGTTGTCGACGACGGTGCAGCCCCAAGACCGGGCGGTTTCGCGCGTGGCGTCGGTTGAGCCGCCGTCAGCCACGATGACTTCCACCCGTTCCGCCGGATAGCGCTGGCCGCGGATGGAACGCAGGGCGATCTCCAGGCTGCGTGCGCAGTTCAGCGTCGGAATGACGATCGAGATTCCGGGAGCAGCTGCCATGGCTCGCAGTATGCCGAAGCGCCACCGGAACCAGTCGGCTGGATTCGGCCAGCGTGACCGGGTATTCGCGCGTGAAGACTTCTAGGCGTTGTCGGCGTCGAATCCGTATTGGCGGGCGATCACGTCGACGTTGCGCTCCGAGAACCGGCGCTCGGCGGCGGCGCGGGCGCGCTTGCTGAGCGCGGCCAGACCGGCGCGATCGGACAGCAGATCCTGCAGCGCGGCCATGAATGCCTCGGCGCTCGGCTCGACCAGCCGGCCGATGTCGGGCGTCACGGCTTCGCGCAGACCGCCCAAGTTGCTGGCGACGATCGGCGTGCCGGCGGCGCTGCCCTCCAGCACGACGATTCCCGCTGCCTCTTCGTACTGCGACGGCACGAGCAACACGTCCGCGGCCGCATAGATCGTCGCGATGGTGTCGAGGCGTTCGGCCGGAGCGCCCGCGGGATCCGTCATGAGGGTGAGGTTGGGGTAGGTCGAGGCGGCGTCGGCAACCTCGGAGCCCATGTCGCCCTCGGCGCCCAGCATTCGGAACTGCACGTCGGGCAGCCGCCGGGCGAGATCGAGCACGAGGCCAACGCCTTTCTTGCGGAGGAGTCGGCCCACGAAGAGGCAGGTGGGCACCGCTTCCGGCCACCCCAGCCGCCTACGGGATTCGGCTTGGCTTCGCGGTCGAAACACGTCGAGATCGACCCAATGCTGGTGGGCGGTGACCCGCGCCGGATCCAGGCCAATCGCCAGCAGCTCCTGCCGGGACGCCTCGCTCACCGTCAGCACCCGGTCCGCGCGCCCGAGCAGGGAGCGCACGCCCTGCGCAAGCAGCCCGCGCTGCCGCAGTTCGTAGATCGCGTGCATGCTGACGACAATCGGCTGTCGCGCGCCCGTCCAGCGCATCCCGAGGGCCGCCACGGCGGCGGCCAAGCCATGCGCATGGATCACATCGAATTCAATCTGGTGGCGAAAGCGATGCCGCACGGCGCCGGCCAGCAGGCCGGGCACCAGGTAGGCGAACACGAGCGGCGCATAGGGTTCGATGCGCGGATGCCAGCCCCGCCCGAACCACGGGATGCGGATGACTTCGCCGTTGGGGAGCGCCTCGTGCGCCGGGGCCTTCACCGGGGCGACGAGCGGTTGGTGGGTGAGCAGCGTCACCCAGATGTTCCGCCGGGCCAGGGCGGCGATGAGCGCGTCGATGTGGGTCTCGACCCCACCGCGATTTGGGGAGGCGAACGGGCTCAACATGAGCACGCGACGCCCGGTCGGTTGGCCGGTGTCCGTCGTAGCCGCGGTCGGCGTCATATCAGCGCGGCCGGCCCGTGCATCAGGGCCAGGACAACTGCCGCCGCCACCCCGCCGCCCACCAGCAAGGCCGTCGGCCGCCCAAAGTGCCGGCCGGGCAGCGAGGACCACGCGGCGGTTCCGACGACCATCCCTCCCAGCATCGCCACGGCGACACCGACGACCAGGTACAGCGGCGACTCGGTGGCTTGGGTTCTCAGGCGGGTGAAGGGACCCGCGTGACCGTTGGCCAAGAAGGCCAAATCTACGTCAACTAGAGATTGGCCGAGATGGTCGACAAGCCGACCGCCGGCGTAGGCATCGTTGCCGGTTGCCCCAACGTAGAGATCCGCCGGATTCTGCTCCGGCGCCACCACCCGGAGGGACAGCGGTCCCGCGGGCAGGTCAACGGGCGAGAACACAATCGGCGCCGCTCGAAGCTCAGCGCTGTCGGGTGCTTCGAGGCGCGCGGAGCGGATGGGCGAGCCGCCCTCCGCCGAGAGCAGGTGGATGTCGACATAGGCCGGAGGTCCGCCCGCGCGCCGCGCCCAGATGGTCACGGTGTCGATCGGCCCGCCGGGGAAGGCGATGGACTGGGTGACCGATCCTGCGAGCGGGCCGAGCTCGAAGCTCGGCGACATTGGGTTCCGCGAAGTGACCAGCGGCTTCCATCCCAGCCCGGCGGTCGCACCCAGCGCGAGCGCCAGCGCGACGACCACGAGCCACGTGGCGACTCTCACGCCGGCCCGCGGATTCGTTCCGGCCGATACGGCCACAGCGCCCACGCGCCCCACGCCAACAGCGCCGCCCACGCTAGGGCGTGGCCCGCCAGCAGCGCCCGGTGCAGGCCGTACTCGAGCACCAGCCGGCCCGAGGCTCCGGCTTCGGTGCGGACGCGAAGCAGGCCGCGCTCCGACGGCTCAACGGTCGCGGCAAATCCCGGTACCTGAGCGGTCCAGAGTGGGTCCCAGTGCTCCTGCGTGACGATTCCGCCAGCATGCCCCCCGGATGGCGGCAGGTCGATGAAGAGCCGATGCATGCCGTCACGCCTCCACGGTAGCTCAACAGGGCCGGCCGGGCTTTCGGCGTAGACCCAGGGATAGGGCGGATCGACGGTGCGAAACAGCTCGTAGTAGTCCGCGGTCAACTCCAGGGCAAGTCCGTCGGTCCGGCGCAGCGCCTGGGCCAGCTGTCGACCGCGGAGGGTGCCGGTCGGCACCAGCACCCGCGCCACGCCGTGAGCGCGAAGCGTAGCGGCCAAGTCGGGGGCGTCGGACTCGAGCAGGGCCACGAGCCGGTCACCAACCAGCGAATTGTCCACGACATAGGGCGTGGTGACGGCAAGCGCCTCGATCGCGTGCAAGACTCGGTTCTGCTGCGACCAATCGGGGAAGCGCAGCGGCCACGCGGCCAGCAGCGTGCGCGAGGCCTCGGCGGCGTTTCGACGGTCGATCTCCGCCGGCACGGTGCGGAACGACGCCGGGAACCTCTCCGGGACGATGCTCAGCGCTCGATCGTCCCAAAGCATGCGATGGATTCCCGGCATCACGAACGCCGCGAGGAGAATCGCCAGGACGGCTGTCTGGATAGTTGCAAGTGCCGGCAAGCGGCGCGGCGCGTATCGAGCGAAGGTCGCCGGCGCCAGGGCCAGTCCGGGCAGATAGGCCAAGGCAAGCGCGCCGGAGAGCTTGTCCGGCTCCCGGAGCGCCCAGCCGAACGGCGCATGCTCGGTGACGGCCAGGTAGCTGGGGCGCAGCGCCTCGTGCCAGCTGGCAATTTGGATGACGGCCGTAGCCGCGCCGACGATGGCGACGTAGCCCAGCACGCGTCGCTGACCGGGAAGTCGCCAGAACGCCACGAGCAGCAACGCGGCGGGGACCAGGGCCGCCATGCGCCATCCCGGCAACGCCGTCGCCTCGGGCATGAGGCCCCCGCCGAAGAATGTGTGCCCCGTGAGCGTGAGGGTATTGATGACCGATTGGCCGCTCTCGAGCACCGCCTGCACATCGGTTCCTTCGGCATATCTGGGTCCGGTGGCCGACCCGCCCGCCGCCGTGACCAGGAGCGGCACCAGGATGAACGCGGCGAATATGGCAAAGCCGGCCAGGAATATCCCGGCGCTTGCGCCGATCGAGCGGTGGGGGCCGCGAATCGCGACGGCGGCGTAGGCGAACCACCCCAGTCCAACGAGCAGGCCGATCGCCATGTAGTGGGGGGAGGTCGAAACGGCAAAGGCCAACACGGCGGCCGCCGCCAGCGCGCGATGCGCCGCGGCTCGGGTGCCGGGCGCGCGCGTCGCCGCCACGACGAGGCTCAGCACAAGCGGGAGCAACACGGCGCTCACGTGCACCCCCAATTGCTCCCAGCGGGCCAGGGTCCATGGATTGAGTGCCCAGAACAGCCCCGCGAGCATCAGGCCGAGACGCACCGCAACGGGATGCGCGCCCCGGATTTCCGGTCCCGCCAGCAGGCGCGCGCCGAGATATCCGGCCAGGAATCCCAGGAGATGCCAGCTCAGCCAATGGAACTTTCCGGCCACTTCCGTGGTCAGATCGAACGCCTGAACGAAATAGCCCCACGGCACATAGGTGTAGGTGCGCATGACATTGACGAGCCCGGTGCCATACGAGGTGTCCCAGGCGCTGGTGAACCGACGGGTCCAGAACACGTCGGCGAACGGATAGCCAAGGTCGCCCTGGATGATCTCGCCCGGAGTCGCCACCACCCGCCAGCCCGCGGCAAGGGTGACCGCCAGCCCCAGCACGACCCAGGTCGAATCGCGGGTCAGCAGACGGACCGCCCGGGTGGTCATCGAGGCGGCTTCGGGCGGCCGGCGCGGACCGGCGCCGGCGGCAGCCAGCGGCCACGTGCGTTCAGTATGATTCCGACCACCAACCCGTCAGGGGCCAGCACGCTCACCGGCACGAATGCACCGCCAGGCACCTTACCTTGTGGGTTGGCCGCGGCGATGATCCCGCAGCGGCCGCGCGCCGTGCTCGCGCATGCACCGCACCGCTGAGCCGACGGCGTGGGAGCGGCTGGCCCACGTCCTCACCAATGTCGGCGACCTGTCCTATCGCCGGCGGATCCAATCCGTTGCGGAGTACCTGAACCCTCGGCCCGAGCACCGCATCCTCGATCTCGGGGCCGGCGAGGGCTTCGTGAGCCTGGCGCTGCGCGAGGCGTTTGCGTGTCGCGTCGTGGCGCTGGACGCCGCTCCACCGATTCTGCACCAGGGTGTGGATCGCGACGTCCACGGGTCCAGGCAGGTTTGGCTGCTTGGCGACGGCGCCCGATTGCCGTTTCGCGACGAGAGCTTCGACGGGCTGGTGTGCTCCGAGGTTCTGGAGCACGTCGATGACGACGCGAGCGTGGTGCGCGAAATCGCCCGGGTGCTCAAGCCCGGCGGCGTGGCCGCGCTGACCGTGCCCTGCGCGAACTACCCGGCGCTATGGGATCCGTTGAACTGGGTGCGTGAGCGGCTTGGGCTGGGTCACTTCAGCCCGGACTCCGGCTTCTGGGGCGGGCTGTGGGCCATGCATCTGCGTCTCTATCGCCCGGGTGAGTTTCGCGAGCTTGTGGCGGGCGAGGAGCGCCTGGAGATCACGCACTTCGAGGGCCTCACCCGGTGGTGCCTGCCGTTCAACCACATGCTGTTGTGGACCGGCAAGCAGCTCTACGGACGACTGCCGGAGACTTCGGCCGCCTACCGGTCGATGGAAAAGTTCGAGTACGAGCACACGCCGCACCGGCGCCTGAGCCTGAACCCGATCACCTGGGGCCTGCGCCTGATGCAGCGCGTCGATCGTCGCAACGACAGCCTCCGGGACCCGCTTGGGCCAAGCACCAATCTGGCCATTCGCGCGGTCAAGCGGTCACCCTAGCGAGCGGCGGCGTCCGTCGGCCGGCTAGCTCCGATTGCCCGTAATCTCCTGGATCTCGCGTTGCGCAATGTCGGCCCAATCGAGGGAGCGCACGCGGGCAAGTCCTCGTTGGGCAAGGTCACGGCGTCCCGGCTCGTCGGCCAGAAGCGCCAGGACTTCGTCGGCGAACGCCGACGAGTCGCCCCGCGGAACGGCGCGAAACGCCTCGCCCCAGACCTCCTGGAGCTCCGGCAGGTCGAAGGCGATCACCGGCATGCCCAGCGCCATCGCTTCGCCGATCGCGATCGCCCAGTTTTCCTTGTACGACGGATGGAGGAACACCTTCGCCGTGCGAAGCGTGGTGAACGCCCGCGTGGTATCGAGGATGAGCCCCAAGAAGTCGATGTTGTCTTCCAGGCCGAGCGCGCGGACCCGCGCCTGAGCGGCTTCCATGTCGATGCCGCCGCCGATGACCGCCAATCTGGCTGTGGGATTCGCCGCCACCACGAGCTTCCAGGCGTCAATGAGCGTGAAAATTCCCTTCTCGGCCGAGACGCGCATGATCGTCGCCGCCTCGTACGGGCGTTCCGTGGTGGTGCGGGCGATGGCGTCGAGAGCGGCCACGTCCACGCCGCAGGGGACGGTGGTCACACGCCGCTCCGGAAACCCCAAGGCCGTGAGCTGTCGCGTGGTGGCGGGGGACACAGCCAGCAGGTGGTTGGCGCCCAGCGCCGCCACCAGGAGCGACAGCCGCTCGGACACGAGAAATGCCAGCGATTGAAACCAGCGGTGGCCCTCGCGTTGCCAAAAGCGCCACGCCGGGATGTTGTGGGCCACCACCGCCCAGCGCACGCGCCTCCGATACCAGAGCTTGAGCAGCATTCCGGGAAGGGTGTCGTAGAGCTGTTCGTTTGCGCTCACGACCACGTCCGGTTGCAGTTGCAGCAGCGATCGTGGAAGCCCGACGCACACCGTGATGGCGCGCAGCATGAATGACCAACGGCTCTCGCCGCCCTGCCAGGCGACAAGGTGCGGCTGCACGTCAAGGCCTCGCCGACGAAACAAGTCAAGGCTCGCCGCGCTGCCCATCAGGTGGACGTCATGACCAGCCCATGCCCAACGCTTGGCCACTTCGATGACGCGGATGTCACCGCCGGCTACACCGCCAGCCGTTTGCCCGGCGATGCCGTTGACGATCAGCAGGATTCGGATGGTTCTGGGCTGCGGCTACCCATCGCGGCTGTCAGGCCCTTACGATACAGCAGCCCGACCAGCCGGGGTCCTATTGGGGCGTGGCGGCAAAAGACGGTGCGGGCGAGATTCTGGGACGGAGCCAGCGTGCGCTTGTCCCTCGACCGTCCTGGGAGGGCCTAGGGTGACTGCCGCTCGCAAGCCAATCGTCACGCTTGGCATTCACGACGGCATGGTGGCGGCAGCCGCCCTGGTCGTGGACGGCGAGCTTCGGGCCGCCTGCGCCGAGGAGCGCCTGACCCGAAAGAAGAACCAGGCCGGCATTCCCGTGCACGCGGCGGAGACGGTTCTGGCGACCGAGGGCGTCACGATCGATGACGTCGACCTGATCGCCATCAGCACCCAAGACGGGATCATGCCGACGGTCGACGATGTTCCGACGGCACGGACGACATGGCGGTTCTACGACGCCTACGGAGCTGCATGGAACCTGCTAGCGTCGATCGAGCGGCGCTGGCCCGGCAGCCGAGCGCTCACGCTGCCCTCGGATGCGGCTCGCCGGCTTGGACGGCCGCTGCTGAAGCGAACGCGCGCCGCCGCCGTAATCGCCGCAACCGGCGCAAGGTCCGACCGGATGAACTTCTATGACCACCACACGTCACACGCCATGGCGTTGGCGCCGCTCATCGGTGACCGGCCGACCGTGGTCTTCACCCTCGACGGAGAGGGCGATGGCTTGAGCGGTTCGGTCGCTTGGTATCGCTCCGGCCAGCCGCCCGAGCGGGTCGGGGCCGTTTCGCGAAATGCCTCACTCGGCCATGTGTACGCCGGAGTGACCGGACACCTGCGCATGACGCCGCACCAGGACGAGTTCAAGGTCATGGGCATGGCCCCCTACGCGCACGCGAGTGCGCGCGACGCCTGCTACGACCGCCTGCGATCCCTGCTTTGCGTGGCGAAGGACCGGTCGGGCGCACCGTCCATTGTGGCCTCGCGCGGCACGCGCCTGGTGCATAGATTCATCGGCGATTATCTGCGGGAGTTCAGATTCGACGTGCAGTGCGGCGCCGTGCAACGACTTTGCGAGGAGATCATTCTGAAGTGGATGGCGGCCTGGGTGCGGCACCTCGGCCTCGACCACGAGGGCGTCGACATCGGCCTCGGCGGCGGAGTCTTCATGAACGTCAAGGCCAACATGCGGATCGCCCAACAAGCCTGGGCCAACTCGGTCACGCCGATACCCAGTTGCGGCGACGAGTCATGCGCCGTGGGCGCCGCCTACCTTGGATATCTGGATGCCTGCGCAGCCGCCGGACGTCCGGCCGAAATCAAGCGCACCGATCACATCTATCTTGGACCGCATTGGAGCGACGCCGACATCAGGCAGACCATTGATCGAGCGGCCACAGAGCACGGGCTTCGCGTGGAGCGTCCCGCGGACATCGCCGACCACACCGCCGGCCTGCTGGCCGACGGCCATGTGGTCGCCCGTTTCCACGGACGCATGGAGTGGGGCGCCCGCGCCCTGGGCAACCGCTCCATCCTGGCGGACCCGTCCCGGCACGACGTCGTGCGTGAGATCAACTCCCGCATCAAGAGCCGCGACTTCTGGATGCCCTTCGCCGCCACGATTCTCGACGAGGCGGCGACCACCTATTTGCAGACGCCCCCGGCCCCGAGGTCGCCATACATGATGCTCGCCTTCGACACCGTGCCGGACCGCTGGCACGAAATCGCCGCCGGGACGCATCCCTACGACCGCACCTGCCGCGCCCAGATCCTCGAGCGCCAGGCAAATCCCGACTACTACCGCGTGATCGAGCGCTTTCGGGACCGCACCGGGATCGGCGCCGTGCTCAACACCAGCCTGAACCTGCACGGCGACCCGATGGTGAACTCACCGGACGACGCGCTGCGTACGCTTCTCAACAGCGACCTGGCCTTCCTGACGCTCGGGGACTACTTCATCAGCAAGCCGATTTCGCAGCGCGTGTGACCATTTCGCTTCCCTGAGGCTGCGACAGCGCCACACGCAGACGCCACCTTCTAGGGACTAACCGCCGTCCCTGCGATTCCTCCGATGACGGCGAGCTCCAACCCCCATGCACGCCTGCGTCCTGGCCGCTCACAGCTCGCGCCGCTCCGCCACGACATCCGTACAGAAGTATCCAGGAATGGGAACCATGCTCACTTTCCGCGAGGCAATCCCGATTCGGCTGGCAGGCATCGAACGCGTGAAGGACGTTCGAAATAGTCGATGCAGGCGTTTGAAAATAAAGTCTAGAGCGGAAAAGCGCACCTGATACTCAAAGGACCGAATGATAACGAACGGATGAATGGTATTTGCGGACAGAATAAGGCGATTGAACTCATCTAGTGAACTAAACTCGTACACATGCCCCTTGTCCAGGACGATTTCGCCGTGTTCGTCGCGCAAATAGTACCAGCGATACTTGCCGCGCCGAATCGATGAGATCACCAGTATTCCCCCAGGCTTGAGCATCTCGTATAGCCCAGCGATGAAACCTTGGCGATCCACGATATGCTCGATGATCTGCAGGCACACGATCACATCGAAGGACTCTGACGGGAACGGCGACCTTGCTCCGTCCGCCGTAGCAATCCGTCCGTTGCAAATCGTCTTTGCCGCGACTCTTGTCCTGGTGTCGGAGAGGTCGAGGCCATATCCACTCGAAGGAGTGCGGTATTCGACATTCCATAGGAGCGTTCCGTTGCCACAACCTACATCGAGAACGCGCCCACCTCTGTCCAGCCGGTCACGAATGAACTCCCACGTCGAAGGATGAATGACGAAGCTGATGTCCTTTGTCGCTTCGATCTCGTCTTCGTTTGGAATAGTATCCGCTCTATAGTTCGCCACTATCTTTGACCCTGAGATTCCGGCGGCCGGCCCATCATTTGCACCGGGAAATTAGCTTTCTGACACCACGGCAACTTTGTGATTGAACTGCTTTCAGTTCGCCGGCCAATTGGTAATCGCCGGCATGTCCCGTACGTCCGACAGAGGCAGGCGCCGTGTGAATTGGTTGCGTTCTTTCGATTGGAGCGACAGTGTTGCTCGTGACGCAACCGAGAGATTTGGCGGCACCCAGTTTAGCGCAATCGCAAGATCTCGAGATGGGCGTTCGCCACTGCGGATTTGGGCTTGGGAATGCCGCGCGAGGGCTCGAGTCGTCGGCAGGCGGAGTTCGTGATTCTGCCTGTCCGATGGTGAACTCACCGGGTGACGCGCGGCGCACCCCGCTCGACCGAAACTTCGCTCGCCGGCGCCTCGGGGGCTCCCTCCTCGGAACGCCCCCCGCCTCGACGGAAAACGGCGGCCGTTGCCACCACGCCGAACAGCGCCCAGGCGCCGGTCAGAAATGCCAAGGCCGTCGCCACGTCATGAGCCTCCTGCATGAAGGCCGCGGCAGCCGCGCCCCCGAGGGGAATTGGAGCGAGATACCAGTGCCGGATCGCCGTGATGGCTGCGAGCCGCAGGCCCCGAGCGACGCTACCGGCGCTGTCGACCGCGGCTCGGGGCGCCTTATTGACGATGGCGACGAAACCAGCAATCACCACGAGCGGGAACGCCAGCAGCGCGGCGATGCCCGTCGGCGTCAGACCCTCCAGAATCCCGATGTGGGTTCCCGCCATGCGAGGCACGCCAAGGTGCGCTGCCGCCACGAATAGCCAGATCGGGAGAGCCACTACACCTGCAAGGGTGATGACAATGGCCATGAGGCGCCCGTAAACGCGCGCCACCAGTAGGGCCGCCGCCGCGCCAACCAGCCCGGCGATGACGGCGACGCCGGCGGCGACCGCGACGGTCCATCCTTCGAGAGCCGCCGCAATGGGCTCCAGGTGGAGGACGGGCGGCAGGCGCTGAAACATCCGGTGGCCCAAGGCCAGGAATCCGCGCAGCGGCTGTCCCATGATGGCGAGCTGTGTTCGGGCGTCGGGATCGCCGATGTCGACGCCGCGCAACACGACACCGCCGCCGGGCGCCTCGAGCACACGCACCGCCAGGGCGTACCCCTCGCGGTCGATGGGTACCGGGAACGTGGCGACGTACTCGGTCATGCCCTGGCGCGTGAGGCGCAATCGGTCGGCCCAGAGCACCGTGTCGTCCCGCTCGAGTCGCACCTCCAGCGAGGGCGACGATTCGATGGACGCCGTTGGACGCGCCTGAAACCCGACGAAGAGCTCAGGTCCGCGCTCGGGGCTCAGCGTCTGCCGCAAGCTCCAGCCCGGGAGCAGTGGGCCGATCTCAAAGGGATCGCCCGTCACGCCGCCGACGACCAGGGGGCCAGCGGGCCAGCCTATGGCGGCGGCGACACTCAGGACCACGGCGACGATCCAAATCGCCGGGACGACGGGCCAGCGGCGACTCGCGGTCACCGCCGCCACCACCGGCGCGGCAGCGGCGCCCAGCCAAAGAGCAGCATGCCGAAGAGGAACCCCAGATTCACCATCAGAATCCAGAAGTACCCGTAGTTCGGCGTGAACGTCGCCGTCACCTCGTCGCCGGGCGCCAGGTTCGCGAACCACCCATTGAAGTGCCCGTCGACGACCACATGGCGCTCCGAGCTCACCTCGCGGCCATTGACGTGGAGCACCCAGCGCGGATCGAATCGCTCGTCTAGCCGAACGAGCCGCTCACGCGACTCGCCGTGGTACTCCGCGGCTGCCCAGCCCAGCCCCTCGCCCGTCAGCGAGAGCCCGCCGCCTCCGGCAGGCTGCGATTGCGGCGCATGCGCGAGGACGACGGTGAGGCTGTGCGGCAGTGGGGAGACCCCAACCTCCAGCAACTCGAACTCCAAGCCGGGTAGTCCTTCGCGCAGATGTTGCACGTCGAGGGTCGCGACGGGCGATCCGGCGTCGAGCGGCACCTCGACCCGCACGAGTCTGTCGTGCTCATTGGCCAGCTCACGGTGAATCTGGTGCGCGACGTAGGGGTGCGCCTGAGCGCCTGTCACGTTGACGCCGTCTGCGCCGGTGGTGACTCGACCGGTGAAGGAGACGATTCGACCATCGGACGGCACTGACGCTTCAACGCGGACGGCGCCGGCGCACACGACGGTTTCACAGGGCTGAAATGCCGTGGCCTCAGGAAGCTGGTGGCTCACGCTGACCACAGGCTCCGGCGGCGGCGGCGCGCGCAGGGTCAGGCGGTGCGGTCCGGCGTCGAGCTCTACCACTCCTTCCAGAATGTCGTAGCCCAGCTCGGTGCCGCTGCGCTCCAGTGGGATCGGCGACCCATCGATGCTGAGCGTGGGCTGCAGGCCCGGCAGGGCGGCGAGCCGCACGGTATACGCGCCGGCGCGCGTCAGCTGAAACGTGCGGTCGCCATCCGTTGTCCCGAGGTCCGGCAACACGGTAAAGACGGGAAGCCGGGCCAGCGCTTGCTCGGCCGCCCGCTCGGCTGCCTGAGTCTCCGACGACGACAGCAAAGCCAGCTGCGAAACGGCGTTGAGTCCGGGTCCATCGGTTCGCACCAGGACGTCATGCGGGCCGGCGCGGTCGGTTGGCGCCTCGACCCGCGTCCAGCGGTAGCCGTAGCCGGCAGCCTCGCGGGTGTTGATGCGAGCCACGGATCGCCCGTCCAACACGATCTCCAGCGCGCTGCCCTCGGGGCTCACGAAGTGGCGAATCCAAAGCTCGTCGGTCGCGCCGGTGGTATCGATCGCAACGGTGAAGGCCACGTCGCCGGCTCGGGTGAGCAGGCCGCGTGTCATATCCGCGATCTCGGGATCGGCGTACCACCAGGCGTTCTTGTAGGGGGCCACCCATTCCCGGGTGGCGTCAGGGACTTGCGGCCAGACCTGGTCCGCGGGGCTCACCAACGCGCCCTCGGGCAGATAGTTGGCCGTCAGGTCCTGCGGGTCGGCGCCCAACCAGATTTCCGTGGCGGCTCGGACCGCGCCGCCGGGCGCGCCGTCGATCCCGCGCACTCCCAGCTCGCCGCTGGCGATGGCCACGGCGCTCGCGTCATCGAACATATGCCAAGCGGTTACGAGCGGTCGGAGGGACGGGGAGCCGACGATGATGCGCCCAGGAGATCCCAGACGTGATCCCGGCGGCGTCGTCACCTCATAGATTTCGACCTCACCCACGGACAGCTCATCCATATGGTCGAGGCCCGGCTGCGCCGCCAGCGCGAGCTGCGGGCGGGGGCGTCGCTCCTGCCATTCCAGCCACGGCTCGCCGGTCGGCACGATGAATCCAGCGTGGGTGCTCTCCCAATGCGGATCGAGCATGACGTTGCGAAAGCGCCCGTAGGCCAGGAGCCGGTCGACGGGATACCGGTTCGGACCGTAGAGCCCCTGATTGAGTGTGGCGGTCCACGGGCCGTTGAGCGTGGAGGCCGCCGAGCCCCAGATCGATCGCTTCGGCGGCTGCACGACGGAGGGGGGATTTCCCTGGGTTGAGAACCGACCGGTGCTGCTCTGATAGCTGCTCGGCCAGAACATCGGCAAGTGGACCATGCGGTCGTTGTGAGGCAACGCGCGCAGGTTTTCGATCGCGGCGACGGTGTCGTCGTCGATCGTGTAGGGCGGCAGATGGCCCGCGAGGTTCCCGTTCCAGAAGGGCAGCGTGCTGGCCGCGACCACCACGCCGACGAGAACGCCGCCCGCGCGTCGCCACGCGTCGGGCGGCCGGGCCGCGAGATGGGCGACGCTCTGCCCCACCAGGAACGCCAGCAGCAGCCCCGCCCCAACGGTGAGATAGCGAATGTTCCTGAAGATTGCGCCCACCACCGTGCCGTCAATCGCATCCTGGATGACCGCGAACGGTTCGTTGAATCCCTTCCCGATCAGCACCAGGGCAAGAAACCCGACCACGCCCAGCAGGGCGCGCTGCCGGGCGCGCCCAGTTAGCAGCACCGGCGCAACCAGGGCCAGTCCCGTCATGAGGCCGCGCGCCACGAGCCGGACGCCACTGCCAGCGGCCAGCGGCCCCTCCGGATTCTGGGAGTAGTTGTAGGGAGGACCGGTGAGGGTCAGCGCCTCGGTCAGGGTCGGCGCGGCGCCTTTGATCCACTGAGCGGCGGCCTCGATGCTCCAGGCCGACATGACCTGATTTGCCGAGGGCACCACGATGATCTGCCATGAGATAAAGGCGATGGCCGGGTGCAACAGGATGACGCTGAGCCCCATGGCGGCGACGAGTCCCAGTCGCCGCAGGCGCTGACCCCGTGGTCCCTCCGCGGTGAAGGCCCGAAACAGCGCATAGCCGCCAACCACGGCGGTGGTGATGAAGGTCATGTGGATTGAGCTGGCAGCCAATCCAATCCACAGGCTGCCGCGCACGAATCCACGAGCGCCCGGCGCGCGGTCGAAGGTCTCATGCGCAACCTGAAGGGCCTTGGGCAGCAGCGCCACGCTGATGAGCATGGCGGCATAGCCGGTGATGAAGGCGTCCAAGAAGAACGGCGTCGTCATGTACACGACCGCGGCCGTGAAGGCCGCGGGCCTGCCGAACTCGAAGCGTTTGGCGGCCTGGTACATGAAGACGCCGGCCAGCGCGAGAAAGATGATGGAGACCCGCGAGGTGAACCAACCGTCGACACCGGGAATGAGCGTCAGGGTCCCCAACGCAAGCTGGAGGTACTGGCTCATCGCTCGTTCTTCCTCGGACGACCCGAAGTAGTTCGTCTGCCACGCCGAGAGCCGGTCGAGGGCAAAGTCGGTGTTCTGCCAGGCGGCGAACGGAGTGGTCCAGTCGTCGCGCAGCCCGAGGTAGCCCGGGTCGAAGATCAAGCCGCGGTGCCAGATCACCACCAGCAACACAATGGCCGCGTAGGCCGCCGCGTCCGGGTGGCGGGCGATCAGCCGCCGAACCCAGGCAAATGACCGCCGCAGCACATCTGACACGACCGAAGGACCGCGTTGCGCCGCGGCCGGCATGGCGCTGGCGCTCATGCGGCCCCGGAACTCATTGCCCGTATCTCAAGCGGTCCGCCGGTCACCGGCGTGAACGCTCCGGCTGACCAGACGGCATCGAGGGCCACCTCACGAACGGCGCGTGCCTGCCTCCGCCGGCTGACGCCCTCCGCCGGCACGGTCGCGCCGGAGCACCATGACGGCCCAGCCAAGCATCGCGATGACGCCGGCGCCCAGGAACGCATCCAGCGTCCACGCTACCGCGGTCAGGGTTTCGTGCTGAAGCCAAAGCGTCACGGCGCACGCAATGCTCAGCGGGACGAGCACAAGCCATACCCGAAGCGTACCGGCCCCAATGTGGAAATACGTCAGCAGGGTCAGCAGTGCGAGCAGTGAACCGACGAGGGTGTATGCCCAGACCAGCGGGGGATCAGGAACGTAGCGGTCCGCGAAGATGATCTGAAACACGAACTCGGGGGCGACCACGATTATCAGCGCCGCGCCGCCGCTGATGAGCATCGTGAAGGCGGCCGTAACGGCGAAGGTGCGCGTAAACGGCTCGCGAGCAGCCACCTGCCGAATGATGTGCGGGAGCACCACCTGCGCCGCGGGCGCCGAGGCAAAGAGGACGATGCGTCCGACGAGCGCGGAGGCGGCGTAGAGCGACGCGTTGGCATCGTCAAAGAAGTGCCGCACGACCAGGACGTCCACGTTCATCAGGATCGCCAGCGACAGGCTCAACAGCCCAACCCGCACGTGGGCGGACATTCCGCTCGCATCCGGCGGAGTTTCAACCGGCGCTTCGGTGGTCGCCCGGGCGATGTACGGCGCGGCGATCACCACGACGAGGACCCCGACGATTCCGGACAGCGCGGAAGCGGCCATGCCTCCCGCCACGCCGAAGCCAAGCGCCACCAATCCGACGCCAATCCCCGCGCGAAGCGCGCCGTCCACCAGATTGGAGGCCCCGAGCAAGAGGAAAGCCCGCAGCCCGGTCAGCAGGGCCTTGGTGTACGGCACCACGAAGGCGATCGCCACCGCACAACCCAGCCAGATGATCGCCGGACGGTTGTCGGTCCCAAGCAGGAACTCGATGGCGCCGCTCGTCGCGGCGACGACGATCCACGCGACCAGGCCAACCAGCCCGCCCCGGACAATCGCTCGCCGCAAGACCTCGAGGGCAGCCGATCTTCCGCGTGCAACCACGGCCAGACTTGTGATGCGGGTGCCAATCGGCAGCAGCAGCTGCGAAGGCACGGACAGCACGGCGAACAGCGCCAGCACCGCGAACAAATCGGCGTAGTCACCGGGCGCCAGCAGGCGCGCCATGGCCCACTGAAACCCAAAGGACGTCAGGCTGGCGAGAAAGTTCAGGCCGCCGAGCACCACCGTGTCGCGGGCGACGACGCGCGGCCCCGAGGGTCTGGCTTCGGCCACGTCTGCCGGCTCGCCCGTTTCGCCCGAAGCCCCGCCGGCGTCGGAACCGGATGGCGCTGCCGCGGTCTGGCGCACCTCAGGCGGTGACCGGCTCAGCGTTCGGCCAGGCGGACCAACGCCGAGCCGTCGACGTTGGAGGCGAGCACCTAGCTGGACGCGATCGTCGGAGGCCTGGGAGGCGACGGGTCGGCCGAGGCGCGCGACTCCGGCGACGCCACCAGCCACGGGTCCCCGCCGAGCGGGTCTTCATCAGCAAGGTCTCCCATTAGCAGTTCAAGCTCGCGCTCCGCGATCACGGACCAGTCGAGCTCGCTCACACGGGCCAAGCCCCGCCCGGCGAGCTCGTGACGACGAGGCTCGTCGTCCAGCAGGGACAGAATAGCGCCGGCAAGCGCAGGAATGTCGCCTTCGGGAACAGCCTGGTAGGCATCGCCCCAGACCTCGAGGAGTTCCGGCAAGTCGTAAGCGACCACCGGTACGCCGAGCGCCATGGCTTCGGCCATGGCAATTGACCAGTTCTCCTCGTGCGAGGGGAGCACGAAGACTCGGCAAGCGCCAACGCATTGATCCTTCTCGGCGTTTGTCGTCGACCCCAAGAGATCGACGTTCTCTTCGAGCCCCCAGTATCGAATGCGATCGCTCACCCCATCTTGGTCGGGTCCGTCACCAATCATCGCGAGCTTGGCACCTGGCCTCTGAGAAACCACCAGTGCCCATGCGTCGATGAGGTCAAAGACGCCCTTTGAGGCGGCCGTACGACCAACGGATGTTGCGTCACACCGCGGTTGCCGTTGGTTCGGCGTGACTGCGCCCATGGCGGCTAAATCCACGCCGCAGGCCACTGCGGCGACACGGCGCATCGGAAATCCAGTGCGCCGAAGCTGGCGCGCGGTCGCGCGGGAGACTGCGAGCGTGCAGTTGGCGAAGAGGGCCGCGCAGAGCAAGGACAGCCGGTGCGCAAGGAGAAAAGCAAGCGCGTGGTACCAGCGCGGTCCCTGCCGGCGCCAAAACCGCCAAACCGGCACCAAGTGCACAACCACGCCCAAGCGCGCGCGCTTCCAGTTTTGCAGCTTGAGCATGGCGCCAGGTAAGACATCGTAGGGCTGATCGTGCGCGGTTACGATCAGGCTCGGCTTCAGTCGCCACAGCGACAGCGGGGCGAACAAGCACACGGCAAGCGAGTGCAACACGATCCACCAGCGGCCCTCGCCTACTCGCCACCGAGTGATGTGTGTCGTCGGTGTGAGACCCCATTGCTGACAGGTGATTCCGGCCTGGGCGCTGCCCATCAGGTGAATGTCATGCCCGGCTCGTTGCCACTGCCTCGCGATCTCGATGATCCTGACGCAGCCGCCGTCAATCTGCTCGCGAACCAATCCGTTCATGATCAGCAGGATTCGCAACGGGGTGACCACCAAGGCAGCGAGCGCGGGATGCTACCACCAACGCCCTTCCATCGCCAGTATCCGCCGAGGCAATGCCAGTGCAATCTCCGCGATCGGCAGAATGACGATCACGACCAACCTCCACTCGCGTTGACGCCTTCCATCGGCAAGGTTTCCCGAGAATTGACGATGTATTGTGGAAGCCACACCGTTGTTTATTTCTCACATGCACTGTTCAGTCTCACTCGCACAGTACTCTCGAAAATCAAGAATGCGTTTGATATGCCTACATGCGAATTGCATTCTAGTGTTAAGTCTGATTTGGCATGCCACACTCGCTACATATTGCCCTAGCGAATCTCTGAGCAACCGGGGCATCTGAGCGCTAGGGGCCTCGTGCGGGTCCGGGATCGTCGCGTGGGGCAACGTGCCGGCTCGATCCGCCCGTCTTGCGGTGCGTGGGGCCGCAATCTGCCCTGCGTGAGGCGCAATGCCTCCGCTTACGCCGGCGCGTCGAGGATGGTCGCGTTCGCGATCGTCCGTTCGCGCAGCCGCAGGCCCTGCGTCGTCGGTCGGCCGTGGCGAGCCCATTCCCGGTGCCTTGGGTTCGGCCGACATGGGCGTACATTTCCTAGCCGAGTGCTTCAAAGCAATGACACGAGCCGCGATTCAGTCGAAGAATCCAGAGTGGAGGACTTGCCCAGTGAGGCGATGGCTGCTCAAATGGAAGTCGGACTCTCCAAATCCCACGTCCATCGACTTGGTCCGGGAGGAGTGCATGATGTACCGCCTCATGGCGGCGCTGAAGCGGCCGCTCGTTCACTTGTTCTACCGATTTCCGCCGGCCGGGCTGGAGCCGGAGCGGCTCGGCGTCTATCTGAACGGGCTCGTCGATCGCGCGCATCTTTCGGGCGACGTCGCCGAGATCGGCTGCAATATTGGCGGCACGGCCGTCCTCGCCAGCACCGCCTTGCGGCACATGGGCTGGACCGGAACCTACATCTGCTACGACACCTTCAGCGGGTTCGTGCAGGATCAGTTCGACGTCGATGCCGGGCTCGGAACCCCCCGCAATCGGTCGCGAATGTTCGCTGCCAACTCTGTCGCTCTCGCGCGTACCCTGCTGCGCTTTCACGGCTGTGAAGACGTGAAGCTGGTCAAGGGCGACGTGACAGCGACATCGCCGCAAGACTTGTCGCCGTCCTATTCGGCCATCCTGTTGGACATCGATCTCAGCGAGCCGACCTATCTCGCACTGAAGATGTTCTGGCCGCGGGTGTGTTCCGGCGGTGCGATCTATGTCGACGACTGTTGCGAAGAGTCAATCTGGAAGGCGCGCCTCGGCTATGAGCGATTCCGTGCCGAGAGCGGCTTGCCGACGACATACAAGGCGGGCCTCGGGATCCTGTACAAGGAGTGAGAGTCAACACAGCGAGCGCGGGATGCTACCACCGACGCCGGTGGCGGGAGCGGTCGCTGGGCCTACCGTCAACCCGTTAGCCGACCGCTACGGCCGGTTCCGCCTCGGGCGCGGCGGGTTCCAGCAGGCTGGCGTCGATCGGCGCGGTTGACCCGCCCGCGGTGAATAGCCTGGCGGGAAGCTCGGCCACGCCGGTATCGGCCGATTCCGCGCCGTTCTCAGCCGCCTCCAACTGGCCCTTCCGGAAGTCGAGCATGTGGCCCACGATGTAGCGCGACCCGCGAACCACGTAATAGCGGAAGTGGTCGCGGCTCTTGCCCGCGTGCAGCAGCTTGCGGGTCACGTAGCGCGGCGTGAGGAAGCTGGTGTAGAGCGACTGCACCAATCCCATGATCTCCGCCGTCGGAATTGGCGACCGCAGCACGGGTTCCCGCATGTCGTAGCGCTCCCAGTGCTCCGGGCCGTCGAACCGCAGCCAGTCGTGCTCGCGCGCCTGCGCGTAGAGCTGGGTGCCCGGATAGGGAATGACGATGGTGCCCTGCAGGGTGTTGATCCAGCCGCGGTCGAAGGTCTCGCGCGTGAAGTCAATGGTCCGCTTGGCTTCGTCGAACGTCTCCCACGGGTAGCCGACCATGCACGTGACGTGGGGTTCCAGCCCGGCCTCGCTGGCCCATTTCACCGATTCCCATTGCTGGCGAACCGTGGTGCCCTTGTTGAGGAGGTCGAGGCTGCGCTGATTGGCCGACTCGATGCCGTAGAGGATGAAGCGGAAGTTGCTCTCACCCAGCATCTCGTACTCGGCCTGGGACAGGGCGTCGGCCCGCATGTTGCAGCCCATCATCAGGACCTTGTGCAGGCCCCGCTCGCGAAACCCGGTGCAGAAGTCGGTGAGCCAGCGCCCCGCGGGGAACGTGCCCGTGTCGTCGAACACCTCCTCGACGCCGAGATCGACGAGCTGTTCCAGCTCATCCAGGTAGTCGTCGACCGGCCGCACCGACCAGGTCGGGAGCATGCTGGTCCAAGAGCAAAAGGTGCACCCGCCGCCGCCGCGACGCGGCCCGCCGGGCACGCGTCGCCGCCACCAGCAGTCGGCGCTGGTCGCACCGGTGGCCCAGCCATAGGTGCCTTTCTTGAGGAAGTTCCCGTTGCGATAGGCGTAGAGCTCCCACTTCGCCAGTTGGCGGTCGATGTGCGGCCGCACGGCCTCGCGCACCGGCGGGTCCGGCTCTTCGCCGGAGTTGACGATCTCGGTCTCGTCGTGGCGCCAGAACACGCCGCTCCCGAGGTCGTCGCGTCCCTCGAGGAAGTCGGCGAGATTCAAGATGGCGAAGTCGAACTGGCCACCCCGGATCACGTAGTCGACGGGACAGAAGAGGAACGGCTCTTCGGGAAACGCGGTGACGTGGTCGCCGACGAGCGCGATGGTCATTGCCGGAAACCGCGACTTGAGGTCGGTGATGGCGTGGTAGAGCGGTGGCGCGCTGGGCGTCTTGGTCTCGATCATCATCAGCTCGGGCCGGGCCAGCTCGATCTCCCGGCAGTAGGTTTCCCAGTCCCAGCCTTCGGCGATCCCGTCGAGCCAAACCGCCTCGTGGCCGTGCCGCTCCAGCAGCGTGGCCGCCAACGCCGGCAACACCGGAAAGATGACGGTGGCGTTGTCGCCGACAAACCGGTTCAGCGCGCCGACGATCCCGCGGCCCTCGCTGCGACCCGTGGAAAAGACCTGGTATTGCCGGTTCTGACTGAGGAGCGGGATACCCTTGGCGCTCTCGAAGGGCGGAAAGCTGATTGCAACTCTCACGCGGGGGTATCGTTCCAGAAGTGGTGAAGCCGCAGCATCGATGGACTGGCGTCAGACCCGTGCCGCCGCGCAACACGCCGGCTCTATGATTCTAGAACACCATGGGTGATTCCGAACCACCGCCCGCCGCCGATCGTAACGCGCGCAAGGCCCCGCGCGACGCACCACTCGTGGACGCGTCGATCATCATCGTCGCGACGCGCGAGACCGCATATCTCGTCGAGGCGCTGGCGGCGATTGCGACCCTGCCCCGGCCGCCGCGAGAGACGATCGTGGTTCTGGACGAGGCGCCGCCGGGCAGCCTGGACGGGGCGCACTGCATCGTCAGCGGACCGAGTGGACCGGCGCAGAAACGCGACATGGGGGCGGCGGCGGCCCGCGGAGCCTGGCTGGCCTTCCTCGACGACGACGCGTATCCCGCTCGCGGTTGGCTGGATTCGGCCCAAACCCACTTCGAAAACCCGGCGGTTGCGGCGATCGGCGGGCCGGGCGTCACCCCGCCAGACGACGGATTTCGCGCCCAGGTTTCCGGGTGGACTTACGCCTCGTGGATCGTGTCCGGCCCCGCTCGCTTCCGCTACGTTGCGGGCCGTCGTCGGACCGTGGACGACTATCCGTCGATGAACCTGATGGTGCGCCGGTCGGTGTTCGAGGCTGTCGGCGGATTCGACAGCGCCTTCTATCCCGGGGAGGACACCAAGCTATGCCTGGAGATCGTGCGCCGGGGCGGCGTGATCCTCTACGAGCCCGGCGCGCTGGTGTATCACCATCGCCGGCCCGCGATGCGCGGCCACCTGGGTCAGATCGCGCACTACGGGCGGCATCGCGGCTACTTCGCGCGCGTGTTTCCAGAAACCTCGCGTCGACTCCCATACTTCGTCCCCAGCCTGTGGCTGCTGTGGCTCGTCACCGGCGCCGTGGCGTCGGTCTGGGTGGAGCCGCTGCGCGTCCTGCTCCTTGTCAGCCTGGCCATTTACGGCGGCTCGGTGGCGGGAAGCGCGTTGCTGGCGACGTGGGGTTCGCGCAGCGTGGGGATCGGAGCGGCCGTAATCCCCACGATCGTCGCCAGCCACCTGTGCTACGGCTGGCACTTCGTGGGCGGCCTGGTGCGCTCGCGGCCGCCGCCTTCCTAGCCGTTGCTTCCGCCGAGCTTGGGGGACGGCAGGGCGTATCTCGGCGGTCGCGGCCTCAGGTCGCGTCCCCTACGTTTGCACGGGTTTCCGCAAGCACCAGATCGACCACTCGGCGCAAGGCTTCCTCCCGCGTATCCCCTTCCAGCCGCCGCAGGCGATACAGGTCGAGCTGCCGGTCGGCGCCTGTCCCTTCGCGGATGATCGTGAGCGCGTGGCGCAGCTCCGCCTCGCAGCCGAGCGCGCGGGCGTCATCGGTCAAGTCCTCCACGAGCTCGTCGGTGAAATCGCCGATGTCCTTCCGCCCACCGCCGCGCTCATCGCCAAGCTGGGCCAGCACGCCATAGCGTTGGGCCAGCCAGCGGTTTTCGGCGATGATCTCGGTCGGCGGCTCCGGAGGCAGGGCGCCGTCCCGGTGCTGGCGGAGCAACCGCCGGACGAGCGACGCGTAGACAGCCACGATGCACATGGCGTCGTCAATGCGGGTGCAGACATCGCAGATGCGCATTTCGATTGTCGGATGGGCCTGGGAAGGGCGAATGTCCCACCACAGCTCGCTGCCGTCGGTGATGAAGTCCATGCGCTGATAGTCGGCCACCAGCCGGTCATACTCGGCACGCGACCCAAGGGGGCCGGGCAGGCTGGTCCGCGGCAAGTTGCCCACCACGTTCAGGCGGTAGGACTTGAAGCCAGTGTCCTGACCCCCGTTGAACGGCGAGTTGGTGGAGAGCGCGTGGAGCAACGGCAGGTAGCGCCGCATGGCGGTCATCACGCGAATGCGCTCATCCGGGTCGCCAAATCCCGCGTGGATGTGCATGCCGCCGATCAGGAACCGACGAACGCTCTCCTGATAGGTCGTGGTGAAGCGCTCGTAACGCTCGCGCGGGGTGGTGGCCTGCGCCCGCCATTCCGCAAACGGATGCGTGGAGGCGGCCATCACCGCCGCCCCATAGGCCTCCGCCGCTTGGGTGACGTTCCGGCGAGTCTCCAGCAGTGCGGCGCGGACCTCGGCCACCGTCGCGCACACCCGGGAGATCGCCTCGATCTGCGTGCGCAGCAGCTCCCGCGAAATCTTGTGCGGCCCGCAGCGCTCCTCGGCAGTCTCGAAAATACGAACGTCGGGATCCACCAGCAGATCGCGCGACGCGGGGTCGACGAGAAAGAACTCCTCCTCGACGCCGAGCGTGATCGCCAGGCCGTCCGGCGCCACTAGCCCGATCCGGTCCTAGCCGTCGCTGTCGACAGCGTTGCGGTGGACCTCATCGCATACCCTCTACCTGCCCAGAGCAGCCCGTGACGGCGCCGGCGAGAGCCTGGCGACGCCGGCCCGGCCACGGCCTCACTCAGGGTCGAACCTGCGCAAGCGCCCGGCGACCATGAGCGTCTCGATGAACATCGTGGCGGCGGTGGACGGTCGGATGGTGCTCGGATAGCGGTCCCGCACGATCACGGGCGCCTCGACAATGGTGCGGAAGCCGAGCCGGATGGCCATCGCCAGCGCCTCGATGTCAAAGGCGAATCCCGCCGTGCGCACGTGGGGAAACACCCGCTCGACGACCGGCGCGGCGTAGATTTTGAGTCCGACCTGCGTATCGCGCACGGTGAGCCCGAAGAGCAGCCGCGTCAACTGGCGATAGCCCCAGCTATAGATCCGGCGCGCCAGCGGATACTCGACCACCGACCGAGCGTGCAGCTTGGACCCGACCACGATGTCCGAGCCCGACTCGACGTGGAGACGATAGGCGTCCACGAGGCACTGCGGGGGAATGTCCCCGCCACCGTCGAGAAAGGCGCGCGCGCGCCCGCCGACCGCCAGCAGCCCACGGCGCACAGCCTCTCCCTTGCCCGAGTTTCGCTCCTGCACGGCAACGCGAAGCCGCTCGTGCTCAATGGTTGCCAGCGCGGCAGCCGTGCAGTCCTCGTCGCCGTCGACGACCACCAGGACTTCGTACGCACAACCCAGGTCATCCAGCGCGCGAAGCACCTCGGTGACCTGGCGACCGATCACATCCGCTTGACGGTAGGTCGGAATGACGACGGAGAGATCGGGAGTCTCTCCGGTCGGACTATCGACTTGCTCGGATGGTTGGACGATCGGTTCAGCCGCCATCACGTCTCCTGGCCCGGCCGGCGCGCCCGGGTCGGCAAGGGGCGCTGCTCAACCAAGACCAATGCCCCCAGGCGCGGGGCCGGCCGCAATTCGTCGGATGATACGCAACGGTCGCTAGCGCGGCGGACAACGCCTCGTGCGCCCACCGACGCGCGGCGACCGGTCGCGCGTAGCGATCTCGCCCGCCCCATCCGAGATCCCCGACGCTACGACGCTGACTCGCCGTTGGGAGACCGATGTCGCCAAAGGACGCTGCCGGCGTTGTGCATGACCAGACGGTCTTCGTGGATCGTGTCGGCCGGCGCCGCTTCGATCTCGCGCGCCACCTCTTCGGGGCTCTCATAGCCAACGGCAAGCGCCCGGCATTCGTCCGGCGGGATTGCCGTGGCCAGGCGAACGTCGATGCGAGGCGTCTCGCACCCGTCCACCAGGGGCGCGTCGCCCTTGATCAAGACGCCAAGCGTGAGCGCCAGGGGACTGACGCCGTGAGGCTGCCAGACCTCCGGATGGGCCAGGAGATACGGCCAACCGTGAAGTCCCACCTGTCGGATCGCGCGGCCGTGGGTCGCGGATATCTCCCGCACGCCGGGGGCGTAGAGGACAAGCTCGCCGCCGTCGGCCACCGTGTCGTCGCCGCGGAACACGCCCTTGGCGCCCGTCCAAAGCTCGGGATACATCCACGAACCGTCGGGTAGGCGGGGCGTCGCCGCGACGGCGCGTGAGACCTGGTGGGCGGTGTAGCGGATGTTGACCTCGGCGCTCAGGGCGGCCGCGGCGCGGGTGCCCTCGCGCCAACCGTCGGGCTGCACGAAGACGCCCCGCGTGGCTCCCGACGCGTCGTCGACCACCAGGGCAATGGTGGTGAGCGGCACGGGCACTTGGCGGGTCATGTCGTCGATCAAGTCGCGCACCGGGTTGTCGAGCACGCCTTGAATGGCGCGCGCGCCGCGCAGACTGCCAATGGTGTGCAGGAGATTGATCATTTCCGGGCCGGAGACCCCGGGGAAGATCTGCTTGGCCCCGCCCGCGAATCCCGCGCCCTCGTGCGGCTGGACGCGCGTGATCAGCACGACCCGGTCAACGTCGAGCAGCCGGCGATTGATCCGCACCGGCATATCGCGGTCAAAGCCCAGGCCCGGCGCAAGGTCCCCGTACTCACCGAAGCGATCCAACTGCTCGGCCAGCGGCACCGAGCCGATCTCAACCAGGGCGTCCGCTCGCGCCCAGTCGTGGTCGTGGATGGCGACCTCGGGATAGGCGTCGGCTCCGAAGACCCACTGCCGCTTGGCTGCCGCGGGCATCGACGCGTGGGTGCCCTGGGCGATCATGACGTCAAGCGCGGCGACGCGCCCCCGGAGCGCCTGCCATACGGCTTGAAAGGTCTCGCTGACCGGCAGCTTGCGGGTGTCGTCGGGAACCAGCACGAGAACTCGCGAGGCATCGCGCGGAAGCTCGGCCAGCCCGTCCGCGATCACAGCCGCCGCGTCCGCCGCCGTCACGGCGGCCGGGGCCGTGGCCTGGAGCACCTGAGATCGGACGGTCATTCGATTCCGGAGGCCAGAGCCTCGGCCTGCGACACCATGTCGCCCAGAATCGCCACTCCTCCCGACCAGAAGCTGGGATCGTTCAGATCGATGCCCACCGGGCGGACCAGCTCCTCGGGCGAGACGGAGCCCCCGCGACTGAGCATCTCGGTATAGGCCGGCGCAAAGGCCGTGCCCCGCGCGTCGTAGACCTGGAGCAACGCAAGGACCAGCAGCTCGCCGAAGGCGTAGGCGTAGACGTAGAACGGCGAGTGCACGAAGTGCGGGATATAGCTCCACCAGGTCCGGTAGTCATCAGTGAGGGTGACGGCGTCGCCGTGCATCGGCGCGTTGGCTTCGATCCACAGCTCGCTCAGGCGCTCGGCCGGCAACTCGCCCTCGGCGCGGCGGGCCGCGTGCGCCGACTCCTCGAAGCGGTGCATGACGATCTGCCGGAACACGGTGGCAAAGCTGTCCTCGATCTTGCTGGCCAACAGCGACAGGCGCGCTGCATCCGACGGCTGGGCCTCCAGCAACCGCCGGAAGACCAGCATCTCGCCAAACACTGACGCGGTCTCGGCCGTGGTCAAGGGCGTGTGCGATTGCAGGTAGCCCACCCCGCGCGACAGAAACTGGTGCGCCGCGTGGCCCAGCTCGTGGGCCACGGTCATGACGTCACGGATGCGGTCGGTGTAGTTGCAGAGCACGTAGGGGTGCGTCTTCGTCGTCGACCCGGCACTGAAGGCGCCGCCGCGCTTGCCGAGGCGCAGCTCCGCATCGATCCAGTGTTCCTCGAACGCCCGCGATGCGATGCCGCCGAGCGTGTCCGAAAACGCGGCGTAGCTTTCGATCACGATTTCGCGGCACCGGTCCCAGGAGTAGACGGTGTCGTCGGCCTTGATTGGGGCATAGCGGTCGTAGTCGAATAGCTCGTCGAGGCCAAGCAGGCGCCGCTTGAGGCGGTAGTACCGCTGCACGATGCCGAAGCCGTCCTCGCAGGCGGCCACGAGCGCTTCGACCGCCGCCGGCTCGATCTCGTTGGCCAGGTTGCGGGAGGCGATGGGCGTCGGATAGTGCCGCAGCCGGTCGTCGATCGCATGGTCCTGCAGGCGGACGTTGAAGACATAGGTCAGCGGATGCTGGTGCGTCGCAAGGGCGGCGGTGAGGCCCGCGGCGGCGCTGCGCCGGGTGGCGCGGTCGGGGTTGTACATCTGGGCCAGGGTCTCGGCTTCGGTGAGCGTGCGCTGCTCGCCGTCGATCTCGACCTCGCAGGTGATGCGGCTGGTGATCTCGTCGAACAGCCGCGACCACGAGCGCGCGCCGGTGTTGGCCTTCTCATCCATCACCTGCTCTTCGCCCTCGGCGAGGCGGTGCGGCTTGGTGCGCCGCTCGCGCTCGAGCAGATAGGCGAACGCCGCCAGTTGCGGGTCCGCCATCAACTCGGCGGCGCGTTCGTCATCCAGATGCACCCACTCCAAGTCGAAGAAGATCAGGTGCCGGCGGATTTCGGTGCTGCGCGCCTGGGTGCTATTGAGCAGCCGGCCGGCGGCGGGATCGTCGCTGTGCGCCGCGTGCCGCAGATGCGCAAAGATCACCGGCGCGTCCATGAGCTCGTAGATGTCTTGCAGCTCGTGGAGGGCTTCGCACAGGCCGGACGCCGACAGCTCACCGAGCCGTCCGCGATAGCGCGTGGCGAAGTCCTGGGCGCGGGCGTCGGCATCGTCCTGGTCGCGCTCGATGCGGGGATCGTCGAGCCCGGCGTAGAGCGCGGACAGGTCCCACACCACGCCGTTGGCGGTGCTGGAAGGCGCGACTGTCATGGTGAGGGGCAGGCTCGCGCCGACGGGTCGACTGCCGACGGCGGGCGAGACGGGCAGATGGTTGCGCGCATGGGAAGGGGCTGCCTAGGTGAGCAGTGCAACAAGACCAGCCTAATCAAGCGTACCAATGGTCGATTGCACTGGTGCTCGTGGCACATGGTGACCGAGATCCCCTCGATTGCGGCCGTACTGCCTCGTCGGACAAAGAGCGGATCCGCAGTTCAGCAATCGCGGCCAGATTTCGGGGCGCATCGGCCGGGCAGTTTCGGCCTAGAGACAGCTCTCGCGGAGCACCTTAAAGCCAGTATTGACGGCCCGAGGCTGCCCACTCTAGGATTCGAATGTGGTATCCGGTACGCCCGTAGGCGGGCACGTATCTGGAGACCCCTCGCGGCTCGTCCGCGAGGGGTCTTTGCGTAGCCGGGCCGCAGTCTTCATCGATGGCGGCTATCTCCGAGTTCTCGTCAGACAAGCTGGCTACCGATTCAACCCCGACTACATCGAGAAAGTGGCGCATGCCTGCGTCGCGGACGATGAGAGCCTGCTTCGCGCCCTCTACTATGACTGTGCACCCTATAACGGCAAGCTTAAGCTGCCGGTTTCTGGCCGCAGCACCGACTTCACGGGTTCAGCCGAGTGGTTAGCTGTCCTTGCGGCCAAGCCTCAAGTCGCCGTTCGGCTAGGCACGCTGAAGTTTCGGGGCTTCGAGCCCAAGAAGGTGCCGATTGACCCGCAGGAGCTGACGGACGACGACTTCAACCCCCGCTTCGTGCAGAAGGGCGTCGACATGCGGCTCGGCCTCGATATCGCCAGTTATGCCGCGACACGGTCCGTCGACCGCATCATCCTGCTAACCGGCGACACTGATTGCCTGCCGGCGATGAAGCTCGCTCGCACTGCGGGCCTTCAGGTCGTGATGGTCAAGCTCCCAAGGCAGACGATAGGCCAGGAACTGCTCTGGCATTCGGACTTACAGCGGAAGGTCGAGTGGCCCGAGCAATGATCTGCAGGGCAAGAAACACGATCCCCTAGTCCTCGGGCTCGGACGAGGTCAGGCGTCAGGCAGCGGCGCGTCGGGGCTGAGCGCCGCCACCAGCGCGTCGTGCTCGGCGCGGATGCGCGCCACGGCGTCCGCCGCCGCCACTTGGCCCCGCTCGTCCTGGTGCCGCAGCTTGATCTCGACGGCGTCTGCCCGCACGGTGCGGCGGCTGACGGTGCAGCGAATGGGAATCCCCAACAGGTCGGCGTCGTTGAACTTGACCCCGGCGCTTTCATCGCGATCGTCAACCAGCACCGTGAGGCCGGCGGCTTCGAGATCGTCGGCCAGGCGTTCGGCGGCTTCCTGCACCTCGGCCTTTCCCAGCTGCACCAGGTGCACGTCGTAGGGCGCCACGCTGGCGGGCCAGATGATGCCGTGATCGTCGTGGTGGAGCTCCACAATGGCCGCGGCCAGCCGCGTGATCCCAATGCCGTAGGAGCCCATCACGATGGGCTGGGGCGATCCGCCTTCAGAAAGAAAGGAGGCGTCGAGCTTGTCGCTGTAGTAGGCGCCGAATTTGAATGTGTTCCCGATTTCGATACCGGTCCGCAGCTCGAGCGCCGCGCCGCACTTCGGGCACGGATCTCCGGCCGCAACGGCGGCGATATCGGCGACGTGATCGGCAGCAAAGTCACGCGGAAAGTTGACGTTCAACAGGTGAAAGCCAGGCATGTTGGCCCCCGCGACCAGATTGGACGTGCATTCCACAGAACGATCCACGACGACCGTCACCTGATCGATCCCCACCGGCGAGGCATAGCCCGGCACGAGACCGGCGGCGGTCAGTTCTTGATCGGCCGCGAGGCGGAGGTCGGGGGCGCCCAGCGTCCCGCGCAGCTTGGCCTCATTCACCTCCAGATCGCCGCGAATGGCCACAAACGCTATCTGGTCGCCAGTCCAGTAAAAGACGGCCTTTAGCGTGCGGTGAGCCGGCAAACCGAGAAAGCCGGCCACGGCGGTGATGGTCTCATGCCCAGGGGTTTCGACCTTTTCCATGGGGAGCGGCTCGGCGTTGTCAGGGTCGGGCGGCCGCGTGGTCGCCACTTCCTGGTTGGCCCCATAGTCGCAGCTGGTGCACACGACGATCGTGTCCTCGCCGGCGGAGGTCATCGCGTGAAACTCGTCCGCGTCCGAACCTCCCATCGCGCTCGCGTCCGACTCGACGACCAGGGGCTCGATCCCGCAGCGGCGAAAGGCGCGCACGTAGGCCCTGACGAAGTGCCGATAGGTGGCGTCGAGACTCTCCGGCGACGGGTCGAAGGTGTAGGCGTCCTTCATGGTGAACTCGCGGGTGCGCAGCAGACCGCCGCGCGGGCGGGGCTCGTCCCGAAACTTCGTCTGAAAGTGGTAGACGCTCGCCGGGAGTTGGCGATAGGAGCCCACCAGTCGCGCGGCCAGGTCGAGGGCGATCTCCTCGTGGGTGAGGGCCAGCACCATGTTCCGATCGGCGCGATCCTTGAAACGCACCAACTCGGGCCCGAGCGAGCCGAAGCGGCCGGTGCGCTCCCACAGCGTGGACGGGTGCACCACGGGCATCAGGAGCTCCTGGCAGCCGATGGCGTCCATTTCCTCACGCACGATTTGCTCGATGCGCCGCAGGGTGCGCCATCCCAGCGGGAGATAGCTGAAGATGCCGGCGCCCAGGGGGCGGATGTACGCGCCGCGCACCATGAGCCGGTGGGACGCGATGGTGGCGTCGGAGGGGTCTTCACGCAGGGTGCGAGCAAACAGCGAGGACATGCGTTGCACGGGCGGCCTCACGACGACCAACGGCGGTCGCTCAGTGTATCGGCCAGCTCAGATCACGTAGTCGGGTGGGTCGTGCCGCTCGCCGAGCTGCCGGATCGGTTGCCGTCGCACCGGCTCGCCCCGGCGCTCCACGTAGCTGGCGCGAGGCCCGACGACCGTGGAGCCGGACGGCACGTCCTCGGTGACGATGGCCAGCGCGCCAATGCGGCTGCCGGCACCGACGGTGACGGGGCCGAGGATGCTGGCGCCGACGCCGATGGTCACGCCGTCCTCGACGATCGGGTGACGCCGCCTGCCGCCGAGGCCGTCGTCGCGCCACCACCCCGTGGCCCCCAGGGTCACCTGGTGATAGAGCATGACGTCGTTGCCTACGCGCGCGGTCTCGCCGATCACCACGCCCGAGCCGTGGTCGATGAAGAAGCGCCGACCGATCACCGCGCCCGGATGGATCTCAATGCCGCCGGTTGCAAGCCGCGCGAACTGACTGATGGCGCGGGGCAGCACGGGCACACCACGCCCATAGAGCCAATGGGCGATCCGATGAAAGAAGAGCGCGTGCACGCTGGGATAGAGCAAGACCTCCAGCACGTTCCTGGCGGCTGGGTCCTTGTCGAGCACCACGCACATCCACTCCGGCCCGCGGCGCTTCTTGGCCGCGGCTTCCGGCGTATCGGGCGCGTCGCCGTTCCTCGCGTCGATTCTCCAACCCCCTCAAACACAAGGGGAGCGCCCATCCCGAAGGACGGGCGCTCCCGTGATTCCACCTTCCTGCGTTGCGGCCTCGCGACGCGCAACCTCAGCGGGTGCCAAGGCACCCTGGCCCGCTAACGGGGGCCAGCCGGCTCGACCTACGCACGCCAACGCTTCGGCCGAGCGGCTCCCGAGGGCAATTCGCCGTCCACCGCGCACCGGCCTCGCACCACCGCCGGCTCGCTGTCCGCGTGAGGGACGGCTACTGGTCTCGCTCAACGCCGCACAGTTGTTTGTTCCCCGTACTTACGCCCCCGAGCCGCGGCTGTCAACCGTTGCTCGCCGCCGGTGGCCGCCTTCGGGCTGCGTAGAATGCTCGACATGGGCAGATTGGCATCGACGCAGCGATGACGGCCGACGATCCGCGCCGGCCGGCCGAAGCCCCGCACTCCGCCGGCGACGGCGTGGGGCCGGTCAACGAGCCGGAATCCATGGAGCGCTTTGCCGACGCCGGGCCAGAGGCGGGTGAGCCGTCGTGGGCGGCGCCGTCACCGGCGGATGCCGACCGCCCGTTGACATTGCGCGAGACGTGGGACGACTTTGCGAGCTGGATGGGCCGCACGCGCTGGCAGCGGCCGATCGCCGCCGCGGCGCTCGTCGTCGCGGGCGCCCTGACGTGGGCGATCGTCTCCGTGGTCGTGCCCTGGCCGGAAGGAATCCTGGGCACCGTGCAGCGGGTGCTGGCCATGGACGTTGGCTGGGCGCCGCTGCCAACCCCGGATGACCCGCGCCTCGGCGCCGACCTGAGTGTCGTGATGGCGGCCTGGGTGGGAGCGCCGCTGGTCGTGAGCGCGTTTTGGTTCGCCGCGGCGTATCACCTCGACCGCGAGAGTCGCCGAACGTTTGGCGTTAGCCGCATCCCCGGCGTGCGGCATTCCACCGGCTACACCGCGATAGCGATCCTGCTGGTGTTTCCGCTCATCGTGCTCGGCTTGGCCAGCGGCGCGTGGGGCGTGTTCATGCTCGGAACGTGGGCCATCACCTTCAACGCCTGGGGACCCGCCGCGACCTTGCTGGCGCTGCTGGCGGTCTTTGGGCTGGTGGTGCGGCTGGCCAACGCGGCGCTCGATCGTCGCGCGGGAGAGTCGTAGCCGCCCGCGGGTCAGCAGAGATCGTGAATCGATCCGCCATGGCTCGGGTGCGCGCGCACCCGCACCTTCGAGCTACGCACGACCGAGACTGGGCGCGTTCACCGATCGCCGGCCGCGCGGGGCGGCGGGCTACTGCTCGATGGCCGGTCCGAGGACCAGGCGATCGCTTTCGGGATCATCGACGAGCAGAAACTCGACCGTCATCTCTCTGGTGACCATCAGCCGCAGCCGATCACCGACCCGCTCACATCCCACGGCCTCCTCGGGTGTGACATCGACGCGGCGACATGCGTCGGCGTAGAGATCACTCAGCGATACCCGACGTCGTGTGGCCAAATGAACCTTCCTCCCCAATAGGTAGAGGGCGCGCACCGGCGGCTCGCCCCTATTCCGCCCAACCATACGCTGCGCGGGCGGCCCCTTGCCACGGACGGGCGGGGGGACGATGCGCAGCGCCGGGCGAAACTGTTACAGTGTCGCCCGGCCTCGGGGCGCGTGTAGAATGTCGGCGGCGTCTAGTCGACCTTCGGACGCACGTATCCTGCCGGGCGTGCGGGGCCACCGGACGGGGGGAGGCGTTAGGGTAGCGTTCGCTCGCCCATGAATGGGGGCCTCCTTGAGCAGCTTGCGTAGGTATCGGCTGTTCCTCACGTTGCTTGTCGGTCCGGCGCTTGTCATCGCCATCATTGTGGTTCTGATCATCACCTTGTTCGGCGGCGACGGCGAGACGGATACCACCGCCGAGGCCACCGCGACGCCAACAGTCGTGACCTCACCAGGAGCCGGCGGCGGCGTGCCGCCCGCGGCGACCACCCCGTCAACGCTGCAGGTGCTCCCAACCCAGACACCCGTGATCGTGGACACGCCGACCCCGACCGTGCCGGCCGAGCCCACCGAAACGCCAACGCCAACCGCGACGCCGACGCCCACGGGACCCATCGAGCACACGGTTCAGGCCGACGAAACGCTTTCGGGAATCGCCGATGCGTATGGCGTGTCGATGGAAGACATCGTCGCGTTCAACGAGCTGCCCAACGCCGAAGAGATCTTCGTGGGACAGATCATTGAGATCCCGACGGATCCGAGCCAGCTCGCCGAGCGGCTCGACGCGCAACCGGTCGCACTGACGGGCGTGGTGATTCCGAGCGATGGACTGAACGTTCGCGACCAACCCAACACCGCCACCAGCACGGTGCAGTACGTCGCGCGCGCCGGGTCGCAGCTCAACCTGACGGGCGTTTTCGAGGACATTGACGGCATCCGCTGGCACGAGGTCGAGGACGGCAATTGGGTGCAGAGTCAATACCTGGAGCTCGGCGCCACGGCGGCGCCCGCACCCGACGCGCCGGCCACCGGCACCGGCACGGGGACCGGCGCGGCGCAGACGGGCGTGGTGATTCCGAGCGATGGACTGAACGTTCGCGACCAACCCAACACCACCACCAGCACCGTGCAGTACGTCGCAGCCGGCGGGCAGCAGCTCGATCTGACCGGCGTCGTCCAGGAAATCAACGGTATCCGCTGGCACGAGGTCGCCGACGGAAACTGGGTCCAGGGCCAGTACCTCGAGCTGGGTGGTTCGGCTGCTCCCGCGCCCACGCCGGCACAGACGGAGACTGCCACGCCAGCGCCAACCGCCGACGCGACGGCGGCTACCACCGAACCTCCGAGCGATGACGAGCTCACTGCCGTGGTCGTGCCTGAAGGCGGGCTGAACGTGCGCACGGAACCGCGTGCCGACGCCGATGTGGCGCGCGTCGCGCCCGCGGGGGAGCGGCTGCAACTGACCGGCGAAAACACGGTCGTCGATGGCGTGACCTGGTGGGAGATTGAGGGCGGGAACTGGGTCCAGGGCCAGTTCCTACGGTTCGGCTAGCCCCACAATCACCGTGGGTGGTCAGGCCGTCGCGCTGACGTCAGCCTGCACCTAGCCTCCGCCGGAGTGGGCGGCCGCGTGGATGCCGTGCCTCACCGCGTGCGCAGCCATCGATCCATGAAGTCCAGCGGCGCCTCGGGCAGAAACTCGTGGCCTCCGTCGAACTCGTCGCGGGCCAGGCGATCGGGCGCACCCGCCGCCGCGTAGATGTCCGCAAGATGGGCGTGGGCCTGCCGCGATGCCTCGATGGCGAAGCCGCGATCGGACCGCCCCGCCTGAATCAGGAGCGGCCGCGGGGCGATGCAGCCGTGGATATCGGGTACGTCGGCGATGGCGTAAATCCCGGGTAGAAACTGGGCGCCACAGAAATTGCCGGCGTCGAGCGCATACGAGCGGAAGGTGGTGAGGTAGCCGCTCACAACCACGGCTGTCGGGCGGTCGTCGAGCGCCGCCAGATACATCGCGCGGGTGCCGCCGAAGGAGAGCCCGGCAACGCCGATGCGGCTGGCATCCACCTCGAGCCGGGCCTGGAGGAGGTCGAGCGCGCGCAGGTCGTCCCACAGGGCGAGCGCCATGATGTTGCGCCCGAATAGGGCCAGCTTGAGAAAGTTGATGTTGCAGCCGTCGCGGCCGCCGTAGCGGCGGAATCGCTCACCGCGCTCGCCGAATCCGGGAGCGTCGGGAGCCAGGACCACGTAGCCACGCTGGGCGAAGCGCTGGGCGAAGGCGTGGTAGATGCCCGGTGTGACGAGATCGCCCTTTCCCCCACCATGACCGTGCAACGCCAGGATGGCCGGCGCCGGATGGTCGGCGTCGACGCCGTCGGGCACGAGCAGATAGGCCGGCACGTCGACGTCGGACGCGGTGCGAAACACGAGCTTGGTTTGCACGTAGCCGGGGCCGACGGTGCGCTCCACGGCCACGGGCTCGGGATCGATGGGCGTCGGCAACGGACCAAGCAGCTCCGTCATGGCCTCCCACAGGTTGCGGCGCCATGAATCGAATGCCAGACCCGGCCGGAAGGCGTGGCTCGGCCGATGCGCAGCATCCAGCCGCGTGACTTGATCGTCGAACGCGAACTGCCACGCTCGCGGCGCTGACGCACTCACCGTCGGAGGTGCGCGCGAAGATAGGCCAGCGCCTGCGGCGCCTGGCGGCTGAAGTTGTCAAACCGCTTGCCGTTGTCTTCGATGCTCACGCGGCCGGTGTAGTTCACCGCGGTCAGCGCGCGCAGGAAATCGGGCAGTCCGGAATCCGTTGACTGCGGCGGAGAGCCGGGGAGCGGAGGGACCGGCACATGGACGTGGCGCAGTCGATCGCGCGACTCGGCCAGGTTGGTCAGGGGCTCGCGCTCGTGCGCCATGTGCCACCAATCGGCCAGCGCCGCCACCCGCGAGCTTCCGGATTGGCGGGCGACGACCGCGGCCTCGAGCACGGTGTTGATGTTGTCGCAGACCCCGCGCCAGAGCGGCTCGATAACGATTTCCAGGTCGTAGGGCGCGGCGGCGTCGGCGGCCAGCGCCAGGAAGTCGAGAATCTGGCTCGGTACCTGGTGCCGATCGAATCCGCGCGGCGTGGCTCGGGCCGACCCGCTGCCGAAGATCACCTGACGGGCGCCCAACTCGGACATGCGTCCCATCGCGGTGTCCACGTAGGCGCGCAGCGCCGGGAGATCGCGCTTGGGCCCGACGACCGGATGGTGCGCCGGCACGAAGACGTTGAAGGCCTCGGCGGGCAATCCCGCATTTTCGATGCGCCGGCGGATCGGCGCGTAGACCGTCTCGTCGTCGTCGGGCACCAGGTCCACGACGCGGGGCTCGACGTAGGCGAAACCCGCTCGCCGCACCGCATCCAGCACGTCAAGCGACGCGCAGCATCCCAGCCGCATGCCACCACCGCCTCACGACAGCGCGAACGCTTCCCGTTCGCACACGCTAGAGTGCCACGACCCCAACAGGCCGCTACTGCTCGGAGTTGCCGCATGGCGTCGAATCACACGGCCGACGCGTCGGAGGACGACGAGCAACTCGCCGTAGTCAATCCCGACGGGACGCCGACCGGCATCATCAAGTCGCGCGCCGCCGTACACGTGGACGGCGACTGGCATTGCACGCGCACCGTGTGGGCGCTGCTGCCGGCGGCGGGAGACGCCGGACCGGCGCTCGTGCTGCAGCAGCGGGGGCCGTTCAAGGCATCCTGGCCGAACCGACTCGACGCGAGCTCGGCCGGGCACCTGCGCGTGGGCGACCCCGACCCATGGCGCGAGGCCGAGGAGGAGCTGGGCCGGCGCCCGGACGCCGGCGAGGTGCTGCCGCTGGGCAGGCGGCAGAGCGGATGCCGGCTCCCCAACGGCCAAATCGATCTCGAGATCCAGGAGCTGTGGCTGTGGCGCTGCCCCCACCACTTGCTCGACCTTCAGCCCCCCTATCCCGAGGTGGGAGCGCTGTTGGCCGTCGTCCCGGACGACCTACGGCGTCTTGCCGCCGGCGAGGCCCAGCAGATTCCGGCGCTCGTGCGGCGACCCGGCGCGCCCCGCCTGGAGGCTGGATGCGCCGCCGGGCGCGAGCTCATTCCGGGGGAAGAGCCCTACATCCGGCAGGTGAGCGAGATCACGCTGCGCATCCTGGCGGGCGAAAGCTGGTCGCCGCTCGAGGTGGATCCGGAGGCTGCGTTCGAGGTCTAACGGAGCCCGCGCGGTCGCCGCCGGACGTCCGGCCCTTAGCGGCGCCTCAGGACAAGGAACGCACCGAAGGCAATTAGGATCAGCGGCCACAGCCGCCACGAATCGAACTGCGCGAAGAGTCCGAAGGAATCGAGCAGCGCCAGGATGCCGATGACCACCAACGCCAGCCCGACGAATGCCGCTCCGCGCATGGTGCTGCGACCACCGTCCGGTCTTCCGGACTCATAGGGCTGATACGTCCGCGCGGCGTCGGGAGCCGTTGGCTCCGATTGCCGTTGGGGCGCGCCTTCCATGCCTTCGGATTCTTCG
This sequence comes from Chloroflexota bacterium, assembly GCA_022826485.1. Classification (GTDB taxonomy): domain Bacteria; phylum Chloroflexota; class UBA11872; order UBA11872; family UBA11872; genus JAJECS01. Next base: position 35,241 of record JAJDUU010000014.1, on the reverse strand, counting down.
TCCTGGTCCGGCGCCTCGCCCGCGTCGGCGGATTCGTCATCAGCTCCAACCGCACCGGGTTCGATCCCGGGCGCGGGCGCCGGGGCGACGGGCACGACCACCGCCATCACCACGTAGGCCACGATGGCGACCCCGCCGGTGAAGATTGCGAGCAGCACCCAGAGCAGGCGCATGACCGTGGGATCGACCTGGAAGTAGTCCGCCATGCCGCCCGCGACTCCGGTGAGCAGGCGGTCATGCTCGCTGCGAGTGAGCCGGCGTTGCATGGCAGAGTCCTCGTCGCGCGTATGCTCCGCAGGTCACTCTAAGCCTGGAGGCCACGTTTGTCACCGCGCGACGGATACACGCCTACGACCGACGCTGATCGCGAGCGAGGATCGGACGACCGCGGGCTGCGGCTTCAGGTATTCCTGGCTCGGGCGGGACGCGGGTCGCGGCGGACCATGGAACAGGCGATCCGCGCCGGACGCGTGGCGGTCGACGGGCAGGTCGTGACGACGCTCGGCGTTCGTGTCGACCCACGGGTTCGGCAGGTCGAGCTGGACGGGAAGCGGATTGAGCCGGCGCCGCGCCCCCCGACCGTGATTGCCCTGCACAAGCCGCCGCACGTGCTCACCACCACGCACGACCCGCAGGGTCGCCCGACGGTCCTCCACCTGCTGCCCACGGCGCTGCGGCGCGAGCGGTTGTATCCGGTTGGGCGGCTCGACTTCGCCTCCGAGGGCCTGGTGCTCTTGACCAACGACGGCGAACTGGCGTTCCAGCTCATGCACCCGCGATTCGGCCACGAGCGCGAATACCTGGTGACGGTGCGCGGACCTGAGCCGCCCGATCTGGCCCGACGGCTCACGGAAGGCGTCGACATCGGCGACCGACGTCCGGCGCGCGCCCTACGGGCGACGCGAGTGCGGCAAGAGTGGCAACTCGTGCTGACCGAGGGCCGCAAGCGCCAGGTGCGGCGCATGTTCGAGGCGGTGGGAATGCGCGTCACCCGGCTGCGGCGGGTGCGCATTGCCTCGGTGAGGCTTGGAGACCTGGCGCCCAGGGCGGCGAGGAAGCTCGGAGCCGAGGAGGTGTCGGAACTCCGTAAAGGAGTCCCTCGAGTGGCCGAAAGTCACAGCACGGACGGCCCCGGTCAGATCCTCTAGGCGCTCTCCGCCGGGCGCATGTTGGAGCGCCTTCGCTGGACGAGGATGGTGATTCCCAGCGCGATCCAGGCCGGGAGTGAAAGGACCAGCGGGTAGAGCACGATGCCAACCGGACCGAACAGCCCGCCGATCACCGCCCCATAGACCGTCAGCGGCGCCAGCACCGCCGCGCACACATAGGCCACCACGCGAACACGCCGGTGTAAGAAGGTCACCGCCAGGGTCAGCGGAAAAGCGGCAATCCACGTAAAGAGGACCATCTGCGCAATCATCGCGACCGCGTTCGGAATCCCGCCCGCTCCCTCGCCCGGCACTAGCATGGCGAAGCGGATGGCCGCCACCACCAGGATCGCCAGCGGGAGCCAGAGCGGAAACACCAGCAGCTGGACTAGCCGTCGAATCGTCGACCGTCGCATATGCCCACCGGCGCGCCGCGCCTGCCGGGGATTCTATCGCCGACTTCGCGTACGTCGACGGTGGGGTCTTTCGCCAAAGCGCCGACGTTCAGCAAGGGGCCAATCAGCCGCTCTCCCGTTGGCGCATTCGCCCAGGCGTGTAGGCTAGGCCGCCAAGAAGTTCGCCGTGCGTTCGCGGCGGCGAGGGTGTAGGGCAAGGAGTCCGCGTGGAGACGCAGTTCGCGGCTGGACTGGGACAGATCATTCTGTTCGACCTGATCCTCAGCGGCGACAACGCCGTGGTGATCGGGGTGGTGGCGAGCCGGCTGCATGGGCGGCAGCGGCGACTGGCCATTCTGTTCGGCGCGGGCGGCGCGGTGGTGCTGCGGATTGCGTTCGCGTCCATCGCCACGCTGCTGCTGCAGATTCCGATTATCTCGCTGGTCGGCGGGCTGGCGCTGTTCTGGGTGGGCTGGCGTTTGCTCGCGCCCCACGGGGACGACGAGCACCACGAGGCGGCCACCACCTTCTGGCAGGCGCTGCGGCTGATCATCCTCGCAGACGTGGTGATGAGTCTGGACAACGTGCTGACCATCGCCGGCGCGGCCCACGGCGACATTCTGCTGCTGGTCATCGGGCTGGCGCTCTCGATCCCGCTGCTGTTCGTGGGCTCGGGTCTGATCGCCTTCGCCACCGAGCGGGTGCCGCTGATCATCTACGCGGGCAGCGCGCTGATCTTCCGCATCGCGGTGGTGCTGATCATCGAGGACCCGGCGCTGCACGACCGGCTGATCGTGGCGGATCGGGAGGCGCTGAGCTTTGTCATCGAGCACGTCATCCCGTGGCTGGCGGCATTCGCCGGTCCGGGGCTGTACATACTGCTGGCGCGATGGCGCGGACGGCCCGTGCTGCCGTTCTGGGCCCGTCCGTCAGCCAAGGACAATGCGCCGGGCTAGCCGCCGGACGCATCGTCGGACGGGGCGTGCGACTATGAACCGGCGCTGCGTGAGGAGATCGGACTGATGGCTCAACTGCTGCATACGCGCATCCGCGTCAGCGACCTTGAACGTTCGATTCGGTTCTACGAGGACTATCTGGGCTTCAGAGTCATCAGTCGGACGGACCGATCGCCCTCCGGCAACCACATCGTGCACCTGGAGTTGCCGGGCAATGAGCACACGATCGAGTTCACCTGGTCCGAGGACTATGAGCTCAACGTTCCCGAGGACCTCATGCACTTCGCCATCGGCGTGCCGGACCTGATTGCGTTTTGCGACGACCTGGAGCGCCGCGGAATCGAAATCTGGCCCGACGGCTGGCGAGAGAAATTCCCGCTGGGGCGGAAGATGGCCTTCATCGACGATCCGGACGGCTACGAGATCGAGCTGCTGGAGCGCGCGGAATGAGCCAGGCGGGGATGACGACCATTCCGCTGGAGGACGAGTTCGGTGACGTCATCGGCAAGGCGCGCCGCGGGCTCGGGCTGGAGCCGGCGGACGTTGCCCGGCGGGCGGATCTCGACGAGGCCACGTTACAGAGCATGGAGGACTGTGAGCGCCAGCCGACACAGGCCGAGAGCGACCGGCTGGCGGCGACGTTGGAGCTTCACGCGCCGAGTCTCTGGGACGTCGCCACCGAGGCGTGGCGACCGCAGGCGCAGGCGCCCACGCTCGCGGGCGGCTTGCAGGTGCGCATGATTCCCCATCCGCCCATGCGGGTGACGATGTATATCGTGGGCGACCCGGCAACCGGCGACGCGCTGGTGGTGGACCCGGGGGCGCTGCCGGAAACCGTGCTGGAAACGGTGCGCGAGTCCGGCTGGCGCGTGACGGCATATCTGATCACGCACGGCGACGCCGACCACATCGACGCGCTGGCCGCGGTCTACGCCCAGGCGCCCGCGCCCGTGTGGGTCCACCAGGGCGCGCGGTCACTCGTCCACGGCGTCGACGAGGCGAATCTGAACATTCTGACCGCCGACGGACCGTTCACGGTGGGGCCCTTTGCCCTTGAATCGCTGGAGACGCCCGGCCACGCACCCGGCCACACGGCCTACGCGCTGCGCGACGGGGTGCTGGTGGGCGACACGGTGTTTGCCGGATCGATCGGCGGCACGCGCACGGGCAATCTCGAGTATGCCGAGCAACTGGCCACGATCCGCGCCAAGCTGCTGACCCGCGACGACGCAACCAAGTTCTTTCCCGGACACGGACCGCCCACGACCGTGGGCGAGGAGAAGCTCCACAACCCGTTCTTGGCCTAAGCGACGGGCCTGTAGGCCAATCTGGGCGGATGCGCGACAATAGGGCGGCAGCCTGCCGCTACGGCGCGCTTCACAACGGGAATCGATGTTCGTCTACGACATTTCCACCCGGCTCGCGTGCTCGACGCTCTTGTTCCGCGCCCAGTCGCTGGACCGGGCGCTGGACGGGGTGAAGGCGGCTGGCATCGACCACGTCGACCTCTGGGCGGCGCCAACGGTGCTGGCGCACGTGGACCCGGCGGCCGAAAGCGCGGCGGATGTCCAGGCCGCCCTCGAGGCGCGCGGGCTGCGCGCCTCGTCGGTGACGGCCATTGCCACGTCCGGCGACGACATGCTGCAGCGCATCGGCTTTGCCGCGGAGCTGGGAGCGCGCGTGGTCATCGCCACCGCGCCGCCCCGCGAATACGACCGCCGAGAAGCCGCCGACGACGTGCGCGCCTACGGCCGCACGGCGCAGGAAGCCGGCGTCACCCTCTGTCTGGCGCACCAGGCGGATACCTGGATGGACACGGCCGAGGAAGTGGCCTCGTTCCTGGACGACGTGGGCCATCCACGCGTTCAGCTGAGCCTGGATCCCGCGCAGGCCGCGCGAAACGGCCTCACGTTCGAGGCGCTGGCCGACGCCGCCGGCACGCGCATCGGCCACGTGCACCTGGCCAATGCGGATCCGGGGAACGCTGACGCCCTGGCCGCCATGCTCGACCAGCTCGAAGAGCGCAACTACTACGGCATGTTCACCTTCAGCTGGGACGGCACGGACGATCTGCCGCCCGAAGAGGTGGAGGCCAGCGTGCGAGACGCGCGGGCGCACGTGCTGGAGGTCTCCAAGGCCGGGTAGGGGAAGCGCCGTTCCGTCACCGCTGCTCCCGCGCCCCCGTCCGTCGCTCCCGCGAAGGCGGGAGCCTAGCCGTAACACCCGCGAGCCTCCGTGATACGAGCGCCCCGGCGGGATGGCTCACTCCGTTCGTGGTGAGCCCGTCGAACCACGCCCTTCGACAAGCTCAGTGCTTGCCCCGCACTCGATACGGGGGCGAACGGTTCGCGGGCGCACCGGAGCCAGCCGCCTACACTTGCCCCGTGCACGTGGGAACCCTGGAGCTGGTGCTGCGCATCCACGGCGCGGAATCCCTCAAGGACCGGCGCCGCGTGGTGCGGGCGCTCACCGCGCGGTTACGCAACAAGTTCAACGCGGCGGTGGCCGACCTGGAGCAGGACCCCGCGCCGCATTCGGCCCGGGTGGGCGTGGCCTGCGTCGCCAACGACAGCCGGTACGTGGACGGTCAGCTCACCGCCATCGTCAACTTCGTCGAGGCCCTGCACCTGCCGCTGGAAGTGGTGAGCGACGCCCGCGAGATCGTTCGCCTCTAGGAAACCTCTGATTAAGCCTCCTTCCGGTCCCTTCTCCCTTGGGGGGAAGGTGAGGATGGGGGGATTGAAGCGCGGCCTACAGATTTATTCAGAGCTTCCCTAGAGGGGACGGCGCCCGCGCGACGGCCGACGCTCCGGTACACTGCGCGCCGAATAGCGGCGAAGGGCTTGGAGTTGCAGCGGTGGCCGTAGTTGCTCATCCGGGAAACCGGCGGAGCGTAGGAGGCATGCCGTTGGCAGTCGAAGCCATTCTTGGTCTAGTAGCCTTTCTAGGCCTCTTCCTGATGTGGGCCGTAGTTCCGGCCCAAATCCGAAAGCGATAGCCGAACCGGGCACTTCCCCGTAGAAGCAGGCGCCGCACTGACGCGCATTGGGCAACGCTTGCCCAAGCCAGCTCGATGGCACAGAGCCTGGTAGGTCGCCCCGCGACTCCACGCCCTCGCCGCATTCAAGGCCCAAAAAGGCCGCGTCGACTGGCTCACAAGAAATCACACCACCGGTTGACAACTGCCGGCATATTGCGCACGCTCAGGATGTACACCCCCTGCATGCTTCGGCGGCAGGGCGCAAGGCTGCCGCAAGGCAGCCTTAGCTTTTTCGGGGATGGCCGTCATCCGCACCAACGTCTACGTGGACGGCTTGAATCTCTACTATCGAGCGCTGCGCGACACGCCGTTTCGCTGGTTGGACATTGGCAAGCTGGCGCGACTTCTGCTGCCTCGAAACGAGATAAACCGGATTCGCTATTTCACGGCCCTAGTCATCGCCCGTCCCAGCGACCCGATGCAGCCGCAACGGCAGCAGGCGTACCTTCGGGCACTACAGACCATCCCAGACCTGACGATCCACTACGGACACCTTCTCGCAAAAAAGAAGCGGCGACCGTTATCGCGGCCGCCGGAAATCGGCCCGCGGACCGTCGAGATTCTCGACACCGAGGAGAAGGGCTCCGACGTCAACCTCGCGTCCTATCTGCTAGTGGACGGCTTCGACGACGAGTACGAATTGGCTGTGGTGATTTCCAACGACTCCGACCTTGAACTCCCTATCAGGATGGTGCGAGAAAAGCTGGGAAAGGAAGTCGGGGTCTTCGATCCCAGCCGTAGACGGAGCTTTGAGCTTCACAATGCGGCCTCTTGGTACCGGCCACTTCGTCAAGGTCCGTTGAGCGCCAGTCTGTTCCCTGACACGCCCACTGGCGAGCAAGGCGGCATCACCAAGCCCGCCGGCTGGTAAGCAGGAGGGTCGGTGCGCCCACGAATACCCATGCCGACGCCGAAGTCTTGCGAGTCGCACCGCACTGACGCGTATTGGGCAACGCTTGCCCAAGCCAGCTCAATGGCACAGAGCCTGGTAGGTCGCCCCGCGACTCCACGCCCTCGCCGCATTCAAGGCCCGAAAGGCCGCGTCAGCCCAAATAGCAACGCCGTCCGCCGCGGCGACGGTTGTACGATAATTGAGCGCTCAGTTCCCCCAGGCCCGGCCCGTTTCCATGAGACCTTTCCGATCCACGCTCGATAGCCGACTTGGCGAGGAGACGGCCACGCCCCGTCCCACTGTTCGCCGCGAGCGGGCAGTCAAGACGCCACGGCCGGACCATCGCGCGCGAGGCTCGCTGATCGGCAGGTTGGGACAGGTCGATGTCCGCAACGGGCCTGAGTTTCGCCTCTACGACCGACACACCGGATGGGCCACCGTGGTGACGTGCGACGCCGAACGCCGGGGCGCGCTGGCCGCGGCGCTGGGTGAAACCGTGATCGCCGCCGGGGAGCTCTGGCGCGACGAGCACGGCAAGCCGCAACGGCTGGAGCTTACGGGGCTGCGGGTCATCGACCAGGACGATCTTCCATCGGTCGCGGATGTCTCTGGAATCGCGCCGAACTTCACGGGAGGCCTGAGCTCCGAGGAATACGTGAGACAGCTTCGGGATGGAGTCTGAGACCGACGCCGGCTACCGCAGGCCCTACCTCGATACGTCGGTCCACGTCGCGGACATCCAGAATGAGGCTGGCCGCGAGGTGTCGGCCCAAATCCTTCGCGCGGCTGAGCTCGGCGACCTGACGATCGTGGCCTCGACGCTCGTCATTGCGGAGTTGGTCCACGCATCAGGCCGTCCAGTGCTTGTCACGCCAGCGCAAGACGAAGCCATCGAACGGCGGTTTCTGAACGGCTGGACCGAGCTTGTCGAACTGGACGTGGCTATAGCCATTCGCGCCAGGCGCATTGCGCGAGAACATGGCTTGAAACCGGCCGATGCGGTTCACGTTGCCACAGCGATCGAGGCCGGCGCCGACGTGTTCCTGTCGTGGGACGACCGTCTCTCCTACAGGGACATCGGGAAGCTTGCATGCCGCCGGCCGTATCTGGTCGGATCGTCCGAAATGCGTCCGGGTGCGTCAGAGGCCGGAATCTCAAACGGCGGCGAAGACAGCACAAGGGCATAGTCCAGTCCACCGAGCGAGCTGGTTTTCGATACGGGCGGAGCCGTCGGCTACCCGCCTACGTCGGCGACTACCTGGTCATGCGGGATGTACGCGGACACGTCGCCATCCGCAAGCCGTTCGCGCAGGATGGAGGCGTCGGCTTGATCTTCGAGGTGCTCGATTAGCTCGGCCTCGGTCCCGGAGGATTCAGCCGCGAGCGCCTTGCAAATCTCCGCATCGCTGTCCACCAGCGCGCCGACAGCCTCGTTCAACAGACCTTCGCGGAATTCCGGATCGCGCCGGGCGCGGGCCTTGACTGTTTCGTCGAAATCACGTGTGAACGGCATTCTGCGATGCACCCTCTTCTGGGCGGCTTGCCCCTGGCGGGCGTAGCTACCGCTCGGGTGTTCCATAAGCCCCCAAACGCATTTTCCCGCATTCGGAGACCTTTGCATAAATCTGTAGGGGCGTGTCTCAGACTCGCCCGACGCGAAGCATCTGGAGCGCTTCCAGGTTCGACCGGACTAGATTCCGGCCTCCGCCGGAATGACGGAGGGGTTTATGCAAAGGTCTCCATTCGCCTGAGGACAGACACGATCCAATCGCCATCCACCAGATACGGCGCGCCGCGTGCCCAAGGCCGCTTCAGCCAAGATCTTCCGATTTATCAACACCTTCCTCTTGCGCATTCGCCTGCCTGAAGTCGTGATACAATCCTCTGATCTGTGCATATTCCACCAGCAACCGTATTATCGCTAAAACACTGAGCACTGCCCAAATCGTAAAAAACGACACTAAGGATATAGTCGCCCGTACCAATGGAGCGCACGTCGACGCACCAAACAGAGCCACAAATACTATCCCCATAACGATACTCACCATTGCTAGTATAGCGGTAATCCAAAACGGCCATATTTCTTCATACAGACCGCGTCCTCGTTTGTTCAGATACGAAAGCAAATCATCACGCATAGCAGAAAGGGTAATTGAAATCCCTGTAAGGAGCAGCCCGAGAAGTGCGCTAGCAGCCGCAACCTCCATCCAAATAAGACGTCGATAGAGCCAGTCAACAGATTCGTAGTTTGGAAGTACACCTAGCAACACGGCTACAGCCGTGGCGACGAGAGTATCCCACCAGAGTAATTCTCTCCACCGCGACCGAGTGATGTTCAACAGCATCATTTCTGAGATATCACCCAGCGCAGTGCATCGATCAACTTATCGAACAAAGTCTCAGAAGGTTCTCTGGTTTCTGCCTCTATGGTCTGACTCAGACGGTGCTGATCAGAGTCGTAAGAACTAGGAGACTCGTCACGATATCCCTGCGCCTGTACGCGCCCATGCTCATCAGTCGCATACTCGGCATATGCACCAAAAGGAGATTTCTCAATCTCCAGAGACTCATTCTTAGCAGCTCTTGCATCGATTGATACGCGAGCCGCATTGGATTCTTCAAGCAACTCTCTGATTTCGCGTGAACGACCAAAGTCAGGGTTGGGGCGTCGTATAGATACCTTGAATGTTGCAACCTCTGTCACGTCACTCAACCAGTCGACAAAGGCCTGTCCGTTTGAAACAAAATCTACTTCAAACCTGTGGCCATACGGATTCTCTTGAATCAAATCTCGAAGTGCACCACGCACCGACTCGGGCCTTATATCTGGCGGATCGATCTCCACCACCATGTACTGGCTTTCATAGTGCAGCGCATAGTGGACAAATGCACCCTCTTGTGATCGCTCCTCACGGGAGATGAAATCTTGGCTGGCTTCGTCATAAATGACTGACTCTGTCTCGCCTACACGTTCAAAGCCTAGCTTTCCAGTGAGCACAGTGCCGTCGGCCTGTTCCACCGGCCTCGAAAGCCGCCAGCTTCTACCAAATCTCTCAACAGAACTTGTTGCCACTAATACCTGTTTGATATCTGCGGCAAAGTCGCCTGATTCAAAGATAGTCATCGGCAACTCAGCGTCACGGAGGATGCGAAGAAAAAAGAGGTGTCTCCTAGCCATATCTAGACGAGGTCACGTTCGGTGTTGAAAGAATGCATCGGTCTCTTTCCATTCATTGCGGAACCGCGAAGTCTCTGGTCAAAGACACCTAGAAGCCGCACTTCTCCGGTTGCACCATCCGCCAGCCGGCTGCCGAGCACCAAGTATATAGGGGGCACGCCGCCGTGGCTGCCGGACTATCAATTGCTTGAGAGTCCCCCTTGCGTGGCGTGCCGACAGAGCCGCTTTCGCTTCTACGCTGGGTACCACGTCTGTTCTGCAGAGCAGCGTGCTTCGCATAGCTGACTTAACTCCGTGAATTTGCGCCTAAGAGATTGGCAGCCAGCCTGTCGATCTCCCCCGCCACGCCGTCTTCGGCGAGGGCCTCACGGATTTGACGGCGGGCGGTGATGAAGTAGGCGCCATCTCTGAGCGGGACCGCGGCGGCGACGGATTCGGCGCGGCTGCCGGCTTTGGCAATGGCAGCGTGGACTGGGTTGGTGGCGTCAAAGTGTGGAATCGTATTGACCGGTAGCTTGTCAAAGTGGCGCGGTCCCCACTGGCCACGTGCTTGCAGTGGAGCGATGCGGCGGCGGGAAGTTTCACTGGTAAGCACGGCGATCAGGTAGTACGCCTCTACCCGGCTGTGCACCGCTGCCCAGTAGAGCGTGTGGTCGATCATCGCCGTGGCATCCGTAACCAACGCCGCCACCATGAGCGTTCCCGCCTTGCTGTAGACGACCCGCAAGGTCGGCGGCGGGAATTGGGCGGACAGCTCCCGGTGATAGTCAACGCGCTCGGCGAAGCTGAGCCGGTCGCTGCTGCGGTGCGCGTCCCATACTTCTTCCGCTTGCGCCAGCCACGCCGCCAGATGAGGATAGCCCGCGCGGGCCGCGGCGGCCGCGTCCAGCAACCGCTCAGACTCCGTATCCCACGGGATCACCGATTGCACGGGGTCGAGCAGCCGGAAGGGCGTGACGGACTCGCCCAGATAGACCGGTCGCAGGAAGCGGCGCTCGACGTTACCCCGCAGCGGGTCTAGGAATTTCCAGGGCGCCTTTTCTTGGCGACTGCGGCGGCTGGCGACCTGCGGGGCATCGAGATTGCCGCCGAGCGGACCGGCCGGGGCCGATTCCACCAAACACAGGAACCGCGGCACCAACGTGGCGCCCTGGCGAAACGCTTCTCTATAGGGCGATGCCGCTGCGTCATCGTCGCCAACGGCCGGCCAGGGGACGTCCCGCCAGACCAGGTGGCTTTCGGCTTCCGTCACCGTTGCGTTGCGCTGCGGCAACTCGCCGGACGCTTGGCGGATGGTTTCCGGCAGCGAGCTCTCGTCACCCACAACGCTGGCAAACAGCACGCAGGACGGTACGGGGAATAGCGGCTGCACATCGTCACTGAAGCCCCAGGCCTGGGTGAAGCGCACCAGCAAGGAACTCTGAGTCTCGCTGGGGCTGCCATAGCCAATAAAGACCCCCGAGCGGAAGCCCTCGAATTGGCGCCGGCTCATGGCGGCATAAGGCATGACGAAAGCGATGCGCGCGTTGGGTTTTAAGTAGAGCTCGCAGCAGCGGGCGAAGAAGTAGGCCGAGAGGTCCTGATGCGTGGCAACCCTGCCACCCTGCCAGACGCTCAGCCGCTCCGAATCGTCGCGGAAGCGCGACTGGGCGGCGCGCGACATGAAGCGGTAGGACAGCCAGGGCGGATTGCCGATCAGGACATCGACGCGCTGCTCGGCCGAAGAGAGCCAGACCGGCCGCACGAGGTTACGCGCCACGAAGCCCCAGATGTGGTTGCGGCCGGCGGTACGCAGGGCGTGCAGGCTGTCGTAGGTGGCACGGAGCGTGTCACGGGCAAATGCGTCCACGTCCGGCAGCCGTCGCGCCAGCGCCGCGTCGAAGCTCGCGGATTCAAAGCCAAGGTCGCTCGATTTCAGCATCAATTCGATCACGGCGTCGAAGTCCGCCGGGGAGCGCGTGACGCCGAAGGGGAATTGCAGCACCGGGCCATCGGGCACTTCGATCAATACGTCCCGCTCGGCCAGGAACCCTTGGACATTCCATTGCAACGCGTCGCCCAAATAGACGGGAATGGCCAACTCAGGTCGAGAGGTATCACGCAACCGCTCCTCGCCCAGCGCCAGCAGATAAGTGACGCGGGCGATTTGCACGGCGACGGGATGTATGTCGATGCCGACGACCTTCTCGATGCAGCGCGCGAGCGCCTCTCGCGTGCCCAACTCCCGTGCGTCAGCGGCGGCCAGCAGCCGGCGAATGGCGTGAAACAGGAACGCGCCGGAGCCGCAGGCGGGGTCCAGCACGCGCTGCTCCAGCGGCTCGTCAATGGCCTCCGCGCAGATGCTCGCCGCCAGCCAGTCGGGGGTGTAGTACTCGCCCAACTCGTGGCGGTCTTCCGGATCGATGAGCGACTCGTAGAGGCCCTTGAGCACGTCGGTCTGGACCTCGCGCAGGCGGAAGCGGCTGGCGTGGAGGGCGATGCGGCGCACAAGGTCGTCCGCGGCGGCATCGAGCAGCCAGTCGAAGAAGTCGGACTCGACGACGCCGCTGATGCCGGCCTGCTCGAACGGGCGGCCCGCCAGCAGGTCGCGCGGCGCGGGCATCGGAACGCCCAGCACGTGCACGGCAATGGTCTTGGCGACCACGGCGAGATAGGTGTGCTGAAAGAAGAGATCGTCGGCATCCACCGGCGAGCCGTAGACCTGTTCGAGACGCTGCGCCCAAAGCTGCCGCTTGAGGAGCACCTCGGGGTTCCCCCGGCTTTCGGCCCAGGCCTCACGCAGGTCACCCAGGGAGCGCTGCCACGCCGGGCTGAGACGGCCGAGCTCTTGGACCACCGTCTCCGGGTCGGGATCGAGCTCCTCACCGGCCGCGACGGCCGCGCTGAGCCAGACGAGGATTCCGCGCGAATCTTCCGGGTTGGTGCGGAAGGCGGCCAGCTCGCGCAGCGTGTCTTGGCGCAACTCGTAGGAGACGAAGTCGGCGCCGTCGGTGGCGATGCCGACGTAGCGCTCACCGCTCTCCGTTTCACGCTGGGATATGTATCGCCTAAGTTGCAATTCGGCGTCGTCCCGCTCACGGCGAAGGCTGCTCTTGAACTCGACAACCGTGCGCCCCAAGAGCGCGTCGATCCGACCGCGAACCTCCGGGATTTGCTTTTCCAACTGAACATCGGAGCGCGGCACGCCGAGTCCGTCGACGAGCAGCTGCCGGACATCGGCACGCACGGCCTCGTGTCCCGGGCGCATCGCCAAGTGCTGGACGATGGACGCGAGCTGATCAGGCGGCAGCGGCATGGCTCAGGCTTCGTCCGTGTCCTGTGTAGAGGGTAAGTCTGGTACGGGCTCCGGCGCCCCCCAGCGGCGGTCGGCGAGGAGGGCGCCGGCCAGGGCTAGGGCGGCGATGACGGCGCCGGCGGGGGCGGTGAGGAGGACGACGGCGGCGACGATGCCGCTGGTGAGGTCGCTGTAGGCGCCCAGGACCAGGCGGCCGAAGCCGAGCATGCGCCACTGCAGGCGGCGTCGCAGGTGGAGGCGCAGGCCGTGGATGGCGGCGGCCGCCACGGCGCCGAGCGCGAGCCCGCCGACGATGGCGGCCGGGTGGTCGGGCATGACCGCGGCGCCAGCCAGTCCGCCGGCCACGGGACGCAGCACCCAGCCCACGCGGTCCATGAGCCCGCCGCTGCCGGGAAACTTGTCGGCGAAGAGATCGATGGGCAGGAGCAGCAGGGCGATGAGGAATACGGCGCTGGTGCCCACGAATTCAAAGGCGGGGTTGGGCGTGAGGAAGTCCGAGCGCCAGGCGAAGAGCGCGGTGAGCGCGACGGTGACGTAGGGATTGAGGCCCGCCGCCACGCCGAGGACGGGCGCTTGGAGGAACTCCACTTAGGGGGTCCGGTTCCGGGGTCGGTGCGGGGGGTTGCCGGTCATGGGGCGTGGATTCCCGCCTCCGCGGGAATGACGGAGGGGGCGGGAATGGTGGAGGGAGTGGGAATGGCGGAGGGGGTGGGAATGAAAGACGGACGCCCCCTCACCCTTGCCCTCTCCCTGAGGGAGAGGGAACCGGACCGCGTCCGCTCATGCCGGCTCCGTAGGTTTACCTGCTGAATGGGTCAGCCTACCGATTTACGGTCCGCATCGTGCGTGTCGTGCCGACCACTTGGCGCGCGTTGACCCTTTAGGGTGGGCGCGCCGCCGTGGAACGGCGCACAAGGGCAAGCCGGCCACACGGGCCGAATTGACATTGACCGCGGGCGCGCGGAATAGGAGCAAGCAGATGGCAAACAGCGTGGTGCATTGGGAAATCAACGCCAAGGACGGGCCGGCGATGCACAAGTTCTACGGCGACCTCTTCGATTGGGAGATCACCGCCGACAACCCCATGGGCTACGGCGTGGTGAGCGCCCCGAGCGACGGTCCCGGCATCGGCGGCGGGATCATGGGCATGGGGGACGTCGTGCCGCCAACCCGAGTGACGTTCTACGTGGGTGTGGACGACGTGACCGAGTACCTGGAGAAGGCCGCGAGCATGGGCGGCAGCGTCATCATGCCCGAGATGGAAGTTATGGAGGACGTGGTGATCGGGATCTTCGCCGACCCCGAGGGCCACGTGATCGGCCTGGTCAAGAACATCCCGATGTAGCCGGGCGCGAGTTTCGTCCTTAGCGTAGCCCTGAGGGGAGCGGGGCTGCGACCCGATCCTCGTCAAGTACGCGGCAGGCTCTACGCCAGGTGTGCGTTCAGGTTTGGCCGGACTGGATTCCGGCTCCCCGCCTCCGGAGACCTTTGCATAAATCTGTAAGGGCGTGTCTCAGACTCGCCCGACGCGAAGCATCTGGCGCGCTTCCAGTTTCGACCGGACTGGATTCCGGCCTCCGCCGGAATGACGGAGGGGTTTACGCAGAGGTCTCCCTTCGCGGGGACAGGCTCCGCCGGAATGACGGAGGGGGTGCGCAACGGTCTCCCTTCGCGGGATTGACGGAGGGGTTGCCAAGGGTCGCTACTTGGGCGGCAGCGAGCGGGCGAACGACACGCCCAGCTCTAGCCAGTCGGCGAGGATTGCGTCGTCCGCCGTGCCTTCCGGCGCCACCAGCACCCAGCCGTTCATGGACCGCCGGCTCAGGTCGAAGATGCGGGCGTGCGGGCGGGCCAACGCCTCGTCGAAGCGATCCGGTCCTGCGCGCACCATCAGCTCATCGCCCGAGACGCCCACGGCCATGTTGCCGTCCAGCATGTAGGCGACGCCGCCGAACATGCGTCGCTCGGTGAGCCCAGTCTCGTCCGCCAGAGCGTCACGCAGTCGCTGGGCCAGTCCTTCGTCGTAGGCCATGGGTCCTCGTCCTTTGACTCAAGCGCTGCGTCATTCTGCATCCCGGCGGGCGCCATGGCTGGTGCGATACTCCAAGGGTCGATCGTACTGCCGACCAGGAGATCCCATGGCCACATTCATTGCGCTGCTGACCCTGCCCAACGACGATTCCGCCGAGCCCGGCTCCCTCGCCCACAAGCTGGAAGAAGGCGCACCCGAAACGCGCAAGGTGCTGGAAGCGCATGGCGGCAAGCTGCTTTCCATCTATCTGACCATGGGACAGTTCGACGGCGTGGCGGTCATGGAGTTTCCGAACACCGTGGCCTGCGCGCAGGCGATGATGGCGTTCCGCGAGCGCTTCGGCGGCGGCACGCAGACGATGGAAGCGTTCCCCGAGTCGCAGTGGGCGGAGCTGGCCGCGGGGATCTGAGGGAGCCCGACTCCAGAGGCCATCGGTTCCGGGCGGGTCTGAGACCTGCCCCTACGATACGTAACGAGGTTGCCTCCAGATTCGACCGAACTGGATTCCGGCTTTCGCCGGAATGACGGAGGGTTTTGCAAGCGTCTCCCTTCGCGGGGACAGGCCCCGCGGGAATGACGGACCGGCTGCGCGAACCGTCGGTGCCGGGTCCCACGCTGCACGCAGCGCGGGCCACCGGGCAGCGTGGGCCACCGGGGACTGGATTCCGGCTTCCGCCGGAATGACGGACCAGCTGCGGCCTGCGATCCAGTTACACATGGCGCGGCGCGCGGGCCTATCATGCGGCCATGCGCGGAGAGTCGGCCGTCAGTGAACAGGACGCGATCGAGCTTCTGACCGATTTGGTCAGCACGCCGAGCGTGTCGCCCGAGATTCCGGGGGGCACGGGCGAGGCGGCGGTGGCGGCCAAGGTCGCGGCCTATGCCGAGGCGTGCGGCGCGGAGGTCATCTTCCAGGAGGCGCTGCCCGGCCGGGCGAATGTGGTGGGCACGCTCGAAGGGGACGCCGGCGCGCCGACCCTGATGCTGGAAGCGCACATGGACACGGTGGCCCTGGGCGCCATGACGCGCGGGCATGAGCCGTGGCTCGACGATGCGGGTCTGCTGCATGGCCGCGGCTCTTGCGACACCAAGGGCTCGCTGGCGGCCATGATGCTCACGCTGCGCCGCGCATCGCGTGAGTCGGTGCGGCCTTGCACGCTGGTGTTGGCGGCGACCGTGGACGAAGAGACGGGCAGCACCGGCGCCGACACGCTGGCCGCCTCCGCCGTGACCGCGGACGGCGCGGTCGTGGGCGAACCGACAAGCCTGGAGATCGTGCGCGCGCATCGCGGCGGGCGCTTCTGGAATATCAGCACCGCCGGCAAATCGGCGCACAGCTCACGTCCGGACCTGGGCGTGAACGCCATCTACCACATGTCCGATGTAATCCAGGTGCTGCGCGAGGAGTTCACGCGGCGCCTGGCCGGGCGCTGGCATCCGCTGTGCGGGGATTCCACGTTTTCAGCGGGCAGGATTCGCGCGGGCACCTCGTTCAACGTGGTGCCGGACCACTGCGAGATGGTGTTCGACCGGCGCTTCCTGCCGGATGAGTCGCTCGAAGACGTGGACGCCGAGCTCGCCGAGGTGCTCGACATCGCCCGTCGGCGGTTCCCCGATCTGCGGGTGAAGGCCGCGCCGGAGGTCGTCGCGGGCTCGTTGGACACGCCCGAGGACGCCGGCGTGGTGCAGGCGCTCATGGCGGCCTGCGAGCGCGTGACGGGCCGAGCAGCCATCGCCGGGGCGCCCTACGGCTCGGACGCGGCGTCGCTGGCGGCCGTTGGCATTCCCAGCGTGCTGTGCGGACCGGGCGACATCGCCGTGGCGCACAGCGAGGATGAGTGGGTGCCGGTCGCCGAGGTCGTGCAGGCGTCCGAGGTGTACTACGCCGCCTGGCGTCAATTCGCCGACATCGAGGCGAACGGACCCACGAGCTAGCGGCCCCTCAAGAACCCCTCGCCCGCGGAATTCGAGGTGCCGGGGCGACCACGGCCGGTGCTAGTCTGACCCATTCCGCGCCCGGACTGAGGCGACATGCTCAACGATCCGCGAATCGACCGTCTGGCCGAGATCCTGGTGCATCATTCGACCAAGCTGCAGGCCGGCGAGCTGGTGGCCATCATGGGTCCCGCCGAGGCCAAGCCGCTGATGCTGTCCTGCTACCGCCTCGCGCTCGAGGCCGGCGCCCATCCGCGCATGAGCGTGACGTTCGAGGAGACCGAGGGGCTCTTCCTGCGCCACGCGTCCGACGAGCAGCTGAGTCACCTCGACCCGGTGCGCAAATTCGAGGCCGACACCATCGACGCCGCCATTCGGCTCCGGGCCGCCAGCAACACGCGCGCGCTCACCAGCAGCGATACCAGCAAGATCGGGAAGGTCATGACCGCCTCGCGGCCGGTGATGAATCAGATCATCGAGAACGTGCGCTGGGTGCTCTGCGACTACCCCACCAACGCCTTCGCTCAAGAGGCCGAGATGGCGCTGGACGAATATGCCGACTTCCTGTTCGGCGCCACCAACATCGACTGGACGGCGATGGAGGCCGAGTTGACTCGCATCAAGGCGCGGCTGGAAGCCGGCAGTGAAATCCGCATCGTGGGGCCGGAGACGGATCTGACGCTGCGCGTCGAGGGGCGAATCTGGGAGCCGGCGGCGGGCACGCACAACATGCCGGACGGGGAGATCTTCACCGCGCCGATCGAGGACGCCACCGAGGGCCATATTCGCTACGAGTTCCCGGCCATCTATCAGGGGCGTGAGGTGCAGGGCATTCGGCTCGAGTTCGCCGGCGGGAAGATCGTCACGGCGACCGCCGATAAGGGCGAAGAATTCCTCACCGACATTCTCGACACCGATCCGGGCGCGCGGCGGTTGGGCGAAATCGGCATCGGCACCAACTTCGGCATCCAGCGCCACACGAAGAACATCCTGTTCGACGAGAAGATGGGCGGCACCGTCCACCTGGCCATCGGACGGGCCTACGAGTTCACGGGGGGCCGCAATGAGTCCGCCGTGCACTGGGACATGATCAAGGACTTGCGGCAAGACGGCGCGTTGTATCTCGACGGCGAGCTGATCCAACAGGATGGGCGGTTCTTGATCTAGGATCGGCGTCGTTTGTGCGAGGTCTCGCGAGGTTTTGCGGCGAGTGCCCCGTGGCTCGAGGTTCAGTGAAAGTGGATTCCCGCCTTCGGAGACCTTTGACTAAAGAGGCAAGGGCGACGCACGCGTCGCCCCTACGCGTGGGCCAACAGGTTCAGCGACCGCTAGATTCCGGCCTTCGCCGGAATGACGGAGGGGTTACGCAAAGGTCTCCCTTCGCGGGAATGACGAAGCAATGCCAACTTCGTCGGGCGCTGCAGCCATCGAGATAATGTAGCTACAAGAGCGAAATCCGCTCGGCGTCTGGGGCGATTTTGGCCCCATCTGTGATACCATTGAGTGTGCAAGTTGGCGGTGCGAAACTCCCACGACTCGACCAGGTTGACTGGTCTCGCGTCAATGACCGTCCCTTCTGATTGACACGCCAGCATGCAGGTTGACGCAACCGCTCACCGGTCACGCGGCGGAACGTACGCGCACCGGCGGCTTTCGGAATCGGCTGGCCGTCCGTTCGACCGGCCGTTTGCTTAGACAAAACATCGCGTAATCCGTGAGATTGCGCGCTCGGAGGAGTAGCGAGGCGAATGGCGTATAGCGCCAAGGACATTCAGGTTCTCGAAGGGCTGGAGGCCGTGCGGCGGCGTCCCGGTATGTACATCGGCAGCACGGACTCGCGGGGGCTCCACCACCTGGTCTACGAGGTCGTGGACAACAGCGTGGACGAGGCGCTCGCCGGGCGCGCCGACGTAATCGAGATCACGCTGATGCGGGACGGATGGGTGCGGGTGCGGGACAACGGCTCCGGCATCCCGGTCGACAACCATCCGCGGGTTGGTCGCCCCGCCGTCGAGGTGGTGCTGACCAAGCTGCACGCCGGCGGAAAGTTCGACAGCGACGCCTACAAGGTCTCCGGCGGCTTGCACGGCGTCGGCGTCTCAATCGTCAACGCGTTGTCGGAGCATCTCAAGGCCGAGGTCCGCCGCGACGGGCACGTCTGGACGCAGGAATATCGCCACGGTCTCCCGCTCGCCGATCTCGAGCGCGGCAAGCGGACGAAGGAAACCGGCACCACGATCGAGTGGACGCCGGATCCGGAGATATTCGAGACCCTCGACCTCGACTTCGACACGTTGGTGCAGCGTTTCCGCGAGATGGCCATTCTGGTGGCCAACACGCGCATCGACGTGCGCGACGAGCGCACCGGCGACCGCCGGACGTTCTATTTCGAGGGCGGAACTAAGTCTTTCGTCAAGCTGCTGGCCCGTCGGCGCATGCCGCTGCACCCCGAGCCGATCTGCATTCGGGGCGAGGCGGATACGACCAAGATCGACATTTCCTTGCAGTACTGCGACACGGTTTCCGAGCAGGTGCTCACGTTTGCCAACACCATTCGCAACATCAGCGGCGGAACCCACCTGACCGGATTTCGGACCGCCCTGACCCGCACGCTGAACGAATACGCCCGCAAGCAGGGCACGCTCAAGGACAACGACGCCAACCTGACCGGCGAGGACGTGCGCGAGGGGCTCACGGCCGTTATCAGCGTGATGATTCCCGAACCCCAGTTCGAGGGGCAGACGAAGCATCGGCTCGGGAACAGCGAGGTGGCGGGTCACGTGCAGTCGGTGGTCAACGAGCAGCTGAGCACCTTCCTCCACGAGCACCCGTCCGACGCCCGCCGCATCATCGAAAAGACGTTGCTGGCGGCCCGGGCCCGCATCGCGGCGCAGAAGGCCCGCGACCTGGTGGTTCGCAAGGGGGCCCTCGACGGCATGGCGCTGCCCGGCAAGCTGGCCGATTGCCAGGAGCGCGACCCCGACCGCTGCGAGCTCTTCATCGTCGAGGGCGATTCGGCCGGCGGCAATGCCAAGCAGGGCCGCGACCGGCGCTTTCAAGCCGTGCTGCCGCTGCGCGGCAAGATTCTGAACGTCGAGAAGGCGCGCATCGACCGCGTCCTGTCCAGCGAGGCCATCCGCAACCTGATTACGGCGGTTGGCGCAGGCGTCAACGACGAGGTCGACCTGAGCAAGCTGCGCTACGGGCGCGTGATCGTGATGACCGATGCCGACGTCGACGGCTCGCACATCCGCACGTTGCTGCTGACGTTCTTCTTCCGCAACCTGCCGGAACTCATCGATCACGGACACCTCTACATCGCCCAGCCGCCGCTGTTTCGCGTGGCCAACAGCCAGCGCGCGGTCTACGCCTACTCGGACGACGAGCGGGACGTCGCCCTCAAGCAGATGTCCGGCAAGGTGGCCGTGCAGCGCTACAAGGGCCTGGGCGAGATGAACGCCGATCAGCTGTGGGACACCACCATGAACCCGGAGTCGCGCCACCTCCTCAACGTCACCGTGTCGGACGCCGAGCACGCAAACGAGGTGTTCAGGCGCCTGATGGGGTCGGACGTCTCGGAGCGCCGCCACTTCATCTTCAACCACGCCCACGCCGTTCGGAATCTCGACATCTAGGCGGAGGTTGCGCCCTGCATCTTGTGGCTCCCCGCATCGCGCTTGACGCGATGGGCGGCGACTATGCGCCGGCGGAGACCGTGCGCGGCGCCCTGGCCGCGCAACGCGACGCCGGCGTCACGCCACTCCTGGTCGGCGACGAGGCCGCGCTGCGCGCGCAGTTGGACGCCGAAGGCGTCGAGGCGGCGCCCTGGCAGATCGTGCACGTCCCCGAAGCCGTGGCCATGGACGAGCATGCCGTCGAGGCCGTGCGCTCGCGGCGGCCGACGTCGATTCGCAAGGCGGCCGAGATGCTCAAGGCCGAAGAGGTCGACGCAGTCGTCACCATGGGCCACACGGGAGCTGCCGTGGCGGCCGGCGTGCTCATCGTCGGGCGCCTGCCGGACGTCGAACGCCCGGGTCTGGGCGTGCTGCTGCCGGCGCCCGATCCGCGCCCGCTCCTAATCGACGTGGGCGCCAACGCCGAGGCGCGGCCAGGGCACCTGGCGCAATTCGCCGTGATGGGTCGCGTCTATCAGGAGCGGCTGCAGGGCCTCACGAATCCCCGCGTGGGGCTGCTCAGCATCGGCGAGGAGGAGTCCAAGGGGAACACGCTGGTGCATGAGGCGGCGGCCATGCTGGCGTCGGGCAGCCTGAACTACGTCGGCCACGTGGATCCGGCCCATATCTTTCACAATGAGGCCGACGTGATCGTCTGCGACGGGTTCACCGGCAACGTCGTGATCAAGACGGCGGAAGCCACGGCCGAGTACGCGTTTGGCGAGTTGCGGGCCGAGGTGGTGAAGCGCCCGGTCGCCAAGCTGGCGGCGCTTGGCCTGCGGCCCGCGTTTCGCGCCCTGCGGCGGCGGATCGACTATGCCGAGATTGGCGCGACGCCGTTGCTAGGGATCAGGGGCCTGCTCCTGATCGGCCACGGCCGCTCCAAGGCGCCCGCCGTGACCAACGCGCTGCTGGCGGCCGACCGCGCGGTGCGGGCGCAGCTGGTGCCCACCATCGCCTCCGGATTGGACGCCGCAACGATCTAGCGACGCTTGACGACAGTCCGTGCTCGTCCCGCGCGCAGCGTGTGGCGATGCGGCGTGATGTGTCGCGTTGCCCACGGCGACGGCGTCGATCGCATGCCACCATGGACATCGCCCATGCGCCGGTTACTTCCCACGGACACGCCGCCCGTCGGCGCCGGTCGCCGTCACGGCGGCCCGCGGCCGGCGTTGAATGAGATCGATGACTCACGCACCTAGCCAGCGCCGGTCGCCGGACCGATTTTCACGACGCCGGCTGCTCCAGGGCGGCGGACTGGCCCTGGCGGCGGGCGCCGCACAGGCCTGCGACGCCTGGTCCGTGGTCGGCAAGGCCGACGACCGCTATCCGGGCGGATCGCCGTTCGCCATCGAGGCGCTGCGAGCCCGAGCCTATCGAGCCGGCGACATTCGGCTGCACCGCATGCTCAACCAGCGCCCGAGCTATTCGACCTATGCCATGACGTACCGATCCGACGGTCTGCTGCTCACGGGCGTGGCCACGATTCCGAAGAGCGCCGGACCGCATCCCGTCGTGGTGCTCAATCACGGGTTTACGCTGCCGGTGCAATTCCGCAGCGGGGACGGCACGCGCGCCATGGCTACGGAGCTTTCGCCCCGAGGGTTCATCACGCTGGCCAGTGACTATCGAGGACTGGGCGGATCCGAGGACGACACGCGGCTCAACACCGGCGCGCGGCTCGACTTCGCCATCGACGTGCTCAATCTCGTCGCCTCGATCCCCTCACTGCCGGACGCCCAGCACGAGCGCGTGGGCATGTGGGGCCATAGCCTGGGATGCGACCTGGCGCTGCGCGCCGCCGAGGTTGACGCACGGGTGCAGCCGGTGGGCATGTGGGCGCCGCTGAGCGCGTGGGCCGAGGACCTGGTCGACTATTACCGGCTCCCGACGCTGTCGTCGTCGAAGGACCTGCGCCACGCCATATCGCCGGGCAACTTCCTGGAATACCTGGTAGGACCGGTGACGATTCACCAGGGCTCGGCCGACCTTGCGGTGAAGCCCCAATGGGCATCGCGGCTTCACGCGGCCCTCGAAGCGGCCGGTGTGCCGAGCGAGCTGACGATTCACCCCGGCGTGGGCCACTATCTGACCCTGAACGCGCGCCGGGCGGTGACGGCAACGGCGGACTTCTTCGAGCGCGAGCTGATCGGGACTCGCCAGTGACCACGCACCACGGTGACCACGGCGAGACGAGCCTGTTTGACGGCACCCGCGTGGAAAAAGTGGACGAGCGCATCGAGGCGCTGGGCGCGGTGGACGAGCTCAACTCGTGGCTGGGATTCGCCGCGGCGCAGCCGGACGTCGCCGGCGTGGGCGATCGGCTGCGATGGGTCCAGGAGCGGCTCCTGGAGGTCGGCGCCGACCTGGCCAATCCGGGCGGTCGCGCCCGCAGCACCTCGCTGGCGCCGGGATCTCTAGCGACGTTGGATACCTGGCTTGCCGAATATCGAGACGCGTTGCCGCCGCTGCGGCATTTCATTTTGCCCGGTGGGCACCTGCTCGCCGCCGCGCTGCAAGTTTCCCGCTCGGTGTGCCGCCGCGCCGAGCGCGGCGTGTGGCGCGTGGTGACGGATCCCGCGCCCGAAGGCTCGCCGGCGTTCCTCAACCGGCTGTCGGACGTGCTCTTCGAGATGGCCCGCGCAACCAACGCCGCCGCAGGCACCGAGGACCCGCAGTGGCGCGGGCGGGACGACGTTTAGCTTGCCTGCACTAACGTGGGTGCCGGTTTACACCTTTAGGCTTCCCGGTACTCGTCACTAGCCGCTCGCGGATCCCGCTCGTGATCCCCTCCGCGTCTCACATACCGCAGAAGTTCTCGGTGATCGAAGCCGCAATCTGTTGCTGCCACCCTCTGACCGAACGGCCTGCCTGTGGTGTGGTCCACCTACAGCTTTGCCGGGGCGCCGATGGTCAATCGTTGTATGATTTCGGGTCATATGCGGGGGATGCAAGGTTAGCCTAGTGACTACACAACCACTTGTCGGACGGATTCCACCTTGGCTTCGCAATATCTTTGCCTTTCCTAATCCGGTCAACGAAGTGGCTGCAAGAATCGTAGCCGGAATGGTAGTCATCCTTTCCATTGTTGTATTAGTAACCGGTCAGTGGTGGTTGATGTTTCTCCTTGCGTATGGCTTTCTGGCCAGAGTAGCCACCGGACCTACGTTAAGCCCGATGGGCCTGCTGGCGACCAGGGTGATCGCGCCGCGGATCGCCAAGGAGCATCTCGTCCCCGGACCGCCCAAGCGCTTTGCGCAAACCGTGGGACTCGTCTTCTCGGTGACCGCCCTGGTGTTGCACTTCGTCGCAGGATTGTCGGTGGCAGCCGGCGTCGTATTGGCGGTGCTGACCGTCTTTGCCGCGCTTGAGTCGTTTCTGGGTTTCTGCGCCGGATGCTTCGTGTTCAACTACATGATTCGCTGGGGGTTGGTGCCGAAGTCGGTCTGCGAGGAATGCCTCAACTTTGACTCGACACGGACATAGGCAGCTCGTAGACCGCCGCCTCAAGCATTCCGTATCACGCGAACATTGGAGAGGCGCATCGCGGGTTGCCAGCCTGAATCGATCCGCGTGGCGATCAGTAGGCCGGGCAGAACGAATTCGAGGACCGATGGCGCGACCATCAGGCCAGCAGGCAGTCCGGGCTCCATGCCGGCGCCCCCCACGGAGGCCGGCGCTTACGATCGTTCGTCCTCGTCGGTCAATCCCCTAGTCGCCGGAGACGCGGGTCCAGCAGGTCCCGCAGGCCGTCACCCACGAGGTTGAACCCCAACACCGCGACGAAGATGGCCGCTCCCGGAAGCAGCAGGAGATGCGGCGCGGTTTGCAGGTGCGGGCGGGCGTCGTTGAGCATGGCGCCCCACTCCGGTGTGGGCGGCTGCGCGCCCAGCCCCAGGAAGCTGAGACCGGCGACGCCCAGGATGATCCAGCCGACGTCCAGGGAGGCGAGCACGACGATCTGGCCGAGGATGTTTGGCGCGATGTGCCGGAGGATGATGCGCAGGTCGCCGGCCCCAGCGGCCCGCGCCGCCGTCACATACCCCATCTGTCGCTCCCCCAGGGTGATCCCGCGAATGATGCGGGCGTGGCCCACCCACCACACGGCGCCGACTGCCAGCAGCACGTTGAGCAGACCGGGGCCCAATGCTCCGGCCACGGCCAGCGCCAAGATCAGTGAAGGAAAGGCCAACAGCAGGTCCACGACCCCCATCAGCGCCGTGTCCGGCCAGCCGCCGTAGTAGCCGGATAGCATGCCCACAGTCACGGCAATGGTCATGCTGAGGAGCAGGGTTGCCGCGGCGGCCAGCAGCGTCGTGCGCGTTCCGTGGATGATCCGGCTCAAGGTGTCCCGACCCAAATGGTCGGTGCCCAATGGGTGCTCCAGTGACGGCGAGAGCAATCGTTCGGGCAGATTAATCTCGGTGGGATCAGCCAGCGGAATCCAGGGCGCCAACAATCCCGCTGTCAGCAGGGTCACCACCAGAAACAGTCCCAAGGCGGTTCCCGGCTCCCGCAGCAGCGCATTCCACTGACGGCGGCAGCGCGGACCGGCGGTGGCCGGCCCGCCGGTCAGTCGTTCCCCAGCGCGTTCGGCATGGCTCCTCATGGGCCGCTACACCTGGCCCCGTTCGTAGCGCAGGCGCGGGTTCGCGACGCGCAGGGCAATGTCGGTCGCAAGGTTGACCAGCAGAACCACTACCGCAAGGTAGGTGACGAACCCCTGTACCACGGGGTAGTCCCGGGTCAGGGCCGCGCCCACGATCAACTGACCCAAACCCGGCCAGGTGAAGATGGTCTCAATGATGACGGCGCCGCCGAGGAGGTGCGCCAGGAACACGCCAGTGGCGCCTATGGCAGGCAGCAGCGCGTTGCGCAGGGCGTGCCCCATGAGAACGGCCTTTTCGGTCAGCCCCTTGGCCCGCGCCGTGCGGATATAGTCCTGCCCCAGCACATCCAGGATGCTGCCGCGTATCAGCCGCGTCAGCTGAGCCATCGGCGCGAGCGACAGGGCGATGGCCGGAAGCACGATCTGGGCAGCCGAGCCGTAGCCCACGGCGGGCAACCAGGACAGTTTCACCGCGAACAGAATGATCAGTCCGAAGGCCAAGGCGTAGGACGAAGCCGACGCACCCACCAGCGCCACCACACGTACGACGGCGTCCACGGCGCCGCCCCGTCGCCGGGCGGACAGGATGCCCATGGGCACGGCGAGCAGCAGCGCCAGGCCCAGCGCAGCCGCAGTGAGCATGGCCGTTGGGACGGTGCGGCGCGCCAACTGGGCGGCCACGGGCTGCTCCGTCAGGTAGGAGCGGCCCATGTCGCCCCCAAGCGCCCGGGACATCCAGCGAACGTATTGCGCCGGAAGGGGAGCGTCCAAGCCCATCTCGGCGCGCAAGGCAGCCACTGCGGCCGGGCTGGGCATCTGGCCGGGGTTGCGCTGGCGCAGGATGGTCTCCGCAGGATCGCCCGGCGCGAGGCTTAGCAGCGCAAAGCTGACCGCTGAGATTCCCAGGAGCAACAGCGGCAGCGTGGCCAACCGTCGGGCTACGTATGCCCCCATGCCGGAGAGCCTCGCTCCGCACCCGCTATCCCGCTAGCTCGCTCACGCTTTCAGACCGATGCGGTGGTCGAAGAAATAGAGATTGGCCGGGTGCGGCTCGAAACCGGTGACCCGCTCGTTGACACCGTAGATCAGGTAGGCGTGCGCCACCGGCAGGAGCGCGGTTTCGGATGCCACGATGTCCAGTGCCCGGCAGGCGATTTCCTGGCGTTGCTGGGTGTCGGCAACGTCCGATGCGCTGCTGATGACGCTCTCCAGCTCGGCGCTGTGGTAGTGGCCGTAGTTGTTGGCGCCGCTGCCGGAGGCATCGGCGCTGACCCCGACAAACTTCCCGATGTTCTGGATGGCGTCTCCGGCCTCGACCACGTTGTTGTACCAACCGAAGAGATCCCAGCCGGGCTCCTTGACCACCGACCATTCGGTGATGAGCACCTGCGCCTTGATGCCCACGTCGGCCAGCATGGCCTGCGCGGCCTCGGCCATGATGGGCAGCTGGAAGCGCTCGGGGTAACCGCCGATGACGATCTCGAGAGGATCGCCGTCCTTGTCCACGAACCCGTCGTCGTCGCTGTCAACGTAGCCGGCCTCGGTCAAGAGCTCGCGGGCCTGCGCGGGGTCGAATCCCGGAGTGGTGACGCCGGGACAGGACACGAGGGCTTCGGGCAACAGGAAATCGGCAAACGATCCGGAGCCGGCTGGCGCAATTAGCCCCGCGATGCTCTCGCGATCAATGGCCAGGCTCACCGCCCGGCGCACCAGCGGATCGGACAATGCCGGCCGCTCGAAATTGACCCACCAGATCACCGCCGCGGTGCCTATGCCGGCGGTGCGACTCTCCAATTCGGGATGGGCGTCTATGGTCTGG
Organism: Chloroflexota bacterium; assembly: GCA_022826485.1. Lineage (GTDB taxonomy): Bacteria > Chloroflexota > UBA11872 > UBA11872 > UBA11872 > JAJECS01. The sequence goes on along the minus strand of JAJDUU010000014.1, from coordinate 8,268 downwards.
GCCCCTTCCGGGGAAATGTTGACGGCAACGTCGATGTCGCCGGCCTGCAGGGCCAGCTCCCTGGCGTTGGTGTCCGGAATGGCGAAGTGCTCGATGCCCGCCAGCGGCGGAGCGCCGCCCCAGTAATCGTCATTGGCGACGCTGCTGAGGCGCTCCTTCTGGATGTACTCGGTGGGAATGTAGGGTCCCGTCAGGGCGCGTGCCTGCAGAAAGTTGCCCTCGCCGGCGGCGTCGGCAGCCGCGGCATCGGTGATAGCCACTGCCGGATTGGTCAACAGGCCCGGCAGCGTGGGTCGAGGTTCCAACGTGGTGATGGTGATGGTCTGTTCGTCATTCACCGCGATGCTATCGATCCCCAGCGCACTCGCCGACGCTTCTGACAACCGGATCGTGCGTTCCAGCGACGCCTTCACCGCTTCCGCGTCCATCACCGCGCCGTTGTGGAACGTCACGCCTGATCGAAGCTTGATCGTCCAGGTCAACGGGTCCACGTCAATAGCTTCCATCGCCAGCCATGGCGTCGGGCTGAAATCCGTGGGCGACAGGCGGAACAGGTTCTCGGACATTCCTGATTGACTGGCAACCCAACCGCCCTGCACCGGGTCCAGCGGGCTGTCAAGCCAGACAACGCCTGCCTTCAGCGTGGGACGTGCCGCCTCGGCGGTCGCGGCCCGCGGAGCTGCTTCGGCCGTGGCGGTCGGAGCTGCCGTCGGTGCGGGTGTTTCGGCCGCTTGCGGAGTCTGGGGTGCAGCCGTGGGTGCTGGCGGCGGCGCTTCGGTCGGCGCCATGGCCGCGGCAGTCGCGGGCGCGGCGGTTGTCACCGGCGCCGCTGCTGTCACAGGCGCGGGCGTTGAAGCCGCGGCCGGGCTGTCGTCTTGCTCCCCGCAAGCCACGGCCATGGGCAATGCCACAGCCGCCACCAGCGCAAGCGCCATTCGTCGAAACATCTCCTACTCGCCCTCCATGCTGCTATTGATACCTTGTCTCAATAGACCGCGCAGCGTGTCACATCCAGAAAGCTCCGCGCAAGTCATTAATCCAAGCCACCAAATCCGCCCCCGAGCGCACCCCCGCCGCAATCTCGGCATACGCCTGGGCGCCCGCCGCATCAATGGCCAGCACTTCCGGCGCCGGACGTGCCCGCATGAGTTTCGACAGCACGTTCGCATCCAGGACGATCATCCGCCGCTCACCTCAGTCGAACCGCGGCGGCTCCCGCATCGGCTCCCGTGGCGGAATCTCCAGGTCCACGCCCCCAAGCGGCCCGAACACCTCATGAATAGCCGTTCCTAGATTGCGGATCGGCCCCCGCCCGTCAGACAGTCGGCACGCGGCACTCCGCCTGCGCGATCTCAGTAGCCCGGCCGTGACACTCGTTGTCCAGCTTGTCGTCAATGCCTACCGGTGCCTCAGAGGCCGGCCGAGCGCCGCAGCCGCCGCAGCCGCCGATCAATCTCCGCGGGAGGCAAGAACACCGTGAGGTCCGTGCGCCATGCATCTAGCGCCGTTATAAGGCGCGAAGCACCACACACTCCAGCCTCTTGCAACTGGTCAACCACCCACAACACCCCGTGCACGCGCACACCGGCAGCCTCGGCTGCGCGGCGCAGAAGCTTGTCGCCCGTGAGCAGCACGCTATTGGAGCGATCCTGGGCAAGGAGTAAACAGAGCCCGTCATTGGCCGACAGCCCCGACGAACCCTGCGCGAAGCGCTCCGCGGCTTCGGCTTGCTCGGGCGAAATGCCAAGCATCTCAAGTCCGCCTGTGTCCAATCGCGACCAATCGAGCTCGGTGAAACTGGCCATCTCGGACTCGCGGATTGGTAGCGGCAGGACAAAGCGATACGGGAGCTCGAGGGCGAGGAATAATAGTTGAACTTTGTGCAGGTCGATCAGGCAGCTGGCATCGCTGACGACGAGTCCGGTCACGCCGTACGACGAGTGACAAGTTCAGGGATTGGCGCCTCAGCTTGGGGCTCGCCCGGAAACTCAGCCTCGTGGCGCGTACCGGGCTTGACCGGGTAGTCGCGCGACTCAATCCGGCCCTTCCGGTTGTGGATAAGCAACTCCGACCGGTTGCTGATGGCGATGGTTCGCGCTGCAGCAATTGCGTCGGCTTGGGTTGCGTGGATCGACGTTGCTCGCCGAATGCCCTCGCTCTTGACGGCCCAGCCAGCCGGGTGAGGAACCACGTGCTGGTTCTTCCGGGACACTCCAGGGCTGTCCTCAAACGCAGCGGCGCTCGGCCCACGGATTTCCGCTTCGACGTCCTGCAATGGTCGCCGCAGCAGGCCTGCGCCCCGTACAGGTGCGAACAACTGCTCGCCCAGCCCGCGCCACACCAGGTCCTCAAACCGTTGCGGCTTCTCGAAGGCGCCCAGGCCCTCGTTTTGGGAGATCGGATCTGGCTCCCGCTGGCGCCAGGCCCGCATATAGCCGCGAAACGCGCGATCCAGCGCGGCCGCAGACACCACGCCGACCTCGCGCAACCGGGTAAGCATCACCGACGCCGCAACGCCGTACATGTGCTTCAGGCGGACCAGTTCGCCATAAGTAAACCCATGCCGGTTGCTCCCCGCCTGCGCTCGCAGGTGCTCTCCCGGGACGAGCAGGGCCTGAGCGAATCGGTCAATCGCCTTGTCACGCCGAATGCGCGAGTCGGCAACTGAATCGACTGCGCGCTCCGCCAGCTCACGGGCCAGGGACAGGCGCCGGCCTTCGATCTGGGCCCTGCTGGAGACCACGATGGCTTCGGTATCTGGGCCGGATCCAGCCAGCTTGACGGTGCAGACCAGACCATCGAAGCGCTCCGGTAGGTCGGCTTCAACCAGCTTGATGCCCTTGGATTCCAGCAAGCCGGTCATGCTGGGAATCGGACCCGAGCCGAGATTCCAGTCCCGGCGCAGGCGGTTCGCCAGGCCCTCGACGTCCTCCAGGCTCCGGATCTGAACGGAGCCCAGACCGCCGAACGGGTCAGGCGCCGGCTCCAGGTCCAGGATGTTCTCAATGGCCAGGTAGTTCTCCAGCTGCTCGGTGATCAGAACCTCGGCGCGGGCGCGGTCCTTGGCCGACGTACCTGAGGGCCGGCGGAACTCGACCGCCTCCAGCCCCTCCACCTGGCCTCCAAAAAGGAAGTCCAGCGACACATCGAGCGCCTGGCCCAGGCCGACCAGCACTCGCGAACTCGGCATCATCTTGCCGGCCTCGTACTTGCTGATCGCCTGCACCGAGACCGACGGCGACATCCGCGTGGCAAGCTCGCGCATGGACAGTCCCGCCCTCTTCCGCGCCAACCGCAACCGCTGCCCAAACACCCCGTCCTCCCCCGCCGTCAGTGGTTGACGATTCCAATAGATATCCGAGATATTCTACCAAGGGTTGAGGTCTCCCCTCATCGTTCCCGTATTGATCCGGCTTGCGCTGCCTCTCACTCCTCGGCAACTCGCCAACCCTCACCAATCCGAGCGCGAACGGTGCCGGCTCACCCGCTTCCCTCCGAATAAATCACCTCAACCCCACACCCCCCAAACCCCTCCACAGCCCCCGTCGCCACCGCCACGCCGCCCAGACACTCCCCACGGACAGCATCCCGCCCCCATCTTTCGTACGGCCCGGTCTCAAACCGGCCTCTTCCGGGCACCCAACCACCAAACCGCACCCCAGCGCCCCTGGTGAGCCTGTCGAACCACACCCCCTGGCAACCCACATCCACCAACCCGCCCCTCTCCCTATGCACTTCTCTTCACCCACGCCTCGCCACTCCGTTCACCCCTATAATCCGCGTGCCTTTGGGCGGGAGGCATCCACGACGTGCCGATTAAGAACGTGCAGGACGCGATCGAGGTGCGTGAGCACATCAAAGAGATATTCGCCGCCGCCCAGCCGGACGAACGCGCCCAGGCAATCCGCCGGCTCTTCGTAAACGTCCTGGACTTTGGGGACCAGCGCGGCCAGGTGGCGTTGACCTCGACTCCGGCTGGGGTCAAGCTCCCGCCGTCCGCCGAACGCATCGCCACCCTTGACGGCGTCCACGTCTGCTACATCGCCCTCGATACCTCGGATACCGACCGAGTGCGAAAGCAGGAAGCCGTCGCGGCAGCCCGTCAGGTGGCAAACGAACTCGGCGACGACCTGCTGCTCATCTTCACCAACACCTCACGAAGCCAGCTGCACTTCGTTCACCCCCTGTTCGAGACCGCCCAACCCACCCTCCGCCGCATGGTCGTCGAGAGGGACCTGCCCCACCGCACCGCCATCCAGCAGATCGCCAACATCTACTCGAAATACGACAACTCCGGGAGCATTCGTGCTGCGCTTGAAACCGCCTTCGATGTCGAACCGGTCACCAAGAGCTTCTTCGCCGAATACAAGCGCATTTTTGAGGCCGCGGAACAACTCGTACGAGGTTTCAACACCGACGCCGACGACGAGGACGAAGCTAGGGACGAGATTGAGGCCCGGCGGATGTTCGTCCAAACCCTCTTTAACCGGCTCTTGTTCGTCCACTTCCTCTCGCGCAAGGGCTGGCTTAAGTTCCGAGATAATACCGACTATCTCAACGCCCTATGGGAAGACTACCAGGCCACGCCACATCAGACCAGCTTCTACCAGGACCGGCTGTACCACCTATTCTTCTTTGGGCTCAATAACCCGCAGTCGAGCGACTTGAACTTCAAGAGCAGACATCTGGCGTCGGTCATTGGCGACGTCCCATTCCTCAACGGTGGCCTCTTCGAGCAGACCGAATGTGACAGGCGCGACGACGTCATAGCGCCCGACAGCGCAATTGAGCCCGTGCTGAGCGAGCTGTTCGATAAGTTCAACTTCACCGTCCTCGAGTCCACTCCCTTCGACGTCGAAGTCGCCGTCGACCCCGAAATGCTCGGCAAGGTCTTTGAGGAACTCGTCACCGGCCGCCACGAATCCGGTGCCTACTACACGCCCCGGCCCGTCGTCGCCTTCATGTGCCGCGAAGCGGTTAAGGGCCATCTTGAAAACCGCGACGTCGGGCTGAGTCCCGAGGCCATTCAGAGATTCGTGGACGAGCGCGACACCACCAGCGTCTCCCTCGACGCCGCGCCCAAGATCAGCCGCGCGCTGGACGAAATCACTGTGGTCGATCCCGCCTGTGGCTCCGGCGCCTACCTGCTCGGCATGCTGCAAGAACTCATTGACCTGCAGACCGCCCTGTATAACGTCAGGGCCGATTCCCGCAGCCTTTACGAATTGAAGCTACACATCATCGAGCAAAATCTCTATGGCGTCGATATCGAACCGTTTGCCATCAACATCGCCATGCTGCGCCTGTGGCTCTCGCTGGCCATTGAGTACGAAGGCGAAAGGCCAGAGCCCTTGCCCAACCTGGACTTCAAGATCGTTTGCGGCGATAGCCTGCTCGGGCCGGATCCAAGCCATCTGGATCAATCGCGCTATCAGATTGAAGTCTCCGAACTTCCAACCCTCAAGACCCGCTACATGCGTGAGACAGCGCAGAAGGATGCTCTGCGACGAGAGATCGTGGCCGCCGAAGAGCAGCTTCGTTTCGATCTTGGCGTTACAGCCGTTCCTGAAGGAGTCATTGACTGGCGCATCGAATTCGCCGAAGTGGTCGCGGCGCGTGAAGGTTTTGATGTCGTGCTCGCTAACCCGCCATATGTGCGGATGGAAAAGCTCAACAAGAGCGACGAAGATCGATATAAGGCGAATTTCCGAGTCGTTGCCGCCTCGCGTGCGGATCTCTTGGTGTACTTTTACGCTAGGGCCGTCGAAGTGCTGAAGGACGGCGGCACACTGGCGTTCATAACCAGCAACAAGTACATGCGGGCGGGATATGGAAAGAAACTTCGAGGATTTCTTGCAAGCGCATTGGCAATCTCTCAGGTGATCGATTTCGGCGATTTGCCGGTGTTCACGGCGACCTCGTACCCGGCAGTGCTGGTTGGGCGGAAGGGGATGGTCAACGAACGCCATCAACTGCAGATTGCCGATCTGGCCGTGCCGATTCGGCGCGAGCTATCGGATCGTGGGATCCGCGTGACCCCTGAAAAGATGAACCGAGAGATGGAGCACCTCCCCGACATTTTGACGCGCCACGGCCACGCGGACTATCGCCAGAGCTCTTTCCGGCCGACCGGCTGGGTCCTGGAGGATCCGGCCCTCATTCGCCTCTTCGAGCGCCTAATGAACAAGGGCACACCGCTTGGCGAGTTTGTCGATGGACGCATCTATCGAGGTGTTGTGACTGGCCTCAACCAAGCCTTTGTGATCGACCAAGCGAAACGCGACACGTTGATCGCCGCCGACCCGATAAGCGCGGAGATCATCAAGCCGTGGCTGCGCGGCCGCGACATAAAGCGCTGGACGCCGGATTGGGCTGGGCTGTATATCATCTTTACGAATCGAGGCGTGGACATAGACCGCTATCCCGCTGTCCGCGAACACTTGGAGCGGTTTCGTCCGCAGCTTGAGCGGCGTGCCACCGCCCACTTGCATCCCTGGTACGAGCTTCAACAGCCACAGGAGGGGATCTTTGCCGAGTTCGAACGCCCGAAGATTGTCTGGCCCGACATTGCCCGCGATCTTCGATTCGCCTTTGACCCGAACGGCAGCCACTTAGGCAACACGACTTACGTCATGCCTATCAATTCGATGTGGCTAATGGCGTTCATGAATTCTGATCTCGCAGAGTTCTTGCTGTGCCAGATCACGAACGCGTTACGCGGCGGCTTCTTACGGCTATTCACTCAATGCACGACCCGTCTCCCCATCGTAACCCCGAACCCTGGCCTCTTACGCCAACTCGAATGCATCGCCCGCACTGGCGTTGCCGGAGAATCAGTGGACACCGAAACACTTAACGACATGGTGTACAGTCTCTACGGCCTCTCCAGTAGCGATACCAAGCTTATCAATGACTGGTTTCAGCGTAGGAGCTTGAGGAGTGGATGAGCCGCTAATGCACTCCTTTAGGAGACGTTCATATGCCTAGTAGGCGAACCAGATACTCGGTAGATCGAAAGATCTATTTCTTCAGAGCCGATGTCGGGATTGACGATGGAGGCCTTCCACTGGCCTTTGATCCAAAACCGGCGCTAGCGGTCATCGACCAACTCCCGTTCGTCGACGGTGACAGCGGCAGGTACCAGACTGACCGCAATGGGAATGCGCTTTGCTTAGTCAATCACCATGATCGAGGAGACATATGTATTCGCTTTGGCCGGATACGTCGCAGCGGCCTGCCCCAGATTGAGCAAGCTGGGCGTATTCGAGATCTCAGTGTTGCTGCAGACGAAGGCCTTTCGGAGCCAATACACGTCGTTGCCTTTCCAGACAATGTCGTAGGCGTTGACTACAACCACTTTGGCCCTAGGATTTCACAGTTCGCACGTTACCTGCATTCCAAATCCAACCGTGCAATACCCGAAGTTACATTCCACGCTCTTCTCCGAAATGACGCCGCGCGTCAGCTAGACCGGCTTGGGGAGATACGCGTGTTGGATATCAGCATCAGCCCTTCCTATGTCGAACAGGTTAAAAGGGCCGATCGATCTCTGGGAGACGCACTTGCGGCGAATGCGGAAGTCATAGATAGGCCGAGGACGGTACAACTAACCATTAAGTCCAATCGCAGGTCTAGACGCCGTGCGTTGGACAAGCTGCTTAGACCACTCAAGAGCATGGCAGCTGAAGCGGAGTTCTTTCAGAAGACAGACCGCTTGCAGGTTCGCGGACGATGCGTTGACACAAACCGCGTCGAGACTATCGACTTATTGAAGGACAAACTCATTTCGACAAAGAGGATCCTGCGTCTGACATCGCGTGGCCGAGCCCTTGATCCAGACTCAGCATTTCAGGCTATCTTTGAGTCATATGATGATCTTGTCGATGACATCTATTCTGCACCTGGAATGTCTTGATAGTATGCAGTGATGCATTTTTGGCGCAGGAACTTTCTGCTAATGGAGTCACTGGTAGCCGCTATACCGGCGATTGCGTTGCTCTTTTGGCTAGTGGCGTGCGGAGACGCGCAAGTGGCCAATAAGCTCATGCTTCACAATCGCGAGATAATTTACAGATCTACTGCTACGGTCTCAGGCACATTGTTAGGTTTTACAATTGCAACTGCATCGGTCGTGCTTGGCTTCTTTTCTAGCAAACGACTTAGAGTACTTAGAGAGAGTGATAAGAGCAAGGACTTATGGCGGACTTTCTTTCAGGCAGCCAAGTTTCTAGGCATTCTAACGGTCGTATCCTTAGCTAGCTTGGCAGT
>JAJDUU010000003.1 GCA_022826485.1 Chloroflexota bacterium | reverse complement strand
CTCCAGAATGAGCTTCGTCAGCCCGTCATTTCGCCCCAGCGTTGTTGCTCGACCCGAAGCCGCCCACGGAAACGTAGCCACCTCGTGCGGCCGGCCGGAATCGCGGGCTTCGGCCTCGGTGAGGCCGCACCAGGCGATCTCAGGATCGGTAAACACCACCGCTGGGATGGCTTGTGCGTCATACGTCGCCGCTTGTCCGGCAATGGACGCAGCGGCCACGTTTGCTTCGTATGTGGCTTTGTGCGCCAGCATGGGTTCGCCGGCCACGTCGCCGATGGCAAATATGTTGGCGGCGCTCGTGCGGCGCTGGTGGTCGACCTTCACGAAGCCACGCTTGTCGGACTCCACGCCCGCTGCCTCCAGGTTCAATCCCAAACTGTTGGGACGCCGTCCGACCGCGACCAGGACCTTGTCAAATAGCCGGGAAGGATTCTCGATGCGCACCCCCGCCAACTCGACCTCCACGCCATCCGTCCGCGCGTTCAGGCTCGCGACTCGGGTGCTCAGCAGGATCTCGGTAAACGCGGTTTGCAGCTTCCGCTCCAACGGTCGTATCAGGTCGCGGTCGGCCCCTGGCAGCAGGCCGGTCTCCATCTCGACAACCGTCACCTTGGAGCCAAGGGCCGCGTAGACCGATCCCAGTTCGAGGCCGATGTAGCCTCCGCCAACGACTAGCAGCGAGTCCGGGATGTCGTCGATCTCCAGGGCTGACGTTGAATCAAGGATCCGTTCGCCGTCGATCTCGAATCCCGGCGGCGCCGCTGGCTGCGAGCCGGTAGCAACGACTGCATATTCAAACTCCAATCGCTGCGCGCCGCCGCCGTCGGTCGGCTCAATGAGCAGCGCGTCGGGTCTCTCGAACTGTGCGAGTCCGCGGACGAATCGCACGCGTCGCGCTCGAGTGAGGAGTCCCAAACCGGAAGTCATCTTGGAGATGACCTGGTCTTGCCATCTACGTCGCCGGTCCAGATCGAGCTCCGGGCGTCCGAAACTCACGCCCCAGGCGGCCGCATCCTCGGCCTCCCCAAGCAGCGACGCCACATGCAACAAGGTCTTCGAGGGTATGCAGCCGCGATAGAGGCACACACCCCCAGGGTTCGCCTCGGGATCGACGAGCGTGACGTCCATGCCCAACTCGGCCGCGTGAAAGGCGGCAGGATAACCACCCGGCCCTGCCCCAATCACGGCTACGCGCGGCTGCCGTCCGTCGGAGGTCACGGCCCGCCTAGTCCCCCATCGCCAGCATCAGGGGCTGGGCCAGCGCGTCGACGATCCACGTCAGGAAGCGTGCGCCGTCCGCGCCGTCCACGGCCCGATGGTCGAACGAAAGGGCCAGCGGCAACATCAGGCGCGGCCGCAAGAGTCCTTCGACGTACACGGGCTTCTCCACCGCGCGGCCAACGCCGAGGATTCCAACCTCCGGGGGATTGATGATCGGCGTGAAGTGGCCTGTCCCCAGCCCACCCAGGTTGCTGATCGTGAAGGAGGCGCCCTCCAGCCGCTCAGGCGGCAACTGGCTGTCGCGAACCTGCGCAGCAACCTCCGTCACTTCAATCGCCAATTCAGTGATGCTCTTCTCGTCGACGTCGCGAATGACCGGCACCAGCAGCCCGCGGTCCGTATCGGCGGCAACGCCCAGGTGGCAGTAGTCCTTCAGCACCATCTCGTTGGAGGTGAAGTCCGCGCTGGCGTTCATCTTGGGATGTGCCTTGAGCGCCGCAGCCACGATCTTCATCAATATCGGCGTGATCGTCAGGCTGCCGCCGGCGCTCCGAACCCGGTCCTTCTCGCGCTGCCGCATCGCCTCCACGGCCGTAATATCGGCCTCATTGAAGAGCGTGACGTGCGGAATAGTCGACCACGACTGCGCGATGTTGGTTGCGGTTGCCCGACGAACCCGATTCATGCGCTCTCGCTTGACCGCTCCGAACTTGCTGAAGTCGGGCAGCGGCGCAGCAACGAGTGGTCCAGGGGATGCGGATGCCGTGGCCGGCCGAGACCGGGCGTGGGCCTTTACGTCGTCAACTGATATGCGTCCGCCCGGGCCGGAGCCTGCGACTTCCCGAATATCCAGACCGATTTCGCGTGCGAACCCACGGGTTGACGGCGAGGCAAACACGGGCACGTCACCGCCAGCCGGTGGTGGTGGAGGTGGTGCGGCGCGTGGCCGAGCGGTTGGTTTAGGTTGAGGTCTCGGTGGAGTTGGCGCGGGTGCAGGAGTTGGAGCGGGCGCATCGGTGACGGTTCCCGCCGACGCATTCGCCGGCGGCGGAGTTGCCACAGGCTTGCCGTCCGCCGCCGATGCACTCTCTTCCAGTTCAAGAATTGTCTGACCGACCTGCAGCGTGTCGCCGGCGTTCACCAAGATCTGGGTCACAGTCCCGGCAATCTCAGCCGGAACTTCCAGGGTCGCTTTGTCGCTCTCGATCTCGATGATCGGATCGTCTTTGGCGACGGCCTGGCCAGCGCTGACGAGCACACTTAGCACGTCCGCGTCAGCAATGCCCTCACCCAGGTCGGGGAGTCTCAGTTCAGTCGCCATGCCGGTTCCGTCGCGGCGGTGGCGGAAGCGTCAGGCGAGCCGGGGGTTGGCCTTGGCCGGGTCAATCTCGAGGTCCTCAAGAGCCTCGGAAACGATTTCCCGATCAAGCTCGCCTTCGCGCGCCAGCGCATACAGCGTCGCCAGCGTAACGTACCGGGCATCGACTTCGAAGAAGTCGCGCAGGGCGTCGCGATCCTCGCTTCGTCCGAATCCGTCGGTGCCCAGCGACATCAATGGCTGCGGAATCCACTTGGCAACCGCATCAGACATCGTCTTGACATAATCCGACGCCGCGACCACGATGCCGGGCAGTCCGGCGAGTTGCTGC
>JAJDUU010000047.1 GCA_022826485.1 Chloroflexota bacterium | reverse complement strand
ATCCCGGCGTCCTCAGCCGGGACCCAGCAGCACCCAACCACCAAACCCGCACCCAAGCCACCCCCGGCAACCCAGTCTGGCCAAATGCTCCCAACCTCCCCCCGTTCCTGTTGAGCCTGTCCTGAGGTTTGTCGAAGTGGCCGGGCCAGAGTCCGTCGGTGGCCCGTGTCGAACCACCCTCGCCGGCAACCAACCTGGAGCCGCCCTTTTCTGCCTCCCACGTAAGGACCGGTTTCAAACCGGCCTCTTCCGGTCGCGATGGCCAACCGTTCCTGGTGAGCCCGTCTCACGTAGGGGCGGTTCGCGAACCGCCCTTCCCTGGTCGTGCAAGCAATTCATCGAGATCAAGGAGTTGGAACCCGCGCGCGCAGAAACTCGAAGCTGGATCGCAGGCAATCGAACGGGTCACGCAGGCAGTCGTCCTGCTCGACGACCCAGGCCTCGGTCCCGGCAGCAACGCTGGCGGCCAGAATGCGCTCCCAGTCCAGGTTGCCCTCGCCGACCGGCGCGTAGAACGGACGCGCGCCGGCCTCCTGGTCGCGAATCATCTCCAGGTCCTTGCAGTGCAGCAGCGGCACCCGCCCCGGCAGCCGCTCGATCAACCCCGCGGGGTCCACGCCGGCAAACGCCGCCCAATAGACGTCGATCTCCAGCGCCAGGCTCGGCTCGTCAATCAGCACGTCGAACATCGTCAGTCGGTCGGCGCCGAAGCGCAGGAACTCGTGCGCGTGATGGTGGTAGCCCAGCCGAACGCCATGCTCGCCGAGGATTTGCATCACCATCGCCGCCTCGCCGGCGAATGCCTCGTAGCTCGCGGGCTCGAAGCGATCGAACTCATCGACGAAGGCCGGAATGCTGATCATGGAGCAATCGAGCTCATGCAGCCGATCGACAACCGCCGACGTGTCGTCGCGGATCTCGCGCCACCGCGCGTGGGCGCCGACGCAGGTCAACCCGGCGTCGTCCAGCATGCGCTTGGTCTCGCGTGGGGATATCACCGGCTCCGGGCCTTCCAGCAACGGCACCCCGGCCACCTCGACGCCGAGATAGCCGATATCCCGCAGCCGCCGCAGTCCGGCGGCGAATTCGGTAGCCGACGTCGCCTGACGCCGGATCGTGTAGAGCGCCGCCGCGAGCATCACCATCAGGCCCAGTACGCGTCGCTGGTGGGCTGCTCGATGATGATCTCGCGCAGGAACCGCACCGCCTTCTCCAGGCCCTCCCGCGGCGACATCAGCGCGTCCTCGTGCTCGATGCTCAGCGGCCCGTCATAGTTCACCGTGCGCAGCGCAGTCACGATGTCCCGCCACACGTCGGCCCCGTGTCCATAGCCGACGGTTCGGAAAATCCACGCGCGCTCCGACGTGTCGGCCAGGGACTTGGTGTCCAGCACGCCGTGCTTCCGCGCGATGGTGGGTTCGATGCGAGTGTCCTTGGCGTGGAAGTGATGCAGCGCACCGGCGCGACCAATGTCGAGAATCGCCTCCGGCACGTCGATGCCCTGCCAGAAGAGGTGGCTCGGATCCAGGTTGGCGCCGATCTCAGGCCCCACGGCGTCGCGCAGCCGCATGAGCGTCTCGGTGTTGTAGACCACGAATCCCGGGTGCATCTCCAGCGCGATCTTGTGGATGCCGTGGTCGCGGGCGAACGCAGCCGACTCCCGCCAATAGGGAATCACCTTGGTTTCCCACTGCCACTCCAGAATCGCCGGAAAGTCGGGTGGCCAGGCATTGGTGACCCAGTTGGGATACTTCGCGCCCTCGTGGTCGCCGGGACACCCGGAGAAGCCGACCACGGTCTCCACCCCCAGCTTCTCGGCCAGCCGAATCGCGTCGCGCTCCTCGGCGATATGCCGTTCGGCCAGCTCAGCGTTGGGATGCAGCGGATTGCCGTGCATGGCCAGCGCGCTCAGCTTGAGCCCCCGCGAGGCGATGGCTTCTTGAAACTCCTCCCGCTTCTCGTCGCTGGCCAACAGCTCCGCCGCGTTGCAGTGCTCGTTGCCGGGATAGGCCCCGCAGCCGATCTCCAGGTCCTGCACACCAATCGAGGCCAGGTAGTCCAGGGCCTCGGTCAGCGGCAGATCGCGCAGCAAGACCGTCACCACGCCGATTCTCATGGGGCGTACTCGATGTCGATGGGGGCTCCGCCTTCGGCGGCGGACCTGGTGATGGCTTCGAGAATCACGTCGCAGCGCCAGCCGTCCTCGAACGTCGCGCCATAGGGCGCCACGTCGGTGTCGTTCGCCAAGGCGTTGAGCAAGTGATGAATCTCATGCACGAAGGTGTGCTCCCAGCCGATGATATGGCCCACCGGCCACCACCACTCGATGAATGGGTCGCCGGGCTCCGTGATCAGCTCGCTGCGGAATCCCGGCTGCGGGTTCGACGGGTCCGGTCGCAGGTGTACGTCGAGCTCGTTGAGTCGTTCCAGATTGAACCGGAGCGAGCCCTTCGAGCCGTTGATCTCGAAGATGTTGGCGTTGCGGTGGCCCACGGCGAATCGCGTGGCTTCGAGGGTGCCGATGGCGCCGTTGTCGAACTCGACCAGCGCGACGAAGGCGTCGTCCACGTCCACCGGGCCTCGCTCCGCGGAATCCTCGGCCAGCGGCCGTTCCGACACGAACGTCTTGAGCCGCGCGTTCACCACGGTCGGCTCGCCGACCAGAAACCGCGCCAGGTCCACGATGTGCGAGCCCAGATCGCCCAGGACGCCGCTGCCGGAGAGCGCCTTCCGCAGCCGCCACACCCGCGGAAACTCCGGGTCCGCCAGCCAGTCCTGGCAGTAGCGCGCGCGGAAGTGGTGGATCTTCCCAAGCGCGCCCTGCTCCAGCAGGTGCCGCGCCTTGCGTACGGCGGGAACGAAGCGGTAGTTGAACGCCACCATGTGCTTGCCATCAGCGCGCCGCGCCGCCTCCAGCATCCGCCGCGACTCCGCCGCATGGCGGCCCAGCGGCTTCTCGCACAGCACGTGCTTGCCCGCGTCCAGAGCGGCGATGCTCACCTCGGCGTGGATGTTGTTGGGCCCACAGTTGTCGACTAGCTCGACCGCCGGATCGGCGAGCATCTCGCGCCAGTCGGCGTGGGCCGTCTCGAAGCCATAGCGCCCGGCGGCCGCCTCGGCGGCGGCGATCCTCCGCCCCGCGACAGCCCGAAGCGTGGGCCGCGCCGGCGGCGGATAGGCCATATAGGGCAGCGTTCGATAAGCATTCACATGCGCCTGGCACATGAAGCCGGTGCCGACCACGCCGACGCCGATGTCGGGGGTGGCCACACGGTCGCCGTCGGCTTGGGTCGCCATGCCCGCGCCTTCACTCATGGTTCGGACTTTTGGCAAGGAGCCAAGTTGGCCCCGTCATTCCCGCCCCCTCCGTCATTCCCGCGAAGCCTGTCCCCGCGAAGGCGGGGAGCCGGAATCCAGCCCCGCCAGCCGCACTCTAGCGAAACCGCCCGGCGTTGATCCGTCAACAGGGGAGATAGAGTGTCGCAATGTCAACGGTCGGGGCACTTGCCAACGCGACTCAGCACGTCCAGGAGTCTCAGCCATGCCTGACATAGCAATTTCGACCCTTGAATCCGTGAATCTGCGAACGGTCTGGGCGGAAGAGGCGCAGCACTTCACGCCCTGGTTGGCGCAGTCCGAGAACCTGGCGCGCCTGGGTGAGGCGCTGGGGCTCACGCTGGAACCGCATGGAACCGAGCAGGCAGTCGGAGGCTTCAGCGCCGATATCCTCTGCCGCCGCCTGGACGGCGGCAGCGACGACCAGTCGTGGGTGGTGATCGAGAACCAATTCGGACGCACTGACCACGATCACCTGGGCAAGCTGCTGACCTACACGGCCGGACTGAATGCGCGGACGGTGGTGTGGATTGCCGAGCAGTTCCGCGACGAGCATCGCGCTGCCCTGGACCTCTTGAACGCCAGCACGACGCGGGATTACGCCTACTTTGGGGTAGAGATCGAGCTGCTGAAGATCGACGGCTCGCGGCCCGCGCCGCGGTTCAACGTCGTCGTGCAGCCGAACGACTGGGCCAAGACTGTGCGTGCAGGAGCCAGCTCGCGCAGTGAATTAACCGAAACTCAGAAGATTCAGCTTGAGTTCTGGACAGGCTTTTCAGAACTCATGGCCTCTGATGGAGCTATTTCCTGCGCGAGGCCAAGGCCGCACGCGTACATGACTCACAATGTAGGCGTATCGGGAATACGAGTCGTCTCATTCTTCACAACGTGGAACTCCGCCAGAGAAACTTCTTCAATCGGCGAATTGAGGGTTGCACTGGAGTTTCTTGGGCGCGACCGCCAAACGAGGTTCGACCGGCTAGCCGAGTCAGCGGACGTGATTCACCACGACGCTGGCCATTCCTACCACTGGCAACCTTGGGAATCCGAGGCAATCAAGAGAGTCATGGTTCGCAAAGATGCTGATCTTGAGGACCGCGATCAGTGGCCGGATTACCAAGCATGGCTAAGGGCCGAAGTCGAGCGCATGTTCCAAGTGCTCGTTCCGAAGGTACGTGAAATAGCCGGGTAGTCACCCACCTTCGGAGACATCTGCATTGCGTAGGCAGCCTCGCGATGTCACCGAGCAGCCTGGGCGCCTTCGGGTTGCGCGAGGGCTGGATTCCGGCTTTCGCCGGAATGACGGAGGGTTACGCAACGCTCTCCCGTCGGGGCTGGGCTACGACGGCCCGATCTACTCCGAGGTGGTTCCCACGGGATCAAACGCCCTCGACATCGCCGGCGAGGCCGCGACCGGACTGAAAGCGGTCGTCCCCAACCCCGACCTGGAGACTGACATCGGCAGAGAGTTTCTGGCCAGCTTCAACGCCCGCTACGGCGTGGTCCCGTGGCCCTGGTTCCAGGGCTCCGCCTACGACGGCGTCTACATCGCCGCCGAGTGCCTGCGCCGGACCAACGACGACCAGGACGCCGACGGGTTCCGCGACTGCCTCAACAACCTGACCTGGAGCGGGGCCATTGGCGACGACTACAGCTTTGACGAAAACGGGGACGTTGTCGGCGTCTCCCACGTCGTCATCGAGGTCCTGCCCGTCGCCGAACGCACACCCCAAAACCTGGGCTTCCGCGTGCTGGGACCGCCTCCCGTCCCTTAGCCCACCGGAGCCGGCTCAACGCCGTGCAGTGGAGCTTGCGCCACACATTGCCGGCGGGCGCCTATTCCCCGCCAGGCGGAAAAGGGTCCCGCTCGCTAAGCAACGCCTGCGACTCACGGATGGAGAATCCCATCCTTATCTTGTCGCCCCAGAGGTTCTTGACGTGTGTCAGAACCGCGATGATTTCGTCATGGCTCAGTCGATCGCCAAATGCGGGCATCGCGCTCTTGAAGCCCCGGTCTCGCGGGCTTTCGAACTGCGTTCCGCCCTGGCTGACGATTCGGTAGAGCAGCCCATCCGCGTGGTGCCAGGTGTGACCGTCGCCGTTGAGGGGCGGCGCCGGGAGGGTGCCGTCGTCCTTGGCGATTTGCCAGTTGGGTTGGCCTTCGCCCTCGGCTCCATGGCAGACGGCGCAGTTCGCCGCGAAGATCTCCCGACCCGTCGGCGGCGCTGAAACGGTGACGCCGGCGCTAGGTGACGCTCCTCCCGGATCGGGTCCGCAGGCGCCAAGGACGACCACGGCAAACGCGAACGCGGTGATGATGGGCGCGTGGCGCGCTACCGCCGAAACGATCGAGCGCGAGAAACTCACGGCCAACCACAGCGGCCTTCGGCAGACTCTAGTTCGCCGCATCGAACCTCAGCACGCAAATCCGCCGGTGCGCCCTGACTCAGCACACCGTGGCGAAGTCGTCACCTTCGAATATGCCGTTCTGGCGCTGCAGCTCGCGGACATAGCAGATGATTTGCTCCACCTCATCCGCCGAGACCGTCGCGACCGGAGCCATGTCGCCAAACGTCCAGTGGTGTTGCCGTACTCCTTGAGCCACCGCTCGGCGAAAGCTGAAATCCGAATGATGGCCCGGATGATAAATCCGGTCGATGAGCGTCGGCCCCTGCGTGGTGCCGGCGGCGTTCTCCCCATGACAGAGCGCGCAGTTGGCGTTGAACAGCGTCTCGCCCGCGAGGGCTGTCTCCGAAAAGGCCGGTCGCGTCGGGGCGACCGCCACGGCGTCGACGGCTTCGGTAGTGGCGGGAGTCGATTCCCCGGTCGGACGCTGCGGCTCGGCAGGCTCGCCGCACCCAACGACCGCGACCAGCACGACCGCCGCGACGAAACCTGAGACAGCCATTCGGTTTGCGCGGAGCCCGATTCTCGCCACCGCCAAGCTTCGCGTCGCGTGCGCGCCGATAACTGGCGCCACGCGGAGAAGCCCGACGGACGAATTCCTGATCATGCGGCGTTAGTGCGCGGCCAAAACTCACACATTTCTTGAGACTACCATCTTCTATGGCATCGACACAATAGCCATCGGCTAAAATTACCTCCATATCTCACCCTGTTATAAATTTATCTTTATATTCACTCTCTCCATCGGATTTCAACTATGCGAGTTGTGCTGTTAGTGTATATCTATGCAACGGGGCATCGTGCGCACTAGAAAGGGCGATGACGACTGTGAACTCAAGCATGCTAGTGGGTAGCAAAGGCGCGGGCCTCGCCCTGATGGTAGGCGTCATCCTGGCGATCGTGGCGTCCTTGTTCTATCCCGGTGGGCCGTTCATCAACCCGGTGGACCAATCGGACTTCGCCGCGGCGGTCGACGCCTTGGGCGAGCAGCCCAACCTGGCGCACCTCATGACCATGCTGGTGATCATCGGCATGCTGCTCCACGTCTACGGCATTTGCGCGCTCCTCCGCCTGGGCCAGGGAAAGCGATGCCTGGGAGGCATTGCGCTGCGCACCGGAGTCTTCGCCAGCCTGTTCGCCTGGGGCATCTTCATTATTGGCTTGAGCCAGCGACACATGGCGATCCACCTCATGCAGCGCAGCGCGAACTCCGCCGAGTCGGCGGACATGGCGCGGCAGTTCGAGGCGCTCGCCTTGGACAGTCAAATCGGCATGGCGGGTCTGCTCATGGGGTTCGTGTGGATCTGGCCCATTGCGTCGACCCTGGTCGGCATCGGGCTCCTTGCTCGATTGGGCTCCCTGGATGTCTTCAAGGTCGCCGCTTACGGTTTTGTCGTCGTCGGCGCGGGCGGCATGATCATCTTCCTGCTCGCGCAGCATGCGTCCGGGCTCAACATCAACAACCTGCTGGTAGCCACCAACACCTTCCAGATGTTCGGCTCCATCTTCCTGTTCATCACCGGACTAGGGCTGTATCAGGGACGGAGCGGCTTCGTCCCCGATGAGGAGTCTGCCGGCTAGGGCGGCGCGGACCGTCGGCGGACTTTCAGCCGGGGCGGGGCTTTGGGACAATGCCCGCCGCGGACGGCATGCGGAGGTTGGTGCGTGATGTGGCGGGCAGTCTTGGTCGCGTTGGTGTTCGTAGGCTTGATGGCCTCATGCGGCGAGGGATCGACGGGATCGTCGGGCTCCGCCGAGGGTGGGCGCTACGACGCCTTTCCCGAGGAGGTGGATATCCCCAAGGGTGAGCCTTGGGTCATCATCGCCACCAACCATGGGCGCATGAGCTTCGCGCTGTTTCCCGAAGAGGCGCCGCTGGCCGTCAGCAACTTCATCTTTCTCGCCAACGAGGGCTATTTCGAGGGCGTGAGCTTCCACCGGCTGATTCCGGGCTTCATGGTGCAGGGCGGCGATCCCAGCGGCACGGGCACGGGCGGACCGGGCTACAGCTTCGAGATCGAGCCGCCGCAGCGGCCCTATACCCGCGGCGGACTGGCGATGGCCAACAAGGGCACGCCCGACTCCAACGGCTCCCAGTTCTTCATCATTCTGGACAACCTCACGGACCAGGAACGGCTGGCCCCGGACTTCACGCTCTTTGGCCAGCTCAAGGACGACCACAAGCCGTCGGTCGCCACCCTGGCCAAGATCGAGGCAGTGCCGGTTGCCGCGGGATCCGACGGTGAAGGGTCTGTGCCGCAAGAGGAGATCACGATCCTGTCGATCACCGTCGGTGCCAAGTTCGACGACGGCTGCTCGGCTACCTGGTCCGCCTGCTAGCGAACTAGGGTCTGCCCGTCCGGCGGCGGACCTCGCTTCGTCGCGGACTGTCCTGGCGCCTGCGCTCAGCCGGTGGCAATTCGTCCCTGGAGCCGTCTCAGAGGACCGTCTTCGGCCGCTGCTTGGTCGGATCGAAGAAGGGAACGCGCACCACCTCGGCGTCCACGAGGCCGTCGTTGGGTAGCAGCACGCTGACGCGGGCGCCTCGCTTCCAATGCGTGGCCGGCATGACGGCCAGGGCGATGTTGGACCCGACGTTCGGCGACCAGAAGGCGCTGGTGACGTAGCCCACGTCGTGGCCAGCGTCGGCGTCCTTGACCAGGTAGAAGTCCTCGTTGTACCAGGTGATCGGCTCGCCGCCGACCGTCAACCCGACCAACCGCTGCGTCACGCCCTCGGCCTTGATCCGGGCGAGCGCGTCCTTGCCGATGAAGTTCGGCTTGTCGAGGTCCACCTGCCAGCCCAGCCGCACTTCGTAGGGATTGTTCTCGATGTCCAGGTCCTGGCCGTAGGACAAGATGCCGGCCTCCAGACGCCGGATATGGCTCGGAGCGATCACGCGCAGGTTGAACTCCTCGCCCTGCTCCAGGATGTGCGGCCAGACGTCATCCGCGTGGAGCATGGCGTCGTGCAGGTAGATTTCGAACCCGATCTCGGCGGAGAAGCCGGTGCGGGAAATCGTGACCGCGTGTCCGTTCAGCGTCGCGTGAAGCAGGCCGTAGTAGGGGATTTGCCGCACCTGCGGGCCGAACACTTTCTCCATCAGCGGCGCCGACTTGGGTCCCTGAATCTGCAGCGGGGCTACGTCGATCTCGTTGATCTCGACGTTGTAGCCGGCGTTGGCGTTGACGCCCTGAGCCCAGAGGAGCACATCGGAATCCGAGATGCTGAACCAGAACTCGTCGTCGGCCACGCGCAGCAGCACGGGGTCGTTGATGACGCCGCCGTACTGGTTGCACAGGATCACGTACCGCGCCTGCATCGGCGGCAGCAGCGCGTGAACGTCGCGCGTGATCAGCAGGTTCACGAAGTCGGCGGCGTCCGGGCCTTTGACCTGGATCTGGCGCTCGACCGCGACGTCCCACATGCTGACGTGCTGGGTGAGGTAGCGGTATTCCTCGAGCAGCCCGCCGTCCTCGGGCTTGATGTAGGCGCGCGGGTGGTACAAGTGGTTGTAGGTGGTGTAGGTCCAACATCCCGCGGCCTTCGACAGGTGCCACCACGGGGACTTGCGGATTCGGGTGGAAATCAGCATCCGCGCGTCGCTGTTCCCGCTCTGCCGCAGGTTGATCGGCACCCGACGCGGCTTGAGTCCGTCGATCACTAGCGTTTGCGTCACCTCGGGACCTCCAGTCGCCGTCGGTCGTTGCACCGATTCGGCATCTCGCCAACCGCCAGAGAGCCAGTGTGGCTCACGCCTTCAACCTGCTGCCGTCCGGATCGTAAAGCGGCTCCGCCGCCACCGTCGCCGCCAGGCGCTCGCCGAAGTAGAGGACTTCCAGTTTCACTCCCGGCTTGGCATGGCCGGTCGGTAGATAGCCATACACAATGCCGCGGCCGATGGAGTGGCCGTAGTTCGCGCTGGTCACGTATCCCACCACGCGATCGCCTTCCACGATGGGCTCCTTGCCCATGACCACGCGTGCGGGGTCGTCCAGGGTCAGGCAGCACAGCCGCCGCGTCAGGCCCTGCGCTCGAGCATTGCGGAGCGCCTGCCTGCCGACGAAGTCGCCTTTCCTCAGCTTCACGGCGAATCCCAGGCCCGCCTCGTAGGGATCGTATTCCGTGTGGATGTCGTTGCCCCATAGCCGGTAGCCCTTCTCGAGCCGCAGTGAGTCGAACGCGCCGCCGCCCGCCGCGATCAGGCCGAGTGGCCGGCCCGCTTCCCAAATCGCGTCCCACAGCTGCAACCCATGATCGACGGGCGCGTAGATCTCCCACCCAAGCTCACCCACGTACGAAATGCGCAGCGCCAGCGCCGGTACGCCACCCACGGTGATCGGCTTGGCGGTCAGATAGGGAAACCCGGCATTGCTCACGTCGTCCGCGCAGACCCGGCAGAGCACGTCTCGGGCCTTCGGTCCCCACAGGCCCACGCAGCATTGTTCGGCTGAGACGTCCGCCACGCGCGCCGAGCCGTCCTGCGGCAGATGCGACTGGATCCAATCCAGGTCGTGCGGCCCCGTGGACCCGGCGGTGACCACAAGGAATCGCTCCGGGCCGAGCCGCGTCACCGTCAGGTCGCACTTGATGCCGCCGCGCGGCGTGAGCATCGGGGTGTAGGTGATCGATCCGACCGGTTTGTCCATCTGATTGCACGCGAGGCGCTGCAGCGCGCCGAGCGCACCCGGGCCGGTCACCTCGAACTTGGCGAACGGGCTCAGGTCGAAAAGGGCCGCCCGCCGACGCGTCGCCACGTGCTCGACCGCCACCGTGGACGACCACTCGCGCGCCTCCCAGCCCGAGCGCGATGCGCCGGGGACGGCGCCTGCGTCGAGCAGGTCCCGATTCGCGTCGTACCACTGCGGGCGTTCCCAACCGGCGCTCTCGAAGAACTCCGCCCCAAGCTCCCGTTGCCGCTCGACGAACGGCGTCAGACGGATGTTGCGGGGACTGGCCGGCTGCTGGCGCGGGTGGATGATGTCGTACACCTCGCGGTACTGCTGCGCGGCGCGCTCCCGCACGTAGGGGCGGCTGACCGCATGAGGGTGGAAGCGCCGGATATCGCACTCCCGCAGATCGAGCGTCGGCTCGCCGTTGACGATCCACTCGGCCAGCGCCTGGCCCACACCGCCGGCATGCGTAATCCACACCGCCTGCGCCGACCAGAATCCGGGAACCCGGGGCGATTCGCCGAGCACGGGAAAGCCGTCGATGGTGAACGAGAACATGCCGTTGAGCGTTCGCGTCAAGCCCGCGCCCTGGAGGCTGGGAATCACCTCGCGCGCCGCCGTCATCCCAGGCTCGAAGTGCTCGGGGCTAAAGAGCCTCTCGGCCGGTGGCATTTGCGCCTCCCGGTGGTCCCGGATGTCCTCCGCGTCGACCAGGAGCGGCTCGTGGAGGTATGAGCCGATACCCACGGCCTCGCCCTCTTGGCGGAAATAGAGCGCCCTGTCCTGGTGGCGCACGAGCGGCAGGGATATCTCCTCGGTGCTGCCGGCCAGCTCGGACAGGGGCGTGCTGACCGCGTAGAGATGCTGCATGGGCGACAGCGGAATCGGCACGCCCGCCGCATCGCCAAGCCGCGGCGCCCAGATGCCGCCGGCGGAGACCACCAGGTCGGTGGCAATGTCGCCTTGGGTGGTGCGTACTCCGGCCATGCGGCCGCTGGCGATCCAGAAGCCGGTCACCTCGACGTGGCCGAAGAACGCCGCGCCGTTTCGCTCAGCCGCTCGCGCCATAGCCTCGGCCGGCCGGGTCGCCTTTGTCTGGATGTCCGACGGGACATACATCGCGCCCAGCACGCGGTCGGACAACAGCGGGAACAGCTCGCGCGCCTCGGCACCGCTGAGCATATGCGCCTCCACGCCCCAACTCAGGCCATAGCCGACCTTGCGTTTCAGGTCGGCCAGCCGCTCGGGCGTCCAGGCCACCTCCAGGCTGCCCACCGTCTTCGCGCACGGAGTCCCGTCGAGATCCATCTGCGTCCACAGCTCGACGGTGCGCTTGGCGAAGCGCGTCATGGTCCTGGATGCGTTGATCTGGAAGACCAACCCCGGCGCGTGGGACGTCGAGCCGCCGGTCTCGAACAACGGACCCTGGTCCACGACCACGATGTCCCGCCAGCCAAGCTGCGTCAGGTGATAGGCCAAGCTGCACCCCGCGATACCGGCGCCGACAACGACCGCCCTGGCGTGTCTCGGCAGCGCGACCTCAGGCATGGGCGTCTAGAGATTCACGTGCTGAATTCGCAGACACCTTCTAGTACTCAAACCTCGCGGCAAGCTCGGGCTGGTGTTCGGTGACCCACGCCCGCAGCGGGACGGTCTCGTCGGAGATCGCCATGCGCCCGCCAGGAGTGTCGATTATGTCAAGAAGCTGCCGACGGATCGGGTCCTCGGTGTCTCGCGCCCCGTGCCCCGGCGGCAGCACGTTGTCCGAGTGCAGCCAGCGGTAGGCGTAGGCGTAGAACAGGACCTTCCGCGTGATTTCCGAGTAGTTCGGGCTGCCGCTGTGCCACAGGCGGGCGTCGAAGATCAACGCGTCACTGGCATTCAAGAGAACCGGCTCGGCGCCCGGAACCAGACCGCCGTCCCCCGGCTTGACGCCGATGCTCCGCCGCCGATGGCTTCCCGGCACTACCCAGAAGTTGCCCATGTCCGGCTTAGAGACATCGGTCAGGAAGTAGCCGACTTTCAACGACAGCCGCGCCGGAATCTCGATCTCGGGCATGTCAAGGGTTCGGCGGCCGTTGTCCTGGTGCCACCCGCCAGGACCCCGCGGACCCTCACGCGGCTCCGGCGGCGTGAGCATGAGATGGGTGTTGAGCAGAAAGATGTTCCAGCCCAGGATTCCCCACACCTTCGGAAACGTCGTGGAGTGATCGATGAGGTCCACGAACGCCGGATCGAGTCCCACCGCGTTCAGGTGCTGCACCCGGTTGGTGACGCCGGCATAGCTTTCCGGGGCGACGAGCCGACCGTCACGCTGGAGACGGTCGATCACATCGACGAGCTCGGTCGTGTGATCCCGGCTTAGCGCGCCCTCGACGCGCAGATACCCGTCGCGCTCGAAGGCTTCCTGTTCAGGCCCGTTGAGCGCATGCCTCAGGCAGTCAGCATCCATTGCTTCGGCTCCCCGGCAGGCGCCCGCGGCGCGAACCTAGCACAGGGCTCGGAGACTTCTAGGCCGAGTCTCCGCGTGCCCGCTCCCACTCCTCGCGCAGGATGCCGTAGCAGACATCGTCCACCTGCTCACTCCGCACCTTCCGATAACCCCGCAGCACGCCTTCGCGCGACATGCCCAGCTTCTCCATGACGCGCCACGATTGCCGGTTCCTCACATCCGCGCGCGAGTAGATCTTGTGCAGCGCATACGCTTCGAATCCCCAGTCGATGACGGCGCGCCCGGCCTCCGGCACGATGCCGCGGCCCCACATCCACCGAGCCAGCGCGTAGCCCAACGCAGCCACCTCGTCCCGCACATTCACATGCAGGGCGATGCTGCCGATGACGTGCCGCTCCCAGATGATCGCGAACGTTGCTTCGTTGGACCAATCGTCAAGGATCCGCCGCGCGACGTATTCCTCCGCGTCGTCATGCGTGTAGGGCTGGGGCAGGTCAAGGAAGCGCGCAAGCTCGGGATCCGACGCGTAGGCCAGCACATCGTCGACATCGCCGACTTCGAACGGCCGAAGCAGAAGCCGCTGGGTCCTCAACTCGACGCGCTCGTTCGGTTCGAGACTCATTGCCACATCGCCAGTCAGTCGATCGACAATCCCGCGAACTTGGCTGCGTTTTCGCCCAGGACCAGCCGCTTCTCGTCGTCCGACAGAAAGTCCGCGTGCGTGGTGACCATGGTGAGGTTCTGCTTGTAGGTGCAGCGACCCTCGGTCCACGGCCAGTCCGTGCCCCACATCACTCGCTCGACGCCCGCGCCCCTGACCAGCCCCTCCAGCAGCGCCAGGCCATTGGCGTAGGGGTACTCCCACTCCGCGCCTTCCAGCCCGCCGTTCTTCCACGCGATCTCGTCGCCGAAGAAGATCGTGATGGCGGCGATGTCGGTGTAGAGATGCTCGTGCCGGTTGAGCAGCGCCACGAAGGGCTCCAACGACGGAAACGGCGGACGGCAGTTCGCCAGCCACTGGTCGCCCCAGGTGAAGCAGCCCCAGTGGGTCAACAGGAACTTCACCGACGGGAAGTCGCGGGCGACGGGATCAAAGAGGCCCAGGAACTCCTCATAGTCCGAAACGCAGGCGCGCAGACGCGGGTCGTTCCAGCGCTCCCAGGCCATGATGATCGGCACGTCGCGCTCGGCGCATAGCTCGTAGACCTTGCGCAGACCTGGATCCGACGGCCAGTGGCCGGTATAGGCAGGGAATATCTTGAGCCCCACGGCCCCCGCGTCGAGGTCCTCCCGAATCCGATCCAGGTACCCCGGCTTATCAGGATTGATGTGGTCGGTGAACCAGATGAAGCGGTCGTGGTCGGCGGCGGCCAGCGCGTCGAGGAAGTACTGCTTGGTGATCTTGTTGATGGACGGGTCGTTCCAGGTGTCGCCAAGGTCCGGCCAGATGTCCTCCGCCGAGTAGCTGATGAGGAAGCACTTGTCCACGCCGGCGTAGTTCATCTCGTCCAGCAGCAGCTCGGCCGACATTTCGGCCCAGGTGTAGTGCATCCGGATGCTGCGCTCCACGCCGTGCGCCTTCTCGAAGATGTGGACCTGGGTGTCGATGATCATTCGTGCCTCATTTCTCGGGTGCACGGGTAGCGGCGCCGCCCCTCGCGGCTATGTCCGCAGGGTACTCAGATCGTCCGTGCTTGGCCCTCGGGGGAGCAGATCGCAGGTCACTCTTCCCAGGCTCGAGCCGTCCCCGCGGCAGCCCAGGAGGCGCCCATCGTCAAGTCCGAATCACGAGCACCCGCGTCCGTCATTCCGGCGGAGGCCGGAATCCAGTCGGGCTTGCGCGAGTGTCGGATGGACCTGGACCCCGGCTTTCGCCGGGGTGACGGAAAGGCCCGGTGTCCCAGGCCGTGGGCAGCCTGGGAACTGCACGCGCGATCGGTCCCCCTTTCCCACGGTGAGACCCTTGCGTACCCCTCCGTCATTCCGGCGGAGGCCGGAATCCAGTCGGGCTTGCGCGAGTGTCGGGTGAACCTGGACCCCGCCGTTCGCCGGTGCGACGGGAGAAGGCCAGTGCAACGGGGAACGCCCGAGGTCAAGCGGCCCGCCATTGGCCGCCCGGCGCTACCCTGACCTCTAGCCAGTCGCCACGTCGGCGCCTGCGAATTCCACCTATCGAGTCTCGCCCGTGCCCGACCACCGCATCGTCCTCACCTACGACCCCGACGGGACGCTGGTCGACCGCGTCCGCGCCGCGCTGCCGCACCGGTCGCCCGAGATCGTCCTGGAGCCTTCGGCGGACGCGCTGCCCGCGGCCATGCCCGGCACGACGATCCTCTTCGGCAACTACCTCTCGCCGGCGGCACTGCGACAGGCGGGGGACCTGCGCTGGATTCAGACCGTGGGCGCCGGCGTGGACGTGCTGCTGTCGGTCGATCTCACCTCGGCGGACGTGGTAGTCACCAACACC
This sequence comes from Chloroflexota bacterium, assembly GCA_022826485.1. Classification (GTDB taxonomy): domain Bacteria; phylum Chloroflexota; class UBA11872; order UBA11872; family UBA11872; genus JAJECS01. Next base: position 93,735 of record JAJDUU010000047.1, on the reverse strand, counting down.
AGCGGCGCGTTCGGCGTCCAGATCGCCGAGCACGCCCTATCGCTCATGTTCGCGCTGGCCCGGCGACTCCCCGGCGCGCTGCGGTCGCAGGCAGCCCGGCGCTACGAGCCCGAACCCCGCGACGACCTGTTCGAGCTGACCGGCAAGACGCTCGGCATCGTTGGATTCGGCGATGTCGGCCAGGCTATGGCGCGGCGCGCGCGCGGCATCGGCATGCGCGGCATCGCGCTGCGTCGCTCGCCGGAAGGCTCACGGGCAGCATCCGCACCACTAGCGGACCTGGCGCTCGACCCGCTCGCCGGCTCCGACCACGCCGATCCATCGGCCCTCGCCGACGAGATCTTTGGCCCCGACCGGCTGGACGACCTGCTGCGCGAGTCGGACGTGGTGGTGAACGCGGCGCCGCTGACGCCCGCAACCGTGCGCCTCTTCGGACGCGAGCAGTTCGCACGCATGCGGTCCACCGCCTGCTTCATCAACATCGGTCGCGGCGAGACCGTGGATCAGGCCGCGCTGATCGACGCCCTGCGCAACGGCGTCATCGCCGGGGCGGGACTGGACGTCACCACGCCCGAGCCCCTGCCGCCGGAGTCGCCCCTGTGGACGCTGCCCAACGTCATCCTCACCGCCCACTACGCCGGCTGGTCCGACACCATGCTCGACCGCATCTACACAATCTTCACCGACAACCTCCGCCGCTTCGACCGCGGCGAGTCCCTCCGCAACCAGGTGGACCTGCATGCGGGGTACTGATGAACCGCGGCCGGACCGCAACGGTGCTTCGCGCCTCCTAAACAGTGACCAGCGCTAGACCCGGCAGAGGGCAAACGCCATTCGCCGCGCGCCTGCAAGCGCACTTGGAAGAGTGGCGAGCCCAAATGGATGGCTCCCGATCGCGCTATTGGAGCCACTGGACGGACGGCATATTCCCGGCGTATCGCGACCTTGCCGAGCAAGTCGTGCGCGACGATCAGGTGAGGCTGCACAAGCAGGCGCCGCACGTGCGCAGCTCGCAGGCGTTCGCCTTCAACCTCTTTCTGCCGTTTCGAGAAGGCCGCCTCGACCGGCTGTCCGAGCTCGTCAACCGGCAAGTCGGCGCCCGGCTGGCCATCGACCGGGTGCAGTTCGAGTGGGTGCCGCCGGGCGGATTGCTCGGGGAGATCAGGGGCGATCGGCCGGTCGGGGACGAGCCCGCCACGGCCGCCGACGTGGTGCTGTGGGGCCAAACAAGCTCTCGACGCCGCGCCGCCGTGCTGCTCGAAGTCAAGCTGAGCGAGGGGGAGTTCACAGCCTGTGGCGGGCGTGAAAGCCGAGGGAATCGGCGCAAAGACGTGTGTCGGTCCGCGAGCCTCTTCATGCACGAGCCGAACGCCTGTTACTTGCGACGTCCGGTGCGGCAGCGGCGAGATCGGCGCTACTGGGAAATCTTCGCTCGAAGCCACGGCAGCGTGCGCAACGCCTTTCCCAACGCTGATCTCAATGGCCCATGCCCGTTCGCCTTCGACATGCAGCAGCCCATGCGCAACCTCGCCATCGCCCAGGGTCTGGTACAGGACGGCACGGTGCACCGGGCTTGGTTCGCGCTCTGCGCCCACGATTCCAACCCCGACATTGCCGCACTCTGGTCGGAGTGGTCCCATCTCCTACCCCAGCCATCCATGGCGCCGGTGCTGCCGGCGTCGGCCATCGTGAGCGCCGGCGAAGCAGAGGGGCTCAAGAGTTGGGCGGCCTACATGCGCGAGCGCTATCAGCTGTAGCGAGACCTCCATGTCACCACCGCGGCCATACGACCGTGCGCCCTCGCCGGAGTATCTGAAGCACCTCAGACTGGCCGGAATCTTGGAGCCGTTGCTGTCGTTGGATAAGGAGAGAACCGGCGAACTGGGACTCGATTTGCATTTCCGCCGTAACGACGAGATACACGTCTACTGCGGGATGACACGAATCCTCATCGCGAAGTTTCTACGGAGCCGAGGCGTAAGGATCACGGCCCATCGGACGTACGCCACCCAGGCGTGCGCCCGCGACCTCTTCCGCACCTGGCACGTCGGAGAGTCGGGATTCAGCCGGGCGCTTTCGACCTATGTGCACGGGGTGAAGGTCAGCGCGAGATGGACCAAGGCTGAGGGCGCGATCCAGATGCAGTGGTCGCGCGTGAGCGAACCGTGGGTCCCGATTGATCGCGAGGTGGTTCTGGAAGGGCAAGCCGACGCGTTGGCCTTTCCGAGAGTCAGGGCAGCTCTCGCGGACCTGACCGCCATCGCCGCGAGCAACGGATGGGCGGCGCCAGCACCAGGAGCAACCGAACTCGACCAACTCGGGGTGGACTCGTGCGGACGCCTGGTGCTTATCGAACTCAAGGACGCCTCTAAATCGACTGCCGGTCTCTACTACGCACCATTCCAGCTCCTGCAGTCGATCTGGGAGTGGCACGACGCATTCGACGCGGTGCTCGACGGCGTCCAGGCGTTGATCAGTGCGCGCATCGACGCAGGGTTGACGCGTCCAGTTCCACGGTTGAGCGGCGACATTCGGGCAGTGGTTGGCTTCGGTCGCGACCTCAGGAGCCCTAAAGTGCGGCGGCGCCAAGGCGTCGTACTCACGGTCGTCAACAAGCACTTACCGAGCGGAGTCTCCGACATCGAGATCTGGGAGCACTCGGGAGTCCAATTGCGCCAAGTGGGGCAAGCGGGTGCTGGAGAAGGCGGGGACGCCGGGTAGCGATCAGCCCGGGTGCGGCGTCGCCGGCAACGTTTGCCGCGCGTGGTGATAGAGGCTATCGGCCATCGACGTGATCTCCGTGACCATCGTCAGCACCGCCCGCCATTCCGGCGGGATGGCTTCGACTCCATACGTGGCGCCGGCAATCTGCCCGTAGATTGCGGCGGTGGTGTCGGCGTCGTCTCCGAGGTTGGCGGCGAGAAGCGCACCCTCGCGAAAGTCCTGGGACTTGTGAAAGGCCCAGAGAGCCGCCTCCAGCGATTGCACGACGTAGCCGGTTCCTTGGATCTCCGGCGGTTCTCGGTGCTTGAACGAACCGTCGGCGACCTCGGCAATTCGTTCCGCCAGGGGGCTTTCGTCCCAGAGACCCTCGACTGGGCAATAGCGTGCGGAGAGCAGCATCTCCTTGCCGACGCCGCGCAAGGCCCCGACGAGCAGGCCGGTGAAGTAGCGGCAGGCATCAATCGCTTCTTCGGCCCCATGGGTGGTTCGCGAGCTATCGGCGCTCTTGCCGATTGCCTGGGCGGCGTCGCCGGCGAAGAACATCGGCGCCGGCGCCAGCCGCATGAGCGAACCGTTCCCGGCGGTCTGGGGATCGGACGAGCCGGCACAGGGATCGCCGGTAGCGTTGAAGCGTGACAACGCACCCGCGACGGTGTTCCCGATGTCGAAACACATCCCAGTGGAAGACAGGTAGCCTTTCTCTCGCCAGCGCACATAGCGCCGCATCTGGTCGCTCGGGTCGAACTCGCCTCTTTCGATCAAGCTCGCGGCCAGGCAGAGGGCCATGGACGTGTCGTCGGTCCACTGGCCGGGCTTCAGGCCGAACGGCCCACCGCCGTTCATGTCGTCGATTGGCTCGAACGTATTCGGAGGCCTGAACTCCAGCGTCGTACCGAGCGCGTCCCCCGCCGCCAGCCCCAGCAGGCAGCCGCGAAAACGGTCCCGTGTCGTTGGCGCGCTCACGTGGTTGCCTCTTTTGGCAGCCGCCTTCTACGGCAGCCTCAAGGAACTCTTGATTTCGTCGTGGGCCATCTCGAACAGCCGCGCGAGGGCGTTGGCCAGGTGCATTTGGCGGGGCGTGCGGCAGCGCACGGCGAGCAGGCCGGGACTGGCCACGACCACCGCGAGGCACTTGGCCCGGCTGGTGGCGACGTTCAAGCGGTTGAGGCTGTAGAGAAATTCCATGCCGCGCGGCGCCTCTTCGGCTGAGCTGGTCGCCATCGAGTAGATCGAGATTGGGGCTTCTTGGCCCTGGAACTTGTCCACCGTGCCGATGCGCAACTCCTCGAGCTCGGGTCGGGAGCACAGCTCCCGGATCTGCCGGTTGTAGGGCGTGATGATGAGCACGTCTTGATCCGTCAGCGTGTGGCTCGCCCTCTCGGCATCGGTCCAGGAGGGGCGCGATCGGAGCAACCGGTCGACGGTCTTGGCGATGGCGTCGGCCTCTTCCTCGGAGTCGCTGATGCGGCGCTCGTGCTCGACCTTCACGAAACGCAACCCGGTCCCTTCGAAGGGGGATGAACCGTCCAGATCCAAATTCTCCCGGCCCGGATGCGAGTGCAGGCTGTCCTCGTAGAACACCTCCGAGGTGAACTCGCAGATGCTGGGATGCAGGCGCCACGTACCGTCGAGAAACAGGCCGTAGTCCTTAGGCATCACTCGGGCGTCATCGAGCACGTGCGCCAGCACCGAGCGGTCTGCGCCCGGCGGATGCACGCCCTGCAGCGGTTGATCCAGCTGCTGCGGGTCGCCGAGCAGCAACAGGCTGTCGGCGCAGCGCGCCGAGGCCAGCGCGTCGGCCAGCGACATCTGCCCGGCCTCGTCGATGCAGAGCACGTCCACCAGACCCTCGACTTCACCCCGCGCCCAGAGCCAGGAGGTTCCGCCCACCACGTCGAGCGAGCCCGTCCTGAGGGCGAGGCACGCATCGTCCACATTCGCCAGAGGTTCGGCGTCGACGAATGCGGGCACACCGGTCCGAAATCCCGTCCGCTGGCCGATCTTGACGTGGATTCCACGTTCGACCGCCACCCGCGCCGTCTTTTCCAGCAGCTCACCGACCACCTTGTGGCTGTTGGCCGTCACCCCCACGCGCTTTCCGGTCGCCACCAGGTCCACGATCATCTCCGCGCCGACCGTGCTCTTGCCCGATCCGGGCGGTCCCTGGATCGCCAGGTAGCTCGCATCGAGCGTCTGGATCAACCGCCGGGCCGCATCCTGCGCATCCTCACCGGCCGTCATCAGCGGCGCGCCCTCGACTTGTCCCACCCGCGGCGGACGGCGCATCAGCAGGTCGCGCGCCGCCCGATAGGGACCAGGCCCGTCGATCCCGCAGTCGATCACCCACTCGGCCAGCTCCCAAAGGCTTGGCGGCTTTGGGCCTGGACGAACATATTGGTAGGGAATCAGCGACGTCGGCTCAGGTGCCGCGCGACTCGACCCAAGCTTCAGGTCGATCACGCAGGATTGGTCGTCGACCGCGACCACTTCGCCCACCGAATTCCCGTCCTGATCGCGAGGCGTATCGCCAACGTCGAACTTGTGGTCCTGCGGCGGAAAGCGAAAGCTATAGATCGTGGATTTGGCATTCGGCCTGGGATCGGGTCGGCTGCCCGCGAACGTGAGCCGGCCCAGCGCGTCGGACTCGTCCACGCGCTCTTCGTCAGTCAACTCGTCCTTCAGGTGGAAATAGCGCCACCAGAACGCCTTGTCTTCCCGCCGGTGCCAGTCGAGCAGCTGCGCCAGCAGCCAGCGACCGCGTTGCGTCGGGTCTTCGAGCGACCGGCCGTCCGTCAAGTCCTCGGGCAGGTCGGCCGTCAGATGGTGCACCAGTTCCTGCACCGCTTGCTGAGTCTCCGTGTCCTCGGTTTCCTCGGGCGGCGCGCCCGTCGGACGCGGCGGGGCTTTGGCGCCGACCTCCCTCGCCAGCGCGCTGCGCTGCCCCTCCAACCACTCGCGCAGGTAGTAGGTGGACAGGCAGTCGTCGCAGTTATAGGCCTTGATCTGCTCCAGCAGCGCCTCGCGATCGGTTCCTTCCTCGGGTTCGAGCCAGTGCTCGAACTCCACGATGCTCTCACCCGCGTCGCGCAGATCGACTTCGCGCTTGAACCCGTAGAGCGGCTCCAGCCGTTTGATCGAGTAGCTCTCCACCGAGGCCCTGATCCCCTGCCGCACCACCCGATACAGGTCCACGAAGACCCTCCCGCGCAGGAGCTGGTCCACCTCCGACTCGCGGGTGGCGTAGCGCCCGGCCAGCCGCTTCATGGCCGTGGTCTCGTAGGGCGCGTAGTGATAGACGTGCATGCCCGGGTGCGCCGCCCAGCGATTCATGATGAGGTCGATGCAGTCCTCGAACGCCTGCCGCTCGGCCGCTGGCGACACCGTGCCGTCCACGATCGACCAGAAGGCGTGAAACGTCGGTTCGCCCGCGGCGTCGGTCAGTCCCGGCTCGATGAGGCCGAAGAGATAGTCGATTCCGTCGATCTCGTCGGATCCGAAGAACGGATCGCCCTCCAGGTCCAGAAACAGGTCTCCCGGCGACGGCGCCGGCAGCGCCCAGAGACCCCGGTCCGGAACGAGCGTGTTTTCGCGGTCGCGTTCCGGCGGGATGCGCTCGGAGATGACGCGGCCGTCGCCGCGCACCTGGATGTTCGCCTGCGCCTGCGCCCCGGCCAGCGACTCCTGGCTGACGCCGTCCAGCCGATCCGGCAGCGGCGGCGACGGGTTGGCCAGCCCGCGCCGCGTGGTCACGCCCACCGTGTGCAACGCCCGGCGCTGGCGGGTCGTCAGGTTGGCCACCAGGGCCAGGTCGTCCTCGCGGCGCCACTGGTCCCGGCACGCCTGGCTCCAGCGGCAGAAGTCGCAATGCCCCACCGGTTCGGGCTTCGAGGTGACGGGAACCGCCGGTTCGGGCTCGTCGAGCATGCCCTCCAGCTCGCGCGCCACCAGGCGGCAATAGGCCGCGTAGTCGGCCACGCGCAGGCTCTCCGTTTGCCGCTCGACCCCGCCCAGCGCCAGGTGCATCCGGTCCGGCTGCCGCCCCTGCATGGCGCCCAGCAGGTCGGAGTACATGCCGATCTGCAGCACGGCGGACGCCGTGGGTTTCCGCGCCAGCTTCGTGTCCCAGACTTCGTAGCTCCAGGCCCCGAGGTCGCTGGGCGTCTCGACGCGCCGCAGGAAGTCCGCATAGCCCAGCCGCCGGTCGCCGAGCAACACCGCCTGGTAGATCACGTCAACGCCCTCCCGCATGGCCCGCAGCGTCTCAGCGTGCTCGGACTCAACCGCCCGCGCCGGGGAAACGGTGTCCGGCGGCCGGATTTCCCTGATTTGCAGATGCTGCGCCCGCAGCGCTTCCAGAAAACGCTCCTCGTATTCGCGACCCCGCCGCGCCATGCGGTCGAGCACCGGGTCGTCTCGATAGGGTCGTTTGAGGTGGCGCAGGGCCACGGCCCGCTCCAGGTTGGCCAGGTGCCGGCACTCCAAGAACGCCACCAGATCGGTGGCGGAGTACACCAGGCGGTCGTCAATCAGTTGCATCGCCGATTCACCAGCCCGTCCCCATGGCCGCCAGCCCCACCACAGCCACACACGAAATCAGCGCAAGCGCGCTGCCAACATACTTCCCGAGACGCCACCGGTGAAGCCGTCACCTCAACCGGTCGGCAACGTGGGCGTGGCTTCGGACAATGCGCGGGCCACACACTGGGATCGGGTTGCAGGCGGGCCTTGCAGTTTTGACCTGCTCTCATCAATAGTTCACAGGCGTAGCCGCAAGTGAAAGCCCACACATGCCGGCCACTCTCGCGTGGCTCGACCATTCCGCGGCTGAACAGCAACGAGCCCGCGAGATCATCAGGTTCTTCTCGCAGCCCGAGAGTCGCGACGAGCTGGGACTCGGCGGGATTCGCGATGCGCTCAGCGACACGCTATTCCCCGGAACCTCCGTGCTGCTCACACGTGCCCGGTACCTCTTCTTCATTCCTTGGCTGTATCGCGAGGGGGCGCGCCGAGGGCACGTCGGCTCGAAGCTCACCCAGTGGGTCGAGTGGAATGAACGTCAACTCATCGGCGCGCTGCGCAAGGGTGGCGATCTGGATGGATTGATCGGCGTCCAGGCGGGGGCTGCGGTCAAGATCCTTCCGTCCACCATCTACTGGAACACCCTGCGACGATTCAAGATTCTGCGGCGCGAGGCAACGCCAGGCGAGGTGGTGGGCTTGCCGCAGGTCACGCGCTCAGTCGACGACGCGACAGAATTCCTCGGACAGTCAAACGCCGTCTGGGCGCCCACCATTCCCCCGGCGCCGGACGGGTTCTTCGACCTCAAGCGATGTGACTTCGCCCTTACCCACGACGAGGCGACGTGGCTCGCCGAGCGGATCGTCGACGCGGTGCCCGAGACTCTGCTTCAGTTCCTGGTCGAACGGGGGAGCCGCGGCTCAGCCGGCGTCGCCTACCCCTGGGAGGATCCCGACGCCGCAGCGGCAACGGGCCGAATCCGCGACGCACTCAACGAAGCTCGCCGCTTCGCGCTGGCAATGCACGGGGCCGCGCTGCTTTACAACATCCTCCTTGCCGAACGTGCCGAGCAACTCGAACTCTCCAGATACGACGGCAGCCGGGACGATTTCGCCAACCGGCTTGACAAGTGGCGCCGCGAGATCGAGAACAGCGACTTAGGCAGCTGGGACCTTGACGGCCTATGGGCACTGATCGCCGAGCGGGGCGCGCCGGTCAAGGGTCGTACGCGTGAGTTCGTGGCCTCCTGGGTCAACCTGACAAAGCGGATGAACGGCCATGGGCTCACCGACAACGTAGATGCCCGGGCGCTGGTCCGAAGCCGCGAGTTGTTCCAGAAGCGCAGCCAGGCTCGGCTGCGCAATGACCGGCTCATGCGTCAATGGGGCGGCGCGTCCGGGTCCGGGCGCATTCAGTTCCGCTGGCCGGCCGTGGGTCGACTCCTCAATGACATCGCCAACGGGCGGGAGAATCATCGTGCTCGCGCCTGACACCCGCGAGCTATTGCTCGATGCCCTGCGGCCGCTTCCGGGCCACTCCCTGGATCACGCAGTCGCGACGACGTTCACTCTCGACTTGGAGACGGCCCTGACGGTCCCGCTCGCCTTCGCGGGCTTTCAGTTCGATGAGCAGTCGGACCCCGTCGAGGTCATGCAGGCGCTGCGCGGAATGAGCGGCCGCATGGACATCTTTTGTCAGGCCGGCGCCATCCATGCCAAGAAGTGGCCGTCTGACCTGGTGGCACTTCTCGAAGACGTGGTCCACCCCGTACGTCGGCCGTCGGCGGGCGGCATCTTCCATCCCAAGACCTGGGTTCTCCGATTCCTCGATCAGTCGCAGGAGCCGTCCTATCGACTCCTCGTGCTGTCCCGAAACCTGGCCGCCAGTCGCAACTGGGACACGATCCTCCGGCTTGACGGGAAGCCCCACCCCAAATCAGCTAACGGCGGCGAGCCGCTGGCGCAGTTTTTTGGCGCGCTGCCCGAAATGGCCGTTTCGCCTGTTTCACCAGGACGACGCGAGCTGCTCGATGCCCTCGCCGACCAACTGCGACGGGTCGAATGGGAATTGCCAGCCGGCGTTCGCGAGGCTCACTTCCATCCCATCGGAATCTCGGACGCGCGCCCGTTTCAAGCCGAGGAGCACTTCCGCGGCTATCGCAAGCTCGCGATCTCACCCTTCGTCGGTCCCGGTGCGGTACGGAGTATTTTCCGGCCAAAGGCCGGCCAGACGGCGGTGCTCGTCTCACGCGGCGATGAGCTCGATCTGCTCCCTTCGGACGCGCTGGAACACCTGGATGTCTACGAGCTCGATCCGGCAGCGAGCCTCGCGCTGGACGATGTCGAGGAAAACACGAACCAGACGGTCCTCACCGACCTGCATGCAAAGATCTTCGTCGTGGAGCGTGCCCGGCTCGCACGCACCTTCGTCGGCTCCGCCAACGCGACGAGCGCAGCTTTCGGCAGGAACATCGAGTTCCTCTGCGAGCTCGTCGGCCCGGTCGCAAAGTTCGGCGTAAACGCGATGGTCGGTGACGACGCACCGTTCCGAGCCATGCTGACGCCCTACGTTGCCTCCGCTGAGGCGGAAGACGACGCAGCCAGCAAGGCCGAAAGGGAGCTCGAGGGGCTGCTGTTCGATATTGCGGGAGGTGTTCGCTTTCGTACGACCGTGACGCAAGGGGACGACGGATGGGTCGCCCGCATTACCGCCGATGACGCACTGCCGCCCATCCCCGAAGGCACGGGCCTCACCATCGCTCCCCACAACCGTGAGGCCGAGACCTACCCGCTCCGTCACGCGGAGCCGGTAGACGTCGAGCTACCACCCCGGGAACTTGCCGACCTCACGGCGTTTCTTCAGCTCACGGCGTGCCGGACGGTCGAAGGCCAGCCGGTTCAATGCTCGGCCGTCGTTTGCTCGCGGCTCGAGGGTGCGCCTGACGACCGCTTCCAGACAATCCTGGCCCGGCAGATCGACACGCCGGAGAAGTTCATGCGTCTGCTCGCCCTTCTGATTGGCTTCGCTGCGGGGAGTGGGCTGGAGGCCGCCGTGACGGGCAATGGGCAGGGAAGCTGGTCCGCCGGGGACGGCCAGGGTGTCCTGGAGCTGCTCGCGCGCGCCCTGTCCGAGAGGCCCGACGCCATCGACCACCTGGAGGGAATCGTCGAACACCTCCGCCGGTCACCCAATGGTCGGTCCGTGCTTCCTCCGGGCTGGGACGACGTGTGGCTGCCGGCCCTCGAGGCACGACGCGCAATGCTCGCGGACGACTCGTGACTCGGAAAGGCCCGACGCGCGCATTGAGCGAATTCCAACGCGCGACGGCCGCGCACGCGTTCCGGCGGCTGTATCGCGATCAGGACTCGTCGCGGCGCTTTCTCGTGGCCGATGAGACCGGGCTGGGCAAGACGCACGTCGCACAGGAAGTCATCGCCCTGACCCTGGAACACCTTCAACAGGTCGACCGCGTGCGTCGCATCGACATCGTCTACGTGTGCTCCAACGCCGATATCGCCGCGCAGAATATCCGCAAGCTCAACGTGACAGGATCGGAGACCCCGAGCTTCGCTACGCGGCTGAGTCTGCTCATCACCAAGCCGGACGTGCTGACTCCCACGGGCGACCGCGCCGGGAAGCCGGCCACGTTCGTCGCATTCACGCCGGCCACGTCCTTTCAGTTCGGCTGGCAGCTGGGAACCGCCGCGGAGCGCGCCGTGCTCTACGTGCTCCTTCGCGGCCACCTCGGCTTGCACCGCGCGCGGGCGACGGCGGCGCAGCGGATCTTCCAAGGATTCGTGGCCAGCCGACTGAGATTCGTCGAGTCGTACGTCGCTCACGCCCATTCACAGCGCTTCGAATCCAGCATCCGCCGGACGTTTCTGGAGGAGTTCGACCGGAGCTGCGAGCGGGGAGCACTCCTCGCGCTGGTCGATGAAGTCGTGGGACGCCGGGCTCTGACCGCCGACCAGCACCGAGCCGCTCGCGGCATCGTCGGCAGCTTGCGGCGGATGCTCGCGCGAGCCGCCGTCCAGGCGCTGGAGCCGGACCTCGTGATCCTGGATGAGTTTCAGCGCTTTCGAGACCTCCTCGACGTGAAGACCGGCGGCGAAGCGGCCGAGCTGGCGCACGCGTTCTTCACGCAGTCCGATGCGCGCGTCCTGCTGCTTTCGGCCACACCGTACAAACCGTTTACATATGCCGAGGAGACCGGGGATGGCGGCGGGCATTACGAGGATTTCCTGAAGACATTGGAGTTCCTCGCGGCCTCGGAGGAACCGGTGGACACCCTGCGCACCGATCTCGGCGCACTGCGACAGGCGGCGCTCTCCGGCGAGCCGACGGCGGCGATCCGGGACCGCGTGCAGACCCAGCTCCGGAGGTGGATCGCTCGCACCGAGCGGCCCACGGACGCCCGTCAAACCACCACGCTCGCAAAGACCACGGAGCGATTCGGAGTCCGCGCGGACGATTTCCTGGGCTTCGTCGCGTTGCGACGTGTCGCAGACGCGGTCGATGCGCCGCTCACCGTCGAGTACTGGAAGTCGGCCCCCTACTTTCTCAACTTTCTGGCGGGGTATCGCGTTGGGGAGCACGTGCGCGACGCGATGAAGGCTCCGGATCGCCGGGCCTCGCTAATGCCGCTCTTCCGCGGCGCACAGCGGATCGCAAGACCCAACGTTCAGCGATTCCGGCCGGTCGAGTGGGCCAATGCTCGATTGCGAGCGTTGGCCGAGGAGACCCTCGGTGCGGACTGGTGGCGACTGCTCTGGATGCCGCCGTCCCTGCCCTACCACCGGCTCGGCGGTCCTTACGAGTCAATCGATTCGACCGCAATCACCAAGCAGCTCATCTTTTCCAGCTGGGTGGCCGCCCCTTCGGCCATCGCCTCCCTCCTGAGCTACGAGGTCCAGCGGCGGATCTTCACGAAAGCCGGGAGATTCGAGAACTCCCCCGCAGCCCGAGCGGCCATATCCAATCGCCTCGACTATCGGCTGGCCAACGAGCGGCCGGCTTCGATGTCGGCGCTGGCATTGTTCTGGCCGCAGCCGACGCTGGCGTCGCGTACCGACCCGCTCGACGCCGCGCGTGAGCACGCCGAGTCGCCAAGCGTGGAGCGTCTTATCGAGTGGGCGGAGGGTCGGGCGAAGGCCGTCGTCGGCCCGGCCGGTCGTACAGTTTCGACGGCCAGTGCGGTCTGGCACTGGTTCGCGCCGGTACACGCCAACCGGGACAGCTCGCTTGCATCCGCGCTCCTCGGCGCGCGCCGGAGCACGTTGACCGAGGCTCTCGCGGGGGCGTCTTCAGAGCACCCGGTGGAAGACGTGCCTCGCGCGCTCGACGCGCATGTGGAGCAAGCGCTCACGGCCCTCGACGGCCCGGTTCCGGAGCCGGAACGGCCGGCAGACTTGCTCACGACCAGCGCGCTTCTGGGTTTAGGAGCACCAGGGAACATCGCCTGGCGAGCGCTCAACCGGCTGAAGCGACCGCACGACCGGGTGACCGAGTTGGGGCAGTGGCGCGCGGCGGCGATTCTCGCGTCGGGGCTGCGGAGTGTGTTCGCCCGGCCCGTGGCGATTCTCCTGCTCGACGGCCTATACGCGAGATCCGGCAGCACGCACGAGGACGATGGCGCCTATTGGCGCCGGGTCGCTCGCTATTGCATCGACGGCGGCCTGCAAGCCGTCCTCGATGAGTACGTCCACCACCTCGCCGGGGAATCAGGAGTCAACACGACGACCGACGAGGGTCTGATCTCGCTTGCCGCAACCGCGCGGCACGCAATTGCCGTGCGGGAGTCGGTCTACCGCGCAACTGACATCGACGATTTCGACGGCGAGGGCATCGCGTTTCCGAGCAGATACGCAATGCGCTTCGGCAGCACGCGCCAGGGCCAGGATGAAGCGAGGCTTCCCGAGGTAAGGGCGGCATTCAACTCGCCGTTTTGGCCGTTTGTACTCGCGACGACTTCCGTCGGCCAAGAGGGCATCGATTTCCACTGGTGGTGCCATTCGGTGGTTCATTGGGACCTTCCCGGCAACCCGGTCGACTTCGAGCAGCGTGAGGGCCGGGTGGACCGCTACAAAGGACACGCAATCCGCAAGAACGTCGCGTCCGCTCACCGATCGGCAGCGCTGGCTCTCGGAGTTGAGGATCCCTGGTCGGCGGTCTTCGAAGCCGCCGCGGCGGAGAGTGGCCAAGATCTCGGAGGCCTGTCTCCCTGCTGGATATATCCGGGCGATGCCAAACTGCACCGGCGAATCATGGCGCTTCCCTTGAGTCGCGATGAGGATCGCTGGGCACGGCTCCAGGAGTCGCTGGCGCTCTACCGACTGGCGTTCGGTCAGCCGAGGCAGGAAGACATGCTGGCCGCGCTTCACCGTCGCGGCGTCGCCCGAAGTCCAGAACGGATTTCCGAGATGCGGATCGATCTGCGTCCGCCGGCTCCCGATGCAAAGGCCTAGACCTCGCCGGCTGCCTCACCGAATTGGTCGTCCATCAAGGCGCTACCAGGACCAACGCCGTCCCCGCGATGAATCTTGCGGTCGGGAAATTGGGCGATGCCTTGGGTGGCGTCGAATTTCGGAGCTCAGTCGATGTCAATGACGAGGCGACAGTGGTCGCTCGGACCCCACTTGTCAGGTTCGTTCAGAGCGCGGACGGACACGCGGTCGGCGATGTTTTCGGTGGCGAAGACGTAGTCGAGCTGCCCCCACGCCTCCGCGGGTGACATCCCGATCGGTTTAAAGCTCACCACGTCGTCGCGATATCCGCGTCGGCCCTCCGGCATGAGGTGGCGAAAGCCCAGTGCTCGCATTCGGTCAAATGCCGTCTGAAAGTGCAGCGCCTCGCGTTCGTTCCAGACCGCCGTCGGATGACTGCTCCAGCCTCGGTTGATCGACCAGTCGCCGGCGGCAATGACGCGGCTTCGACGGCCGACCAAGCGTGAGAGATCCGAAATCAGCCGGTGCACTGAACCAATGGCCTCACGACGACTCGGCGAGCCTGACTCATGGGTGAAGTTGTCACCGCCGGCAGCCATTGAGACAACGGTGAGCGGCTCGCTGCCGTCGTCTGAGTTCACCACCGCGGCGCCGAGCGTGCCCCACTCGCTGGTGTAGAAGTCGTGGCTGTACGGATCGCCGATCAGCTGAGTAGTAATGAAGCTGGTGGAAACCCGGTCCGACAGCCGGGCCACCACCGAGGGATACACCATCCAGTCGCTGTGACGCCCGTCCCACAGCCTGTGGTCGACGTCGACGCGGTGACGGAGGTCATCGGGCACGCGCGAGGCTTCCTGCAAGAGCGCAACGTCGACATCGTCCATCTGAACCATCGCATCCCACGCTTTGCGCGAGTGCGCCATGTTCCAGCAGACGATCTTCATTTGGCGCGGCCGCCAGTCAGTTCGATGCTCCGGTCCGGCCTGGATGACTTGCTTCCCAGAATCGCCGGCAACGAGCAGGGCGCTCCATTCCTCAGGGTGCCGAGGGCGGGACTCGAACCCGCACAGCCCGGAGGCCACTAGCCCCTCAAGCTAGCGCGTCTACCAATTCCGCCACCTCGGCCGGGCGCTCGATTATAGGCGCGGCGCGGCGGGCTCGTGTGGCCGCAGGTTCGGCGCGTGCGGATGGCGTACGCTGAACACGATTGGGATACCCTAGGGTGGATTTATGTCAAGCTCACCGCACGTCGCCTGGCTACGCCTCTCGCCCCGCTCTGGGGAAAACGTGGACGTCAGCAGCCTCAGCTTCGTGGCCGACCTGGGCATCGAAGGCGACCGCCACGCCAAGTCAGAATCGCGCAACCAGGTGCTGCTGATGGACACCGAGACCCTGGACGTGCTGGAGCTTGGACCCGGCGACATTCGCGAGAACGTCGCGACCACCGGCATTGACCTAGCCGCCCTGAACGAGGGCGACCGGCTGCGCATCGGCGCCGAGGTCGAGGTGGTGATCTCCCATCCGTGCGAACCGTGCTACAAGATGGACATTCTGCGTCCGGGGCTGCAGGAGGAGATCAGGGGACGCCGGGGCATGCTGGCCGTCGTCAGCGCCGGCGGCGTAGTCGTTGCCGGCGACCCGATTGCCCTTGCATCCGCCGCGGAGGCCTGACAGCCGCCGCACACCCTGACGCCGGAGCCCCGCGCATCCCGGAGGTCGCATGAATCTCTACATCCTGCGGCACGGCAAGGCCGAGGCCTTTGGGCCGTCCTATCCCCGCGACGACCTCCGCCCCCTCAGCCCGCGGGGACGGCGGCGGACCGAGCAGTCCACCACGGGCATGGCTGCCGCGAACGTCGTCGTGGACGCCATCATCTCCAGCCCGCTGCTGCGCGCCCGGCAGACCGCGGAGATCGTGCACCAGGGTCTCGAAGTCGCCGCCGATATCGAGTACGCCGACGCTCTCGCCAGAGGTGATCTGAGCGGCATCGTCGCCTTGATTCGATCCCACGCGCGCGGCAAGGGCGTGATGCTGGTCGGACACGAGCCGACGCTGAGCCAGCTCATCTCGATTCTGGCCTGCGGCGCGCCGGGCGGGACCTTTGGTCTGAAGCCCGGCGGCCTCTGCAAACTCCAGGCGTATGACATCGGTCTCTGGCAATGCGCCGTGCTCCGCTGGTTTCTCACGCCCAAGCAGCTTGTTGGCCTGGGACGGCGTTCGCGCACGAGCAATCGGGACGCCGCGGCTTAGGCCGCCGCGCGGGTCGCGGCGCATGAGCGGCTGGCGGCGGCGGCTGGTGCGGCGCTTCGACTCCAGCAATCGCGTCCGGGAATTTGCCACGGCGCTCGCCGGGTTCGCGCTGGTGGTTTCGATGGCCTGCAACGGCGGGGCGTCGGGGGTGATCCGTGTGCCGCTAGAGCGGGTCACGGTCGTCGCCGCGACACCAGCGCCGCTCCCTGCTGAATTCCCCGTTGGCCGACCGCGCCCCACCCCCACGGCCCCGGTGAGCCTGCCGCCCCCCACGCCCACTGCAACGCCGACCGCCACGCCCAGCCCCACGCCCGCCCCCACGGCCACGCCCAGCCCCACACCCACCGCGACACCCACTCCAACGCCAACGCCCAGGCCGACCGCCACGCCGACGCCGACACCCGCGCCGACGCCCACCCCGACCCCGACGCCGCCCCCTCCGGATACGCCGTTCCCACTGCTGTGGGTCGCCTACCAGGCGGACATCGGACGCAATCTCGAGATCTACGTCATCGCCACCGACGGCACCGGCCAGCGGCGGCTCACCGTCAATCCCGCCGACGACGCGCAGCCCGCGTGGTCGCCCGACGGCTCGACCATCGCCTTCGCCAGCAACCGCGACGGCGAGTTCCGCATTTGGCTGATGGATGCCCTCGGCCGCAACATCCGCCCGCTCACGCAAGGTCCGGGCGACTCGCGTCCCTCGTGGTCGCCGGACGGCTCGGCCATCGCCTTTCAGTCACAACGCCGCGGCAGCCCCGACATTTGGCTTGTCGACGTTGAATCGGGCGACGAGGCGCTGGTGGTCGGCAGCGGCCGCGCCGAAAACTCACCGTCGTTCGCGCCCGACGGAGAACGCATCGTCTACAGCGCCGATCGCTTCGGCCAGTTCGACATCTTCACCGTCGCCCTCGACGGAAGCGACGAGCAGCGCCTGACCGACGCCGCCGGCGCCGACCTGGAGCCGCGCTGGTCGCCGGACGGCACGCGCGTGGCCTATGCCACCATCCGCGAGCGCCAGCCGCACGTCGCCATCATCAACGCCGACGGCACCGGCGTCGTGGTACTCCCGCTATCCGAGTTCAGATACACCCTCGGCGATCGCGCGCCCGTCTGGACGCCGGACGGCGACGCCTTGGTCTACGTGACGGCTGATGGCGACTCGTCTAATCTGGCCGTGATGTGGGCCGATGGTTCGGGGCGGACCTTGTTTGTATTCCGCTTTGGCGACGACTCAGCACCCTCGCTCGGCCCCGCGGTAGCGCCATGAGCCGCGCCGCGGAGATCTCCCGCCGCTCCGCGTTCTTCCTCGTTCGCATCAGCCTGTTCTGGTTCGGCCTGTCGTTCCTCTGGGGCGGCATGAACATCCAGCTGCTCCCGACCCGCGTGCCGGAGCTGGTGGACGACGAGATCAAGGGCACCGCCATCGGCGCCATCGTGGTGGTGGGCCTCATCGTGGCCATCCTGGTGCAGCCCATGGCCGGCGCCTTCAGCGACCGGGTGCGCCTGCGCTGGGGCCGGCGGCGGCCGATCATGGCCGCCGGCATCGCCGCGGCCATCCCCTGCCTGCTGTTCGTCGCCTACGCGCCCAACTACGGCTGGCTATTCGTAGCCATGGTGCTGCTTCAGATCGCCGCCAATATCGCCCACGGTCCCTATCAGGGCGTGATTCCAGACCAGGTGCCGCGCGAGTCGCGCGGGCGTGCGTCCGGCTTCTTCGGGCTGGCCAATCTCATGGGCACGCTCGTCGGCGCGGGAGTCGCCGGCGCGTGGCTCAGCATGGCCGCGGAGGGCCAGGACCCCAACCCGTTCTTCGCCCCAGCGCTCTTCACCATCATGGTCGTCCTGGCGATCTTCTCCGTCGCCGCGTGGTTCGCCGTGCGCGAGCGGCGGCCGCCCGAGGCGGTTCCCTTCGACGGCGTCCTCAGCGAAGTCCGCACGCGGCTGCGCGAGCTGAGCCAACGCTCGGCCTTCGCCTGGCTCATGCTCTCGCGGCTGCTCTACTTCATGGGCCTGCAGGCCATGGATAACTTCATTCAGCTATTCCTCAAGGGCGACCAGGTCGACGGCGGCCTGGCCGAGAGCGACGCCGAGTTCAAGACCACCATCGTCCTGGCCGCGGTGCTGTTGACCGCACTCATCACCACCGTTCCGGCCGGGTGGCTGGCCGACCGCTACGGCAAGCTGCGTCTGGTGGCGACGGCGGCGGCGCTGGGACTTATCGCCGCCGCCGTGCTCATGACCTCACAGTCCTTCGTGCAGGTCGTGATTTTCGCCGCGGTGCTGGGCGTCGGGGTCGGCCTCTTCACCGCCGCGGATTGGGCGGTGGCCATCGACCTGATTCCCGACCAGCGCGCGCCCGGCCTCTACATGGGCCTCTCAAACGTCGCCACCGCCGGCGGCGACGGCCTGGCCACGCTCTCCGCCGGCATCGCCCTCGACCTGTTCGGCTACCGCGCCGTCTTCGCCATGATGGCCGTCTTCTTCGGCCTCAGCCTGGTCGTCCTCCCCATCGTCCGCGCCCGCCTCGCCGCCGCGCACGCGCCGCTGCCAGGCAGCACATAGGGCCATTCGCCACGTCCGATGCCCTCACCCTCGCACGAGGGCTTTCTAAGCTCGTCATTCCCGCGGAGGCGGGAATCCACGCCCGGTGACCCACGCTGCGCGCAGCGTGGGACCGGTCACAAGCGAACCACCCAAACGCACCGCCTCGTTCCCGAAACGCCGGCGTACGCCGAGATTCAGTCCGTTCTGAACCGGCTAGACGAATTTGGTCGCTTCGCCGCCCGGCACAGGGAACGATTCCACCAAACCGCGCGTAGTATCTCTTGGAGCACCCGGCAGCCAACGCCAGCAGAACGCGGGAGGCGGACCCGTGAGAGGTCATCGCACTCTGTGGCGCGCTGCCTTCGCGCCTCTGGCTGCGTTGGGCCTCGTAGTGAGTCTGGCTGGCTGCGGGCCGGACGCGCCTGACGCGGCGAGCACAATAGCCGAGTCGCGCACCATGGCGGCAACTCCATCGCCTGCACCCGCATCGCCGCCGACAGTAATCCCTGAACCGCCGCCGTCTCCCACGCCCACGCCCCGGATCATTCGAGATGAGATCGACCGGCATTTGGGTGTTCGAACGCCCTGTTTCGGCGGGCTGGGGATAAGCACTGCCTTCGTCCGGTGGAGCCGAGACGGCTCAGGCATAGTGTTCAGCCGCGACAGCGACGTCGTGTGGGTGGCACCGGATGGATCCGCTCTCCGGCAGTTCTCAGTGTCGGGCCCGATGACTGCTGTCGACGTGTCCCCGGACGGGACGCAGGTCATCTATTCCACCTGCGCCTACCCCACCCGCCCCGGATTCACATACACACCGTCGACTCGACACGAGACCGATGCCGATGGCAACCCGATCATTGTCATTACGTCGGTGGAACCGAATCCCGAGTTGCTCAACTACGACCACGAGCTCGTCCGCGCCAATATCGACGGCTCGGAGCCACAGCGGCTGACCACGAACACGCAGTTCGACAACTACCCGGCGTGGTCGCCTGACGGCACGCGCATCGCCTATCTGTCAAACGACCATCGCTATGCCGGCGTCTCCAACTCCCACTCCACCCGTTTTCTTCACCTTTACACCATGGCGCCGGACGGCTCGGACATCGCAAGGGTCAGGGACGGAGCTGTGAACGTGCATCTGCCGCCCCAGTGGTCACCAGACGGCAAGCGCATCGCATATGTTCGACACGACTCTGAATTCACGATGTGGCTCTACACGATTGAAATCGAGGGCGGGGCACCACGGCGACTAAGGAGCACGGTGAGCGGGCCGTCGTGGTCCCCGGATGGGCAGCGGCTGGCGTTTGCCAAGGCCGACAACGACGAGGTGGCGCTTTACACCGTCGCGGCGGACGGTTCGGACTCCCAACGCGTAACGACGATCACGGGCTGGCAGCCCCGCTACGGAGACTCGGTCCCGACCCGCGCGTCGATCGGGACTGTGGCCTGGTCGCCGGACGGCTCAAAGATCCTGTTTTCGTGCGGTGGTGGGATCTGCGTGGTCAATGTGGATGGCGCTCCGGTGAGCGAGGCGCCCCTGCCCGGGAACGCGGCGGCCTGGTCACCGGACGGCTCGCGCATCGCGATCCTCAGCACCGAGCACGGTCCAGTCGTGCAGACGGTGGCGCCCGACGGAAGCGATGCGCGGGTCTTGGTGTTGGCAGCCGTAGGCGGCCCGGTCCTAGCACAGTTGGGGCACGAGGACGGGCAGGCGAGCCAGGCGGCGTGCGCCGCTGGGTTCGCGGTTGACGCGCCGACGGAGAATCCAGGACTGGTGCGCGATTGCGAGGTGCTGCTCCAGCTTCGGGACGCGATGTTTGGCGGCACGCTCGTGAACTGGGGGTCTGGGACGCCGATCACACAGTGGGTTGGCGTCACGGTGGACGGCGCACCACCACGGGTGACAGGGTTGGCGCTAGACGCAAGTCCTGACACGAATCTCAAGATCGGGATCCTGCCGCCAGAGCTCGGGCGACTGACGGCGTTACGGACCCTCGACCTCTCCGCCAGCTCCGGCTATGGACTCACGGGCCATATCCCGCCAGAGTTGGGCCAACTGGCAAATTTGGAGATGTTAGGGCTCTCGTCCTACGAACTCACGGGTCGTATCCCGCCGGAGTTGGGCCAGTTGACCAACCTCACCGCTCTGGATCTCAACTACACCCAGTTGACGGGAGCGATCCCGCCGGAGTTGGGCCAGCTATCGAACCTGAGGTCGTTGACCCTCGTCGGCAACCAATTGACGGGAGCGATCCCGCCAGAGTTGGCGCAGCTGGACAACTTGACCGCTGTGAGTCTCAACAGCAACCAACTGACGGGACCCATTCCGTCAGAGCTGGGCCAGCTGGCGAACCTGACACTGCTCGACCTCGCCAGCAACCAATTGACGGGACCGATTCCGCCAGCGTTGGGCCAACTGGGCAACCTGACCCGGTTAATCCTCTATTACAACCAACTGACGGGGCCGATTCCCCCCGAGTTGGGCCAACTGGGCAGCCTCACCGAGTTGATCCTCTACGCCAACCAGTTGGCAGGGCCGATTCCGCCGGAACTAGGCCAACTGACAAGACTCACCACTTTGGATCTCACCAACAACCAGATGACCGGACCGATTCCGCCGGAGTTGGGCCAACTGGCGAACCTGACGTCCTTGACAATCACCAGCAATCAGTTGACAGGGCCGATCCCGCCGGAGTTGGGCCAACTGACGAGCCTCTCCCTGCTCAGACTCGACAACAACCAATTGACAGGAGCGATCCCGGCAGAGATCGGCCAACTCACCAATTTGGGGACACTGGGACTTTCTGGCAATGCCTTGACGGGCGAGGTGCCAGTGGCGCTTGGTCGCCTCAGCGCGTCCCTCTGGCTGGCCGGCAACCAGTTGACAGGCTGTGTCCCACTCGAAATCGCCGAGTGGCGGATCGGTGATCGCAGCGACCTTGGCCTGCCAGTGTGCGAAAAGAGTTGATGCGTTGAGGGAGCCCGGCAATTCAATCCTCGGTCGGAAAAGCGGTGTGTCTCTCCCGGAGACACACCGCGGGCCTACAACCTCACTCATAAGAAACTAGTCACTACCGCACGTACGGCCGACAAGGGAGCCATGACCCACACCCCGCCCGTCTACAAGCTAAACCTGCCGCCGGAGCGCTACGTTTCGGTGCCGGCGGAGCGGTTGCAACGGTTCGTGCACGAAATCGGGCTGGCCCTAGGCCTGCCGGATGCTCACGCTGCCCGACTCGCCGAATTGCTGACGGCCAACGACCTGCGCGGGGTGCACTCGCATGGGACGCGGATGCTTGCCTCCTACGCCGACGAGATCCGCGGAGGTCGGCTCAACCCGGCGCCCAACCCGTGCGTTACACGCGAGACGCCGGTGAGCCTGGTCGTGGACGGCGACAGCGGCCTGGGGTATTTCGCGGCGCACCTGGCCACGGAACGCGCCATTGAGAAGGCTCGCGAATCCGGCGTCGCCGTCGCGGTCACACGCAATCACGGGCACATCGGGGCCGCAGGCATCTACGCCCGCATGACGCTGCCGCACGATCTGCTGTGCTTCGTCACCGGCGGCGCGCGCCTTGAGATGCAGCCGGGCATGCCGGTCTACAGCTCGGCCGTCGGCTCGCCGATGTGCTTCAGCGCTCCGGCCGGCGACGCGGACCCGCTGATCGTGGATTTCTCGCCGGTCTACGACCTGCGCTCGTCGCCGCACCGCAAGCAGCTCGAGGATTGGATCCCCGGCACCATCTTCCGCTGCATCGGCCTGGGCAACATCGCCCAAGCCTGGGGCGGCATCCTGGCCGGCGTGCCGCAGGAGCGCGCCGCCCCGCCGCCGCGCTTCCCCTCGGCGCACCAGGCCGCGGCGTTCATGATGTTCCGCATCGACCTGTTCCTGGATCCGGTCGAGTTCCGGCGGCAGATGGACACGCTGGCGGAACGCATCGCGGAGTTGGCGCCGCTGCCGGGATTTCCCAATGCCCAATTCGCCGGAGCGCCGGAAGCCGAGCGTGCGCGACGCTACGCGGTTTCAGGCGTCCCCGTTGGCGACGAGCATCGGCGCGACCTCGAGTCGCTCGCGGACGCGCTGGGCATCGACACGCCGTGGAACCGCGAAGCCTGACTTACGCCGAGACCTGCTATCGGGCCAACCGCCGCCAACCCGCTCGAGACCGGATTCACCCGAGGGCAATCACGAGCGTTGCCCCTAGCCGGCTTTCACGCATCGCGCACCTACACCCGTATGATGGCGGGGCAGCTCTGGTTAACCGTCTTTGGCGAGCCACGCATGCACAACCAGACGCTCGACCACGAAACGCTGGACGACATCGTTCGGCGTGTTGTCAGGGTGGCCCAGCCGGAGAAGGTCATTCTCTTCGGGTCCGCTGCGCGGGGCGACATGGGCCCCAACAGCGATGTCGATTTGTTGGTCATCAAGGATGAAGTCGACACGCGAGACCTTGCGGCGAGGATCTACCGAGAGTTGCGCGGGGTACGCGTCGCCGTCGATGCGATCGTCGTCTCTCCGGCGCATGTCGAACGCTACAAGGACAGCCACGCACTGGTGATCAAGCCGGCCCTCAGCGAGGGAACGGTGGTCTATGAAGCCGCATGAACGATTCGCGCCCGACGATCCACGGGAGTGGCTGAACCGCGCGCGGAGCAATCTATCCAAGGCCGCGAACCGCGGCCCAGGCGTCTACCTCGAAGACCTATGCTTCGATGCGCAGCAGGCAGCCGAGAAAGCCGTCAAGGCTGTGTTGCTTGCTCATCGGATCGACTTCCCTTACGTGCACGACATGGGGCTATTGCTGACCTTGCTGCAAGACCATGGAGAGACCGTGCCCGAGGCAATTCGTCAGGCCGAACGGCTCAACCCGTACGCCACGACTGCCCGCTATCCCGCCATCGCTGAACCCGTGTCCGAGCCGGAGTACGCGAACGCACTAGGAATTGCAGAGACGGTGGTTCGCTGGGCCGAGACACGAGTCTGAACCGCGGCCCTTTCTGCCTCGCGCGACCTCTCTCCATTAGACGCGATACCTGGCGGTGGTTTGGCAGGAAAAATCTAGTCCGTGCACCCCAGCAACGCCCGCCGCACCGGATCGGTCTGCCGCGCGATGAACTCCGGCGAGTGATACCACTCCGGTCGCACGTCGTAGACCTGGGTGGACCACTTGTAGACCACCCACACCAGCCGGCGCGGACGTGACGAGCGGTTGGGCATGGCCGTGTGCCAGATGTTCGTGTCGTTGATTAGGCACGTGCCTGCCGGCGCGGCGAGCGGCGCCATGCCCGGCAGCGCCCGCGGCTGATTGTCGTGATTGGCCCAGGGGGGCGGACGATTCGGATCCTTGTGGCTGCCGGGGACCACCGCCGTCGGACCCATCTCCTCCGTCACGTCGTCCAGGTAGATCGTGAGACGCATGTAGGGCCCACCGTCGCGGTGCCAGAGCGTCGCGGCCGGCGTATTGGGCGCCCGATAGTTGCCCATGGCGCTCGACAGCAGCATCACGTCGTGATTTCGCGCCGCCTGCACGATCGGCAGCACGGTGGGCAGGTCCATGAAGTCCTCGAACAACGGATCGAGCTCGAAGAACCGGTGCAGGTCGATCGACCCGACGCCCTTCACCGACGTCGACGGGCCGTCCACCACCGCCGACGGCACGTTCTCATGGTCGGCAATCAGCGCGTCGAAGCGCTCCCTAATCGGGTCCAAGCGCTCGGGGCTGACGGCGTTTGGCACGACCGTGTAGCCGACGTGCTTGAGCCGCCACACGTGCATGAACAGCTCGTGCACAGGTGGAATCGGTTGCATAGCCGCTCCGTCGGGTAGCCGCCCGCTAGGCTACCCGCTCCAGGTCGACCGCGCGGCCCAAGCGCATCGCCTCGTAGAGCCCGTCGGCCAGCTGCACGGCGCGCACGCCGGCGGCGCTGTCGGCGAGGGGCCGACCACCGCCGCGCACGGCGGCCACGAACGCGTCGAGCATTTCAGCGGAGCCGTTCTGCCCGACAACCCGCTTCGGCGTCGCGGCCACCACCCGCTCGCCTTCGAACACCCGAGCCTGCGTCAAGTCGTTCCACAGCTCGGCACGGCGCACGCCATCACTCACGCCGCCCCGGTAGGCGCCGCCGCTCTCCGGCGCGCCAAGCTCGCCCACGACCACCTGCGCCACGCCGCCGCTCGCAAACTTGATGGTCGCGGTGAGCGTGTCCGGCAGCCCGGCGCGGCGCACAAAGCGACCGCCGGCCCCATAGACCCGCAGCGGACGCGAGCCGGCCAAATGGACGGCCATATCCAGCGCGTGGCTGCCGAACGTGCCGAGTACGCCGCCGTGCTCGGCCTCGCCCTCCCACCGTTTGGCCAGCGAATCGACCGTGGCGTGCACCGTGATCGCCTGCGGTCCCGGCACCGCCGAGCCGACCAACTCGACGCCCGCCGCCGCACGCAGCTTGAAGTTGACGCCGGCCACCACGCCCGACTCACGCACCGCCGCATGCGCGCGCAGCGCATCGGGCAGCTTCGTCGCCAGGGGCGCCTCCACGAACACGTGCTTCCCGGCGTGGGCCGCCGCCGCCACCAGACGGGCGTGCGAGTCGGGCCGCGTCGCGATCAGCACCGCTTGAACCTGGGTCCGGTGAAGCACGGAGTCGATGTCGTCGTCCGCCTGCGCCCCGTCCGAGTCGGCGGCGGTCCGCCGGGCGGCCTCGAGATCACGATCGACGCACCACAGCAGGCGGCAGTCGGGATGTTGCGCCACTGCCCCGACCAGGCGGCGACCCATTGCACCACAGCCGATGACGGCCATCTGCAAGGGGCCCGCGGCGCTGCTGGGAGTGCTTGTCATGGATTCGCGCGATCCGCGCGTAACGTCATGGCGTCGCAGGGCGATTTATCGCGCGAGACAGCCCATGCTCCAACAACCTGACGCCGAACGCCCCCACCGCCGCCCTTCCCTGTCGTATAGTGGACGCCACAATTCGACATAATGCCTAGCCGCCTGATGCCCGAAGGTTCCGAGCGCCTCGCCAGGCGTCTGCACCGCGCCGAGATCATAAGCCTCGGCGCCTCGCTGGCAGTCTTTGTCATCGTGGGCGCCATTGGGCTCTTCGTCTGGCGCAGCAACAGCGCCGAGCCTGCCGCGCCGGCGCCCGAGTCAACCCCCACCGTCGTAGCGCGGCCGGTCGCCCCGGAAACGCCGCCGGCGGTCACCGCGGTCGCAGCCCCGGTCACCGTCCCTGCCGTCACCCCGGACGTCGAGCCGCCGACGATCTCCCAGGCGGAAGTCCCCAGCCCGCTGGACCTGATCGAGGACTGGCCCGGCGACCGTCCGTTCTCCCTGCTGCTCTTGGGCTTGGACCAGCGGCCGGGCGAGTCCAGCGGGCGCACCGACGCCATGGTGCTCACGCGAATCGATCCCGCCAACAACGCCGCCGCCCTGATCTCGATCCCGCGCGACCTGTGCATCGCCGATTGCCGCACCGAGCCCTATCGCATCAACTCCGTCTACCAGAATCAGGGACCGGACGTGCTCCGACGGCGCGTTGGAGAAGTCATGGGCCTCAAGGTGGACTATGTGATGGTGCTCGACTTCTACGGCTTTCGGCGGCTGATCGACTTCTTCGGTGGCGTCGAGGTCGACGTCACCACCACGATCTACGACGAAAGCTATCCGAACGCCATGGATACCGGCTTCGAACCCCTCTACATACCCGCCGGGATCAACCACTTCGACGGCGACATGGCGCTGCGATACGCGCGCTCGCGCCATCAGGACGGGGCGATTGCCCGCGATCAGCGACAGCAACAGCTTCTCCTCGCCCTTCGCGACCAGCTCTTGACTCCGCGCACGATCCTGCAGTGGCCGAACTTCCTCGAGCGCCTCCGCGACGCCTTCAAGACCGACGTACCGCTGGAGCTCGTTCCCCGCATGTTGAAACTCGCCCTTTCCATCGACTCGTCGCGCGTGGTCCAGGGCGCCGTGGGATTCGATCGCGGGCTCTCGCACACGGTCATCGCCGAAAACGGCGCCTACGTGCTCGAACCCAACGTGCCGCTCATCCAGGCCTACGCGGCCGAGCTGATCCGTCAAGGCGAATCGATGCCGGCGATGGAAGGCGGCGCCGCCGGCCCGGAATTCGCCGACCGGCAGCACCTAGAGCCCTAGGAAAGCTCTGATAAAGCCTCCTTCCGGTCCCTTCCCCCTTGGGGGGAAGGTGAGGATGGGGGGATTGAAGCGCGGCCTACAGATTTATTCAGAGCTTCCCTAGCGAGTCACCCCGCGGGTTTGCGGGCCACCACGAAAACCTCGGAAGGCTCGTAGGCAACCTCGAGCGCCCGGCGGACAATCGCGGCGACTTTCGTCAGTTCGTCTCGCGTGTGGCGCAGCTGGGCGCTCACCTCGTGCAGCGCCGCCTCGAGGTCCGCCGCATAGCGCGACCGCGCCACACGACCGCCCATCCAGCGCGTCACGCGATCTTCGTCGGGCGGCGCGCTGTGCTCCGGTGATGAACCGTCGCTTATGTCAAGGTCATCCAGCGTCACCGGCAGCCCGCGCGCCGACGCCGGGTTGACCCCCGAGGCTTGCACGTCGAGACCCGCGTCCCGACACAGGAACTCCAGCAACTCCACGTCGTACGGACGCACGTGCGTCGGGTCTTTCCAGAACTCGTGAGCGATCGTCGGCAAGCTGCCCGGATTGGGCGTGGCGATGATCAAGGACCCACCAGGAACCAGGCGGCTTTCGCCAAGCCGCACCAACGCCGCGCCCTCGCCCACCGGAAAGTGCTCGATCACGTGCAGCGCGCTCACCACGTCGAACGTCTCGGGCGTCGACTGCAGGTAGTCCAGCGCTTCGGCCTCGACAACCCGATGAGCGCCGGCGTGCGCCAGCATGGCCGCGTCCAGGTCGACGCCGTGCGTTTCCAGCCCCGCATCAGCCGCCACGTCCAAGAACTCACCGCGCCCGCAGCCGACGTCGAGGATTCGTCCCGCGGACGGGAGAAACTGCGTATACCAGGCGCGCGCGTCCCGGACCATTTCCAGGTCGAAGTCGCGAAATGCGTACCAGTCGGCCGCCATCAGCGCACCTTCCGGTGGACAATGGCGACGGCGCTTGCGGTCATGGTGAAGTCGGACACCAGCGGTTCCCGATCCCGGCGCGACCGTACAATACCGGGCCAGTTGTGAGGTCACCACGCGTGCGAAACGACGACGTCGAGATCTTTGCCATCGGCACGGAGCTTGTGACCGGCCTGATTCTCGACACCAACTCGCACTGGCTTGCCGGCGAGGTGGCCGTGGCCGGCGGCGACGTGCGGCGCATCACCGCGCTCGCCGACGATCTTCACGCCCTCACCGCGGAATTGCGCGCGGCCGTCGGTCGTCGCGCGCGCGTCATCATCACCACCGGCGGACTGGGCCCGACGCCCGACGACCTCACCGTCGAAGCCGTGGCCGAGCTCGCGGGATGCGGGATCCACACGCCCCGCGAAGTGCTCGAGGACTACGCGCGACGCCGCGGCATCAGCTTGGAGGAGGCCTCCAGCCCGCCGCGACTCAAGATGGGCACCGTGCCCGTCGCCGCCCGCGTGCACCTCAATCCGGTCGGCTGGGCGCCCTGCTTCATGGTGCAGGTCGAAGACTCCAGCATCTGGTGCATGCCGGGGCCGCCGCGCGAGGTCCAGGGCTGCTTCCGCACCCACATCCAGCCGGCCATCGAGCGCATGTTCGCCGGCCAGTCGGCCCGGCTGCGCGTATTCATCGACGCCCACGAGTCGGAGACCTCGCCGCTCATGCAGTCGGTCATGCGCCGCATTCCCGCCGCCTATCTCAAGGCCTATGTCGGCATGTCGAACCCCGAGGGCCTGCCCGTCGACATCGTCGTGCGCAGCGAGGACGGCGCGGCGCCCAGGGAGTTGCTGCAGCAGGCCTACGACGAGTTTTGCGCCGTCGCCGCCGCGTCCGGCAAGACGGTGACCATGGAGGTTCCGGCCGGGTCGTAGTCCGCTCGCAGTAGACTGCCCGCGCCGATTCACCGTTTCCCTCGGCCTTGCGCATGCAATCTCGCTGGTCCGACAACGATGCACGCGGACTCGACCCGCTCGACCTTCGGGTCTACACCTCGCGGCTCATCGGCGCGGAACCGGCGTTGGTGCTGCACGGCGGCGGCAACACGTCCGTCAAGCTCGACGACCACGACCACCGCGGTCGCCCCTGCCGCGCGCTGGCCATCAAGGGCAGCGGGTCCGATCTGCGCACCATCGAGCCGAGCGACTTCGCGCGGCTGCAATTGGACGACCTCGAGGCATTGCGCTCGCGGCCGGAAATGTCGGACGACGAGATGCTGGCCTACCTCGCCCGCAGCTCGCTCGATCCGGATGCTCCGCGACCGTCGATCGAGACGCTGCTCCACGCGTTTCTGCCCGATGCGTGGGTCGACCACTCGCACGCCGACGCCGTGCTGGCGCTGACCAACCAGCCGCACGGCCACCGTCTCGTGCACGAGGTCTACGGCGACCGGGTGGCGCTGGTGCCCTACATACTCCCGGGCTTCAAGCTGGCGCAGCTCACCGCCGACGTGTACGCGGCAAATCCCGGCGTCGAGGGTCTGGTGCTGGACATGCACGGGCTGGTGACCTTCGGCGCGACGGCGCGCGAGTCCTACGAGCGGCACATCGAGCTCGTGACCCTGGCGGAGGAGCGCGTGCGACCGCACCTCCCGGCGCACGGAAGCGCACGCGGCGACGAGGCGGCAGCGGCAGCGCTGGCGCCGGTGCTGCGCGGCGCGCTCTCGGCCGTGAGACAGGTCATCGTGCGCTGGGACGGCTCGCCCCGCGTGCGCGCATTCGTGGACCGGCCCGACCTCGAAGAGATCTCGCAGCAAGGTCCAGTCACCCCCGACCACGTGCTGCGCACCAAGCGCCTGCCACTGGTCCTTCCAGCATCCGATCCCGAGAGCGTGCGCGATGCCGTGGCGGCCTACCGCGCCGACTACGAGCGCTACGCGCGCGAGCACGGCGGCGCCGACGCCTTTCAGCACGACGCCGCGCCGCGCGTCGTCCTGGTTCCAGGCGTCGGCATGTTCACCACGGGCGCCACCTGGGACGAGGCCGGAATCGTGGCCGACATGTACCGCCACAGCATGGACGTCATCGAGGCCGCCACCGCCATCGGCGCCTACCGCGCCCTGCCGCCACGCGATCTCTACGACATGGAGTACTGGCCGCTCGAGCTGTACAAGCTCACCCGGGCGCCGCCGGAACGGGAGCTGGCGCGCCGCGTGGCCCTGGTCACCGGCGCGGGTCGGGGCATCGGACGCACCATCGCGCAGACCCTGGCGTCGGACGGGGCCTTCGTGTTCGTTACCGACATTGACTCGGACGCTGCAACTGCCGTCGCCGAGACAATCACTGCCGCCGGCGACCGGGCGCAGGCGCTCCCGCTCGACGTCACCAGCGAGCGCCAAACAGCGGATGCCTTCGAGGCCGCGGCCAGGCAGGTCGGCGGCGTGGACATCGTGGTGTCCAACGCCGGCGTCGCGGCTGCCGCGCCCCTTGACGACCTGGAGCTCGACACCTGGCAGCGCAGCCTCGACATCAACGCCACCGGGCATTTCCTCGTCTGTCGCGCCGCGCTGCGCCAGATGCGGTCCCAGAGTCTGGGCGGCAGCATCGTGCTCATCTGCACCAAGAACGCGCTCGACCCGGGCGCCGGGTTTGGCGCCTACAGCGCCGCCAAGGCGGCGCAGCTGCAGCTTGGCCGCGTGCTCGCCGTGGAAGCCGGAACCGACAGCATCCGCGTCAACATGGTCAATCCCGACGCGGTGTTCGAAGGCTCCGGGCTATGGGATGACGACCTGCGGGCCGGGCGCGCCGCCGCCCACGGCGTCGCCGTCGAGGACCTGGAATCGTTCTACGCGCAGCGCAACCTGCTGGGGCGGCGGGTCACCGGCGCGGACGTCGCCGCGGCCGTGTCGTTTCTCGCGTCGGATCGAGCGGCCAAGACGACCGGCGCGGTCATCCCGGTAGACGGAGGCCTGCGCGGCGCGTTTCCGCGTTAGGGCCGCCTTTCGCTTGACGAGACCTTGGCGGAATTGATCGTCACTCCCGCGAATTGAGACCCTTGCGAAACCCCTCCGTCATTCCCGCGAAGCGAGACCCTTGCGTAAGCCTTCCATCATTCCCGCGAAGGGAGACCTTTGCGTAAACCCCTCCGTCATTCCGGCGGAGGCCGGAATCCAGTCCGGTCGAACCTGGAAGCGCCCTGGATGCTTGGCGTCGGGCGGGTCTCGGACCCGCCTCTACAGACTTATGCAAAGGTCTCCGAAGGCGGGAATCCATGCCACACGCGATCTGGAGTCGGCCGGTTGCTTAGGGTACGGGCGGGTCTGAGACCTGCCCCTACAGCATCTTGCCGAGGTTTCTCGAAGAGAGGCGAACCGAGCCTGCCCCCTACCAGATAGGGGCACGAGGATGAACCAGCCGACGACCTACGCCGGCCCGGCGCTACTTCCCGCAGGCCCCCGCGGTGACTCCGGACCCGTCGGTGTTGAACGAGCTGCCGCAGCCGCAGGTCGTCTGCGCGTTCGGGTTCCGCACCGAGAATCCGCGACCCATCATGCTGTCGATGAAGTCGATTTCAGCACCGGCAATCAGGTGCGCCGTATGCCCGTCGATGTAGACGTCGATGCCGTTCGACTGCGCCGTGATGTCGGTCGGCTCCGGCTCATGGGCCAGCGCCATGGCGTATTCGTAGCCCGCGCAGCCACCGCCGGTCACCGCGACCTTCAGGGCGCCATGCATGTGCCCGCGCTCGGCGAGAATGTCCCCGAACGCACGCGCCGCGCGATCCGTGACCATCACCGGCGAAGGCGGCGGCGGGGCAGCCATCGGCAGGCCCATTCGTTCCTCGGCCGGGCCGTCCATCGGCAGCGAGATGCGGCCGTCGGTCTGCACTGCGCTCATCGGCGTCGTTCCTCAATCAACAGGGCGTTCGCAGCCTCACCCTGAAGCTAGCACGAGCCACGCCCCACGGCGAGCCGTACCCGAGTGTCGCAGCCGGCTGAGACCCAAGGCAACATGCCCGAAGCTCCCGCGGGTACCAGACCTCGACGCAGGTCTTCTAGGATCACCCGTTACGCATACGCGATGAATCCACGTTCCCTTTACCGCGTGGACAACCTTCCTCAATGACCTACGCCGAGGCCCTGCGCTGGATCTACGGCTTCGCCGACCTGGAGCGCGGCGTCGGCCACGCGGGCCGCGAAGCCTACGCAGCGGGACCGTCGCGCACGCGGCGGCTGCTGCGCGCGCTCGGCGATCCGCACCATGACCTGACGTGTGTGCACGTCGCCGGCAGCAAGGGAAAGGGCAGCGTCTGCGCCCTGGTGGCGAGTGCGGCCGAGGCCGCCGGCCTGCGCACCGGCGCCTACACCCAGCCGCACCTCCACTCGTTCCGCGAGCGTGTCGCGGTCGACGGGCGTCCCATCGAGCCCCGGGATTTCGCCAATCTCTGTGATCGTCTCGCGCCGCAGGTGGAGCGTCTGTCCGCCGCTCATTCCGCGGACGGTCCGTACTCGACCTTCGAGCTGGCAACCGTGCTCGCGCTGTTGTGGTTCGCCGAGCAGGAGGTTGACCTGGCCGTGATCGAGGTCGGGCTCGGGGGGCGGCTGGACGCGACCCGCGTGATCGATCCGGCGGTGGTCGGCCTGACGACGATCGTGCTGGAGCACACGCGCGTGCTGGGAGAGTCGCTGGAGGCCATCGCCGGGGAGAAGGCCGGCATCATCAAACCCGGAGTGCCGGTGATCGCCGCCGCGCAGTCCGACGAGGCGCTTTCGGTCTTCCAGGCAGCCTGCCGGTCCCAAGGAGCGCCGCTGACCATTGTCGAACCGCTGGGCTGGGACGGCGCCACGGCTCGGCGCGGCGCGCGCCCCCTGATGCTCACGCGCGCGCCTGATGACGGCAGCAGTCTTCCGGTGGGACTGGCGGGCCCGCATCAGCGTCGGAACGCCGCCGTCGCATGGCATATCTGCCGCGCGCTGGCGAATCACGGACTGCCAATCGACCGCGGCGCCATCCGCGCCGGATTCGGCGCCACCGAGTGGCCGGGCCGGCTTGAGGTAGTCGCCTCGGATCCGCTGACCATCGCGGACGGCGCACACACGCCCGAGGCCGTGGCGGCCGTGGTCAAGGGGCTGGGCGAGGCCTTCCACGTGCAACGCGGACCAGTCATATTCGGCTCGCTACGCGACAAGCGCGTGCCGGTGATGATTGACGAGTTGCGCGGCTACGCCACCCGCCTGCTGTTGGTGCAGCCCCACCACCCGCGCGGCTGGACGCCCGAGCGAATGGTCCGGCGATTTGGCCTGGCCGGGCAGGTCGAAATCGCGTCATCGTCCGACGCGGCCCTGCGGCAGGCGCGCGCGGCATGCCAGCCCGGCGAGGCGGTGCTGGCCACCGGCAGCCTGGCCGTCGCCGCCGACGTGCGCGCGGCCGCCGGCATGCCCCATGAGACTGATCCCGAGCCGTGGGCGGGGGTGTAGCGTGGGGATTGGGTCTGCATTGTGCGGCGGCGACATGGCGCCGCCGGTTGCAGCGGCCTCGACTTGACGGTTTGCCGATGCCGCTCCTCATTCACCCATGTCATTCCGAGCACCGCGAGAAGAGACATTGATCGGGCGGGCACAGTGACCCTGAAGCGCAGGTCCAATGACCAGTGACGACACCCGCCCGATCCGGCGGCGCGTCGATCAGGCCATCGAGCAGGCAGCCGCCGAGGGCGCGTTCGACAACCTGGCAGGTGCGGGCCGCCCTCTGAGTTCCGAGCGAGGAATCGTCCCCGGCGACCTGCGGGTGCCGTTCAAGGTTCTGGAAAACGCCGGCCTGGCTCCCGCCTGGGTGGAGTTGGCCGCCGAAATCGAGCGCCGGATCGACGAGTTCCGCGCGGCCCGGCGCGAGCACGAGCAGCGGATGCGCCGGGCGCGCGCGCACGCGCTGGCAGGGAGCGCGGGTGACTTCGCCGCGCGCTTTCGAGCCGCACGGCAACTGCATGCGGAGCGGCGCGACCGGCTGGCCACCGACGTTCGGCGAATCGTGCGCCTGATCGATCAATTCAACACCATGGCGCCGGCGAGCGCGCCGCGCTTCGGGTTTCTCGCGCGCGCCGAGCTCGACGCAGTCGAGGCAATCTGGCCGTGGCCCGCGCCGGGTGACGATTCGACATGAAACGGCGAACGCGGGCATTGCTCGGTCGACTCCTGGCCGTTGGACTCACGCCCCTGCTTGCAGCAATGGCTCTATGGCGCCGCGCCTTCGGAAACCGCCACAGGAGTGGTGAGCCGGCGTCGATACTCCTCGTGCGTCTCGACCTGATGGGCGACGTGGTCAACGGGCTTTCGGCCGCCCACGCGGCGCACCGGCGGTGGCCGCGGGCGCACGTCGCCTTCATGGCGCCGCCCCAATGGCGCGCCATCGTGGATCGCTGCTCGGCGGTGAATGAAGCGATCCCCCTCGACCCGGCGACGGTCACGCACTGGCCGGCTTGCCTGGACCCACAGCGCTGGGGGCATCTCCTGCGAGCGCTCTTGCGCCTGCGCGCGCGGCGGTTCGACCTGGCGGTGAGCATCTACGGGCCGATTGCGGGAACGGTCGTGGCGCTCAGCGGCGCCCGCGAGCGCCGCGGCTACCGCCGCGAGGCCCCGCCGTTCAGCTTCGACCGCCCCTACGACGGTGAGCGCCGCAACGGCGGCGCTCACGAATCCGAGCTGGCCGCGCGCCTGCTCGATGGCGCTCGTCCACCCTGGCGCACCATCGACCGAATCGACGACCTTCCCCTGCCGAGAGCCCTGGCCGGCATCAGCCGGCCGCTGGTCGTGGCGCACGCGGGCGCGGCGCATGGCGACGCCAAGCGCTGGCGCGAGGAGCACTGGGAACGCGCGCTGGCTGAGCTGGCGGCCGGCGGTGCGACGGTCGCGGTCGTTGGACTGGCCGGCGACCGCGCGCTGGCTCGGCGGCTGCACGGCTCCGTCCATAATCTGATCGACCTCACCGGCGAGACTTCGCTCGAAACACTCATGGGCGCGCTCCAAACGGCCGACCTCGTGATTTCCACCGACAGCGGTCCGGCACACTTGGCCCGAGCGCTCGGCGCCCGCGTGATCGCCCTGCACGGGCCCACGGATACCGCCCTCCACGGACCCGGCGATCCGGCGTGCGCGGCCCTGCGCGTGGATATGCCCTGCGGGCCTTGCTACGACTTCCGTCGCGTGGCGACGTGCGAGTTTGGCGACACGCTCTGCATGGAATGGCTCGATCCCGGCCGCGTCGTCGGCGCCGCCCGCTCGATGCTGGCCACGTGACCGGCGCGGCCACAACCGAGTCCGCAGCGCTGCAAGCGGTCGAGTTTCGCGTGCTCGGCACACGCGTTCACGGCGTCGATCTCGGCCAGGCCGCCGCATGGATCGACGCCTGGGCGCAGGCCGGCGTGCGCGCGCACATCGCCACCGTGAACCCGGAGTTCGTGATGCGGGCGCGCCACGACGCCGACTTTCGCGACCTGCTGGAGCGCACCCGCCTGAATGTGCCGGACGGCGTCGGTGTCGTGGTGGCCGGCCGCTTGGCCGGCAGGCGCGTCCCGGGCCGAGCGACCGGCGTGGCGCTGCTGCAAGAGGCCATGCGGCTGGCGGCCGTCCGGGAGTGGCCCGTGGCGCTCGTCGGCGGCGCGCCCGGCGTCGCCGAGGCCGCCGCGAAGCGCCTGGCCCACGACGTGCCGGGGCTGAGGCCACCGCACACGTACGGCGGCGCGCGCGGGCCGGAGGGAGACGACGCGGCCCGGGAGTTCCTGCGGGAGGTGCGCCCGCGCATCCTCTGCGTCGGCTACGGCGCCCCACATCAGGAGCTCTGGATCGACCGCAACCTCGACCCGAACGCGGCGTGCGTGGCCATCGGCGTGGGCGGGACGCTGGACTACCTCAGCGGCCGCATCCCGCGGGCGCCCGAAGCCCTGCAATCGGCCGGCCTCGAATGGGCCTACCGGCTGTGGCGGCAACCGTCCCGCTGGCGCCGCATGCGGGTGCTGCCGGTCTTTGCGGCGCTCGCGGTGCGCGAAGTCTTCGACCTCAAGACCAGGCGCGCCGCCGAATGAGCCGCGTGGTCGTCGTCGGCGGCATCAACCTGGACATCGTCATACGCGTCCCGCGCATTCCGCGCCCGGGTGAGACCGTGCACGGTGGGAGGCTTGGCCGCTATCCGGGCGGCAAGGGGTCCAATCAGGCCGTCGCGGCGGCGCGCGCCGGCGGGGAGGTGACCATGATTGGCTCCGTCGGTCAGGACGACGCGGGCGACGAGCTGCTGGCGTCGCTGGCAGCCGCCGGCGTGAACGCCGACCACGTCGCTCGAATCGCCGAAGCCGCGACCGGCACCGCGATGATTGCCGTGGACGGCTCCGGCGCCAACTCGATCGCCGTGGCGGAGGGCGCCAATCTGAGCGTGCGACCCGCGGACGTGGCGAAGGCGATAGTCGCGCTCAATCCGGCGGTCGTCGTGGTCCAACGCGAAGTGCCGGAACCGGCGGTTCGAGCCGCCTTGGAGCACGCACCCGAGAGGGCCGTTCGCGTAATGAACGCCTCGCCCATCGATCCGGACACGGCGCTGCCGCTCGACGTGATCGATCTGCTCGTCGTCAACGAGATCGAGGCGTCGGACCTGCTCGGAACTTCGGTCGCCAGTGCCGACGCGCCAGACGCCGCGCGGCGCCTGGCCGCCGACGTGCGGCGGGGATGCGTCATCACGCTCGGCGGCGACGGACTGGCGGCCAATGTCGACGGCCAGGCGCTTCAACTCGACGCCCACCCCGTCAACGTCGTCGACACGACCGGCGCCGGAGACGCCTTCTGCGGCGCCATGGCGGCGGCCATGACGCTGGGCGAATCAGTGCCAACCGCCCTCGCCTGGGGCAACGCCGCCGGCGCGCTGGCGGCCAGCCGACCCGGCGCGCAGCCGTCCATGCCCGCGCGCGCCGAGATCGCGGCGCAGCTCGCCACAGCCTTGGCTTAGTCCGAAGCTTGAGTTCTCGTCAGATTCAGGCCGATGCCGGCGAGGTTTCAACCTGGCCCCGCCGCGGCATCCAGGGCAGCACCGCCAGCACCACCACCTGCGCCAGCGCCATGCCGGCGAAGGCGACGTTCAATCCCGCGGCGTCGCCGATGATGCCGGTCACGTAGTTCCCCACGGCGCCGGCGCCGAACGACAAGCCGAGGACCACGCCGCTGGCCGCTCCCATGTGACCGGGCAGTAACCGTTGCACCATCACCACCGTCGGCGTGAAGCCGGCGCCAAGGAAGGCACCCATCACCGCGCCGAGCGGAATGTGCCACGGGCCGAACGGCAGCAGGCCGAAGGCCAGCATCGCCGGAATCATCACCAGCGACGACACGCCCAGAATCCGGCGCACGCCGAAGCGGTCGGTGGTGACGCCGCCGGCAAAGGCGCCCACCGCATGGCCGATCAGATACGACGAAAGCACGACGCCCGCGAGCACGGGGTCCGGCCGGTCGGGCGACACGAATACGGGGACGAATGTCACCAGCGCGGCATACGCCCAGCCGCGCACCACGGCCACCAGCAACAGACCGACCAGCGCCGCCGACACTCCGCCGAACGCGCGCCGCCCCACGGCGACGCTGGCACTCGGTCGTTGCGGGGCCTGGAAGTTGCGCAGCGACCAGGCCATGAACGCCGACACGACCAGCACCGGCGCCAGCACCACCGGCATCCAGTCGGTGCCGCCGACCTCGAGCACCCCACCCAGAATCAGCGGCGCGACGGCGAACGCGGCGTGTCCGCCCAGGAAGAACAGCGCGACGTTGGTGCCGGTATTGCGGCCCTGCGCCTCGTTGGCAATGGCCGCGCCCTGCGGGTGAAACGCCGCGACGCCGACCGCGGCCACCACCAGGTAGACCACCAGCAGGGGATAGCTCGGCGCAAACGCGGCCACGGCGACCCACACCGCAATCCAGGCCGGGCTGAGCGATGCGAGCCAGCGCCTGCCCACGCGGTCGCCGATAAAGCCGAAGAGCGGCTGAATCACCGAGGTCGTCAGGGCCCAGGCGAGCGCCGCCAGGCCGATCATGCCGTAGGACATATCCAGCCGCACGGCCAGGATGGGATAGAGCATGCTCGGCCCCAGGGCGGAGAAGTCCGAGGCGAAGTGACCCACCGCGACGGTGATCACGGCCTGCCGGCCGGCAAGGATTCGCGAGGCGGTTCGACCTTTACGGTGCCGGCGTGACGGCCGGAACGGCCCGGTGCCGGTGGTACATTCGCAGGCCAAGCCTACGCACCGTTGGCGCCCCCCGCATGCCTCCTCCCGCCGCCGTCATGTCCAAGTGGGTCTATCCCTTCCGCGAGGGCGGCGAGTCCATGCGCAATCTGCTGGGAGGCAAGGGCGCCGGCTCGGCCGAAATGACCAAGGCCGGCATGCCGGTTCCTCCGGGATTCACCATAACCACGGCCGCGTGCCTGGAGTACTACGCCAACGACAAGCAGCTTCCGGCCGGACTTGACGCCCAGGTCGACGCGGCGCTGGCCGAGGTCGAGTCGGCCGTCGGCCGGCGCTTCGGCGACCCGCGGAATCCGCTGCTGGTCTCGGTGCGGTCCGGCGCGCGGGTGTCCATGCCCGGCATGATGGACACGGTGCTCAACCTGGGCCTGAACGCGGCCACCCTCAAGGGCCTGATCGACGCCACCGGCGACGCGCGCTTCGGCTGGGACGCCTACCGCCGGTTCATCCAGGGCTTCGGCTCGATCGTGCTCGGCGTCGAGAGCCACGCGTTCGAGCACTGCATCGACGCCCACAAATCCCGCCTCGGCGTGGCAGAGGACACCGAGCTAAGCGCGTCGGACTGGCAGACCGTGGCCGACGACTTTCGCCAAATCATTCGCGACGCCACCAATGCCGAGTTTCCCGACGACCCCCGCCGGCAGCTCGATCACGCCATCCGCGCGGTGTTCGACTCGTGGTTCGGGCGCCGCGCCGTGGACTATCGCCGGGTGCACGGACTGCCCGACGACTGGGGCACGGCGGTCAACGTCCAGACCATGGTGTTCGGCAACATGGGCGAGACCTCCGGCACCGGCGTGGCCTTCACCCGCAACCCCAACACCGGCGAGCGCGAGCTCTTCGGCGAGTACCTGCTGAACGCGCAGGGTGAGGACGTCGTGGCCGGCGTGCGCACGCCCACGCCGATCGCCACGCTCGATACCTCGATGCCCGAGGTCTTTGCCCAGTTCGAGAACTACGCCACCGGGCTGGAGCAGCACTACCGCGAGATGCAGGACCTCGAATTCACCATCGAGACCGGCAAGCTCTACATGCTGCAGACGCGCGCGGGCAAGCGCAGCCCGGCGGCGGCCGTGAAGATCGCCGTCGACCTGGTGCGCGAGGGCGTGATCGACAAGACGACCGCCGTGCAGCGCGTCGAGCCGGAGCAGGTGGGCGCGGTGCTGCATCCGCGTGTGGACCCGGAGCACTGGGACCATCCCATCGCCACCGGTCTCAACGCGTCGCCGGGCGCGGCGCACGGCCAGGTGGTGTTCACCGCGGACGAAGCGGCGGCGCTGGCGACTGCCGACCACCCGGTGATCCTGGTCCGTCCAGAGACCTCACCCGACGACTTTCACGGCATGGCGGTCTCGGCGGCCATTCTGACCGCGCGCGGCGGCGCGACCAGCCACGCGGCCATCGTGGCCCGCCAGCTTGGGATTCCCGCCGTGGTGGGCTGCGACGACCTGCGCCTCGATCTCGAAGCCAAGCAGTTCACCGCCCACGGCGTCACGGTGAAGGCCGGCGACGTGATCACCGTCGACGGCACGGACGGCGAGGTGCTGACCGGCGCCCCGCCGCTCATTCCGGGCTCGATGACACCCGAGCTGAAGGTCCTGCTGAGCTGGGCCGACGAGATTCGACGGCTGAGCACCTGGGGCAATGCCGACACTCCCGAAGAGGCGGTGCTGGCCCGCGAGCACGGCGCCGAGGGCATCGGGCTCTGTCGCACCGAGCACATGTTCCGCGAGGGCGACCGGCTGCCCATCGTGCAGCAGATGATCCTGGCCGAGACCGTCGAGGAGCGGCAGAAAGCCCTCGACCGGCTGCTGCCCATTCAGCGCGAGGACTTCGTCGGCATCCTGCGCGCAATGGACGGCTTCCCCGTCGTGATCCGGCTGCTCGACCCACCGCTGCATGAGTTCCTGCCCGACCACGAGCCGCTCGCCGCCGAGTTGGCGTCGCTCACCGCCGCCGACGCCGACCCGGAGCGCCGGGCGCACCTGGAGCGCATGCTGCGCCGGGTGGAAGAGCTCCAGGAAGTCAACCCCATGCTCGGCCTGCGCGGCTGCCGCCTGGGCATCCAGCAGCCAGAGGTCTACGAAATGCAGGTGCGGGCGATCATCGAGGCGGCGCTGGAGCTGAGCGCAGCCGGCCTGCGGCCGCGGCCCAAGATCATGATTCCGCTGATCAGCCACGTGAACGAGCTGCGCAAGGTGGAAGGTCGGCTGCACGCGGTGGCGGACGACGTGGTGCGCGCCAAGGGCGCCGCGGTGTCCTACGAGTTCGGCACGATGATCGAGGTCCCCCGCGCCTGCCTGACCGCCGGAGAGCTTGCCGAGGTCGCCGACTTCTTCAGCTTCGGCACCAATGACCTCACCCAGACCACCTACGGCATCTCGCGCGACGACGCGGAGGGCAAGTTCCTCATAGATTATGTCGAGTCAGAGATCCTGCCCTCGAATCCATTCCAGGTCATGGACCCGGACGGCGTCGGCGCGCTGGTGCGACTGGCGGTCGAGCAGGGTCGGGCAGCAGATCCCGACATCGAGATGGGCATCTGCGGCGAGCACGGCGGCGATCCGGACTCGATCCAGATCTGCGAGCAACTCGGCCTCGACTACGTCAGCGCCTCACCGTTCCGAATCCCCGTATCCCGCATGGCCGCCGCCCACGCCCGCCTGGCCAATATCGAGCGCGATCGCTAGTTACCCTGACCGCACAGATTTGAGACACGACTGACGAGTGGGCTGCGCTCGGAGTCGAGGAGAAGCAGGCGAAGCAACAGTGAGGGGCGGATGAACACCCAGACGCACGGCGAGCTCGCCAACTTCATCTGGAGCATC
Organism: Chloroflexota bacterium; assembly: GCA_022826485.1. Taxonomy (GTDB): domain Bacteria; phylum Chloroflexota; class UBA11872; order UBA11872; family UBA11872; genus JAJECS01. The sequence goes on along the minus strand of JAJDUU010000047.1, from coordinate 53,085 downwards.
TGCAACCTGCTGCGCGGCCCCTACAAGCGCAACGAGTACCGCAAGGTCATCCTGCCGCTCACCGTGCTGCGGCGTTTCGACTGCGTGCTGGCCGCGACGAAGGAGGACGTTCTCGCCGCCGACGCCCAATACCGCTCCCATGACGAGAGCGTGCACCACCAACGGCTGATGGAAGCCTCGGACCGTTCGTTCTATAACACCTCGCGGCTGGATTTTCAGCGGCTGCTGGACGATCCCAACCTGATCGCGCAGAACCTCGCCGCCTACATCCGCGACTTCTCGCCGAACGTGCGCGAAATCATGGAGCGCTTCGCCTTCGATGTGCAGATCGAGAACATGAACCGGAAAGACCTGCTGTTTCAGGTCGTCGGGAAGTTTGCGGGCATCGATCTCTCGCCGGAGCGCGTCGACAACGTGCAGATGGGCTACGTGTTCGAGGAGCTCATTCGCATCGGCGCTGAGCAAGCCAACGAGGAGGCCGGGGAGCACTTCACGCCGCGCGAGGTCATCCAACTGATGGTCAGCCTGCTGCTTTCGCCCGAGCCGGACCTCGGCGAGGCGTTCAAGGTCAAGACCATCTACGATCCGGCCTGCGGTACCGGCGGCATGCTCTCGGTGTCCGAAAAGCACCTGCGCGACCATAACCAAGACGCGAATCCGCACCTCTTCGGCCAGGACCATAACGACGATGCCTGGGCCGTTTGCACGTCCGACATGCTCATCAAGGGCGAGAACGCCGAAAACATCATCCTGGGCGACACGTTCACCAAAGACGGCTACCGGCACCGCCCAAACGGCCGCAAGTGGACGTTCGACTACATGCTGGCCAATCCGCCGTTCGGCGTGGAGTGGAAGCAGCAGCGGCACGACATCGAGTGGGAGCGCGATTCCTTCGGTTTCGACGGCCGCTTTGGCGCGGGGCTGCCGCGGATCAACGACGGCTCGCTGCTGTTCTTGCAGCACATGCTGTCCAAGATGCAGCCAGTGGACGAGGGCGGCAGCCGCATCGCCATCGTCTTCAACGGCTCCCCGCTCTTCACCGGCGACGCCGGCAGCGGCGAGAGCAACATCCGCCAGTGGATCATCGAAAACGATTGGCTCGAAGCCATCGTGGCGCTGCCCGACCAGCTCTTCTACAACACCGGCATCTCCACCTACATCTGGGTGCTGACCAACCGCAAGGCGTCACACCGCGCGGGCCAGGTGCAACTGATCGACGGCCGGCAGTTCTTCGTCAAGATGCGCAAGAGCCTGGGAAACAAGCGCAACGAGCTTTCCGACCAGCAGATCGACGACCTGACGCGCATCCACGGCGCCTTCCAGGACGGCGAGACGCGCGACCTGACGGACGACGATCCGGTCACGCACCAGCCGCGCACGCGCCCACGCGTCGTGAGCAAGGTGTTCGCCAACGAGGACTTCGGCTACCGCAAGATCACCGTCGAGCGTCCGCTGCGGCTCAACTTCGCCGCGAGCCCGGAGCGCCTCGCGCGGATCGAGGATCAGCGGTCGTTTCGAAACCTCGCAAAGAGCCGGAAGCGCCCAGGCCCGGCGCACGACGCCGAGGTCGCCGAGGGGCGGGCGCGACAGAATGCAATCCGGTGCCTGCTGCAATCGCTTGCACAGGACACGGGCGGTGAAGTGGTGCGCGACCGCGAGACATTCGCGGCGTCGCTGAAAGACGCCTGCGACGCCGCGGATCTGCGGCTTTCGACATCCGAACGCAAGGCGGTGCTGGCGGCGCTGTGCGAGCGCGACCCGGAAGCCGAGATTTGCCGCAGCCGCCGCGGCGAACCCGAGCCGGACCCCGACCTTCGCGACACGGAGACGGTGCCGCTAACTGAAGACATCGACGAATACATGGCGCGCGAAGTCCTGCCGCACGTGCCCGACGCCTGGGTGGACGAAAGCAAGACGAGAGTCGGCTACGAGATTCCGCTCAACCGGCACTTCTACGTCTACGAGCCGCCGCGCCCGCTCGATGCGATCAAGTCCGACTTGCAGCAATTGGAGCAGGAGATCGCCGGGCTGCTCTCCGATGTCGTGAGAAGCTGACGGCGTGACCAGGAAGAATCGATCCGACGCGAATCGGGCCGCCTGATCCATGCCGAAGGTGCGGGACGCGATCCGGATGGTGGAGCGCGACGGCTGGCGCCATGTCACCACGCGGGGGAGTCACCGGCAGTTTCGCCACCCGGTCAAGCCGGGCAAGGTCACGATTCCGGGCAAACCGGGCGACGATCTGGGTCCGAAGCTCTGGGCCAGTATCATGAAGCAGGCTGGCCTCGCGAGAGAACGCCGATGAAGCTCACGTACGCCGTCGTCTTCGAGCAGACGCCCAACAACTACGCAGCCTACGCGCCGGACGTCCCGGGCTGCGTCAGCACCGGCAAGACCTGGGACGAGATGCTGGCGATGATCCGCGAGGCGCTGGTGTTTCACATCGAGGCGATCCTGGCGGACGGGGAGCCGCTCCCCGAGCCCAGGATGTCCATCGACGAGGCCATCGCGAATCACGGCGAACCCGTCGCCGATGACGTGCTCAACTCCTACCGGGAGTTCGGCGAGCCCGCCCCCGCGATCTCGACCCGGTTTGAGATGGTTGAGATCGAGGTTGCCGCCCCGCAAGCGGTCCGGGCGGGCTGACGGACACCCGGCGTCGAGCGTCGCGGTGGCCGGGGGATCTGTGGGTCACGCGACTCTCCCCGTTCGTGGTGAGCCCTTCGACGGGCTCAGGGCGAACGGAGGGGGGCGTGGTGAGCCGTCCCCCGTGGGTCGCAGTCTGGGGAGAATAGCCAGTGAGCGATCGACGTGGTAGCGGCAAATGGGGCGACCCGCGATACCCAGGGAAGGGATGGGAGTGTGAAGCGGTAACGGATCTGGGCAGGGAACGTCGAGAGGTTTGTGACATGTGTGAGTATCAAGAAATCAGGTACGTCCATCACATGATCCACCCCGTGTCCGGTCTCAAACTCGATACGGGAAGCGTATGTGCGTCGAGGATGGAACTCGACCCGATGGCGGCCGACGCCCGCGAGCGGAAGCTGAAGAACGCCATCGGCAGACGACGAAACTGGCTTTCGCGAGTATGGCGGACTTCGGCAAAGGGAAACCACTTTCTCAATACGGACGGCATGAACATCGTCGTGTATCCGGTCTTTGAAAGGTGGGGCTGGCGAATCACGGAGCGGTTCAGTGAGCAGCCGAGCATGGTCCGGTCGAAGAGGCTTCACGGCACGAGGGACGAGGCGAAGCTCGCGGCATTCGACATGATGATCCTGCTAAAGGATAGGTGGCAGCAGTGAGCCTAGGCATGCTCCGTCCTTACTCAGCTATGCGGCCCTCCGGCGTCGAGTGGCTCGGCGATTTGCCGGAGCATTGGGATGTCCGTGCCTTCCAACGTGTACTTCGAGAGTCTCTCAAATATGGCGCCAACGAAGCAGCTGAACTCGATGACCCGGACCATCCGCGCTTCGTTCGGATCACTGACATCGACGACGGTGGCCGATTGCGCGATGAGACATTCCGTTCGCTTCCACCTGACGTGGCGAAGCCCTATCTGCTTTCGTCTGGAGACTTGCTGTTCGCTCGGAGCGGATCAGTAGGGCGCACATTTCTCTACGACGACTCTTGGGGTCCGTGCGCTTACGCCGGCTACCTAATCAGGGCGCGAGTAGACCATTCGCAATCCACTCCGCAATTTGTGTCGTACTTCACCGCTTCACAGCCATACGCACACTGGCTCCGAACGGTGGCAATACAAGCGACCATCGAGAATGTCAGCGCTGAGCGCTATTCGAGGATGCCAATCCCCCTGCCATCCCTCGATGAACAGCACGCGATTGCCGCATTTCTGGACCGGGAGACTGCGCGGATCGACGCGCTGGTGGCGAAGAAGCGGCTGCTGATCGAGCGGTTGCAGGAATATCGGACGGCGCTGATCACGCGCACGGTGACGCGCGGCCTGCCGCCCGAGGCCGCCCGCGCCGCCGGTCTGGACCCGTCGCCGCGCTTGAAGCCGTCGGGCGTGGAATGGCTCGGTGATGTGCCAGAGCATTGGCAAGTGAAGCGGCTAGAGCACTTGGCCTCCTATCGGACCAGCAGTGTTGACAAGAAGTCCAGAGATGGAGAGCTACCGATCAGACTTTGCAACTACACCGACGTCTATTACCAGAATCGAATTCGAGCCAGCGACGGCGAATTCATGACGGCTACAGCGTCGCCGCAAGAAGCTAGACGTTTCACACTAGAAGTCGGCGATATCCTAATCACCAAGGATTCGGAGGATTGGCAAGACATTGCCATCCCGGCTCTCATCGACGAAACCGCTGAGGACTTCGTGTGTGGATACCATCTCGGCATTATTCGGCCCGGGCCGATGGCTCATTCGGCCTTCATTTTTCTCGCAATGCAATCGATTGCCGTGAATCGTCAACTCCAAACATCTGCGTCAGGAGTCACTCGGTACGGGATACCGAACGCGGCAGTAGGCGATGTGCAACTCGCGGTCCCGCCCCTCGAGGAGCAGCGCGCAGTCGCCGGGTTTCTGGACCGGGAGGCCGAGCGGATTGATGTGCTGGGCCGCACGACAGAGACCGCAATCGAGAGGCTGCAAGAGCACCGCACCGCTCTCATCACCGCCGCCGTGACCGGCAAGATCGACGTCCGGGATTCAGTGTCAGCGCCCGTCGCCGCGGCGTAGGCGTCCATGAGCACCCAGACAAACGAGGCAGCCTTCGAGTCGACCGTGGAGTCAATGCTCGAAGACAGCGGCTGGCGCAAGGGCAACCGGGCCCAGTGGGACGTGGCGCGGGCGCTGTTTCCGGCGCGTGCCGTCGCGTTCATGCGGGCGACGCAGCCCGAGCAGTGGTCGGCGATGGCTGGCCTGCACGGCGACAACCTGGAACGTCTCATCGTCGAGGCGCTGGTGAGGGAACTCGACCTCAAGGGCACGCTGGACGTGCTGCGCCACGGGTTCAAGTTCTACGGCAAGACGTTTCGCCTGGCCTACTTCAAGCCGGCGCATGGCCTGAACCCGGAGGCCATGGAGCAATTCGCGCGCAACGAGCTCACGGTTACGCGGCAGGTGCCCTGCCACCCCGGCAGCGGAGCCACCGTTGACCTGGTATTCGCGCTTAACGGTCTACCAGTAGCCACCTGCGAGCTCAAGAACCCGATGACCGGCCAAACCTGGCGCAGCGCCGTGCGGCAGTACCAGCAGGACCGCGATCCCAACGCGCCAATCTTTGAGTTTCGCAAGCGCGCGCTGGTCCATTTCGCCGCCGATCCCGACGAGGTCCACATGACGACGCGTCTGGCGGGCGAGTGGACGCGCTTCCTCCCCTTCAACCGCGGCGATCAGCCCGGCGACATCCGCTGCGGGGCGGGCAATCCGCCGCATCCGTCGGGCTATCGCACCGGCTATTTCTGGCAAGAGGTGCTGGAGCGCGTGCGGTTCCTGGACATCCTGGGCTCGTACATGTTCGTCGAGCGCCGCGACGAGAAAGTGGAAGACGACAAGGGCGCGCGCATCGTGACGCGGGAGACGCTGATCTTCCCGCGCTATCACCAACTAGATGCCGTCAACCGGCTGGTCAGGCACGCGGCGGCGGACGGTCCGGGGAGCAACTACCTGATCCAGCACTCCGCGGGCAGCGGCAAGACTAACAGCATCTCGTGGCTCTCCCACCGGCTGGCGAGCCTGCACGACCAAGCCGACCGGAAGGTCTATGACTGCGTGGTGGTGATCACCGACCGCCGCGTGCTGGACCGACAACTGCAGGACGCCGTCTACCAGATCGAGCACGCCCAGGGCGTGGTGAAGGCCATCGACCAGGACTCAAGGCAACTGGCGAGCGCCCTGGTGGACGGAACCATGATCGTCATCACGACGCTGCAAAAGTTTCCCTTCGTGATGCAGGGACTGTTACGCATTGCCGGCGCCGACGATCCGGACCATGCCGGCGCGGACGAGCAAGCGCAGGCGGCGACATGGCGCAAGGCAATCGCCGACCGGCGATACGCGGTGATCGTGGACGAGGCGCACTCCAGCCAGTCGGGCGAGAGCGCGCGCGAGATGAAGGAGGTCCTGGGCACACGAGCGCAGCAAGCGGTCGAGGAAGCCGAGGACTGGGAAGACCGGCTCAATGCGGTGGTCGAATCGCGCGGCCCGCAGCCGAATCTCTCGTTCTTTGCCTTCACGGCGACGCCAAAGGGGAAGACGCTTGAGGTGTTCGGGCGTCGCGGGGCGAGCGGCAAGCACGAGGCGTTCCACGTTTACAGCATGCGTCAGGCGATTCAGGAGGGATTCATCCTGGACGTGCTGGAGCACTACACGGACTACAACGCCTACTACGGCCTCGCGAAGCGCGCCGCGGACGACCCGAATTTCCCGAAGCGCAAGGCGGCGGCCGCGCTGGCGAGATTCGCGCAGCTTCACCCGCACAACCTCTCGCAGAAGACCGAAGTGATCGTGGAGCACTTCCGCGGCAACGTGCGGCACCACCTGGACGGTCGCGCCAAGGCAATGGTGGTGACCTCCAGCCGCCTTCACGCCGTGCGCTACATGCAGCACTTCCAGCGCTACATCGCCGAGCATCGGTATGACGACATCCGCCCGCTGGTGGCTTTCAGCGGCACGGTGACCGATCCGGATAGCGGCGAGGAATTCACCGAGCCGGGCATGAACATCGACGTGGTGACGGGCAAGCCGATCAGCGAGGCGGCGCTGCCGGCCCGCTTCGCCTCGCCCGACTACCAGATTCTGCTGGTGGCGGAGAAGTACCAGACCGGCTTCGACCAGCCGCTGCTGCAGGCGATGTACGTGGACAAGCGGCTGGACGGAGTGCAGGCCGTGCAGACGCTTTCGCGGCTCAATCGCACGGCGCCGGGCAAGGCGCCGCCCTTCGTGCTGGATTTCGTGAACGACCCGGAAGACATCCGCAGCGCCTTCGAGCCCTACTACGACCGGACGGACTTGCTGGCGGCCTCCGACCCGCACCGGCTGGAAGAGCTGAAGTACGAGCTGGATCAGATGCAGGTCTACCACCAGTCGGAGGTGGAGGCGTTCGCCCAGGTCTTCTACCTGCCAAGAGCAAAGCAGCAGAAAAAGGACCATGCGCGGCTGGAAGCGGCGCTCCAGCCCGCTCGCGAACGCTTCCGGCAACTGGACGAGGAGAACCAAGACGCCTTCCGCGACCGCCTCGGAGCATTCGTGAGCCTCTATGCCTTCCTGAGCCAGATCATTCCCTACGGCGATAGTGAGTTGGAGCGGCTCGCGTCGTTCGGCCGCGCCCTGCTGCCGCATCTGCTGTTGGAACGCGACAACGTCGCGATCAACCTGGGCGATGACGTGGAGCTGGCGTACTACCGGCTGCAACGGGTGTCGTCGGGCGCGATCAGCCTGGGCGAAGGGGACCAGGAGTACGTCGTGAGTCCGACCGACGTCGGCACGGGCGATCCGGAGGACGAAAAGGCCCCGCTCTCCGAAATCATCGAGCGCCTGAACGAGCGCTTCGGTACTGATTTCACCAACGAGGACCGCCTATTCTTCGAGCAGGTGAAGGAACGCGCCGTCCGCAACGAGCACATCCGCGAGACCGCCCTGGCGAACACCCTCGACAAGTTCAGCCTGGGAATCCGGCCCGAGATCGGGAAGCTGATGATGGAACGCATGGGCGAGAATGACGCGCTGGTGACCAAGTATCTCAGCGACGCGGATTTCCAGAACATTGCGTTCGAGGTGCTGGCGGGCGAGATTTTTGCGGCGGTGAGAGCCAGCGAGGCGGCGCCGGGCTAGATTCGAGCGGCCGCCTGACGCTGCCGACGGTCGCTGACTACGGACTAGAATTGACAGCGACCAGACGCACGCCTTGGGAGGCCGCGTGGCTTCGCCTGTTGAGGACATTAAATCCCGCCTGAGTGCGGCTGAGGTCATTGGGCGCGACGTGCGTCTCCAGCGCGCGGGTCGGCACCTCAAGGGGTTGTGCCCGTTTCACAACGAGAAGACGCCGTCATTCTTCGTCTTCGGTGATAGCGGCACGTTTCGCTGCTTCGGCTGCGGCGAGGGCGGCGATCTCTTCACGTACGTCATGCGGCGCGACGGCAGCAGCTTTCCGGATGCGCTGCGGCTGCTGGCCGACGAGGCCGGCGTGGAACTGCGCGCGCAGGAACGCGACCCCGAGGCCGACCGCCAGCGGCGCCTCACGCGATCCGCGCTCGAAGAAGCGGCCAACCTCATGCACCGGCTGCTGCGCGAGGCGCCCGAAGCCACGGGGACGCGCGCCTATCTGGAGGAACGCGGGGTATCCGATGAGATGCTCAACGCGTTCCGGCTGGGCTATGCACCCGCGCGTGGATCGCCGGTCACCAAACACCTGCGCCAGCTGGGCACCGACCCGGAGGCGCTGAGCGCCACGGGCCTGGTCCGGGACGACGACGGACCGCCGCGCGACTACTTTTTCAACCGCCTGATCTTCCCGATCAGCGAGCGGCGCGGGGCGGTGATCGGGTTTGGCGCGCGCGCGCTGGGTGATGTCGTCCCGAAATACCTGAACTCACGCGAGAGCGACACCTTCCGCAAGGGCCAGCATCTCTACGCGTTCAACCTGGCGGCGGACGCGATCCGGCGCGAGCGCGCGGCGGTGCTGGTCGAGGGCTACATGGACGCCATCGCCGCTCACCAGTTCGGATTCAAGAACACGGTGGCGTCGATGGGAACGGCCCTGACGTCCGAGCAGGGTCGCTTGCTGGCCGGATCGGGCGCGCAGCGAATCATCCTGGCGCTGGACGCCGACACCGCCGGCGCCGCCGCCACGCGCCGCGGCGTGGACGTGCTGCGCGAGGCGGGTCGCGACGAGGACGATCCCGTGATGGATATCCGCGGTCTGATCCGGCACGAGACGCGGCTCTCAATCGACATCGCCGTGGTCGAGTTGCCGGCCGGTGAGGACCCGGACTCGGTGATTCGCGCCGATCGGTCCCGCTGGCGCGCACTGCTGGACGACGCGGTGCCGCTGGCGGACTACTACTTCCGCTGGGCGCTCGAAGAGCACGATGTGTCGTCGATCGTCGGGCGGCGTCGGGCCGTCGCCGACCTGACGCCGGTCATCACCGAGATCACCGATTCAGCCGTGCGCGCGCACTACTACGAGCGCCTGTCGCACGTCTCCGGCGTGCCGGTCGACGAGCTGCGCCGCGCGGCTCCCCGGCGTCAGCGGCGCATGGGCGCCCCACCCGCGACCAGCACGCCGCCCATCGACCGGGTCGAGGAAGGGCTGCTGGAGCTTGTGCTCCAGGCGCCGCCCGAGGCGTCCGGCGCCATGGCCCGCTTGGACGCCTCGAACGTGTCCGATCCGTCGCTGCGCTACGTGATCGAGGCCCTGGCGCGGAAAGCCGGTGATTCCGCAAGCGACGCCTGGGACTCGGTGCTCGACGGGCTCGATGAACAGTTGCGCGAGCAGGTGGAGGCCGTGCACGCCCGCATTGCCGGCCTGCCCGCACTTGAAGGAGACGCGTTCCGCAGCGCGCTGGAGGTGACGGTGCTGCGGCTCCGTGAGCGGCGCATCCTGGAGGAGCTGCGCGAGGTCGCCGCCATGGACGACGGCGCCGCCGCGGCCGCGCGCTCACGCGAGCTTGGCGCGCAGAAGCGGAGCGTCGAGCTGGCGATGCGGGAGCTGTCCGTGCTCACCCACGGACCGACGGCCTAGCGCCGGCCGCGGTCGCTACGCGGCGAGCGCCTGGTCGATCTGGCTCTTGATGTCCGCCTTGGGGCGGAAGCCGACGATGCGGCCCACCTCGGCGCCGCCGCTGAAGATGATCAGCGTGGGAATGCCGCGGATGCCGAACTGCATGGGCGTGTCCGGATTCTCGTCCACGTCCATCTTGGCGAACGTCACCTGGCCGTCGTAGTCCTGCGCCAGTTCCTCGACCACCGGCGCCACCATCTTGCACGGCCCGCACCACTCCGCCCAGAAATCCACCAGCACGGGCGTGTCGGCGTCGAGCACCGTCGATTGAAATTCAGCGTCCGTCACCGCCACGGGAGCCGCCATGTGATCCTGTCACCCTTCGCGTGCGCCACGATATAGCGCGCCCGAGACTAGGAACGGCAGCCTAGCCATGTCAACGGCAGTTGACGACGCGGGGTCGGCACACTCTTGGCTCCGACGATGCCTGCCCGGCCGGGGAGCTCTTGCCCAGACCTGACTCCCTGCCAGTCGCCCGGATTCCCCAAAGAATGACCGCATCGTCAGGGGCACGATCAACCCACGCGGCGACAGGGTGTTCTAGGTTGGGCGTCCCGCTGACCAGGAATCGGCGATGCGGCGAGCCTGGGCGGCCACTTGCGCTGGTGAAGCATCATTCGCTGCGATTTCGAAGGTCCAGGCCCCGCGAAATTGGATTTCGATCAGCGCCGCCAAAACGTGCGGCCAGGTGATGGTGCCCCTTCCCGGCGCCCAATGCCGGTCGACCGCGCCGTCGGTGTCCTGTAGGTGCAGCGCGATGAGCCGGGCGCCGGCAATCCGCGCCTCGTCGGCTGGGTCCAGACCGTTGTTGTGGGCGTGGCCCGTGTCGAAACAGATTCCAATCGTGGACGGATAGTCGTCCACCAGAGCTCTGAGTTCCTCCATGCGGCAGAGCGGGCGCGGCTGACTTTTGAACAGCAGGTTTTCGCAAGCGAGCCGGACGCCCAGTTGGTCCGCCTGCGCACAAAGATCGTCCAGTGAGCGGCGAAACGCGTCCGTCCGGCGAGCGGCGTCCTCCTCACGAAACCCATCACGCCCCCCGGTTGGATGCACGATGACCGCAAAGCCTCCGAGGGCCGCCATTGGTTCCAAATATGCCGCCACTGCCCCCGCGTCCGCGCGGCGCGCATCCTCATCCAGTGACGAGAGATCGATGTCGTCCATGGGGGAATGTAGGGTGCGGGCCCAGACGCCGTGGTCATTGAGGACCCGTCGCCGCTCGCCGTCGCTCGCGTCGTCCGCAAGGTTCGCGGCGGACAGCTCGCACTGGCCGAATCCGGCAGCGGCCACACCCGCCACCACATCGGCAAAAGCTGCGCTTTGGCCCCACGGCTTGGTGGCAATACTGAATTCCGGCACGCTTAGCACCTCCAACCGCATGAGCCGTACAAGCTGCGGCAAATGGCGCGGCGAGACTCGCGGAGCACTATCGTAGCTAGCGATCGGGCCCAACCAGGACCACGCCGTGTGAACCACCGCCCACCTGACGCATGATCCGAGATTCATCTGCGGTGGTGCTCGCCGGCGGCGCCAGCCGCCGCATGGGGCGCGACAAGCGCCTGCTGCCCTGGGGAGTGGATGCCACTGGGCAGCCCCGCACGCTCTTGCAGTCGGTCGTGGACAAGCTGGCAGCCGTGGCCGAGGACGTGATCGTGGTGGCCAACGACCAGCCTGAAGTCACGGGCGTCCGCGTGGTGCCGGATGCGATCCCGGGCGCAGGCAGCTTGGGCGGCATCCTGTCCGGCATCGAAGCGGCGCGGCACGACCGCGTGTTCGTCGCCGCCGCGGACATGCCGTTTCTAAAGCCGGCGCTCGTGCGCGATCTGTTGGGCCGCCTAGAGGGCCACGATGCCGTGGTGCCGATCGTCGACGGCCGACCCGAGCCGCTCCACGCCGTCTACGGCCCCGCCGTCGCGACCGCGGCCCGGCGGCAAATCGCGCGCGGGCAACTCAAAATCGCGCTGGCCTTCGAGGGACTTGACGTCGTGCGGGTGCCCGAGATGGATCTCCGGGAGTTGGACCCCAACCTGCGCTCATTCCGCAACGTCAACACGCCAGAAGACTATGCGGGTGCGCGGAGGGATGCGGGGGAGTAGGGCGTGATCAGCCAGCCGCTGTTGGGCAGCAAACTCGGCCATTGGTCCTTCGTGGGTGTCGAGACGGTCTTCGGCCTTACCGGAATTTGACATGTCATTCCGAGCGCAGCGAGGAATCTAAGGGGCATGCCAACATCACCAGAGCGTCGGTACTACGTCTATATCATGACCAACGGAGTGAGAACTTTGTACGTCGGCGTCACCAATGATCTCGTGCGACGTGTGTACGAACATAGGGAGAAACTAGTGCCCGGATTCGCCAGCAGATACAACGTAACCTGGCTGGCCTACTACGAGCAGACCTCAGACATTGCCTCAGCCATTGCGCGTGAAAAGCAAATCAAGGGCTGGCGGAGGAGCAAGAAAGTCGAGCTGATCGAGTCAATGAATCCCCGCTGGAAGGACTTGGCTCTCGAGTGGTTTGAGGATGCGAGATCGGAGCTCTAGATTCCTCGCTGCGCTCGGAATGACAGTGTGGTTAGTGCGCAATCCCCAACTGGTGCATGCGCCGGTGGATGGCGTCGCGGGCGGCGAGCAGCGGGCGCTCCAGGTAGGCCGTGTGGTCCGGCTCGCCGTGGTGGTGGGTGACCGAGTCGTCGTCCGGCTCACTGCCGGCGCGGCGGCGGACGTAGCTGAGGTTGCCCTCGATCATGGTCAGCATGTATTCGGCGGTGGCGTCGTTCCACATGCGCCAATCGCCGCCGGTCGAGACGTACACCGGCGACGTGTGGGCGAAGCGCTGCCGCTTCCAGCCATCGAGGTAGTAGGGCGCGTCGTAGTAATCCGCTCCGCCGGTGCGGGCCGCGAACCACGTGTGCCCGTCGGCGCGTAACCGTTCGCTCAGCTCCAGCCGCCGGGCGCCGTCGGAGGCCACGGTCTCGGCCACGACCCGGCCTTCCTGCACGATCTGCAGGTTGAAGATTGGCAGACTGCCCTCGGCCCACGCCTCCACGTGCACGGTGCCGCCGTTGCTGGGCAGATGCACCGTGTCGCCGATGGCGTGGCCCTCCACGCTGAGCCCGATGAGCGGACCGCTGGACATGAAGGTGCGCCCGGCGCTCATTTGCGCGCGCCAGGCGTCATAGGTGAACGGCATGTCTTCGGCAAGCTGGACGTAGGTGCGGTAGATACCCACCGGCGTATCCGTAGCCATCTTGTCGGTGCCGCCGACCAGCGGCAGGCGGTAGCCCGCGTTGAGATAGCGGTAGTACTCGTCGTGGTCGAACGGCACTTGCCGGCACATTTCCACGGCGTCGGCCAGGCCCAGCGCGATCAGGGCCACTGGGTCGCCATTGGGCCACGGAAAGTGCGGCAGCACCACGCTCCCGCCCTGCTCGCGGCAGGCCTCGGCCCAGTGGGACATGGTGGTTTGCAGCGGGCCTCCCAGCTCAGCCTCGCCGGGACCGTCGGTGCACCAGGGCATGATCGGCTCGGTGTGACCGAGCAGCGTGAGATGCCCCAGGAAGTGCTGCCGGTTCTCCTGGCCGAACGAAACGATGGTCTTGCCGTCGTCCGACACCTGGGGTCGTCCGGTGAAGTCATCGGTGTTGCTGAAGTAGTGGCCCCACTGCGACTGGAGCACGTTGGCGACATTGAGGTCCTCGCCCGCGGACTCGAGCACCGCGCCGTTGCCGGCCAGGAAGTGCACGTGCGTGTCGCCGCTATACCAGCCCTGGGCGTTCATGTCGGTCCAGCGGCCGATGCGCAGCTCCAGCTCGCGCTGCCCCGGCTTGATCTCGACTTCCGTCCGCAACGGCTCGTACTCGAAGCCGCGAGCCACGTCCACGATCACCCGGCCGCGCGGCAGCCAGCCCTGGCAGGCGCCGTCGACGTAGGCATAGGTGACCTGGTCCATGCGCACGTCGCCAAAAGCGTCGCGGCCCCAGGTCGAGAAGCCGGAGAACAGGTGCGGATGGTGGCCGTAAGGCTGGTAGGGGACGCCTTCCGGCGAGCGGAAGTGGATGCGACAGGGCACCGGCCGGCCGGTGTCGGCGTCGAGCACGCGCGTGTGCACCCAGTTGCGGCCCGATTCGGGAAGGCTGAGCCGGAGGCGCGGCGAGGCCTGCACCGCGCCCTTGGCCTGCAAGTCGCCGAAGCGCGCCGTGCCGAGCACCTCGTCGCCCTGCGAAACGCTGACATCGGCTGAGGGCGCAGCGCTGATCTCCGTATACGCGGGGCTCGAGGTGAGGTTGTCCGCCTCGCCCCAGCCCTTATCGACGGCGTCCACGAACGCCTCGGGGTCCTGCGGCAGCGGCTGGGCATAGGTCGCCGAGCCGCGTTTGACCTGCACGTCGAGATCGAATGGCTTATCGGCATCCTCGGGCTGCGTCAGCTCGATCCGCACGGGACGGCGCGGCGCGCGCTCCAGCGGGTCTTCGTCGACGAAGCCGGCCGATATGCCGCCCAGCACCCACGGCAGCGGACCGCCGCTGATCTCGATGCTCGCGATCGCGTGCTCCGGATGCGGGTTGCGCCACGACCAGAGGAAGAACGACCGCACCCGCCCCGCGGCCACCTCGGTTATCCGCCGCTGCTGCTCGTCGTACGGCCCCTCGTAGCGGGGCTGCATGCCGTCCTCGCCATTGGGCGTGGCCAGATACGGCTGGCCGGGCCGCAACAGGTAACGGCGCGAAATCCAGCCGATCTCGAACCGGTCACGGAGGGGAACTTCCGCCCGCTCGCCGTTCTCGAACACAAAGGCGTAGCGGCCGACCTCGCCGCCGGGCGCTCCGCCGTGGGCGATGGCGGTGTCCAGCAGCGCGTGAGCAAAGGTGAGGGAGTGCACGGCGCGACCCACCGACAGCGTTTGTGGCTCCGGGTGTCCGCCGGGACCGAACTGCGCAATAGTCCCGCGTGCCGGATCGCCCACGTCGAATGCCAGCCCGCGAAAGTCCTGCGCACCGAGCAAATCGGGCGTTTCGGGTCCGGCCAGCTCGGCGGGAACGTTGCAAAGGTCAGCGATCGAAACAGGTTCGTAGGGATTCACGCGGCGTACCCCGGCGGACGGGCCAGTTGCATAGTGGCGGTATGCCTGGAGTGCGGCAACCCACGGGGGATGGGCACCTCAGACATTGGATCGCAGCGCGGGCTTTCGTCAGCAGCAGGCGTGCTTGCCTCTCGATCCGTTCGGCCGTCATAGGGCGTCGGATGGATTCCCGCCTTCGAAGACCTTTGCGAACCCCTCCGTCATTCCCGCGGCGCCTGTCCCCGCGAAGGCGGGGAGCGGGAGTCTACCGGACTCTGAACCTGTGAGCCCACGCGTAGGGGCGACGCATGCGTCGCCCTTGCCCCTTTATTCAAAGATCTCCCTTCGCGGGAGTGACGGCCCCAAAGTGCCCTGCGGTCCGGCGGATACACTGCCGGCGCTGACAGTCCGTCAGTCGCCTGCCCCTGATCCGGGCGGCGCGCGGCATCCCACGAGGGTCGGCCATGCACCCCACGTTCGGCGTTCGCTACGCGCTCGACGTCAAGATGCCGATGCGCGACGGCGTGCAGCTTTCGGGCGACATCTACCTCCCCGACTCGCCCGGCCCATTCCCGACGGTGCTGATTCGCACGCCCTACGACAACAACACGCCGGAGACGATCGCCTCGGCCCGCGCCTTTGCCCAGGACGGCTATGCCTGCGTGGTGCAGGACGTGCGCGGGCGCTGGGACTCCGACGGCACGTACTACCCGTTCCATAACGAGGCGGCCGACGGCTTCGACACGCACGAGTGGATCGGTCGGCAGCCATGGAGCAACGGCCGCATCGGCATGAGCGGCCCGTCGTATCTGGCGCTGGTGCAGTGGCTCAGCGCCCCCCAGGGCAGCAACTACCTCACCTGCCTCGCGCCGCGGGTCGTGTGCGCGGAGTTCCTCGGCGGACTGGTGCGGCCGGGAGGCGCGTTGCAGCTCACCACGGCGCTCACCTGGGGCATGCGCACCAACGCCCGCACGGCGCAGAGCATCGCGTTTCACAACTGGACCGAGGCGTTTCACTCGCTGCCCATCGTGGACCTGGACCTGCAGGCCGGGCGGCGCCTCGACTTCTGGCGCGACTGGCTGGATCACGATCGCTACGACGACTACTGGGAGGAAGTCAGCGTCTCCCATCGTTGGCACGAAATCCGCGTGCCGGCGCTCACCATGGGCGGTTGGTACGACCTGTACGCAGCCGACACGTTGGAGAACTTCAACAACCTGCGGCGCTTCGGGGCCACCCCGGAGGCGCGCCAGAGCCGCGCCATCGTCGGGCCGTGGCCGCATCGACTGGCCGAGTCCACGCGACTCGGCGACGTCGACTTTGGCGTCGATTCGCTGGTGAGCCTCACGCAGATCGAGCGGCGCTGGTTCAACCTCTGGCTCAAGGGCGAGGACGACGGCTTGAGCGAGGAGCCGCCGCTGCGCCTCTTCACCATGGGCGTCAACGAATGGCGCGACGAGCACGAATGGCCGCTGGCGCGCACCGACTGGCAGACGTGGTATCTGCACTCGGACGGCAACGCCAACACCGCGGGCGGCGACGGCGCGCTGACGACCATGGCTCCCGCCGAGGAGCCGCCCGATCGCTATGTCTACGACCCGCGGCTGCCCGTGCAGACGCTGGGCGGCACCACCTGCTGCACGCCTGAGATCGTCGCCTGGGGACCGTACGACCAGCGGCCGGTCGAGGCCCGTGCGGACGTGCTCTGCTACACCTCGGAGCCGCTGCCAGCCGATCTGGATGTCACCGGACCGATCACCGCGGTGCTGTTCGCCGCCACCGACGGCCGCGACACCGACTGGACGGCCAAGCTGGTGGACGTGTCGCCCAGCGGCTACGCCATGAACCTCTGCGACGGCATCGTGCGCGCCCGCTACCGCGACGGAATGGCCGAGCCGAGCCTGTTGGAGCCGGGCAAGGTCTACCGCTACGAGATCGACGTGGGCGTCACCAGCAACGTCTTCCGCGCCGGGCACCGCATCCGGCTGGAGATCTCGTCATCGAACTTCCCGTGCTACGACCGGAACCTGAACACCGGCAACGACCTCGCCAGCGACGCCGAAATGCGCGCCGCCTCGCAAACCGTGCTGCACGCGCACATCTATCCATCGCATCTGAGGCTGCCGGTTATTCCGACGTAGCGCCGCAGGCGGCGCATGTGGCCGCCCCTGCAACGAATCGGTCCGAGCACTCCTACGCGGTGAACGAATCGACGGCCTCGAACACCGGTCCGCGTTCCGGGTCGACGTGGTCCAGCCGAACCTGGGAACCCAACCCGCGCCCGGCATCGCCGAGCAGGCGCCCCATGACGCGCAAGCCATCTTCGAGCTCGACCAGCACCACGGTGTAGGGCGCTTCGTTGGCGTAGCGAGTGGGCGGAATGTGAATCGTCGTCCAAACGACGATGAATCCTTCCCCGGAGACCTCGTGGGGCTCCAGGTCGGAGCGGCTACACGTCGGGCAGGCATCGCCTCGCACCATCACTAGCTGACCGTCGCGACGACAGCGATAGACCGTCAACCGCGGCGGACTAGTCATGGGCCAGGATGTGCACCGTGGCCGCCGCGCCGCAGCCGCCCAAGCTGTGGGCCAGGCCGATCCGGGCGCCGTCGACCTGATTCGCGGCCTCGCCGCGCAGCTGCAACACGAGTTCGCAAACCTGCCCCACGCCGCTGGCGCCAACCGGATGTCCCTTGGCAATCAGCCCGCCGCTGGGATTGACCGGCAATCGTCCGCCCACGGCGGTCTCTCCGGCTTCCACCGCACGGCCGCCCTCGCCGCGCGCCACCAGACCGAGATCCTCGATCGCCACCAGCTCCGCGATCGTGAAGCAGTCGTGCACCTCGGCCACGTCCACTTCGCCGGGGTCGATGCCCGCTTGCCCATACGCCTCGGCGGCCGCACGCACCGTGGCGGGAAACGACGTCAGCTCATCCATGCCGCTCAGCGCCACCGGTCCCGACCCCTGACCCGAGGCGAGAATGCGCACGCTTGGCGCGGCGTACCGGCGAGCGATATCCGCGGTGCAGACAACCGCCGCCGCCGCGCCGTCGCTGATCGGCGGACAGTCGAAGAGCCGCAACGGCTCGGCCACGAACCGCGAGTTCACGACCTCCTCGATCGTGGTCGGCTTCCGGAATTGGGCCTTGGGATTCGCCGCGCCGTTGTCGTGGTTCTTGACCGAGACGGCGGCAATCTGCTCCCGCGACGTGCCGTAGCGCGCCATGTGCGCCTGCATCACCATGGCGAAGGCGCCCGGAAACGTGAGCCCGGTGCGCATCTCCAGTCCCTCATCGCCGGCGGTCGCGAGTGCGGCGGTGACGTCGCCCGTGGGGATGTCGGTCATCTTCTCCACGCCGGCCACCAGCACGACGTCATGGATTCCGGCCGTGACCGTGAGATAGCCGTGCCGCAGGGCAATGCCCCCGGACGCACAGGCGGCCTCGACCTTCGTGGCGGGTATCCCGTCGAGCCCCAGACGGCGCGCCACGATGGGCGCCAGCGCGCCCTGGTCGGCCAGACGCTCGCCGATGAAGTTGCCGAGATACAGCGCCTGCACGCGCTCGCGCGGAATCCCGCTGTCCGCCAGCGCCTCGCGGCAGGCGTCGGTGGCCAGCTCCACGATCCCGCTATCCGGCAGCTTGCCGAACGACGTGGAGCCGACGCCGGCGATGCTTACGTCACGCACCGTGACCTCACTACCGCATCTCGCTTGCTGGCGCTCCCTATCATGCGACCATACGCCCCCAGGATGGGAGTGACCACCGTCGCGGTCGCGCGCCTATGAGTGAGCCTTCACCAGCCTCCCCGTTCGACGTCCTGGTGATCGGCTGCGGACCCGCCGGCGCCCAGGCAGCCGTGAGCGCCGCGCACCAGATGCGGCACGTCGCGCTGATCGACGGCGGGGCGGTGAGCCTGCGCCGCGGACGGCATTTCTGGTCGAAGTCGGTCGAGTTCGTCGACGCGCCGGTGTTTCCTGGCATCACCGGACCCGCCTTCAATCGAGCGTTGAAGGAGTGGACCGACGCGCAGCCGGAACACGAAGTCACCATCGACGGCGAGTCGCGTCACATTGGCATTCGCCGCATCCCCGGCTATGTCACGGATATCGAAAGGGTCTCCGACGGCTCGCTGGCGGTGACCATGTCGACGGCGATGCTGCCGCGCGACGGCGGGGCGCCACCCACGGAGACGGTCCGCGCACGCACCGTCGTCGTGGCCTCGGGGTTCGAGGACGGCTGGCCGGACATCGAGATCGAGCCCTCGGCGGAGCGGGCCTACGCGCGCTACGGAGTGGTGTTCCGCTTTGCCGGCAATCATCGCGGGTGGCACGTCTGCGTGCGCTGCGACGGACACCTCCACACCGACCAGGAACTCGCCATCGTCGGCGTTGGCGACTACATCTTCGACGTCGTCCACGGCGCCCAGGACTTCACCCACCGGATGACCGTGCTGACCAACGGGCGCCCGCATGGCATGTCGGAGGCGGTGCTGGCGGAAATGGAGCGCCGGGGCGTGCGGCTCGAAACCGAACGAATCGAAGCCCATATCGGCAGCGGTCGCGATCTGCTCGGTCTACGCTTGGCGGACGGTCGCGAGCTCTTCTTCGACGGATTCTTCGTCGACGAGGGTCTCGTGGCCAACGACGAGTTTCTGGCCAGGTTCTCGCCCCAGCATGATGATGAGGGGTTCCTGGTCTGCGACGAGGACCACCGGGTGTTGGACGTTGACGGCAATCCGATTGCCGGGATCTGGGCCTGCGGCGACATCGTGGCCGGCGAGCGCAATCTCATCGCCGCCGCCTTTGCCAGCGGGCAGGACGCGGGCCTGGAAGCCAGCGACAGCCTGCGCCGCTGGCCGCCGGTGAAATGAGCGACGGCTTGGGCACGGACCTCGAGCATTTCTCGGTTACCACCGAGCAACTCGATCTGCCCCGGGCGGCCACCCCCCAGGCGCGCCGGGTCGCCGTCGCCTGGCGCGGCCGGCCCATTTGCTCGTTCACCCAGGGCCAGCACCGCTGCTACCTCTACCCGTTGTATTCGCCGGACGGCGTGCCGCTGACCGCGGAGAGCCCCGTCGACCATCCACACCACGACTCGGTCACGGTCGGCGCGGACATGCTCAGGGCCAAGTTCCCGCCGCTGACGCCGGCGATATCGCCGCTGACGGAGTCCGGCACCTACAACCTCTATGCCAACAACGTATTTCAAGGACGCGCGCCCGGTCGCACCTGGTCCGTGGACGTCGGCGCGACTGAGTTGGCCCCGGATCACCTGCGCGTCGTGCAAACGATCCAGTGGCAAGGACCGGAGGAGTGGGGGGCCACGGACGGCCGGCGTGTTCTCGCCCTGGAAACCAGGATCACCGACATTCGACCCGGCGATGTCGTCAACACGGTCGACATTCGATCGCGGCTCAGGCCAACCGACTGGGACCTGACGATCGGCCCGACCCGGCACGCCTATTTCACCGTGCGCCTGGCCTATGGCCTGCGCGTCGTCGATGGCGGAACGCTGATCGACGCCGACGGCCGCAGCGGTGGGGCGGCAATCACGAATCACGCGTCCGCGTGGGTTGACGCGTCCGGTCCCGCTCCACACGACGCGACGGCTGGCCTCACCATCCTGGGACACGCGTCCACGGCGCACGTGCCGTGGGTGGCCTATGACTGGGGCACCGTGAACGTGAACCCGTTCGCGCGCGAGGCTGCCGCCCTGCCGCGAGGCGACACGCTTGACCTCGGGATTCGGCTGCTGGCGCACGACGGCGACGCCGTCGAGGCCGACGTTGCGGCGCACGCCGCTCGTTTCGCGGCCGAAACCGGCGCCGGTGCTAGCATTCCGCGCGCGGCCGACCGCCCTTAGGACGCCCCATGCTCGAAGCCACGACGCACGACGCGCTAGCGTCGGCGGACATTGAGCACTTGATCCACCAGCTCACGCGCGCCGGTCACCATGCGCGCACCGGCCCGGTGATCGTCGAATCCGCCAGCGGCGCCACGCTGCGGCTGGCCGACGGACGCGAGATCCTGGACGGAACCTCCGGCCTGTGGTGCGTCAACGTCGGCCACGGCCGCGCGGAGCTGGCCGATGCGGCGGCCGATCAGATGCGGCGCTTGGCGTTCGCCCACACATCGAGCGGGTTTTCCCACCAGCCGGCGATCGAGCTGGCCGCACGGTTGGCAGCTCTCACCCCCGGCGACCTCACCGCGGCCTACTTCACGTCGGGCGGGGCGGAAGCCAACGAGACTGCCTTCAAGTTCGCGCGCTACTACTGGCGGTTGCAGGACAAGGCCACGAAATCGCTGGTGCTCTCGCACGCACGCGGCTATCACGGCCTTACCCATGGAGCAGGGTCGGCAACCGGGCTCACCGAATACCACGGCGTCTTCGGCGATCTTGCCGAGGGCTTCGACAAGGTGCCGCCTCCGTATCCCTATCGCTGGGACGAGTACGGTCCCGCCGATATTGACGTCGACGACATCGCCGGCGCCGAGGCGGTGGCGCGCCGCATCGAGGAGCTGGGACCGGAGCGCGTGGCCGCCGTGATCATGGAGCCCGTGCTCGGCACCGGCGGCGTAATCGTGCCGCCGGACGGCTACCTCCGCGCCGTGCGCGGGGTCTGCGACCGGTATGACGTGCTCATGATCGCCGACGAGGTGATCACCGGCTTCGGTCGCACCGGCGCCTGGTTCGGCTCGGAGCACGAGGACGTAGTACCCGACATGATGACCTTTGCCAAGGGCGTCACCAGCGGCTACCTGCCCCTGGGCGGCGTGATGCTGCGGCAGCATCTGCGAGACGCCATGCGCGAGGCGCCGGGCGACCCGCCCCTCATGCATGTGTTCACCTATTCGGGCCACCCCGTGCCCTGTGCCGTGGCCCTGGCGAACCTGAATATCTTGGAAAACGAGGGCATCGTGGACGGCGTGGCGGCCAAGGGCCGCCGCCTGCGCCGGCGCCTGGATGAGCTCCACGACCTCCCCGAGGTCGGCGACATCCGGTCGGCGGGCCTCATGTCCGGCGTGGAGTTGGTTCGCGACCAGGACACCCGGGAGCCCTACCACGTCGGCGACCGGCCGACCGCCGTGGCGGCGGAGGCGCTCAAGCGCGGGCTGGCCACGCGCGCTCTGCTTGGGGGAACCATGCAGCTTGCGCCGCCGCTGATCATCAGCGACGAGCAGATCGACCGCGCCGTGGGAATCCTGGCGGAGTCCATCATCGCCACGCGCTGACCGGGGGCGGCACCTACGATGCGAGCCATGGATCCGAGTTGCCTGGCGCATGCGCTGACCGACGACGAACGAGCCCGCTTCGACGCCGAGGGCTACCTGGTGGTCGAAGACGCCCTGAGCGACGCGGAGGTTGGGGCGCTCAACGCCGTGCTCGATCGATTGCGCGACGCCGACCGGCTGGCGTCGCCCGAGCGCTACGCCGGGATCGACCAGCGCGTGCTTCACCTCGGATTCATCACGCTCGATCCGGCCTTCATGGACCTGATCGACCATCCCCGGCTGTTCCCCAAGGTCTGGGGAATCCTGGGGCCGAACATCTACCTCTACAGCACCCATCTCATCATCACGCCGCCGCAAGCCGACGACTTCGATGCCGCGCGCGACACCCTCAACTGGCACCAGGATTCGAGCTGGATGGGCCGCGACATGCCGGAGTTGTCCGTGCCGGCGCGACTGTCGGTGAAGGTCGCTTACCTGCTCACCGACCACTCGCAGCCCGGCAGCGCCAACCTGTGGGTGCTGCCCGGCGCTCACACGCGCTCCGCCATCGACGTCCCGCCGGATGGTCAGGGACAGCCCGCCGGCGCCATCCCCGTCTGCGCTCCCGCCGGAAGCGCGGTCATCTTCGACCGGCGGCTTTGGCACGACGGCAGCCCCAACACCGCGCCGTGGTCGCGCCGGGCGCTGTTCTACGGCTACGGCTATCGCTGGATTCGACGGCGCGACAAGGACGCGATGCCGGTTCCGCCCGACCTGCTGGCGGACGCCGGTCCGATTCGGCGGCAACTGCTGGACTACCCCAGCGAGGGCCACGAGCCCCTGCAGCACATCGGCGCCGAGTCGCCGCTGCGGGACTGGTTGCGGCAGCACGGTCAGCTTGCCTAGGGTTGATGCGAGCCCATGCGGGAGCTCGAGCGTCTGCGCCGAATCTGCACATTGTCTGCATGGCCGGCGCACGCGCCTAGCCTAGTCTCGAACAGTTGAGATCGCGCTGACGAAGCCCGTTTCGACCGGTCCGATAGGAGCAGAGTGCTGATGCGCGGAGGACTTGTGCAGTGGCTGGCCGTCGCCGCCCTGCTTGGCGTGGTTATCGCCGGCGTGGCCTACCTGTTTGTCTTCATTTCCGGCGGCGCCGGCGAAGCCAGTGAGCCCATCAGCGCGCCGCAACTGGCCCTGCCCACGGCAACCGCGACCCCGGAACCTCCCGCGCCAACGGCGACCGCCGCCCCCACGCCGACCGCGACTGAAGCCCCGACTCCCGCGGCGACGACAGCCCCTGAGCCGACGCCGACGGCTGCCCCAGAACCCACCGCGACCGAGGCGCCGACGCCTGCCGCGACGGCAGCCCCGACGCCGACCGAGGCCCTCGCGGCCACCGCAGCCCCGGCGGACGGCGGCGTTCCGACGTCGGCCGTCCTCTATCGCATCGTGCCTGAGGAGTCGGAAGTCCGGTTCGAGATCGACGAGATCCTGCGCGGAGCGCCCACGCTGGTTGTGGGCACGACGAATCAGGTGGCGGGCGACTTCATCATCGACTTCGCCGACCTTGGCGCCTCGCAGTTGGGTGCGATTCGGATCAACGTGCGCACGCTGCGCACCGACGATGAGCGGCGCGACCGGGCCATTCGCTCGCGGATTCTCGAATCGGCGAGTGACCAATACGAGTTCACCACGATCGAGCCCGTGCGCCTCGAAGGACTCCCCGAAACGCTAGAGATTGGCCAGCCGGCGACGTTTCAAATCGTCACCAACCTGACCATCCGCGACATCACGCGCGAGGTCATCTTCGAAGCCGAGTTGACCGTGGTTGACCCGGACCGCGTCGAGGGCACGGCGGTGACCACCATCCTGCGCGGGGACTACAACCTGACCATTCCCAACGTGCCGTTCGTCGCGTCCGTCGATGAGGACGTGCTGCTGGGCATCACCTTCGTCGCGGTGGCCGTGCCGCAGTAGCGGCGGCCCCGGCCCGGCATCGCGCGAGTAGAATCCGCGCATGCTTTCCAAGGTGCATAGCTGCGCGCTGGTGGGCCTTGACGGCGTGCTCGTCGACGTCGAGGTCGACGTAGCCCAGGGGCTTCCCGCCTACACCGTCGTCGGCCTGCCGGACGCCGCGGTGCAGGAGGCGCGGGAGCGCACGCGCGCGGCGATTCGCAACAGCGGCGCCGTGTTTCCGAACCGCCGCCTCACGGTCAACCTGGCGCCGGCCGACGTGCGCAAGGTCGGGCCGGTGCACGACCTATCCATCGCCGCCGCCATTCTGGCCGCGACCGGGCAGCTCGGCGATATCACGGAGAACCGCGCGGTCTTTCTGGGCGAGCTGTCGCTCGACGGCAAGCTGCGCCACACCGACGGGATTCTGCCGATGGTGGCCGAGGCGCGCACGGCGGGCATGGAGCGCGCCTTCGTTCCCGCCATGAACGGGGCCGAGGCGGCCGTCGTGAGCGGCATCGACGTGCTGCCCGTGGACTCGCTGCAGCAGCTCATCGCGCACTTCATCGGACTCATCCAGATCGAGCCGCTGCCGGCCACGAAGACCACCGTCGATCGCTCGAGCTATCCGGTCGATCTGGCCGACGTCCGCGGACAGGCCCACGTGAAGCGGGCGCTGGAGATCGCGGCCGCCGGCGCGCACAACGTGCTCATGATCGGTCCGCCCGGCGCCGGGAAGACCCTGTTGGCGCGCTGCGTGCCGTCGATCCTGCCGCCGCTGGGGCTGGAAGAGGCCATCGATGTCACCAAGATCTACAGCGTGGCCGGACTGATCCCGCAGCGCGCCTCGCTGATCGCCGAGCGGCCCTTCCGCGCGCCGCACCACACCGTGTCGCACGTGGGGCTGGTCGGCGGCGGCGTGAGCCCGCAACCGGGAGAAATCAGCCTGGCCCACCGGGGCGTGCTCTTCTTGGACGAATTCCCGGAGTTCAGCCGCCAATCGCTCGAAGCCCTGCGGCAACCGCTGGAGGACGGCACCGTCAGCGTCGTGCGCGCCAACTACTCAGTCACGCTGCCCGCTCGCCTCATGCTCGTGGCGGCCATGAACCCGTCACCGGGCGGCTATGCCGAGGGCGGCGACTCCATCCTGGCCGACGCCGCGCGGCGCTATCGGCGGCGCATCTCCGGGCCGCTGCTGGACCGCATCGACGTGTATGTCGACGTGCCGCAGATTCCCTATGAGGACATGGCGGGAGCCGACCGCGGTGAGTCGTCCGAAGCCGTCCGCGAGCGCGTGGAATCCTGTCGCGACATCCAGACGCGACGCCTCGAGCCCCATGATTTGCGGGTGAACGCCGAGATCACGGCGCGTCTCGTGCCGGAGCTGTGCACGCTGGACAAGCGCGCCGAGTCCCTGCTGCGCGATGCGCACGATCGGATGGGCCTCAGCGGACGCGGGCACCACCGCACGCTCAAGCTGGCGCGGACAATCGCCGACCTGGACGGCGCGGAGCTGATCGGCCCAGCCCACCTCGCCGAAGCGCTGCAATACCGCGCCCGCCTCGACGACGCCTAAGAAATCTCAGCCTGAATTCCTTCCCCCTGGAAGAGACCTTGGCGCAACCCCTCCGTCATTCCGGCGGAGGCCGGAATCCAGTCCGGTCGAACCCGGCGGTGCGCTGAATGCTTGGGGTTGAGCCTGCCCCGTACTCGATACGGTGGCGAACGGTCTAGCCCCCCGCCACCTCCCGCAGCACGTCCTTCCGCAGCTTGCAGATCATGGTGTAGGCCGGGTCGAACATGTTCCCCAGGTCGTATTCGACCATGCGGCCGAGCAGCAGGTGCGCCTCACGCGCCGTCAGGCCGTAGTCCGCTTCGAGCCAGCGCACCATCTCGGACGTGGCGTGCTGCACCGCCTGGTCCAGCGGCCGCAGGTTGCCGGCCGTCATGATGTGCGTGTCGTTCTCGAAGCGCGGCCACTCGATGGTCTTGCCCTTGATGAGGTCCAGCGTGAAGGTCACGTCCAGCGGCACCTCCACCCCCGTGCCGTCCATCTCGCCGTCGCCCTGCAGGGCGTGACCGTCCCCGGTGTGAAACAGCCCGCCGGGCGCAAACACCGGAAAGTACAGCCGAAGCCCCTCGACCACGCCGTTGTAGTCCATATTGCCGCCAAACGGCCCGGAGGTCGCCGTCGAAATGTGCTGCCGTCCCGGCGGCGCCACCGCCACGCACCCGATCATGGTCTGCAGCGGCAGCGCCACGTCGTGAATGCGATTTCGCGCCGGCGTGGGCTCGCCAGCCGGCGCACGCTCGGGCGGTTGAAGCCGGACGGTGCCGGCCTCCAGGTCGATGTCCCAGAAGGATCGGTCGGCCTCGTCGCTAAAGTCGGGCACGTCGTTGAACTCGAGCACGTTGGCCGCCAGCGCCGACGAGCTGAAGCCCCACGACCGCGTGATGCGCAACTTGTCGAGCGTGACCACCAGCGTGTCACCCAGCTCCGCGCCCGCAACCGCAAACGGCCCCGATTGCGGATTCCCCCGGTTGGCGACGGTGTTCCCGTGCCGGTCGCCGCCCCGCGCGTCCACCGTGCTCGTGCGCACGCTGTCACCCGGCTGCACCGTCAGCGGCGGCTCGTGCCAGCCAAAGGTGTTGTGATACGTCGTAGGCTCGAACTCGTGATGCGCCATGCGTTCATCTCCTGTTCGCGCAATTGGGACAGCTATATCATCCCGCGCCCCTCGCTCGTCATTCCGGCACCCACCACCACCTCCGTCATTCCGGCGGAGGCCGGAATCCAGTCCGGTCGATCCTGGCGGCGCGGCACCGATTCTGGACCCCGGCCCCGTATCGAGTACGGGGCTGGCTCTTCGCCGGGGTGACGAGCGGGGCGTTGGTTTGACGGAGGGAACGGGCCTTGATCCGGCGGTGAGGCGGAATCCGGTCGTCCTCTACGACGGCGACTGCGCCTTCTGCCGCGTCTGCGCCCGGCTCCTGCACCGTCTGGACCGCCACGGTCGACTCGCCCTCCTCGACTTCAACCGCCCCGAGGCCAATCCTCTCCTAGCCCCACTCCCGGCCGCCGAACGCCGCACCGCCCTGCACCTCGCGGACACCCACGGCGCCGTCCACTCCGCCGGTCCGGCGCTGCGCCGGGCGCTGGCCCAGGCCCTGGGCCGACGCGCGGAACGTCTCCTCACGAGCCCGGCTGTGGCATCGCTTCTGGACCGCGCCTATCGCATGGTCGCCGCGCAGCGCCACCGACTTGGCTGGATCGAGCGCGTCCTGCCCTAACGCGAGACACCCGGTCAGCCGGGAGCATAGGAATGCCCCCGCACCGGCAGCGCAAGATGCCCGTCCGGCATGCGACCGGTACGCTACGGGGCGAATCCAGCGTGCCTTGCCCCCCGAGGAGCCCCGCCCGTGAGCAATCGACCCAACGTGATCGTCACCGGCGCGACCGGCGTGATCGGGCGCACGCTGATGGAGGACCTGGACGGCGTCTTCACGCTCACCGGCACATCGCGTCAGGCGCAGGACGATCCTCGCTTTCGCGTGTTGGATTTCGACGACATCGACGCCGTCGCCGAGGCGTTCGCCGGGCAGGACGCGGTGGTCCACATGCACGCCAAGTCGAACCATGACACCGACGATCTGGGACCGTATCTGCAACCGAACGTTGTCGGCGTCTACAACGCCTACGAAGCTGCGCGGCGGGCGGGCGTGAAACGCTTCGTGTTCGCCAGCTCCAACCACGCCACCGGCTGGTACGAGCTTGTCGGCGAGCGCTGCGACGCCGAGTCCACGCCCCGTCCCGACGGCATGTACGGCGTCGCCAAGGTGTGGGGCGAGGCGGTGGGCCGCTACTACTCGGACCGCTTCGGGATGGAGGTCGTCTGCCTGCGCATCGGCAGCTATAAGTACCGCCTGAAGCCGCCGGAATGGGATTCCGGCGCGCGCATCCTCTCGACCTGGTTGAGCGACCGCGACCTGGTCAATCTCGTGCGCCGGTCGGTCGAGGCGCCCGGCATTCGTTGGGGCATCTACTATGGAATTTCGGCCAACGCGCGCGCCTACTGGGACATCACCAATGCCGTCACCGAGCTGGGATACCGCCCGCGGGACAATGCCGAGGACTACGCCGACGAGGTGCTGGCCAAGGGCGGCGAGTACGACCTCTGGGGCTACACGACCCAGGGCATGGTCTAGACGGCCCCGATGACTCCGACCGCGACAGGCACTCTGCCCACACGGCCCTTCGGCCGCCACCCGGATCGCGTGTCGATCATCGCCCTCGGCGGCGGCCATATCTCGCGGCCCGGCGTGACGGACCAGCAGGCCGAGCGCATCATCCGCACGGCGCTGGACAACGGCGTCACCTTCTTCGACACCTCATGGGACTACGCCGAAGGTCTCAGCGAGCGCCGCTACGGCCGGGTCCTTCCCGACCATCGCGACGACATCTTCCTCATGTCCAAGGTCTGCGACCGGACGCGCGACGGCGCCCTGGAGCAGCTCGACGAGAGCCTGCGCCGCCTGCGCACCGACTACCTGGACCTCTGGCAGTTCCACGAGATCAACTACGACAACGACCCGGAGTGGATCTTCGAGCCCGGCGGCGCCGTCGAGGCCGCCGAGATCGCCAAGGCGCAGGGCAAGGTGCGCTACGTCGGCTTCACCGGCCACAAGAGCCCGCACATCTTCGAGGGCATGCTGGCCGCCGACTACGAGTGGGACTCCTGCCAGATGCCGGTGAGCGTCTTCGACCACCAGTACCGCAGCTTCATTGCCGAGATTCTTCCCGAGCTGAACCGGCGCGGCATCGCGTGCATCGGGATGAAGTCACTTGGAGGCAACGGGCAATTCATCACCGAATGCGGTCTGACGGCGCAGGAGTTGCGGCGCTACGCCCTCTCGCAGCCCATCACGTCCCTGGCCTGCGGCGCGGTCACCCACGCCGACGTCTTGCAGGACCTCGAAATCGCCCGTTCGTTCACGCCGATGCCGGAGGACGAGCAGCAGGCGCTGCGCGATCGGGTGCGGCGCCAGGCCACGGACGGCCGCCACGAGTGGTTCAAGACATCCACCTACTTCGACTCGCCATATCACGCGGACGCGCACGGCTTCGGCAGCCACCTGAGGATTCCCCGCTTGCCGTGATGCCCCTCGCCACCCCGACCGAGACGTGAGTCCAAGACCCACATCCCACCCGTCACCCCGGCGTCCAGCCTCCGCCCCGCCCGTCACCCCGGCGGAGGCCGGGGTCCAGCGCCACCCCCTGCCCGTCATCCCGGCGTCCAGCCTCCGCCCCGCCCGTCACCCCGGCGGAGGCCGGGGTCCAGCGTCCCACCCCGGCGCCGGGATCGACCGAACTGGACTCCGGTTCCCTGCCTGCGCGGGGACAGGCTCCGCCGGAATGACGGAGGATTACGCCATGGTCTCCATGTGCGAAAGTGAAAGGGCGCGCTTGGCCAACACGATGTGGCAATGACTGACGAGATCGACCGTCTGGTATGTGCGGTAGTTCACGACAACGACGCCAACCGCGTGAATCAGGCGCTGGTCGACGGGGGCTACGGCGTCACGCGAATCACGGCGCAGGGCGGATTCCTGCGACGTGGCAATGCGGTCTTCGTGATCGGCGTGGCGCAATCGGCGGTCGACGCCGTCATCGATCTGCTCAAGCGCACCGCCCGCCAATCCGCCGGGGCCGACGCCAGCGGCTCGGCCTACGGCATCGTGTTCGTGGTGCGCGCCGGCCAGTTCGCGAGGCTCTGACATGCCCATGACCGCCGGCCAGAATGATCGGCTGGCCATAGCCGTGGTGCAGGACGCGGATGCGATGCGCCTGTCCAACGCGCTCAACGACGCCGGATTCGCCCACACCCGGATTCCGACGCGCGGAGGATTCCTGCAGCGCGCCAGCGAGGCCATCATGGTGGCCTATTCGCATACCCGGCATGAGTTCCTGCTGGACCTGATCGCCGGCCAATGCCAGACCCGCAGCGAGATGCAGATCGTCTCGCTGGCGGGCGACACGATGCTGCTGGCCGAGCCGGTTGAGGTCGAGGTCGGCGGCGCCACGGTCTTCACCATGGAGCTCGAGCGCTTCGTCCGCCTCTGACCCGCGCGGCAGGGCATAGCGCTTCGCGCATAATGCGCCCGCCCTTCAGCCTTCCAATCTCCTGATGACCAACCAGATCATCGACGTATCGGGCCACTTTGGCGCCGTGCCGTTCGCGCGCGCCTCGTGGACGCCCGCCGAGGTCGTGGACCGCGCGGCGGCCGCGGGAATCACCCACACCTACGTCGCGGCGCTCAGCGGCGTCTTTCACGAGGCGGGCCTGGGCAACGCCGACGCGCTCGCCGCGGCGTCGCGGCATGGTGAGCTGTCGGCCGCCGCCGTGGTCGATCCACGGTCGGGAAGCCGCGCGCTGGATCAGGTCGAGGAGTCGATCGACGCCGGTGTGCGGCTGTTTCGCGCGTTCCGCGGCGCACAGGGCGCCTGGCCGCCGCGAGAGGCCACGTTTCAGGCCGCCGCGCGCCGCATCGCCGACGCCGGCCTGGTGCTGATGGCCGACCTGGGCAACCCCATCGGCGAGTTGACGGAATACATGCAAGCCCTGGGCGACCTGGACCTGACGATCGTCTTCGCCAACGTGTCCTACGCCACCCTGGGCGAGGCGCTCACCGTCATGCGCGGCGATCCCCGTGTCCACGTGGAGAGCCACCGGCTCTGCCGCCCCGACACGCTTGAGCTCATCGCGTCCGAGGTCGGCGCCGACCGGGTGCTGTTCGGCACGTCGGGACCGCCGTTCAATGCCCTTTCGGCGCTCGATCTGGTGCTGCACGCCAACCTGCCCGAGCCGGACCGCTGTCTCATGCTGGCCGGCAACGCCCTGCGGTTGATCGAGGGCCGCGAGGTGGCCGACCGCGCGACGCCCGATCTGACGCCCGATCCCTTCGGCGCACCCGTGCGGGGTCCCGAGACCGTGCCCATCATCGACATTCACGCGCACAACGGCGCCTGGCCCTACGCCGACGCCACCAGCCGCGAGAACCACGGCATCGCCACGCTGGAGCGGCTGATGATCAAATACAACGTTGAGCAGACCTTTGCCTCGTCGGCGCTGGCCATCACCAACGACTTCCGCCGGGGCAATCGGCAGCTCGTGGAAGGCAGCCGCGGCAGGGGCACCATCCGCCCGCTGGTGACGATCACGCCGCACGACGTCGCCGGATCGTGCGCAGAGATGGACCGGTGGTATCCCGAGCCCCACGTCGTCGGCGCCAAGCTGCACACGCAGCTGTCCCGCGTTCCCATCGGCGACCCGCGGATGGCCGCCCTGTTTCGCGAGGTCGCCGCCCGCGGCAGGCCGGTGGTGAATCACGTCATGGCGCTTGGCGGATTCGACCCGCCGACCGAAACGCAGCAGGTGGACGGCATCGTGGACCTGGCGGCGAAGCATCCGGAGCTGACCGTCGTGGCCTACCACGGCGGCGGTCTGGACTGGGAGCGGATGCTGGATCTCGCGGCGCCGCTGCCCAATCTTTATGTCGAGTACGCCAGCTCCTGGCCGCAGGACAACCCCGTGCGCGCGGCCGTCGAGCGGCTCGGTCCAAATCGCGTCATGTTCGGCACGGACATGGACCTGCTCTCGCCGTCACTCATGGTCGGCCTCGTGGACAGCGCCGGCCTCGACCCCGCAGCCTACGCCGCCGTGCTGCACGGCAACGCGCGAAGGGTGTTCAAGTTGGGGCCGGCGAGGTCAGCGTAGGAACGAGCGCAACGGTCGACTCCGCAGGACTTGCAATCAGACGCCGCGCCAATATAGGCTTAGTCTAGCTTAGCTAAATCAGGAGGGCTGCGATGCAAGTCAATATGCACGAGGCGAAAACACAGCTTTCCCGACTCGCGGAGCGGGTCTGGGAGGGCGAAGAGGTCATCATCGCCAAGGCCGGCAAGCCGTATCTGCGGCTGGTGCCCTACCGGCCAAAGAAAAAGCCGCGCATACCGGGCGACCTGAAGGGACAGATCTGGATCGCGCCGGACTTCGACGAGACTCCCGAGGAAGTGATCAGGGCATTTGAAGGTGATCTGTGAGGCGCCTGCTGCTGGATACGCAGGCGCTGCTGTGGTGGCGAACGGATGATCCAACGCTGACGAGGGCCGCACACCAAGCCATTACCGATCCAACGAATGAGATCTACGTCAGCGCGGTCTGCATCTGGGAGATTGCCATCAAGCGCGCGCTGGGGAAGCTGAGAGCCCCGGACCACTTGGCCGAGACGGTCGAGGCGGCGGGCTTTGACGAGCTTCCGGTCACCTTCGTGCACGCCGAGCAGGCGGGCGGCCTGCCGAAACATCACACCGACCCATTCGACCGCATGCTGGTGGCGCAGGCGCAGGTCGAGGGGCTCACCCTGGTGACCGCGGATGCCAACATTCCGCGCTACGCCGTCCGCACGATGGCGGCGCGGGACGGCGCCTAACGGCTGGAGAAGCGCCGGAGCCGACGGTGGGATTCGAACCCACGACCTGAGCTTTACGAAAGCCCCGCTCTGCCAACTGAGCTACATCGGCGGACCGAGAAAAGCCTAGCACCGACACTCCGGCCGCCAACTCCGTCATTCCGGCGAAGAGCCTGCCCCGTACTCGATACGGGGCCGGAATCCAGTCCGGTCGAACCTGGAAGCGCGCCGGATGCTTGGCGTCGGGCGGGTCGCAGACCCGTCCCTACAGACTTATGCAAAGGTCCCGCGCAGGCGGGGACCCGGAATCCAGTCCGGTCGATCCTGGCGCCTGGGCATCGAACCTGGACCCCGTCCTCCGCCGGGGTGACGGATCGGGAGGACCTACGACCCGAATGGACTGGCTCGGTCAAACGCCCCAGATCTGTCGCATGATCTGCCCGATGGCCGGCGGTCCCTCGATCGTGGCCACCTCGTCAGCCGCCGCCTGAACGTCGGGCGGCGCGTGCGACATGGCGACGCCGCGTCCGGCCCATTGCAGCATCTCGATGTCGTTGCGGTCGTCGCCTACGGCCACGGCCTCGGAAGGGTCAATACCGAGCTCGCCGGCCAGCCAGGCCACGGCTTCGCCCTTCGTCCCGCCGGCCGGCAGCGATTCCAGACCACCCGCTCCGAGACGCTCGCTCCACCAGGACACGGTGGAGACGGCCTCGCCCAGCTCATCATTGATGCGGCGCTCCGCGGCGGCCACCGCCTCACGGTCACCGAAGGCAAAGACCTCAACGGCCGGCGCGGCGATGGCTGTGCTCGGCATGGGGCGAATGATCGGCAGCTTGGTCGACAGGTAGAGCCGCGTCGGAGCATGCGTCCACCACGCGCCGTCGCACAGGTAGCGTCCGCCGGCGAATGGCGACTCGACCCAGATGCCGGCCATGCCGCAGTCCCGATAGACCCCGAGCACCGCGACCGCGGCGGCGCCGGTCATGTGTCTGGCTCGCAGCACGTACCCGTCGCTGACGCGCCGCACGATGCCGCCGTTGTTGAGGACGGCATAGGCGGAGTCGGGCAACTCGCGCGCGATCTCGGCGGTGGCATACCCTCCGCGGCCGGTGGCCACGACGACCGTCACGCCCAGCTCAGCGAGGCCGTGCAGCGACCGGATCACATCCGAATCGGGGCCCACGCCGGGCCAGGTCAGCGTGCCGTCCACGTCGAGCGCGAGGAGTCGCGGCTGCGCGTTAGTCCTCGTCAAACGCGTCCCCGCCGTCGTCCAGGTCGGCGCCCGCGCCCTCGAACTCGGCGTCGTCGGGCATTTCTCCGGCCTCCATGCGGCGCAGCATGGGCTCGAACTCGTCGGGCAAGTCCTCGCCCATCTCCTCGCTCATCTGGCGCGTCATGCGAGCCAGACTGCGCGGATCGCCGGATTCGAGGCCATCCATGGCGGCATCCATGCCCGCGAAATCGTCGCCCCCTGGATCATCGCCGCCGGAGCCGCTGCGGACGATGGTGACGCGCGATAGCAGTCGCTCCAGACGGTCCGAGCCGCAGTGAGGACATGGCGGATCATGCACCGCCGCAAAGGTCTTGAAGAGCTTGGTGGAGCGCCGCCGGCAGTCGAGGCAGCGGTAATCGAAGACAGGCACGGGAGAGGATTTGCCGCGCTGGAACGGCCAACGCAGGGATGCCGCAAGTGTACGGCGCGCTCCCGACGGCGGACTTCCGCGGTGCTAGGCTCACTGTTGTAATCAAACCGCGCGAGCTCGTTCGAGCGTGCTGCCATGAGGCGCTGGGAGCCCAGCAAAGACTGGCGTCGCCGCGATGGTCTGCGCGCGCACACGGTCACCGCGCTCTGCCGCGCGGCCGGGCTCGGCATCCGTCCCTCACCGCCCGGTGTTCGCGCGCTGCCGCCCGCGCCGTTCTCCGCGGTCGTCATCAAGCCCCTGGCCCTGGGCGACGTGCTGCGGACGACGCCGTTTCTGGACGCCATGCGCCGGGCCTACCCCGATTCACGGATCACCTATGGCGTCGGCGCCTACGCCCGCCGGGCGCTCACGAACAATCCCCACATCGACGCCATGCTGGACATGGAGCAGCTCGGCACGCCGCGCCGGTACGACGCGCAGGCCTACCTGGGCTTCGCTCGACGTCTGCGGCAGGGCCGATTCGACGTGGCCGTGGTCCTGGACCGTTCGCCCCTCATGGCGCTCTTGCCCTACGTCGCGCGCATTCCCTATCGCATCGGCCTCCACAACAAAGGGCGGGGGTTTGCGCACACGACGCGGGTGCCGATCGCCGACGACGAGCACGAAGTCGAGGCCTATTTGAAAGTCGCCAGGGCCATGGGGATCGATGTCAGCGGCGCTCGTTGCCACTTCCGCCCGTCGCCCAGCGACGTGGCGGCCGCCGACCGATTGCACCAGGAGTTTGGCGTCACGCCCGGACGCCCGCTGGTGATCATGGCGCCAGGCGGCGGGTTGAATCCGGGCGCGGTGGACGTCTCGAAGCGATGGTCCGCCGCGGGCTATGCCCACGTTGCCGACACGATGATCGAGCGCCGGGGCGCGACCGTGGTGCTCGTCGGTTTGCCGTCGGACGCAGGCTCGAACGCCGCCGTGCGGTCCGCGATGCACCGGTCGGCCATCGATCTGAGCGGCCAGACCGGTTTCGGGCAGCTCGCGGCGCTCATCGCCCGCAGCGACCTCTTCGTCGGCAACGACTCGACTGCGGCGCAGCTCGCCGCCTGCGTGGGCACGCCGTCGGTGACGGTCTTTACCACGACGGAGCCGTGGGTCTACGGCCCCTACGCACCGAATGCCGTTTGGGTCTATCGCGGCAGCCCGGCAAGCGGCCTGGTGGATAGCCCCGAGATCGCGGAGGTCGAGCAAGCGGCCCTCGACGCCCTGCAGGCGCCGCGAGCGAGCACAGCCGGCTAGGACCTCACGCGTCCGGCGTAGTCTCGTGTCGCGGCGTGGCCCGCGACCCCACGCGATAGCCCGCCGTGCGCTCGGCGGCCATGGCCACGCCGTCCACGTGCCAGACGGCCACGGCCGGTCCGCCGTTCAGGTCGCGGCAGAGCCGGCGCAGTGGGCACTCGGGGCAGTTCGGCGCCCGCGCGGTGCAGACGGTGGCGCCAAGGTCCATGAGGCCCTGTCCATAGTCGTAGAAGCGTCGGGCCGGGGTCAGCGCTTCGGCCAGCTCCGCCAGTCGGCGCGTGTCACGGTAGGTCGATCCCTCGGCCGGAAGGCCGACGGCCCGCGTGTAGACCCTGGCGATGTTGGTATCCACCAGCGGCGCGCGCTGGCCGTTGCCGAAGGTGTGCACGGCGGCCGCGGCGTAGGGACCCAGACCGGGTAGACGCCTGAGGCCATCCAGTGATTCGGGCATGCGGGATCCGTGGTCGGCGACGACTGCCGCCGCCATGGCCTTCAGCCATTTGCCCCGAATGTGATAGCCGAGCGGATCGGTCAGCGCGCTGACCTCTGCGGCGGGCGCCCGGTGGAGGTCCTCGATCGTCGGATAGCGCCGCACGAATTCGACGTACACCGGCGCCACCCGCGAAGCCTGCGTTTGCTGGAGCAGCAGCTCCGACACGGCCACGTGATAGGGATCGCCGGTGTGACGCCAGGGCAGGTCGCGTCGATGCGCGCGGTACCAGCGAATGAGACGGTCCTGAAAGGCCGCTCGAAAACGGTGGTCGATTTCCAGACGGCTAGTCACGGAACTCGCGCCCCAATCGCTTTTCCACGTGCATAGTCGATTCGCGGGCCGATGGTACGGTCGAGAGGATTGTGGGCCACTTGAATCCCCCATTTCCCAGCCCGCCGCGCCATTGAGCCGCACTCTGGCGCGCGTCCTCACATCGGTTGCCGTCGGCCTATGGCTCGTTGCCGCGTGCGGCGACGCCACACCGGGGCCAGGCGCCGCCACAACCGGGGTCGTGGTGGTGGCGCCGACGCCCGCGCCGCCCGAATTGCCGACGCCAATAGCGGTCGCGCCGCCCTCGCCATCGCCGCAATCGACGAGCACCGCTACCGCTCCCGCGGCACCTCCCACGACCTCGCCCGTAACGCCCACGCCCCAGAGCACACCCACACCACAGGCGACGCCGCCACCCCCGACGCCGGAGCCCACCGCCCCGCTGCCTGTGACCCCGGCGGCCGGAGCGGTGACGCCGGCTGCAGGCGGCATCCGGGCCGTCACGCTCCCCGCCGGTGCGGCCGACCTGCCCGGCGTCGACCAGCGCGTCACGCTCCTGCTGCTCGGCATCGACCGCGCGGACTCGTTCGAGGGCAACACGGACGTCATCATGCTCGTCAGCCTGGACCCCGAGAGCGGCTCGGCATTCGTGCTCTCGATTCCGCGCGACCTCTGTCTGGAGACCTGTGATACGCACTCCTCGCGCATAAACGAGATCTTCAAGCGCCAGGGCATGGACGCGCTGCAAGCGACCCTGCACAACATCACCGGCCTGCCGATCGACTACTTCCTGCTGGTGAATTTCTACGGCGTGGAACGCATCATCGATGCGCTGGGCGGCGTGAACGTCTGGTCGCCGCGCGAGTTCGACGAGCGGTTCGTCTACCTGGACACCGACGAGGAGATCCGCCTGGTCCTCGAGCCGGGGGTGAACACGCTCAATGGACGCGAAGCCGTGGCCTACGGCCGCTCGCGCAAGTACGACCCCGCCGGTGACTTTGCCCGCATCTGCCGCCAGCAGCAGGTGATGCGCGGGCTGCGGGATCAGGCGCTCTCACCGGCGTTCGTCGTGAACATTCCAGCCGTCATCGAGGAGGTCGGCGGCGCCTTTCGCACCGACTTTCCGCTCGAGCGGCTTCCGTCGCTGGCGGAGCTGGCGCTTCGCACGCCCGCCCAGCGGGTGCACTCGTTTGCCGTCCACGGCGGCGGCGGCGAGCTGCTGCAGTGGATCACCGGTGAGGACGGCGCGTTCCTCCTGCGTCCGGACCTGGTCGCCATTCGAGACTTCGTGGCCGACGCTTTCGCACGATCGCTGGAGAGCCCCACCAACGCCGCCGGCGAGCCTGTCTTCATCGCCGACAACTGCGAGGCCTACTACCCGAGCTAACCCTCGGCGGCTCCCCGTCGGGGAAACTCCCGAATCTCGTCCTTCTGCACGAAGTCGGCATCCCGAAACGCCGTCAGCGCCCGCCACGCGCCGTTCGGATACTTGCGATCTCGCAGGGCGTCACCCAGCAGACGCAGCTGCACCGGCTCTCCCGAGTGGGGCCAACTCTCGAAAACGGCATTCTGAAAGTACTGCCGGATCACCCCCGGCTCGGCGCCGGGCGCGATGATCGTGCCGGGCGCGCCCGTGTCCACACGCGCCTCTGTGCGCGGGGCGCCAAACGCCAACGCGCCGCCGAACGCCTCGAAGAAGTCGAGGAATCCCGTCTCCGTGCCGTCGATGGCGAAATTGGACACGCGATGGCCCCAGGTGCCGACGATGACGCCTTCCTGATTCGAGAACACGGTCGGCTCGATGCCGAGATTCGGCGCGCCGTCGCGACCGCCCCCGATGAGGTCCCAGGCGGGGCGGGAAAAGACCCGTCGCTTGCCGGAAAAGGTGTCGAGATTCCAGTCCATGACGCCGCGCTGGAACCACTGCGAGATGACGCCGGGCTCCTCGCGCCAGGGATCGGACGTCGGATAGCCCCAACGTCGCAGTCCGCCGGTCTCCTCGAAGTAGGCGGCGAAGCCCGCGGTGAGCAATTCGCCATCGAGCCGCACGCGCCAGTCGGTCAGGCTATGCCGCAGCGGCCCCGACGCCGCGTCGGCCAGGGCGACGCCCACCGCCAGATCCTCGGCTTCCGGCGGCGGCGCCGCCTGTCCGAGCGGCGACTCGAAGATCTGAATCCGGCTATTGAGGCTGTCGGCAACGTAGATTCGGCCGTCGGCATCCACCGCAATGCCCTGCGGAAATCGAAACTCGCTCTCCTCGGCGCCTTCGCTCCCGAATCGGCCCACCAGTGATCCGTCGGGCTCGAACACCGCCACCCGGTGATCGGCCTCTTCGGTCACGTACAGCCGCTCCGACTGATCCACGGCAACGCCGACGGGATTGCGAACCATCGGCGCGGTTACGGCGAAGCGCCAGAACTCCCCGGACGCGCTGAACACCTGAATGCGGTCGCGAAACGTATCGGCCACGTACACCAGGCCAGACGGTCCGACGGCGATCCCATTGGGCGTGCTGAATTCGCCCGGCTCCTGGCCGCGGCTGCCCCACACGCTCACGAACGAGCCGTCCGAGCCAAACTTCTGCACGCGATCGTTGAAGCCGTCGGCGACGTAGACGAAACCGTCGGCGTCGACCGCAATCCCGCGCGGCGCATTGAACTGGCCCGTGCCGCTTCCCTGACCGCCCCACTGGCTTTGAAACTCGCCGTCTCGCGTGAATGCCTGAATCCGCCGATTGCCGCCGTCGACCACGTACAGCAGACCGTCAGGGCCGAGGGCGATGCCCTTGGGACGCGAGATCGCCCCCGCGGCGTTGCCCTCCTCGACGATCACCAGCAGCTCGAATCCGTCCGGGGATATGCGAACGACGCGGCTCGTGCGCGAATCCGACACGAACAGGAATCCGTCCTCATCGACGGCGACCCCCCAGGGCGAGGTCTCGCGGCCCACGCCGCGAATGGCCGCCAGCGTGACCGCCAAGGGCTCGTCGTCCTGGGCGAGCACCGACCGCGGCGCGACGCCGGCCAATGGAGCGAGCGCCAGACCGGCAAGGAGAGACCGTCGATCGATGAGACGGGGAGTCATGGCGTGCGCGTGGAGCAGGAACGATTGGCTGCTGCCAGTCTAGCGGCGGCTCGGCGAGCCAACCCCAAGTCATTCGCGCCCGTCATGCTCCTGCCTCCCCGCGGCTGCCCGTGCGCCGACACACCGGTCAGAACTAGCAACGGGAGGCATCGCGGATACATGACGCGGAGACGCGTATGCTTGCCGCTCATGGAGTCCTGGCCACCCGGGGAGCGGCCCCCGGCCCACGCGTCGAAAAAAAATAGTGACGGAGCGCGCAACGTTTCGCGCCTGAGCCGCGATCTATGTTCGGCGGGTCCGGACGTCCAAGGCAGCGGTCCTGCGGGAAGCTCGGACTCGCCTCCCTCCCCATGAGCGTGGGCGCCAACGGCATAGGACTCGTTGCCGTTGGCGCCCTGCTTGCTGTTGCGGCCACTGCCTATCTGGCCGTGCTTGCCACGCGGCGCCTCACGCGACCGACCGCGCGCACGCAGGCCGCCGAACAACGGCGATTTGCGCGCAACACCGTCACGCCGATCGCCGTCAGCCTGATCGACCGAGCCCTGTTCTGGGTGTTCATGGTCGTCGTCCTCAGGTTCATCGGCCCGGAGGGCAACGGCCACTACGCGTTTGCGATGAACCTGCTCGCCTACTTCGCCGTCATCGTCGACTTCGGCCTCGGCACCCTGGTGACCCGGGACGTCGCCAGGGATGCGGCCGGCCTCGCGCGCATTTTCAGGTCGGCCCTGGCCCTGCGCGCGCGGCTGCTGGCCGTCAGCATGCCCGCCATGGTCGGCATCGCCCTCATCTATTGGGCCGCCGGCGCGATCGACGGGCTGGCGCTGGTCACCACCGGCGTGCTGGCGCTGGGGCTGCCGTTGTCGGCGGTGAATCAAGCCTACGCAGCCGTCTACGGCGCGTGGGAGCGCATGGACCGCCGCGCGCTCGTGGTGGCTGGCACATCGGCGCTAACCGCCGGACTCGGTCTGCTGCTGCTGGCCCTGGGCTTGGGGGTCGTGGGCGTTGCCCTGGCGGGGCTGATCTCGAGCGGCGTCACCCTGATCGCCATTGGTCGGCCGGTCGGATTTGGGCTGCTGCGCCACGCCGTGCGCGTTCCGCACCACGATTTGCGCGGGCTCGCGCGGGATGCGCTGCCGCTCATGCTCAACAGCCTGCTGGCCACCGCGTTCATCCAGATCGACATTCTCATCCTGCAACCCCTGCAGGGGACGGAGATCGTTGGCCACTACAACGCGGCGTTCAAGTTCCTCAACGTCCTCAACAACTTGTCCTCGGCCGTGGTCCTGGCCGCATTTCCGCTCATGGCCCGGGCCTCGGCCGACCCGGCGGAGCTGGCACGCTGGTTCACGCGCGCGTGGCGGATTCTGGCAACGGCCGCCGCGGCTGCCGTGATGCTGCTCTTCGTGTTCGCCGAGCCGGTTATCGAAGCACTGCTCGGATCTGATTACCTGCCGCAATCCGCCACGGCGCTGGCCATCTTGATCTGGTTCCTGCCGCTCAGCTACCTCAACGGGACGCTGCAATACGTGGTGATTGCCTCGGACCGGCAGTGGCGGCTCACCCCGATTTTTCTGGCCGCCACCCTGGTCAATGTGGCGTTGAATCTGGCGCTCGTGCCGACCTGGGGATTCGAGGCGGCCGCGGCGACGACGATCGGCAGCGAGGTCGTGCTGCTCGCCGGCCTCGGCTGGATCCTGCGCCGGGACCGGCTGCTCGGTCGCGTGCTGGAGCCCGCCGCGCGCCCGTTGGCGGCCGCAGCGGTGGCGGCGGTGGTGGCCGTGCTGCTGCGCGACCTTTCGTGGATCGGTGCGGCGCTGGCCGCGTTTGCCGCCTATCTTGCGGTGCTGACCGTCATCGGCGGGCTTCAGCTCTCGGCGATTCGCAACCTGGTGAGGTCGTCCTAGCGCGGCGGCTCCCCAAGCGAGGGCGGCACGAACTCCGCCCGGCCGAGCCAGATCGCCCCCTGTCCGACATACGACCGCAGCGCGAATTCGCCGGAAACCGGCAGTCGCTCGCCCTCGGGGCCAATGAAGGCCATGAACGCCTGATACGTACCCGGCGGGGCATCGGCCGGGATCCAGAGCCCCGTCCGGACTTCGTGGATATCGCCCGGCGACCATGCCGCGGTGCGTTGGTGCGTGAAATTGTGGGGGAAGAACTCCTTGGAATACGCCGCGCCGCCCGGTCCCTCCACCCACAAGCGGATTCGCAGGTCGTAGTCAACGGGCGCCGACGCCGCCAGTCGAATGCTGAAGCGCATGCCATCCGCCGCCTCGCGCGGGCCCTGGTCTTCCCGGTGGCCGGTGAACCACATTTCGGCCATCTCGAAGTCGTCATTGATGGTGACCAGCCCTTCGCGTTTCACGAAGTCGTATTCCCGGGTCATGTAGAGCTGGAGAATGCCGTTGCGATATACGTCGGACCGCGCTTGCCAGAGGTATCGCGTGAGCCAGGTCTCCGTGAGACGCCTGGGATCCGCCTGCTCCAGCCCGGCCAATACCACCCACACGCGCCGATGGTTCCGCGCGGCTTGTCCCAGCTTGGAATCGACCTCCAGGGCGCTCACCGCCGGAGGCACCTCGTCGGGGAGCAGCCACACGTCGACCTTGTCGAGGAACTCGGGGAAGTAGTGCCGCCAGAACCACCCTTGCCATGGACCGGCGAGCACCACGGCATCGCGATACTTGCGCAGACCAAAGTCGTCGCGTCGAGGCCGAGCCAGCTCCTCGACGGTCGTCGTAATCGACCGGTAATCGCCGCGCACGTAGTCGGTGAAATAGGTTCGACTCGCCGCGACGGGCCCAATCAGCAATGCCAGCGCGACCGCGGCGGTTGCCTGATTCCGCAGCGGAACCCGCGGCAAGGCGTCGAATGCCGCAGCCATGAGCACGCCGATAGCGGGAATCGCCGGCAGGAGATAGCGCGGCTGATAGGGCTTGTCGAAGATGAGCAACAGGGCGAGAAAGGCCGCCACCGACGCCGCGAAGGCGAGCATCAACCCTCCACGTCGGCGGAGGACGACGGCGGCGACGCCACCCACCACGAGCAACGCCGCGCCCGCGGCGACGGCGGTCGCCAGGCGACCCCCGCGCATCTCCTCGGTGCCGATCAGCACGTCGAGCCATGCCATCCGGCCAATCTCCACCAGCAATCCAGGCGTGAATTCGCCCGTCCCAAAGGCCGGCAGGCTGTCGTGGACCCCGCGCGACAGAATCAACCAGGGCAGCAGAATGGCCATGCTCACCGCGCCCACGGCGACGAAGACCAGCACGCGCCGCCGCCGACGCCGCCAGTGCCATGGCAAGGCCAGGACCATCGCGACAACCGCAAGCGAGGCGGTGTAGTCGACATAGCTGCCCACCGCGACGCAGACGGCCAGGCCCAGCCAGTCGCGCCGCCGCCCAGCGCGCATCGCACGCTCGAACAGCCAGAGCGACAACACCGCGAAGAGGGCGGCCGGTGCATACATCCGCGCCTCGCGGCTGAAGAAGATCAACAGCGGCGAAGACGTGACGACGACCGCGGCAATCACCGCCGGCCAGGGCCCGACATAGCAGCGGGCCAGGCGGTAGGTCGCCGGGATCAGCAGCAGCCCGAAAGGAATCGACAACGCCCGCGCGACCGGCTCCGCTTCACCGAACCACCCGATCCACAGGTGCAGCGCCATGTAGTACAGCGGCGGATGCTCGAACGGCGCGCGGGCGAGATCGGCCACGATATCGAGCAGGCCGGCTCGCGCGTACCAGATGGCGGCAACCTCGTCGAAGTCGAAGTCGCCGAGACCTTCCAGGTTCCAAAGGCGGATGCCCGCTCCAAGCACCACCAGCAGCAGCACAGCCTGTTCCGGTGTGAGCACCTGGACGAGCCGCCGCCCCCGGGCCGTCGCCGCGGCGGCGAAGCCCACGCTACCCGCCGTAGGCATCGAGCGTCTGACGGGCGATGCGGCGCCAGGAGTAGCGGCGGGCCACGGCGCACGCTCCGGCTTCGAGCGCGCAGCGGAAGTCGGGCTCTTCTCGGACGCGCACCAGCGCGGCTGCCAACGACTCCGGATCGCGCACGGGCGTGAATGCCACCTCTCCGTGTCGGATATCCAGCAGATCCGGCCGCACCGGCGTCGTCGTTACGACCGGAAGCCCGTGAGCCACCGCGACCATGAACGAGCCGCGACGCGTTGAAAGCCCGTCGTCGTAGGGCA
This sequence comes from Chloroflexota bacterium, assembly GCA_022826485.1. GTDB lineage: Bacteria > Chloroflexota > UBA11872 > UBA11872 > UBA11872 > JAJECS01. The sequence continues at coordinate 9,668 of JAJDUU010000047.1, read as the reverse complement.
GCGCCGCAACGTCGCAGGCGCGCAGCCACCGCGAGATGTCGGAAGCCTCCAGGTATCCCGGTTCCAGCACATTCACGCCGTCGAACGTGGACGGCGGCACCTGGGCTGCCGCCCGACGAGCGCCGGAATCGGGGCCGGCGCCGCCAATCAGCGCCAGCCGCGCGCCGCGGCTCTCCAGGGCCGGCGATCGCATCGCGGCCGCCAACACCTCGAGCCCTTTCCCAGCCTGCCGGAAGCCAAAGAACCCCACGATGAACGTATCTGCCGGCAGCCCCAAGGCGCGGCGAGCGTCCGCGCGCGATCCCAACGACGGGGGAGGCTCGATCGTGGGACCGGCGGGAATGACCTGGGATCGGCGCCACTCACCCGGAATACGGGCACACACCCGCGCGCGATCGTAGGCATCGACGTAGATGCACACGTCCGCCCATCCGCGCAGCAGGTCCACGGCCCGGCGGCGGATTGGGCCGGCTCGCGGAAACAGGTAGGGCTCGGCAAGGTCGTGAAACGTGACGACCACCAGGCCGCGAAAGCACCCGAGACGGAGCGCCCACGGCATGAGGGCCGCTTGCAGCACGGAGTCGAAGGCCCCGGCCTGAAACTGAATGTGGACCACGTCGCTTCGAGTCCGCTTGGTCAGTCGCAGAACGTTCAGGATCTGGCGGGACCAGGGGTTCGGCGCCAGGCGGTAGACGCGATCGACGGGACAGTCCCGCGGCACGGACTCCGTGGCCACGTAGGTGCGCGCGCCTAGATCCTCGAGCGACGCGCGCAAGCGGATCACATGATCCGAAATCCCGCCGCGACGCGGCGGAAACTCACCGGTGACGAAGAGAATCCGGCGGGTCGGCGCCGGCACTAGGGCTGGCTCCGTGCCACGGCGCCCTTGGCGGTCGTGGCCACTAGCGACGCCAGCCGAACCACTGCCACAGCGTCACGCGGGCAATGCGGTTGGCCTCGACGCGTGGGGAAGGCGCATCGCGACGCAGCAGCAACCGCACCAGTTGCTCAGCCAGCCGGACAAGATTCACCAGAGCCACGAACACCCGCAGAAACACGGCAAAGGGGCGCCCCCACATCTTGCCCGCGAGCCGGTAGCGACTTCGGAAGAAATTCCGCTCACGGGCCACAACATCGCGTCCCGCCGATGCCCCGCCGACGTGGCGCACCCGCGCCCGCTCCTCGACGGCGCAGGCCCACCCGGCGCGTCGGAGCGCCCGATGCAAATCGAGCTCCTCCGAATACATGAAATACCCCGAGTCGAACCCGCCGACCTCACGCAAGGCGCGCGCGCGAAACGCGAGACAGGCGCCGTCCAGCCAGTCCGGGGGCGCGTCGGGCGGGGCGGCTTCGCGATAGTAGGACCGCAGCACGGCCGAGCTTCGCAGCCAGCGTTCCAGCATCGTGCCGTCCACAATCGTGGCGCCTATCGAAGGAAACGAACGGGCCGGGGATAGGCTCTCGCCATCGGCGTCTATGTGGACCGGACTCACGCACCCGAGGCTGGCGTCGGCGTCGAGGCGTGACCTCAGAGCCGCCATCGTCCCGCGCTCGACGACCGCGTCGGCGTTCAGGACCACAATGGGATCGCCGGTGGCGAGGCCGATGCCGATGTTCGCCGCGGCGCCGTAGCCAAGATTGCGGTGCGTGACCCGCAGCGTGACCGCCGGGAATCGCTCGCGCACCTGCTCGGCCGTGCCGTCACTCGACCGATTGTCGACCACGATGATTTCGAGCTGGTCGTCCCCGTCGGCCTCCAGCGCCTCGAGGCACGCGCCGATGTGCTCGCACGACTGATGGGTCACCACAACCGCTGACGCCCGCATGGCGCGGGTCAACCCGTTGGGGCGCCGCGGCGCCAGCACCGAGCCAGTCCGCGCTGCAGGCGCCACTCATACTCAGCCATGAGCAATGCCAGTTGCACGCCCACCCAGCCATCACGGTAGCCGTTGTATTCGACCAACCGCCGTCGGATTTCACGCAACGGCTGCGCCACGACCGCCGTGCGGCGTCGGCGCACGCCGGCCTGGAAGAGGCTGCGCGCCTGCATCCGCGCGTAGCGCCGCTGCCGGCGGCGGAACTCGCGAATCGTGCGATAGCTGTGATGGACCAGCGGCGCCTCGATCACCCCGATGCTGCCGTCGACGTCGGGCACTTCGTGCACCGCGCGCTCGACCGGGTAGTGCACCCGACGTCGGTCCATCACGCGCAGTTGATGGTCGGGCGCCCAGCCGCTCCCGCGCATCCAGTGACCAAAGATCAGATTGAGGCGCGGCACGTCGTAGGCCGCATGAGCCTCGCGTCCGGCGCGGGCGCGCACCTCGACCGCCAGCGCGTCGGAGACGCGCTCATCCGCATCGACGAAGAACACCCAGTCGTAGGCGGCGCGAGCGAGAGCCTCCTGTCGCTGGGCCGCGAAGGTGGTGAAGCGGCGTTCAACCACGCGCGTCCCGGCGGGAGCCGCCGACGGTGTGCCGTCGGCGCTAAAGGCGTCCACCACCAGGCGCTCGTCGCACCAGGCAAGCGTCTGCAGGCACGACTCGATGTTGGTCGCCTCGCCCGCGGCGATCACGATTGCGCTCAGCGGCGTCGGATCGCTCACGGTTCGTCGAGGGCCTCTAACGCGCCGCGGACGCCGGTCACCGACCGGCCGGCGGCTTCATCCATGGCCGATCTGGCACGCAGCCCCCAGCGCATGGCCGCCAGCGCCACGGTGGCCACCGGCGGCGGCGCGTGCGTGCGGTACCAACGCGCCCTGCTCCGGTAGAGCTGCGCCAGCATGCGGTCCGGCTGCCGGCTGGTGCTGGCGCCGCCCACGTGCCAGACCCGCGCCGCCGGAACCTGCGCCACGCGCCAGCCGTAGTCCTTGAGCCGCCGGCACAGGTCGATCTCCTCGCAATACATCCAATAGTCGGGCGAGAAGCCATCGACGAGGTCGACGGCCAGCCGCCGCAGCAACATGCAGGCGCCGAGCGGGTGGTCGATGTCCACCGGCACGCCATCCGCCGCGACCCGCCCGTTGAGCCGCCCGCGCCGCAGCCACGCCGGCGCGGGCCAGGCGTCGATAGCGGCTTGCGCCACGCCGGGAAAACGAAACGCCCCCTCCTGCCGCGCGCCGTCGAGGCCCCGGAAATCCGGGCCGACGCAGGCGACGTCGGGCGCCGATTCGGCGTGATTCACCAGGTGCTCGATGGCGTCGCGGTCGACGAACACGTCGTCGTTCATGACCAGCGCATAGGCCGCGTCGGTGGCGGCGATGCCGTCGTTGGCGGCCGCGCCGTAGCCGGGGTTGTCCGGGCGCGCGATGGTGTGCAGCCAAGACTCGGCGTCTGTGAACGCCGCCAGTGCGGCGGCGCCCGCCGACGTGTCGACGAGCACGATCCGCTCCGGCGCCTGCGAGCTGCGGCGCAGCGCATTGATGCAGCGACGCGCGCGCGCGCCGCTGCCATGAGCCACAACGACCGCGTCAACCATGGACGGTCTCCCGGAGCCGCCGGGACGGGCTTAGCGCAACTCGGCGGTGGCGCCCACCTCGGCAAGCTTGGCGACGATCTGGTCGCCCTCTTCCTTCGAGACGCCTTCCTTCACCGGACCCGGCGCCGCGTCGACCACGCCCTTGGCCTCGCGCAGGCCAAGTCCCGTGATCTCGCGCACGGCCTTGATGACCTGGATCTTCTGCTGACCGGAAGACTCCAGGTGCACCGTGAACTCGGTCTGCTCCGCCTCGGCCGCCGCGCCGTTGGCGCCATCGGCCGCGGGCGCCGCCGCCATCGCCATCGGCGCGCCGGTGACGTTGTACTTCTCCTTCAGCGCCTCCACGAGCTCGCTGAGTTCGATCACCGTCATGGAGTCGATCGCGCTGAGAATGTCGTCCTTGCTGATCGTGGCCATCCGTCACGCTCCTTCCGCGTGTGGTTGCAGTTGTTCGACGCGTTCCTGCAAGGCGTAAACCAATCCGTGAATCGTGCCGGCCAGGGTGTGCACCAGGCCGGAAATCGGGCTCTCGATCGACCACACCAACTCCGATTGCAGCTGCTCGACCCCGAAGAGCGAGGCGAGCCGCGCGATGCGCTCGGCGTCAAGCGCCTGTCCTCCGGCCACACCGCCGCGAATCTCCATTTTCGGATTGGCGACGGCGAAACCCCGGAGGGCGCGCGCGGCGCCAATGACGTCCTCGCCGCTGAACGCGAACGCGGTCTGGCCGTGGAAAAACGGTTCCAGGTGCTCGGCGTTACTCTGGCGCGCCGCCAGAATCGCCAGCGAGTTCTTCACCACGCGAAACTTGGCGCCGGTCTCGCGCATCTGTCGGCGCAGCTCCTGCATATCCGTCACCTTGAGCTGGCTGTAACCGGCAACGATGCTCAGCGGCGCGTCCGACAGCGCCGACGACAGCGCGTCGACGATCTCGACCTTTTCGGCCTTGGTGGCCATGCGTGTCAACGTCCTTTCCGCGAATGACCTTGTGCCGCAACGTCGGGCGGCGCTGCGTGACACGCGCCGCTCGCGTGGTCATTCGCGCCTCGGCGGGCGTCCCAAAGGGATCTTATGCGTGGCGCCCGCGGTCTTCGGCTAACGGCAAAGGGTTGTGACTGGTGGGCTGGGCGCCTCAGGCGGCCAGCGCGGCGGCCTCCTCGTGAATGCGGGATACGTCCATCGGAATCCCCGGCCCCATGGATGTGGTGAGCGTGGCGCTGAGCAGATAGGTGCCCTTGGCCGCAGCTGGTCGAGCCTGGACGATGGCGTCCACGATCGCCGCGAGGTTCTCCTTGAGCGCCGCGGCGCCCATGGACACCTTGCCGGCCCTGACGTGCAGGTTGGCCAACCGCTCCACTCGGAACTCAACGCGTCCGGCCTTGAGATCGTTGATCACGCGGCCCACGTCGTTGGTCACCGTGCCGGCCCGAGCGTTCGGCATCAGCCCGCGCGGGCCGAGGATTCGGCCCAGGGGACCAATGATTCGCATGGTGTCCGGCATGGCCACCGCCGCGTCGAAGTCGAGCCAGCCGCCCTGAATGCGTTTGGCCAGCTCGTCGGTGCCGATCTCGTCGGCCCCCGCCTCGCGCGCTTCCTCGGCGCCGTCGCCGGTGGCGAAGGCAATCACCCGGATCGACCGCCCCGTGCCGTGCGGCAGCGACAGCGTGCCGCGCACCTGCTGATCCTGGTGCGTGGGGTCCACGCCCAGCCGCATGTGCAGTTCAACCGTCTCGTCGAACTTGGCGGGCGGAAACTGCACCAACTGGTCGACGGCGTCGGAAATCGAGAGCCTGGCCTCGGAATCCACCATCTCCGCCGCTTGCCGGTAGCGTTTGCCGTGGCGCGGCATGGCTAGCCCTCCACCAGAACGCCCATGCTGCGGGCGGTGCCTTCGATCACGCGTTCGGCGGCTTCGACGTCGTAGGCATTGAGGTCCGGCATCTTCGTCTCGGCGATCTCGCGCAGCTGACGCCGGGTGATCGTGCCCACCACTTCCTCATGCGGAATGGCGGCGCCCTTCTCCACCCCGGCGGCCTTGCGCAGCAGGTCGGACACCGGCGGCGTCTTGGTGATGAAGCTGAACGAGCGGTCCTCGTAGACCATGATCTCGACCGGAATCACCGAGCCCATCTGGTCCTTGGTGCGCTCGTTGTACTGCTTGGTGAACTCGACGATGTTCACGCCGTGGCTGCCCAGGGCCGGACCGACCGGCGGCGCCGGCGTGGCCTGCCCCGCGGCAAGCTGCAGCTTCACGATGGATCGGACTTTGCGCGCCATGTTGTCTCGAGCCTAGCCTCCGGCCCCGGCCACCGGCCCGCCACTCTGCTTCTCGACCTGCAAGAAGTCCAGCTCGACCGGGGTTTCGCGGCCAAAGAAGGATACAAGCACGCGCAAGCGCTCCTTCTCGTCGAGCACTTCGTCCACGGTGCCGAAGAAGTCGGTGAACGGACCGTCGATGATCTTGACGCGCTCGCCGATCTGGATGCGGACCTCCGGACGCGGCGTCTCGCCCTCCATCTGCTTGAAGATCACGTCGGCTTCCTCGGGCGGCAGCCGCGTCGGGCGATTGCCCGAGCCGACGAAGTTCACCACGCCAGGCGTATTGCGCACCACCAGCCACGACTCGTCGTCCAGCACCATGCGCACCAGCACGTAGCCGGGATACATCTTGCGCTTCACGCGGCGGCGCTGGCCGTGCTTGACCTCTTCGATTTCCTCGGTCGGCACGATCACGTCGAAGATCTTGTCGGAAGCATCCATGGAGACCACGCGGTGCTCCAGGTTGTCCTTCACCTTGCCCTCGTAGCCGGAGTAGGTGTTGATCACAAACCACCCGGCATCGTCGCGGGCGGCGGTCGTCACGGTCTCGGCAGGTTCAGGCTGTATGGCCACGACGTTCCCCTTCCAATGACCCCTGCCGAATCCCGCCGTCATCCCCGCGGATGGAGACCCTTGCAAAAACCCCTCCAGCAGGGACCGGGGAGCGGGTCCGGTTCCCTCTCCCTTGAAGAGCGAGAGGGCTAGAGCCTGCCCCGTACTCGATACAGGGGTGAGGGCGATCCGGCACCCTCTCCCCCAGGGAGAGGGCAGGGTGAGGGTCCTCCGGCTCCCTCTCCCCCTGGCAGAGGGCGAGGGTCGGGTAGACGGCAAAATTAAGGGTTCGGTCCGGCACCCTCTCCCCCAGGGAGAGGGCAGGGTGAGGGTCCTCCGGCACCCTCTCCCTCAGGGAGAGGGCAGGGTGAGGGTCCGGGGCGTGGGATATCGCCCCTTGATGCAAAGGTCTCCGGAGGCGGGAATCCATGCCCCAGCCAATCTGGAGCCGCTCCTGCTTCTGTCCGGATGTCCCCGGCCTGAGTTGATCTTGCACGGGTCTGCTCCTAGGCCACAACGACATCGAACAACTCGGCAAACACGAAGTCGGCCAGCCCGAGCAGCATCGCCATCAGCAGGCTGATGGCCACCACCAGGCCGGTGAGCCGGATAGTCTGCTCGCGCGTGGGCCAGTGGGCCTTGCGCAGCTCGCCGTAGGCGTCGCGCATGAACCCCATGCCCGGCACCCGGGCCAGGCGGCTCGGCGGCGCCGTGCGGCGACGTGAGCGGCCGCCACGGGCAGCCGTCCGGTTGGATTGTTCTCTAACGAGTTTCACGATGGCGTCGATGTTCGCGGCAGCGCGCGCAGTACTTGCTCAGCTCCATCCGATCCGGGTCGTTGCGCCGGTTCTTGCTCGACACATAGCCACGAGAGCCGCAGTCCATGCATTCGAGCGTTATGACAAGTCGATCACCGCGTCGGGGCATCAGAGCGTTCCACAGGGCCGTGGTCCACGATGCGCGCACTCGGCCTCACCACGCGCACGCCCAAGGCACTGGCCAAGGGATAGCGCATTGTACACCGCCCGGCCGGGCGTTCCCGACGGTCTGCCGCGGTCACGGCACGCTGGCTGCGACCCTGGCGTGGGATAGCATCCGGTACGTCACTGCGATCGCGGTGGTGCTTGAAGAGGGCGGCTCGCATGATCGGCAAGCTGGCATTGGCAGTCTTCGGCGCGATTGCCTCGGCCGCAGGCCTCCTGGCCCGCGGACTCCGGCGTGGACTCATCCTGGCTACGAGGGCGCTTCCCAACATCGCTCGCTACCTGAGCCGCCTCCTCTGGTGGGCCGGACGGATTGGCGTGCCGGCGCTTGGGCGGGGCGCCCGCGGCGTGGGCCGATTTGCCTGGCCACGGCTCGTGGTCGCCGTCGCCCTGCTCGGCTACGGAGCCACCCGCACCGGAACCTGGATACGACGAAAGATCAGCCGCGCGAACGAGTCGCCGTAACGGCCGAACCACATGGGGCGGCGGGCGACTAGATCCCCCCCCGAACGCCCGCGCCCTCGCTTTGAGCGACAGATAGATGGCGTCGAGCGCCGGCGTGGGCACGCCGGCCTCGCGGCCGCGCCGCACGACGGCACCGGTGAGGTACTCGAACTCGACGCGGCGCTGGTGGCCGAAGTCGACCTGGAGCAACGTGGTGTTGTCCGCGGGGGCGGATTGCGACAGGGAGACAAGGTCGACTCCGGCAAGATCCACGCCCAGCGACGACCGGCTCAGGACTTCCTGCGGTGCCCCTCCGAGATCAACCGTCTCCCAGCACGGCATTTGCTTCAGGGGCGAAGTTAATCCCCGAACACGTACAAAAACTCCCGCCTCGTGAGCCTGTCAGCGCGCCCTGATCACCCTGCCTCAACCGAGAAAAGCTGCCCCACTGCCCCGCCATGGCCCCGTGGGGCCGCCGGCGGCCGCTGGTCCGCAAAACCCTTGCATCTGGCCCATCTGTATGCGAAACGTGTACATAGATGAGACAACCAGCCAGGAGGAGCCAGATGCCCATGCCCCAGCCATCATTGACCGCCGACGCCCCTGCCCACGTCTCCCCCGAAATCCTGAGCCTGATCGGCGTATGCCAAGGGCTCCTGGCGTCTCGGGAAAAGGCCTGCCTAGATTCCCCCGAATGCCCGCGCCTTGGCCTTGAGCGAGAGGTAGATGGCTTCGAGCGCCGGGGTGGGCACGCCGGCCTCGCGGCCGCGGCGGACGACCGCGCCGGTGAGGTACTCGAGCTCGACGCGGCGCTGATGGCCGAAGTCGACCTGGAGCGACGTGGTGTTGTCCGCAGGCGCCGATTGCAGCAGCGCCACCAGGTCGTCGCTGGTCGATTCCGGCAGGTCCACGCCCAGCGCCCGCCCCACGGACGCCGCTTCGTTGAACATCAGGCGGTAGACATCCTCCATGCCCTCGGTGGACAGGATGTCGCCCAGCGGAAGCTGACAGGCGGCGCTCATGCCGCCGTGGACCGAGAGCAGCACGATCTTGCTCCACAAGATCCGGGTGATGTCGTCGCTGACCTCGGTCTCGATGCCGCAGCCGCGCAGCGCCTCGGCAATGGCCTCCACACGGTCGGAAACGCCGCCGCCGGGCTCGCCGATGGCCGCGCGCACCAGCGCGTCCTGGTACTCGATCACACCCGGCTCGGCGATGTGCGCCGTCAGCCAGGTGGCGCCGCCGATCACGTGCTCCGCGCCCAGTACGGACGACAGCATCGGCACGCTGTCGATGCCGTTCTGGAGCGTCAGCACCGCCGTCTCGTCGCCGACCGCGGGGACCAGCAGCTCGGCGGCCGACTGCGTGTCGTAGGCCTTGACCGCAAACACAATGAGATCGAACGTCGCCCCGGCGTCCGCCGGCCGCTCGACGACATCGACTTGCAGAAAACGGCGAGATCCGTCTTCGCTGAGCATGCACAGCCCGTGCTCGCGAATGGCTTCGAGGTGCGCCCCGCGGGCGACAAAGGTCACGTCGTGGCCGGTGTCAAACAGCCCGGCCCCGACAAAGCCGCCAACCCCGCCAGACCCCATCATCATCACGCGCATGCTGCTCTCCTTTTCGCACCACGATTTCTGTGTAAGCCGGTCATAGGAGGAGTCTTGGGACACTTCCGGAGCGGCTCCCGTTCAGGTGGTGGCGGATTCCCGCCTTCGGAGACCTTTGCGTAATCCCATCGTCATTCCCGCGAAGGCGGGAATCCATTCCGGTTGAGCCTAGACTCGCACCGGAGGCTCGGCGTAGAGCTCGCCCCGTACTCGATACGGGGGTGAGGGCGATCCAGTTCCCTCTCCCCCAGGGAGAGGGCAGGGTGAGGGTCCGGGGCGTGGGATG